>PAQI01000001.1 GCA_002709235.1 Hirschia sp.
TGGAGCTTTCTCTGAAAGCGTCCTGCGCCATTGACGCGCGCCTCCCTTACCGCTGAAGCATCCTATCATATGCCGTGTCATTCCATGAAGATGCACCCCTGCTTCAAGCTGCGCAACCATGTAGGGTCGGTAGGTCTGTAGCGCCTCGAATGCTTCGACGACTGGTGTGTCAGCACCAAAGACTTTTCTATCAACCAGTCCCAGTAATTCGGGCTTGTGATAAGCCGCTCTACCAATCATGACTCCGTCAAAACGGGAAAGATGTTCCAAAGCGGTCTCAAGGGTGCCAAGACCACCATTGAGCACGATTTCAAGATCGGGTCTTTCGGCTTTCAATTTGGCAACCAGATCATAGTCCAGCGGCGGTATGCTGCGGTTCTGCTTCGCTGAAAGCCCTTTAAGCCAGGCTTTTCGCGCATGAACGACAAAATGGCGACATCCTGATTTTGAAACTTCATCCACAAATTCAAACAGTCGCTTATATGGATCATCGTCATCCACACCAATACGGCATTTGACTGTTATTGGTATGTCGCTGACAGCCTCATTCATTGCTGACACACAATCAGATACACGCACGGGGTCCTTCATAAGACACGCGCCAAACGCACCCGATTGCACACGATCTGAAGGACAGCCACAATTCAGATTGATCTCATCATAGCCATAACTCGCACCCAGCTTTGCGGCCAGTGCAAGCTTTTCAGGGTCACTCCCCCCCAACTGCAAGCCAACCGGATGTTCGGTGTCATTGTATGAAAGCAGTCTGTGCTGATCGCCATGCAGAATTGCATCAGCGGTCACCATTTCCGTGTAGAGCAGTGCATGCTTGGTAAAGCAGCGATGAAAAGCTCGACAATGTCGATCCGTCCAATCCATCATCGGGGCAACCGAAAATCTGCTTGGTTTGAATTCCATCAGTTCAGCTGCCTCTATCTCATCTCGGCAATTTCGTCTTCAGCCTGGCACCCCGGGGAAACCAGACTACATAACTGCCTGTCGATCGATCATCCGGTTCATCACACTTAAGGAGAAAGTGGTGGAGGGAGTAGGGTTCGAACCTACGTAGACATACGTCGGCAGATTTACAATCTGCTGCCTTTAACCACTCGGCCATCCCTCCACGGAATGTGGCACTTGCAAAGTGCCTAAAATCGAAGCTTGACGTCAACCTCTCAGAAGAGGATGCCTGTGGCCGTCGATCTGCGGAGCACGCGTTATAATCATGAAGAACAAACCACGCAACAGGGGCAATGCGCCCAATAGCAAGAAATTCACAGACAATCCAAAAAACCGCTCTTTTCAACGTATTGAAGAAGGTTTCGCAACGCTATGGGGGCTACATGCCGTCTCCGCTGCGCTCAATAATCCGGACCGAACCATCAAGAAGGCGGTTTTGAGCCGCAATGCGGCAATCCGCATTGGTCTCGATCCAGACAATCTTCAGACCAACATTCAACTGGCCGAACCAAAAGAAATTGATGCAGCCTTACCAGATGGCGCAGTGCACCAGGGGGCCATGCTGACGGCGGACTTCCTAGAACCGCTGGAATTGGAAAGCGCAATCGAAGATGGCGGGCCGATTGTCATTCTCGATCAGGTGACCGATCCGATGAATGTGGGTGCGATCCTCAGGTCTGCAGCAGCCTTTGGTGTGAGGACAGTGGTCATGCAAACCAGAAAGTCGCCGCCCTTCTCCGGCGTTTTGGCTAAGGCGGCCGTTGGGGCCGTTGAAACAGTAAGAGAGATCCGCGTCGTCAATATTGCACGTACTATTGATGCGCTTTGCCAGGCTCATTGGAATGTTATCGGACTGTCCGGCGACTCAGAAGATGATATCGCGACTGCATTTAACACGAATGCGCCAATTGCGATTGTATTGGGAGCGGAAGGATCCGGGCTCAGACCAGCTGTCGCGAAGGCCTGTACGCAACTCGCTCGAATCCCAATCTCCGGCGCTATGGAAAGCCTGAATGTCTCCAATGCAGCTGCTATCGCCCTTTATGAAATAGGGCGTGCATCGAAACGATGACCACCTGAACGCTGCATATTCAGATCAAACCCATACATAAGTTTCCGCTCGATCATGCACCAAATAGAAACCCTACACGCTTAGTCTATGAGTTGAGCTGGAGATGTCTAAAAACTGACGACCCGCTCAAGAGTGGGGACTCGAGCTTGAACTGTTCAGAAACGTCAACTGTTGATAATGACTCGGTGCTGCTCAACGCTGTGCTGAAGGTTCACGTCAGAACAGCGCTTACCAGATTTTCATTGATCATTATCTGGTCACTCGCCCTGTTTACGGTGGCCCCACCGCTTTACGCAGGCTTGTGGAGCCTCTCCATCGTAATTCTCGCTTTGTTTCTCGGCGGAAGCCAGGCCAAGCAAGCCCGAGTACAGGACATCAACCAACAACAACAATGGCTCAGAATTCAGCGATTGTTGAAACTGGTCTACGCTTCCGCCTGGGCAATTCCGCCTGCTCTGGCACTTTGGTCACCTGACCCAAACGGAGTTATAGTCGGATTGGGAATGGTATTCGGCGGTATGCTGGTGCTTGTCGCCAATTACGGTGTCGTCCCCCGGCGTTTGCTTTTGGAAAGCACCATCTACTTCGCTGTGATGTTTGTCTTTCTGGTCACGCACTGGAAATCTGAAGCATTTCTGGCACTTCTCGCGATCAGCGTTCTCTTGCTGGTTGTTTGCGCTGACTCAACAAACGTACTGCGAAAGACAGGGATGCAGCTCATGCAGACCCAAAGAGATCTGGAAGCGGCAAATGAACGTGCGGAAGCGATTAACAGATCCAGAACGGCCTTCATCGCAGATCTGAACCACGAGATCCGTACACCCTTGAACGGTGTACTCGGTCTGGCGACCGCGTTGAACCAAACGCAACTTTCAATCGCCCAAAAGGAAATGGTCTCGCTGATCGAAACATCGGGCGAAACTCTGGAAAGACTTTTGTCAGACCTCATTGATCTCTCAAGTATCGCCGAGGGGCGGTTTGAGTTGAGAACTTCACCACTCAATCTGCAGGACACAATCGCAAAGTCCGCTGACCTCATGCGAGGTCGAGCTGCGGAAAAAGGACTCGACTTTCGGATAGAATATGGACCTGGAACAGATGGCATATTTGAAGGCGACACCATTCGTATTCGTCAAATCGTAGCCAACCTGACTTCAAACGCTGTAAAATTTACAAGAAGTGGATTTGTCAAAATTCGGCTCGACGCCCTCCCGGATGCAGGTGATGACCGCTCCAGGATCGTAACCGTGACAGTTTCAGACAGTGGCCATGGTATTGATGAAGATCTGCAAAGCCGCCTGTTTCAACGCTACTCCCAAGGCTTTGAACATCATGAAAATGAGGTCAGGGGTGCTGGTCTTGGCCTGGCGATTTCCTTGGCTCTTGCGAAACAGATGGATGGCGGAATCTCCGTAGAGTCAGAATTGGGCGTCGGTAGCAAATTTACATTGTCCATGCGATTGATCCGCTCGGTAACACCCGATGGAGATATTGGCACAAATCAAAAAGCCATCGCGCGCAAACAATCAAATGAACTGAAAATTCTTTTGGTTGAAGATCACCCGGTCAACCAGAAAGTCGTTCAACAGATTCTCATGCCCTTCGGCTCAACGATAACGCTTGCTGAAGACGGAAAAGCCGCAGTGGAGGCTTTTTCAAAAGACCAGTTCGATTTGATTTTGATGGATATGCAGATGAGTGGCCTGAACGGGTTGGAAGCCACGCAACACATTCGGTCTCAAGAACGCATAACACGTCAAAAACGCACGCCGATCCTTATGTTGAGCGCCCATTCGAATGACGATTACATCAGATTGGCTACAGCTGCCGGTGCCGATGATTTTTTGGCAAAACCGGTAACAGCTGAAGGCCTCATCCAGCGTATAAGTGCATTTGCAAATGTTGATGCTTGGGATTGAGGGATTTCAAACCTCAGTCACCCCCACCAAACTGTTCGGTCCATAGCTCAACCTGCGAATCCTCTATCTTTGAAAAGAGAACCGGAGGCGCGGACACTTTCAGTCCATGTGGCAAGGCATCCAGCAGCGCGGCAACATCATCCATATCGCCTGTGTTCATTGAACGATTGGATTCAGGAACTCCCAGAGCATCAAGAATAGTTTTCGCTGTTTCCGGAATTATCGGCTGTGCGATGATACCGAACAAAGCCGCGAGATTCAGTCCGGTCCGCACGCCAATGGCAGCGGCGTCGACATCGGATTTGTATTTCACCCAGGGTTCTGCCTTGGTCAGATACTCATTACCTGCCGCCCATATGGCACGCGTTTCGGCGGCAGCCTTCCGAAATTCCATCTGCTCATAATATCTGCGCAGAGTCGGCAGCCGAGTCTGAAGCTCATCGATCATCCACGCTTCAGCGTCACCAGGCTCACCCGCGGCCGGTACTTCTCCGTCAAATTTGGATACGCAATATTTGGTGATGCGATTGACGAAATTTCCCAGCACATTCGCAAGATCCGAATTTATTGCTGCCTGAAAACCTTCCCACGTAAAGCCGGCATCCGATCCTTCTGGAGAATTGGAGATAAGATACCAGCGCCAGTAGTCGGCCGGCAGAAGATCAAGCGCTTGATCCATGAATACGCCGCGTTTCTGGCTGGTGGAGAACTTTCCTCCATACCAGGTGACCCAATTGAATGCCTTGAGCTTGTCCACGGTTTTCCAGGGCTCATTGGACCCCAATATGGTGACCGGGAAGGACACGGTGTGAAAAGCCACATTGTCCTTTCCCATGAACTGAACATAGGACACATCATCTGCCCCCTCATCGGTTCGCCACCATCGTTTCCAATCATCATCGTTCGCAATGGCCCATTCTTCAGTCGCTGCGATATATTCTATCGGCGCATCGAACCACACGTAAAAGACCTTGTTCTCGAAACCTGGACGAGCTGAACCATCTGCGTTGAGAACAGGGACACCCCAGGAAAGATCACGCGTGATGGCTCTGTCCTGAAGTCCCTCATCCAACCATTTGAGAGCGATTGACTTCGCCAGAGACGGCCAATCTTCGGACGCATTTACCCAGTTTCTGATTTCATCCTGCTTTTTTGATTGCAACAGGAACAAATGCCGTGTTTCGCGAACTTCCAGGTTTGTCGTCCCGGAAACAGCCGAATACGGACTTTTCAATTCGACAGGATCAAGCAGCCGCCCGCAGCTATCGCACTGATCTCCACGTGCTTTTTCATACTCGCAATGCGGACATGTTCCTTCTACATACCGATCAGGAAGAAAGCGACCATCGTCGATTGAATAGACCTGCTTGGATGTGCGCTCTTCAATCAATCCTGCTTCTTCCAGCTTCAATGCAAAATACTGGGTCAGCTTTGCATTTTGCGGACTGGAGGAACGCCCGAACCAATCAAATGAAAGGTTGAACCCCTCACCTGCTTTTCTCTGGATCTCATGCTGCTCATCACAATAGGCCTGAACAGATATGCCTGCCGTTTGTGCTGCAAGTTCAGCCGGCGTGCCGTGTTCATCTGTCGCACAAATGAGCAGAACCTCATCGCCCGATAATCGCTTGAAGCGCGCATAGACATCCGCAGGAAGCATGGAGCCTGCCAGATTGCCGAGATGTTTAACGCCATTGATGTATGGAAGCGCGGACGTGATTAATGTGCGAGCCATGTCTTAACTAAAATCCATTCCGGGAATAGGCTGCGCAGGAAATTGTTGCAGCATTCGGGTCATCCGCTTCTTAACGCGCGAGACCCCCGCTTGCAAAGCCATAGAGTGAATTGATCTGGGGAGGCATATCAATGCCACGTATCGGTGGGCTGAATCTGGTGGCATTGATAGCCGCCATTCTTGTTTTCTATGGCATCGGCTTTGTCTTCTTCGGACTGATTTATGAGCGCGAATGNCTGCTGGAGATACTTTCCAGTCTCGATTATGACGGCAAGTCTCGCAATATCGAACAGCTCTCGAATGAACTGCTTCAGTCTGAGTGGAAAAAAGCCTTTCCGGATGCAAACGCGGCTATGGGTTTGGGGCTTGGCTTCCTGAACGCCGTCATATCGGTGATTGGTCTGGCTTTGGTGTTGAAGCACCTGACCTCAGACGCTCCAGGACTGTTCGCAGCGCTGGGCTGGACTGTCGTCATCGTATTCGGTTTCGTTATCTCCACCCTCGCCTATGACCACATATATGCCATGGCTTCAATGCCTCTGTTCTGGATGAATTTCTGGCACCTGATCTGCGCGTATGGAGCAGCCGCCCTGATACTGACAGTCATTGACTGAGTTCAACTCATTGGACCTGGCGCTCCGCGCATTTTGATACGAACAACAGTACGGCGTGCTGAAGGTTCTGCTCCCGCATCGGCCTCCTGATTGTGTAACCGAACGATCACATCAAGCGCCGCTACACCCTGATTGCTAAGGGCCCTGATCACAGCTGTAGCACGCGTGGCCGGAACATTTCCTGAATCGATTTGTAGATCCTGATCGTCTGCAAATGAATCGACTTCAAGACGATCGATCAGGCAGTCCAGTGAACGCTTGGCGATCATTTCGACAAGTGCATCATCATAGACATCGAGCCCAACTTCACCAGGCAGAAAATAGAATACCACTTGCTGGGAGGGACAGATATCAACGGATTCGCTGCGCTCCTCGGCACTTCCAAACGGAGTCGTGGCGATCAATACCCACAATGTAATCAAAGTGATAACAAAGATTCTCATGCCTACGACATCCATAAAGTTCCGGCGGTTCCAAATGAACGCGTGACCTTGGATTCAGTTCAGCAAAAGACAGGCCATTGCGGCATAGGTCTAATTTTTCGAAAGATATTTGATATCAATGCCACTTGGCGCTTGCATCAAAAGCGATCACACCTTATCACCTGTCGCTTCTCGTCGAGAGGACGCCGGCTTAGCTCAGTTGGTAGAGCGCATGATTTGTAATCTTGAGGTCGCGGGTTCGACCCCTGCAGCCGGCACCATCGTCCTGAATCGATCATTATATCGACGCGAGACATTCCAAGCGGGAAACCCGATATAGGTTTACCCTACAGCTTGGTCTTCACTTCCAGATTGCAATTGGATGACCTACCCGTTCACCCTCGATCTCGCATCAGGCGTGCTTTTTGTTTTTCCCAATCGCGCTTCTTCTCAACATCGCGTTTGTCGACATTCTTACGACCTTTCGCCAGACCAAGCTGAAGTTTGGCCAGGCCGCGATGATTGAAATATAGTCTGAGCGGCACCACTGTCATGCCATCTCGCTGCGTTGACATGATCAGTTTGGCGATCTCCTTTTTCTTCAAAAGAAGTTTTCGCATACGTGTCGGTTCATGGTTGAACTGAGCCGCAGGTGGATAGATTGGAATGGTTGAATTGACCATGACAAACTCACCATCCTCCTCCCGCGCATAGCTCTCAGCTATGTTGGCCCGACCGATACGCAGGCTCTTTACTTCGGTCCCCACCAAAGCAATCCCGGCTTCTATCGTGTCGATGATCTCATAGTTACGGCGCGCGACGCGGTTTTCCGCGACGAGCCCGTTTGAATCGTCTTTTTTCTTTTTGGCGGCCATGATCTTCTATCTAGGAAGTGACTCCCGCCTCTTCCATTGCTGTTCTGATTTCCTGTTTGGCAGCGTCCGACATCATCTCAAGAATCGGAGAACGAACCTCAGGGTCAATGAGCCCAAGTTCTGCCAGGGCAAATTTGGTTGGTGCCGGGCTGGATTCAAGAAACAGTGCACGATGCAGGCGCTGAAGCGTCTGATTGATTCGAGCCGCTTCGGCGAAATTGCCATCAAGTACCGCATTGTGCATTGCGGCCATTGGAATTGGGGCAACGTTAGCTGTGACTGAGATACACCCTGCTCCACCCATTGCGCTGAAACCGATTGACGTCGTGTCGTCGCCCGACAATAGGCAGAAATTCTTCTCACAAAGCTGCCTGTGCCAAGCCACGCGGCCGACATCACCCGTCGCATCCTTGATCCCGATGATATTGGGGTGCTTCGACAATACACCGAGGGTTTCCGGCTCCAGATCGACAACCGTTCTGCTCGGTACATTGTACAGGACCAGCGGCATCTCGACTGCATCTGCTATCGCCAGGAAGTGATTTATCAGCCCCTGCTGCCCCGGCCGATTGTAATAGGGGCAGACCGTCAAAGCTGCATCCGCTCCAATTTTCTTGGCATGATCGACCAACCCAATGGCTTCCAATGTGGAATTGGATCCTGCTCCGGCAATAACCGGGACACGCCCGGCAACGATTTCCACACAAAGCTCAACTGAACGACGATGCTCATCATGAGATAACGTTGCGCTTTCACCTGTCGTGCCACAGGGTACCAATGCATGCGAACCCGCAGCAATCTGACGTTCAATCAGCTGCGAATATGCAGACTCGTCCACTTTTCCGCCACGAAACGGGGTCACTAATGCGGGAATGGAACCTTTAAACATTTCAACTCTTCACTACGATTCAGGTATAATGGCCAATGCCGGTATTTGGGGTGTTTTAAGCATATCATGGCCAAGGTGACGTAGGTTATTCGCTCCACCGCAAGGTTTTGCAAGACATGAAACGATTTCTGATCATTACGTCTGTGTTTTACGGCGTTCTCATTTCTCCTGCATTGGCGACTCCGCAGGCTCCATCGGTGAAGCCTCGGGTGCAATATGTGTCCAATGTCATATCGCAGGATGACTATGCTGACCTGGAGTCTGGCCTCGAGGCCGCAGATACTGGTGCCTGGTCTGTCGTTCGACGCAACAGAGCCAGAATCACCGACCCTGATGCGCGAAACCTTTTATTGTGGAGCCTGGTAACCGAATCTTCCGCCAGTGCGACATTCTCCGAATTGAATGCCGGTCTCGATATTCTTCAGGACTGGCCACGTTACAATGTCATTCGCAGAGATGCTGAAGCCCTGATCGGCGGCTCGACTCTGTCTGACAGCGAGAGGCTCCAGTGGTTTGAACGTCAGCCACCTTTGACAGGTGACGGTAAACTGGAATTGGCCAGGCTCTTGCGCAATTCAGGAAAAGCAACACAAGCCGATGCAATGATCCGAGACGTCTGGCGTACGCACTCACTATCACTTTCAAGTGCCGCAGACGTTTTGCGAAACCACTCAAATATTCTGACACAAGAAGATCACGCAATTCGTGTCGAACTCCTTTTGTGGTCAGGTCAGCGCTCGGAAGCACGGCGGTTGATGCCGCGGCTGTCAAATGCGGAGCGGCTTACTGTTGATGCACAATTGAGCCTCATGGAACGCAGACGCGGTGTTGATGACGCCATCAGCGCTGTACCCGCGTCTCATCAAAGCGATCCTGGTCTGCTTTTGGAGCGGGCAAAATGGAGACGCCAACGCTTGCGGAACATGGATGGCGCAATCGAGCTTTTACTTCAGATCGATTCTGCCGATGCGATTCCATCTGGACGAGACAATATCTGGAGCGAACGCCGAATAGCCTTGAGGACCCTGATCAAGGAACGTCGCTGGAAAGAAGCCTACGCAATCTGTGCAAACCATAACATGAATGAAGGTGAATCATTTGCTGAGGCGGAGTTCTATGCCGGTTGGGTAGCCTTGCGATATCTCAACGATGCCGCCACAGCTTATAAGCATTTCGACAATCTGGCAGCAAATGTAGGAACACCGATTTCTCTGGGTCGTGGTCACTACTGGCGAGGCCGGGCATTGGCAGCACTAGGGCGCAAAGACGAAGCCATGGATGCGTATGCTGAATCGTCCCGTCAGATCTTCACTTTCTACGGCCAGCTAGCGGCAGAAGAACTGGAAAAAGGTGGCAAAGGGAATGCCATCCTGTCATTTGACGATATTCCAGCTCCAACCAATGACGAAATGGCGGCATTCCTGGCCAAGCCAGTGATCCGCGCTGCACGCTTGCTTGCAGAAACCGGACGGCTGAGAGATTTTGAACGCTTTTCCTATCACATAGATGATCAGCTGGAGACGCCTCAACAGCATCAGATATTGTTCGACCTGGCGATGAGCTATCTCGAACCTCGTGCTGGTGTTCGAAACGGAAAAGCTGGACTTTCAAATGGAATAGTCACGCCTAATGCCGCTTACCCTGTTATCACGCTACCACGTAGCGGTCGCAGCGGAGCAGCGGAAGAGGCACTTGTGATTGCCTTGTCGCGTCAGGAAAGTGAGCTGGAGCCAACTGCAGTCAGCCATGCAAATGCGCGAGGAATGATGCAGCTCCTGCCCGCCACTGGACGCCAGACAGCGCGCACAATCGGAGAGCCCTATCGAACAAGTTGGCTGACTGACGACCCGACCTACAATCTGACGCTCGGCAGGTCCTTTCTGGACGGCTTGGTAGACCGGTTTGACGGCTCCTACATCATGGCGCTGGCCGCCTATAATGCTGGACCTTCACGCCCCGTTCAATGGATTGAAGATTATGGCGACCCACGCACCGGCGAAATAGACCCAATAGATTGGATTGAATCCATTCCGTTCTCGGAGACACGAAATTACGTTCAGAGAATCATGGAAAACCTTCAGGTCTACCGGCATCGTCTGACTGGCGAGCCAACAGAAATCAGATTATCAGCGGATATCAGACGCGGGTCGCTTCGACGCTAAACGATTATTGGCGTCGAAGAACCCTCTCGGTTTTTGTCGTGATCAAGTCGACGAGTTCCGGATCCATGAACTTGTAGTCATCCGGAATATCAAGAACATGCATGGCCTTGTGTCGGGTTTCATCACGAAATTCGGCGCGGATTCGTTGAGCGTGCTTGTCTTCCATTACGAAAATAATGTCAGCCCAGCGAATATCTCTCACAGTCAGTGGATGACGCGCATTACGGCTGGTACCCGCTGAGCGCACGCTGATCCCAGGTGTTCGCGACCAGACTTTCTCACCAGTCGGACTGCGCCATTGGTTTCGGCTACAGACAAACAGGACATTGAGATGATCATCGGCCAAGTTCGTTACCCTGAGGATTTGCCGGCAAGAACCTCAATTTACCTGATCTTCTGATCCGGCACTTACTCCTTGAGGGACGCTGCGTATTCTTCAGCTTCTCCAAGAAGGCGGATGACGTTTCCACCCCAGATCTTCTTGATGTCTTCTTCGGCATAACCTGCATCAATCAATCGTTCGGTGATCAATGGAAACGCAGCAATGTCCTGCATTCCGACCACACCGCCGCCACCGTCCCAGTCCGCGCCGACCCCCACATGATCAGGTCCGATGAGATCGAGCACGTGTATGAAATGCTCCATGTAATCATCAAAATCTGCCATATCGGATGGGAATTCGGCATCAATTGCCCGACGGGTTTCCAGATATGTCTGGTAGTCTTCTTCCGTCATCTGATCGACGTCGCCCATCTCCTTGCGGAGCTTCATGATGGCCGCTCGCTTTGCCGGCTGAGTTTGGAGAACTTTCAGATATGCCCCCAAGGCATTCATCTGGATGACCCCGCCGGTTTCCTTGAGTTTCAACAACAACGCATCGTCGACATTTCGCGGGTGATCAAAAACGTTCCTGGCTCCTGAATGCGACAGGATGATAGGTGTCTTGGATGCCTCCATCATGTCATAGACTGTAAGGTCATGAGCATGCGATCCATCCAGCAGGATGCCGAGTCGATTGGCTTCCTTGACCAGTTCAAACCCAAGCGCAGACAGCCCGTCATTATCGGGGCCCTCCGGGTCGGTAGCACTGTCACCAAACTGATTGTTTGCGAAGTGCACCGGACCAACCATTCTGACCCCGAGACGGTAGAAGGTCTTCAGAAGGGATAGGTCTTCTCCCAATGGATATGCATTTTCGATCGACTGGTAGACGATCCGCTTGCCTTCACCTTCAATGCGCGCCGCATCAGTAGACTTTGTCGCAATCTCAAAATAATCGGGATTGGCTGCCACCATCTTGTGAATGGCCAGAGATCTCAGGATCGCTGTATCTCGAACAGCTTCATATGCTTCGGTCGCCAACGGGCCCTGGGGCGTATAAATCACCCAGAATCCGCCATCGAGCCCACCTTCAACCATCCGAGGCAAATCAACCTGCGAATAGTCGAGAGCAGGATCGTGTCGTTCCATGATGTCGAAACCCGGCAGGACAAGATTGGCAGGCGTGTCCAGATGCGTATCCATGACAATGGCCCGCTCATGCATTGCGCGACTTGGCGACATCTCCTCAGTCTCAACAACGACCTCTTCGCTTGAAACAATATCTTCTTCAGACGACGGCCCTGTCGCTGTTGCGCACGCTCCCGCCAAGAACGCGACACAAGACAGTAGTGTTGTTCGAAATGGATGCGCTGTCATGGTCCTGTCCTTTGAATTGAATCTGGATTCATTGAGTGTCGAATGAAAAATCCGGCAGTCCTTCCAGAGCCTGCTTCAGTGCTTCTCCCCATCCAGAGGAAATCATCTGAAAATACTCATCCTGCACATCAATGCGAACTTGTGCGCCCTTTTTGAGAGAACCCGCTTCATAGACGTGCAAATCCAGGGGCATGCCGACGGACAGATTGGCCTTGAGGGTTGAATCAAAAGACACCATCAGAAGTTTGACTGCCTGCTCGAATGACATGTCAGGATCATAGGCACGCACAAGTATCGGGCGCCCATATTTGGTTTCACCAACCTGGAAGAAAGGCGTGTCTTCGCTAGCTTCGACGAAATTACCTTCCGGATAAATCAGGAAAAGACGTGGCGAGACACCATCGATCTGTCCCCCCACAATGATCGTCGCATTGAAGGTGCTTTCAGCTCTCTGACCTTCGTCAGCGTTCGATTTGATGACTTCTTTCAAGGTATCGCCAACCAGCTTGGCGACCTGAAACATTGTTGGCACTTCAAAAATGGATGGATTTCGTTCGGCGGGCACCTTGGTACGCTCTTCAAGCAGTGAAATCACCGACTGCGTTGTAGCCAGATTTCCGGCGGTCATGATCGTGATGACACGCTCGCCCGGCTTTTCAAAAATCACCATTTTCTTGAAGGTCGAGATATTGTCGACGCCCGCATTTGTTCGGGTATCAGACATGAAAACGAGGCCCTTGTTCAGCCTCAACCCCACACAGTACGTCATTGCGCAAAACTCCCAGGCAACGAATCTACAAACCGCGAGACCTTATTGTTGTTGTTGCACTTGCACCATGACTTTCATGCTCGCACCACCTTGCCCCCATGTCATTCCTGATACCGGGGCCGCCTCGCTATAATCGAGGCCAACTGCGAGCCTGACATACCGATCATCCGGACAGATCTCATTTGAGACATCAAATCCGACCCAACCCAGTCCTTCGACATATGCTTCAGCCCAGGCGTGACCAGCATCCTGCATCTCCCGGTCATTCATCATCAGATAGCCTGAGACATAGCGCGCTGGAAATCCCATATGACGCGCTGCAGCGATGAAAATATGAGCATGATCCTGACAGACCCCTGCGCCTTCCAGAATTGCATCTTCGGCCGAGGTCTCAACATTCGTTCGCCCCGTTTCATAGGGGATATCCCTCAAAATGGCCGCACACAGTTCATGAAGGCGACTGATGTCATCTTTGTCTGTCAGATCAAGAGACCGCACAAGCGCTCGTATTCCTTGGCCTATTCGCGTTAGAGGCGTGGAATGTTGGTACAACCAGACAGGCATGAAGCCGATTTGCTTTCCAAACACACCTGACGCGTCGATTGTTTCTACTTCACCTTCAGCAAAAATCTTGAGATCTGTTTTCTCCGGTTCGATGCTGGCAAGATGCACCAACGCTCCGTGTTCATCCGTATAGTGGGTTTCCAGTTTTCCACCTATCATTTCGACACGCCACTCCTTGACTGTCTGAAGCGCATTGGTGGTGGGAGTTATCCGCAATTGCTGGAGGCCATATTTCGTTGGCTCAGTAAGCTGATAGTCCGTGGTGTGGGATATCTTCAGTCTCATATCAACTATCCGTAAAAGCGGAAATCCTGTTCAACCTGATTTCCAAGAGTGTTGATGTCCTGGATGAACCCCTGGATGAACTCGTGCAGACCATTCTCAAAAATGTCTTCAATCGACATGGCCCTGAGGCGCACATCATATCCTCTGGCGAGATCAGCGGAAGGCACACGCTCACCATATTGCTCAACCAGATATTCCAGATTTGTCGACAATTTCGCAGTGCTGAACGCCAGAGATCTGGGAAGCTGTCGGTCAAGAATGAGAAATTCGGCGACCGTTCGTGGATTGATATCTCCACCATTCAGCCATCGAAACGAGCGCGATGCTGAAGCTGATCTCAAGATCGACTCCCATTGCGCATTGTCCAGCACGGACCCGACATGTGATACGGACGGTAGCAGGACATAATATTTCACATCCACGATACGCGCTGTGTTGTCTGCACGCTCCAGATACGTACCGAGGCGACAGAAATCATAGATATCATTGCGCAACATGGTTCCGTGTAGCGCCGCCCTGACAATGGCACTTTGCTGCCTGATCGTGCTGAGTGCAGCCAGCAGATCTGCCGGACGCACTGCGCGAGACAGCAAATCCTTCACCGTCAACCAGCCGTCATTCACGGCTTCCCAGACTTCCTGAGTCAATGCGGTACGCACCATACGCGCATTGTCACGCGCACTGCTCATGACCGACATCACGCTGCTCGGATTATTCTTGTCTCGAAGAAGAAAATTGACGGCTGCGTTTGATTCCACTTCATCGTGGAGCTCCAGATAGGACTGAAGAGATGAAGTGGTCTTAAGAATGGACTCCCAATCGCCCTGCCCGTCATCAGGTCGCGCCAGAGACAGTCGAAATCCCGCATCAATCAATCTCGCAGTATTTTCAGCCCGCTCCATGAATCTGAACAACCAGAACAGGCCACCTGCATTACGTCCCAGCATGTTCTATTCCTCCAGGACCCAAGTGTCTTTTGTTCCGCCACCCTGACTTGAATTGACGACCAGAGATCCCTTTTTGAGAGCGACCCGGGTCAACCCTCCAGGTGTTATCGTGATCTTGTCAGGTTGCACCAGAACAAAGGGACGAAGGTCCACATGCCGCGGGGCCAGTCCTTCCTTGGCGAAGATCGGCACGGTCGACAGTGAAAGCGTGGGTTGGGCGATGTAGTTACCCGGCTTGGCTTCAAGTTTCTTCCTGAAGTCTGCAATCTCTCTTTTCGATGCCGTTGGACCGACCAACATTCCATATCCACCCGATCCGTGAACTTCCTTGACCACCAATTCGGCCAGGTGTTCTTTTACGTAAGCCAGTGAATCTGCCTCGGAACATCTCCAGGTCGGCACATTTTTCAGAATCGCCTTCTTGCCGGTATAAAATTCGACAATCTCCGGCATGTAGGAATAAATGGCCTTGTCATCTGCGATCCCCGCACCGGGTGCATTCGCGATGGTTATCCCACCCGCACGATAGACATCGAACAGTCCCGGCACACCCAGCATACTGTCCTTGCGGAAATTCATGGGGTCCAGAAAATCATCATCAACGCGCCGATAAAGCACGTCGATGGGTTCATAACCTCGCGTTGTTCGCATGGCCACGCGACCATCAACAACTCGAATATCCGAGCCCTCGACCAATTCTGCACCCATTTTGTCAGCCAGAAAAGCATGCTCGAAATAAGCGGAGTTATGAATCCCTGGAGTCAGAACGGCGACCCTTGGGCGTCCTTGCGTCATTGCTGGCGCGCATGCGGACAGAGATTTCCTGAGAGACTGAGGATAGTCGCCGACAGGGCGCACCCTTACCTGGGAAAACAGCTCAGGAAACATGTGCATCATGGTTTCCCGGTTCTCGATCATGTAGGAGACGCCAGACGGCGTCCGTGCATTGTCTTCCAGAACGTAAAAATCGTTCTCCCCGGTCCGCACAATATCTACTCCAACAATGTGGGTGTAGATATTTCCTGGTGGGTCCAAGCCCATCATCTTGGGAAGGAATGCATCATTCTGCGAGATCAGATGTTCAGGAATGCGGCCCGCCCGTAAAATTTCCTGACGATGATAAATATCATGCAGAAATGCATTGATCGCCGTGACGCGCTGTTCGATGCCTCGACATAATCGCGACCATTCCTGTGCAGATATAACGCGCGGAACGATATCAAAGGGAATCAGGCGTTCAGCGGCTTCCTTCTGACCATAGACATTGAAGGTGATACCGATACGCCGAAACATGCTTTCGGCTTCTCGGGTCTTCTTGCGAAGATAGGCCGGGTCCTGCCCCTGATACCAGTTATTGAACCCGCGATAGGGCGCACGTTCGCTACCGGGATGTTCGGCCATCCCCATCATTTCATCGAAGTGTTGTTTTGCAGTCATGAGATCTTTTCGGAGAACCCGAATTAGAATGAGTGATGAAGATGCATTGAAAGCATAGCGATTCGTGAATTGTTCACAGGACTACTTTTGCCCCTGGTTTGTCTCTGCTCACTTTGTAGGCTGAATTCATACGGTTTGCCCTTTCCTACACCAAAGATTGCATCAGTTTTCCGCCATATTGGGATCACGCTCCGGAGGTGCACCGGGTGGCTTTGGCGGGGCGGGCCTGGTCGCAACCCAGTCAGGTCCGACTTCACTTGCCATTTCCGCACGATGACGTGGCAGAGCCTCTGGATGCTCTGCTTGTAACCACATTATCATCTCTTCACGAATATAGCACCTGAGATCCCACGCTTGTGGTGAAGAAGATGCCGTAGCAAGAGCTCTGATCTGCATACTGGTCTCTGTTGTCTCAACTACCTGAAGGTTGGTAATGTTTCCGTCCCAGAGAGTTGTCGTCGCACAGATTTCCTTCAGCTTTTCACGCATCTTGTGAACAGGTGCCTTGTAATCAACCCACCAGAATGTTGATCCGATGATAGAGGCATCCTTGTGGGTCCAGTTCTGAAACGGGTGTTCGATCAGATATGAAAGCGGGATGACCAATCGCCGCCAGTCCCAGATTCTGATCACGACATAGAACAGGCCGATTTCCTCTATCCAGCCCCACTCATTTTCGATCACCACGGCGTCATCGATACGAACGGGCTGAGTGAACGCGATCTGGAGCCCGGCAATGAGGTTCGAAAGGACAGGCCTTGCAGCGATCCCGATCGCAATTCCCGCGATACCTGCAGATGCGAATAGTGACACGCCAATCTGCCGCGCCCAGGGCACCACCATCAATGACATCCCCACGGTGATGATCGCGCCAACAATCAGCCAGATTCGTCTCAACACATCCAGCTTGGTGGCACGTTTGCGGGCTTCGAGATTGTTGACTTCACCGAGATTAAGCCTGGAAAGACGGTGTTTGATATTGAAATCAACCAGCGTTGTGACGCTCCATCCAATCGCCAGGAAGACGAACATCTGTGCGAATGTAAGCAGTATTTCCTTTGTCCTGATCAACCCAGCGGCATCATCGGAGACCGAAAGCGCACGGCCAATGACATTGGACTCAGCTACTGCCCAGAAAATGACGGCGAGCAGTATCAGGAGTATCGGAACGTCGAGACGACGAATCCAACGAAACCGAGCAATTGGAGGTGAAAAGGTCGGCTCTTTGTCATTCATGAATTGAGCAACACCTGATCTGGCAATTAGTTCAATCCTGAAAAGCGCTTTTGATTGAACAAGTTACCTGATCGCCCAGTATTGAGGCGCTGGATAGAAAGGAAGTAGTGGACTGGACGATCAAGCAGGCATTAGGCATAAGCCAGAAAGGCCCAATGGCTGTGAGAATTATGTTGCGTTCCGATACGATCATTTCCATTTCGGGCTTGGCCCATTGCTATGACCTAAACGCCGATTACGCGCTAAAGGGTATTGATCTGGATATCGTCAGGGGCTCCTGCCTGGGTCTGCTTGGTCCCAATGGCGCGGGAAAATCGACACTCATCAATATTCTGAATGGGGTCATTCCGCTGCAGCAAGGCGAGATCAGGCTCAATGGTGACTCCGCCAAGGTCACGCAAAAGCAGCTCAGGCGGACCAGCTCCATTGCGCCGCAGGAGCTGGCTTTTTACCCAAGATTGACGGTTCAGGAAAACCTGTCCTTTTTTGGCGGAGCCTTTGGCCTGAGCGGAGCCTCATATCGGGCACAGGAAGACCAGGCCGTTTCGGTGTGCAAGCTTGCATCGCTAATGAAGCGACCAGCCGGCCGAATATCCGGAGGAGAAAAGCGACGGCTGAACCTGGCGATTGCCCTACTCAACGACCCAGACGTTCTCTTTTTGGATGAGCCCACGGTCGGTATAGATTCGCAATCTCGTCGTACCATCCTGGATGCGATCATTGACATCAATCGCGACGGCAAGACCATTGTTTATACCTCCCACTACATGGAGGAAGTTGAAACAATCTGCGATCATGTCGCCATCATTGCCGATGGACGTATTGTCCTGAACTCTCCGATCTCCAGGCTCATCCATCAATCGGAAACACCTCGCGCCCGGATCTCGGTTACATCACCGATAGATGAGACGCATCAGCAGCTATTGAGCGGCATGCAAATGGAAATGCTCACTCCCAGAGAGCTATCCATTGTTGTCACAAATTCTGCTGATCTTTCGTCTATACTGGCCAAGCTCCATCAGATCGGCCTGACTATTGATCGAGTGTCCTATGGAAATGGTAAGCTGGATGATGTCTATCATGATGCAATACGATGGGCGGAATCGACACAATGCTGATCACGTTCCGCGCTGCAATCATCAAGGAATTCAGACTTCTGACCCGTGACGTTCATGGTGTCGGCTTGTTGTTTTTACTGCCCCTCGCTTTCATTCTGATCATGTCCCTCGCCTTGCAGGATGCCTTTGCAAGCCGCGCGGGTAAGGGCCTGGAAGTCGTGGTCATGGACCTGGACCGCACAACTGATAGTGAACAATTGATAGAGCGGCTGAACACCCATCAGGCATTTCAAATCAGCCATGCTGAACAAAGCGATCTGGAAACGGCACTCAAAGATTCAGATGCCATGTTCGCGATTTCGGTTCCTGAAGGTTATGGCGACACCATTCTGGATGCTGGTAGTGAAGCCGACCCGGTCTATGTGCTCGTTTCGCCCAATGCCGATAAACGCACAGAAATGATCTTTGTATCAGCGATACGAGAATCTCTCGGTCGCCATAAAGTCGATGCCATGCTGTCAGCAATCGAGGACTCAGGCGGCGATGAAGATGCATTCGACAGCGAAGCTCTGGATACGCCGGTTACCATTAATTACGCATTCACGGCATCAAGCGACTCTCCGCCAAGTTCTGTCCAACAGAACGTTCCCGCCTGGCTGGTTTTTGCCATTTTCTTTGTCGCCATTCCATTCTCCAACACCTTCATCACGGAACGAAATCTCGGCGTTCAACGGCGATTGCTAACGACCCGAATGGGGCCATTTGCTCAGTTTGCAGGAAAACTTGTTCCTTATTTTGCGCTTAACATGCTGCAAGTGGCCTTGATGTTCGCCGCAGGCGCATTTCTGGTCCCCTTACTTGGCGGCGATGCCCTGCAGTTGCGCGGCTCACCGATCGCCCTGATACTTTTATCTGCCTGCATTTCTCTGGCGGCGCTCAGTCTCGCGCTCGTCATATCGGTAATGGCGGGCACCAGTGAACAGGCGACGCTGACCTCCGGAATCGGCAATATCGTCCTGGCAGCGCTGGGCGGTGTGATGGTGCCCCGTTTCATTATGCCGCAAAGCATGCAGAAACTATCTGACATATCACCAATGGCGTGGGGGCTTGATGGTTATCTGGAACTCCTGCTACGCGATGGCGAACTTGGTGACATTTTGAGCCAATTGGTAAAGCTGTGCGTATTCAGCTGCATCATGTTAGGAATCGCTGTGTTCATGCATCGGCGCAGCACCGCCTTGTAAGCCGATTGACGAATGTGAGGGACATGACATGGCACAACTCGAGCGTGACGCGCTTATCGCCAATCTCAAACGTATCATAGTGGAAGAATGCGACGCGGAATTCACCGCAGATGAAATCGCAGATGAAACTCCGCTCATCGGCGAAGGCCTCGAGCTAGACAGTCTTGACGCATTGCAGATCGCCCTCGCTGTGAAAGACAATTATGGCGTCCGTATTGAAGGAGGTCCTGACAGCAGAAAAGCCTTGGCAAATGTCGGCGTGCTGGCCGACTTCATCATCGCTTCCAGGAAAACGGCTGGATAATGGAAACCCGCCTCATTGGCGCAGGGATCAGGACAAGCCTCGGTGAAGGGCTCGACACCCATGCAGCCGCATTGCAATCAGCTGATCAGCGCCTTCTGAATTTGCCTTCTCCAGTCTCTTTTGAAATGGCTGATGAAAGCATCCAGGTGCCGTACCATCTCGCAGCACCACTTGACACAAAGACCGATCTTCAAAGTCGCTTCCACAGCTTGCTTGAAGAAACAGCTGCAGATGCAATTGAAGCTGCTAGGTTGTCCCGGGCTGAACTTGATCGTGTTGGCGTGTTTGTCGGCACTTCATCTATGGATATCGGACTGATCGAAGACCAGTTCCGAAAGGATATCGAAAAAGACCCCCACACGCCGCAACCAAACTGGCGCTGTTCCATGGAGAGTCTGGCCCCTCGCCTTCGAGACCGATTTGGTCTGGGCCCGGAGGGTGTGTCGGTGAATACGGCCTGCACAGCGAGCGCCAATGCCCTACTCTACGCAGATTCCGCCATTCGTCAGGGCCGCATTGATCACGCTCTGGTCGTCGGTTGTGAGATTTTCAATGCAACCACCGCTCTGGGCTTTCACAGTCTGGACCTTCTAACATCATCGCTCATGCGTCCCTTCGACAATCGAAGAAACGGGCTCATTTTGGGAGAAGCCTGCTCTGCAGTGATACTCTCCAAATCAAATGATGTGACCGGTATGCACTTCATGGGCGGTGCAACCTTGTCGGATGGTCATTCCATCTCTGCTGCCAATCCGGATGGCTCAACTATCGAAGCGGTGATCCGCAAGGCCTTGGAACGCGCCAACATCTCAGCGAGAGACATCACAGCGATCAAAGCCCATGCAACGGCCAGCCTTCTCAATGATGAAGGTGAAGCAGCAGGTTTGCATCGTGTCTTTGACGCCCTGCCCCCCATTGTTGCCCTGAAACCGTATATCGGCCACACATTCGGGGCATCTGGTCTTACCGAATTGCTAATTATCAAGGCCTGTCTGGATTCCGGATTCTGGCCGTCGACACCAGGCGTCGCGGCCAACGGAGAGGGCCTCGGAATCAGGCTCGCACAATCGCCCCTTCAGATCCAGGAAGGGAATTTCCTTCTCAATCAATTTGGCTTCGGCGGCAACAACACCAGCCTTGTGGTGCGCTATGACCGATAACGCCCTTCCAATTCTAGCCTGCGGTAGTGTCGACCTGGGCCCAACATCTGCTGAGCAACTTACCGATCTGCGTGAGATGCTGAAAGCGTCTATCGCCAAACCTCCCCGGCGGCTCAGTCGGTTTATTCAGCTGGCAATGATCGGTGCAGCACGTTGCGTTGGAAGCAGACAATTACCTCCCGATACCAACATCTACCTGACATCCGGATCGGGTGATTTCGACGTAACATTCGAGGTTTTGGAGCGTGTTCTACGTGACAGGCAAGCTCCTAAGCCGTTGTCCTTTATCAACACCGTTTCAAACGCAGCCTGCTTTTACCTGACCAAGCAATTTGATCTACACGGCGCGAGCACATTTGTCTCACGCCGCTGTTTTGCACTCGAAAGCGCTTTTTCGCAGGCACTCCTGGACGCATATGGTGCTGGGCAAACATCCTCACTTGTCGGCAGTGCCGACGTCTTGACGATTCCTCTGGACATCCATGCAGCCCGTCTCGGCGTATCTGCCGACGAACCGCTGGCCGAAGGTGCGCATTGGTTTCTATTGAGCCGATCCCAGGATGACTCTGCCTGTCTGGGTTGGCTGGAAGACGTGCGTTATTACAGAGATATAGACGAAGCCTGCTCAGTTCTGGAAAGCTTGAAAGCATCGAATGAAACACCGACCTTGATTGCCAAGGGCTATTGGATGTCGGATGCGTCCTTCACTTCGCTCCAATCTGCGTCAGACGCCGGTGTTTTTGTTCCACACCTCAGCCCATCCGGATTCTACGAAACAGCATCCGGTCTCACAATCTCGGATTTCCTTGGCCGAGAAGACTGCAAGGGTCATCGCCTTGTTCACGCACAAGTGGATGAAGCCGGACGGGTTTGTCTTCTCACAATACGCCGTTAGACGTCCGCAATGCAAAACGACCACCTTCCGCCTGGAAAGTGGTCGCTGAAGCAAGATGCCCGCGTCTATTTGTTGTGATAATATTTGGCGTATGAGCGATAGTTGCTGAGCGCGGCTCCGGAGTGTTTGCCCAGGCGCTTGAGATCAACAAAGGTCAGCACCACACCCGCAATGGATGAGTGGAACTCACGCAGGATGGACAAAGTCTGCTGAAGCGAAGCGCGATTGGTCCGACGCCAGCGTGCAGCAACCAGAACCTGATCGGACTTGGCAGCAATCACACGTGTTTCAGCCATCAACAGGATCGGCGCTGTATCGATCACGATCATGTCGTATTCGGCTTTAAGACGGATCATCAGACTGTCAAATGAGCGCGATCCAAAGACATCACGGCTGGTTGTACCAGATTTGGACAGCGGCAGAATATCAAGTTCGGTCTCTGAGTCGCGGACAATAACGTCTTCAAGGTCCGCATTTCCAAGCAAATGCTCGATCAAACCGACATCAGGCTTCAATCCAGCGACTTCACTGAGCTGACGGCGACGGAAGTCACCATCAATGACCAGAGTACGCGAGCCGGTCATTGCTGACATGCGGCCAAGCGAGAAGGTAAGGCTGGTTTTACCTTCGTTCGGGAAAGATGATGTGACCGTTACCAGACGCGCCGGCTTGTCGATATTCGCGAACTTCACCGATGCACGCAGGTTTCGCATGCTTTCGGCATAAGCGGACATTGGATGTTTGACGAGATAGCGGCCAGGTTGTGTGCGCGCACCGGCAAGCCCCGACAATAGCGGAACATTACCCAGGAATGGCACACCGAATTTTTCTTCGATTTCCTCACCCGAAGAAACACGGTTGTCCATAAGCTCGAGAAGCAGCACCAGTGCACCGGCCATCGCGGTTCCCATGATGAGACCCAATACCAGGTTCACCTTTGTGCGTGGCAATGCAGGGCCGCTGGGAGCTTGTGCATAGGAAAGGATACGAGAATCCGCTTCCGTGTAACTCTCGGATTCATTGATCTGCTTGAACTGAGACAGGAAGGCTTCATAGAGAGTCTTTGAGGCATCCCTGTTACGCTCAAGCTCACGCAAGCGGATCAGCGAGCGGTTGTTCTCAGACAATTCTCCACGCAGATTATTCAGGCTGCCGCGCAAGCTCTCAAGACGCTGACGAGAGATGTTTACTTCGTTTTCCAAACTGGAAACGATACGCTTGATCTCACTATCCACTTGAACTTGAAGATCTTTTTCTTCTGCAACGATTCTAAGAACATCGGGGTGACGAGGTCCATAGCGCGTCTCAAGATCCGCGCGCTCACGTATGACCTGTGCCAATTGCATTCTCAGATTGCGAATGACATCAGAATTCAACACTTCGGCGATAGATTCACTGGATCCTCGACGGATCTGATCGCGCACACTGTTGAGGCGCGCTATCAGCTCGGAATACTCCGCTTCCTGATTGATCAATTGTGCAGACGTTTCGGCGATCTGAGATTCAGTCAGGGTCTGGCCACGCGCAGACAACAGGCCTTCTTGCGACCTGTATGCCTCAACAGCGGATTCCGCTGTGTTCAATTCAGCGCGCAATCCGGACAGACTTTCGTCAAGCCAGGCATTTGCACGTCTCGTCGCTTCAAATTTGGCATCAAGCTGATCAACAAGGTACTGATCGGCCACCGCGTTAGCGAGTTCGGCAGCTACCTCCGGATCAACACTGGTTGCTTCGATACGAAAAATCAGAGTGCGCCCACTCCTCATTGCCACAACACGGCTTCCAAGAATGCCCGTGGCACGCATGATTGCCATATCTTCTTTTTCGGTTTCCGTCAGATTCTTCTTTTCGGGAACTGCGGATTTGTCTTCTCCGTTTCCGAATACCGAACCCAATGTCGACTTAAGATTTGCCTTGAACGTATCCAGCTGACTTGGAGTCTGCATGCTGGGGTTGAACTCAGCCTGCTTGTGCAGTTCGAGCTTGCGAACAACACGTTCGAGCAATACCGGGCTGGTTATTACTTCAAGTTCTGTTTCCAGCTCTCCAGGCGCGTTGGAAACACCACTCACCATCGCGCCAATATCAACCGGGTCTCGCTTTCCCTGGTCAGCAATGATCATGGCGCTCGCTTTATAAAGCGGCGTTGTTGTGAACGTCACATAGGCGACTGCCGAGAAAATCAGCGCAATGACCGTAAAGATGATCCAGAACCGACGGCGTATCGTCCGTACAATTTGCTGGAGATTCAAGACAGGAAAAGGGCTGACCGAATCCGAGCCAGGATACGCATTCTGTAACTCGACCGGATAGGTGTACGGCTTGTTCACGACTGGTGTTCCTTCAAGTCGATTTGGTCTTGCCCGGCACGCCGCATGGCATGCCGGTTGTTAGGCTTATGGATAGAGCTTGAAGCCCGCACTGATAATGTTCTGGGAGAAGTCACCATCCGCAACAAATGAGTCGCGTTCACGACGATCAATCGCCACCTCGAAATGGGCGCGCTTGTTCATCTTGTAAGACGCGCCAATACCGAATTGAGTATATGACTGGCTGAAATCGATTTGCTGTACATCATCCTCAAATTCTTCGTCACGAAATTGCGTGCGCCCGAACAAGATGATGTTTCGGCGCAGTTCATGATCAACGCGAAGATTGACTTCGTTCACCAGCGCACTTGGAGTCTGTATGGTGCCTAGTTCCTGCATGAAACTGGCCGCACTCACCGTGACAGTCGTCAGTTCAGTTGGAAGCCACTGAAGTTCCGCATCGTAAGCAAATTTTTCCTTGTCTGCGAACGCATCAGAGTCTGCATCTTCCGAGAGATAGCCCAATGCAACATCACCGCGGATCAGGTTTGGCAACTGAAACGAGACACCGGCCTGCGCCTTCCACAAACTTGTGTCGAGTGACTCTCCATCAATCGTCACCGCATCATGGTCACGTGTTTGATATTCGCCACGCATATAGACAGAAACATCTGGCGAAATAGCATAGGCTGCACGCGCGATGTAATTTGTCTTGAGGTTATCCCGGAAATCACGATCTGGGTCGATCGGGGAGTCGGCTTCGACCTTCAAATCCTTGAAATCGATGTCCGCAACCGTCACATTGACGCTTGCCTCCACGCGATCGCGACGAAATTCCGCGAATGTCCCTCCAGAGATAGTGCTGACCTCACCAGGCTCGACAACGCCCCGAACTGCGCCTGTTTCGCCACGCGCTTCTACCTTTCGCAGGGCTTCTCCCGATACACCAAAGTTAAGATCCTTGGTGACGTCCAGTCGTCCACGAAGACGGGCACGACCTTCTGCGCGACTTTCATTTGTCAGATCAGCATATTCGCTGTGCCCGGCTGTCAGATTGGCAGAGACCTGATGACGAGACCAGTCTGTCGTCACGTCAAGACTAGGCGACAAGCGGGCAATAAAGTCAGACTCTTCATTGTCGGGTGTCGCATAAACGTTGCTATTGTTTTCAAGCGCAACCTGGATCTGCGGACGCAACAAAAACGCACCAACACGCATTGGTTCTGGACTGTACTCAGGCTGATAACGCTCACCAGCACCGACAACACGGTCACGAGTGAACATGTTGTCGTCCTGGGCCACGGCCGCGTGGGCACCAATGCTTGCAATGAGAGCCAACGCACTCACGTTTCTGAGATTAGACATATACGACACTATACTTCCCCTGCAAATTCGCTGTGCGTATCTGGACTACGCCGGGTTTTCAATTCGTGTTGCCGCAAGATGCAGGCCAGTTTGACAGCAATTTCAGTTTTATAATCTGGAACCGAAAGATCCTCGTTGTGACCTCAATGCACTGGCTTCAGCAGCAAACAAGATCACATTTTTCAGCAAGGCTCCCACTTTCCAAAGAGAGTTAAACTAATAAACAAAACAAACAAATATATTGTTACGCGAAAGCGCCATTTTTACTTAAATAGCACTATATGATTGTGGTGACCCAAATTGATTCACCTATCAGGCGTGTATTGGTTCAATCTGAAACACAAATAATTCTCACGCAGTTAATTTCTGCTGCAGTATTCCTTGGAGTTGTTTAGAGAAAAACCCTAACGCAGACGGGCGAACCGCAAACGCTCCAATTGCACCAATAACGTGTTTTGCCTTCAGCCTGTCGATAAACACAGTATAGGCATGGGCATGACGCAATCTGGTGAGTCTTTCTTTAAGAGCAGATAATTGTCCGCGAGATAAACGATGGGCATGGCGAGACTGGAATTCCATTTCGGCTCGGATCAGCGCTTCTGTAAGCTCTGGTTTCAGTCGATGCGAAATGGAACCTGCATCCACCCGATAGAGATATCCGCAAAATGGTTCAAATATCATTCTGGCACCCAGCGCCAGCATATCCGCGACGAGATAGTAATCCTCTGAATTACGTAGACTGTCATCGTAGTCGAGGCGATGCTCTCTCAGTGTCTCAGTTCGAAATAGCGGCTTGAGATAACCAAGTGTCTTTTGCCCGGACATGAACCTGTTTCCGTCTACATAGTCGACCAGTCCAATCTCCATGCGTTCTTCATAGGAAGTTCCGTCCAGGAAACTGCTCTTATCAAGTGGTTTCCCTTCCGCGTTCACACGCATCATGTTGTCGACTATGATATCTGCATTGCTGCTATCGGCGACTTCCACCAGATGGCCAAGCCTGCCCGGAACCATTTGATCATCTGCATCCAGCACGGCGACATAGCGGCCAGACGCATGCTCTATCGCCTTGTTGCGCGCGCGGGATGGTCCACCATTGTGTTCCATCCTGATGACTCTTAATCGCGGATCACCCTGGGCTGCAGACATTGCGGCAGAGCCGGTGTTGTCAGGAGAGCAATCATCCACCACGATCACTTCCAGATTCACACCCTGCTGAGACAGGGCTGAAATGATGGCGTCGCCAATAAAATCCTCCGCCTTCCAGGCAGCGATCATCACTGTAACATCCACAACAGATGAAGACATTAACCAGCTCCGGCCTTTTGGCGATCCAAATGCGCCTGAACGACGGCTTCAGGGGCATATCCCCGTCGATAAGCCAGAAAGGTCAAGCCTCCCAGAAACATGACCATCTTGTTGGTGTTCAGAGGGTTGTAGAGCTCCGATTCTGTGAATGATCGGATGAGAACAAGCAAACCGAACATCAAGAAGAACGCAGCGGTAATGTCCTGCATCTTGAACCAGTTCAATATGATCCTGGAAATGACGAAAATTTCTGCAATCAGCAAGAAGAACAGGCCGACAAGTCCAACCTGAACCGACGTTTCAAGATATGAATTGTGGAATGAGAAGCGGACGTTCACACCTTTGTAGAAAAACTCAAGCAGGGACTGGGCATCACCCCGGTTTGGCAACCAGAACCCTTCGGCACCAATTCCGAATACAGGCTTTTGCTTTATCAATTCCAACGCGTAGTCCCAAAGCTCTGTTCGTCCGGTTAGCGATGTATCCTTGCCCAGAACACCCAGAAACATGTCCAGTGGACTTTCCTGCAGAAACATGATCCCGAGCATGAGCGCCAGGAGACTCAAGGCCACTATTCCCGCAATGAACAATGTCGGAAGCATTTTTACGGATGCGATCATTCTCCAGAACAATCCCACCATGACCATGAAGAAAAGCGAGAACAGGGACAGCACCAATGCAGTCGCGGATTCAGCCTTGATGATGATCAGAATGGATATCGGAATGACAGCCAGTGCGACCAGTTTTTCCGCGATGTTACTCTTGGGAGCGAACACCATGTAGNGACTGGAAACCATCGCAACGAACATGGCATTGGCGAGCCAGTTCTTCTGCGCAAATCCCGGCGGAATGGAATGTGGCCCAATCATCCCGATATGCGGAGCAGCAAACAAGAACAGTACGAGACCTGACCAGAATATGGATTTGATAATCTGGTCAGGACTAAGTCTGGATGCAAAATAAATCAGGGCGCAGACTTCAAACACATGTGGGATCGCGAACCCCAGGGTTCGCTGGGGCACAGGTGACCACAGGATGGAGAGAGCTATCCACGCCGGAAACAGAAACAGAAACCAGAAATGCTGAACATATGGTCTCAAGTTTCCAAAATGCAGAATGAACAGGCCCAGGACGGAAAGCGCTGCCAATTGTCTGACAGGCCCCATGATCGGCAAACTCAATGCCGCTGATGATAAAAGGGCTGCCAGCAGCATCATTTCAATGATGCTGCCCTGAACAGGCACCTTGACCGGCACCAGTCGATGACCGCTTGTCGGCAGGTCTTCAGAAGCGTCCAATGTTGACTGCATAAGTTCCCTTTGGGGTATCGCCCCACACCAGAGCCAGTAATCCGCCACCACAAGCAATTCCTTCTGCCAAACAAGCAACAACGGTGCCGTTGAAACAGGCTGGAAACGCCAATGACAACATTCCCCAATTTGGTGAAAACCAAATAAACAATCGCTCAAAATGCGAACTAGATAAATTTACATGCTTTCAATGCTTGTGAATTGAGCAACAACTCCAGTTTTTAGGATTAACTAATGGTTAATGAGCGTTGTTAATCTTGGCCTTTTCTATTTTTGTGTTATTAGTTCGACTGGAATTCTCTCGTGAGTTAGGGACCGTCTCGCATGGATGCGGAATTCGAACCACCATTCGACAAGCGTTCACTCGCTTGGCAATTGCCTGTTCTGGCGCTGGTCGTGATACTTGCGGTCACCTTCGCGTTCAAGAAAGATGACTCTGCATTTGCATCTGCTGAACAGCCCAAGCAAACAGATGTCGTGTTGAATGATAACCCTCACAATCGGGTCATCCAACCATCATTCATCGAAACATTCGAAACAGAATGGAATAAGTCTGACTGGTACATCTCAGACTATACCGTGTCTGGAGGATATTTTCGAAACAGTTGGTCCATCGATAATGTCGAATTCCCGGAGGAAGGTGGCTATTCGTTGAAACTGCTACACGCGCGTAGCGGATCAATGCCTTTTGTTGGTGGAGAGGTGCAGCGCACAGGCTGGGTTCAGTATGGGCGCATCGAAGGAATCATGCGCCCCGCTCCGGGATCCGGCGCAGCATCCGGCCTCTTTACATACACAGGTAATCACTTTGGCGACCCGCATGATGAAATTGACATTGAGTGGATAGGAAACCGGCCTGATCTCGTGCAATTCAACGTCTACCGTGACGGCAAGGCGCTGGGAGCCTGGAAACATACCCTGCCCTTCGAGCCTGCCGCAGCTTTGCATCTTTATGCATTCGAGTGGGATCCAGATGAAATCCGCTGGTATGTAGATGGAGAGCTCATTCATTCAGTCACATCCGAGGAAGTGGAGATTCCATTCTCGCCTCAGCGGCTCATGACACATTTGTGGACTGGCACACTCTATCAGTGGCACGGTGAACCCTCGTTTACAGACGGGACTCAGGCAGAGGTTCGTTGTATTTCCTATCAACGCCTTGATGAGATGAATTCAACACCTCGTTGTGCAGATGAATATGACCGCATCCTGCGTGGTGCCCCTCATCCAGACCTTGTTGAGGCCTCATTGAATGAATCAGGTGATGGTTCCGAAGCTGTAGGCGCAGACCCGGCATTGGTGCCTGAAGCTGCAGAGTAGACCTGAGTTATCAGTAGCGCGTCTCTGTCGTCATTGCAGGAGCACAATTGCATTTCCACGATTGGATCTTGGAAGAAGTCTCAACACGCCTGATCTGTACCATGAAGGCGCATTTGAAACAGCACTGTCCTGAATAAAGACATTCGGTAGAACGGTACCGTTTTGAAGGCGTGCGCCTTCCCTGCTCAGCGACATCCGGAAATATCAGGACTGATTGACCAGTTTCAATTCGCTTGCCTCACGATCTGGTGTCGGCGTCATCAGGTATCCTTTGAGAAAGCCCAGCGCCCAGCTATTGTGCATGCAGGCCAGCACCACGCCAGCGAACAATCCGCTCGCTGATTTCATCTTCATGACACCCACAACGCTGACAGCAATCAATGCGCTTAGATATAGCAGTGGCTGGAATGCCAGCGCACCATATCCCAACGTATTGAGCCACCCATTTTGTGGTCCCAAAACGGACCACAAGATCGCACCGGTTCCACAGCCCAACAGACACAGGAAATTCACAAGCGGAACAAGCTGGCGAAGCTTCGGCTTGGATTTGTGTTTCTTGAGGTTTTTCGCCCGCCCCTTGCCGTAATTGAAATACTGCTTCCACAGTCCGCGAAAGCTATCACGTGGCACATATTGAATGCGCGCGTCGGACTCCATCCAGACCTTGCGACCAGATGCATTCACGCGGTGATCATATTCTGCATCTTCATTGTGCGAGAATGTCTCATCATAGCCGCCCAACTGGAGATAGTCGTCTCGATTAAACCCAGCGTGATGCCCATGATCGACATAACCGGACTTATTGCCCCCACGATGAGCCGAGCCACCATTCCCGAGCGGGCTATCGACAACCCAGGCATTAGCAGCCTGAAACTGCCCCTTTGAAGCGATCGCGTCCATTGGGACAACCACCGACGATGCGCCGGTCCGCACCATGGTATCTGCGATCTTCTTGACAAAGTCAGGTGGATAGATCGAATGCGCATCACACCGGATCAGAATCTGACGAGAAGGCGGCGCAGTTTGTGCTGCAATATTCACCGCTGCCGACTGGATGCGGCGTGGATTGTTCTTGCAGACAAGATTGGGAAATTCCGATGACAGGCTTTCCACAATCTCAACGGTTCTGTCGCAGCTGCCACCATCCATGACCATGACGAGCACATCTCTCATGTCAGGGTCATCACCTATCAATGACCGCACGCACGCCTCAATGTACTGCTCTTCATTCAATGCAGGAATGACAACGACAATATCTTTTGCAGACGCTTTTTGGAGCAACACCTTGGCCAAATCCCTTGTTGATGCACCCTGTCAGCGCATGTCTTCGGTTTCTGACCTCTCCAAGCAAGGACGACGCCACTCGCTCGGCTGGAGAAAAGCGGTATTTAAAACAATGGGATCTGCTAATCATCATTTGGCGGACGGGTTAGAAACAACTACAATGATACCCATGATCAGAAGTAACGTAGTCGGTTAGCGAATTAACGCTCGCAGAAGCGTCGCTACCGGAAGGAGAGAGAGACATGGGCGCTGTGATCGCCTCTATTGCCAACCTCAAGGGCGGCGTTGGGAAATCGACCACAACCGTCATGCTCGCGGATGGCCTCGCCTATTTCTATGGAATGAATGTCTGCACAATTGATCTGGACGCTCAGGCCAATTCCAGCCAGATGTTACTGACTGAAATAGGCGTTCAGGCTGCTTATGAGCAAGGTAAGGGCGCAAGCCATTTGTTGAAGCAATTCATGAACAGGGAGCCGGCCAATGCTGCCCCCCTGATCATGCCCAACGCTGTCACTCTGGAAGAACTTCGCCTGTCTGAGCAACAGGATCAGCGGCAGGGATGGGTCTCGATCCTTCCATCGCATCCCCACATGCGACTTCAGGAGCTGGACCTGGAAGAGGAGTGGTATTCCAAGGCTGGTACCCCAACCCAATTGGCCAGCGCACTTCAGGCCCATTTTTCAGAAGCATTCGATCACCTCAGACCGCTTTACGATATCATTCTGATTGATTGCCCTCCGCACTTGTCGCCGCTTGCCAGAGCCGGTCTTGCACTCACGGACATTTACATCACACCCACCATTGCGGATGCTGTCTGCACCTGGGGCACCAAGCAATTTTCAGACTGGATCGGCGCAAACATTGCAGCAGATCTTCCGGATCGCAACTTTGTCGTGATCACACGCTTTCGAAATACGCGTTATGCCCGACAAGTCGCTTCCGAACTGAAAGAGCTATATCTTAACGACCGGGTATTCGGGCCGAACATACCGGAATCCGTGCACGTTCTGAACGCAATGGACCGTGCTGCTCCTGACAGCTATAATACTTTCAGGGGCAAGTATGGTGGCGTAAAAGGTGATGTTCGACGGCTGGCAGAACGGTTTTATGAATTCCTCGCCAAGCAAACGGGACAAAAATGGCAGAAGATTCGAGATTAGACCCCGCCGCATATCTGGACCGTCTGTTTGACGTGATCCGCGAAGAGGCGCGTCAAAACCCGAAATTCGCTGATCGTTTGGTGAAAGCCATGGGAGGGCAAGTTGTGTTTGAAGACGAAGCGAAGTCCGCAGTCGCAAACCCCTATCTATTGGCTGGAAACAGTACAAAGGCGCATTTTTATTCTGTCTTCGCGCCAATGAAGACGAATGAACTCAAAAAGATCCTGCGAGACCACAACCTAGCCACACCGCTGGATTTAAGAGGAAAATCGGCATCACAGCTACTGGACATGCTTTACGAGCGCGCGCGATTGAAAATCACCGAACGCAAATCGAGCTATTTTTAGAAAGCCTGCTCACGACCCTTGCGCATGAAAGCAAGTGCACTTTCTATCTCAGCTTGGCCACAAGCTTGTCATCTTCCTGAGATTGCATGCTAGACAAAGAACAAGGAATGCGTCCACGCTGGCGCAACGGGGTTTCGGCGGCGGGGACAAGACCATGCGAGTGGGACAAAGTCCAAAATCAGGTGCACCAACAGCTGCACTCCTATTCGTCGCCTTGCTGGCTTTTCATATCTGTCCCTCTTCAATTGCACAAACCACCAACGCATCTGACGCGCGCGCAGAAACTATCGAAAATGCGCATAGACGCTATTTGAACGCAGGCGATATTCAAACCGAGTTACCCGTCTCGGTTCCCGAAGAAGTCAAACCGCGACCGCGCAGTTCCCATGGGTTCTGGCGAGCAATTGGTGATTTCCTGAGAGCACTCGCACCTTTGTTCAAGCTACTCTTGTGGATAGGCATCCCGGTCCTTGTTCTCTTGATTGTGCTGGCTATCGTTCGGGAAGCCACCGGATTTCGATTTGGGCGGAAGAAGACAGGTAACAACTCATCCGAAGTTTCGATTGGATATCGACCCGATGAAGCTACGGCGCGCACTCTTCTTGAAGATGCGGATCAACTAGCTGCTGACGGTCAATTCGAAGCAGCAGCAAGACTGCTCTTGAACCGTTCAATCGAGGATATAGAACGCCACCGCCAAACGCGTATCGGACGCGCACTCACCTCCCGCGAAATTGCGCGTCTGGAAGCAATTCCAGCAAATGCACGACCAGCTTTCTCAACCATCGCCAGCATTGTGGAGCGTGCGGTATTTGCCAGCCAGACGCTGACTCGTGACGGCTTCCAGGAGGCCCGAAATGCGTATGAGCGCTTTGCTCTGACTGAGGGCTGGCAAACATGACATCAGCAGACACCAAAACCCGCAGCGCAGGTCCATTCGCCCAGGGCACGCTCATTGCCCTCGCCCTGATCAGCATCGTGTCATTCATAGGATATGTGGTGTTGTCTGCCTATTCTGATGAACTGGATCCCGGCCAGGATGGCTCAACGCATGCCCTGTCGCGATCAGCAGTCGGTTTCGCCGGAATCGTCAGATTGATGAACGCAACTGAACCCGGGTCAGCACTGCTGAGCAGGGGTTCCGAGCAGCAATTCGATCGCAGCCTGAATATTGTGACGCTGGATCTGTGGCACTCCTTCACCGAGGATGACTTTTACGCATTTCCATATCCTGTGCTGATTGTGCTGCCCAAATGGAGCACCAGGCCCATGAAGACCCGCCGAGGTTGGGTCGAAGTGCCAGACTCCGCGCCTTATACCCTGACAGAAGATTGGGCTATTTCAACGGAGTATGAAGAGTATCAGCTGTTCAAGTCGCTCAACGATACAGAAGATAATCTGGTTTTGTTGCGCAGCCCTGATTGGCCCGCAGACACGATGTTATCTAATGTGAATCGGGCGCTTTTTGAATTGAACCTCCAACGGCGAACCATAGAACAACCACCAGAGAAATTGCAGACAATAACAGGCGACAACCTCGATGAAATCATTGTCGACACGCATGGCCGCATCGTGGTGGGACATTTACCAGATACAGAAATCTATATTCTCGCCGACCCTGACTTGTTGAACAATGCCGGCATTGCCGATCTGTCTACAGCACGCTTCGGGCTGGATCTGATCAACGCATTGAAAGTTGACGATACACCAGTCTTCTTTGACCTCACCAAGCATGGTTTTGAGCGCACACGGAACATGATGAAGCTCGCATTGGAGCCTCCATTTGGTGCCGCCACTCTGACGCTGTTTCTCGCAGCCCTTGTCCTGGCATGGCGTTCCAGTGTGAGATTTGGCCCTCCTCGCAAACTGTCCCGCGCCTATGCGTTGGGAAAACGCGCACTGGCTGATAATTCCGCAGCACTTATTAGAATGGCCGGACGCGAACACCGATACGCTAACGGCTACGCCGATCTGGTCAGTCGTCAGGCTGCACGCGCCATGGGTGCCCCCAGAGAACTGCATGGTGACGCCCTTACAAGATATCTTGATCGCTATGCTGCAGCACGCCAGCATCCAGATGATGAAATGCCGACGATCTTCCAACTGAAAGAAGATGCCGCCAAGGCAGACAATCGCGCCAGCCTGTTGGCTGCTTCGCGCAGACTATTCCAATGGAAACAGGAGTTCGCCCGTGAACGTCGATGACGTCAAACCACTCGCCGACAAGCTTCGTCACGAAATCGCCAAGGCGATCATCGGGCAGGACGACACCATAGATCTGTTGCTCAATGCCCTGTTTGCAGGCGGACACATATTGCTTGAGGGACCACCCGGATCTGCCAAGACTTTCCTGGCGCAGTGCTTCGCACGCGCTGTCGATCTGGATTTCGGGCGCGTTCAGTTCACCCCAGATCTGATGCCTGGTGATGTGATCGGATCAAACCTGTTTGATTTTGCAACATCCACGTTCAAGCTGACCAAAGGTCCGATTTTCTGCGAGCTCCTGCTCGCGGATGAGATCAACCGGACCCCCCCCAAAACCCAGGCTGCTCTCCTGGAAGCCATGCAGGAACGGGCTGTGACGATCGACGGACACAGCCATCAGCTATCGCCGCATTTCATGGTTGTGGCCACTCAGAACCCAATTGAACAACAAGGAACCTACCCCTTGCCGGAAGCACAGCTGGACAGGTTCCTGTTCAAACAGATCCTGGGCTACCCTTCAGCAGAAGAAGAACTTCGTATTGTCGCTGCTCACGGATCTCGCACCGGATCTCCCAAGGCATCCGAAATGGGCATCGAGCCCGTGTTGAGCCCTGGCACTCTTTCAGCAGCCGTTGAAGCCGTGAGTATGGTGCGACTAACAGATGACATTGTGAAATATATCGTAGGTCTCATTCGTGCGACGCGAGAAGACCCCTCATTTGAAACCGGTGCAAGTCCACGTGCAGCTGCCATGCTTGCATCTGCCGCGAGGGCTCGCGCCGCATTGGACGGTCGTGATTACGTTATTCCCGATGATGTAAAACAACTCGCTCAACCAGCGCTTCGTCACCGCGTCATCCTCTCACCCTCTGCAGAGATTGAAGGGCGAACAGCCGATGAAGCTGTAGCAGACGTGATCCAGCATGTGGACGCGCCACGTTGATATCACCGACTGCCAGACTCGTCTTTCTAACGACTATCGGTGCCCCAATTGCCTTGGTTGTGGGGATAGTCATGCCCGCCATGTGGGTGCTGGGACTGGTCTGGACAATCGGTGTTTTCCTTGCGGCAATTGCAGACTTTCTGCTCTGCATGTCCAAACGAGACATCACTATAACACCACGCGCACCCGCAACATTATATATCGGGGCAAGTGATGAGGTGCATTTTGATCTCACATTCAGTGAGGGCACACTACCGCCTGCTTTTCAGGCCAAACTGGAAACTTCGGAATTGCTCAATTCCAACCCGATTTCCAGCGACACAGGCGCTGGATTCATGGTTACACCCATGCGCAGAGGACACGCCACAATAGATGCATTGTGGTTGCGCTGGAAAGCTCCTTTGGGCCTCGTATGGCGACAAGTCAGACACGCCACAGACCTCTCCGTTACCATCTCACCGGATGTCAGATCGGTATCCAAAGAGGCAGTAAGAATGTTTTCTCGCGATGCCTTGTTCGGTCAAAAAATGCAGTTGGATCGCGGCGATGGATCAGAATTTGATGCATTGCGTGAATTCACCACTGGCATGGACAAGCGAACCATAGACTGGAAACAATCAGCGCGACACGGTCAGCTGATCGCCAAGGAGTATCGTAACGAGCGAAATCACCCCATACATTTTGTGTTCGACACCGGCCGCCTCATGAGCCAACCCCTGTCGGGGGTGACACGAATTGATCGAGCTGTGAATGCGGCCCTTCTGATGGCCTATGTCAGCCTCAAGCTGGGTGACCGCGTGGGATTGTTCGGATTTGACGAGAGGCCTCGCCTCGCGACAGGTTCGGTCTCCGGCGCAAGCGCATTCCCCCTGCTCCAAAGACACGCCGCACGGTTGGACTATTCCTCCAACGAGACCAATTTCACACTGGGTCTGACGCGCCTTGGTGCTAATCTGGACCGTCGGTCGCTGCTCGTTATTTTTACCGATTTCGCAGACACGACATCCGCTGAACTCATGCTTGAAAACATGAAACGTCTGATGAAACGCCATCTGGTGATTTTCGTGGCTTTTCAGGATGAAGAACTGGAAGCACTGATGTCCAGTCCACCTCAAACTCCGGAGGATGTAACACGCGCAGTGGTCGCTGCTGAACTTCTCAAGGAACGCGATATTGTATTGTCCCGGCTCACCAGAATGGGGGCCCAGATTGTTGATACACGCGCTGATGATCTGAATCTCGATCTTCTGAACCGTTACCTCGATATCAAGAGGCGCGACCAGTTATGAGCCAGGTCGATCCACCCATGGAGAAAAGCCAGAACTCCAATGACATTCTCTTGCGTTCACGACGGTTTCGTACAGAACGCGAACAGGACTGGAAAACACTGGAGCAGCTGCTGAAACGTGCTGAAGGCGGTCGGTTGCGTAATCTGAGCGATGAAGAAATCCTGCTGCTTCCTCGGGTCTACCGATCTGCCCTATCCGCTCTTTCAGTTGCACGCACCACCTCCCTCGATCACGAACTCGTCGAATATCTCGAAGCACTTTGCAGCAGAGCCTATTTTTACATTTACGGTGCCCGCACATCACTTGCCGACAAGTTGGGGCGTTTCTTTGCGACCGACTGGTCTCACGCAGTGATGAGCCTGTGGCGTGAAACGGTCGCATCTGCACTCTTTATGGCCCTTGGTGTGTTGGCGGCCTTCATACTCGTTTCCCATGATCCGGACTGGTACTATTCGATCATGCCCGGTGATCTTGCCGGTATGCGCACCCCTGCCGCATCAACCGAGAGCCTTGAGGCCACTCTTTATGATAGCGGCAATGGCGGGCTGGCTGTTTTCGCCAGCTCATTGTTCACGCACAACGCACAGATAGCAATATTCGCTTTTGCTTTGGGTTTTGCGTTCTGTCTGCCCACCATCTTGTTGATGACCTATAATGGAGCGATCATAGGTGCCTTCCTCGCATTGTATGCCAGCCGTGGACTGGGATTCGAGCTAGGTGGCTGGCTTCTCATCCACGGTGTGACAGAGCTTTTTGCGATTATCCTGGCCGGAGCGGCAGGCATAAGAATTGGCTGGTCACTTGTCTTTGCCGGAGATCTGCCACGCTTGCAGTCCATGACCCTTGCAGGACGTGTATCCGGCCAGGTGGTGGCGGGCGTTGTTGTGATGTTGCTGATTGCCGGTTTGTTGGAAGGGTTTGGTCGACAGCTCATCACTGATGATCTGGTGAGATATGGAATTGCCGCATTCAGTGGTCTGCTTTGGCTATTCTACTTTTATCGACGCCTACCTGCCTCACAGGAGCAAGTAGCGAAAAGATGATACCTGCTTCCTCCAAAAAGCGTCGAAGCGCAAAGAGCAACCGCGACATGTCTGCCCAGCGCAGCATCATGCTGACAAAGCATTTTCGCCTATTGACCACACCTGAAGGTGTGGATCTGAAACTCAAACTTGCTGAAACAGGTCAACGCGCAGCGGCCTTCATGATCGATTTTCTGATCATGATCGGAACGCTGATCGTTTTCACGCTTGCCTGCATTTTCGCGATCAAACCCTTTTCAAATGAGGCCTCCAACGAGGTCATCATGATCATCTGGCTTCTGGGAGCATTCTTACTCAGGAACTTCTATTTCACCGGGTTTGAAATGGGCCCACGCGCCGCCACCCCAGGTAAGCGCATCATGGGGCTGCGCGTCATCAACCGTTCCGGAGACCGCCTGACGGCCGAGTCTGTGTTTGCGCGAAATGCCATGCGTGAAATAGAGATCTTCGTTCCATTGTCCTTTGCGTTTCCACGACCCGGAATCGATGGCTGGATCTCACTGGCAGGCCTGTGCTGGGGGCTCGTGTTTCTATTGATGCCTCTTTTCAACAAGGACCGGCTGCGCGCAGGGGACCTTATCGCAGGCACATGGGTAATCAGATCACCCAAACTGACACTCAAGAAAGACCTGGCTGCGCAAGGAGAAGCACAATTGTCTGCCGGGCTGTCATTCTCCCGCGAAGAACTGAACGTTTATGGAGAAAGAGAGCTGCATGTGCTGAGACGGGTGATTGACGGAGAGAACACTCAGGATCGCCGCAAGGTTGCCATGCAGATCCGCACCAAGATCAATAGAGGCCGGGATTCCGGTTACACTGACCGGGACTTTCTGGTCGCCTATTATGCAGCCCTACGCCAACACCTTGAAGGCCGAATGGTTATGGGGAGGAGACGACGAGACAAACACCATGACGGCAAACCTGATCCGAACGACATCTGATCAGGAACCTCCCCTAGTCGACGCGAATGATCACATCCCAGCCCTTCACGCGCATGCCGGTAGGTGGCTCCGGAATCTTGCCCAGATCCACCATGCCGGGAGCAATATCGATAAGCTCTCCAGTGCTTTCACGGAGGAAATGACAATGCTCGTCCGTATTTGTGTCGAAGATCACTGCCTGTCCGCCGGTCTGGATCTGGCGTAACAACCCGGCCTCCACAAAGCTGTTCAGCGTATTGTAGACAGTGGCCAGAGCGATCTTCTCGCCAGCCTCATCCAGCTCACGCGCAACCCACTCTGCAGATACGTGGCGATTCAAGCCATCTTCATACAGAAGCTGCGCAATCGCCTTGCGCGTTCGCGTCAGACGAAGGTTCGCGCCTTCAAGCAATTGAGTGACAGTCTTTTTTATCATGGTTCTAAAATAGGAGAAAACACACCGCGCTGCAAGGTGTTGTGACGGTTCGATGAAACCTGACCGAGATGACAACTGATTTTTGGAATCCATCACCCCATAGCATCGCGCACCAGATCTTCCTCCGCTTCGCGCAGGATGGCTTCTGAAGCATCTCCGCCAAATACAGGCTCCCTGCCGACTTCCAGCATGACCGGCACGGCGAAGGGTGAAATATGTGACAATCTGGAATGCACGATCTTACCCCTGATACGTGCAAGCATATCGCTCAGGCGTTTGATATCCAGAAGCCCCTCGCCCGCATCCTGACGCGCAGCCTCCAGCAAAACATGATCCGGCTCATGCGTGCGCAGGACATCGAAGATCAGATCGGTTGAAAAGGTTACCTGACGCCCCGTCTTCTCATGCCCTGGCTGACGCCGCTCAATCAGACCTGAAATGAGCGCACAATTGCGAAAGGTGCGCTTCATCAGAGCACTTTCATCCAGCCATTCCTCGAGGTCATCTCCAAGCATGTCCTGTTGAAACAATGCATCGATATCCAGATCGGACATGTCCTTGAGTGCCCAGATTGCCATTGCATATTCTGATGCGACAAAGCCCAGCGGCTCATAGCCTGCACGTTCCAATCGCCGGGTCAGCAACATGCCAAGCGTCTGATGGCATAAGCGTCCCTCGAATGGATAAGCCACAAGATAATGCTTGTTGGCGCGCGGGAACGTCTCGACCAGCATGTCTTCACGTCCGGGAATGATCGATCGCAATTGCTGGATTTCCAGCCACTCCCGCACCTGCCCCGGAAGATGCTGCCATTGATCTGGACGGGAAATGATATTGCGCACCCGCTCTGCGAGGAAGGTCGAGAGGGGAAACTTGCCACCATTGTAACTGGGAATTGCTGGCTCTGTATCCGTTGAGCGTGTCACCAGAACATCGGTTTCAACCATTGTCTGAAACTCAAGGACCTGGCCTGCAAACAGGAATGTGTCGCCCGGCGTCAGCGTTTCGATGAAATATTCCTCGACTTCACCCAGCACCTTGCCGCCAATGAAACGTGCCTGCATCGGCTCGCCCTTGTCGTTACGGCGCAGCTTTCCTCCAAGCCGGATCCGCAGCATGGGGCTTTCAATGATTGCCCCTACATTCATGCGATGGCGTTGCGCAAATTCGCGGCTGCGTGCTTTCCAAAGGCCCGTCTTGCGGTCCTTCACAATCCGACGAAACCGATCATAGGATTTAAGCGCATAGCCGCCCGTCGCCACAAATTCCACAATACGCTCAAATGTTTCCCAATCGACATTTCGATATGGCGCTGCAGCCGTCACCTCATCGAAAAGCTGCAAGGGATCAAAGCCCGTCCCGCACGCTCGCCCCATCACATGCTGCGCAAGACAATCAAGCAATCCCACGCGCGGTTCTGGACCATCCAAGGCGCCTTCCGCCACTGCTTCAAGCGCGGCCCTGCATTCGAGAACTTCAAACCGATTGGTTGGTGCGAGTACTGCGCGGCTTGGCTCATCCAGCCTGTGATTGGCCCTGCCAATGCGTTGGATCAGACGTGAAGCGCCCTTTGGTGCTCCCATCTGGATCACGAGATCAACATCGCCCCAGTCGATGCCCAGATCCAGTGTCGACGTACAGACAACCGCTTTCAACGCCCCTGCTGCCATGGCTGCTTCGACCTTTCGGCGTTGGCCAGCATCCAGGCTCCCATGATGAAGCGCTATCGGCAGATTATCGTCATTGAGACGCCACAGCTCCTGAAATATCAGCTCTGCCTGCGAACGTGTGTTCACAAATACCAGCGCCATGCGCGCATTTTTGATGCGCTGATATACTTCTCCCACAGCGTGGCGTCCTGAATGACCGGACCATGGAATGCGCTCCTGACTGTCGAGCACTTCCATGTCGGCCTTTGCACCACCGCGCATCCGAATAATCGGAGTATCTTCCCCCAGCCATTTCGCCAGATCACCTGGATCTTTAACCGTGGCGGACAACCCCACCATTCGTGCTTGTGGTGCCCATTCGCGAAGTGTCGATAGCGCCAGAGAGAGGAGATCACCGCGTTTGTTCGGCGCGATTGCATGAATTTCATCGACGATGACCGCCTTCAGGTCTGCAAAGAAGATGTCAGCATGATCCGAGGCGATCAGAAGCGATATCTGCTCAGGTGTCGTCAGCAATATGTCCGGTGGATATTTCCGCTGCCTTTGGCGCTTGTGCTGTGGCGTATCTCCCGTCCGCGTTTCAGCGCGAATATCAAGCTTCATCTCATCGATGGGAGCCTGTAAATTGCGAGCGACATCGACCGCCAGCGCCTTCAGTGGTGAGATGTACAGGGTGTGCAACCCGGGAGTGTCGTTGAGGTTACGGCCCGAACGTGCGTGCAGGTCGATAAGGCTTGGAAGGAAACCGGCCAGCGTCTTGCCGCCGCCTGTTGGCGCAATGACCAGTCCTCCGGTTCCTCTTTGAGCCGCCTGGATCAGCCCGGCCTGATGTTCTCGCAATGACCAGTTGCGCCGGGCGAACCAATCCGCAAAGACGGGAGGTAAACTCGCATTTACATTGTCCGTATCTGACGTGTCTGCCATACAAAGCCGTCTGGTCTAAAATTCGCCTCGTTCCTGAACATAGTGCCGTTTAGTCGTCATGCTGTCATGAATTTCCGGAGAACTCATCATGCGCCACCTTTTATTCGCCTGTCTTTGTGTGGTCGTACTCTCTCCAGACGTGGCACGCGCCGATTCTTCTCAATGGCCTGAACTGTTTCGTGAGGCGGTAACTCCTGCTGAATTCCATACCGGATTTCAATTTGAAAGCATCATTGAAGACGAGAAATTCGAAGAAGGTGAGACCCTGCATTATGTCGTTCGCCAGCAGGATGAAGCACGCACGATCGAACTTATCTCCCTCCCTGCCGAGATGCAGGAAGATCGAGAAAAGGTCATAAAAAAGCTGACGGAAGGCGAAGGACAGATCTGGTGCGACGATTATCGTGACATGATTGGCGGTGATGTCGAACTTGTAGCTGAGGATGACGCGACATCGACCTATTCCTTCATGATCAATCCAGACTCGATTGAGGACAAGACGCAACGCAAGATCATGAAAAAGACCATGATGACGCTGACCATCAACAAGGCGGATAAATGGGTCACCGATTTTAAATACACGCTGCTTGAGCCGGTCAAACCAATGGTTGTCGCAAAGGTTCGGGAATTTTCACTGATCGGCCAATGTCAACGCCAGGAAAATGGGCGGCCACATGTATCTTCAATTGAAACGCGCGTTTCTGGCTCCGCGATGGGGGATGATTTCAACCAGTTCCAGCGCCAGACTGTCACCAATGTGGCCTTGCTCGATTAGAACAGCTCCTGTTCCAGCGAGAAAGTCAGGATCTTTTAAGCACTTCTGAAGATATTTCATCACAGTGTACGGACCCAATCTTGGCAATCAGAAGCTCCTTCTGGCTAGAGGTCCCGATGCTGAAATCCACCCTGTTCGCAAGCCTGCTAGTGCTGACACCTTCACTCGCACTCGCTGCACCGCACAATTCGCCATCTTCGGCAGCAGCAAGCCCGCCCGCAGAAAAGCACAATTCCAAAACACAAACTGCTCACGGCAAGACACAAGGCCATGGCTGGTCATATATCGGCGAAAACGGACCTGAACATTGGGGCGAATACGACCCGGAAGCGGTGGCCTGCAAGGTCGGAAATCAACAATCTCCGATCGACCTGCGTCAACCGATCAATGCCTTTGTCTCAACGCCTCAGATCGACTGGCACCAGGTGCATAAGGCTGAACTGGTGAACAATGGCCACACATTGCAAGTGAACCTGCAAAACGCCGGAGGTATCGTCCACGGGGACAAGCTCTACAAGCTTATCCAGTTTCACTTCCACACACCTTCGGAACACACGATTGATGGTCGTCACTTCCCGATGGAAGCGCATTTTGTACATCAGGCAAAAGACGGCACGCTTGCCGTGATAGGCGTGATGTTCGCTGAAGGCGCAAACAACCCCCGGCTTGATCCAATCTGGTGGGCCGCTCCAAGCATGGAAGGCAAGGCAGCAGTCTCTTTCGAACTGGCCCCAACGGATCTCCTCCCGAAAAATCACGCCGCAATGCGTTATCAGGGATCCCTCACCACACCACCCTGCTCCGAGATTGTCGATTGGACTGTTCTGACAACCCCTATCAACGCCTCCAAAAGTCAGATTACAGTGTTCAAATCCATGTTTGGTGACAACGCACGCCCCATTCAGCCTGTAAATCGCCGTTTCGTTCTGGCGACGCCACAATAATCTTTACCGAAGCAGACTTCAGGAAAGCAGGTGACAATCGGCTGGTCTGATACCATCTCTTGGTCATGATACGCCCGGAACAATTGCTTCATCCCACGCCCAGGGGCCTTTACTGTCCACCAGGTGATTTTTATATCGATCCGGTCCGTGCAGGTGTTGAACGCGCTGTGGTCACTCACGGCCATGCAGATCACGCGCGTGCCGGGCATACTGCTGTACTCGCTACACCTCAAACACTCGATATCATGCAGTGTCGCTATGGTGAGAACTTCACCAAGGCCAGACAGGTCGCAGAATACGGCGAAACGCATTCCATGAACGGCGTTGATGTTCGGCTGATCCCTGCAGGACACATACTCGGGTCAGCCCAGGTCGTGATTGAGCACAAGGGCCTGAAAATGATCTGCACGGGTGACTATAAACGCCGCAAAGATCCCACCTGCTCTGCGTTTGAAGTCGAGAACTGCGATGTATTTATCACTGAAGCAACCTTCGCACTCCCTGTCTTCAAACATCCAGACGACAGAGGCGAAGTTCAAAAACTTCTCAAAAGCCTTGGCGACTTTCCTCACCGCACCCATCTTGTTGGTGCCTATTCTCTTGGCAAGGCACAAAGGCTGATCGCATTGCTCAGGGAAGCTGGATATGACGAGACCATCTTGATCACACCAGCCGTAAAGGAGCTCTGCGACCTTTATGAACGCCATGGTGTCAAACTTGGTGATCTGGATGTTGTGACCCCGGCATCTCATCCCTCAGAACGCTTTGCAAACAGGGTTGTGATCGGCCCGATGCAAACCTTCACCGAAAAACTGGTAAAGCGCTTTTCTGAACCGCTGCTCTGCTTTGCATCGGGATGGATGGGAATACGCGCACGCGCAAAGGCATCCGGCGTTGAACTTCCTCTCGTCATTTCCGACCATGCCGATTGGGACGAACTCACCATGACTGCAACTCAAGTGAACCCGAATGCGTTATGGATCACACATGGTCGCGAGGATGCCTTGATGCGCTGGGCTGAAATCGAGGGGCGCACCGCCCAACCACTGCATTTGGTGGGCTATGATGAGGTATCTGGTTAACTTTTTTGTGGAGTGTGGCGAGTTTGTTGATTATCTCTACCCCGTCCGTAACATCTCGATATTTGCGGGTGATCCAATTGGCGCGTGGGGCGCTATCCGGAGGGATGACATGAAACTCAAGATTCTGCTGGTTGCGGGCATGTCCGTGTTTGCTTTGGCTGGGTGCGACGCAATCCTTGAAGATGAAGGAACCGGTCCTCCCCCGCCCAACCTGCCTGCTCCACCGCCCCTTGATGATGATGTTCCGATGCCGGTCGAAACGGCCACGCCGGTCGCGACGCCTACGCCAGACATGACCGCGCCTCCGATGACCATCCCGACGTCATCACCGGCCACAGACCCCTCATCCACATCCGATCCGCTTCCAACGCCTACGCCGACAGACGCTGGTGAGACTCCAGATGACTCTGTATCCCCTCATCCGGACCAAGCTCAGATCCTGCAGAATTTGGCGCTCATCAATGCGGCTCCTTGCGCAGCCGTCCAATCGGAAGACAGCGCCACAATCGCGCAGGTCGCAAATGCCAGCGCACCCGCACCAACTGGTAACCTCGTGAGTGCACAAGTTGTTGGCGGAGGAGTCAGTGCGGTCGCACTGACTGCGCTTCGTGCCGATTTTCCCGGTATCGCCAAGCTAGAGCCACGACGTGACCTTGGCGATGGAGTCATTGCGTCAGGCCATTGCGGTGCAACACGGATCTCGAACAACTGGTTCGTAACCGCTGCACATTGCCTTGATGAACCTTATGACGAAACCGTTCTGAAGGTTGGCTTCGAAATTCTGGACAAGCCCATAACCCGCGATATCGAGACTGAATGGTCGGTGTGTCATATGGCTTATGGCGGCGCGAAAGATGGGTATTCCAACGATATCGCCCTGATCAAGGTAAGTGATGCTGCCGCAAGCGGTATGAGTGATGTACCAATCGCCAGTCTGATTGCCCCAACAGCATCTGTGACCCCGCTCAACACGCCTACTGCCAAGATGGCTGGATGGGGCATGACAGCCCCTGGTGGCGCATTGTCCAACACATTGCTTGGAACCCAGGTCAAGATTGCATCCGTCGGGCCTGCACTGATCCGCGTTGCATCCATCGATGGCCGCGGTCCCTGCATCGGGGACAGCGGTGGTCCCCTGTTTGTGAGTGGTGAAGGCGGAACCCCAATTTTGACGGGTGTGCTGTCAGGCGTCGAACAGGTTTCCGGACAACGCGCATGTGAAGGTGATTACACAGCCAGATACACCAACCTTCAAGGCTATCTTGGCTGGATGCAAACGGTCGTACAGACCTGCGAAGCGAATGAAGAACTTTGCACTCCAGGCTAACCATTGGAGCTGACCAGTTCCCGATTTGGAGCCGCATTCAGGATAGCAGGTCAGCTGCCTACATCTTATATCCTGATTTATGATCGCTTTTGCTCGCTTACTGGAACGTTTGGTTCTCACCCCAGGCCGGAACTCCAAACTGGAAGTTCTGAAAGCCTATTTCCGTGACACACCTGATCCTGATCGCGGTTTTGCCCTGGCCGCGATAACACGAGACCTTGAATTCAAGGCAGTCAAGGCAGGCGCTGTTCGCGAAATGGCAATGAGCCGCATCGATGAACAGCTCTTCGCAATTTCATATGATTTCGTCGGAGACCTTGCAGACACTGTCGCACTCGCTTGGCCAACGCAACATGGTGCAAACCGCGAACCGACACTGCAAGAGGTCGTGGAAACACTTCAGGAAGTTGACAGGAAGAATGCACCACAGCTTTTGAAGCAATGGATGGACGCATTGGACGCATCTGGGCGATGGGCCCTGATAAAGCTGGTGACAGGTGGATTGAGAATCGGCGTTTCCAGTCGCCTGGCAAAACAGGCGCTCGCTTCTTTTGGTGACAAGAATATCAATGAAATTGAAGAGTTATGGCACGGACTTAAACCACCCTATGAACATATGTTTGCGTGGTTGGAAGGTCGCGCAGACAAACCAGATCTGAATGATCAGACACTTTTTCGTCCCATGATGTTAGCGCACCCGCTCATCGCGAAGAAGGACCGTGACAATCCAGATGCGATTGACCCCCAGATGATATCCCCTTCCACATTCGCGTTTGAATGGAAATGGGATGGGGTTCGGGTCCAGGCGGCGGCTTCTGCGTCAGAGAGACGGCTCTATTCCCGGTCAGGTGATGATATTTCTTCTGCCTTTCCCGATGTTCTGAATGCCCTTGATTTTGACGGCGTGATTGATGGCGAACTCCTGATACGGTCCGCAAATGGCGGTGTGGCGAGCTTCAATGCCTTGCAAAAAAGATTGAACCGAA
>PAQI01000002.1 GCA_002709235.1 Hirschia sp.
GAGATCTTGCGCTGGCATTGCTCACCCAGCCTGGCGCGCAGCTCTTCCTGTTCGAAGAGGGTCCGCAATTTTCGGGCACCATCGGCAATGTCAGGTTCGGCCCACACAAGGCCGTCCCCTTCTGGATAGATCCCTGTCGGGTCACGCACCGGGACCAGCCTGCAGTCGATCAGAAGCTCAGGAAAATCATCCATGAAATCCATATTGCCGGAATAGCCTGTCGCCAGGGGCGTCACACCATATCGCATGGCTTCGGCGAGCACGAGCCCGTATCCCTCCGCACGATGGGCTGACAGATAGACATCGCTGTGTCCGATAAAGGCCGCCATCTCCGCCTTGTCGAGGTCCCGGTCAATCAGCTCGATATCATCCCGTTGGGCTATGGTGCTGACCAGGGCGTCGAGACTTGCCGCATCTGTTTGTGAATTTCCGACCTTGATACGCAGACGTGCAGCTTTGGAAGGAGAGGGAAATGCTGTGGTGAATATCTGGACGGCTCCGCGCAGGTTCTTACGCGTTTCACTCGATCTCAGATCGCCAGCTGTCGCGACCGTGAACGGCGCGTCAGCAGCAGGTCGCGCTGACAAGGGGCTCGCAGCGGGTGTCCAATATGGCACGATGCGGACATTTGGGTGGTGGGGCCGTAACATGTCGGCGACGAATTCAGTCGGGGCCCATAATTCGTCGAAGAGGCTGGCGGCGGTTATCCAGTCCTTTGGCAATTGCGGCAGCTCATAGACCCAATAGCCAATGCGATAGGTGCGTTTAAGCGAATCCGGTTTGATCCGACTGAGCGCGACCATGGCTTCGGGAGCATTGCACACCAGAACCAGAACGCCGCTTGTGGCACCCTGCGGCAGAGCTTGTGTCCCGAACGGATGTGCGCCGAGCCATTCGCGCAGATCCTGTTTAATGAGGGGAGTGGAATTGGCTTCAAAGCCCATGATAGTGGTGACGCAGGCCCGAGCTATTCCGAAGGTTTCGTTCAGAAAGCCCGCGACCATGAGTGGACCTTCCTGATGAGGCCCCTTGGGTCCGCCATGCAGTTTGACAACATGGCGCAATATCGCTTGGGTTGCTGATTTGCGGAGCTTTTTCTGAAGGAAGCGCGGGAGCAAGTGTCGCCAGATCTGGACGGTCGCGTGAAATGCAAATTTGCTCGCTGACATGGCTGGGTCGCTAACTTGTTGAACTCATTACAATTCGCCGACCCAAATTGTCGTGCCTCATGTCCGCTCGGTGTAGAATTTACTTGTCTGGAAGGCAAGCGGGGATATTACAGGTAGGCTTTGCGACCTGATTAGTGAGAACATGTGTGATGAGTTCCAATGAGTCTCCCGGTACACCCTCAACAGGTCAAATCAGCAATCGGCATGAAGCCATCGAAACGTGGCGCAAGTCTGTCCAAGCGCATGACGAGATTTTGGGCTTGATCAAGCCGCAGCACGAGATCGCGGTTTCAGAAGGCGGTTATCGTCCTGATGTGTCCGGTTTGAATCTCAATGAAGCCAGTTCTCAAACCATTGCGTCTCAACCCGCTTCCTGGCGCAAGCCCGTGCGCGCTTTTCTGTTCAATTCTGTTCGTCTTATCCAGAACTGGACATTTCTTTATTCCAATCTGCGCAAGGCATTCGCTTCAATTCCGGCTGTCGATCTGAGATTGCAGGCCTATGCCAATCCAGACGGACGTGAAGAGCGCCCGATGATTCAAAGAGGCGATTTTCGAACGGTTCTGGTAGAAAGTGGGTCGATCTACAGTCGCGTGATGAGACGGTTGAACCGTGTTGATGCCGTTGAGAATGGCGCATCGGAAACTGCCGCTTCATGAGGATCATTCTCGATCTACAGGGCGCGCAGGGTGAGAATTATTTTCGGGGAATTGGGCGTTACGCCCTGTCGCTCGCAAATGCCATTCGCGCAAACGCCCCGCCTGGATATGAAATACTCGCCGGCCTGAACCGGTCGATTTCAAGCAATATGGATGATATCCGACAAACGCTGAGTGCAGAGTTTGATCATCAGGACATCGTCACATGGTCAACACCGGCACATGATCGTAGCCGTTTTGGCAATAGTGCTGACAGGATGTCCGCTGCTCAGGTCCTTCAGGATGCTGCCATTGCAGGTTTCCACCCGGATCTGGTGCATCAATCCAGTCTCATGGAGGGGTTTCACGACAACGCCGTGTCGCATCTGCGTCCACGGTTCGGGCCGTTTCTGCGGTCGGCGACTTTCTTTGATGCGATTCCAGCGATCTATCCGGAAACCTATCTCACCGACGCTGTTTTCGCCGAATTCTATCGATCACGCATGAAGATTTATCAAGAGCTCGATCTCGTGCTCGCGATATCAAGGAGCGCTGGACAGGAAGCCATTGATTTCGCCTCCGTCGCCCCCGAACGCCTTGTGAATATCATGGCCGCCAGTGACAGCGTCTTTTCCAGATCAGCCTCTGCCGGGCAATCGGACAGGTCCGTGCTCAAGCAGCTCGGCGTTCCTGCGCGTTATGTGATGTATGCCGGTGGTTATGACCGGCGCAAGAACATCCACACGCTAATCCGCGCCTTTGCCAGAATGAAAAAGTCAGTGCGTTCTGACTGGTGTCTGGTACTTGCCGGAAAGATCCCACCGAACATTCGCGATGAATTGTCGAGATTTGCGCTGTCTGTCGGGCTGGCATCAAGTCGGGTGCGGTTCCTCGAATATGTCACTGATGAGCAGATGGCGGCCCTGTACCGAGGCTGCGGCCTGTTCGTGTTACCTTCGCACCATGAAGGATTTGGTTTGCCTGCATTGGAGGCGATGTCCTGCGGTACGCCGGTGCTGGCAGCAGACTCTCCGGGGCTTCGCGAACTGGTAGTCGAATCTGAAGCCATGTTCGACCCTGATGACCATGAGGCCTTGTCGGAAAAAATCGAGCTGGCACTTACCGACGCTGAGTTTCGGAAGATGCTGTGTGACAATGGTGAAACCCAGGCTGCTCGATATTCCTGGGAGCGATCCGCGAAGCTGGCCCTGGATGCGTTCTCTGCTGCCCGGCAACATGCAATGGGAGGGCAAGTTCATAAAATCAGGCGCGTTGCCATTTTGATGACAGCCTTCGAGAGCGATGCTTCTGCCACCCGCAACATGCGCAAGCTGATATCCGAGTTGGCGGCCGGTTTCGCAGTGGATGTGGTTGCGCCTGATCCGGATCTGTCACTGATTGGGCTGGGAGAGCTTCCGGCGTCTGTTCGCAAGGTACGTTTGCAGGATTTTGAGCAGGATGGTGAGCGTTATCAGTGGATCGCTGCCAGCCTTGCGTCCACTGAACCTTGTGCCTGGATCACACGGCGCCTGATTGATCAGCCTCTGGTTTTGATCGCACATTCCGGCGATGTCGATGATCTGTATGCCGCCTGTGAGTTGCCACATTGCCTGTCGAAAAATATCCGGCTTCAGGGGCTGGGCTGGAACAGTCTGACGGCATTTGGTGAGTTGACGGGAGATGATGCCCTCGAAGACTGGACAGCACTTATGGTGGTGATGAGCGGGTTATCTCCCGCGATCCTGCCATTGGGGCTGACCGCTGAACGTGCAGCGAAATTGTCAGAGCTGAAGCTGGATCGCTGGGAGTTCGTGGCGGACGGTTCATATGTCGACTGGATCAACAAGACAGAGGCGCGGTGTCTTCCCAAAATCGGGCTCAATGCGCAGGCTGCAGCGTTGGAAACATTGACGTTTACAGCGCCGGATGCGCGTTTGCAGCAGGACATTGCCGCGAGCATGTCTTCGAATGTGCCGATCCGCAAAGCGCGTCGGCAATTGCTGGTCGATGTCTCTCACCTGGCTGTCATTGATGCAAAATCGGGTATTCAGCGAGTCGTCCGGGCGATTCTTGGATATCTGATGAGTGATTTTGGAGATCAGTTTGATATCCGGCCCGTGGCCGCACGTGGCGATCGTGGATATCATTATGCAAATGAATTTGCCGCTCGGTTTCTGGGGGTGGATATCAATGTTGAAGACAGGCCCGTTGATGTTTGTCCGGGGGACATCTTTCTGGGTCTGGACCTGACCTCTGATGTCGCTCATCTGCACGAAGACTGGTTCAACCACATTCGCAAGCTCGGCGCGAAAGTGGTTTTTGTCATCTATGACCTGCTCCCCAATCTTTCACCGCAATATTTTCCTGACACCGTTGTGGAAGCTGCTGATCGTTGGCTGAGACTTGTCTTGCGGTCTGCGGATCAGGCTGTGTGTATTTCGCGCACGGTTGCTGCGGAGTTGAAAGACTGGTCGTCGCATGTCGAGGTGACACGTGACATACCCTTGCAGATCGATTCCTGGCCACTAGGTGCCGATATTGAAGCCAGCAAGCCGTCCAGCGAAGACATGGAGGGAGGCGAGGAGATCCTGGCCAAGCTGTCTCAGCGACCAAGCGTGTTGATGGTTGGCACTATCGAACCTCGCAAGGGGCATGATCAAGCCCTCGCAGCCTTCACGGAATTGTGGAAACGGGGCACGGATGTCAATCTGGTGATCATTGGCAAGGCGGGCTGGAATGTCGATGAGTTATTGGCCCGGTTACGCACCATGGCGAGCAATGAGCCGCGCCTGATCTGGTGTGACAATGCATCAGATGCATTTCTTCAGAAGGTCTATGCTGCGTCAGGTGGGGTTCTCGTTGCATCCCGCGGGGAGGGCTTTGGTTTGCCAATCATCGAGGCGCGCGCCCATGGCAAGCCGGTGCTTGCGCGAGATCTGCCGGTCTTTCGCGAAGTTGCAAATGACACCGCATCGTTCTTCTCGGCAATAACGGGCGAGAAACTCGCCAATGCGATTCTCGAGTGGATGGTGCAATGGCCAACTTTAAATGTTGAAGCAAGTTTCGAAGCTACAACCTGGAAGGCCAGCGCTGCCGCTTTATTGCGCAAAATCAATGTCTAGGCCTTCATTCCAAAAAAAGCCGATGGTTAATTGATAGTGTTTGGTGCTTGGTATAAGCCTGTCGCAGTGGTGCAGAAGAAGGGGTAGGTCATGAGCGAGCTCGTCTCGGGAAATTCGCAAGCGGCCGGTAAGGTTTCGTCTACTGAAGATGGATTTCGGAAACTTATCATCCAGATTCCCTGTTACAATGAAGCCGGTACACTGGCGATTGCGTTGGCTGATCTGCCGCGTCAGGTGACGGGTTATGATGTCGTTGAATGGTTGGTAATCGACGATGGATGTACTGACGATACAGTAAAGGTCGCGCTTGAAAATGGCGTGGATCATATCGTGTCGCTGCGCCGAAATCAGGGCCTTGCGAAGGGTTTCATGGCTGGGATCGAGGCCTGCCTGAAGCTGGGCGCGCATACGATCGTCAACACCGATGCTGATAATCAGTACAAGGCGTCTCACATTCCTGATCTGGTGATGCCGATCCTGTCAGGTGAAGCTGACTATGTGGTTGGTGAGCGTCCGATTGTGAAGCACCCACATTTCTCACCCATCAAGAAGATGCTGCAATCCCTCGGAAGTTGGGCAGTGCGCAAGGCCAGCGGAACATCGGTACCAGATGCCCCATCGGGGTTCAGGGCGATTCATCGCGAGGCTGCGATGCAGATCAATGTGTTCAACCCTTACACATACACGCTTGAAACGATTATCCAGGCAGGCCGCAAGAAGTTGCGTGTTGCATCAGTTCCTGTCGGTGTGAACGGGGATCTGCGTCCTTCCCGCCTCGTCAAGAGCATGAGTTCCTATATCAAGCGCTCCATCGGGACCATTTTTCGATATTACATCATTTATACGCCGATCAAGGCATTCTCGGTCCTGGCGGCGTTGTTCCTGATACCAGCCCTTGGACTGGGCATTCGCTATATGTGGTTGGCGTATCACGGTCATGGCGACGGTAATATTCAATCATTGATTCTGCTTTCCGTGCTGGCCACGGCAGGCTTCCTGTCACTGCTGCTGGGAGTGGTCGGGGACTTGATGGCGATCAATCGCCGTATTCTTGAGGAGAACAGGACACGGCTTTTGCGCCTTGAAATCGCTATGGCGGGAGAAAAACCGCTGCCATCTAACTGAGCGCTTTCATTGTTTCGAGATTGCATCCGATGGCACGGCCATTTGACGTGAATCGGAAAGTCCGCAAGTCCCTGTTTTCAGCAGCAATGTCGCCTTGTTTGGAACATTAATTTCTGCATAACAACAATCTGAACCAGTTGTGAGGGTGCGTTTGAACTATGAAAAAGACTTGGAAATATATTGGTCTGGCAACGATCGCCACCATGTCACTTCTGGCTGCGGCCTGTACCGAAAAAGCGTCGGAAGATGTTGTGACGGAGACCACGCCAGCCGTTCAGGAAACATCGGCAGTAGACACAACGCAGCCCGTTGGACCGAAACCACCCTGCATGGAGAATGTGACATTCGTTGATTCTACCCAATGGCACGGGTGTGAAAAGGGTGGTCGCTGGATGCGCGTGACGACTGCTGATGTCGAGGTGAAGCTTCCTGAAGAGCCCGTTTCCGGCATTCTGATCTATGGCGGTATTTACGGTCCTGCGCGAAATGTCACCGTGTATGTCAATGGCACTGAAACTGTCAGTGAGGCGACATTCGGACCAGACAAGAACATTCTGGTTCCGCTTCCTGAAGGCTTCCAGCAAGAAACCGCCACTCTTCGCATCGAGCTTGATGGTGGTGAGCCTGTCAGCCCGAAATCGCTCGGTGTTTCGACTGATAGCCGTCCTCTTGCAATGATGCTGCGCAGGATCGACTTCAAGAAGGCCAGCTGAACCCCGTAAGCTGAGTTTCCATTTGGAAGCGCTTGTGAATTCAAAAGGACGTCGAAGGCTTTTTCAGACCTCGACGCCCTTTTTTTGGCATGTCATGACAATCCGAGCGTCACCGAGGACGAAAACCCGTCAGCCCGCGAAGGCTTTTTCGATCACGAACTGGGCGGGTGATGCGTTGGAGCCTTCGGTGAGATTGGCCTCTTCGCACAATATCTTCGTGTCGTTGAGCATCTCCATGGAACCACAGATCATCACGCGGTCTTCCTCGGGATTGAGCGCTGGGACACCCAGATCCTCGAACAGCTTGCCAGACTTGATCAGATCGGTGATCCGCCCCTTGAACGGATAGTCTTCCCGCGTGACGGTGGCATGGTGAACCAGCTTGCCTTCGACCATTTCGCCGAGAAATTCATGCGCGCGGATCTCTTCGACAAGGTCCTTGCCATATTGCAGTTCGGCGACCTCACGGCAGGTATGGGTCACGATCACCTGTTCGAATTTCTCATAGGTTTCCGGGTCACGGATGACCGAGGCGAAAGGGGCAAACCCGGTTCCGGTCGAGAACATGTAGAGGCGCTTGCCGGGCACAAGGGCGTCATGCACCAGCGTACCCGTCGGCTTGCGCCCGAGCAGGACCTTGTCGCCGGGCTGGATCTGCGCCAGCCTTGATGTCAGCGGGCCATCGGGAACCTTGATGGAATAGAATTCAAGCTCCTCATCCCATGACGGGGAGGCGATCGAATAGGCGCGCAGCAAGGGTTTGCCGTTTTCCTTGGGCAAACCGATCATCACGAACTCGCCTGAGCGAAACCGAAATCCGGCCGGGCGTGTCAACCGGAAGGAAAACAGCCTGTCCGTATAATGTTTCACGGACAAAACAGTCTCTTCGGTCGGGCCGGTGGAGGGTTTGGCGGGGGCAGACGCTGTTTTCGGTCGTTCTGCCACGGCGAGCTCTCCTGTTGCTCCGGTTTGTGTTGTGCCGCTCTTCATATCAATCCCGGATTGGGAGGCTGATGGCGCGGACGCCTGCGTGGCGTGCGGTGCCGCTACCACACCACGATCCGTATCCGATTTGGGAGCGTCACCCGCTTCCGGGTCGGGTTTGACCGACAGGTCAGCCAGCGGTTCCAATCCGAGATCTTTTGCAGCCAGATCAAACTGCCAGTTTGATTCAGCACGAACCCGCGGCAGGTTTGCCTTGATGGATGCCTTGAGCGATTCCTTGCGGGCGATCAGCTGGTTCAGAACTTCCGGCGCGTCAGATACGGCCTTGGCATAGTCGGTCGCCATATCCTCTGCCGCGAAAAGGCTCAGGATTTCAGCATATTTGTGGCTCCAACCCACGACCATTGTCGGGATTTCCTTGCTGAGACCGGCCACCATGCCATGGAATCGTGACGACAGCAGGATATCGGAGTGTTCGACCAGTTTCAGAATTCCGTCGAAATTGATGTCCTTCTCGACAAACACCACATTATCCGTCGAGATCCCGTTTTTTTCCAGAGCTTGTGCCAGCAGGTCCATGACATAGAAATCATTGTTTCGCGGCTTGCTTTGTGTACGGCGGTTGGCGTTTGGAAAAACGAGCGTCATCGCCCCGCGTCGATTGAGATCTGCAACGAAATCAACCAGCAACTGGACATAGTCGAGGCCCATCTTGTCCATCTTGCCCAGAACAACCGTGCTGGGAGCCAATGCAGCAACCATCTGGCCGTTGTCGCGGGCGCTATCCATGCGAGAGCACAGGGCTTCGACGTGATCGAAATTCTCCTGATCGAGGCAATCTCCGGGGACGAAGGAGAATGCAACATCGGGAGCAAACGGGTATTTGTCACCTGTCAGCCCGACGCGGTCGAGAGCCGCCTTGGTGGCCTTGCCGCGTGGGAAGACACGTTTGCACATCGGCAGGAACATCTTGCCCGCCCAGCGTGAAGATGCTTGCTTGAAGGGGCCCATAGCCTGGGACAATTTGAAGATCGGAACGCCCATCATCCAGGCCGGCAAAACCGACAGGATCTTGTAGGGCAGGAAGATCACCCGGCCATCATCAAAGGAAATGCCCTGCACATCCAGCAGGGCATCACACTCCTTGAGCTTGCGGGCGGGGCCCGGCATCAGAAAACCAGGCCAGCCAAGTCCGATCAGGCGAAGCAAGCCATTGAGAAAGGCGAAGGGGAAAATCAGGAAAACCAGCGCTGCTGGTCCGCCATTGACGACGCTCACATGATCCGCTTTCGCGGCAAGGGCGGCATCTTCCTTTGGGTAATAGGAAAAATGGTTGAAATGCGCCTGTGGGTCCCTGTCACGCATGCGGGCAATGGCAGCAACGGTCATGGCCTCAGCACCCCGATTACCCCAGAGTGTGCCGCCAATCAGGGCGTAGATATGAGTTTTCTTTTTTCTCATAGAAGTTCCAGCCCCTTGAAAACGTAAAGATAAAGACGAAGCACGGGGCGTGGTAGCATGAGCAGGAAGCCACGTCCGATCTTGGAGCGGGAGGTCATTTCATTCGACATGGCTATCAAAGCGACGAGCCAATCGACGAAACGGACTTTCTCATTCACCGAATCCTTGATTTTCATACCCAGCATGCCGCCGACCTTGGCACGAGCCGATGTGTGATAGTGGAAGGGAAGCGTGCGTGATTGCCCATCCAGTATTTCCAGCACGGATTCAGGATCAGCATTGATGGCACCATCTGCCATGGCGCGGCTGAAGGCGGCTTCACCTTCGGGTGTCCTGACAATTGCGCCTGTGTGCTTGACCGGATTGGTCTTCAGATAGAGCGACCAGATGTCACCAAGGCTGATATCGCAATTATACCCGAAATGGTCATTGCATGCATGACATTTCCGCTCGGCGCAGATGTAGAGATTGCGGTAATCGGAGAAATATTTGAACGGCTTTTTGACGACATCGCCATTTTCATAGGTCGCGGTCAGTTCACCGCGCCAGTGACCTGAGCGATAGGAATAATCCACCAGCTTGCCGCGCCCCTTGCCGAGCTTCTTGACGACATGGGCGGTCAGTTCCGGTTCTGAATTGTGACCACAGACAAGCGCCAGCACAAGTTTGACCTTGGCTTTCATGTCTGGCTCACGTTCGCAGATTCGCTTGAGCACGGTGCAGTCGCAGGGCAGTCCCACCACAGCGACGCGGCCGTCATATTCCCGCAATTTCGGCAATGCCTGTTTGGCGAAACGCACCTTGTGATATTTGGACCCCTGACAGGCGATCAGGTCTTCCACCGTTTCCACAATCACATAATCGCAATTGACGACGCCATCCACGACAGTTGTCATGACGGTCAGGACACCATCAATCTGATCGGTTTCCAGCATATGCGCCAGCAGCGCAGTTGTGGTGCCGCCAGACGCTGCGCCTGCACGGTATTTTTCGTCATTTGCGTGGCTGAACCAGACTGACGAAAAACGACCCACATATTTGTCGATATCTTCCTGCGTCCAGGATTTGCGACCGATACGTTCGGTCAGCTTCATCTTCTTCTTGGGCTTGGCGATCGTTTCTTTCATACACGGATACTCTTTTTTCGTATCAACCCAAGGCAAGCGGAAAACTTCACCTCGCTCCGGGCGCGCTGACATTGATGGCCTTTTGACCAGGCGGATCTTTTCGAAAATTCGTGCGCGTGAAGCGAAGGTTCAGCTCTTAACGCCAGACAACAGGAGGAGTTACGCTCGTGACTATTCGCCTTCCTGGTCGCCAGCCATGCTCGGTGTCTGCGCCATAGCGGCCTTGGCTGCCACACGCATCTGGTGTTGAGGACAAACGACAAATCCGTCGTCCAACTTTGGGGGATTCGATTTTAGTTTGGCGACTGCGGAATGTTTGATCTTCGCCATCGAATTTACTCCAGATTCAATCAATTGGTCACGGTGCGATTCGGCACAGTCACTGCTGTGCTCAAAGAGAATTGACAGTTAACACAAGGCTGATGACAGTTACAATCAGAGGGATTGATCTTTTTGGCCGCATCGGGATGGGTGGCAAATCCTGAGTCCGAAACGCTTGTTCGGCGGGCATTCATTGATCTGACGAGACATCGAGTCGCGATACTGGCGGACCATCTTGCCCAAGCAGTTTAAATAAAGCATAGCAGGTCGCTGTGTCAGTGAACGCGCCGAAATTGTGTAGAGGTTAGGCCCATGTTGCTCGCCAGGACCAGGTCTCTTGTCGCCGCAGTTCGTCAACAGGCGTCGAAACTGAAAGCCTTCGCGACTCCGCTCAAATATCTGTGGTTGATCGCCGTGGTTCTGATCGCGGTTCTTTATGCACGCGAAAACTGGACCGAGATTTCAAGGACAGTGCGCAATGTGAATGTGGGCGCGCTCGCGGCGAGCACGCTTCTGCTGGTGCTGGCGAAAATCCTGATTTCGATGATGATCGTTGTGACCATTCGCCGTTCATCGACGCACACAACGCTTGGGTATGCGTTTCACATGTACAATACGACCCAGGTCGCCAAATACATACCCGGGGCAATCTGGCACTTTGTCGGCAGGGCATTGCTGTACCGGAAACTGGGCATGAATTCGGGGCAGGCCGGCAAGGCCCTGTTGACCGAGTCGTTGTGGCTGGTGATCGGGGCCTGCCTGGTGTCGATCATCTTTCTGACGATCTCGATCTATAGTGGCGGCGATACAAGCTGGGTCAGCTGGCTGCGGGATCGGGCGGTTGAATGGGGTGTGTTCGAGTGGGGATGGATCGCGCTACTGGCCACCTTGCTGTGCGGACTTGCAGCCTTGTTTGTCATCCGCAATCATATTGAACGCGCTGTTCGGATTGCGACACCGAATCTCAAGGCCCTGTTCCTGATGATTGCCATCCAGATCGCGTTGGGTCTGTCCTTTTATGCGATCGTGCATGCCGCCGCGCCGGAAGCGCCTCTGATCTATGTTGTCGCGGTCAATGCAGCGGCGACAGCACTGGGCTATGTCGCTCTGTTTGCGCCATCCGGGCTTGGCGTGAAGGAGGGGGTGGTGGTGTTTCTGCTTGCGCCCTACATGTCGCCGGAAGTGGCATTCTCGCTCGCATCTGTGCATCGCCTGATCTATGTCGTGGTCGATCTCTTGTTGGGGGGCGGGGCCAGCCTCCTGTCCATGCGGGGCAAGCAGGTCTCTGTTGGGGCTGACAATTAAGGGCCGGGCAATGCGCCTCAAGCCGGTAGGAGCGTGTCTTGCGCTCACTGGCGTTGCCGGATGCCTTTTGGCGACCGGGCTGGGCCTGTTTGCAAATGCTGGATATCCCTTCGAGCTTGCAACACATTTTCGGTATCATCTGGCCGTCGCATCACCAGTGCTTCTGGGGTTGAGTGTGGTCTGCCTGTCTGGACCATTACGCATGGCCGCGATCATGCTTGTTTCGCTGCTGGGGATTGTGAATGCGAGCCATGTGGTGAAGATGCCGAAGAATGTGTCCGTGCAGACACGTTCGGGCCAACAGGAAAGCGACAGGACTGCGCGCTCGCTATCCCTGATCTGGGCCAATGTTGACCGCAAGCGCGAGGCGATAGCGGCACTTGCGACGCTCGACAAGGCCTATGGCGCGGATATCGTCGCCATTGCTGAGGCCCCATACGACCTGACCCTTCAGGATTGGGCGAGCGCTTTTGCAGACAAGCCCCATGTCTGGCTCAGCCCGCCACCGCTTCGCGAACACCGATTTCCGACCCGGATCGCCATTGCCTCACGCTATCCGCTTGAGCAGGCCCGGATGGACCAGCTGCCGCAAAGTCTTCAGCCACGTGCCTGGTTCGAGGCGGTATTTCGTCCTGAGCGGGGAGAGGCGGGAGCAGGAGGAGGCGGGCTTGCACTATTGTTTGCACATCCGATCGCGCCGGACTTTCCGGGCATGGTCAAGGATCGCAATGCCTATATCGATCATGTTGCGGCACGTGTGGAGCAGCTGACGATGTCGCCGGATGTGACGTCGTTCCTGCTGGCGGGAGACTGGAATGTCACGCCCTGGGCACCGGATTTCACGCGCCTGCCAGGCCAGCGCATAGGGGATGCACGACTGGAGGCGAGCTGGCTCAACCGCTGGCCGCTGCTCGGTCTGCCGCTCGATCATGTCATGGTGTCAAAGGGGGTGGAGCCCACAGACTATCGGATCGGCCCATCCATCGGCTCAGACCACCGCCCCGTTCTGGCGAAGGTGACTTGGTGATTTGGTTAATCCCGTTGACAGTGTCGCCGAGACGCAAGCAAAAGATGACGGGCGAGACGATTTTCGATTGTCTTGGAAACTGGTCAGGAATGACAAAAGGGTAGGGTGCTGGAATGATACTGAAATATGACTGGCGCGATTTCGACGTTTGGATCGCTTCATTTCTATGGGGCTTCGCGATCCTGTCATTTGCAGCATTGTTTTCCTCTCGGCTCGGCATTTTCAATGCCTGGGCTTGCCTTGGGCTGGGTGGCGTTGCGGCTGTTTTCGGAGGGGTCTGTTTTACGTCAGCCAGGCAATCCGACCCATCAAAACGCATAGGCGTTTTGGACATCCTGATTGTTGTTCTTGCTCTTGTAGGCGGTGTTTTTTCGGGAAAATACGCGTCGAATGATATGTGGGGTGGCCGCGATCCCGGCATTTACATGCAGATCACATCAAACATCGCCAGGACAGCTTCCAGTGCAGTAACGAGCGATGAACAAGAAGCCGCTTTTGATGAATATGCAGATATTCTTGCCGATTACCCCGGATACTATGATCATCGCAATGCTGGTCATGTCGGCGAAAAGTGGCAGACATTAAGTCAGTTCAATGATCTTACGCCGGCAATTCGCGCTGTACCCGTACAAATTTTCGGTATTGATGGATACGGTGTGGCAGCAGGCGCGTTAGGCTTTGCCCTTCTGTTGAGTGTTGGTGCGCTAGCAAGGCAAGCAGGCTATCCGGTCGCAGGTATTGTGGCGATTGTGCTGCTATCCCTGAACGCAAGCTATATCTACGCATCCCGTGGCAATATGTCAGAAACGCCAACGGCATTTTTCATAGCGGGTTTTTTCTATGCACTCGCATTATGGCGGAACCAAAATGGCTCGTGGTTATCCGCGATCTTGTTGATACTTTATATCGGGCTGACTTCATTTGCGCGCATAGACGGATATTTTATTTGGATTGCTTTTGCTGGCTACTGCGTATTCATCACCTGGAGTGAGCCGAAATTAGCGCCGAGATTGCTGTCGGTTTTTATCGGCGGTGCTTTGTTTTCGATTTTTTCTTTTTGGGATCTTCAGATCTGGTCCGGGCCCTATGTGTATGACCTCATGCACCATTGGGCAGGTGGGTTGCCTCTCGTTCTAGCGCTATCGACTGCTGCCGGAGTTCTGGGGCTTATCGTACTGGTAACAGGATCATTTGTTTTCAGAACTGCACCCAGCACTCAGAAGATATTTGGACAACTGATAAACATTGGTGCTTTCGCTGCCGTGGGCTTGGCGTTGGTCGTGTTCGCAATCAAGTTTGCCATGGGGCTTGTTGCTGATCCGACAGAAGCAATCAGCGCGACCTATCAGGAAAGGGTCTGGCTGTTCCAGGATCGCAATGCGGTCGAATTGAGTTGGTATTTGACTGTTCCTCTTATCCTTTTGTTCCTAGGGGGCAGCCTGAGTTTGTTGGCCAAGGGCCGGCCCGACTGGCTAAGGGCCTATGTCATTTTTGCCTTGTTCGGATTTTGCGTTTTTGTATATCGCACGCAGATCGCACCAGATCATCCCTGGGCGTCCAGACGGTGGATGACCTATCTGACGATTCCGTTGGTTCTTGTTGCATCCATTGGAATGAATCTGCTTTGGGACCGCATGAAATGGATTGGACTGACGATCTCGGTATTGGTTGCAGGATATTATTCCTATTCCAATTTTCATTTGGCTCGGCAATGGTATTTCTTTCAGGACAAGGAGGAATATCGCGCTGAGTTTGATCTGGCATATGATGCGATGGTGGCTTCAGGGGAAAAAGTGTTTTTCGTATCGCCCCGTCAAGCTGCTTCTGTTCTGAATTATCATTATGATATCGTTGCATTGCCGTTGAAGTCGCAGCGAATCTCAGGGCTTACCGAAATCTATAAGGACAGGAGCTTCTGCACACGCTCATACACACCGTGGCAGGGGTATTCTTTTTATGATCAACGGGGCATGACAGGTTCAATAGTCGAGAAATGCAGTGATGTACGCGTTTTTGTTCCAAGCGAGGATCTGGATTTCCAAAATACTCTGTATTTTCTGGATTTTTCCAATGGGATGTCGCCTCGATCACTGACCGAAACCGGTTGGTATTCAAGGGAAAACTGGGGCGTTTGGAGCAAGGCGAATGACGGACAGTTAAACATTCCCTTGAAGGACCCTGAAGTTCAATCCGCCATATCCGGTGGAGAGGACCTGCTTTTTGAAATTCATATCCGCGGTCTGCTTGGCGGGACCATGAAGGAAAATCCGTTCACTGTTTCTGTGAACGGAACTCAACTTCATTCTGGACTTCTGACATCTGCGACTGCGCGCCAGATGCTGAATGTGAATGTCCCCAATGATGTCATATCAGGGCAAGAATATGCTCATGTGGAGATTGCGGTCGAGGTTCCCGCATCTCCGCTAGAGTTGGGACTTTCATCCGATAAGCGAGTTCTGGGTGTTGGTCTTGAAGCGATGATAATCAAAAAGGCAGAATAAGCCCTACCACCGCCAAGCGTGAAATATGTGGCGTGTGACATCCTCACCCTGATGGGCCATTGGGGTGGGGGTGTATTCGACCCTGGAGAATCCGAACTGGGTCAGCATGGCGCAGACCAGCCCGGTCGAGGGTGTCCAGAAATTCGTGTAGTCCGAGGGATGCAGGCTGTCGACGGGCCAGTAACGCGCAATCGGCAGCTCGTCTGGAATGGTGGCTGTTTCCACCACGATCATCCGGCGGCTCAGATTGCACGCACGCTCCAGCGTCGTCAGCATGTCGCGCACATGATAAAGAACGCCGAGCATCAACACGACATCATAGGTTCCATGCGTGCCGGGGGAGAGCTCCGGAATGTCGACAGTGAGCTTTTTTACATTTGATCCCAGATGTGCATGCACATGGTCAAACACCTCACGCGTGCCCCAGCCCGGACCTTCATCCCAGCAGAACCAGTCGCTCGCCGTCACTTCCGATGCGCCCAGCCGCTCTGCCTCGAATGAATACCAGCCATCCCAGGCACCAATATCAATGACCGTCTGATCCTGCACACCGTATTTGAACACGGCTTCGCCCTCCGCGCGCAGAAGCTCCAGCGGTTTGACGCCATTGATCACTTCGTCTTCACCCAGATCGAAGGAATGAAAGGCTTTCATGTCGAAGTCTCCGTCGAAGGGTTGAAACCGCTCGGTAGTGATTGGCTTCCCTGCATATGCGACGCGCTTGACGTGGATTGGTTGCCAATAATCCTCCGTGCGGCAAGCCGGGATAGAATGCGGACAACGTGGAAGAGGTCAAGGAACGAATGACATGACACAGACACCGAGGTTGTCGATCGACTACATGGCGGCGGGGCAGGCGCAAAAGCATGTCACCTATAATGAAGCGCTTGGTCGGCTGGATGGCATTGTCTCGGCGAGGATACGCTCACGCGGGGTGGTCTCGCCGCCTGTCGATATGGAGGAGGGCGAGGCGTGGCTGCTGACTGCGCCGGGTGAAGAGGGCTGGGTCGGCCATGATGATACGTTATTGCAATGGCGCGATTCTGCCTGGCAGGTCATCGCCCCCTTTGATGGTTTGCGTTTGTGGGTGGCTGATGAAGGCGTGCTGATCGCCCGCGAAAGCGGAGACTGGACCGTTATCGGTGCTGAACCATCTGGCGCTGATACCTGGGGTGTCAACACAGTGGCGGATACTACAAACCGGCTCGCCGTATCATCAGAAGCGGTGTTGTTCACACATGCGGGCAATGACCAGCGGCTCACGCTCAACAAGGCCGATGAGGCTGATACGGCCAGCCTTGTCTTCCAGTCAGACTTCGAAGGACTGGCGGAAATGGGACTGACGGGTGATCAGCTGTTCCGGGTGAAGGTCCGTCCCAGCGGGGGAGACTGGAGCGAGGCGATCACGGTGGATGCGGATGCCGGGCGGGTGGGAATATTCAGTGCGACGCCCAAGACCCCTTTGCATGTCCAGGCTGGCGAAGGAGATGTGTTGCGACTGGAACCGGCGCGCCTGAATGGTTCAGCCACGACCCAGCGATCGGGTGTCGATTTCTTTGCGTCCTTTGATGGATATCCCAATGATCAGAAACCCCGCCGGGCAGCATTCATGACGGTCGGATTCAATTCAGGCGTCTGGGGGAAGGAGTATATGGCGTTCTGCGTGGGTGGTTCGAATGATTCCGGGGTCGAGCCAACTGAACGTATGCGGATAAACGGAGCGGGCCGGGTCGGGATCGGTACGCAGGCACCTTCAACCCAGTTGCATGTAGATGGAGGAGTGCGCGTGGGGCAACGCCAGATGGCAGACCTTTCCAGCGCAGCATCTGTGGGGGCTGGCACGTTGATTTATGTAACAGATGCAACTGGCAGCCCGTGTCTGGTGATTTCAAATGGCACAGACTGGTTGCGATTGGAAACGTCGGGTGTCGTACAATGATCAGGTATTCACATGAAAATAACCTCCGGGCCGCAAAGCCCGGAGGTTATCAAGTTAGTCATTATTTGAATCGGCAAGTTGGTTTCTTGAGTTCTCAATCAGTTTTTGAATGATACGCTCGTTTTCCTTCAACTGCCTGGTCTGTTGGACGAGGAAATGGTATTCCACATCTTCTTGTACTTCTTCATGGAACATTTGACTGCTCCTCTTCTGATAGCTGTCACAGAGAATCGAAATTCTCTGCAAATATTCGGCCAATCGAGAAGTGCTTCTGAAGATATCAGATTTTGATCTCGGTCGGCCGCGTCGGAGTGTGTCCCCAGCCAATTCATAAGATAGGTCGAAGTTCCAATTTTTCTATTTAATGTTGGTTCATTCACGCTGTTTTGACAGTTGCGTGGATTGAAGGAAATCAATGGTCTCGGCAATAAGCCAGACACTGGCGCAGGGTTTCTTCAATTGGAATCTGCGGTGTCCAGGACAGTTCACGTTGCGCTTTCGAAGCATCGCCTGATACCATGAGCGGTGCGCCCGGACGCATGCGGTCAGGATCCTGACGCACCTCGATGGATGCGCTGGACATGCCCAGCAGAGTATCAAGCAGATCCCCGATGCGGTGCGCTGTGCCGGATGCAATATTCCACAGATTGCAGGCCGGTTTGCCGGTTTCGATGTTCAGAACCGCCAGATATGCGTCCAGAACGTCCTGAACGTCGAGAAAGTCCCGGCCATCATCAAGGCCACCGACCATCATCACTGGTTCCTGCTCACCACGCTCGATACGTGCAATCTGGGATGCGAAAGCCGGAATCACAAAGCGATCAGTCTGACCGGGGCCGGTGTGGTTGAACAGGCGCAAAATGGTCGTACGCAAGCTACGATGACCATATTCCTGCACCAGCAGGTCTGCGCCAGCTTTTGCCGCAGCATAGGGGTTGGTGGGATTCAGGAGCCCGGTTTCGTCCAGATGCTCTTTCTCTTGAAAGGAGCGCCCATAGACTTCGCTGGAACTGGCGAAAATGAAATGACAGTCCGGTGCCAGTTCCTCGGTTGCGATCAGCATGTTGAGCGTACCGGACGCGTTGACATCAAAGGCCTGGCGTGGATCACGCAGCGCGCTGGTCACAGCAGACACTGCTGCCAGGTGATAAATGACATCCGGTTTGGCGCGACTGATCGTATCACGCACACTGTCTATATCTCGCACGTCAAAGACGCGTGCGGAAGCATCCGGATCGCCCGATCCGGATGCAGTGATCCTTGCAGCAGGAAATTTTTCCCGCAGCTTCGCGACAAGACGGGAGCCGACGAAGCCGCCGGCTCCCGTAACAAGTATGGACGGAGCCGTTGTCTGGTTCATCAGCTTGCGAGTGGAGCCAGACGTTTCATGTCTGCATCAACCATTTCCCGGATCATCTGATCAAGTGTGATCTCAGGTTCCCAATTGAGCTTTTCCTTTGCCTTTCCGGGGTTACCCAGAAGCACATCGACCTCTGCAGGGCGGAAGAATTTCTGATCAATCACAAGGTGATCGTCCAGCTTCAGGCCCAGGTGATCAAAGGCGATCTCGCACATGTCACGGATCGTGGTGGTGACGCCGGTAGCGACCACGTAATCATCTCCGGTTTCCTGCTGAAGCATCAACCACATTGCGCGGACATAGTCCTTGGCGTGGCCCCAGTCGCGCTTGGCGTCGATATTGCCGAGACGAAGCTCTTTTTCCAGGCCCAGCTTGATACGCACAACGCCATCAGTGACCTTGCGGGTTACGAATTCGCGGCCACGCAGCGGGCTTTCATGGTTGAAAAGGATGCCCGAGCTGGCGTGCATGCCGAAGCTCTCGCGATAGTTGACTGTGATCCAGTGACCGTAAAGCTTGGCAACGGCATAAGGCGAACGCGGATAGAAAGGCGTTGTTTCAGATTGCATGTCTTCCTGGATCTTGCCGTACATTTCCGAAGAAGATGCCTGATAGAAGCGACATTCCGGATTGGTCAGGCGAATGGCTTCCAGCGCATTTGTCACACCGACGCCTGTAACCTGGGCGGTCAGCAGCGGCTGGTGCCAGGACGATCCTACAAAAGACTGTGCACCCAGATTGTAGAATTCATCGGGTTTGATTTCCTGGACCAGGCGCACAAGGCTGGCGAGGTCGATCAGGTCACCGTCATGCAGGGTCACCATTTTCTCAATGCCCAACCATTCCAGACGGGACAGGTTGATTTCCTGAGTCGAAGAACGGCGGACAACGCCATGCACTTCATACCCGTTTTCCAGGAGCAATTGAGCGAGATAGGCACCATCCTGCCCGGTGATGCCTGTGATAAGCGCGGTTTTCATTTGGTCGAAACTCCAACTTTTGGACTGTCAGTGTCTGATCGCATCCCGTGGTCGGGAGTCGACGATCTGGTTTGGGATAGTGCGTGCAGGCGATGAAGGCCTGCACGCGCTCATGCAACGATTTTCTTGGTACTTGGCCGGGTTGCCGTGGCTGCGGTCCGAGCGGGTGCTGGAGTTGCCTGGCGATTCTTCAATATTTCCTCGAGCCTTGCGACATAGCGCGTACCGACTGCCTTGGGAGCGAACTGTTCCGCGACCAGCTTAGCCGCAGCCTTACCCATTTTCTTGCCGAAATCGGGGTTGTCACGCAGGTGGCGGATCATCTTTGCAGCAACCTTGATGTCCGGCTCTGCCCAGTAATCCTCAGGCGAGCAGAAGATGTAGTCATTGTGCTTGAGGTGTCGTTTTGTCCACGGCACGAGCATTGCGGTGTTCTCTTTGCAGAACTCCAGATTACCCGAAAAATTGGTCGCGACGACAGGCTTTTCCAGCTGCATGGATTCGATCAGGCCATATCCCCAGCCCTCGGAGCGGTGCAGGGACAGATATCCATCAGATGCCGATTTCAGCTTGATGAGATCAGTGAAGGGAAGGGTTTCATCGATCAGTATGATGCGATCATCACCCTCGATCAGTTCCCGCAATTCAGCAATGCGGCGGGCCGCAGAACTCTCACCAAGGACACCGCTCATATTCTGTGTTTTCAGAACAAGGCGCACATTTTCATCGCGCCCGAATGCAGCCTGGAAGGCGCGCACGGACCCCGCAGGATTCTTGCGCGTCAGGAAGGAATAGCTGTCAAAGGTGGCGATCATCGCGAAGGCGTCTTCGGGAATATCATATTGCGCACGGATGCTTGCAGCATCCGTATCACCCAGATGTGGCAATGGCTCTACAGCGATACCCGTGCAGACAACCGGCTTGTCGCAGGCTGCTGAATATGTATCGAGGTTGAACTGTGAGGATACCCAGATCTCATCGACAATATCCAGCGCCAGGTCATGACATGGCGCTGGCGTTGGAAGCTCCCAGAAGAAATAGCCGATATTGATCGCGTCGCGCATGTGCTCGGCTTTCAGAAAAGCAGGTGCGAGCGGTAGCGATTCAGCATTCAGGTGAATCAGGTTGATACGCTTCTTGTTGGGATCAGCCGGACGGTTTTCCGGTGTCAGAATGCGTGGTGCCGGATTGTCCAGATAGAAATCCACCAGCGCAGGCTCGATGCCCACAGCGCGAAGTGATTCAATCGACATGCGAGTCGCTTGCCCGAGCCCGGACTGTGAGCGGGTCGGGCCGATAATCGCAACTTCATAATCGGCCAGGAATGCGGGCGGTGTACCAACAGCCGTTTCATTCGCAAACTTGGCGGAGCGACGCTTGAGAATCGGCTTGTTGAACTTGTCTTCTTCTTCGCCGATTTCCCAGTGGGCATCCGACTTTGTTGACGCCGCAAGATCAATGCGACCTCCGCGGGCCAGCTTGTGACGTTCACGATAGGCCTTGGCAACACGCAGGCGCATCACCAGTTCCCGCCCGAAATTGGGAAGATCAAAGCCGATTCCAGCTACGTTTTCGGGGTTCTTGGCGAGCTCATCCAGGAAGGAGAGCACCTGTTTGGGGAAGAAGAGGGAATAGAAGGGGCCTTTTTTCCCAAGCAGGATCTTAAGATAGGAGGCCAATCTCGCAACGGGGGTTCCGCAATCAAATTCTCCGGGGTTGAAGCCGGCATAATTCATCAAAAAGTGCGAGGCTGGCACGGGCTGATTGGCATATTCAGGGGCCAATGATGAAAGCAGGGCGACGAAACGATCCGGGATCAACGCATGTTCGATATTCATTTCCGGTGCGAGCTGCACGCTCCACCAGAATGCCACGGACCGAAATTGGTCAGCGCCTGCATAGGGATTGACCTGTCCTGCCAGGCTGCGTCGCCAATAGGCGTCAACAATACGGGGCAGGGAAAACTCTGAAATCGTCTTGTCTTCTGATTCCAGAAGCCAGCGAATCTGAGCAGCGGCCAGTGGAACCCGCATGGGCTGACGCATCTTGGTGTAGTTGGACAGATACCACAGCAGGAAATTCATCCGATCGTGATTTACGCTGATGTCGAATTCGTCTTCCAGGCGATAACGCTTGCGAACGAAGAGCTGGTAAGCTGACAGTGGAACGCGTGAATATTCGTCCTGCTGAATCTTGTGAATTGCGGCAATAGGATCAGACATCACCATACTCCAACGGTACTATGGAACCAGACAATCTGTCCTTGTAATCACCGACTGCGGCGGTCAGAAGCAGAAAGGCCAAGCTTACTGTAAGGGGTTGCCCATCCAGGGGCGTATTGGTCGAAATGATTCGCGCTTCGATAGTTCTGAGCGTGAAGTCGTTCAAGGAACTGCCAGTCGCTCCACTGGACAGGATCTCGGCAAGGTCAAAACGAAAAGCGTGATGGCCGTCGCCGATTCCAGCATCCTTGAGATCCGGGCGGAACTGGTCTGCTATCTGCTCGCAAACCAATGAGCCATCGATGAAAAGCCCAACACGTGTGCGCTTTGACCCCAATTCACCTTCCCAGACCCAGCCGGATATCGCATCCCCATGAAATCCGTCAAAATGGCTTCGGACAGTTCGTGTGCGTCTTACAGCGCGCAGCTTAGTATTGGAAAGAAGAGACATGGTACCCCGCGTTGTGTTTGCTCGTGACCGACATTCCAATACAGTCAGGCCTTCCCGGAGCCTGGCCGAATTTAACTTTCGTGTTCATAATTCCCCTCCACGATACTTGCGCCTGTTTACCCTTCGACTTTTTATTTAACAAGGCTTTCGGGCCAATCCGCAAGGCTGCTTGGAAAATTGCCTAAAAAGCGACGTTTTATATGTCTAGCAAGAATCGCTTCGAGTCGAAGACAGCAAGTTGTGGTAAAATCCGCTTCTTTCCGATGGTCGCCTATCAGGCGACAAATAAACAGCTAAGATGTTGACTATCCGGCCTCTTTGGGCTTCGTACAAATGAGGGATGTGGGTGTGTTTTCAGGGCAATATTGTGTGTCACGTGAGTGTCCCGAATACCATTTGTGCCCTTTGAGAGGTCGCTGCGTCAAAGCGCTCTCATTCGTTGATTACCTAGGAGTAATGCGTTTTGGATAACCGCTCCGATCAATACGCTCTCCACACCAACGCTTCGGAGCTTCCGGTTGAGGCTGATGCAGCTCCTGCCAGCAATGTATCTGTTCTCGGGGATGTCGTGAATGGAATGGCGTCCTGGAGATTGTGGAGCCATATGGCGCTGCGCGATATCCAGATGCGCTACAGGCGCTCGCTTATCGGACCGTTCTGGTTGAGTATCAACCTGCTGGTTCTGGTGTTGTCCCTTGGGCTGCTTTACTCGCAGATCTTCCGCGTCGATTATCAGGATTACCTGATCTATCTGTGCCTTGGCCTGGTCGTCTGGCAGCTGCTCAGCACGATCATTACCGAAGCCTGTTCGATATTGATCGAAAACGAAACTCAACTGCGATCATTACCACTGTCGGTGACGACACTCTCATCGCGTATGGTGATGCGTAACCTCATGGTTCTGGGGCATAATGCCGTCGTGGTCATCGGGCTGTTGGTGGTCTTTAAAGCGCCTCTGTCATTGAACTCACTGATGGCGTTGCCCGGAATTGCGCTTCTTACTCTGGTAGGGGTGTGTCTGGGCTTGATCATGGGGCCACTTTGCCTGCGCTTTCGTGATGTTCCGCAGGTCGTGGCCAGTGTTCTTCAGATAGGCTTTTTCCTGTCACCGATTCTTTGGTCGACCAGCCAATTGCCAAATCGTATGGCAATTGTGGAATTCAACCCCATCTACCACCTTGTGGAGATTGTTCGCGCGCCTCTGTTGAATGAAACAGTATCCTTGCAGACCTGGATCGTGGTCGGCGTAATCTTAATTTTTCTCATGATAGGCTCAGTGATCAGTCTGGGACTGTCTAAGAAAAATATCTACTACTGGCTGTGAGACATCGTGCCGAATATCATTGTTGATGGCGTATGCGTCGATTATCCGATTTATCAGGTGTCCAGCAAATCGCTGAAGATCACCGCGCTGAATCAATTTGTCGGTTCAAAAATCAGCCGTCAGGAAAAGATCATCAAGGTTCAGTCCCTGGTTGATGTCAATCTGGCCTTTCACAAGGGGGATCGCGTCGGGCTTATCGGTCACAATGGTTCCGGAAAATCCACATTGCTGCGCGTGCTCGCCGGTGTGGCTCATCCGCAAAAAGGTCGAGTCGATATTCAGGGCAGGGTGGTTCCCCTGATCGAGAAAGGTCTGGGCATTGACCCGGAGCTGACCGGTCGTGCCAATATTGAATTGCCGCTGCGCCTGCTTGGGGCCTCTACCGAAGAAGTACGCCACGCCAAGGAAGAGATCCCCGAATGGACAGGTCTGGGCGATTTTATCGATCTGCCAGTGCGGACCTATTCAGAAGGGATGCGTTCTCGCCTGACATTTGCGATTTCGACTTCGCTCATGGCGGATGTCCTGCTGCTGGATGAGTGGCTCGGAACGGGTGATGCCAGATTTATAAAGCAGGCAAATGCCAGGCTCGATTCGCTTCTGGAAAAAGCGGGAATCGTCGTCATCGCCAGCCATGCCAATGAAATCATCCGCAATTTCTGCAACAAGGTTGTGTGGATGGAGCGTGGCGAAGTTGTGGATGTTGGCGATCCGGAACGGGTTGTGACCGCCTATGAGGAAGCCAAGCTGCGCGAAGCCAATCAATATGCGATGTCGCTGGAAGCGCCGCCACAGCAAGATGAACAGCCTGCCGAAGAAGCCTTGATCGACACTGCGCCTGTGCCCGCGGCTCTTCCTGAACCAGAGCCTGAGATATCAGTCGAGGCGCGCAATCCTGCACCTGTTGAAACAGATGTGACTGAGCCTGTGGCTGCGGTCAGCCGGGAGAGCGAACATCAGATCACTCCTGATTTTTCCATCTTCAACAATCTTGCAACATTGACCCGACCCAATCACACAATTGCAGTGCGCAATCTGCGTCGGCTTCGTCCTGTTGATACGTGGAATGTTCCGCCTGCCCAGTTCAGACCCTCTGAGCTTGAAGTGTTTTCGTGGCGCTCAACCGGCGGCGAGCTGTTTATAGGGCAATCTGAAATCTCGCAAAATGATGGAGCCGCATGGGTACTTGCGGACATGTTTCTGTCCAAGCGGTTTGCATTCGTGACCAATGTTCTGCTGAGTTATTACAGGCGCAGCGCGAAGCCTGTCCTGCGTCCGAAACGCAGCGTTCCTATTGCGCCGATTGCCCAACCACAGGTGCACAAAGTACAGCCGGTTCCCAAATCCGAAGGCGTCGCACCTCCAGCTATTGAGTCGACTGAAAATGTGCAACAAGTCGGTGCTCCCCAAACAAATGAGCCAACGTCAGGATCGGGCACGCCAACGCAGCCGCCAGGCCAACAAGAACAGATAGCTGCAATTTCGAATCCTGATCAGGCCGAAGGCGTACCGGCAAAAGAGGTGTTGCCGACTGAACCTGCGCAACCGGTTGAAACAGCAGCAGTTGAAACAGCGGCGCCAGTTGACGAACCGTCTGTCGCGCCTGATGCGCAACACGCCGATAATCTTGAAACGCAGAGAGATGCAGCCGTACAATCGGATGCACCGATGATATCTTCTGCGGTGCAGCCAGCCTTGGAAGTTTCCGAATCTGAAAATCAGACAGCTGATCAGCCAAGCGCACCGCAAGCATCGCAAATCGAACCGCATGCGGTGAATGAAGCGCGCGCCGATCCGATTGCCAATATGGATCAGCCCGCTGAAGCAGCGGAACCTGGAAGTGATGATCCGGTTGAACAGCCAGTCTTGACTGAGTCAGTGGATGCGCAGGCTGCTCATCCGGACGAAACTGCAAACGTGCCTCAACATGATGCTAAATCTCTTGAGGCTGAGGCTGAGGCTGAGGCTGAGGCTGAGGTTGAAATGGTGGTGCCGCAGTCGGATGATTCAGATCGGATTGCGCAAATGCGGGAAGGATCGGAGGAACAAGAAATCCCCGATTCGCCTGAGACCGGACATGATGCATTGGTGCAGAATGACGAGACGGCAGCCATTGTTCCTGGTCATGAACTGCCGGGTCCCGAATTGTCGCCGGAACCTGAAGATCTGGTTGAGCCTGTGCAAGCGGAGACTATTGCAGAAGATTCCACCAGTCTGGCACCAATCGCTTCGGTTCCAGCGATGGACATGTCTGAAGCTGCAGATGGAGTTGCGCAGACCACAGCCCAGCATGATGCATCGGCTGATAGCGGTGAAGGTAATGTTCACATCGACGGCGAGGTGCAGGAGCCAGTCGCGCCTGTGCCGGATCAGGCTGAAACCGTGAAGGTGTTGCCGCAATCAGATGCTGAAACGCATTTGGCTGAATCACCACAAGATCATCAAACCGGGCCGGGTATCGGGATGCCTGCAGAGTCGGCCGCTCAGCACAATCCTGACGCAGTATTTCCGACCATTGAAACGCCTGCGGCTTCATCGGAGCATCTTCAAGAAGTGTCCGCATCAGATGCGGTGGAAGCGCCTGGTGATCACGATGATGCTGCGGCAGATCAAGCAGTAGATGATGAGCAGTATCTTACTTCGTCGCCAGCTCCTGAAACCATGGATGAAGGTCCTGACGATGCGATAGATGGCGTGGATGAAGAAGAGACTGACGACACCGGGCTCGCACACAAACATGTTTATGGCTGAACGGCCTTGGCAAGATGAAGACGCTTGGATAAGGCGTGGCAATGCCCATGATCACCGTCATCATCGTCAATTTCAATGGCGGGGACTATCCGCAAAAGGCTCTGGATAGCCTCAAGGCTCAGACCTGCCAGGATTTTGAAGTCATATTCATCGACAATGCTTCCACTGACGGGTCTGCCGAGACGATTGATGGAGAGGGATTGCCCGCGTTCCGCATCCTGCGCAATCGTAGTAATCTGGGTTTCGCCGCCGCCAACAATCTCGGGGCATCGCTTGCGCAGGGTGACTGGCTTGCGCTGCTGAATCCAGATGCCATTGCGGCTCCGGACTGGCTGGAACGCCTTCTTGATGCCACCCGACGGCGAACAGAGATCGTACATTTTGCTTCGGCACAGTTTGAGATGCATCGACCCGATATACTTGATGGGGTGGGTGATAATTATCTGGTGTTCGGCATCCCCTGGCGAGGCGGTTATGGCCGCAAGGCGACTGACCTGCCGCAGGAAGGCTATTGCTTTTCACCTTGCGGCGCGGGTGCTTTCTATCGGCGTGATGTGTTCATGCAGCTTGATGGATTCGATGAGCGTTTTTTCTGTTATTGTGAAGATGTGGATCTTGGATATCGCATGCAATTGCTGGGACATGACTGCATGTTCCTGCCCGATGCCGTGATCCACCATGCTGGTGGCGGATTATCTGGCAAAGTGTCTGGGTTTGCGACCTATCACGGCACGCGAAATCGACTGTGGACCTATCTGAAGAATACGCCGGGCTGGTTATTGATCGTGACGCTTCCTGTGCATTTGGCGCTGACTGCGATGATCATTCTGCGTCGGATCAGGCGGGGGGATGTGAGTGATGCTCTGCGCGGGTTTCGCGATGGCGTCGCCAAGATACCGGACATTCTTCAGGAGGATAAATGGCGTGCCCCGAAAAGGCGCATCAACCTGCTCAGGCTCGCACGGCGCATGGCATGGAACCCCCTGCGAATGCTGGGGCGCAAGAGTCACGTTCGTTCGACCAGCTGATTGTGATCTGAACGTCATCCTCTGATGGGTTGTGCTTATCAGGCAGAGGCTGGAGGTGTTTCCCCGATCTGCATGAATTTTGGGGCTGGACGTCGTAATATTCGCCAGCAAGGATGCGGATAGGGCAATGAGTTTCAACAGGGCCAGCTTAAGCAAGAACGGCTTTGTTTTTCCGGGGTGAATAGTCTAAACACACCCGGGGAATCCGGTGGCAGTTGTCTGCGGTCGGTCAGAATGCAGTGCGATGATCAGTTTGAGTATGGGGTGCTATCATGAAAGTCGTTCCGACAATCCTTTGCGGGGGCAGTGGAACGCGCCTGTGGCCAATGTCGCGCAGCTTCGATCCAAAACAGCTGCAATCCATCATAGGCGACGAATCCTTGCTGGCGCAGACCGTAAAGCGCTTATTGTCTCACGATGACTGCATATCGCCTGTTGTCATCTGTAATGGAGCCTATGCAGATCAGGTCGTGCAGGACCTGGTCTCTGCCGGTGCAGCTCCGTCTGCAGTTCTAGAAGAACCCTTTGGGCGCGACACGGCTGCAGCGTCTGCGATGGCCGCACTCTGGGTTCGTGAGGCGCATGGCGAAGACGCCATCGTATTGTTGTTGCCGTCAGATCATTACATCAGCGATATACCGGCGCTACATGATACCGTCACGCGCGCCTCGATTGCTGCGCTGGGTGGATATATCACCACGATCGGCCTCAAGCCGACGCGCCCGGAAACAGGCTATGGCTATATCCGTCGCTCCTGCGAGAAAATGCATGGTCTGGATGCTTATCCCATTGCGCAGTTCACGGAAAAGCCGCCGGTTGAGACCGCAAGGGAATATATCGCCTCGGGAGACTATCTGTGGAACTCCGGCATGTTCGTTTTTACGCCGTCGGTCTTTCTCGCGGAAATGCGCGAATTGTGCCCCGATATCCTCAGCTTAAGCGAGGAGGCTTTTGCGAGTGCCCATAAACATTGCGCTGATGATGTAACGGTGCGTGTGGAGTTTCGGCCTGAGGCGTTCAAGCGCATTCCCAAGAACAGCGTTGATTTTGCCGTTATGGAGCACACGCGCCTCGGTTCGGTTGTCGAGGCTGATATTGGCTGGAGTGACATTGGCAGCTGGGCCAGTGTCTATGAATGCCTGCCTAGCGATGAATCCGGTAACTCCAACCCGAGTGGAGCAGTATTGACGGATGTCGCTGACAGCCTGGTTTTGTCGCAGGGAGGGCGCAGTATTGCGTTAGCCGGTGTCAAGAATCTGGTTGTTGTCGATACCCATGACGCTTTGTTGATCTGTGACAGCAACGCGTCTCAATCAGTGAAGGCCATTCACAAGCAATTGGAATCCAGAGGTGAACGCAGCGCCCGTCTGCACGGGCCACATACGGTGGCGTTTGAAGGGTATATGCGCCGCTGGACGCGTGACTGGTTCTTTGGAAGTGCGCTGCCATTTTGGGCCGGTGTGGGCATGGACGAGGAATTTGGCGGCAGTTTTGAAGCGGTCGACTTCAATGGCGCGCCCATGGTGGACCTTCCCAAGCGCCTCAGGGTGCAGGCGCGGCAGGTCTACGCTTTCGCACATGCTTACCTGATGGGTTGGGAGCCGGGCCTGGCTGCGATGCGCAAGCCGCTGGAATTCATGCTGCAGCACTATAAGCGTGATGATGGTGGCTGGATCTCAAAAGTCGCCCGTAATGGTGATCCAGTTGATGAGACCGTTGATGCCTATGAGCAGGCATTCGTGATCCTGGCGCTTGGATGGGCTGCGAAGGTGAGTGGCGATCCACAATTGCTGCAACTTGGTGAGCAGACCCTGCGTTTCGTCAACCGTCAGATGCGTCATCCCATGGGTGGCTTTGTCGAAACCCTCACTGGGGCACCTTATCGCCGCGCCAATCCGCACATGCATCTGCTGGAAGCCTGCCTGCACTGGGTGGAACTGCATGACAGCGAGATCGCGCGCGAAATTTCCTATGAAATCTATGGTCTTTACCGCAGCCATTTCTGTGTGAATGGCCTTCTGCGAGAATATTTTGACGAGAATCTCAAATTGCCTGTCGCTCCGGATGGCCCGGAGAGACTGTATCTTGAGCCAGGCCACCTGATTGAGTGGGCCTATTTGCTGCGTCGCTACGGCAAGGTGCACGGCATCAATGACGATACGATCGCAACTCTGTCAGGCTTCGCAGAGCACTATGGTGTCCAGACAGCGACAGGCCTGTTGGCGGATTCATGCACGGTAGACGGCCAGATTCCATCCGGAACAAACAGTCGTTTGTGGCCGCAGACCGAAGCAATCAGATTCTGGTTTGATCGTGATGCTACAGGCGACAAGGCGCGCGCGCTCGAGCTTCTGTCGCGGGTCAAGGACAGCTATCTGACATTCGATGATAACTCGCCCGGCTACTGGCGCGATATCGTGCAATCGGATGGTGAGTTCGCAGGTGACATGTCTCCGGCGAGCACGCTCTATCACATCATCGGGGCTGTAGAGCCGCTTATTGGTAAGCCATCAGCCTGATCATTTTGCTGATGTCAGGCGTTGGTGGTTGACGTCATCGATACGAACACATCTTCCAGGTCTGGCTCGGTCGTTGCCAGGTCCTTCACCATTATGCCTTCATTGTTCAGTCGGTTGAGCAGTTCGCTGATCTGGGTATTGGCAAGGCGGTAGGTGATGGCCAGTCCGCCATCCGGGCGCAATTCGGCATCCAGATCACTTAGGGCCGCAGGAATGGCAGTCAATGGTTCGAGCGGTTGTACTGTCAGCGTCTTGCGATCGAGCCGGGTAAGCAGTGTTTCTGTTGGCTCGCAGGCAATGACCTCTCCATGATTTATGATCGCAATCTGGTCACACATTTCCTGGGCTTCTTCCAGATAATGCGTCGTCAGGATGATCGTCGTGCCGAGTGCATGCAGGGATTTCACATATTCCCAGAGCTGACGGCGTAGCTCGACATCAACCCCGGCTGTGGGTTCATCCAGGATCAGCACGGGCGGGGCATGAACCAGCGCCTTTGCCACCATCAGGCGGCGCTTCATGCCACCGGAGAGCTGGCGCACCCAGGCATCTTTCTTGTCGCCCAGTCCGAGCGCTTCGAGGATCTCGTCCGTGCGTCTTTCGCGTTTTGGAACGCCGTAAAAGCCCGCCATCAACTCCATGCTTTCACGGGGGGTGAAGAACGGGTCCATGTTGATTTCCTGCGGCACAACACCCAGCGCGGCAGCGGCTTCGCGAGGGTTCTTGTCGATGTCATATCCCCAGATCTGCGCTACACCACCAGACTTGTTCACCAGCCTGGACAGGATGTTGATCATGGTGGACTTGCCCGCGCCATTGGGGCCGAGCAGGCCGAAGATCGATCCACGAGGAATCTCGAGATTGATACCCTTCAAGGCGCGCTTGGCACCGACTTTCCCTGAAGCCGGGTAGGTCTTTTCTAGGCCGATCAGTTCGATGGCGTTTTTCGGCAGGGATCTGACCGTCATGAGAGGCTCCAAAACTGCGTGCGGGGAGGTGCATCTGGAATGGGATGGAAGCTTCTAGGTAGGGCTTCTTTTCGCGCATGCAAAGGCGGATGTGGCGTGAACATGCATTCTGGGCTGAACTCTTCAGCTGTGAAGGCTTGCGAAACCGGCGCGAAACCCGCCATAAGCCTATGCAGGCCGGCCTGTCGACATACAGGCCGCCGGTCAGATTGGGTTAAGAACATGACGCGTAAATATTTCGGCACAGACGGCATTCGTGGCCAGGCAAACACGGCACCGATTACACCGGAGATCGTGATGCGGCTGGGTATGGCTGCGGCACGATACTTTCGGCGCAGCGATGACCATCGCCACAAGGTCGTCATCGGCAAGGATACACGCCTGTCCGGCTATATGATCGAACCCGCCCTGACTGCCGGTTTTACTGCCGCTGGTATGGATGTGATCCTGTTCGGACCATTGCCCACGCCGGGTGTTGCCGTGATGACGCGTTCATTGCGCGCGGATCTTGGCGTGATGATCTCTGCCTCCCACAATGCCTATCAGGACAATGGTATCAAGTTGTTCGGCCCCGATGGGTACAAGCTCTCGGACGAGGCGGAACTTGAAATCGAAGGCATGATGGAGCAACCCATGGATGCCGTGCTGGCAGCTCCCAATGAATTGGGGCGTGCCGAACGGGTGGATGATGCCCAGTCTCGTTATGTTGAAATCGTCAAGGCAACTTTCCCACGGCGCAAGACGCTGTCCAATCTGCGCATCGTGGTCGATTGTGCCAATGGCGCAGCATACAAGGTTGCGCCCAAGGTCCTTTATGAGCTCGGCGCAGAGGTCATTCCGCTTGGCGTGTCTCCCAATGGTTTCAACATCAATGAGGAATGCGGCTCGACCGATACCCGCGCCCTGCGTGAAGCTGTGCAGACATATCGCGCTGATATCGGCATCGCACTGGATGGCGATGCCGACCGGGTGGTGATGTGTGACGAGAAGGGCCAGATCATCGATGGGGACCAGGTGCTCGCCATGATCGCGCGCAGCTGGCAGGCTGAAGGTCGCCTCAGCAGATCCTCCGTCGCGGCGACCGTCATGTCCAATCTCGGGTTGGAAAAATATCTGCGCAGCATCGACGTAGGGCTTGATCGCACCCAGGTGGGGGATCGCTATGTTGTTCAGCACATGCGCGAACATGGCATCAATCTGGGCGGAGAGCAGTCTGGGCACGTCGTTATGACGGATTTTGCCACGACGGGTGATGGTCTGGTGGCGGCCCTCCAGGTGCTTTCGGTTGTCACAGACAGCGATATCCCACTGTCCGAGATTGCTCATGTCTTCGATCCAGTGCCGCAGAAGTTGGAGAATGTGCGCTATGAAGGCAGCAAGGATCCTCTGAAAGCCAAGACCGTCATGACGGCGATCAAGGATGTCGAAGCCATGCTTGGCGAGAAGGGGCGTCTGGTTGTCCGTAAATCAGGCACTGAACCCCTGATCCGGGTCATGGCTGAAGCAGAAGAGGACGCGATGATGCTGGAAGCTGTCGCGCAGGTTGTGGCAGCCGTAAAGGATGCCACCAATTGATTACGGATTGACGCAATAGCCACGCGACTTCTACCAATATGAACAAACAACAATCTGGCGAAAGCTGAACCACATGACGATCAGAATCCTATCCGACGAGAAATTCGTTCCGGAAATTATCATCGTAGAGGCTCACAAGGTCTCATGTGATGGAGGTGGCGGTGCGCTGGGCCATCCCAAGGTCTGGTATGACATGGTCGATGAAGAGATGGTCGAATGTGGATATTGTGACCGCCGATTTGTCCTCAAGGGCAGCAAGTACGACCCGTCAAAAGGCTGAAACCGCAGGCCATTTCCTGCGTGATCTATGCGTGCAGGGCGTTGTGGCCGGATCAGAAAGGCCCTGATGTCTCAATCAGACGCTGAAACGACCCGCCATCCACTGTTTCGCCCCGGCTTTTATGTCGGATTGGCGGCGTTTGTCGTGATGATGCTGTCACCACACCCGCCGGGGCTGTCTTCGGATGGCTGGCATGTGGCTGCTGTTGGTGTTCTGATGGCAATATGGTGGGCCAGTGAGGCGATCCCACTACCAGCTACCGGCCTGCTGCCCCTGGTGATCCTGCCGCTTACGACAGACTTGTCTTTGAAGTCGACCATCGCGCCAGCTTATGCCTCAACCATTGTCATTCTGCTCATGGGTGGCCTGATCATGGCGCGCGGTGTGGAGCGCTGGCGGCTGCATGAGCGTATCGCCCTGAACATCGTTGCAAGGGTGGGTGATCATCCGCGTGCCTTGCTAGGTGGTTTCATGGCCGCGACGGTTGTGCTCTCCATGTGGATTTCCAATACGGCGTCGACACTGATGATGGTGCCGATTGCCGTGTCTGCTGCGCAGGCTGGCGGCGACCGCGACGGGGTTCTGACACGCGCGCTCCTGCTGGGAGTTGCCTATGCTGCATCCATTGGCGGCGTGGCGACGCCGGTTGGTACGCCTTCAAACCTGATTGCGCTGGATGCCTTGAGAAGTGCAGGTGTTGGAGAGATCGGATTTGTCCAGTGGATGATGTTCGGCGTGCCTGCGGCCATGCTGATGACGCCAATGGCCTGGTTTGTCCTCAGCAATGGCGGTGTGGGCAAGCTGGGGCATATGGAGGCCGCTTCCGATGTCATCCGTGAGCAGCTTGATGCGCTTGGAAAGATGAAGACTCCTGAACTGCGTGTGGCGCTCCTGTTTGGCCTTGTCGCGACTTTGTGGATCACGCGCCAATTGCTTCAGAATATTCCCGGACTTGAATCCCTTTCCGATGCGGGCATTGCCGTTTTCGGTGCGGTTCTGATGCTGGTGTTTCCAGCGGGTGACGGCAAGGGTAGCCGTGTCCTGTCCTGGGAAGATGCCGAGGCGATACCCTGGGGCATGTTGCTGTTGTTTGGTGGTGGCTTGTCGCTCGCGGCTTGCATGTCATCTTCGGACTTGTCGAGCTGGCTGGGGATGAAGCTCGAGTTTCTTCAGGATGCACCCACCTGGCTGATCGTCACGATTGTCATCACCGTGATGATCTTCCTGACTGAGCTGACATCCAATGTCGCCACGACGTCTACATTGATGCCGATTCTGAAGACTCTGGCATTGAGCGCCGGTGTACCCTTTGCCGCGCTCGCGGGACCGGCTGCCGTGGCGGCATCCTGTGCATTCATGCTGCCAGTGGCAACGGCACCGAATGCCATCGCGTTTGCGTCAGGCAGATTGACGGTCGGTCAGATGATGCGGGCAGGATTCAGATTGAATCTTGCAGGCGTGGTGATCCTGTCGCTGATCGGCATATTCCTGGCACCCCTGGCGCTGTCATGAGCCGAGGCAGGCATCAGACAATCGCCAGAACGCTTGTCAGGATGATCCGCACAAGCTCCACCTGGCCTCTGGCACCGGTCTTGGAATAGATCTTCTTCGAATAATTGCGGGCTGTCTCAAGTGTCAGGTTCAGCTCGGTTGCGGCTTCTGCAATGGTGCGCCCCTGAGCCAGTTCCCACGCCAGACGGGCTTCGCTCGGAAGCAGTCCGAACAGGTCCACCAGCTGTTCGCGTCGGTTTCTCTGCGAGTGTCGGTCACCGCTCACATAGACAATGGCTGCTGCATTAGATCCCGGTGACAAGCCGCTTTTTGGTGTCTGGGTTACTAGAATATCCATCCATGGGTCGCGGCTGAGATTGATCGCCTTGGGCCGCGTGACCTTGCCGATGGAAATATCCTTCACAAGCTGGGAGACTTCCTTTTCCAGAATTGACGAACTGAATGTCAGATGATTGTGGCGTCCACGGCCAATGACATTGGTTCGCTGCAATATGCCAGAAATGTTCTGGGTCGAGTCCAGTATCTGGCAATTGGCATCGACAATCAGCCAGCCAAAATTGAGCCGCCCCATTGCTTCAGATGAAATGGAGGATCGGATCCGTTCCTTTTCCAATGTGTCAAATGTTCGAAATGCGGTGTGCAGATGTGGTGCAAGGCGGGTGAACAGAAATGAGACCGCTGCGCCAAACTCTTCTCTGGCCATAACCGATAGCCACGCATCCACACCATTCTTTTCGGTAATTCTCATGGTCCTTACATGACGAACGCCACCGGGGTTGAGAATGTCATCTCTCAATGCGCGTTGGACCGGATCATGCACATTGATCAGTTCGTGAAGTGCGTAGACCCGGTCCTGTCTCATCTTGTGATACAGCAATGGGTCTGATCCGAACCGCTCATTGAACAGCTCTTTCAGGTGAGGCGAAAGTGCCTTTCCTGAAGACAGTGATGTGATGACGGAATTGTCGTTGGACCGGAAAACCAGATTTGCATATCCGGCTTTGGTCTCGGCTTTCAACAGATCGAGGAAGCTCTTCCAGAGGGGTTCTTCAAACAATCCATTGTGAAGAGCGATGATCAGTTCTGCTTCGTTATTGGCTAGTGTGCGCATGGAAAAATCATGCATCCTCCCAGCTGGGAGGTCAACCAATTTCAAGTGTCTGTCATCTTCACGTCAATTATTGCCGACGGAGAGAAAAATTGATTAGTTCCAACAGGCTCACCCACCTCCAGCGCCTGGAGGCCGAGAGCATCCATATCATGCGCGAAGTGGTCGCTGAGACCGAAAACCCCGTAATGTTGTATTCTGTGGGCAAGGACAGCGCCTGTATGCTGCACCTGGCGAAGAAGGCATTCTACCCGTCGCCACCTCCATTTCCGCTCTTGCATGTCGACACGACCTGGAAGTTCAAGGCGATGTATGAGCTGCGCCAGAAGGCAGCCGAAGACGCTGGCATGGACCTGCTGGTCTATCAAAACCCTGAAGCTATCGAAAAGGGCATCAACCCGTTTGATCACGGTGCGCTTCACACGGATATGTGGAAGACCGATGGCCTCAAGCAGGCGCTCGACAAATATGGCTTTGACGCTGCATTTGGTGGTGCACGCCGCGACGAGGAAAAATCGCGTGCCAAGGAGCGTGTTTTCTCGTTCCGTTCATCCAATCACCGTTGGGACCCCAAGAACCAGCGCCCTGAATTGTGGAAGCTCTACAATGCGCGCAAGGCAAAGGGCGAGTCGATCCGCGTGTTCCCGCTCTCCAACTGGACCGAGCTGGACATCTGGCAGTACATCCATCTGGAAAACATCGAGATCGTGCCGCTTTACAAGTCGGCCATGCGCCCAACCGTGGAACGCGACGGCATGCTGATCATGGTCGATGATGACCGCTTCCCATTGAAAGAGGGCGAAGAGCCGGTCATGCGCTCGATTCGTTTCCGTACGCTGGGCTGTTACCCGCTGACGGGCGCGGTTGAGTCTGAAGCTGCGACGCTTCCGGAGATCATTCAGGAAATGCTGCTGACCACCACTTCCGAACGTCAGGGCCGGGCGATCGACCACGATCAGTCTGCCTCAATGGAGAAGAAAAAGCAGGAGGGCTATTTCTGATGACCAGCACATCCAAGACAACCGGCGCAGATGCCGCTTCCATCGCATCAGTCGACGCCGCCAAGGCCTATGCCGCTGAATCGCTGATTGCCGAAGACATTGATGCCTATCTGGAAAAACACCAACACAAGAGCCTGCTGCGCTTCATCACCTGCGGGTCGGTGGATGACGGCAAGTCGACGCTGATCGGTCGTCTGCTTTATGACTCGAAAATGATCTTTGAAGATCAGCTGAGCGCTTTGGAAAAGGACTCGAAGTCTTCCGGTACCCAAGGGCAGAACATTGATTTTGCGCTTCTCGTCGATGGCCTCGCAGCCGAGCGTGAGCAGGGCATCACCATTGATGTGGCCTATCGTTTCTTTGCGACTGAAAAACGCAAGTTCATCGTCGCAGACACGCCCGGACATGAGCAATATACCCGCAACATGGTCACAGGCGCATCCAATGCCGACCTGGCAGTGATCCTGGTCGATGCGCGTCAGGGTATCCTGACCCAGACACGCCGCCACTCTTACCTTGTTCACCTGCTTGGCATCAAGAATGTCGTGCTGGCCGTGAACAAGATGGACCTGGTCGGCTATGGCAAGGACTGGTTCGACGAGATTGTGGAGAACTACAAGGAGTTCGCCCAGTCCATTGGCATGGAAAACTTCACTGCGATTCCGATCTCCGGTCTGGCGGGCGACAACATCACTTCGCTGAGTGCGGGCATGTCCTGGTACAAGGGCCCGACGCTGATGGAGATGCTGGAATCTGCTCCCATCAATGATTCACGCATGCTGGACCGGGATTTTCGTCTCAATGTTCAGTGGGTGAACCGTCCGAACCTCGATTTCCGTGGCTTCTCCGGAAACATCACCTCCGGCAAGGTCAAGCCGGGCGATGACATTCGCGTGCTGCCTTCGGGCAAGACCTCAACCGTCAAATCCATCGTCACGATGGATGGCGATCTTGAAGAAGCTGTCGCGGGCCAGTCTGTGACGCTGACTTTCAATGATGAGATCGATTGTTCGCGTGGTGCTGTCATCACCAATGCCAGCAGTCCGGTTGAAGTGGCAGATCACTTTGAAACGACGCTTGTCTGGATGGCGGAAGAGGAAATGCTTCCGGGGCGTCCTTACATCATGAAGATCGGCTCGAACATGGTATCGGCGACGATCACAGAGCCCAAATTCGAAGTGAATGTGAACACGATGGCACATGAGCCGTCGCGGACGCTGAAGCTCAACGCCATTGGTGTCTGCAACATCAACACCGACCGAGCCGTGCCGTTTGAAGCCTATAATGACAACCCCGACATGGGTGGCTTCATCCTGATCGACCGCATTACCAATGCGACGGTCGGCGCAGGCATGATCCACTTTGCACTTCGTCGGTCGCAGAATGTGCACTGGCAGGCGGTTGATATTGATCGTGAGGCCCATGCTGCCCAGAAAAACCAGAAGCCGAGACTTCTCTGGTTCACCGGGCTGTCCGGCTCCGGCAAGTCAACGATTGCCAACCTCGTTGAGAAAAAGCTGTTTGCACTGGGCAAGCATTCCTTCCTGCTTGATGGCGATAATGTGCGTCACGGCCTCAACAAGGATCTTGGCTTTACCGATGTGGACCGCGTGGAAAACATCCGCCGGATCTCGGAAGTTGCCAAGTTGATGACGGATGCGGGACTGATCGTGTTGACGGCATTCATCTCGCCCTTCCGTGCGGAGCGTCGCATGGCGCGTGAACTCTTCCCGGACGGCGAATTCATCGAAGTATTCATCGACACGCCTCTGGATGTTGCTGAAAGCCGTGATGTCAAAGGGCTCTACAAGAAGGCCCGCGATGGCAAGCTGAAGAACTTCACAGGGATCGATAGTCCTTATGAAGCGCCTCAGGAGCCTGAAATTCACATCGACACCACCGAAATGGATGCTGAGGCGGCTGCAGAGCGGATCGTCAGCGCCATTCTCAATGAAAGCGACTGAGGGAACCGATCTGTGAGCATCATAGAAAATGACGTCGAACTGGCCATCCACCTTGCCGAAACGGCTGGCCAGATCCTGAAGACAGTAAGATCCAGCAAGTTGATCGAGGGAAAACCACTGGGAGGCGCTGGTGATGCCACCGCCAACCAGTTCCTCATCCATGCGCTCAAGCATCAGCGTCCTGATGACGGGCTGTTGTCGGAGGAATCCACTGACGACAAGGCGCGCCTTGAGCAGTCCCGCGTCTGGATTATCGATCCGGTCGATGGCACGCGCGAATATGGCGAGGAACGGGTCGACTGGGCGGTGCATATCGGGATGGCTATTGATGGGGTCGCCACAATTGGTGCGGTTGCCTTGCCGGGGATGAATCTTGTGCTGGATTCAGACAACCCGCCTGCTTTGCAGCCTATGCCGGAAACGCCGCGTATGCTGGTCTCTCGTTCACGACCTGCGGCGGAAGCCGTGGCAGTGGCTGAAAAGATCGGCGCGGAGCTTGTCGGCATGGGATCGGCCGGTGCCAAGGCAATGGCCGTGGTGCGTGGAGAGGCTGAAATCTATCTGCACACGGGCGGCCAATATGAATGGGACAGCTGCGCGCCAGTTGCTATTGCCCAGGCTGCTGGTCTTCACGTGACCCGCGTTGACGGATCGCCCATGCGTTACAATCAGGAGGATGTCTACCTGCCGGACCTGCTGATCTGTCGCAAAGAGATCGCCGACAAGGTGGTCGCAGCCATCAAGACACTCTGAACAGCCAATTGTTCAGGCAAGACCAGGGGATGCATGACTTGTCATCATGCGTCCCTTTTCATGTGTGGAAGATGACGGGTCAGTCGTCGTCCTTGACCATCTTCACCTGAAGTGTGGAGCCGGGCTGGATCAGGATTTCTTCCTGGCGCAGCGGAATATCGATGCCATGTTCCTTGAAGCGATCCCAGATCGCCAGCATCACGTCAGACCCCACATTGCTCACACCATTTTGCGGATCTGAAATCCAGAACCGCACTTCAAGTTCAACCGCCTCGTCACCAAATTCCATGACGAGACAATTGGGCTTTGGATCTTTGAGCACGCGGTCAATCGCCCCGGCACCGTCGATCGCCAGCCCGACTGCCAGCTTGAGTTCGGTCTCATATTCCACCCGGATACGTCGCTTGATCCGGACCTTGTTGTCCGAATAGCTCCAGTTGACGACCTTGTTGGTCACCAATTGCTCATTCGGGATCAGGTGTTCCTTGCCATCGCGTGTAATGACGGATGCATAGCGAAGACCTAAAGAGCGCACCACGCCATAGGTCTCGTCCACTTCGATGACATCATCCGGCTTGATTGAACGGTCAGTCAGCAGGATCACGCCGGAAATGAAATTGGCGACGATCTGCTGCATCCCAAAACCGATACCCACACCCAGCGCACCACCAAGAACGGCAAGGCCACCCAGTGGTATGTTCAGGCTGGTCAGGGCCAGCAGAACCGCGCCAAAGATCAGTGCAACATGCACGGCATGGCCGATCAGAACTCGCAGAGAGGAATCGACACGCGGCAGGGTATCGATCCGCGAACGCAGCTGTTTGGACAGCCATTGTGCGATATAGAGGAACAGACCGGAAAACAGGATCGCGCGGACGATCAGCGGAATCGTGATCATCGATCCACCGAATGGCACGCCATTATTGTCAAGCCAGTTCAGGGTCGGGCCCAGCAGGCCGACAACGTTCAGGCCGGCAATGATCCAGGCCAGCCAGCTGACGGGTTTGCGATATTCGGCGGGCAGGAAGCTCGTCGCGGTGCGGATGATCAGCCATGCGGTTGCAAGCGAGGTGGCGATCCGAACAAAGGTTGCAGGCTGTCCAGCTCCCATCATGGCAGTCTGCGCGACCCACATGCCGCATGCCCATAATAGCGGACGTACCAATTGCGGCAGTGTCGGTTCCAGCATGCGCCGCCAGTTATCCGGAAGCCGGGGCAGGCCCATCATCAACCATCGGCGAAAGCTCGGCGCGATCAGGACACCAATCAGGATCACGCCGATGATAACACTCAGCTGGATCAGGGATGCCGGGTGCAATAATTCTTCACGCACCCAGTCAAGCGCCGTTTGGCCGACTGACAGGACGCGTTCTCTCAGCGCGTCGATATCCAGACCACCTTCTTCATTCAACAAGGTGGGTTGCGAGGCGGGCGTTTCCTGCATTTGTCTGAAAAACATCGTGAAATTCAATGGAGCGCCCTTCAAGGTATTCTGCTGGATCTTTCTAATGCTTTTCCCGCATCAGAAAAGACACCCGGTTTGTCTTTATGGTCCGGCGTTGAGTGACCGTGCAAGATGAATTCCTTTGACAAGCGTTTCGCAAAATCATATTGCACCGCCATTGCCAAGGCACATGGCCCGCCAGGGACATTGCAATGTGATGGATGGACACCGCAATGAACCGACGAGGAAGCATCTGATTATCTTTCCGCAAGGAAAGGCTTGCCCGGCGCATCTGCGTCGTTGTTGATTGTTTCCGTCAGGTTTATCGCTCATGTCCTCCAGTTCGAAAGCTGCTGCTGCAGCGCTTCCTTATTCCATCATTGATGATGCTGAGCTCCACGACAATGCCGTGGAAGCGCTCTATGATCGGGCATTCGGACCGGGGCGTTTTGCCAAGACGGCCGAGCGCCTGCGTGAGGGGAATGACTGCCTGAAGCATTTGTCACGCCTTGCGGTGTCGGAGGGCGAGGTGATCGCTGCTGTCAGATTGTGGCCGCTCATGGTCGGTGATGTTCCCGGGGCCGTGTTTGTCGGGCCGGTCGCGGTGGATGAGGCCTTTCGCGGGTCATCCCTGGGGCTGGAGCTGACAGAACTTTGTCTGGAGGCCGCACAGAAGGATGGCTGGAAACTCGCCATTCTCATCGGTTCGGCGGACTATTTCGGTCGCATCGGCTTTACAAAAATTCCGACGCAGGATTATCCAATACCGGGCTATGTACCCGAGGGACGTCTTCTGGCGCGTGAGCTGTCGGCGGGTGTACTTGCGGACATGCAGGGTCCGATCAGCGTCCCTCGCGACGCCAGGCCAGCATCATAAGCAAGATGGCAAGGCCCGCGCCGAGAAATCCCGGCAGCAAGGGCGTGGCCTGAGACGCTTTCACCGCATAGGCATCTCGTCGGCCAAGACCTACCCATCCGCGACCCGCTGCATTGTTGCGTCCGGAAACCCAGCGAAGTTCGGGAAGACTGACATCATCTCCCACACCGATGCGCTGCACGCTGCCACCGGTTGTTTCAGCCAATGTCTCCATCACTTCTGTGCTTGAACGTACATCCACATATTCGCGTGGATTGGCCGGGCCATTCAAGGCCACGGTTGTATTGTCGCCAGCGCGTGCGGAATATAGTCCAAGCCGGGGCCCGGGGGTACGGGCTTCGAACAGACCAGGTGCCTTTTCTTCCCATTCCGCCTGAACCATCACATCATCAGGATCTGTCACGGTCAGTCGCGGTGGACGATCATCAAGTGTGCGCAACTGGGCGACCATTTCATCGCCTTCGGAATGAAGCTCCAGCAGCTCTTCTTCCAGTTCGGGTTCCTTCATCAGCCAGTGCGCTGTGCGTCGGATAAGTTCCGAATAGGGGCCGCCATCATCGTAACCGCGTGCCCACAGCCATAGCTGGTCCGACATCAATGTCGCCACGCGGCCTTTCTCAACACGGTCGAGCACAAGCAGCGGCGCACCGTCATCTGCCTCCAGCAAGGTTTCACCGGAGAGGGTCCGTCCGCCCACATAGCGCGCCCAGGCCCCCCAGTCGGCCTCGTTTTCAAGACTGGCCGTAACCGTGTGGCGCTTGCCCAGATCAGTCCGTTCGATCTTGAATTCATGCTCCACCACCTCTCCGGTTGGCCTGACCGGGAGGATGGATGCCAGCGGCGTGCGATAGATGGAAAACCGGTCGGCATAGGGTGGGCCGACAGCCACCAGCAGGGCTCCGCCATCTGCAACATAGCGCGCCAGATTGTCGAAATAACCCATCGGCAGGACATTGATCCGTCGATAGCGATCAAAGATCACCAGATCGAAATCCTGCAGTTTCTCAAGGAACAGCTCACGCGTCGGGAACGAGATCAGGGCCAGTTCCTCAATCGGCGTCGGGTCCTGTTTGTGCGGCGGTCGCAGAATGGTGAAGTGAACCAGATCAACTGATGGGTCGGCCTTGAGCAAATCGCGCCATAGCCGTGCACCTGAGTGGGGTTCACCTGTGACCAGCAATACGCGCAGCCTGTCACGCACGCCGGAGACATTGGCTGCGGTGCGATTATTGGCAAGTGTCAGTTCATTGGCTCCGGCGGGCACTTCGACCACGATCAGATTCGAACCTCGACGAGGAATATCCAGAGAGATCACGGCGTCCACACCTGTCGGCACGCGGCGGCTGCGTAATGCCTCGCCATTGATGGACACATTCACGTCCACCATGGGTGTGGTGTCGTCCTCCACGCGCACTGTCAGGCTGGCGCGGTCGCCAACGATCCCGAAATTGGGCGCGGATACGATCTCGATCCTGCGGTCCTGTTCGTCCTCCTCACCGACGATCAGCCCGTGAATAGGGCCAAGCTGTTCGGCAATCTCGGGATCTTCCGGCAGGTCATGCACCTGGCCATCGGTAACGATCAGCGCGCCGCCAATGCGTTCACGTGGGGCGTCTGCCATTGCAGACAGCAAGGCGGCATAGACATCTGTCCCATCCGCGCCGGGATCAGTCTCTGCCACGCGCAATTCAACGCTGTCATCGGCTTCGAGCTTTTCGCGCAATGCATTATAGGCAGTCTCGGCGGCCTCATCACGACCGGCAAAGCGCATGCTTTCTGACCGGTCGCGGATCAGGGCCACGATTTCCTTCAGCGGTTCGCGCTGTTCCTTCACCCATAATGGATTGGCGAGCGCCAGAAGCAGGAGGAGGAATGTCAGCGCCCGCATCAGCCATGCTCGCCCGCGCAGGACGAGATAGGCTCCCCATATCAGCAGGCATGCACATGCCAGTACGATCAGCAGAGGCAGAGGCACAAACGGATCAAAGGCGAGGCGAAAGGCTTCTGTCACGGGCCGCGATCCTCCTGCGGCGCTGGCGTATCCTGATCATCTATGAGGGTTCTGACGCGGTTTCCGCTGGCATTGGATTCATCCATTTCCGCCTCTTCGTCCAGACGCTCCAGAAGGGCAGGCAGATGAACCTGGTCTTCCTTGTAATTGCCGGTCAGCACATACATGACCAGATTCACGCCAAACCTGTAGGCCATTTCGCGCTGGTTCTCATCGCCGGACATCGGGAACATGGGCTCATAGTCATCATCAACCGCCCAGGCACCTGCCCAGTCGACCGATCCGATAAACAGGCGCGATACACCGTCGCCGCGCTGGGCTTCCGTACTGACGGCCGTGGACTCGATCCACAGGGGTTGTGATCCAAGTCGGCCTGGGAACGCATCAATGAGGTAGAAGCTGCGGGTCAGCACATGATCGTCAGGTGCCGGGCGAAGCGGGGGAGCATTGAGCCCCTGAAGGATGGATTGCAGGCGCTGTGCTGGTGCCACGCCAGGTGTCGCGTCGGCAGTGTCAATCACCAAGGCACCGCCGGAGCGCATGTAATCGTTGAGCGCTTGCACCTGCTTGTCTGTCAGCGGCGCGCTTCCGCGTGGCGGGGAATAATAGATCATCGGGTAGAGCTCAAGCTCATCTTCGCCCAGCACAACCATATGCGGGTCAGCCGGTTCAACGGAGCTGCGTCGATAGAGTTGGTAGCTCAACCCCATCAGGCCCGCACGAGCCGTTTCATCGCGTCGACTATCACCGGTCTGGACATAGGCAAATCGCAGTTCCAGCGCAGCTTCGCGCTGTTTGGGCGTCATGTCATCGGCAAGCGCTTCAGGCGGCGTCATCAGCATGCCGCCAAACATAACGGTAGCGACCATCATGGCTGCGCGCGAGGTAAGTCCGGCAAGGCGTCCGGAAACGGCAAGCGCGACAATGGCATCAATCAGCAATAGCAGGAGCGCGCCGCCAATCAACCAGCTGTCCAGACCCTTGCGTTGGGCAGATGCTGCATCCTCAATGACGGTCACACCTGCAGGCCACTGGCCAATAATATCGGGCGACAGAGTCCCTACATTCAGGGATCTGGACCCCTGTGGTCCTGCATACAGGCCCGGCATGGTTGTGGGAGAAGGCAGGGCCGTTGCAAACTCTTCGGTTGGGATCGGCTTGGCGGTTGCCGGTGGCTGAGTCATGGCTCCCAAACCGTTGAGGATGCGAATAGGGGCCAGGCTGCCGCCTGTGTCGGTCCGTCTGGAGCCTCCCATCGCGCCAGAAATGGCTGAGCGCGTCAGCAATTGCGGGAAAACGCCCGAATAGGGCAGGTCGGACCAGTCGGTATTGGCGGTCACATGAAACAGGATCACTGCGCCGCGTCCGCGCGTTGCTGCCGTGACCAGCGGCGTACCATCCGCGAGACGCGCCCATGTATAGCGATCCAGATCGGGCTGGGGCTGGGCCAGCACTTGCCGCCTGACAAGCGCGTCCTCGGGTGGTGACAGACCATTGAACGGGCTCTCGGCAGGGAAAGCAGCAATCGTCTGCGGATCATCCCAGGCCAGTGCTCCGCCTAGCGCTCTTGCGGCGGGGCGCAGCGGTGTGGGTGTAAACTCATCGCCATTGGCGGCCAGAAGTGGCCCTGCAAACCGGATCAACGCGCCACCTTCCTCGATCCATGCAGACAATTTATCTGCAAGCTCACCTGTCAGATCTGAACGGTCGCCCAGGATGATGGCATCCGGGCGGGCATCCAGCATTTCCGACAATGGGCCCTCGATCAGGCGGGCGTCATCTGCCAATGCCTTGCGTACATAGTAGAACTCTTCCAACAGAGGCTGAGGATTGTCGATCGGATCTGCCAGCGCGATGGTGGGTGCTTGTGCGGCATCGTCCCACAGCCAGACTGCGCCTGCGCCTTCTACACCCAGAATCCGAAATCGTGCCACGCGATTAAGGGCTGCGGATGGCAATTTGAACTGCACCTGTGTCGTCAGGTCATCCTTGGCAAATACGGCATCGGCGCTGGCAATAGCGGCCCCCTCACGGCTTTCTGCTGAGATGGTTGCCTCTAGTTCGGTGTCGGATCTGGTGCGGCGAACAGAGACCAAAGCACCATCAGGAGAAAACCGTGCCTCGGAAATTGCATAGGCACCTCGCGGCGCAAAGGGACGGATCTCCAGAGGGGCCAGAGCCTTGAGACCCGCCATGAAGTCTCGCGCCTGACCGTGATTCATACCGTCGGACACCCAGATGATACGGGCAGGGCGCTGATCACCCTGCCGGATCAATTCAAGCGCGGCGCTACGATCAGGCATCCATGGTACCGGGCGGGCAGACTGGATCTGACGACGTGCATCATTGGCCTGCATCAGATCGCTCGGTTCGGCGGGAATTTCCTTTGGCGCGGTGAACAGTAATTGCACACCCAGCCCATCTTCGGCCGCGTCGTCAGCTGCAGAGATCGCGGTGCGGCTGATTTCACGCCAGCGCGGTGCGGAGGTCCAGCCATCATCAATGACGATCATGACCGGGCCAGCGGTCGCCACCGCTGAAATCTCTGGCATGATGGAAGGCCGCGCAAACCCAAGAATTGCCAGGGCAGCAGCTGCAAAACGAAGCGCGATGATCCACCAGGGGGTCTTGTCCGGCGTTTCTTCGCGCGGGTCCAGATCTTCCATCAGGGCAAGAGAGGGTAGTTCGGCGCTTTGGGGTTCTGGCGGCGTTGCACGCAACAGCCACCAGATGATCGGCAATGCCAGCAGCCCCAGCAGCGCGAAGGGCTGCGCAAACAGAAGTGGCCCAAGCGACATCAGTTCGCGGCCTCCAGTACCAGCGCATTCAACTGGGCGAGTACAGGTGAGGGAGCGTCATTCGTCTTGTGTGTGATCAGTCTCCAACCCAGCTCGGCAGCAATGTCAGACAGGTCCTGACGACGCTGATTGAAGCGTTCCAGATAGTCGGATCGGATATTTTCCGCGCGGCCGATCAGCCGACTGGTCTTTGCGCCGGGCAGGGAAAATCGCACACGGCCTTCAAAAGGATATTCTGCCTCAGCCGGGTCTGCGATGGCCAACAGTGCACCATACCGGTTGCGACCTGCAAGTTCGGTCAATCGACTGCGCCAGTCTTCGAGTGGTGTATAGAAATCGGAGGCGATCAAAACAGTCGCCGGGTCCTTGTTGGGCTTGGGAAAGGCTGATGCGCCCTCAAGGCCCCACAGGTCTTCGGCCATGCGCATGGGGGCACGTTGGCCATTGACCGGATTGCGTGGTCCGCCAAGTGCGCCGCATCTTTCACCGGCACGGGCCAACTGGCTGGCGAACGCCATGAACAGGATCGCAGCACGGTCAGCCTTGGTGGAGGTGGTGGGGGATGAACGCCAGTGAAAACCGGGCGAGGGGTCAATCCAGAACAGGAAGCTGCGCGCAGTTTCCAGCTCGGTTTCGCGCACAAACAGCCGGTCCCCGCGAGCGGATCGGCGCCAGTCTATGCGCGTCGAACCATCCTCGGCATTGTAATTGCGATATTGCCAGAAATCCTCTCCTGTCCCTGCACGCCGTCGACCTGCCGCCCCAGGATGTGCAGCCGATGCCTCACCCGCACGCGGTGACAGGCGTGGCGCAGCAGCGGCAAGCGCTTCAGCCTCGGCTTTCAGTGTGGGCAGGGATGTACGCATTCAGTTACAGGGTCGATATCTTCACAAGGTCAGCAATCAGTTGCTTGAGCGTGGGGGCAGTACCGGTTGGGTCATAGGACATCGCCATCCGGTGGCTGAGTGCAGGTTCGGCCAGCGCTTCCACATCATCAATCGAAGGTGCCAGACGACCGCGCAGTAGCGCACGTGCGCGTGAGGCGAGCATCAGTGCCTGACCAGCGCGCGGGCTCGGTCCCCATTCGACGCGTTGCTTGACGCGGGTATCGGTGGATTGTTCGGGCCGCGCTTCGCGAACCAGCCTTACAACGGCATCCAGCACTTTTTCCGGCACAGGCATCTGGCGCACCAATTGCTGGATATTGATCAGCCTCTCGGCATCCAGAGCTGGCACGACATTCACAGCCTCCGCACCGGTCGTCTCGATCAGGATACGGCGTTCGGTATCGGCATCAGGATATTCAACATCGATTTTCAGCAGGAACCGGTCCAGCTGGGCTTCCGGCAGGGGATATGTGCCTTCCTGCTCGATGGGGTTTTGTGTTGCCAGCACATGGAAGGGTTTTGGCAGGTCGTAATGGACGCCTGCCACCGTGATCTGACGCTCCTGCATCGCTTGCAGAAGTGCCGATTGGGTACGCGGGCTGGCGCGGTTGATTTCGTCCGCCATCAGCAATCGCGTAAAGATCGGGCCCTGAATGAAACGGAAGGACCGGTCGCCATCAGACGATTCATCCATGACCTCGGACCCCAGAATGTCGCCGGGCATGAGGTCTGGTGTGAACTGAATGCGTTTGGTGTCCAGTCCCAGGGCGGTCGCGCTGGTTTCCACAAGGCGGGTCTTGGCCAGGCCGGGCGCACCGATCAGCAAGGCGTGGCCGCCTGCCAATACGCTGCAAAGGACAAGCTCGATCACACGGTCCTGACCGAATACGGCCTTGCCGATTTCGGATTTGACCTGGTCAAGCGCGGCGATTGCGCTATCTGCCTGAGCAACCGGGTCGGATGCGCTGGGCTGTGATACATCACCTGCAGGTGTGCTGGATTCGGGGACGGGCGCGTTTTCGGCTTCACTCATGTGATTCAAATACCTATGTCAGTGAGGCGATAGCATGGCGGAGCGACAAGACATGTCCAGTTCAGATGATGCAATTGGTGCAGGCCTGCAAGGCCTGATCGACAGCCTTCGTAAGGAGGTGGGTGATGATGGCTCATTTTCGCCCGCTCCTGTGCATTTGTGGTCGCCTGACCGCTGCGTCGATATCGAGATGGAAATTCGCCGCGATGGGACATGGTGGCATGAGGGTGGTCAGATCCGGCGTGAAAAATTGGTCAGGCTGTTTGCAACCATCCTACGCAAGGATGCAGACGGGATCTACCTTGTCACACCCGTTGAAAAAGTAATTGTGCATGTGGAGGATGCCCCCTTCATCGCAACTCGCATCGAACGGCTGGATGAGGGGAGTGGTCAGACATTGGTTGCAACGACCAATGTGGGGGAGGTTTTCACGATTGATGCGGATCATCCCATTCGCGTGGAAACCGATGAGAAAACCGGCGAACCCTCACCTTATGTCGAAGTTCGGAGCGGGTTGGAAGCGCGCATCTCCCGACCGGCATTCTATGATCTTGTCTCATGGGGTGAACTGGACGAATCAAAAACCAGGCTGCATGTGGTTTCAGCTGACGAAACATTCGATCTGGGAAAGGTCACAGCCTAGATGAGCTTCACGACGAAGCAGGATTTTGTCGAGCGGGTGAAAAAGCACCTTGCTCCTGCAGATGCTGACCTGAAATCTGATCTGTCACCTGTTGTCATAGGTGATGGATCTGGGCTGACCACTGCTGAGCTCAGACCGGCTGCTGTTTTGATGGGTTTGATAGATCGTGGTGATGATTGCGGTGTGTTGTTTACCGAACGACCCAAGACCATGAAGGCGCATGCCGGGCAGGTTGCGCTGCCTGGTGGCAAGGTGGACATCACTGATGAGAATGCCGCAGCAGCAGCTTTGCGCGAGGCCGAAGAGGAGATTGGTGCACCGCGCGATCAGGTTGAACTGATCGGTCAGACCATGCCCTTTCGCTCGGGTTCGGGATATTCGATCTCTCTCTTCATTGGTCATTACCCTGACAACTTCATTCCGGAACCATGCGAATATGAAGTCGACGAGGTTTTCGAAACGCCTTTGTCCTTCCTGATGAATCCAGACAATCACAAGCGCCATGAGCGGGAATTTGCGGGTGCGATGCGCCAATATTACGCGATACCGCATGAAGGACGCTATATTTGGGGGGTGACAGCTGGCATGATTAAAAGGCTGTATGACAGGCTGTATCACAACAAGATCGGTTCGCTGGACCTCTGAAGTGGCGAAATCGCTCGGTCGGGATGGAAAATGACACGACGCATACTCATCGAACTGGCGCTGTTTCTGACGCCTTTCCTGATCTTCTATCTCTTTCGCGCCGCGTCCAAGGACATGAGCGTGAAGGATCGCTGGCCGATGACGGTCCTGGTCATGAGTGGCGGTGTGTTGGCCGTGGGGGCGCTGATAATTGCGGCCTTAATGGAGCCTTCCACACGCGGCAAATGCTTTCAGCCCTTCTATATGGAAAACGGTGTCCGAATGGGCGGCGACACGCGACCTTGCGATGAAGTCTATATACCCAAAAGTGAAGGGGCGACATCTGCTGCGCGAGATGAACAGGGGCTCCCATCCTCACAGGTTGATCCATCGCAGCCCGATGGTGGGGAGTCGGTAGACTGAGATGAATACTGATCCAAAGATTGTCCTGCCTGAACAGGATTGGCTGGCTTTGCCAGGAACGCGGCGTGTCATGGGCCTGCTCAATGCGGCACGGCCAGATTGCGCAAGGTTTGTTGGAGGATGTGTACGCAACGCGCTGATGGGCTCGTCTGTATCCGACATTGATATCGCCACTCAGCTGACGCCTGATCGGGTATCTGATATTTTGCTCGCCGATGGCGTGGCAGTGCATCGCACCGGCATTGAGCATGGTACTTTGACGGCCGTGGCAGATGGCACCGTGTTCGAAATAACCACGCTGCGCCGCGATGTATCCACCGATGGGCGCCGCGCAACTGTGGTCTTCTCCGAAGACTGGCTGGAAGATGCGCAACGGCGCGATTTCCGGTTCAACGCGCTCTATGCAGATATCGAAGGGCGGGTTCATGACCCGCTTGATGGAGGGCTGGATGATATCGCCACGCGCAGTGTCGTGTTCATCGGCGATGCCGAGCAGCGCTTGCGGGAAGATTATCTTCGGATCCTGAGGTTCTTCCGCTTCTATGCCACCTATGGGCAGGGCGAGCCTGATCCGGCTGGCGTGCTGGCCTGTGGCAAGCTGCGCGAAGGGCTCTATCAGATTTCAGCAGAACGCGTCTGGACCGAGCTGAAGAAACTCTTGTCAGCGCCCGACCCGAGAGCCTCGATCAATGCGATGTTGCGCGCGGGTGTGCTGGAAATCATCCTGCCGGACATGGCAGGGCTGGGCCTGCTTGATGTGGTGGTAGCCCAGGATCTTGAACATGGCCTGACACCCGATCCCATGATCCGGTTGATGTCGCTATACTCCAAGGATCCTGACCTGATGGAACGCCTGGCGGCGGATCTGCGCATGTCCAATGCCGAACGCCGACGATTGGTCTCTGCGGCGGATGATCAGACAGACCTGTCGCATGTGCTGCAAGAGGCAGAATTTCGGCGGATACTGTTCCGACTTGGCGAGCAGACATTCCATGATCGCGCTCGGCTGGTCTGGGCTGCGCGCCCTGATATAGCTTCACCGGCATATTGGAAAGCACTGATGGATGAGATGTCCGAATGGACGCGCCCACTTCTTCCCATCAGCGGTGAAGACGTCATTGCCATCGGGGTGACGCCCGGTCCGCAGGTTGGTGAAGTACTGCGTGAGGTCGAGACATGGTGGGTCGACAGTGATTTTCCTGAAGACGTGGCGGTGATCGCGCGTCAGATGAAAGATATTGCGCTGAACAAGCCACGTGGTGGTTAGTCAGCCAATGGGGCTCAGTCGCCGTTGAGGCTCTCCATCAGCTTGGTCCAGCGCGCACCTTTTTGCAGTCCGAATATACCACCCACAACCGCGGAGCCGAACACGAGCGCGATGGCAATTGCGCGCGCGACTTGTTCATTGCTCATCTCCAGCAGGTATTCGCTGATGCCCATATAGATGATGCCGCCGAGAAAGAACCCGATCATGCCCATGCCCAATGACAGCGCGAAGGTCGCAAGCGCCTTGAGTATCATCATGATCAGACTCCCATCCCGGACCTGTCAGGGCCACTTCACCACTGGCGGCATGGAAGACAGGATAGACGCCACATTGCCACCTGTCTTCAGTCCGAATGTTGTTCCACGGTCATAAAGCAGATTGAATTCCACATAGCGCCCGCGTTGGACTAGCTGTTCTTCCCGATCTTCTGCTGTCCAGCTTTGCGGCCTGCGGTTGCGCACAATGTCCGCGTAGGCATCGAGAAACCCGGTTCCGACAGACTTGGTGAACGCAAAATCCTCATCCCAATTACCGCTATCATGGCGATCATAGAAGATCCCGCCCACGCCGCGCGGTTCGTCGCGATGGGGCAGGTGGAAATACTCGTCACACCACGCCTTGTAGCGTTCATAGTCCACGCCTTCATGTGCCTCGCAAACAGCTTTCATGGCGGCGTGAAAAGCGATGCTGTCAGGATTTTCCTGCGTGCGTTGAACGCCAAGCAGGGGGGTAAGGTCTGCGCCTCCGCCGAACCAGCTTTGATTGGTGCAGATCATGCGGGTGTTCATATGGACGGCAGGCACTCTTGGATTGCGCATATGGGCGATGAGGGAAATACCCGATGCCCAGAAGCGGCCGTCATTTTCCTCACCACCTGGAATCGACCTGCGAAACTCCTCTGAAAACTCTCCGTGCACTTCGGAAAAATGCACGCCAACCTTTTCGAACAGTCGCCCCTTCATCAGGCCCATGACACCGCCGCCCAGATCCTGTGTGCCGTCTCCGCGTTTCCAGGGCGTACGTTCAAACTGGCCTGGCGCGCCGTGATAGAGCGGAGCCTGTGCTTCGGCGTCGAGTTGTTCGAACACATCCATGATGCGTCCTTGCAGTTCGGAAAACCAATCGCGTGCCATTTGCTTGCGCTGGTTGAGAATAGCGTCCTGGGTCATGTCATCCCTATCCATATGTCTGACCTTCAATCTCGCCTTCGCGGGAGTTTGGCAAGTCAGTCAGGCATGCGACCAATAGACGGCCTATGGCATGAACCGCAGGAATGCAGTAGACCAAGCCCGGATTTGATCTTGGCGAATGCTTGTAGTGCGGCCCGCCTCTATGTGGAGATATGATCATGAAAGCTTCAATAAAACTCACATTGGCCGCAATCGCAGCAATGTCCCTGTCCGCATGTGGTGGTAGCGACAGGACGACCTTCGTCAAGGCATGCATTGATGGTGGGTCTGACAAGACAGTTTGCAATTGCATGGCGGACAAGCTGGAAAAATCGCTGTCCAAAGATGCTTTTGCTGCCTTGGCCAAAGCCTCTTCAGAACAGGATGCAGAGACCGAAGGGTTCCTCGATGACCTGCCGCCGCTGGAGCAGGTGTCAATTGGCGTCAATATGATGGAAGCGGCCATTTCCTGCGGTGATGAAGCCGAAGAATAGGCAATCGCCGCTCATTCCGAATATTTGGTCAGGCTCACATTGCGATCATGTTGCAGGGACGGAATGCGCTTGCGCGCTTTTGCGACTTCATCAAGATCGATCTCGGCCATGACAAGGCCGGGATCCGTTCCGCCCTCCGCTAATATTTCGCCCCATGGGGATATGATCAGCGAGTGACCATAGGTTTCGCGCCCATCGGCGTGGCGTCCACCTTGCGCCGGGGCAATGACATAGCATCCTGTTTCAATGGCGCGGGCCCTCAACAAGACATGCCAATGCGCCTCACCCGTGGTCTGGGTGAAGGCGGCTGGAACTGTCAGTATGGACGCGCCCGCCTGCGCCAGCATTCGATAAAGATAGGCAAAGCGCAGATCATAGCAGATTGTCATGCCCACTGCGCCAATGGAGGTCTGCGCCAGAACGGCCTGCTCGCCGGGCTTGTAGGAACGTGATTCGCGATAGGCCTGGCCATCACCGACATCCACGTCGAACATGTGGATCTTGTCATAGCGCGCAATGATTTCACCTGTTGGGCCAATCAGATAAGACCGGTTTGCAAAGCGGTCATCCTGTTCCAGTGAGACTGCAAGCGAGCCGATCAGAACGTGGATGTTACGGTCTCTGGCTGTCTGCCTAAGCTGAGCAAGACAGGCGTCGAGCGCTTCGGATGTGGCCTTTGAGCGCGTACCACCACTGCGAATATCCATGAATCCGGTCATTTCAGGGGTCGCGATAAATTGCGCGCCCTGATCAGCTGCCTGATTGACCAATCGGTCGGCTGTCTTGATATTATCTTCAAGTTTGTCGCTTGAACGTAATTGTACACAAGCGCATATCAGCTTTTCCATTTTGTACCTTCTCTAAAATGGAAGAACGCCCATTTATCAGGGACGCTCCTTCGGGGACCGATTTCCCTCTTTGGATATTTCAGTGGCTTCCGGGCACTTTGCACCGTTCGAAGCAAGGAAAGCATACATCATGGCGATTGCCGACTCGACGACACTGTCCACGACCCAAGACACGCCTCCATTGCCAGTTTGGGAGCTGGTCTGCATTGTCGCTGGATTGATGGCGCTCAATGCGTTGGCGATCGATATCATGCTTCCAGCGCTCAGCGACATGCAGGCCTATTTTCAACTGTCCAATGAAAACGCGCAGCAGCGTGTCGTTGTTGTATATGTGGTAGGTCTGGGGCTTTCGCAATTGTTCTATGGTCCACTGACCGATCGGTTTGGCCGCAAGCCGGTGCTGGGTTGGGCGCTTCTGGTCTATATCATCGCAGCGTTGGCTTGTCTGATAGCGCCGAGCTTCGAGCTTTTGTTGTTGGCGCGGTTCATTCAGGGAGCAAGTGCTGGTGCGACACGTGTGGTGGCCACCACAATCATCCGAGACTTCTATTCCGGACGGCGCATGGCAGAGATCATGTCTGTCGTGATGTTGATCTTTGCAGCTGCACCTATCCTGGCACCCTCCATCGGGCTTGGGGTTCTATCGCTATTTGGAAACTGGCACTCAGTGTTCTTGGCGCTGGCGATCTACGCCTTCATTGTTGCTGTCTGGTCGATGGTCCGCTTGCCGGAAACCCTGAAACCGGAAAACCGAACGGCTTTGAGACCAGACACGATATTCAAGTCTTACAAGTCTGTTTTTACAAACCGGATTTCGATTGGATACATGCTGGCCAGCGCCTTCATCTTTGCCAATCTGTTCAGCTATATAGCGGCATCCGAGCAGATTTATTCGGATGTCTTCGGCATAGGTGCCTCATTTCCGTTCTGGTTTGCAGGTGTTGCCGGATGCATGGCCATATCCAATCTGACGAATTCAAAACTTGTGCGGTCAGTGGGCATGCGTCGCCTCTCGCACACAGCGTTGCTGGTCATGCTGATTGCCAACATATTGCACGCATTGCTATCAATCAGCGGACATGAAACCTTCGTTTCATTCTATATCCTGATGGTGATTTCATTCCTTGCGATGGGTTTTGTCGGAGCCAATTTCAACGCAACGGCAATGGAGCCGCTTGGACGGATCGCGGGCACGGGATCGGCACTTTATGGCTTCACGACCACTTTCGGATCGGGTGTCATCGGTGGGTGGATCGCCTCATTCTATGACGGAACGACAGGCCCGCTCTTTGTCGGCAATGCATTGGCTCTTGGTGCCGCCTTCAGCATTATCTGCCTGACTGAAAGAGGCCGGCTATTCTCATCCAGCCAGTCCGTCTGAGTGATGATCAGTCCTCGTCGATGGTGATTTCATCATCTTCTTCGATGGCCAGTTCCGGCATGTTCAGACGCCATCCAGCTCCCTCGCCCTGTGCCAGTTCTTCGGTGAGCCAGGGCAGGGCAGTCATCAGCGATTCCATGAGCCCATAGGGTGGATTCACGATGACGACTCCTGCGCCACATAGCGGGCCGGGTTCGACGATCTCACGCACCCACATATCGACCATCAGCAGCTGGTCTGCGGTAAAATCCTTGTCATCCAGCAGCCATTCGGCCAGTCCGTCATCGAATTTCTCGGTGTTCTCCATGTCCTTGAGCGGACGCCAGAAAATGAAAGTACCGGTCGGCCAGCGCCCGATACCTTTCATCGCCGCCTTGGCCATATGGGCCAGTTCATCGCGGTGCTCAAAAGGCGGATCCACCAGGACCAGTCCACGTCGTTCTGGAGGCGGCAGATAGGCGCGCATCGCTTCATAGCCATCTCGCATTTCCACCTTGACGCGTTTGTCCCGCCGGAAATTGTCGCGCAGCGTCTCGGCATCCTCTGGGTGAAGCTCTGTCAGGCGCAGAGAATCCTGTTCGCGCATCAACATGGATGCCAGCAGGGGTGAACCTGGATAGCTGCGAAGGTCTCCATCGGGGTTCATGCGTCGCACCACATCCAGATAGGGCGTAAGAATGGCCGCGACATCCTCAGGTGGTTCAGCGGTCCATAATCGGTCAATGCCGTCGCGCCATTCCGGGCTGCGCGTGCCTTCATCTCCCATCAGATTGTATCCACCAATGCCCGAATGGGTATCGATGAACTGGAACGGCTTTTCCTTCACTTTCAGGCGCTCAATGCTGAGCGTCAGCACGAGATGTTTGAGAATGTCGGCAAAATTCCCGGCATGATAAGCGTGTCTGTAGTTCATGCGCGGATCTCCAGCGGGCCAATGGAACAAGCGGTCGCTTGTTTAGCCTGTTTCAGGCAAACGTCAAAAGACAAGGATGTCCAATATTGCAACTTGGTATATGGTCACCTTGGGGAAGCTTGGAGGAGGAAGCTGGTGGCGGACGAAATCTTTATTTCCTATGCACGCGACAATCGGGAAGCTGCGCGTATTCTGGCGGATACAATCGAGGCCAAAGGCTATGATGTCTGGTGGGATCGTGAACTGATTGCAGGCGATGACTACACCGACAAGATCGAGCATTTGCTGGATAATGCCAAGGCGGTGATCGTCCTCTGGTCGGAACAGTCCCGCAAATCATTCTGGGTGCGTGATGAGGCCGCTGTGGGCCGTGACCGTAACCGCCTGTTGCCCATTGCAATCGATGACAATCTGCCGCCACTGGGCTTTCGTCAGATCCACACGATCAGCCTCAAGGGGTGGGATGGTGTGGACCCTGAGCCGCTGGAGGATCTCTGGTATGGGCTGGAAGGTCTGGTAGGTGATCCGACCGGCGCAGCGCCTCCACAGCCAACAGTCGACAATCCATTTGGTGGCGGGGCGGCAACGACCGGACGTGAATTGGCCGGACCCAAGATAAACAAGAAAATGATTGCCGCTGGCATCAACGCGACGCCAAATCACAAATCCGTTCAGCAGATCCTGAAGGAAGAGAAGAAGCAGCGCGGTTTTCTCAAGACCTATTGGATGACCAGTTTCATCATTTCCGCTATCGCTGCCTTGCTACTGGGAGCAGCCAGTCATTTGTCCGTCGACATGAAAGACGAAACGCTGAGTGATATCGAGAACCTTATCACCAATACTATCGTGGTGTTCTTTTGTGTCGGCCTCGGTCTGGTTCTGGGTCGCTTTCTCATCGTGCTTGGAAGGCGGCTCTCCAAGCGCAAGTCGATCCGTTATTTTGACCAGCCAACATTGATCTGTGGTGCTATCGCCATCTTGTTGGCTGCATTGAGTGCGGCTGCCTGGCTGAGTGAAGCGCCCGATGCAGCGGATGCATTGGGGTGGACGGGAGGTGATGTCCTGTTCTACGCGCCATTGTTTGCGTTTCTGATCTATTTTCCGATCTGTGCGATGGTCTCCATCCCCATCGGCGCGGTGAAGGGACTGAACCGCAAGAGCTTTCAGGACGGTAGCTGAGATCTATTGCACATGCGGATCAGCCAGGCGGTCAGGCAGTGAACCTGACATGCCTGCTGATGCGCCCTGGCTGAAGCTGTCTATTGGCGCGCCAACCGGCTGCGGCAGTGCCCCGCCAGTGTCGAGTGCGGGTTTGTTGGTCTCTGCCCAGCCTTCCGGAAACATGAGCTGGTAGCGCTTCTGCTCGGCTTCACTCAGCACGCCAGCGCCATAGCGCGCAAAGGCACCAATGGGTGGACAATCGCGACCCAGCCGTGCTGACAGTTCGATATCAGCACAAGCAGCTTCTCCCAATGCCCGCCGCAGCCTGTCCAGATTGCCATCTGCGCCAGCACCCGATGGTGGAGACAAATAGGCCATGGCTTCGCCAAGTTCCTCCAGCGTGATTCCGTTCCGGTCCACGGTCCATTCCGGCAAGATGTCTGTCTGGGGTTCAACTGGCAAGTTGTCCGAAAGGGGGCGGTCAGGCTTGCGGTCCGGGGCATCTGTCGCGATCGCACCGGTGGCTGGGGCATCGTCGCGTGGTTCAGGTGGTAGGGCCGTCATTGGAGCTTCTGCTAGTTGTTCTTCCAACGGCTGGACCTTCATTCGTATGGCAGGTGTTGCTGAGACGGGAGGCGTTTCCGGCCGATCCGGTTCTGGCAATGGTTCGGGCGTGGACGGTATGTCGACAATGTCGATATCCATGGCAAGCGCCGGGTCTGGATCTATCGTATAAGGCTCATGGACGGTGCGGCTGAGCCAGATCACCAAGCCTATATTGAGGCACAGCGATGCGAGCGCAGCCAGGGCGGTCCTGAAGCCGTCCGGGTGCGCCTTGATCCATTCCGATATGCGTGACTGCCCGACCATCTTCACATCAGCAATATCAGGATTGGGGCAGCAAGATGATTGGGGCAAAAGAAAAGACCGCCACTCCTCAAAGGGGTGACGGTCTTTTTGATGATTAAATCACGCTGGGCGCAGATATTATGCGATCAGGCGATTTCTTTCTGAGAGGTCACGATCTTGCCCACCAGGCCATAATCGACAGCAGCTTCCGCACTCATCCAGAAGTCACGATCCGTGTCCTTCTTGATCTGCTCGAGCGGCTTGCCTGTGGCCGTTGCGAAAATCTGGTTCAGGCGTTCACGCATGCGGATGATTTCGCGTGCCTGGATTTCCACATCAGATGCCTGACCACCGACACCGCCGCGTGGTTCATGCAGCAAGAAGCGCGTATTGGGCAGGGCGAAGCGGTTTTCCTTTTTCGCGGCTGCATAGATCAGGGCACCGGCAGATGCGACCCAGCCTGTGCCGAGAATTTTTACCGGTGCCGGAACGAACTTGATCATGTCGTGGATCATGTCGCCGGATTCAACGTGTCCGCCAGGGGAGGACAATACCACAAGGATCGGATCGGTGCTCGCAGAAGACAGTGCCAGCAGACGTTCGCAGACACGACGTGCCTGCTTGTCGTCAATGCCCCCGGTCAGAATGATCGTGCGGGCCTTGAACAGTGCTTCCTCGAGGAAAGCATTCGGTTCACCGATCGGCTTGTCATCGGTTTCTTCATCGTCCATTCGGTAATTCATCATGTCGCGCTTGTTAGCTCCCTGAAGGCGGGAATGAAATCTGAACCCCATAGGTGAGGCGGCTTGGCCTGAAGGTCAATGGTGCCACGCCAACGCTGGGTGAGAAATCTGCCTATCCCGCCGGTGTAATCATTCAATTAACAGAAAGAAGTTGGAAAACGTACAAGGAATGACTGTGAAATTAGGCGGAATGGAAAATTTCCCTGTTCATCAAAGTTGACACGCGAAACATTGCTGCTGATTTGAAATCCCGAGGTTCAGACTACCAAGAGAGCAACAATGAAAAGACTCATCTATGTCAGCACGGCGAGCGAAAATCTGGAGCTGTCAGACCTGAAAGCCATTCTTGATTCGGCAGTTGAACGAAATGTCAGCAAGAACATCACAGGGATTCTGATCTTCAACGGGCTTAATTTCATGCAGGTGCTGGAAGGTGCTGCGCAGGATGTGGATGAGATTTATGCCCTGATCGTGTCGGATACACGTCATAGCGGCGTTATCACGATCTTGTCTGAAGATATCATCCAGCGTTGTTTCCCCAATTGGGCAATGCGGCTGAGCCACGTACCGACCGATGCCGAGAGCACCTCCCTGGACCTGTCAGAAATATGCGGTCCGATGGAGCTGCCGCAGCAGGTCCCACCACATGTTTCTCAACTGCTGAAAAGTTTCAACACCCTCAAGTCCTGAGTCAGCGATGCCTGGGGTTCAAAAGGCTGTTCAGCACATGGTCACACCATACGCCATTGAGCCTCAGATAGGACTTTGCCAGTCCCTCACGCTCGAATCCAAGGCGGGCCAGAACTCTGGCAGAGCGTTCATTTTCCGGAATGTGATTGGCGCTCAGTCGATGCAGGTTCAATGTCCTGAATGAAAAATCTATAACGCTTTGAAGGCTCTGCGTCATCAGCCCCTGTCCTTCAAAGCTGCCATCCAGGGCATATCCCAGAACAGCCGACTGGAAGGCTCCTCGAACGATCTGGTCCATGCTGATTTGCGCAATGACCTGTTGCTCATCCACCAGCACCCATCGCAAGGCCGTTTCCTGACGCCTCTCACGTGCTGAGCGTCTGCGCACCGATTTCCAGTAGGATGTCGTGTAGAAAATATCCGTGCGTGCGGGTGAAAACGGTCGAAAACGTTCCCTGTTACGCTGTTGATAGTCCGCCAATTCCTCTGCCCTGGCGCATTCCAGCGGGATAAGCCGATAGGATTGGACCGGGAATGTCATCTGATCGGGGGACATGAAACCTGCCGGGCTGAATGGATAGCGAAACCCGGATCATGGCAAGCATTCGGGTCCGGGCCAAGCCCGCCCCTCAATCAGGCCAACTAATCATCCCAGTCGATCAGAAGGGCTGAACATGTCTGGGCAGGACAGGAGTGGTTCGCATATGAAAACACCACCGCAACATGAGTTGCGGTGGTGTTGATGGATCTGGCGGATCTAAGAACAGACTAGCGGCTGGACGCCAGTTTCATGTCTGTGCTGTGCACGGCGCGCAGGTCAGGAGAGTTGATCGTGTCGACGGCGTCGTTGATCAGTCCGTTGATGCAGTCTGCATGCATCTTGTCCAGAACGGTATCGCTGATGGCTGAGCCGCGTGGGGTGCAGGCCTGATGTGCTTCGCGCTTCAGGCTGGCATAGACTTTTGACGCACCTTCAGCTGTCGCCAACTGAGCGGGAGTGAAATCAAAGGCCATCGTGACTTCTTCGGTCTGTGCGCTGTCGGCAAGGGCGATGCCTGCTGTCATGAATGCGGCGGCAAATGCTGTCCCAAGTCCGAGGATTCTTGTCGTTTTCATAGGGAATTCCTCCATTTTGTCCTGAAGGAGTTACGCCCCATTTGCTTAATCATCAACTATATTATGTTCAAATATGCGTGATTGTTGTGCGTGTTCATCAGTATACGCACAACAATTGCGCATAATTCAGTTATTTTTACCCAATCATCATTTTGTCTATATCGACCATGATCAGCTTCTCGGCCAGGCCTGCCGATTTCCAGTCCGCATAGTCGGCATCTGCTTGCATCGTTTCAATATATCGCGTTCCGCTATCATCAACCGGCAGACGCCAACTCACAAACCGCGATACGACCGGGGCATAAAACGCATCCGCGATAGACCATTTTCCAAACAGGAACGGCCCGCCTGAAACTTCCAGCCAGCGTGACCACAGCGCATTGATCCGAGCAGCATCGGCCAGTGCTGCTTTGTCCTCTTGTGGAGAAGATACAATGCACTTCATGTTCATCGGGCAGGCCATGCGCAGATCGCGAAAGCCTGCATGCATCAACGCAGTGGCAGAGCGCGCTGCTGCCCGCTGCTGCGCATCTTCAGGCCACAGGTCAGGTGCCTGTTCAGCCGCCCATTCGCTGATGGCCAGGCTGTCATAGATCGTGCCCTGATCTGTTTTCAGGACAGGTACCTGCCAGCCTTCCGACACGGCACGAATACGCACCTGGCTATCATCCTGGCGCAAAGGAATGATGGATTCCTCAAAGCTGACGCCGGCTTTCTTCAGAGGTAGCCATCCGCGTAAGGACCAGGACGAATAGTTCTTGTTACCGATATAAAGTGTGTTGGTCATCGAGAGGGCTCCGGTTTTACGGGCTGACGGACAGGGCGCGACCTGCCACAGCGTCCAGTTTTGCAAGCAAGGCCGGGTCGCGGGCGTCTGGCGAAGTGATGAGCGCAAAATCAAGGCATGTCTCAATGCCTTGCGGGCTGGGTGTGCGGGCGGTCTGGCCCAGATGTGAGGCCAGATTGCGCACGGTATCGCGACCAGCATGCGCATTGGCGTGCAGCACTTCCAGCACATTGGTTACCGAGACAGCATCGCTATCCTCTCGCCAGCAGTCATAGTCCGTCACCATGGCCAGTGTCGCATAGGGAATCTCAGCTTCGCGTGCGAGCTTGGCTTCGGGCATATTGGTCATGCCGATCACATCGCATCCCCATTGGCGGTAAAGCCTGCTCTCTGCGAGGGACGAAAATTGTGGTCCCTCCATCGCCAGATAGGTGCCGCCACGATGCACGGTGACACCCGCCTTGATGGCGGCATCGGCCGCCAGGCTACCAAGGCGCTCACACACAGGATGGGCCATTGAGACGTGCGCAACCAATCCGTCACCGAAAAAGCTCTTCTCACGAGCAAAGGTGCGATCGATGAACTGATCGACCAGCACGAAGTCACCGGGCTTGTAGTCTTCACGTAGTGAACCGACGGCGGACAGAGACAGGATATCGGTCACGCCCGCACGTTTCATCACATCGATATTGGCGCGGTAATTGAGTTGGCTTGGACCGATCCTGTGCCCTCGTGCATGACGGGGCAGAAAGACCAGTTCGATACCGGCAAACCGTCCCCGGAACAGCTGGTCGGACGGGGCTCCAAACGGGCTTTCAATCGTCTCCCAGCGAGCTTCCTCCAACCCGTCAATATCATAAAGGCCTGATCCACCGATCACACCAAGGGTCCAGTTGGTCATGGGATGAAACTCCGTCCTGATTCCTGACATCGGAGTTATGGGCGCTTGGAGGTTTCTGTCAAAGCCTCACACCTCACAAGCGCTTGAGTACACGCAGTGAAATTGATCACATGTGCAGATCGTTTCACGGTTTGATGATATGCTGAATGTATTTGGTTGCAGGATGATGAGGTGACGCACATGGGCGTGACGGGGATTGGTGGCTTTTTCTTTCGGGCAAAGGATCCGGACGCAATGCGCGCCTGGTATGTGGAACATCTTGGTGTTGGGTCCTCGCCCTATGGGGCGTGGGACACGCAGGCAGGTCCAAGCGTATTTTCTCCCTTTGCTGACGACACGGATTACTTTGCAGCAGATCGCCAATGGATGCTCAATCTGCGTGTGGACGGACTTGATGATCTTTGCACCAGGCTACGTGAAGCGGGGATCGAGGTCATCACGAAACCTGAATGGGATATGCCGGGCGTAGGCCGTTTTGCGCGCATCCATGACCCGGAAGGCAATCCGATCGAGCTGTGGCAGCCAGATTCGTCCGACTGACACAAAAGATTTCATCAAATCACAAAGAAAATGGGAGGCAACGTTACCGCAGCCTCCCATTGGAACTGTTAGTCTGGTGCGCGCAACTAGTGCTCTACATTGCGCCAGATCTGCTTGTAGGACAGGAAGACCAGCACTGCGAGGATGAACAGGTAGATCAATGTGACCAGGCCCATCTGCTTGCGGATCTGTGCCTTGGGCTCTGAAGCCCATGCCAGGAAGGTCACGACATCCTCAGCCATCTGGTGAACACTGGCTGGTGTTCCATCGTCAAATTCCACACCATCCTCGAAGAGAGGAGGTGACATTGCCAGGAAACCACCAGGCGGCAGCATCTCATAGGCATGCGCCGACTCGTCGCCTTCGTGGCGGTGACGCGGGTCGCCGCCCCATTGTGGGGTCACATCACCCGCAAAATAAGGGTTGTAATGCTGACTGGCATTGGACGTGTCGAGCAGAGCATATTTGGTGCTCATCTCTTCTTCTGTCGGATATCCAACCAGAAGCGAGTAGATATAGTCAGCACCACCACTGCGCGCCTTGACGATGACCGAGAGGTCAGGTGGCAAGGCACCATTGTTTGCATAACGCGCTGTCGCATCATTTGCGAAGGGCGCTGGGAAGGGGTCGGACGTCAGGCGTGTCCGGGTCGTATCCGAGCCATCTTCCTGATTGATGATGTCAACTTCAGCTGTTGAAGAGGCCAGAGCCTTCACAACCGGGTTGTCATTCGGGTTTGGATAATCCGGGTCATAGAACGGTCCGTTCTTCATGCCCAGATTACGGAAATTGATGAGATCCATCGAGTGACAGGCCGCACAGACCTCGCGATAGACCTTGTAGCCGCGTTGCAGCTGGGCCTGATCGAAGGTTCCGAAGAAACCTTCAAAGGTCCAGCCTTCTTCCGGCCCGTGAGGGTGCTTGCCACCGCCGGCTGCATGGGCTGCTGTCGCCAGGCCAAGCGAGGCGGCAGCAACAAGCAGGAGTTTCATGATACGCATCTGATCAATTCTCCTCAGGCGTCGTCGCGGGGGGCTGCAGCGTTGGCGGCACCCGGTACGGGTGTGCCTCCAGCAGAGCCTTGGCCGTGTTTACCGAGCACGCTGTCAGCGATCGACAGCGGGCGAGGCTTGGGCTTCTCGATGATGCCGAGGATCGGCAGGATCACCAGGAAGTAGGCGAAGTAGAAGAAGGTCAGGAATTGCGCCGCCCAGAGCCATTTGAAGCCTGACTTGACGACTTCCATGGACGCACCGGCGCTTTCATCGAGACCTTCAATGAAGTGCTCAGCATCATGATATTCTGCAAAGCTTTCCGACCGAGCCGCAGCGCCTGTTTCGTCAGTGTAGGCAACTACCAGCTTGTCTTCGCCAAAGGCGACAATCAGGTCATCGGGGTTATTCGCACCCGCAAAGCCCAGACCGATAAAGGCAGCGACGAACAGCACGAAGAACTGTTTGGCCAGAGGACGGTAACGCATGGAGCGAACCTTGGAGGTGTCGAGCCATGGCACTACGAACAGCACGGCAATCGCGCCGAACATTGCGATCACACCGCCCAGCTTGGCGGTGATGGGGCCCAGGTCAAAGGTGATGGCCCGAAGGATCGCGTAGAATGGCAAGAGGTACCATTCAGGCACAATGTGCGCCGGCGTCTGAAGCGGGTTTGCCTCGATATAGTTGTCTGCATGCCCCAGCGAGTTCGGTGCGTAGAAGACGAAGAACGCGAAGATGAAGAGGAAGACGAGGATCGCGAACAGATCTTTCACCGTGTAATAAGGGTGAAACGAAACCGTGTCCTTCTTGACGTCTTTCACGGATACACCGGTGGGGTTGTTGTTACCCGGTACGTGCAGTGCCCAGACGTGGAGAATGACCACACCTGCAATGATGAATGGCAGCAGGTAGTGTAGCGAGAAGAAGCGGTTCAGGGTCGCGTTACCGATCGCTGGCCCACCTTGCAGATAGGTCTTGATCGTGTCGCCAATGACAGGGATCGCACCGATCAGCGAGGTGATCACGCTTGAGCCGTGATAGGACATCTGCCCCCAGGGCAGCACATAGCCCAAAAATGCAGTTCCCATCATCAGAAGGTAGATCACACAGCCCAGAATCCACAGAACCTCACGCGGGGCTTTGTATGACCCGTAATAGAGACCCCGGAAAATGTGCATATAGACAGCGAGGAAGAACATCGACGCGCCATTGGCGTGGATATACCTGACCAGCCAGCCCCAGTCGACATCACGCATGATGCGCTCGACCGAATCAAAAGCCATCGCGGTATTTGGCACATAGTGCATGGCCAACACGATCCCGGTGATGATCTGGATGACCAGACACACGGCGAGAATGGCACCGAAAGTGTACCAGTAATTCAGGTTCTTCGGGGTGGGGAAGTCAATCGCCGTATCCTTGGCGAAACGGATAAGCGGCAGACGTGTGTCCAGCCACTTTTCAAAGCCGGTCTTCGGCTCGTATGTTGAAGGTCCGCTCATGGTGTCGTCATACCCCCTAAAGCGAAATTTTGATCAGCGTGTCCGACAGATATTCATATGTCGGAACAGGCAGGTTGAGCGGCGCGGGCCCCTTACGGATACGGCCGGAAGTGTCGTAGTGCGACCCGTGGCAGGGGCAGAACCAGCCGCCATAGTCACCGGTGTTCGTGCCAGGACCAACAGGCACACAGCCCAGATGCGTACAGGCACCGGATGTGACCAGGATTGCACGGTTCAGTTCACCGTCAGGCTTGGGCACCAGGCGCTCATCATCCGTCTGTGGGTCGCGAAGTGTGGAAATGTTCACGGCTTCGGCTTCGGCGATCTCTTTTTCCGTGCGATGCCGCACGAAGAAAGGCTTGCCGCCGATCAGGACGCGAACTTCGCCTCCCAGCGGAACCTTGGAGACGTCGACCTCGGCGCTGGACGCGGCGCGCGTGTCGGCGGCCGGTCCTAATTGCTTGACAAATGGCCAAGCAACAGCACCTACAGCGCCTGCTAGAGCGGCCCCGGCCGCGATATGTATGAAGTCGCGGCGAGTTTCGCCATCTTCTTCGTGATTCGTTATGTGTGCGTCGGACAACGGACAGACTCCCAGCGCAATTGGCGTAGATTGTCGCACCTTTTATAAGGCGCATGCGGTTACGCAAAGAGACGCGTTGTCGCAAGCACCCCAGCTCATTCGGAGAAAGCGGTTACATTGCGCCTCGCATTCTATCAACCCGATATTCCGCAAAACCTTGGTTCAGCGATAAGAATTGCAGCATGTTTCGGTGTAAACATCGATATAATCGGTCCTTTTGGGTTTCCGCTGACAGACAAGGCCCTTCGTCGCTCGGCGATGGATTACGCACTTCAGGTCGATCCCGAGCGCCATGATGGGTGGTCTTCTTTTTTGCAACATAAGGCCAGAAAAGACGGAAGATTGGTTCTTTTCACCACAAAAGCAGCCACACCAATCACTCAAACCCGATTCGAAATCGGCGATACGCTTCTTTTCGGACGTGAAAGTGCGGGCGTACCCGATGAGGTCCATGACGCTGCCGATTTGCACTGCGTCATCCCCATGATGAAGGGCGCACGTTCTCTCAACGTCGCTGTCAGCGCGGGGATCGCCCTGCATGAGGCGCTCCGTCAAACCGATGGTCTGCCTCCATTCTGAGTTGTCCAATGGCGGGAGCTACCCCTGTAGATAGCAGGATTTGTTAACTCTAGGAGAGGATAAAGACCTGTCGTCAGGTTAAAACTGACCGTACAAAACAGGGAGTTCGGGCTTGAAAATTGATCCGATCAGTGTGTCTGCAATGCTGATATCGACATTCGGTGTGTCGATGATCACGCTTGTGCCGACTCCCGGATCAGATGTTTTTGCAGTGTTTCCGCACAAGCTGACTCCAATGGAAGTTGAACACCGTGTCTCGGGCGAGGGGTTGCAGATCGTGCGAGCCTATTCGGATCAGAGCCACATCATTGTGAAGAACCCTCATGGCGACGCAGCAGGTCGTCTTTTGGACCTTGGCGCAGATTTCGTGATCGATGCGCGGTTCGCCAGCCTTTGTTCTTCATCCTCGACACCACAGAAAAACCAGGAGGCAGTTCGATGAGCCACTCCAGCCTTGCCAGTCAGTACGACATCAATTCCATCCGAACCAAGTTTTCCAGGCCGGTCATAGGCTTGTTGTGGCTGACGGTCTGCCTTATCGCAGCCTCCGCTGTGTCCACCAATGTATCAGGTGCATTCATCGCACTGGGGCTGGGTGTCGGACTTGCCGCCATCGCTTCCCTTGCGGTGATGAAGGATGCATCCAGCAGTACAGCATCAGTGACCTCAGGCGTGGCCCTTGCTGGTCTGATTGCCATCATTGTCTATAATTTCAGCTGGAATGGTGAAGGCGTTGCCTATCAGATCGACCTGCACATGGCCTTTTTTGCAGGCCTGGCGATCATGGTGGCCTTTTTGGACTGGAAAGCCCTTGTTGCCTTCACCGGGGTTGTTGCTTTTCACCACCTCACGCTTGCTTTCATCTTGCCAAGCGCTGTGTTTCCCGATGGAGCGCCGATCCTGAGAGTAGCTTTGCATGGCGGCATCCTGTCTCTGGAATGCGCAGTATTGTTGTGGATGGTACATCAGGTTCATGTCCTGATTGCTGCTAATGAGGAGTCGATGCACGAGGCTGACGAATCCCATGTGGAAGCCTCGAAACTGCAACAGGACATTGAAAAAAGCGCGGCAGATAATCAGGAGCGCTATGAGAATCTCCAGGTCCTGGCACGATCCTTCCGCACCGAGGTGGAAACTCTCATGCAGGAACTTACTCAGCGTGCCAATCTGCTGAATACTTCTGCGAAGGGGTTGAGCGAGAATGCGAGTGTTTCCAATCAGCGCTCCGGCAATCTGGATGATGCCACTGGCCGCGCCATGGATTCGGTCGAGCGCGTTGCTGCTGCTACGGAAGAGTTCTCGTCCTCGATCGCGTCCATCCTGTCGCAGATCAACAGCACGAATGATGTTATTGGCAAGGCTCAGATATCCGTGGAAAACTCTGTCAGCAAGGTCGCGACCCTTGCAAGCAGTGCCCAGAACATTGGTGAAGTGGTCAATCTAATTCAATCAATCGCGGAGCAAACCAATCTACTCGCACTGAATGCCACCATTGAGGCTGCGCGTGCTGGAGATGCCGGCAAGGGCTTTGCGGTTGTCGCCGAAGAGGTCAAGCGCCTGGCGGAACAGACTGCGCGCGCGACTGTTCAGATTGCCGACCAGATTGAATCCATCCAGAGCGATTCAACGGAAACCAGCAGTGCGATCCAGCAGATTTCCACGGTGATCGCCCAGATCACGGAGCACACGCAGGAAGTGGGCGTCTCGATCGATCAACAGAATGCCGCTGCCAATGAAATCGCCGCCAGTACACGGTCTGCGGCTGACAGCACTCAATCCCTCTCCAGGGGCGTGGCCGAGGCGCGTCGCAGTTCAGAGGATGTCAGTCGTGTGTCTGTTGATATAGTGGAAGCATCAGCTCAAGTGCATGAAGCCGGCAATACGCTGATGCGCAGCATTGATACATTCCTGAAAAAGGCTGTGGGCTAACAGCAGGGACCATTGGCGCTCAGCCTGCCATGCACCATAGTCCGGTGCAGATGCCAAAGATGAGCTGGGCCGCCAGATCCAGAACGCCACCCAGAATCAGTATTGGCAATCCGATCCATAGGACGGCCAGCCTGATGGCTGTCAGTGTGATGCGTGGTTCTGGCAAGCGATGGCCTGAAATGGTCTGGATTTTCGTGCGTTTCATGCAGAGGGCTCAATCAAGGTTAAATTCAGCTAGGTAAAGCGTTAACCTGAACTGACTAATTCTTTCTTTCATGAGCCAACATTGGACGACATCCTGGAATGAATTGTCCCGCACGCAATGGGATGATGCGCTGCGTGGCCAGCTAGCGGCCTATCAGCAGGATTGGGCCTATGGTGATGTCATGGTGCGTACCGGGCTGAAGGTCCATCGTGGCGCCATTTCAGATCCTGCCGGAGCCATCTGTGGGCTGGCGCAGGTTATTGTACGCCCTGTGGCGTTGGTGGCCCGATTTGCGCTGTGCAGCTATGGACCTGTCTGGCTTAAACCCATGAGCGTGGATGAACGCAGTGCAGCCATGCGGTCCTTGCGACAATCACTCAGTCTGCGCTGGCCGCGCCTGTTTGCCATCACGCCAGATGACGAGACTGTGCCGCGGGGTTTCAGGCGCGTGATGACGGGCGATGCGACGATCCGCTGGGACCTGACACCGAACGCCGAGATACTGCGTGCCCGATTGAGCCCGAAATGGCGAGCTGCCCTCTCAGCGGCAGAACGCACGGAGCTGACCTTTACCTCATCGGGCTCCAAACCCGGCCAGTATCGCTGGATCATCGAACAGGAACTCAGGCAAAGGCAGGCACGCGGTTATCGCGCCATGCCACCTGCACATACCTTTGCCTGGCAGGAGGAAAAATCCGCGGCAAAGGGAGCAGACCGTAAATCTGGCGTGCTGGTATATCGTGCCGATCTGGGCAAGGAGACCGTCGCCGCCATGCTGTTTATCACCCATGGGGCCATGGCGACCTATCACATTGGCTGGAACTTGCCCGAAGGCCGCAAGCTGGGCGCACATAACCTGATCTTGTGGAATGCCATGCTGGCCTTGAAGGAAAAAGGCTATCGCGCCATCGACCTTGGTGGCGTCAACACCCAATCAGGTGCAGGCATTGCCCGCTTCAAGCTGGGAGTGAATGGCGATGTTCTTCAACGTCCGGGTGCATATGTCTGAAATGTGATCACAAGGGGCTAGACGAAAGTCTCGGCGACCGACAATTCAGGGCCTGAATTCAATTGTCAGGGATCATGCCGACATGGCTCAACTCTTCGCCATTTTCATCACCGTTTTTCTTGCCGAACTTGGAGACAAGACCCAATTGGCCACCGTGCTGTTCGCGGCTGACGGCAAGACGTCGCCATTTCTGGTGTTTCTCGCGGCTGCGGCGGCCCTTGTAGCATCAACAGCCCTGGCGGTGGCGTTGGGTGTGGCGGCTGAACGCTGGCTCGGCATGGTGCCGCTCAAGCTGATTGCCGGGATCGGTTTCATCGCCATCGGTGCCTGGACCGTGTGGGACCATTTCCAGCCAGCTTCCGCCTGAAGCAGATCAGTAATATCGCGCAATGTCCTCGACAGCGGCCAGATGTTCGGCGCGCTGGGCTTCATCCATGAAGGCACCCATGAAGCTGTTACGGGCGAGGGTGACGATATCATCGGCTGATAGTTTGAGGGCTTCGGCAATCTGACGATAATTTTCGTTCAGATAGCCGCCGAAATAGGCCGGATCGTCAGAATTGACCGTGGCGCGCAACCCCAGTTGAAGCATCCGCTTGAGGGGATGTGCGGCCAGATCGTTCACGACGCACAAAGACAGATTGGATAGCGGGCAGACAGTCAGCGTCATCTGTTCGTCCACCAGTCGCTTGACCAGCATGTCGTCTTCGAGCGACCGGTTGCCATGGTCGATGCGGTCGACATTCAGCTCGTTCAGCGCTTCCCAGACATAGCCGGGCGGGCCTTCTTCTCCAGCATGAGCGACGAGCTTCAGGCCCTTCAGCTTTGCGGCGGCATATATGTTGGTGAATTTTGTCGGCGGGTGGCCGACTTCGGAGCTGTCCAGCCCGATGCCGTGGATACGCGGCAGCCAGGGCTGTGCCTGTTCGAATGTCGTGAACGCATCCTCTTCGGACAGATGCCGCAGAAAGCACATGATCAGCCGGTAGCTTATCCCGTATTTTTCCTTTGCATTGTCCAGTGCGCTGAGAATGCCACGAATGGGCACATCAAAATCAAGCCCGCGTTCGGTATGTCCCTGCGGATCGAAGAAGACTTCGACATGGCGCACATTGTCGGCATGGCTGCGCTGGAGATAGGCATCTGTCAGGTCATGGAAATCCTGCTCCGTCTGAAGCACCGACATGCCCTGATAGTAGATGTCCAGAAAATCCTGGAGATTGGAGAATTCATAGGCCGCCTTCACTTCATCCAGCGTCTTGAAGGGAATATCCACTTTGTTGCGGGCTGCAAACTCCATGAGCTGTTCGGGCTCCAGAGACCCTTCCAGATGAAGATGAAGCTCAGCCTTGGGCAGGGCTGCAATCAGGGCGTCATGCGTGCTCATGGTCAAGCGTCCGAAAATCTGGTGGTCAGGGGGCTGTGTTAACCAATATGCCGATAGCGATGAGTATCGCCAAGTGTCATGCGGCGAAATCTGGCTCTTTCGCCTGATCACGACACCGAGAGTGCAATTGCGAGGGGCGCTGTGCGTGCCATATTGTCAACACGCCTCACGCAATCGTTCATGACCACAACCGAAGGATCATAGACCATGCCCCGCCAGCCCACATTCTATGTTTCTCACGGCGGCGGTCCGAGTTTCTGGATCGACTATCCCGAACCCATTGGAAAGGACGGTTTCAAGGGGCTGGAGCGCTATCTGCTCGGCTTTGAATCTGTCCTGCCTGCGCCGCCACAGGCCTATCTGGTGATTTCCGCGCATTGGGAAACGCCGCAGGTCACGCTGTCGACTTCACCGGCACCGGGCATGCTTTATGACTATTACGGCTTTCCGGACATTGCCTATACATTGCAGCATCCTGCGCCCGGTGCGCCCGATCTGGCCGCAGGCGTGCGTAGCCTGCTCGCCGATGCTGGCATCAACAGCGCGGAAGATGACGAACGCGGCTTTGATCACGGTGTCTTCGTGCCGATGATGAAGATCGACACGGCTGCACAAACTCCTACCCTGATGATGTCATTGCAGCAGGATCTTGACCCGGGCTTTCATATCAGGCTCGGTCAGGCACTGGCACCGCTGCGCGATGAGGGCGTGGTGATCATCGGCTCGGGTAGCTCCTGGCATAATTTGCGTCAATACTTCCAGGCCGGTTCAGGGCAGGCAGAGGATTTTGACAACTGGCTGACCGAAACAGCGATTGCCTCGCCGCAAGAGCGCAATACGCGTTTGCTGGACTGGGTACAGGCACCCGCAGCACGCCAGGCCCATCCGCGAGAAGAGCACTTGCTGCCGCTCATGGTGGCTGCCGGCGCAGCAGGCGAGGACAGGGGCCGACGCGATTTTCACGATCTCATCGCTAACAAGCCATTTTCCGGTTATGCTTTCGGCTAGCCGGACTAAACCTTCCGATTAGCTGGGCTGGCTGGCGCAGCGCCGGAAAAGACACACATGATAACTGGCATTATCAACAATCTTCAGGGAGGCATCGACCATGTCGCAAACACGCATTGTAAATGGAGTTGAACTGGACAAGGCCGGACGTGGCCGAATCTACAACTCCCTTCTGGAAACTGTCGGCAACACACCATTGGTGCGAGTGCCGCGCCTGACCGAAGCGGAAAACCTTCAGGGCGATCTGTTGTTGAAGCTGGAATTCTTCAACCCGCTTGCCAGCGTCAAGGACCGCATCGCGCTTGGCATGATCACGGCCATGGAGCATCAGGGCCGCCTGACCGAAAATTCCGTTCTGGTCGAGCCGACTTCCGGCAATACCGGCATTGGTCTGGCCTTTGTGGCAGCGTCTCGCGGATACAGGCTGATCCTCACAATGCCTGAAAGCATGTCGATCGAGCGCCGCAAGATGCTCGCGCTGCTGGGGGCAGAACTCGTGCTCACCCCCAAGGAAAAGGGCATGGGCGGAGCCATTGCGAAAGCCAATGAATTGCTGGAGGAGATTGACGGCGCGGTCATGCCCAGCCAGTTCGACAATCCGGCCAACCCCGCCATCCATGAATCCACCACGGCCGAGGAAATCTGGGCAGATACGGGCGGCGATGTCGATGTGGTGATTTCAGGTGTCGGTACGGGAGGCACTTTCTCTGGCTGTGCGCGTGTCCTGAAGAAGCGCAAGCCCAGCGTGAAGATGATCGCCCTGGAACCGGAAGCCAGCCCCGTCATGTCGGGCGGCAATCCGGGGCCTCACCCCATTCAGGGTATTGGCGCAGGCTTTGTGCCGAAGAACATGGATCTGGATCTGGCAGACGAGATCATGACGGTGTCGGCCGAAGACGCCCTGTCCAACGCGCGCCGGATCGCCAGACTGGAAGGCATGCCAGTCGGTATTTCCTCCGGTGCTGCCATTACGGCAGGCATCGAGGTTGCCAAGCGTCCGGAGATGGCCGGCAAGAAGATCGTCGTGATCATCCCGTCCTTCGCCGAACGCTATCTGTCGACAGTGCTGTTTGACGGCATTGGCTGAAGGCTGCCTGACAATTAAAAAGCGCTCCGGCAGGTCGTGCCGGAGCGCTTTTTTGTGTGTCATCTGACAGGCTGATCAGTCGTAAAGACCTGTTGTGTCGCTGTAGAGGCTGGCCTCGATGGAGGTCGCATTAGCGGCTTTTTCCTCAGGCGTGGCGAGACGGCAGCAACGGACCTGGATTTCCAGAACGCGATCCTGGAAGCGGCACTCATTGTCGTTGATTTCCCGCATGATCGATACACCGCCGGCATTGGTGGTATAGCGCGTCTGGGAACAGCTCATCAGCGTGTAGTTGGGTTCACAGCCACCGACCTTTGATTTCTGAATGATCTGTGTCTTGCAGACCAGGTCGTCCTGGCTCAACAGGGCCTGGGCAGCCATACGGCGGGCTTCTTCGGCCTTGCGTGCGGCTTCTTCCGCCTTGGCGTGGGCCGTGTCGGCGATGGCACGTGCCTGGCTGAGGCTGAGTGAAGTGTTCGCCAGAAGCTCGGACTGTCCGTCCAGCTCCAGTTTCACCTGGCAGACATGATCATCAATATTGATCGTATCGGCGCAATATTCAGCAACCGTGATCTCTTCAACAGCTTGCGGTGCAGTCTGGCATGCGACCAGAACCCCCGCTGCACAGGCAATAGCGCCCAAAATCCTGAATTTCATTGTATAACCCGCTCTCTTGACTTCAGTTAAATTTGAACTGTCCAAATACACATCTGCTCTGGATTTGAAGAGTGGGCTGCAAATCAGCGGCCATTTTTCCAAGTGCTTGGTTAATATAACAAAATTTAACAAAACTTGCCGATTACATCGCGCAAAACAGAACAGGGGCTCCGATCATCAGATCAGAGCCCCTGGCCATGGGTTCCGGTATTTGCGCTATCAGTTGTTGATAGGTGTCGCGTTTTGCACCGCTGCACTGTTCGCGGTTGCACAGCAGCGCACCTGCATTTCCAGCACGCGGGTGTTGAAGCGGCACTGCTCGTCATTGATCTCCCGCAGGATGGACAGTCCGCCCCGGGCAGTGGTGTAGCGTGTCTGCGTACAGCTCATCAGCGTGTAGCCCGGCTCACACGAACCGACATCTGTCTTCTGGATGGTCATGGTCTTGCAGGACAGGTCTTCAGAGCTCAACAGAGCCGACTGTGCCATGCTCCGCGCTTCATCAGCCTTTGCAGATGCCTCGTCAGCTTTGGCCATCGCCGAGTCGGCCACCGCGCGTGCATCGCTGAGGCTTAGTGAAGTGTCGGAGAGTTTCTGGGACTGTCCATCCAGCTCCAGTTTTACTTCACAGACATACGCGGCGGAATTGGCAGGATCGGCGCAAAATTCCGCGACAGTCATTTCGCCATTACCTGCTGTGGTTTGACAGGATGCGGCAAATCCGGCGGCCAAGATCGCCGCTGTGATGAATCTGATCTTCATGGTTATTCTTTCCCCATTCTGGAAGCGGACACCGCATTCTGCGGCGTAACAGCCCTGAAAGTGGCAAAGGCAACCTGCAACCCGCTTTGGATGCAATGTTGTTGGAGTGTTTATTACAAAGAATTATAGCGGATGAGCGTCAAAAGACGCCCATCCTTGAAAAACAAGAAGAAAATTCTCCTCAGAAGCGAAGAACCTTCGCGTAACGCACGAATGAGAGCGCGTTGATCTTCTTCATGACATCATCAGAAATGTCCTGATCGATTCCGACCATTGCGATGGCATCACCGGCTTCTTCCTCACGGCCCAGATTGAAGGTCGCGATGTTGATGCCCGCTTCCCCAAGCAGAGAACCGAGCGCACCGATAAAGCCGGGTTTGTCGGTATTGTTCACAAACAGGATGAACGGACGGAACTTGGCATCGAGCGCCATGCCCTTGACCTCGACAATGCGCGGTTGGTCATTGACGATGGATCCTGCAACCGTACGCCATTTGCCATCGACCCGGACCCTGATGCGGATCAGGCTTTCATAGGTCGGGCTGTCACATGTGGTTGATTCCTTCAGATCGATCCCGCGTTCGTTCAGGATCGAGGGTGCGGACACCATGTTCACATCCGACATCGAGGCGCGCAGCAATCCGGCCAGTGCTGCTGATGTCAGCGGCTTGCGGTTAAGCTCGCAGACCTCGCCTTCATATTCGATCTCGACGGCATCAAAACCTTCATCGCCAACCTGACCGGCAAATTCACCCAGCTTTTCGGCAAGTACGGCAAACGGCTTGAGGCGAGGGGCTTCCTCCGCAGAGATGGACGGCATGTTCAGCGCATTGGTCACAGCACCGGTCAGCAGATAGTCAGACATCTGCTCGGCGACCTGAAAGGCCACATTGTCCTGTGCTTCCATTGTCGACGCGCCCAGATGAGGCGTTGCAATGAAATTGGGTGCGCCGAACAGGATATTGTCCTTTGCAGGCTCTTCTATGAACACATCGAAAGCCGCCGCGCCGACATGACCGGAATCAAGCGCAGCGCGCAATGCGGCTTCATCTACCAGACCGCCGCGTGCACAGTTGACGATGATGACGCCCTTTTTCGTCTTGTTCAGCGCATCGGCCGACAGGATGTTGCGGGTCTGGTCGGTCAGTGGCGTGTGCAGCGTGATGAAGTCCGCACGGGCCAGCAGATCATTCAGCTCGACCTTTTCCACGCCCATCTCGAGGGCGCGTTCCTCGGTGAGATAAGGGTCAAACGCGATGACCTTCATTTTCAGGCCCTGCGCACGGTCTGCCACGATGGAACCGATATTGCCGGCACCGATCAGGCCAAGTGTCTTGGCGAACAGCTCCGTTCCGACATAATCCTTCTTCGGCCATTCGCCATTCAGCGTACGCGCGCTGGCGGCCGGGATCTGGCGAGCTGCGGAAAACATCATCGCAATAGCGTGCTCAGCCGTCGTGATGGCGTTTCCATATGGGGTGTTCATAACCACCACACCTTTGGAAGTAGCGGCGGGAATGTCGATATTGTCGACACCGATACCGGCGCGACCGATCACTTTGAGGCGATCACCTGCCGCGAGTACCTTGGCGTTGGGTTTACAGGCCGAACGCACGGCGAGGCCATCATATTCGCCGATGATCTCGGCCAGCTGGTCCTGATTGAGACCGACCTTGATGTCGACTTCGATACCGCGGGCCTTGAAGATGTCGATTGCGCCCTGGGCGAGATCGTCTCCGATGAGAACTTTGAGTGTCATTTGGGGCTCCATGAGGGAGAATATAAAGCAGACAGGAGTGGCCCCGGAAAAATCCGGGGCTATCCCGCAAAATCAGAGTTCGGACAATGTCGTCGCGAAGGCCCAGTCGATCCAGGGCAGCAATTTCGCGACGTCCGACGGTTCCACCGTGGCACCGCACCAGATCCGCAGACCGGCGGGGGCATCGCGATAGCCGTTGAAGTCATAGGCCACGCCTTCCTTTTCGACCTTGCCAACCAGCTTCTTCACGAAGGCTGCCTGTGCATCGTCATCCAGCGCGGTGATCTGTGGATGGGTGACCTTCAAGCACACACCTGTATTTGATCGCACGGATGCGTCCTCGCACAGATGGCCGAATGCATCGGAGGTCTCGACCCAGTCCTCGATGATTTTCAGGCTCTCATCCGAGCGCGCCTTGAGACCTTCACAGCCGCCAATGCTCTCGGCCCAGTCCAGCGCCAGCAGATAGTCTTCTACGCAGAGCATGGAGGGTGTGTTGATTGTGGCCCCTTCAAACAGGCCCTCATTGAGCTTGCCGCCCTTGGTCATGCGGAAAAGTTTCGGCAGGGCCCGGTCCGGTGTGAAGCTTTCAAGGCGTTTGACGGCATTGGGGCTGAGGATCAGCATGCCATGGGCCGCTTCACCGCCCAGCACCTTCTGCCAGGAATAGGTGATCACATCGAGCTTCTCGAAGGGGATGTCCTGCGCGAACACGGCGGAGGTGGCATCACAGATCACAACGCGGTCAGGGTTGGGCTTGATCCAGTCGGCATCGGGGACGCGCACGCCGGATGTCGTGCCGTTCCAGGTGAAGATGATGTCGGCATCATCGCGGGCTTTTGAAAAGTCCGGCAGTTCGCCAAAGGCCGCGACATGGGTTTCGCAGTTCTCGACCTTGAGCTGTTTGACGGCATCGGTCACCCAGTCCTTGCCGAAGCTTTCCCATGCGAAAACATCCACAGGGGCAGCGCCCAGCATGGACCACATGCACATTTCAACCGCGCCGGTGTCGGATGCAGGCACGACGGCCACGCGATAGCCTTCAGGTAGGTTCAGGATTGTCTTGGTGCGCTCAATGGCCTGCGTCAGCTTGGCCTTGGCATCCTTGGCGCGGTGCGAACGGCCGAGGGCGGCAGATTCGAGTTCTTGAAGGGAAAAGCCGGGGCGCTTGGCGGTCGGACCAGCAGAAAAATGCGGGCACGAAGGGCGCAATTCGGGTTTGGCGACAGTCGTCATCTGTTTTACTCCTATCCTCACAGATAGGCTGGCACTCGTTGGGGAGTGCTGGCCCGCCGCCCTCATCGCGCATCAGACGCATGCGGTCAATCGCTATTCTTCACTTGTATGAAAACGTGATGTCTCACTGCAAAGACGCATATCTGGTCTGCACCAGACGAAGTGATTTATCGGCTGCTGTGCTTGCAAATGGTCCTGGAGATCTATCAACTGGATTCAACGGACCGTTCCAAAAACGAAGTGCAAGCACATGACCCGATTGCGCAGCCTGTTCGATATCCCGGATAATGTCTGCTATCTCAACGCGGCATATATGGGGCCCATGCCCAGATCAGCCGTTAGCGCAGCGCAGGAAGCGGCTCAGCAAAAATGCCATCCATGGGACATCACCCTTATTGATTTCTTCCAACCCACCGAGACAATCCGTCAATTGGTGGCACCCCTGTTTGGCGTGACGTACAAGGATATCGCCATTGTACCCTCGGCCTCCTATGGGCTCGCCACCGCGGCGCAGAACATGACCCTGACAGCGGGTCAGGAAATCGTGATACTGGCCGAACAGTTTCCCTCCAATGTCTATGTCTGGAGAAGGCTTGCCGAGCGACACAAAGCCAAGGTCAGGGTCGTTACTCGCACCGCTGACCAGAGCTGGACACAGGCCATACTGGCTGCAATCGGACCGCAGACCGGTATTGTGGCCTGTGCGCAGACACATTGGGTGGATGGGGGGTATGTGGACCTTGAGGCGGTATCCGATGCGCTGGCCATCCATGGCGGTGAACTGGTGCTCGATCTTTCACAGTCTCTTGGCGTGCAGGCAATTGATCTGGCGCGCGTGCGCCCGGCCTTTGCGGTGGCTGTCGGATATAAATGGCTGATCGGGCCTTATACGCTGGCCTATCTTTATGCACGCCCGGACAAGCAATCAGGAGTGCCGCTGGAAGAAGGCTGGATCAATCGTGAGGGGTCACGAAATTTCGCCCGGCTGGTTGATTGCCGGGAAACTTTCGGCGAAGGCGCGCAACGCTATGATATGGGTGAGCGCTCCAATATGCAGCTGATCCCGCAGGCTCTGCCGGGATTGTCCTTGCTGGCTGATCTTGGTCCGAAACAGGCGGCTGATCTGATCAGCCAGTGGACTGACCAGATCGTTGATCGTGCAGCGGGTCTGGGCGTGATTGCGGACGCGCCTCACATTCGCAGTCGGCACTATCTTGGGCTCACATTGCCGCCTTCTGCGCCCGATGATCTGCTGGAAAAACTCAAGGCACGTCAGGTCCATGTGTCCCAGCGTGGCACCAGATTGCGGGTCACTCCGCATATTTATACTACTCAGGCAGATATAGACCGCTTCATCGCGGCATTGGCCGATAGCCTTTAAGCATAAACAATGCAGCCTATGAACCATGTACTGAAAACATGGATGGCATGTAATTTGAAGGTTTTCGCACGAACTGGGGTCTAATTCGCGGCAGGGGGCCGTCAACGTGCCAACTAAACATTTTGTTGCTCTGGATAGTTGGCGCGGTGTCTGCGCACTTCTCGTGGCTGTCTTTCACTTTCCCGCCAGCGGTATTCTGGCATCAACGCCCTTCATCAAGCACTCAAACCTGTTCGTGGATTTCTTCTTCGTCCTTTCAGGTTTCGTGATTGCTGCCAACTATTTTGATCGCATCAAGGATGTCGGCGCAATTGGCCGTTTCATGTGGCTGAGGATTGGGCGGCTTTACCCGCTTCATATTGCAATCCTGGCAGCATTTCTTCTCATAGAGCTGGCCAAGCTCGCCGGGGTCATACCTGGCGGCGAGGCTTTTGCGGGTGACCGGTCGACTGACACGATCCTGACCAATGCCTTTCTGGTTCATTCCCTTGGGATGCATGCAGATGCCAGCTGGAACCGTCCTAGCTGGTCGATAAGCTGTGAGATGTTCGCCTATCTGGCATTTGCGATGGCAACCTTGCTGGGCGGGCGCAAACGCTGGATCGCCTATGGTGCGCTGATGTTGCTGTCCCTTGGTATGTTGATCAGTTTTTCCGAAGTCTATCTGGTGTCGACGGCGAAATTTGGTGCCTTCCGGGCTTTGTTGGGCTTCTTTGCGGGGGTCTTTTGCTGGCGTGCCTGGGCCAGTCTTGAAGATCGTGCAGACAGTCTGGGTGGATCACGTTTCTGGACCTGCGTGGAAGCAGCCATGCTTGTTGCGGTCGTCACTTTCGTATCAATGACAGGAGTGAGCCCGGCTAACTTTGCGGCGCCTGTCATCTTCTTTGCGACTGTTCTGGTGTTCTCGCTGGAGCGCGGCGCGCTCTCTCGCTTCGCCATGCGGCCATCACTGACCTATCTGGGGCGCCTGTCCTATTCGCTCTACATGATCCACTTCCTGATCATGACGGTTGGGCTGAAAATGTTTCGGGTGCTGGAATCGAAAATGGGCTGGGACCTTACGCATGTGTCCAGCAAGGGGCTTTACCTGTTCGGTGCCGATGGCCTGACCAGCGACCTTCTGACATTGCCATATGTGGCGCTTGTCATCATCGCGTCGCATTTCACTTACGAATATATCGAAAAGCCGGGCAGGGACTTTTTCCGCAGCCTGTCTCCCAAACCGAAAAAGCCAGACACTGTCGCGCTGAAAAAGGCGCGTCTGACAAGCGCTTCAAGTTAGAGCCTGAAGACGCCTTCCACGACGGTCACGCTATTACCCATCAGCTTGACCCGGTCACCTTCACAGCGTGTACCGATCACGCCCCCACGTCCTGGAAAAGCCTGACAGCAGGTCAGTTCATCCTTGCCCAGCTTATCCGAGAAAAAGGGCGCGATGAGGCAATGGGCTGAGCCGGTTGCAGGATCTTCTGGAATGCCTGAGCCCGGCGCGAAAACGCGCGAGACAACATCGAAATCACCACTTGTCGGAGCGGCACAGATCAGGTTTCCGGGGTCTCCCGTGGCGTCCTTGGCGATCTGCATGAAGGCATCGAGATCTGGATCGAGGTGCCGCACGACATTCGGATCATTGAACACGGCAAGCAGGAATGAGCCCTGCCAGAGCTCATTTGGGTCGGCACCGACAGCCTCGGCAAAATACCGTGGAATTTCGATCCGCTTGGGCATGTCGGCCGGAAAATCCATTTCCAGCCGCCCATCATCCAGCTTGCGCACGACCAGACGACCGGACTGGCGGGTATCGAATTTGATGGCCTCATCTTTAAAGCCAAGATGGTTGAACAGAACATGCGCCGATGCCAGCGTTGCATGGCCACAGAGTGGTACTTCCATGGAAGGCGTGAACCAGCGCAGATCCCAGCTGTCATCGCTTGTCTTCACGATATAGGCAGTTTCCGCAAAATTGTTTTCTGCGGCAATGGCCTGCAATTGCTCATCCGGCAGGAAGCTGTCCATCGGCATGACCGCAGCCTGGTTTCCCATCATCGGCTTCTCGGCAAATGCGTCGATGTGAAAATAGCGATATTCCGCCATGACGGGTTCTCCTTTGTCACAGCTGCTATAAGCAGCTAGCCATACTATCTAGTTAGACAGCCAGACCCGCTGTCACAAGGGAGGCAGCAGAATATGCAGACTGCAATATTCATCAATATTCTGGTGATCGCGGCAGCCATCCTTGGTGGAGCGCTGGTCTCGGCACAGGGCATGATCAATGGTCGGTTGAACCAGATTGTCGGCAGTCCTATCCAGGCAGCCCTGATCTCGTTCAGTGTCGGATGGGTGTGCCTGCTGGCCGCCAGTTTCGCCACGGGTGCCGGTCTTCCATCGATGTCGCGTCTTTCACAGGCACCTTGGTGGGCGTTTCTGGGCGGTCTGGCCGGTGCCTATATGGTGTCATCCACGGCCTTTGGCGTGCCGCGTATCGGTTCAACGGCATGGATGGCCGCCTTGCTCGCAGGCCAGATGGCGGCGGCGGTCCTGCTAGACCATTTCGGCGCATTCGGTCAGGCATCCCGGCCGGTGACGCCTGAAAAGCTGGTCGGTATCGCGGCCCTGTTCGGCGGTGTCTGGCTGATCCAGCGCTAGAACCGCAGCAAGCTCTCGGCGCGCTCGGGATCTGCCACCGGCCAGCCATGATTGATGGGCCCGCTTCCTGCACCCAGATTGGGGGCCGTGCGGATGGCTTCGGAGACATAGACAATTGCCCTGCGCAGAGCATTTTCCAGTGTCATGCCCTGTGCCAGTCCACAGGCCAGGGCGGATGCCAGCGTGCAGCCCGTGCCATGGGTATTGCGGCTTTCAATACGGTCATGTTCGATGAAGATCTCACCCTGCGGCGTGGCCAGAAGGTCGGTGATATAGTCACCCTCGACATGCCCGCCCTTGACCACCACAGCCGCAGCGCCTGCCTCCAGCAGACGTTCGCCAGCCCGGCGCTGACCATTGATGTCGCCGACATCCTTGCCACTCAGCATCTGGGCTTCATAGGCATTGGGGGTGATGATCATGTGTGGCACCAGTTCGGTGCGGATGGCATCCACCGCCTTTGAGGGCAGCAATCTGTCGCCGGATGTCGCTACCATGACCGGGTCCACCACGACGCCGAGTGCCGGCTTGTAGTCATTGATGATGTGCGCAACCGTTCTGACTGTTTCCACATCGCCCAGCATGCCGGTCTTGATGACATCCGCGCCGATATCGCTCAGCACCGCCTGGGCTTGCGCGCGAATACCGGCGGGCGGGGTGGGCAGGACGCCGGATACGCCGCATGTGTTCTGGACGGTCAGGGCGGTCACGGCTGTCATGGCATAACCACCCAGCATGGTGATCGATTTGATATCGGCCTGAATGCCCGCGCCGCCACCGGAATCCGATCCGGCGATGACGAGTACGCGCCCTTGTGGCTTGTCAGATGAGCTCAACCGCAGACCTCGACATATTTCTGGCTTTCAAATTCATAGGTGCACGAATAGGTAGATAGTGTCTTGCACCACCATTGTCCCTGATTTTCGGTACATTCACAGTCAGCCCATGCGATATTGAGTTCAGGCTCACGCCCTTTCTGGGCCTGCATCAGGGAGCGGCACTGAAAGTCGACCTGAGACTGGTATTCCTTTTTCGCGGAAGCGCAGGCCTCATCCTTGTTGTGATAGATGATGGGCGACCCGTCCGGCGCTTCGAGCAGAGAGACGGAAACCTGTTGCTGACCAAGGGGTTGCTGGCGTTGCCAGACCGGACGCATCTCGCCCTGACAGAGCGGGAGGATCTCCTCTCGGACCTTTCTGGCATAGGCCCCATTGGGGAAGGAGCGCAGGAAGTCCTGATAATCTGACTTCAGGCGCGTTTCATTCACCTTGGTGAACATTGCCTCTTCTGCCGCGCTGGGTTTGGCGGGGGTGTTGCGAGAATATTCCGAAGTGGCACCATTGTCATAATCCACGCTGACACCGGCGATGGAATCCAGCTTGATCAGCGCATAGAGCCCGGCACCCGCAACCAGCGTGACCAGGGCTGCAATCGGCAGCATCTTCATCCATCGGTTTTTCTTGCGCAGCGGCTTTTCCAGTCCTTTGACCGGTTCGCCAGCGATGACGGCGCGGGCTGCCTCGATGAAATGATCCCAGGTTGCGTCTTCGATGTCGCCATCCCAATGGGACAGGTCCGCCATCTGGATCAAGCCGAAGCCCAGCGGTGGTTCGACATCATCTATCCGCACGGGTAGAAGTTTGCCGCGCGCCTTGCCATATCCGGCTTCTTCCTTGACCCAGGGGGCGGATACCGAAAGCTCCGACCAGACGGCGATCACCAGCTTGGAGGCCTCCAACTCGGTCTGGATGGTCTGGTCCCAGCTGGAACCGGGGGCGATGCCGTGATCCCACCAGACGGAAAAGCCTTCCTTGCGCAAGCCTTCGACGATCCGGACGACGCGGCCTGCGTCTTCCTTCTTGTAGGAAATGAAAATATCCGCCACGTGCCTGTCCCTCGCGTCTCGCCCCTGAGGTGAGGAGCATGCCAAAGAGCGAAGGGGGGATAAAGCTAAAAAGCCAAAAGAAGAAAGCCGCCCGGACGATAAGTCCCAAGCGGCTTTCCTGATCTACACTAATCTACACCACTCTACGCAAGCTGTTGCGTGCGGCCGGCGGCGTCAGCCAGCCATGCGGCGTGCGAATCCATCTTCCTTCGGTGCGCGTTCACGTTTGCGCGCAGGCTGGAATGCCAGTTTCGCGTGATCTGCGCAATAGGGTGATCCGTCAGAAGACGATCTGCCGCAGAATGAGAAATTCGGGTCCGTCGGGTCACCGATCGGCCATTTGCACATGGTGTCCTTGACGTTCATTACCGTCACGAAATCGCCATTCGGCAGACGCATGGGCTTCAGTGACGCCGCAGGTTGGGACGGAGCCCGTGGTGCAGCTGGCGCGGTCGGAGTGGCGGCCTTGGCCACGACACCTGTATTGACGCGTGGTGCCTGCGGCGTTGCACGGGTCAGTCTCGGCGGGCGTTTGACGGGGCGCGACGGGGTCGCGCGGCCAGATAGTCCAAGTCGGTGCACCTTGCCGATGACGGCATTTCGCGTGACGCCGCCCAGCTGGTTTGCGATCTGGCTTGCGCTGTGCCCTTCGGCCCAGAGTTTCTTCAACTCCGTGACGCGTTCTTCAGTCCAGGCCATATTTGCTCTCCTCAGCCCCAGCAGCCGATACGAATCAATATATAGGGTTAATTCGCGTGGTCTGCATCCTTGATGACCCAGATATCGTACCCCTCATGCTGGTTAACACAATATGTCGTGGGCGTTTCCCACAGGTGATTCTAGATATTGATGTGGAAAAGCCGGGTGAATCGAAAAAAACGCGCTTTTTGGAGAAAATTCTTCATCTTTGAGGTGGAACGGCTCGCGAAGCTCGCTACATAGCCGTGATGATGGATGGTGCATTTCCCACGACACAAGACGATTCTACGGATCCGGCAAGCACTGGCGGTGCAGGTTTTGCGACGCCGCGTGAGTTTGGCGCGTTCAACTGGGTCGGTCTGAAGACATTATATATGCGTGAAGTGCGCCGCTTCATGAAGGTCGGCACGCAGACCCTTCTAGCGCCTGTCGTCTCGGCATTATTGTTCATGGTGATCTTCAAGCTGGCCTTTCCAGGCCGGGGTGATGTCAATGGCGTGCCATTCGGTGACTTCATCGCACCCGGCATCGTGATGATGGCCATATTGAACAATGCCTTCCAGAATTCGTCATCATCCATGACCATTGCCAAGGTCCAGGGCAATACAGTGGATTTCCTCATGCCGCCCCTGTCGGCACTGGAACTCACGGTCGGTTTCCTGGCTGGTGCGGCCACGCGTGGTATTCTGGTTGGTGCAGTGACAATGGTGGCCATTGGCCTCATGGGGGCCGCAGATATTTCGATCCACAGCATTCCGGCCGTCATTTATTATAGTGTCATTGCCAGCTTCTTCATGGCGGCAGTCGGCCTGCTGGGCGGTATCTGGGCCGAGAAGTTCGATCATCTGGCGGCAATCACCAATTTCGTGATCCTGCCATTGTCCATGCTGTCGGGGACATTCTATCCGATCAGTGTCTTTGTAGAGCCTTTCCAGACACTCTCGCATTTCAACCCGTTCTTCCACCTGATCGACGGGTTCCGATACGCATTCACTGGCGCTGTCGAAGGGGAATTGCTGGTTGGCGCAGCTGTATCCTTTGGTGTGACGCTGGCGCTCAGCGTGACCTGCTGGCTGGTGCTGCGATCAGGTTATCGCCTCAAGGCATAATATTCCTTTCATATCCTCTCGATTGACACAAAGCCGGAATAGCCCCAAAGATTCCGGGCTTCCGGGAGATATATTTCCACAAACCACAATAAGGTTGGTTCCATGCGTGAAGCACTCATGTCTGTTTACGGTCCTCCAGATGTCGTTTTCGAACGCGGCGAAGGCGTGCGACTCTACACGGATGATGGGCGAGAGTTTCTCGATTTCATCGCGGGCATCTCCGTGAACTGCCTTGGCCACGCGCATCCAAAGCTCGTTGCGGCACTGGAAGGACAGGCCGGGAAGCTGTGGCACCTGTCCAACATGTTCCGGGTTCCCGATGCCGAGCGCCTGTCAGAGCGCTATGTGGCCGATACATTTGCCGACAAGGTGTTCTTCACCAATTCCGGCACCGAGGCGATTGAATGTGCGCTCAAGACCGCCCGCAAATATCATTACATCAATGATGACCCGGAGCGGATAAGGATCCTGTCATTCGAGGGATCGTTTCATGGTCGCTCTCTGGGGGCGATCAATGCCGGAGCGAATCCCAAATATCGCGAGGGTTTTGGCCCGACAATGGAAGGGTTCACTCATCTGCCATTTGGCGACCTTGCTGCGGTTGAAGCCGAGATGGGCCCGGATGTGGCTGCCATTCTGATCGAGCCCGTGCAGGGCGAGGGCGGGTGCCGCGAAGCGCCGCCTGAATATCTCATTGGCCTGCGCAAGCTCTGTGACGAGCATGGCGCATTGCTGATCTATGACGAAGTGCAATGTGGAGCCGGACGGACCGGCAAGCTGTTTGCCCATGAATGGGTGCCCGAGGCAACGCCGGACATCATGGCCGTTGCCAAGGGTGTGGGTGGCGGATTCCCCTTGGGTGCCTGTCTGGCCACTGAGGACGTCGCCAAGGGCATGCAGGTTGGCTCGCATGGCTCTACCTATGGCGGCAACCCGCTGGCCATGGCCGTCGGCAATGCCGTCTGGGACGAACTGACCGCGCCGGGCTTTCTGGAGAACGTCAACCGGATCTCCAGCGCGCTGACGCAGAGCCTGTCCTCGCTGGAAGAGCGTTATCCCGATCTGGTCGAAGGTTTGCGCGGCAAGGGATTGCTGCGCGGTGTGGCGTTGAAATTCGATCCGATGCGCGTGCGCAGGGCAGCGCTGGACAAGGGACTGCTGGTCGGTACGGCAGGCGGCAATGTGTTGCGCCTGGCACCGCCCCTGATCATTACCGAAAACGATATTCGTCAGGCTGTTTCGATCATTGATGAATGCCTGTCCGACATCCAGAAGGAGGGCGTTTGATATGAAAGCCCGTCATTTCCTCGACATCTGGCCGCTTCCGGCCTCCGAACTGCGTTCGATCCTGAATGAAGCCAAATCCCGCAAGGCTGCCCGCTCCGGTTTTCCCAAGGGCACGCTGGATGTCGATACGCCGCTGTCTGGTCATGTGCTCGCAATGATCTTCGAAAAGAGCTCGACACGTACGCGGCTTTCCTTCGACATGGGCATTCGCCAGCTCGGTGGCACCTCGGTTGTGCTGAATGCTGCCGACATGCAGCTGGGTCGTGGTGAAACCATTGAAGACACCGCCAAAGTGCTCTCGCGCATGGTGGATGCGGTGATGATCCGCGCCAATAATCATGAGGATGTGCTCAAGCTGTCCGAATGTGCGGATGTGCCCATCATCAATGGGCTGACCAATCGCTCGCATCCCTGCCAGATCATAGCGGACATGCAGACTCTGGAAGAGCACGGGCTGGATCTGAAGGGCGCACGCATTGCCTGGGTGGGTGATGGCAACAATGTCGCCGCCAGCTTTGCCCATGCCGCGCCGAAATTCGGCTATTCTCTGGCCATTGGCACGCCGTCATCACACCGGCTCGACAAGAAGGACATTGAGCGCGCCCGTGCCGAGCAGGGCCGGATCGATGAATATGACACGGCCGAGGAAGCCGCTGCGGGTGCTGATGTCATCGTGGCCGATACTTTCGTGTCCATGGGAGACCTTGATGCCGAGCGACGCCTGAAGGTGTTGTCGCCTTATGCGGTGACACCAGAGCTGATGGCGATCGCCAATCCTGGTGCGAAATTCCTGCATTGCCTGCCGGCCCACCGGGGTGAGGAAGTGCATGCGGATGTCATTGACGGTCCGCAATCGCTGGTCTTCGATGAAGCCGAAAATCGCTTGCACGCCCAGAAGGCCATTTTGCAGTGGTGTCTGGCGGCCTAGAGGTCGCCTGCGCCGGGCCAGACATGAAGCGCAGTGTTCAGCTCGTGCTGGCGCTGTTCTTCGCTGTCGCCGGTGTGCTGCATTTTTACCTCGATGATGTCTTTGCCAACATCGTCCCGCCGGTTCTGCCTTTTCCGATTGCCATTGTCTGGATCACCGGGGTGATGGAACTGGGCTTTGCGCTTGGCCTGATGTTGACATACAGGCTGTCCGTCACTGGTCTGTTGCTAGGCCTTTACCTGCTCGCCGTTCTGCCTGCCAATGTATACATGGCGATGGCTGGTATCCCGCTTGGTCAAATTGAACTTGGCGCGGGCGTGCTGTGGGGGCGGGTGGCGCTACAGTTTCCGCTGATCGCACTGGTATTATGGGCAACAGGCGCGCCGCCATTCAGGTCTCGGTAGGGGCACCCAGCTCGCAGATATGGGCCCATTCCTCGTCAGTGACTGGCTGTACTGACAGGCGGGCATTCTTGACCAGCACCATCTCCGCCAGGGCTGGGTCCTTCTTGATCACCTTCAAGGGCACGGGGCTGGGCAGGGGCTCGATCGCGATGAAATCACAGGCCATCCAGGGCGATGATGACGGGGCCATGGGGTCCGGATAGGCCGTGCGTTTGACCTCCGCGATACCGACAATCTCCAGACCCGTCTTGGAATGATAGAAGAAAGCCCGGTCGCCGACCTTCATCGCCATCAGATTGTTCTTGGCCTGATGGTTGCGCACGCCCGACCAGGGCTCTCCGCGTGCCTTGGTGGCGACAAGGTCATCCCAGGAGAATTCATCCGGCTCGGATTTGATCAGCCAATAGGCCATGCGGGGATTTCCTTTTGATATGTCAGTTCTTTTACCACCACAGTGAAGCAATCCCGTCCCGCTGGCCATTGCTGTTTATGAATTTGGTTCGGTAGGCCATGAATGCAGCTCAGTCTTTCAACTCATCCAGAGCCGCAGCAACTTTCAGGGCCTGCACGGTTTCGCGCACGTCGTGGACACGGATGATTCCGGCACCCTGATGGGAGGCTTCCATGGCGACCACAAGAGATCCGGCCAGACGGTCGCTGGCATGTGAGGCTTTTTCATCAATGGCGGCGATGAAGCGCTTGCGCGATGCGCCGAAAAGAAGCGGGCAGCCGGTCTCTTCGATGATGCGCTGTGTGCACTGGATCAGTGCCAGATTGTGATCAAGCGTCTTGCCGAAACCAATGCCCGGGTCGATCCAGATCTTGGTGCGCGCCACGCCGGCCTCGATGGCGGCTTCAACACGCGCCTTGAGGAAGGCGATCACCTCCGCGACCACATCGTCATAATGGGGCGCAGCCTGCATGGTGCGCGGTTCGCCCTGCATATGCATCAGGCAAAGCTCGCAATCGAGCTCTGCGGCGACATCAAGCGCCTCCGGGGCAAAGCGCCCAGCTGTGACGTCATTCCACATACGCGCCCCGGCCGAAATCGCGGCGCGAGCCACCTGCGGCTTCATGGTGTCGATGGAGATGGGAATGTCCGGCAGGCGCGAGGCGAGGGCGACAATCACGGGCAGGGTGCGGGCGATCTCGTCATCGGCTGATACTGGAGCTGCGCCGGGACGGGTGCTCTCGCCGCCAATATCGAGCCAGTCGGTGCCGTCCGCCACAAGGTTCACCGCATGGGCAATGGCGGCATTGGCCGTGTCATGCCGCCCGCCATCGGAGAATGAGTCCGGCGTGACATTGACGATGCCCATGATGAGGGGAGGTGTCATCGGAACGCGATCCTCAGGGTCTGCAAGGCCCGATCACGATCAGGCTCTACATCGATCTTATCATGTAGAGCGGATAGATCACATATCGCCCAATCAGAAAGGTCATGAAGCATATGGGAACGATCGGGGGCGTCCCTCTCGGGCCGGAACCGGCGGTGAACAACCAGATCACCATTCGGGAAAATGCCGGGCAGTGCAGCCACAGCAGATGAATCGTCAACATCGTCACGCTCAGGACGATTGCGATGATCAGCAATATGATAAGATTGCGCTTCAACCTGTTTCCCCCGCACAGACAGGATACCAGTCTAGCGGGTGGTTCATTCCAGATTATTGATATTCCGGATCAAATTGCCGGAATTGGAGCAGGAGTGGGCATGACGAGACCGGGCTATTGGACCACAATCGTCATCCCGGAATCTGCAAGGCGGATATCCGGAACCTAACGAACCAGATTTTCTGTCATGGTGGATCCCGGATATTGTCTGACGACAATTCCGGGATGACACGCATCACATCGGTCGGGAGCGCTTAGGCTCCGCTGGGTTCGGGGTCTCCGCCGAACTCGCCACCGGGATTGTCCTTTTTCTTCGGCTTGACCACGGGCACGGCCGAGGTCGGTCCGGAGGCATCGATATCAGGACGTTCTGGCGGCTTGCCGTTCAGAAGGTCGGTGATCTCCTTACCGGAAAGGGTTTCATATTCCAGCAGGCCTTCGGACAGGGCGACCCAGTCGTCATATTTCTCGGTCAGGATCCGGCGGGCAGAGTCCATGCCGCCCTGAACGAGCTTGCGGACTTCTTCCTCGATCTTCTTGGACGTATCTTCCGAGACGTGAGAGGAGCGAACCAATTGCTGGCCGAGGAATACCTCGCCCTGGTCTTCGGCATAATCCACCGGACCAATGGCGTCTGAAAGACCCCAGCGTGTGACCATTGCGCGGGCCAGACGGGTGGCCTGCTGAATATCGGACGCCGCACCGGCGGTGACATTGTCCTCGCCGAATTTCAGCTCTTCAGCCACGCGTCCACCCATCATGATGGCCAGGCGCGAGATCATCTCGATCTTGGACATGGAGAGCTTGTCGTCTTCAGGCAGCTGCATGACCATGCCCAGCGCGCGTCCGCGCGGAATGATCGTGGCCTTGTGGACCGGATCAGAAGCGGGCACGTTGATGGCGACGATGGCGTGCCCACTTTCGTGATAGGCGGTGAGGGTCTTTTCCTTGTCGGACATGACCATGGAGCGCCGTTCGGGGCCCATCATTACCTTGTCCTTGGCATCCTCGAATTCACGCATGGCAACTACGCGCTTGCCGCGACGTGCGGCGAGCAGGGCAGCCTCGTTGACGAGGTTTGCCAGATCCGCACCGGAAAAACCGGGTGTTCCGCGTGCAACCACCTTGGGGTCAACATCCTTGGCCACGGGCACATTGCGCATGTGGACCTTGAGGATCTTCTCGCGGCCGATAATGTCCGGATTGCCGACCATGACCTGACGGTCGAAGCGGCCAGGACGCAGCAGGGCCGGGTCCAGAACATCGGGACGGTTGGTCGCTGCGATCAGGATAATGCCTTCGTTTGACTCAAAACCATCCATCTCGACCAGAAGCTGGTTGAGGGTCTGTTCGCGCTCATCATTGCCGCCGCCAAGGCCTGCACCACGCGAGCGACCGACAGCATCGATCTCGTCGATGAAGATGATGCAGGGCGCGTTTTTCTTGGCTTGTTCGAACATGTCGCGCACACGGGATGCACCAACACCAACGAACATTTCAACAAAGTCAGACCCGGAAATCGTGAAGAAGGGCACATTGGCCTCACCAGCGACAGCCCGGGCGATCAGTGTCTTACCTGTACCAGGAGGGCCGATGAGCAGGGCACCCTTTGGGATCTTGCCGCCGAGGCGCTGAAACTTGGACGGATCCTGAAGGAACTCGACAACTTCCTGCAATTCTTCCTTGGCTTCATCCACACCGGCCACATCGTCAAAGGTGACGCGGCCATGATGTTCGGTCAGAAGCCGGGCCTTGGATTTGCCAAAGCTCATCGCGCGGCCCGAACCACCCTGCATCTGTCTCCAGACGAGGAACCACAGTCCGATAATGATGAAGAGCGGCAACCAGCCGGACAAGATGGCCATCAGGCCATTATTGCGGTTCATCGGCTCAACGGTGACGTCAACGCCGTAATCATTGGTGAGACGTTCACCGATATTCATTTCGAGCGGGGGGGCATAGGTGAAAAAGTCACCCGTTCCATTCTTGCCGCTGATACGGTCGCCTTCAATTTCCACAGCGCTGATCGAACCCGATTCGGCTTGTCGCAGAAATGCCGAAAACGAGATCTCCTCAGATGCATTGCCGCCCCGTGTGGGGCTCTGCATGACGGCGATCAGGGCGATCAGAAGAAAGAGAACGACGCCGAGAAGCGCCAGATTGCGCACGTTCATGCGTTCAACCTTTCCGTGGCGTGAAAACTGTTATCGACCCATAGATAGGCCACTCTTGTCATAAAAACGAGACCGTAAGCACATGCGTTGCAGTATCGGTGTTAAAATCTCGCATCAATTTTGACTATTCCACTCAATTTCGGTGTGAGCGACCTCATTTACAAGGGCGAACAGCCGCTCCGAAGCTAAAGATTTCGCCACAAATGGCGGAGAGGCATCAAAGCCGGGTGCAATTACAATATCCGAGCCCATTCTGAGGACCGGCAGGCTGCGGCGAGCGGGGCTGCTCGAGACAGGTTTGAGAGTATTCAGTCCCTCAACATGGAGGTTTTGCGCCAGAGCGTCATCAAGGGTGATGATTTGTCCGCCTTCAGATGTCGGTGCGAGGCACAGTTCGAACCGACCATCCCAGATCAGATGTTCTCCTGGGGCAAGGCTGACATCGCAGCGGGAGGGCGCGCCGGGTGTCCGGCTTTCACCAGGTGGTCGGCGATATATGCTGAGGGTCTGAGCGTTCCAGACACACCATGCGTCGCCGAGTGTTGTAGCGCCGCTGGACCTTGTGCGGATATCTGCCTCCAGCCTGTCGGCAGTTGCGTGGCGCGGTGCGGTTGGGGCTCCGCCTGCGCACATGGCCAACCAGCCAATCAGGCGACTATTGGCCTGCGCGGAATGGGTGAGAAAGCTCGCGCGGTCGGCCGTGATCGACCCATCATCATGCACGCTGATCTCATTGTGGAGCCTTGTCCTGATAGCAGATATTTCGGCCTGACGCAGGATCGACATTCGGTTGATGATGCGAAGAAACCGGGCGCGATCAGGATCGTCCAGTTTCGAGATGACGGCACGCATGCGCACACGTTCATATTTCATCATGCTATTGCTGGGATCATTGACCCAGGCATGGCCATTGGCGCTCAACCAGTCCTGAATTGTCTGGCGTCGCAGGACCAGCAGGGGACGCACGAGCTCGATCTTGCGTCCTTCGGGCCAGGCTGGAGAAGGGCTGCAGGCGGCCAGTCCGGCCAGTCCGAACCAACCAGATCCACCGCGTGCCCGGATCAGGAATGTCTCCAGCGCATCATCCTGAGTATGGCCCAGCAGGATATGAAACGCACCGTTTCGCTTTGCCCATTCACAGATGAGACGATGCCTGCCGGCTCTTGCAAGCGACTGATTACTGGAACGATTTTCAGGCGCGTGCCAAAGCAGCGTGGTATGTGGAACACCCAAGCTTACGCAGGTCTGCGCGACCTGTTCGGCTTCCTGAGCGGCCTCTGGTCTCAATCCATGATCGACTGTGGCCGCGATGACAGGGCGGTTTCGCGCCGCACCCCATCGCTGTGCAAGGTGCAGTAGGGCCAGGCTGTCGGAACCGCCTGAAACTGCAATCGCAATCGGCGTTCTCCCGGACGTGTCCAATTGGCAGTCGAGGGCGCGAAACACTGTGGCTTCAATGGGCTGAAGGCAGGTCGATGAAGATGCCGGACGGTCTGTGCAGGATGGTTCAGGGCCGGGCATTGTTCAGCAACATGTCGGCAGGCGATCGGCTGGCCGGAGGAAATTCCCGTTCGAAACGCTCGACCAGACGGCGCCAGATATAGAGCGTGTCCTCGAAATTGGAGGCGGTCACGCCGCCATCGAGATTGACATCCATCTGGATACGCAGCGTCGGACCAGCCACGGAGACGCGGGCATAGCGCCAGCGTTGATTGGCCGTGTTGACCTTTTCCAGCGACAGATCCGCAGGGGGGGCAGTATCGGCGACAAACTGAACGGAATTGCAGAACTCGCCATTCTCGCATTCATAGAATTGGATGGAATAATCGGTCGAGGAAATGCGGCCATGAATGATCGGGTCGCCATAATCATCGCGTGCCAGCTCGGCGACATAGCCCAGCTTGTCCATGAAGTCGCGAAGGCGCTGTGGTGATGAGGCATCGAACATTCCGCCACGGACATGCTCGGCAGATTTAGGTGTTGAATCATCACCATGCGCCCGCTGAACCAGGCCGGATAGCGGGGCGGCCAGCAGCAGGGCCAGTGGCAGGGCAATATTCTTCAAGGTGGATGCTTGTCTGATCATGTCAAACGTCCTCGCGCGACCATCCCGGATTGGCCATCCGGGCCGGACCTTTGTGCCTGAATCCCGATAGCGGGTTCAGACAAGCGTCAGGCACCACCGCATTTTGCGCGGTCTTTCTCGCGGGCGACACTGGAGCGCGTGACCGGGCCAGCATTGGGGTAGAGCCGGTTGACCTCGTTGAGAGCCTCGCAGGCTTCCGTCGTCTGACCCATCATGCGCAGGGACCGCCCCAGCTTTACCAATGCATCCGGTGCCTTTTCGGCTTCCGGCCATGTGCTGACAAGGGTGACATAGGCTTCTGTGGCTTCCGGATAGGCTTCCTGGATCAACAGGCTTTCGCCGAGCCAGTATTGCGCTTCAGCTGCCCGTTCGTTGTCAGGATATTTTCCAAGATATTCGGTAAAGGCCTTTTCTGCAGCGGGATAGTCTCCGCGCACGAGCAGGTTCTTGGCTTGCTTGAAAAGGCCGTCAGGGGTTTCGTCAAGGGTCAGGCTGGCAGGTGTGGTCGGTACAGCCCCCTTGGTTTCAAGGGATTGATCGACATCGCGCTGTTCGGCCAGCGCTTCCTTGGTGGCGGGGTCTGTAGGTCCAACAAGGGTAAATTCGCCAGTGCGCGCTTCATTGGCAGCATTCGCGGCTTCCTGGGAAGCTGAATTGGCAAGTGATTCGAGTTTTTGAAGTCGGGCCTCAAGCGCCGAAATGGTAGATTTCAGCTGTTCGATCTGGCCGTTCTGGTCTTCCAGGGCCTGACGCAGCTGATTGTTCTGAAAACCCATCTGTTCCACACGACCAGTCAGTCGTTGGACGGATTGCTCAGCGGCATCAGCGCGCACCTGCAATCGTTCAACCAGCGGATCTCGCTGGCCAACGGACTGTGCCTGTGCCTCCGGTGTGAGGAGGACGGGAGCGGAAAGTGTCGCCAGCATGGCTGCGACGGCGAAGACAGGTGTGCGCATCGTGATCATGCCCGAAGTGCTAACGGGCGTCCGCGCCCAAATTGTGGCAACGCGAACGCCCGTCTGCATTTTTTTTGGTCGTGACCGTTAGTTGATCGCACCGCTCACGATTTGTGTGTGAGCGTTACGGTTAACTGCCCATGCTTCCGGAGTGGAGCGTGGGTCGGTCGGGCGGCTTTTGCCGTAGGAAACGGTCTCGATGCGCGAGGCGGGAACGCCAAGGCTGACGAGATAGTCGGCAGCCGAAGCAGCACGACGTTCACCCAGTGCGATGTTGTATTCGCGGGTGCCGCGCTCGTCGCAGTTGCCTGCAACAAGAACAGTTGTTTCCGGGTAAGCCAGAAGCCATTGGGCCTGGGCCTGAAGTACGGCGCGGTCAGACTCATCGAGGCTGTACCGGTCGACTTCATAATAAACCTTGTCACCCGCATTGACGACAAAGTCTTTAATGGAGCCAGCCGGTGGACCCGACTGAACCATAGTCGGTGTCGGAGTTGGCGTGGGTGTGGGTGTTGGTGTCGGCGTCGGGGCGGGCGCCTCGACAACTTCAACCGGTTCTTCCGTTGTACTCGAAGCGCAGCCAGCCGCCAAAGCGATGGCGACGGACAGTGCTGCAAAGCCGAATTTGGTGTTCATACCTATAAACTCCCCTTCGTCGCGCGTTTCACCAGAGAGCCGCGCTAGAACGCATCAACCATGTAAACGAACTTCATGACATATGGTTGCCAGTCATGAAGCTCGCCTCAATGGTGTCCCTACTAAACCGTGATTTAATCAGACTGCAACAGAGATATCTGGCTGTTACTTCTTTTTCATGGGAGCTGATGGCAAATCGGGCGCCTGAAAAGCGCCCGAAACTGATTATTTTTCCTTGGATAATAGCGGTGACCATGCTGGGTCTGACGCATTATCGGGAGTCCGGATGCGGCGCTCATTGCGACCGGTAAGGTCGACGCTCCACAGGGAAGGCCAGCCACCGCGAGGTTCCTTGAAGAAGGCAATCACTCGCCCGTTTGGCGACCATGTGGGGCCTTCTGCATGATAGTCGCGAGCCAGTGCACGCTCACCGGAACCATCCGGTTTGATTACACCAATCTCGAACTCTCCGCCGACCTGCCTTGTATAGGCGATCAGGTCTCCCCGCGGCGACCAGACGGGGGTTGAATAGCGACCTTCACCGAAAGTGATTCGGCAGACCTTATCGCGTCCTCCGGTTGGGCAATCCATGGCCGAACCATCCGTACGGGTCACATAAAGCTGTTCGGAACCGCCCCGGTCAGAGGTGAAAACGATGCGTTCGCCATCAGGAGAATAAGAGGGCGAGGTATCGATCGAGGGGTCGGTGGTCAGACGTGTTGTTTCGCCGCGACGATTGAGATTCAACAGAAAAATGTCGGTATTTCCGTTCTGTGCGAGGCTCATCGCTACAAATCGACCATCTGGTGAGAAGCGCGCGGCGAAGTTTGAGAAGCCGTAATTGCCGATTACTTCCTGTTGCCCGGTCTCGATGTCGAACAGGTAGACGCGGCGACGCGGAATGAGCGGGTTGTTACGGTCCGGTACGATGGCGTTGTAGATGATGGTTTGCGAGCTTGGGTCGAAACGTGGGCTCTCCACCTCGATTGCGCCATCGGTCAGAAACTCCGGATTGGCACCGTCCTGATCCATGATGGTCAATCGTTTTGTGCGGCGTGAACGATTGCCGGTCTCGGTGATGAAGACGATGCGGCTGTCGAAATAGCGGCCATCCGCAGTCAGATTGGTGTAGATGTCATCAGCGATGATGTGGGCCAGTCTGCGCCAGCCATCCACGACCTCGATCGTGTATTGAGTGGAGAACAGCTGGCGGCCATTGAACACGTCATATATCCGGAACTGGGTCGCCATGCGGCCATCAGGATTGACGATTGTCTTGCCGACAATCAGCGCCTCAGTATTAAGCACTTTCCAGTCACCAAAACGGGGCAACATGTCGATTGCGAGGTCTTTTTCGATGAAGGCAGCCTCGTCTATCGTACGGAAAAGACCTGAATTTGCCAGATCAGAGCGAATCACTTCGGCTATATCGGCTCCTCGGGCGACGGCTTCAGGCGTATCACCGGAAAAGTCTGGAATCGCGATTGGTGTGGGTTCAAACGTGCCTTCAGTGATGTTGACGACGTTTTGCGCCATGGCTTGCTGGGTTGTCATCAACGCCAGCATGAGACTGGCGATCAGGGCGAAAGTCGTCTTCATGTTGAAAATCTCCGATAAGTCCTGTCGAGCGTAGTATAAGCCGCATTGGCATGGTGTCTGGTCAGCATGTCTTTTCGGTGTCTCTATTCTGAAGCGATGCCGAAATTGAAGGTGAATTCCCGCCACTCTTCATAAAGTTCCGGCGGAAATATGTCGTCATATGGCGCGCATTTTTGTATCGCGCGGGCAGCATTGATGTCGAAAATGAGCATTTGCTGGTCTCCGGACGAGATGTTTGCCGGTTTCACGCGTTCGGGCGGTCTTTGCAAGGTGCCGTCGCGCTTGAAAATGATCTTGTAGGTCACGCGCAGTCGGTCTGCATTGGCCATGTCGGACGGGTCGCGCCAGCAACCATTCAGTTTGGAACGCAGAAGGTCGTTCCAGGTTGCGGTGTCACGCATGCGGTCACCGGCGGAGCGCTCGGATTTATTGGCGTCCTCAACCTTTTTCAGATCTGCGGCGCGTTTTTCCTCACGCTCGGCGACGCGCTCCTGTTTCTTTTCCTGGGCGCTTGTCAGGGCGCGGTCGAGGAATTTCTTGTTCAGGGTCGGCTTGGGTTCCGGTTCCTTGACCTGGTCGGGCGTCTTGGTCGGTTTTGGCGTAGGTGTAGGTTCCGGCTCGGGTTCAACGGGTTCGGGCTCTGGCTCGGGTTCGATCTCGGGCGTTTCATCCTCGACAGTTTCGTCGGCTTCGCCGGCCTCGTCGACATCATCATTTGGTGTCTTGTCGTCTTCGGGTTCTGGCAGGGGCGGGGCCTCTGGCTCGGGTGTGTCTTCGGCGACGGGGGTGGGTTCCGGGGTCGGTTCCGGATCGGGCCGCGGCGCGCGCAGATTTGTGGTGTCCGATATCTCCACGATATCGATCGGAACGATGATCGATTCTGTCGCAAGATCCTCGATGGTGTGGGGGAAGACCACCACAGCCGCCGCAGCGATGCCTGCGTGAAGAAGGATTGATGGGACAACACCAATGCGCATGGGGGATCAGTCGTCCTTGCCGGGCGATTTGCCAGCACTGTCTGTCACCAGTCCGACATTGGTGAACCCGGCAGCGCGAATCAGCGCCAGCGCGCCGAGCACGTCTCCATAATCGGCATTTGTGTCACCGCGAACGAGAATGCGGTCCTCAAGCCCGTTTTCCGCGATAGCCATCAATTGCGGGCCAAGCTGGTTGCGGGAGACGGGCTCTTTCTCGCCGCCGACAAAAATCTGTCCGGCCTCATTGACGGTAACGCTGAGCGAGACCTGTTTGGAGGGCGGCAGTGGCTTGGAGCTGGTCTGGGCGAGATTGACGGGCTCGCCCTTCACCAGCAGAGGCGCGGTCACCATGAACACGACGAGCAGAACCAGCATGACATCCACCATGGGGGTCACGTTGATTTCCGACATCATGCCGCGGCGACGGCTGCGTCCGCGACCTTTACGGCCGCCTCCTGAAGACATCATCATGGCCATGCGGCTTATCCGTCCATCCGGTCATTGATGCGGCGCGAGAGTCGCACGGCAAATTCGTCTGCGAAGGTGTCCATGTGCTCGCTGAACTTGCCGACGTCTGAGGAGAACTTGTTGTAGAAGATCACGGCCGGAATAGCGGCAAACAGGCCCAGTGCCGTGGCGAACAAGGCCTCGGCGATACCCGGTGCAACAACTGCCAGATTGCTTTCCTGTGCGGCGGCGATGGAACGAAAAGAGTTCATGATCCCCCAGACCGTTCCGAACAGGCCGACAAACGGGGCTGACGACCCGATAATGGCCAGTGTGGACAGGCCACCTTCCAGTCTTGCGCTTTCGCGGCTGATGGCAACACCCATCTGCGTGCGCGCGCGGTCCATCATGGCATCGCCCTCACTGACGGACAGATCCTTGATGCGCCGCGAATCTCGCCACTCACGCGATCCGGCGGAAAACACCCGCGCCAGTGCTTCGGATGGACGTGAGGACACGCGGTCATCCATTTCATCAAGGGGTTGGCCGGACCAGAAGGCCTTTTCGAACGCCTTGGCCTTGGACCTGGCCGCGCCGACGCCGAACCATTTGTCAAAGGCAATAGCCCATGACCAGACCGACATGACCAGCAATATGGCCATCACAGCCTTCACCACCGGGCCTGCGCGTATGATCAGCGACATGACGGAAAAATCCTCCGCGCCAGCGATCTCGGCGGTTTGTGCTGCTTCCACTTGCAGGAAGGGCAGCATCGACATCAGGTCGGCCCCGCTCGTGGCGACCAGTTGTGCAATTTGCATCAGAGCCTCTCTAATCGTGCCGTTATTTCGCCAACATCCCGTCCAGGACGGCATTTAAACCCGCTTGCTGGCGCTTCAGCGTATGTATCGCAACCCTCTTGGCGTGCAAATTGGGCGAGATGAAGGAATTTCACATGAAACTCAGTTGAGATTGCAGCAGACATGTTTTCAGCCAAACGCCCGATATTGGGGCGGGTTTCAGCTGTCGGGGTCGATTATATGGGCCTGCCAGCGGGCTGCGTCCTCTGCGGACAGGCGGCGCGGGCGGCCATCCATGCTGATTGCGACGACCATGACGCTGGCGGCACAGATTAATTCTTCTCCACGCAAGGCACGCTGGTCAAAGAAGACACGTGGTCCGCGCATTTTGCTGATTCGGGTTTCGATCAGCAGGGCGTCATCGATCCGAGCTGGACGCTTGAAGTCGAGCTCCATGCGCGCCACGACAAAGGCTCCGGGGTCGTCACCTGCTGCCAGCTCTGAATGGCGCATGCCCATGGCACGCAGATATTCGGTACGCCCGCGCTCGAAGAATTTCAGATAATTGGCGTGATAGACCACGCCGGAAAAATCCGTGTCTTCATAATAGACGCGCACTGGCAGGCTGAGAATCTTGTTCTCGAAGCGCCCGGTTTCGGGGGTGGATGTGTCTGTCATGACGCGCAGTTACCGTCAGTTCGCCACGGGCTTCAAGATACAATCAGGGCAGATTGGGCAGGAAGCGGTTCTTTGCCCAGGTGATGGCGACGAGGAAGGCATAACCGCCTGCCAGCCCTGCCAGCTTGCCGATCAGGCTGTCCTTGAACCCCAGAATGATCACCACATAGGCCGCGAGGAACATGGCGACCACATGCATGGAATAGACAAACAGCGAGTTCTTTCCCAGCATCTGGAACACCGGAATGGAGAAGAACCAGCGTGTTGCTGCGCTCAGCTTGTCAAAGACCGGGTTGAGGCCATCGCGTGCGATCAGGAACCAGATGGCGTATGAGGCTGCAAAGGTCGTCACAATGCCCTGAATGCTGAGATTTTGTCTTTGTGGTACGGCCAGTTCCACGGGGATCAGCTTCAGCCGCCACGTAATATAGCCCAGTACGCCAAGGGCGAGGATAAACAGGCTTGCATAGAACAGGGACGGACGCAGCCTTGCTGGCCCGGTCTCGGCGATCTTCACACCCTTGCGGGAAAAATAGCCCAGCATGAAGGCACCATAGAACAAGGTGGCGTATGTCAAAGGCTGGAAGTAACCCATCAGGCCGATATATTTCTGATAGGGGAATACCGAGCGAATGACGTGGTCAAGTTGCGTGTGCCACCCCAGTTCGACAAAGATCCACAACCCGGCAATCACCGCCAGATAGCGCCACCGCCAGCCTTTTTCGAGCGCCGCGAAGGCCAGCGGAATGAACAGCATCAATGCCATGTAGAGCATCAAGATGTTCAGATAAGGCGGCATGGTGCGCAATTGGAGGACGGATATGAACTGTTGCAGAAGTGGTGTGTTGAAATCGGCCCGGTAATAGGGCTGGACTTCGGTGTCGCCGAAATAGCGGAAAATGAAGATCATCAGGATCGAGACCGCGACCTGATAGACATAGACCCATTTCAGACGCGACATCACCGACAGGAATGACCCCTTCATGCCGTTCTTCTTGTGGGCACCATAATAGGCCAGCGCGCAGACAAAGCCGGAGATCAGTACGAAGAACTCACCATCCATGACCGGGATATGCCAGCCATGATGAAGCCAGATGATCGGCGTGTTCAGGGTGAATGTGTAATGCGCCAGATACATCATAGTGAGCAGATAGCCACGGGCTCCGTCAAACCATGGAACGCGAGCTGAGCGTTTGCGTCCGGCTGCCAATTCGGCGTTCTCTATGGTTGGCTTGTCTGCTGCGAACGTCATGGCTACCACTTGGCTTATTGATTATGTGAGCGAAATCACACTGATTTTGACCGCTGACAAGTGCTCTCGCGCTTATGGAGAGATATCCGTGCAGAATGCTCAAGCATGGTTCATCAGGCGTTCACGCAGCTCGGCGCGAAAGGCCGAGTGATTTTCGAAGGCGGCCCCATTCGCGCGCAGGCGGCTCACCAAGGGAATAGACCCATGGCCATTGACCTGGATGCTGACCCAGGGCGGAGACATGCCGGGCAGCCTCCTGACGCTGGCCAGCCAGATAAAGTGCATAACCCAGATTGTCATGGGCAAAGCGACAGGCTGATTCATCTGCCTGTGCGGCCGGATTATCGGCCATCTCCCGATTGAAGGCATCATTCAGCGCGCAGATATCGGCCACTATTTCGGGCTGTGACATATATCGTTCGGCGTGTCTGTTGACCTCCGGATCTTCATCCATGCAGGCGTCATACAGCCATTTTTCGACATGGGCGCGTGCGGGAAGGGCGTGTCGGGCAGGATGAAGGCGTTCATCCAGCGCTTCGCGGTTGGCAAAAGTGAACATGGAATCATGATCGCCATGCCATTTGGGGCTGTGGGCCTGAAGGAACATGGCGCATCCATCAAGCGGCCGATCCGGACAGGCCAGAAAGCGGGTCTCGATGATCGCCAGCTGATCCGTGTCGCCTACACCGGTCAGAACGCGCCCCATGAAACCCAGGGCGCAGGCGGCATTCTCGCGCAGCTCAAGTGCTTCGGTGAGAAGGTCTGAGGCGGTTTCAAGCGATTCGAAAAAGCGTGGCCAGCGGTCTGTCTCGACATCCTCGCCCGCCCCGAAACCGCGATGGCGCCACGCCCAGCAGGTATGTATGCCACCTAGAATGGTCAGCAGGCCGGGTGTGTGCGGATAATTGCCCAGATCCGAATCCAGCTCACTGCGTACCCCCAGCGCCGTGATCAGCCGGAAAGCCGAGTTCACGCTTTGCCGCGAGACCAGCAGGGAAAGACCGGTCCAGTCCTGCTTCTCGAAAAGTGCAAGCGCATGATCGATTTGCGGATGCCAGTCCCTGGTGTCGAAACCTGTTGGTTTCCTGCCGAACAAGCTGCCAAACATGATGTGTCCGTTCCCCTCAGCTCATCACCCGCGAATCACGGTCAGTCCTCGTCGAACAGACCTGATTGTATATTGGCCTGTGGTGGCGCGATACCAAGACGCGCATAAGCCCCGGGTGCGGCAACCCGGCCACGTGGCGTGCGCGCGACCAGCCCGCATTGCATCAGATAGGGCTCGATGACTTCCTCGATGGCGTCGCGGGCTTCGGACAGGGCTGCCGCCAGCGTGTCGGCACCGACCGGGCCACCGGCATAGGTCTTGACCAGGGCGTTGAGGTAACGCCGGTCGAGGCTGTCGAGTCCATCTTCATCTACTTCCAGCCGGGCCAGCGCGCGTGCGGCGGTATGGCGGTCAATTGTGGCACCTTCCGCTTCGGCAAAATCACGTACACGGCGCAGCAGGCGATTGGCGATTCGCGGCGTTCCTCGGGCGCGGCGGGCTATTTCCTTCGCGCCGTCACTGGTGATATCCGCACCCAGTTTCAGGCCGGAGCGATAGACAATGCCGGAAAGTTCCTCGGCGGTATAGAACTCCAGCCTGACAGGAATGCCGAACCGGTCTCGCAGCGGGGTGGATAATAATCCGGCACGTGTGGTTGCGCCGATCAGGGTGAAAGCGGGCAGGTCGATCTTAACCGACCGGGCGGAGGGGCCTTCGCCGATCATGATATCCAGCTCGTGATCCTCCATGGCCGGATAGAGGATCTCCTCGACGGCAGGTGAGAGGCGGTGAATCTCGTCGATGAAGAGAACGTCGTTTTCTTCCAGATTGGTCAGCAGGGCGGCAAGGTCGCCCGCCTTGGCGATGATCGGGCCGGAGGTGGAGCGAAAGCCGACACCCATTTCGCGCGCCACGATCTGCGCCAGCGTGGTCTTGCCGAGGCCCGGCGGGCCGAACAGCAGGACATGGTCCAGCGCATCGCCGCGTTTGCGGGCTGCCCCGACAAAGACGCGCAGATTGGCCTTGGCGGTTTCCTGGCCGGTGAAATCATCAAATGCCAGTGGACGCAGTGCACGGTCGATTCCCGCTTCCGGGCTTTCTTCCGGCAGGCGTTGCGGATCGGTGATGTCTCCGTCTCGTGCCATGTGTCGATCTGGTTCCCTGTCATGACGCATCATTGGGGCAGTCATAAACCTGTTTGCCCGGCAAAGGCAAAACAAAGGATGAACCTTGAGTATCATCCATGAGCGCGGCTGTCTGATTGTTTTCAGGGCAAGATCGCCTGCGCTAGAGGTCTTTGATGGCGCGATGTGCGCGGGCAACACCTGTGTTCGAATTTGCCCTGGAACATTACCGATGTCTCAGATTGCTTGCCAGCAAGGTGAAACGCCGGTTAGGACATTATGCTTAATACGCAGTCGGGGAATGACATGAAACATCTGGTACTGACCGCATTGGCGGTGGTTTTGACACCTGTTGTGGCGCAGGCGGACGTTATCGACAGTGCGCGTCTCGGGGTGATGGCGCATAATATCAAGGTGACGGACGGCAAGAATGCCAACAAGGAGGATGGGGTCAATATCAATGGTGAGCTACGGTTTCACTCGCCTGACTTCCTGAAGATCATCTGGTCGCCGCACCCTTATGTGATGGCGTCGGTCAATTCCAGTGGCGGGACATCCTATGCCGGTTTCGGGCTGGAATACGACTGGGAATTTGCCGATGGCTGGCATTTCGAGATCGGCGAGGGCTATGTGATCCATGACGGGGATCTGGATGCTGAAGGCGATACAGCATCCGAGCGCGCGGCCTATGGGAATGAGCACCTTCTGCTGGGGTCACGCGACCTGTTCCGCACCAATTTCGCGCTGACACGTGACTTTGGCGACGAATGGGCCGGCCAGTTGATCTTCGAGCACTTGTCGCATGGCCAGATCCTGGGCAATGGCCGCAATCAGGGACTGGACGAGATCGGCATACGGATGATCCGCAAGTTCTGATTGTCTTGTTCTTTGCCGGGTCAGCTGGGTTTGCTGATCCGGTAAAGACAGCGGCGCGCACCGGCCAGTATGTGCTCGTCGCGACTGACATGGACATCCGCGCCCAGCAGGGACTGGATCATCTCCAGCTCATTCGCGCAGAGATTTGTGCAGGCTGAAGCTGCCGAACAGATCGGGCAGTGATTTTCCATGAACAGCCAGTCTTCGCCATCCTGCGCCATGGCGGCCATATACCCCTCGGCGCTGCGGGCTTCAACCAGAGCGGCGATCCTGTCCTGTAGCGATGTGGCACTGGTCATCCGGGCTGCATAGCTGGCTTGCTGCACGGCGGCATGGCGCTCGGCGACAGCCGCCAGTCCGTCCGCTCCATAGAGCGTCTCCACAGATCTGATCAGTTCCACCGCGAGCGATTGATGCGCATCGGGGAAGATCCGTGCGGCATCATCGGTCAGCGCCCAGATGCGCTTTGGCCGTCCGCGACCGATTGATTCGCTGGTGGATGTCACCAGTCCCTCCTCTTCAAGTGCCTGAAGGTGCTGGCGCACGGCCACGGCTGTGACGTTCAGCGCGTCCGCCATGTCGGCAGCCGATTGCGGGCCGGCGATCTTGAGCTGGTCGAGCACATTGCGCCGGGCAGGCTGGCTGAGCGGTGCGTGGGGAGGATCGGTCATCTTCATAGGTTTGATTTATGAAAGATATTGCTTTTTAAATCCAGCCCCTCAGATTAAAGAAAGTATATGCTTTTATAAATGGAGATACATCATGAGGCTGGAACACGTAAATCTCGTCGTGGCGGACATTGAACCCACATTGGCTTTCCTTCAGGCGGCGTTTCCGGACTGGAGCGTACGCGGCAGGGGCACGGGAGACTGGTATGGCAAGCCCAGCAAATGGGTCCATTTCGGAAATGGTCGCAGTTATATGACGCTGAACGATCATGGCGAAGGCCAGATCCGGCAATTGGCGGGCCACCTTCCTGGACTGGCTCATATGGGGTTCGAGACCGGAAATCTTGACGAGCTGAGAGCGCGCCTGTCGGCTGCGGGGTTCGAGCCGCGCATGCTGGCGGACCCTGATACGGATCATCGCCGCCGGATCTATTATGTCGAGCCTGCCGGGTTCGAGTTCGAGTTTGTGGAATACAGCTCCGATCTTGATGTGGTGCGAAATGAGTATGTGCCCGTGGGCGCGTATGAGTCTGTCGCTGTGGTGTGATCTTTCCACGTTATTTCGGGCAGGTACAACGTAGCTGCGTGTGGGGTTTGGCGCTTGGTCTTGCAGGTCCCGCATCAAGTGCGGGATGACAGCGGTTCCTGTTTGCAATCCAGTGAGGTGATCTCATGCAACTGAATCAGGTAACAGTTCCCACAATGGATTATGCGTCCTCTATCGCTTTTTATCGGGCATTGGGGCTGGCGTTGATTGTGGATTCGCCGCCCAATTATGCCCGCTTTCAATGTCCGGCGCGTCCCGATCAGGGCCCGCCGGCAACGTTTTCGATCAGCGCGCGTGACCACATGTCTACCAGTTCTGATCATCCTGTCTGTTATTTCGAGACGCAGGACATGGATCAGATCGTCGAACATATGCGGGGCCTCGGCTATGACATCCTCAAGGAACCAGCTGATTATAGCTGGCGTTGGCGAGAGGCGGATATCATTGATCCCAGCGGCAATGTGATCAGGCTCTACTGGGCGGGGGAGGATCGCCGTTTTCCGCCCTGGCGTGTGAAACAGGGGTGATCCGCTACCGTTCAGGCCACGTCATTCCGGCCAAGCGTAACGCGGATGCAGGAACCTACCTGTGAGCGTTTGAGAACGTTGGGGTGTGGGTCCCGGCATCTGCGACGCTGTCGCGTCTTGGCCGGGATGACGAAGGGGGGCGTGCCATCAATGAGAGTCGTCTGGCCGAGATGGCGGGAAAGTTCGAAACTCCTTCTTGCTGTTCAGCCGCAGATCATAACCCATGCAGGTCTGAGGCGGTTTTCTGGTATGCAGGGCTGACAGATTTGATTCCGGGAGTGCTTCACCATGCTACAGCTTCGGCCCAATTGTGAGCTTTGCGATTGTGACCTGCCGCCTCATGATCAACGGGCGCGGATCTGTACCTATGAATGCACCTTCTGTGTGAGCTGTGTGGAGGAGGTGTTGAAGAATGTCTGCCCCAATTGTGCGGGCGGATTTGTGCCGCGTCCGATCCGCCCGAAGACGGCACACAGGCCGGGGGTGAGCGTGAAGGATCAGCCGCCCTCAAGGGATCGGGTGCATTCCTCGCGCAGCCGCGAGGAGATCGAGATCTTCAGCATGGACCTGAAGGACATCGCGCCGGAAGACAGGTGACGTGAAGACAGGTGAACCTTTAACATTTGTCATCGGAACAATCGGTTCCCCAGCCCCGTTGATGTTGTCGACAGACATTAATGGGAGAAAACTCATGAAACATTTCGCCACTTACACTGCCGCCGCCGCCCTGGCATTGGGCCTTGGCGCATGTACGACATCCGGCCACACCGAGCGCAATGCCGCAGCGGGTGCAGCTGCCGGCGCTGTTGTCGGTGCGGTGATCGGTAACAATACCGGTAGCGGAAACGCCAAGAAGGGCGCGGCTATCGGTGCAGGTGTCGGCGCTGCATCCGGTGCTTCCAAGGGCTGTATTGAAGACCCTGAATGCGACATGCCCGGCGTTGACGATGACGTTTATGAAACCCGTCCGCGTCGCTATGACTGATCCGGCAACGAATATCTGTCGCCGGGAAGCATAGATAATTCAGAGTATAGATTGGGCGGTCAGTCAGATTGTTGTGGCTGATCACCTTCAGCAGTGCCAATGGCATGCAATCGTTTTGTTTGCGGTAGGACAACAAGTGCGCCGCGTGGTGAACTTGCTGACACGATGGCCGCTATGCGCCAACCATCTGACCGCTGAACCAGCACGGGTCCGCCGGAATTTCCCGGTGCAACGGCGCAAGACAATTGCAATAAAAAATCGTTGCGGGCGATTTTCGTGCAGCCTGTTTGCTCGCTGATGATGTGCGGTCGGTCATGGCGATAGGCGATGATCTGGTATGTGTCTGCGGGCGAGGACTGATCTTCCAGTTGTAGCGGCTTGATCAGGTTTGCCGATATCGGTGCAGCCAGTTCCAGAATGGCAAGATCATCTTGAATTGATGTGAGATTAGCGTTTCGGCCTGCATTTTCACATGCAACCAGAATACGCGCGCCAGTGCTGTGCGCTGCCATGTGGCCTTGCCGGTAGCCTGCGAGGAAATGGATTTCGCCAGGATCAGCAAAATTTCCGCCCGGTCCGCGCAGGCAATGAGCCGCCGTGATCACCCTGTCGCTGGCGATCAGCGTGCCTGTGCACATGGAGCGGGACTTGTAGCCCGCGATATTGACACGGCCAATGGCGTTGAATGCGGACTGGTCGGCTGCTGGTAGCATCTGCTGTGCCAAAGTTGGCAAGGTGAATGCGAGCGCGATGTTGCACAGGCCCGCTGCATGGATCAGCGTATGGACAGGACGAAATTTGCGGGTCATTTTTTCAGGCTTTCGACCAGCCTGCCGTTTTTCCAGCGCCCGGCGGAGTTGACGCGTCCATCGGCGGTCCAGGAAACGCCGAGGCCGTCGAGCCCGTTATTTTTAAAGTTTCCTTCAAAGCGCCCGCCGTTTTGTAGTGTGTACACACCGAGGCCATTGAGAAACTGATACTTGAAATGGCCCACCATTGTTGATGCACCGTGATCAATGGTCAGTACGCCATATCCTTCAAATTCTCCTGATTTCCATTCACCCTCGGCAGATACCCTTCCTGTTCGATTGTTCGGTCCTTCGGCAAACTTCATTACACCCAACCCTTCGGGTTTGCTCTTAGACCATTCGCCCAAGTACTGATCACCTGAAATGAATTCCACGATACCGAAGCCGATCAGTTCTGCGGCATTTGTCTCTCCCCAGTATTCGGCAGTTGCAGTTTTTCGATGAACAGTTTCGGCCCGTCCGCTCAGCGCACTGGAACGTGCCTTTTCAGCAATTTCGGAAGCTACTCTAGCCTTTTCAGCCGTCATTGTTGCCGATTTTGCCGCAGTGCGGGCGGCTTCCACGACTTCACGGACATCCGGGTGAAGCCGCTCGAGGGAATAGGGCGCCGGCGTATCAAAGCGCTTGAGCGCAGCGCGGGCCTCGCTGGCGTGGCGACCGGAGGCATAGGCGGCCAGATAGGATTCATAGGCTGATCTAGTGTCGACGCTTTTGGCGATGGACCAGGCATTGTCGTCGGCCTTGCGCTGGGCGTCTGCGCGGTCTGCTTCCAGGCGTTTTTTCTCGGCCTCCTGTGCGGCGCGGGTCTGGGCGGTGTCGATCTCGCGCTGGCGTGTGCGCGCGGCCTCGGCGTGAGCTCCATTGGCGTGAGCGGCGAGGTAGTCGCCATAGGCGTCGAACGTGTCCAGTTTTAAGGCTATTGCCCAGCTGTCATTGTCTTTTTTGAGGGCCTCTGCGGCCTCGTTCTGGCTTGCATTGTCTGCCCCGTTTGCAGCTGTTTCGGCTGTGGCCGCTTCTTCCAGTGCCTTGATGCGATTGCGGGCCGTGTAGATGAACCTGCCCTTGGGATATTCGTCCAGATAGGCTGAATAGGCTGACGCCGTGTTTGCACTGGATGCTGCTTGCCAGGCGGCTGCGTCAGCCCTGGTCTGCATGGTGTTGAAAATCACCAGGCCCACGCCGCCAACGATCAGCATTGCGATGATCATCACCAGCATTTTCAGACCACTATTGCTGCTATCATCCGACGCAGCGCTGGATGATTGCGATTGCTGGCCCATAAAGCGTGGAGGGGGTGCGGTGGCGGTTTGCGGTTCGGGGCGTGGTGGCGGCGCTGGCGTGGGGGCCGGGGCAGGCGGTGGCGGGGGAGCTGGCTCTGGCGGGGCAGACAGTTCCGACATCTTCACGGTGATGAAGTCGCGGAAAATGGTGGCGGGGTGGTCCTTGAGGAACTGTGCCCATGCGCCATGGGAATTCATCTTGGCTGCGCCCTGAAAGGCGATGATCTCGGCCTTCTGGCTGGCCGATTGCGACGGGGCAGCCCCCATGATAGCGGGCTTTCCGGTCTTGTTCTGGACCGAATTGAGCAGGCGTTGCAGGCCGGGGTGCAGCACTTCGCCGTTCCAGCCTGACAGGTCGTCCATGTGGGATTCGTCAAAACCCAGTGGCAGGTGGCAGGCCTCCAGCATGGCAGGCAGCAGCTTGTCCTGTCGCTGGGCATAGCTGGCTTCGGATCGCACAAAGGTGGATCTGACTGCCAGCGGGCTCCACAGCACGATGACCGCCGCGCATTTGTCGATCATCTCGGCGATGACGTCGCGATATTCGTCGCCGGACAGAAGCGCAACGTCCCACCATACGGAATAACCGAATTGTTCGAGTACATGGGCCAGCCTTCCAGCCTGCCCGGCCTCCTCGCGCTTGTAAGAGATGAATATGTCGGCCATTTCGTCCCCTCGACGTCATTTTACATTCCTAAACCGAACGGCAATGGGAGGGAAGACAGACCGCAGAACTTGTGCCCCTTTGCCCTTCATCGCCAATTACGCTATGCGCTTGGCCCTTGATCTCATCGTTCGAACACAAGGCCTCATATCATGGCGCTCAGCCCTGCAGAGGAAGCGTCCCGCCGACGGACCTTCGCCATTATCTCTCACCCGGATGCGGGCAAGACCACGCTGACGGAAAACCTGCTGCTGACCGGTGGTGCGATCCGTCTGGCGGGGCAGGTGAAGGCGCGTGGAGAACGTCGGCGCACGACATCCGACTGGATGAAGATCGAGCAGGACCGTGGGATCTCGGTGGCGTCATCCGTGATGACATTCGAATATGAGAATCTGGTGTTCAACCTGCTGGATACGCCGGGCCACGAGGATTTTTCCGAGGACACATATCGCACGCTGACGGCGGCGGACGCGGCGGTGATGGTGCTGGACGCGGCAAAGGGGATCGAGCCGCAGACGCTGAAGCTGTTCGAGGTGTGTCGCCTGCGTGACATTCCGATCGTGACCTTCATCAACAAGATGGACCGTGAGGCTGTGGACCCGTTCGAGCTGCTGGACGAGATTCAGGACAAGCTGGCACTGGATTGTGCGCCGCTGTTCTGGCCGCAGGGCTCGGGCGACCGGTTCCGGGGGATGGCCGATGTGCGTTCGGGCGAGTTCCTGATGTATAAGAAGAAGACGGCTGAAGACGAGATCGATATCGCCGGTGCGCCGCGTACGCCGCTGGATGGCAATGCGATTCACGACCATATGGGCGATGATGAGTTCGAGGAAATCACCGAGAATGCCGAGATGGCGCGCGAGATGTGCCCGCCATTCGATGAGAAGAGTTTTCTGGAAGGCCATCTGACGCCTGTGGTGTTCGGCACGGCGCTGCGCCATTTCGGTGTGCGTGAACTGCTCGACACGCTGACAGCCTATGCACCGCCGCCGCGTCCGCAAAAAGCCGAAGTGAAGGGTGCCGAGACGATAATCGAGAATGACTACAAGGAGGTGGCTGGTTTCATCTTCAAGGTTCAGGCGAACATGGACCCGAACCACCGTGACCGGATCGCCTTTCTGAAAATGGTCTCCGGCAAGTTCAAACGCGGCATGAAGCTGAAAACGACTGCGGGTAAGCAGATCAATGTGGCCAGCCCGGTGATGTTCATGGCGCAGGACCGCGAGATTGCAGACGAGGCCTTTGCCGGGGATGTGATCGGTGTGCCCAACCATGGGGCCTTGCGTGTGGGTGACAGCCTGTCGGAATCGGGCGCTGTGCAGTTTGGCGGTATCCCGAACTTTGCTCCGGAAATATTGCGACGCGCTCGGGTGAAGGATCCGATGAAGGCCAAGCATTTGCGCAAGGCGCTGGAAGGTCTGGCCGAAGAGGGCGTGACGCAATTGTTCACGCCAGCGCTGGGTGCCGATATGATCGTCGGTGCGGTTGGTGCGCTTCAGATCGATGTGATGGCCGAGCGAGTGTCTGCGGAAAACAATCTGGAGGTCGCGTTCGAGCAGGGGCTTTACAATGTCGCCCGCTGGATCTCATCGGATGACAAGGCCAAGCTGGAGGCCTTTGTCGAGAAGAACCGCGTCAATATGGCGACCGATATTGACGGCGCGCCGGTATTCCTGGGCAAGAATGCCTGGGATGTCGGATATGTTGCGGAAAAGAACCCGGATATACGCTTCATGAACACGAAAGAGCGCAGCTAGGTCTTTCGTTCCTGTTGTCCAGTGCTGCTCGCAGCCAAATCGCAGGCGGACTGGGGATCAGGCTTGGCTTTTCAACAAATCGTCATCAATACGTTGAAACACCACCCATGCGAGGACGAGAAGCCATAAACCGAAGAAGATTGCGGGGATCCAGAACGCCAGAACGCCATTCCATGCGAGGGGACCTGACTTGAAAACTCCGACCAGAAATCCCGGCAGGAAAAGCATGCCAAACCACAAATTGAGATAGCCCGTCCATCGGGGAAGTATCGGGCGGGCGCGTTTGTCTCCCAGTGTTGCAATACCCATCGCAAAGGCTTGCAGGCTGGCAGGGAAAGCTGGAATGACGAGCATGATCCATGCAAAATCATTGATCAGATAGAGCTCTTCCACTGATCGTTCAGGCCGGAATCCGAGTACAGCGAAGAAAACGCCGGAACAGAAAAACGTTGTCACACCGATTGCCGAAGCGACAAGCAGGGTCATTGTCCAGGGGCCAACTTCGCCCTCCATGCGCTTGGTCAGCGTTGCCATGGCCGCATAGAACATGACTGAAACAGTGCTGCCGAGCATGAGAGCAACAGCCGTCATACGAATCCCGATCACATTGCTGCGATAGAATTCAGCATACCAATCGGCATCAAGCAGGGGTGAGGGTGGCGGGATGAATTGTGCCAGCGGCCAAAGAGCGACAATCAGCAAAACAGCTGTGGCTGGACCTGCTGAAATGCAGATGCGGATTTGTTTCGTGAGCATTTTTATGTCCCCCTGTCCCGGCATTCGGCCTGCCTGGTGAGGCACGCTCCGGATCTATTATTTGTTCGTAAGCTTATAATACTCCTGCTTGTGCCGCAATCATACTATGCGAACGGATGTAATACGCCTCAATGCTTTCGGGCTTTGTTTGGGCAGTGCGACAGGTCTCGACATGATTGAGGTCAAAGCCCCCTTGAACCTGCCGCATTTTCAAGGTTAGCAGGGGGCTGGCCCCGGGGTGGGCTCGGTTAGACAGGTTTAGAGGGAGGGGATGGGATGAACAATTTCAACCTCGACAACATCGAGATGCCCGATTGGGCACGCATGGCATATGCCTATCTTCAGGACATCTGGCATGAGGGCGCTTTCGGGCTGACCTATGGCGATATCATTGTCGCCTCTCTCATCTTGTTGTTTGCGCTGATCATTCGGGGGATCTTTGCGCGCACAGCAGTCCGCGCGATTTCGCGGGCGGCGGCAGGCACGAAGACCAATCTGGATGACGCACTGGTCACGACAATAGCGGCCCCGCTCAAGATGGTACCGATCATTCTGGGTGTCTATTTCGCAGCGCAGGTAATCGCCCTGCCTGAAGGGGCGCAGGTGGTTGTCGACAAGGTGCTGCGTTCACTGGTCGCGTTCTCGATCTTCTGGACGCTGAACCGCGCGGTTGGCGCGTTCTCCTTCCTGTTTACAGGGCTACGCGACACGCTGTCGCCTGCGATTGTCGACTGGCTGGTGAAGGCATTGCAGATGCTGTTCATCCTGATCGGTGCGGCGGCGATCCTGGAGATGTGGGGAATCAGGGTCGGGCCGATCCTGGCCGGTCTGGGGATCTTTGGTGTGGCTGTGGCACTGGGTGCGCAGGACCTGTTCAAGAACCTGATCTCAGGCATTCTGATCCTGGTAGAAAAACGCATGCAGCCGGGCGAGTGGATCAAGGTGGACGGCGTTGTCGAGGGCACGGTTGAGCAGATCAATTTCCGCTCTACACTGGTGCGCCAGTTCGACAAGGCCCCGGTCTATGTTCCCAATGCCGCGTTTTCAGACAATGCCGTGGTGAACTATTCACGCATGACACACCGCCGGATCAAATGGGTGATCGGTGTGGAATATCGCACGACGGTCGAGCAGCTTCGCTATATCCGCGAGGAGATCGAGGCCTATCTCTATACCAGCGATGCAATCGCCAAACCGCCAGACGCCACATTGTTTGTGCATGTGGATTCGTTCAACAGTAGTTCGATCGACTTCCTGATCTACTGTTTTACCAAGACAACGGCCTGGACAGAGTGGCTCAAGCACAAGGAAGAGTTTGCCCTGAAGCTTATCGAGATCGTCGAGGCAGCAGGCACAGGGTTCGCCTTTCCGTCTCGTACGCTTTACATGCAGCAGCAGGACGCACCTGAAATCGTGCACCCGCCGAGCCTGTCGGAGAATGTCACCAAGATGCGTGCACTGAAGGGCCAGAGCAGCGCCGGGCGTAATGCTGGTGCTGAAGATGGCGGAGATGGTTGATCAACTGATCGACTAGTCGCTGGCCTTGGCTCAATACAAAAAAGATGGCGGAGAATTGCTTCCCCGCCATCCATTCAAAATTCAGGCATTGAAATCAGGCTGACCGAACGTCCTTCAGGAAGGCGTTGACGGATGTCTGAAGTCGCTCCGATTCCGAAGAGAGGCTTCCGGAAGCATTGGCAACATTCTGAGCACATTCACCTGTTTCAGACGTGGTGCGCGTCAGGTCCTGCACGCTTTCATTCACGGATGCTGCGCCGGTAGCAGCGTCCTGAGCGGAGCGGGAAATCTCGGACACGGCCGCCTGCTGCTGTTCCATCGCGTTGGAGATGGAGCGTGAGATTTCGTCAATATTGTCGATCAGCACGGAGATCTTGTTCATGACATCCACAGCGCTTGTGGAGGCCTTCTGAATCGAGGTGATCTTCTGTGCAATCTGTTCGGTTGCACGACTTGTCTGACCGGAGAGTTCCTTCACCTCGGCAGCCACAACCGAGAAGCCACGGCCAGCTTCACCTGCACGTGCTGCTTCGATCGTCGCGTTCAGGGAGAGAAGGTTGGTCTGCTCGGCGATGTCGCTGATCATTTCGATGACGCTACCAATATTGGCGGCTTCCTCGTCCAGACCACGTACATTGTCCGAAGACAGCTTGACCTCATCAACCGCTTCGCGGGCAATATTGGTCGATTTGCGAACCTGTTCGGAGATGTCCAGGATGGATGCTGTCAGCTCTTCAGCAGCGGACGCAACCGTGCTGACATTCTGTGAGGCATCCTCGGCGGAATTTGAAGCCGAACCGGTCTGTTTGGCGGCATTGTCAGCGGAAGAACGCATGACTTCAGCTGTGTTCTGCAGCTCGGACGTTGCCAGGCTGAGATTGCGGAAGGTCTCATTCATCTGGTTGTCGAACTGGGCGACGAGAGATTCGACGCGGATGGCGCGCTGGTTGCGTGCCTCGCTCTCGGCGGATTGTTCTTCTTCCAGGCGGATGCGGTCACGACCATTCTGCTCGAAGACACGGAGGGTCTGGGCCATCTGGCCGATCTCATCCTTGCCTTCAGTGCCTTCCAGATCGACATCAAAGTCGTTCTCGGCGAGCTTGTTCATGGCGTTGTGAAGCTTGGTCAGGCGGCGCGAGATGCGGCGCTCGACATAATAATATCCGATTGCACCGGCACCGATCAGCGCTGATAGCGTGACGATGAGAAGCAGAACGGAAGTCCCGCGGGAGGCAGCGAGTGCGCTGGTCGAGTTTTCCTGGGCGTCGGCCTGCAACTCATTCTTCACAGTGAGAACGGACTCTTGCAGGCTGAGAGCAGCTTCGCGGCCCTTGTCGGCCAGTTCAGCGGCACGAAGTCCATATTCGAGCGAGGCTGTGCGTAATTGCGGAATGGCGGTGTCGCCTTCAGCAAGCTCGGTGAGGCTGCTGCTGAATGTGCGCAGATTTGTCGTGGCGAACTCACCCAGAATTGCGACGTTCACCGACATCTCGTCGACCTGGTCCAGCATCTTGTCCTGGATGGCGGCGATTTCTTCTTCAGTCGTTGCCAGGCTGGCTTCGGCGTAAAGCGAGTTCAACAGGTTTGCCGACACCGAGATGCGCAACAGGGTTTCAACGTCGCCGCTGTCATCAGTGTCGAGTTGGGATTCAACCTCATTGGCAACTGCGCTACGATATTGCTGGGCTTCGCGCAGCGATTTTTCCAACGCTGTTTCTGCGGCAATGCGCTGTTCCACCGTGGAATTCATGCCCTTGACGGCTTCATTCATCACTGAGGTAGCGGAGACAACATCCTGAAGTTCCTCGGAGCTCAGGGAGGTGTCGAGTTCCTGGATGTTGCTGTCGATATTTGTCAGCAATTCGACCAGGGAATCCATTCTGCGAAGGCGTTCGGATTCCACGCTCACATCCGCAAAGCTGTTTGCTTCTGCGTTGAGGGCTCGGGCCGACTGCGCCATTTCGCCGGAAGCGGCGAGCAGGGGCAGGGTGGTATCAGCCGTCTCGCTGAGCGATTGGCTGGCCACATTGAGTGCGTAGATAGAAATGCCGGAGGCTCCGACAACCATTGCGCCCGCAACAGCAAAGGCACCAGGTAGCTGTACGCGGATAAGATCCGGGTCCAGATTAAATGTTTTCTTCATAGAAACCATATTCGAAGCCTCCCTCAACACTTCGATCGCGTCAATTTACCCTTATTGTCACCAATAAAAGTACAAAACAGTATTAAAGATCGGTGGTTAGATCAGAGTTGGAATGCGATCGTAACTTCGATTTCACCAGGGTTACCTTTTTCAAAGGTCCACTTTTCGAGTGCCTTTACAGCGGCCTTGTCGAACACGCCTGGCATGGATTCACCCACAACGCGGATGTTCTCGACTTTACCGGCGTCATTGACTTCGAAAGCCATTGTGACATCGCCTTCAAGGTCACGGCGTTCTGCACCGCGAGGATATTCTGGGGCAACCTGTTCAACTAGAACCGGTTCGGCCGCCGCAGGGGAAACACCATATGCCCACATCGCGACTGCCAGCGTTGAGAAAGATAACATTTTCTTAAGCATGGTAACTGTCTGCCTTTCACAGCTGATCTATTGTAATGGCCGGATAAAGTAAGTAAAATCATCCGCCACATTAGTTATTTAATGCCGGAATTATAAATTTTAGTTTAACCACGTTGGCGATGAATACTAAAAATGCAGAAGATCGCCGATTTAGAACTTAAATATACTATAAAAAAATTATTAACGGATAATATTGCCAAACCTTGACGTAAGCGGAATGTTTGGATTGAAAGTATTCGAATTAAGGTGTTCACTGCAAAAAGCAGGATCAACCAGTATTTGTGGAATCAGGCGGCGTTTGATTGGGGCTTGGACACGGAGCTGTTGCGCACCTTCCAGAACCGCACAGCGCGCTGGGCAGCGGTGGATGAGACCTGATCATACATAGCAGCAAACTTGTTGGCCTGAGCCACACCATTCTCGCCACCGACAATGATAACCGCAATAGATGCGAACAGGGGCTTTTCCAGCTTTGCTGCACGGCAAAGAATTGCCAGCGCATCGACATCCTTTTGGGTGATAAGACGTAGTACGACATTGAATGGCATATCGGCTATGTAGGACAGGGCGCACATGAAGCGCGTGCGCTGATTGTCACGCAGAAGCTGAACAAGCATGGGAGGCTGAAGTTTCTTGGCTTCAACCATCTGTCTGAGCCAGCTGCGGGCATCATCCATATCGTCTGGCTGGCCGCCGAAAACAGCATCCAGTCTGTTACGGGACTTTTTCAGGGCTTCTGACAGCTCAGCTTCAGAGACGCTCTCGAAGCGTGTCATCACGTGCTGACGCAATTGTTTCTCGACGACATTATACATGTCGTTGAGCAGGTCGAGCGGCACGGTCTGGCGCTTGACCAAAGGCGCGTGCAGGGCAGGTGAAGACTTCGCACGCTCGGTTATTGTTTCATATGATTTGCGGTTGATCTTTGCCGTTGAGTTTTCCAGCAAGGAGACCAGCACAGGGTCTTCGCCCTTGTGTACAAGCGCTTCAGAAACAACTTCACCGAGGCCCTGGCGTTTTGAAACGGCCATAAGGTGAGACTGGGGCTTGGTGTTGACGATCTCGACCAGGTCTTCATCGGTCAACGCACCTGCATGTCTCAGGACGGGTCTTGCGACAGCGATCGTGTCGGTCGCGAGGCGGCGCGCGGTACGGCGCAGTGGTGATTTCGACTTTGCGACCCGTCCCGCCAGATTCTTGCGGACTTCCTCGGTCATGTCATTGGCAACAGCGACGATAATCTCATCGAACATGGCACATTCGGTTTCTGACCGGTCCGTCTTGTTATCTTCGAAAAAGATATCTGTAACTTCGCGAAGAAGATCGCGTCGTTTCTCGCTGGACGTTTCCTTGGCCAGCTCCATCAATTTTGCGAATTTAGACGTATCAGCAGACATAAATGGCCCCAATCCCTTAAAGCACAGTCCTGCATGGTACGGAGTATTCCTTAATGGAATATGGCTTGGTGATCAGAAATACTGCGACAGTCTTGTCCGGGGTCAGATGCGGTAGAACAATCCCAGCTTGAGACTCTCTGCAATCCGCTGTGCTTTTTCCATGAACAGTTCAATTGCTGCGTCAGATGGCGCAATGTCCCGGAGAGTGAATTCGAACAGCGCAAGCCAGCGATCAAAATGTGCCTCGCGGATCATATCCACCTGTTTGTGGACCAGCATTGGTTTTCCCGAATAGATACCGGCATTCAAAATGACCGATGCCCAGAAACGCTTCATGGTCATCATATGCCTGGGCCAGTCTTCCGGCTTGATGCGCGAAGCAAAAATCGGCGCTAGTACCTCATCGGCCCGTATACGCTCATAAAAGCGATCAACGAGCCTGGAAATGAATGCAGGGTTCACCCCGACAGCATGAGCATCGGCGACGGCCTGTTCACGCGCCTGTTTGATGCGTGCTGCCGGGCCGGTGTCTTCTGAGTTGTCCATGTTCAAATACCCAACTCTAAAGAAGGCTTGCGGCAGGTGGGTTTCGCCGCATTGCCTCAGTCACCATTGATGGAGAGCTGTTCTTTCTTTTCTTCCAGTTCAAGCCATTCTTCTTCATAGCCTTCAAGTTCCAGCCGTGCTGCATCCAGACGCGCAGCTTTCTTGTTGAAGGTCGCATTGTCTTTTTCAAACAATGCAGGGTCCGCGAGTTCAGTTTCCAGCGCCCTGATCTCGGCTTCGCGTTCAGGCACCAGACGTTCGATTTCCTGGCTGCGATGCTGGTCCTTGAAGGTGAGCTTGGTCTTTGTCTTCTGGTTGCGTTGTGATGATGTCGTGCTGGTCTTTGCAGTCCCGTTACGGTCTGGCGCATTTTTCTGTTTCTGTCTGAGATAATCAGAATATCCACCCGGGGTTTCCAGCCATTGGCCATTACCCTCAGGGGTGAGGATAGAGGTCACCACGCCATCAACAAATGCACGATCGTGGGAGACCAGAATGAGCGTGCCGTCATAATCAGCGAGCATTTCCTCAAGCAGGTCCAGTGTTTCGATATCGAGATCGTTTGTCGGTTCGTCCAGTACCAGCAAGTTGGAGGGGTGGGCGAGGGCAAGCGCAAGCATCAGACGGTTGCGTTCGCCACCTGACAGGGCATGAACAGGCTGGCGCAATTGTTCCGGCTTGAACATGAAGTCCTTGGCATAGGCGGCAACATGTTTCGGATGCCCGCGCACCATGATCTGGTCACCGCCGGAGGGGGCCATGTTCTCCCACAGCGTTTCATCGGAGCGCAGCGTGTCACGCGTCTGGTCCAGATATGCGATGGAGAGGTTCTTGGCGCTGCGAATGGTGCCAAAGTCAGGTTCGATCTCTCCCAGCAGGAGCTTCAGCAGGGTGGATTTCCCGGTACCATTCGCGCCGATCAGGCCGATACGGTCACGGCGCATGATCTTCAAGGAGAAATCTTCGCAGATCGTCAATTTGCCATTGGGGCCGTCGAAATGCTTGGAAATGTTCTTTGCCTCGAACACAAGCTTGGATGACGCCTGGCCTTCATCGGCCGTCAGGTTTGATCCTGCAGATGCCGCGAGTGCCTGTCCGCGCAGTTCGCGGGCTGTGGCGCGCATTTCGTGTACACGTGAGAGCCGGCCCTGATTGCGTTTGCGTCGGCCAGTGACACCGCGCGCCATCCAGCGTGCTTCAGCTTTCAGCTGTGTGTCCAGCTTTTCGCGCGCGCGAGTTTCCTCTTCCTCGACCTGTTCGGCCCATTCATCGAAATGGGCATAGCCGCGATCCAGCTTGCGCACCTGACCTAGGCGCAACCAGGCTATTGCCGTGGTGACATTATCCATGAAACGGCGGTCGTGACTGACCAGCAGGATTGCCCCACGAAAGCTGTTGAGGCGCTCTTCAAGCATCTCGATGGCGTCGATATCGAGATGGTTGGTGGGCTCATCAAGCATCAGGATGTCCGGGTCGGTTGCGAACGCCCGAGCGAGCGCCAGTCGGCGCGCCTGTCCGCCGGACATGTTGGCCGGATTGGCTTCCGGATCGACCCCAAAGGCACCCAGTTCGGCTTCGGCGCGGTATTGTTCGAATTCGTCAAGGTCTGTACAGGCGAATTCAAGCGCAGTTTTGAAGCCGGAAAAGTCCGGTTCCTGCTTGAGATATTGCAGGGTTGCGCCAGGTTGGCGCCAATAGTCGCCGCTGTCAGCTTCCAGCTCACCTGCGAGGATCCGCATCAGGGTGGATTTGCCAGCGCCATTGCGCCCCACAAGCGCAGTGCGTTCGCCTGGATAAAGCGAAATATCCACGCTGGTGAACAAGGGGGCACCGCCCAGCGTCAGCTGAACATTGCGAAGGGTCGTGATAGGGGTATTTGCCATGGTCCGGATATAGACTGGCGATCAACGGACTGAAAGGGCGATTATGCGCGCGGGCTGAATTAGATCGACATCCAGTGATCAGGCACTGAGCCAGGCAATGTCATCATCGCTATTGTGTGATTGCACGAACTTGAGCGCTTCTTCCTCATCCAGAGGTTTGGAGAAGAAATAGCCCTGGATTTCTGTCAGGCCCATGCGGTGGACGAGATCCATCTGGCGCGAGGTTTCAACGCCTTCGACAATGCAGCCTATACCGATATTGCGGCACAGGATTGCAATGGTTTCGACAATCTTCCGTGTGGCGAGATTGTTGTCGATACCCTGAACGAAGCTGCGGTCGACCTTGATGCGGTCAAGCGGCAGTTTCTGAACATAGGAAAGACTGGAAAATCCGGTGCCGAAATCATCCAGCGCGATCCGGGCACCCGTGCTTCGAATCAGGTTCAGAGCTTCGATCACACGGTCGAAATCACGCATCACAGCACTTTCAGTGATCTCGAATATGATACGTGAAGGCGAAAATCCCGAGCGGTCCACACGGCGAAGTATATCGCGCACAGAGGCGCTGGAAGACAAGTTGACCGCTGAAAGGTTGAAGGAGAGACAAACATCAGCGGGCCAGTGCATAGCCGCAGCCAATGCCTTGTCCAGCAGGACGCCGGACATGTTTGCGATCAGGCCAGCCTGTTCAGCGGAGCGGATGAACGCTTCGGCAGAAACATTTCCAAGAGTCGGGCTTTGCCATCTGGCAAGTGCCTCGAAAGCCATGACCTTGTCGCGGCGTGTATCCATGATTGGCTGGAAGACCATATAGAGTTCGTTTTCCAGATTGGCTTCACGCAGGCGCTGTTCGAGCGTCGCATATTCACGGATGGCCTTCTCATGATCTTCAGAAAAGAAGATCGGTTCACCTTTCGAGTGTTGCTTGGAATAGCACAGAGCATAATCCGCGCGATCAAACAGCTGGCCTCTGGAGCGTCCGGATTCGGGATAGCGGGCAATGCCGATCGTACCAGCGATATTCGCGACACCTTCCTTGAGCCTGAAAGGCTGGCGCAATGTCTCTGACAGCTCGCGGCATAGCGCAAGCACTTCATCATCCGTACCGGGATCGGTCAGAAGGATACCAAATTCATCACCACCAAGGCGGGAGAGCAGGCCACTGTCGCCGAGACGTGACTGCAGACGCTCTGACACCGCCTGAAGCAGGGCGTCTCCTGCGGGGTGCCCGAAGACATCATTGACAGGTTTGAAACCGTCCAGATCCAGCAGGATAACCACCAATTGGCTGTCGGTCTCTGTTGCTTCGCAGATGTACTGATCAAGTGCATGATAAAAGGAACGTCTGTTGGGCAATCCCGTGAGGGCATCCGTGTTTGCAAGTTTCAGATTGTCATGGTTGAGGCGTTGCAGCTTTTCCTTCTGTTCCCCGTGCAGGGTCTGTTGGGCAATGAGTGCTGCAAAGTCATTATTGACCCCGCGTATGATGAACACAGCCAGCGCACCCACGACCAGCATATTGATCGCCACGGCGATATGAACGGGCTGGTTGAAATAGAGTGCGAGGAAGATTGCGGTTGGTGGGATGGTGGACATCATCATGATGATTGCGGCCTGGCGCAGATGGATCAGGCAGAAAGCTGTTCCGAAGGCAGTGACGCCAGCGAAGAACATGACCTGACCCTGCATCAGGCCGGTGCTGTAATTCAGCAGGGAAAACTCCCACAGCATGAACATGGCCGAGATCGGACCGGACATGAACACCGTGATCTGGAGCTGTTTGCGGATTTCTTCGTCTGAAAAATATGTGTTGCGGTGCTTGTGAAATTTCACGCTGCGGAGGAACGTTATCACCGTGAAAAAAATCGGCAGGGTCAGCGTCAGCCAGCGCGGGGCGACGCTCCAGTGGGTCCATGCCAGCGCGATCATGTTGACCGATACCATCGCATACATCAGCGGGATCATGTTTCCCAGCGACGTGAAGATGGCGCGGTTAAGCTCGGGCTGATCCTCCCTCACTTTCATGAACTGATAAATGCGATTCCACACGGAGGGATTCCTCTGTTCGAAAAGGCATTTGTGTCACAACAACCTTAAATTACATTCGAGTTGTTATTGGGAAAAAAGCAACGGCCGTTAAGGCATGCTTCAATTTTGTAAAGATCTGGAAAGTGGCGGATATCAGCTGTCGGATCAGTTATGACCACGGGCGTCACGCGCTTCTACGGCGGCAAATGCGTCGGCCATGGAGCGATAAAACGCCAGCCTGCGTTCGGCTTCTGTCGACAGGTTGTTGGCTGCTTCTGCACCTGCCAGAGGTGTAGCTGGCAGGTCCTGGTGTGCGACTTCCATCACGTCCTTCCAGATCCTGGCGGGCAGGTCGCCACCTGTGACGCGGCGCATGGGAGTGTCATCGTCATTACCCACCCAGACACCGGATATGTAGTCTGCGGTAAAGCCGATAAACAGCGCGTCACGCCAGTCCTGGCTGGTGCCCGTCTTGCCCGCGACATCGCGATAGATTTGTTCGCGTGGGACATCTGATAAGGGGGCACCTTCAGCAGGTTCTGGTTGTGGCATGGTCAGCCGGGCGGCGGTGCCTGTACCGCGACGAACCACGCGGGTCATCATGCCGACCATTTCGCGATTATACTGGCTGGGATAGACCTGAACCGGCTCCTTGTCCTCATTGTGGGAGAACAGGACTTCACCGCGCGATGTGCGCACTTCCGAGACGATGTAAGGGTTCACGCGCTTTCCGCCCGTGGCAAACACGCCATAGGCCTGGGTCATTTCCAGGAGGTTGGTTTCATCCGACCCCAGTGCAAGAGAAGGATAAGGTTGGAGTGGGGAGCGGACGCCAAAGCGTCGAGCCAGCTCGATGACCTTTTCCAGGCCGACTTCCTGCGCGATTTCAGCCGCTACCGTGTTGATCGATCCGGCAAAGGCTTCAGACAGTGTGACAGCACCAAGATATTGGCCGCCATAATTCTTGGGTCGCCAATTATCGATCTTGATCGGTTCGTCATATTTGACAGTATAGGGCTGCATGCCATCGAGCAGGGCCGCAGCATAGACGAATGCCTTGAAGGCGGATCCAGGCTGGCGCTCGGCCTGGACGGCGCGGTTGAACTGGCTCTGGTCATAATCGCGACCACCAACCATCATGCGAATGGCACCATCATGTTCCATGGCCACCAATGCGGCCTGGCTGGCGCGCTTGGCTTCGCCCGATTCTGCAAGCACAGCATTCAACTTCTCATGTGCGACGCGTTGCAGTTCGGGATCGATGGTGAGGGTGACGATCAGGTCTGGCGCATCGCGGGAGGCGAGGTTGCGCGCCTGTTCAGTGGCGTAGTCGAGGGCATAGCCCATATAGGCAATGTAGTCTTCATCCGTCAGGACGATGATATCCTGCTTGGCGCGCTCTGCTGCGCCGGGCGTGAGGAAATTGGCCGCGACCATGCGATCAAGCACGACATTGCGTCGCTCCATGGCTTCATCCATCGAGACGAAAGGCGAATAGCGCGATGGGGCCTGTGGCAGCCCGGCGATCATGGCGGCCTCTGAAACACTCAACTCCTGCGGGGGCTTGTTGAAATAGCGGTGGCTGGCAGCGTCCAGACCGTAACTGCGTGCGCCCAGAAAGATTCGGTTTAGGTAAAGTTCGAGGATCTCGTCCTTGGTGAGGACGTTTTCCAGCTCCTGCGCCAGCCGGGCTTCCTGTGCTTTTCGCTTGATGGTCTTTTCCGGGGTCAGGAACAAATTCTTGACGAGTTGCTGGGTCAGGGTCGAGCCACCCTGAACGGTTTCACCTGCCTGTGCATTGGCCATGGCCGCGCGCACAATGGCGAGCCGGTCAACGCCCTCATGTTCATAGAAGCGTCGATCCTCCACAGCGAGGAAGGCATTGACGACATGAGGCGGCAGGTCTGAGGGGCTGATACGCTTGCCATATCGCGGACCGCGGATGGCAATCGTGTTTCCGTCTGTGTCAAGAAATTCGATCGCCGGTTCGCGGTTCATCGCCCACAGCGTATCAGGATCCGGCAAGGTGGGCATTTGTGCGAACAGCGCGTTCCACAACAGGCCCAGCGTTGCCGCGCCGATGCAGAATATCGAAAACAGGCCGATTCCAATCCATTTCAACACGGCAAAGCGGTGTTTGGGGGTGTCGGCAATATCCGCGCGAAAGCCAGTCATATAATGGTCGTCAGCTCATCTGTCCCGAGATCAGAACACAGGTTTGGATCATCAGGGTTTAAATCCGGTCAAGAACCAGAACCGTTTTGATCATGACAAATTGCATCTGTAGAGAGTGCCGGCTGCACAATTGTTGGAGCGTTGCGCGGATGTCGCACGTCCTCACATGAAACTAATGAGTAAAATCAATGTTGTAGCCAGGAATCGAGGCAAACAATCCGACCGGGGGAGCTTTGGTATAATCTTCGTCATGTTCGAAAAATCCGGTTGATAGAGATGACGGACGAAAAACAAATCAATGAAATCCGCCGCCGCGAATGTGATCTGGCCGATGACGATGCCATGGCTGGCGATGTCTCGGCGGCAGCAAAACGCCTGCGCGATCTGAAGGGCTATGTGAGCCTGAAGCACGAGTTTGATACGGAGGGTGCAGATGAAGAACGGCGCCCTGACGACGCCTTCATACGGGCCCGACTGGAGCAGGAGCTTTCTGGCATCCTTGCCGCTGGCGAACAGGCGCAGACTGATGGAGATGGCGCAGGCTGACGCACTGGACGAGACGCGTTGGTTTGAGCGATTGCAGGCCTGGCGCTATCAGGCGCGGCCTGCCCAGATCGCGCCGCCGGGCCACTGGCGCTGCTGGCTCTATATGGGCGGGCGTGGCGCAGGCAAGACCCGGGCAGGGGCCGAATGGCTGCGTGAGCAGATGATGGTTTACGGCAAGGAACGTGCGGCACTGGTTGCGCCGACCTTGCTGGATGCACGCGAAGTGATGATCGAGGGCGTTTCAGGGTTACGCGCGATCGGACCGGAGCATGAGCGACCTGTCTATGTGTCAACGCGTCGTCGGCTGGAATGGCCCAATGGCGCGGTGGCGCAGGTGTTTTCAGCTGAAGATCCTGACAGCCTGCGCGGGCCGCAATTTGATGTGGCCTGGTGTGACGAGATTGCCGCCTGGTCACATGGCGCAGATGCGTGGGACATGCTGATGCTGGGTCTACGGCTGGGCGACGACCCGCGCGTGGTTGCCACGACGACGCCAAGGCCGGTTCCGCTTGTCAGACGCTTGCTGGATGAGGATGGCGTGGTCCTGACGCGAAGCGCGACGCAGGACAATGCCGCCAATCTGTCGGGTGTTTTCATCAGTACGGTGGAGCGGCTTTACGGCGGACAGTTGATCGGTAGGCGGGAGCTGGAAGGCATGATGATCGAAGATGTGTCGACCAGCATGTGGACGCTTTCGAAACTGGACGAGATGCGCCTGAACCGACCGCCGGATGACCTTGTGCGGGTGATCCTGGCGCTGGACCCGCCCGCGGGCATGGGCGAAGGGGCGGATGCCTGCGGTGTTGTTGTCGCGGGCGTGCGGGCCAATAGCGAAGGCGTGGTGCTGGATGACGGCACGACGCAGGGTCTTGCACCGATCGACTGGGCTGGCAGTGCTGTTGCACTGGCGCGCCAATGGGGGGTGGCGGAAATCGTGGTGGAGACCAATCAGGGTGGTTCGATGATCCGCCAGATCCTCGTCATGGCGGGCTGGAAAGGGGCTGTACGCGAAGTGCATGCGCGCTGGAACAAGGCGGTGCGGGCCGCGCCAATCTCTGCGCTCTATGGCGATAACCGCGTGCGCCATGTCGGCGTGTTCCGCGAGCTGGAGGATGAGATGCTGGCCTTTGGCACATCGGCCCAGCAAGGCTCGCCCGACCGCGTCGATGCGCTGGTCTGGGCGCTGACAGTGTTATTGCTCGATGAACGCGAGGGGCCTAGAGTGAGATGGATTTGAGCGATGCAGAACCCTCACCCCCGGCCCCTCTCCCTGAAGGGCGAGGGGGTGTAGCGCTGTTACCCCTCGCCCCGGCGGGGAGAGGGGAAGGGGTGAGGGGCTGAGTTTTCAAGAATAATCGAAGGAGGAACACCATGTTCCCATTCACAAGGCGCGAGGCGAAGGCCTCGGCGTCCGTGCCGCTTATTGCCTTGTCGCAGCTGGGGGCGGCGCACTGGACGCAGCGTGATCCGGTGGCGCTGGCCCGTGAGGGGTTTGAGCGAAACGCGGTGGGTTATCGTTGTATCCGCATGATCGCCGAGGCGGCTGCGAGTGTTGCGCTGGTCAGCCCCGATGCCGATGGCCCGGTGGCAGACCTGATCGCGCGGCCCAACCCGGAACAGTCCGGTCCGGAACTGCTGGAAGCCTTTTACGGTCATCTGCAAACCGCCGGGAATGCCTTCCTCTATGGGGTGACGCTGGAGGATGGCGCGGTGCGTGAGATCCATGTGTTGCGGCCAGATCGGATGCGGGTGCTGAAAGGGCGGTCTGGCTGGCCGATGGGCTGGGTAATGGGCGAGGGGCGCGATGAACGCCGCTTCCTGCGCGAGGCTGATGGCTGGTCGCCGGTGATGCAGATGAAACTGTTTCATCCGACCGATGACGTGATGGGCTTTTCGCCATTGGCCGCAGCCTCCCGCGCAGTAGATGTCCATAATGCGGGCGCTGCCTGGGCCAAGGCGCTGATCGACAATTCGGCCCGGCCATCGGGCGCGCTTGTCTATGGTGCCAAGGATGGCGCGCGCATGACCGAGGAACAGTTTGCCGGGCTGAAGCGCGAACTGGAAGAGGCTCATTCCGGCGTCGCCAATGCGGGCAAACCAATGGTGCTTGAAGGCGGACTGGACTGGAAGCCGATGGGGCTGACACCTGCCGATATGGATTTCATCGCTGCGCGCCATGCCGCTGCACGGGAAATCGCGCTGGCCTTTGGTGTGCCGCCCATGATGCTGGGGATCCCCGGCGACAACACATATTCGAATTACAAGGAGGCCAATCTGGCTTTCTGGCGGTTGTCGGTCCTGCCATTGGTGGAGAAGGCTGCGCGCGCGATTTCGGCTTGGTTGTCACAGCGCGCGGATGCGCCGGTCATGCTGCGCCCGGATCTGGACCGCGTGCCTGCTCTTTCCGCTGAGCGCGATGCGCTATGGGCACGGCTGGAGGGGGCGAGCTTTGCCACGGTTGAGGAGAAGCGTGCGCTGGCGGGGCTGGAGAGCTAGCGCCGCCTCGCCCTTCGAGACGGCCTTCGGCCTCCTCAGGGGGATGAAAGGACACAATCATGATCATCGAATCCAAAATGACGTTGGGGCTGATATTCGCCATGGCGACGCAGGCGATTGCTGCGCTTGTCTGGGCGGGCGGGGCGGCGGAGCGGCTCGACAGCGTGGAGCAGCAATTGCGCGACCAGCGTCTGGTGGCCGAACGCCTGGCGCGGGTGGAGGCCGATGTTTCCGCTGCGCGCCGCCAGCTCGACCGGATCGAGGGCAAGCTGAAATGACCGACATGCTGATCGAGGGCTATGCCGCACTGTTCGGTGTGGCGGACCTGTCCGGTGATGTGATCCGGGCGGGGGCGTTTGCGCGGTCGCTGCAGGGTGGGGCCGGGCGTCCGATGTTGTTCCAGCATGGGCAGGGCAAGATCGCCGGGCGCTGGAGCCGCATTATCGAGGACCAGCGCGGGCTTTATGTGCGCGGCCTGATCGAGGATGAAACGGCCTGGGGCAAGGCGGCGATGACACTGGCGCTCGGGGGGCGGCTGGATGGTTTGTCCATCGGTTTTCATGCGCGTCGCTGGCGACCGCGCAGCGAGGGTGGCCGGGATCTGCTGGAGGTGGATCTGGTGGAGATATCGCTGGTCGCCAGCCCGATGGCGCAAGGGGCGCGTTTTGTGGTAATGGCAGACCAGTTGCTGGCCGCCTGAACCGGACGCGAATGCCACCTGAACCCACACATTCCAAGCGAAGGCCACCCAGATGGTGGGGATGGCTTGTGGTCATTGTGGTGTTTGTGGCGGTGGCTCTTGTGGCGCAGACGCGGTTTGCACCGGCGCTGGGTCTGGTGCTGATGATTGCCTGCGCGGTGCTGCTGGGTATCGGTCTGTGGGCGTATTTTCAGTGGCTGAAAATGCCCTGGGATGAGTGGGACGAATAAACCCAGTAATCGAAATTCCCTTCTTCCGCCTGAGTGAGAAGGGCGAGGGGTGAGAGAGGCGTGATGCTGGCCTCACCCCCAACCCCCTCTCCCTGAAGGGCGAGGGGAGCTAACGGAGAACCAAATGACATTGGAAACAAAGATGGGCGCAGGCGCTTCGGCGGCTGCGGGTGCGGATGTGCGCGCGGCGACCGGCGAGATGATGGCGGCGTTCGAGGCTCTCAAGGCTGCCAATGATGCGCGCCTGGCCGAGATCGAAAAACGCGGCAATGCCGATCCGCTGGTCGATGACAAGCTGGGCCGGATCGAACGCTCGCTGGAGGCGACGAAAGAGCGTCTGGACCGTATGGCGCTGGATGCGGCGCGGCCGGGGGTCACGGGCGATGTGCGCAATGGCGATCCTGAGCGCAAATCCGCCTGGGATGGCTATATGCGCAAGGGCGATGACAGCCAGCTGGCACGGCTGGATGTGAAATCGCTGAACCAGGGTACGGATGCGCAGGGCGGCTATGTCGCCCCGCCAGAGCTGGATCGCCTGATCGAGGCGCGGTTGGCGGCTGCAAGTCCGATGCGCCAGATCGCAACGGTGCGCCAGACCTCCGCACAAGTGTTTCGCAAGCCGGTCGGGCTGGGAGCGGCAGCCAGCTGGGCGGCAGAAACAGGATCGCGCACGGAAACCACCGCGCCGACCTTGAGCCTGCTGGAGTTTCCGGCAGCCGAGCTCTACGCCATGCCGGCAGCAACGCAGACCCTGCTGGATGATGCCTATGCCGATATTGACGAATGGCTGGCGGACGAGGTGGAATCGGCCTTCTCGGCACAGGAAAGCGCGGCTTTCATTACCGGTGATGGGACAAACAAGCCGAAGGGGCTGCTGGACTATGCGATTGTCGCGGATGCATCTCATGCCTGGGGCCAGATCGGCTCTGTGGTGTCTGGTGGGACGGGTGATTTTGCGGCGACCGATCCGGGCGATGCGCTGATTGACCTGATCCATGCCCCCAAGGCGCAATATCGCGGCAATGGGCGGTTCGTGATGAACCGGCGCACGCTGTCTGCGCTGCGCAAGATCAAGGATGGATCAGGCGCCTATGTCTGGCGTCCGGGCGCGGCGGGGGAAGCCTCCACCGTGCTGGGCTATCCGGTGACAGAGATCGAGGACATGCCGGACATTGCCGAGGATGCAGCGGCGATTGCTTTCGGAGATTTTCGCAAGGGCTATCTGATTGTCGACCGTCAGGGTGCCCGTGTGCTGCGCGATCCCTATTCGGCCAAGCCCTATGTGTTGTTCTACACAACCAAGCGTGTCGGCGGCGGAGTACAGAATTTCGACGCTGTGAAGGTGATGACGTTCTAGTTTCCCTCACCCTCAGTCCCTCTCCCGCCAGCGGGAGAGGGAAGTCAAACCCCTCGCCCTTGAGGGAGAGGGGCAGGGGTGAGGGAGGCAAATCGAGTGAAGTTTTTGACCCAGTTGAGGGGTGATGCTTTAGTCGAGGTCTGATCGGAAGAGGGCCGGGAATGACTGAACTGGTGAAAAGGATCAAATGCAAATTGGAAGAATGCGAATTCTCACCGAGAGCCGCGTCACTGAAAGCTGGTCTGAATTCTCACTTTTTACAGAAGCTATTTGCCGACCCTTCAAAGGGCGTTTCGACCACAAGTCTTTATAAACTTGCACCTGTGTTGCAAACATCAGTTGAATGGCTGGTTTCAGGAAATGCGCCTGAGGTTGTGTTTTGTGAGAACAGCTCCTTCTCCGAATTAGTTGATATCTGGAGAGAGCTTTCAGAGGCTCGGCAAAAAGAACTTCTCGATTTTGCAAATTTTCTCAAATCCCGCGACCCGTCGGAGTGAATGACGCGCCCCTCTCCCCGGTGTGGCGAGGCAGGTTAAACCCCTCTCCCTTATGAGAGAGAGGGGCAGGGGTGAGGGTCTTGCAACATGATAAATGTTCCGCTAATGTTCTCGTTATGGGGACGCAGAGAAACAGCACACAGATCAAACGCGCCAGACGGTTTCGGCGGGAGGCGAACTATCCCGAACGGATCGCCTGGGAGACTTTGCGCAAATTGCGAGCGCATGGCTTTGCGGTCCGGCGGCAACATCCAGTCGGGCCATATGTCGTTGATTTTGCGATCACGAAGGCACAACTGGTGATCGAGATTGATGGCGGCATTCATCGGCTGGATGAGGTCGTCCTGCGTGACGAGATACGGGCGCAGGAAATCAGGCAAATGGGTTGGCGGGTGCTGCGTGTGGATGCGCAGCATGCGATCCATCCGGACCATCTGTGGCGGGTTGTGGTGCGGGCTATCGGCATGGAGTGAGTTGGTGGTACGCGCCCCCTCACCCTCGATCCCTCTCCCCGGTGGGGCGAGGGAAGAAGAACCCCTCGCCCTTGAGGGAGAGGGGCAGGGGTGAGGGAGATTCAAATACACCCGCGCTATTGTCAGCCTTCCCAAGCTCTTCCTATAGTTTGGCAGATCTGGGGGGTGAGCATGATGCGTGTTCTGGCAGTCCTGTTGTTTTTCGTGATGACGACCATGCCTGCGCTGGCCCAGGAGGCGCAGGACCTGATCGGGCGATGGAAGATCATTTCGCTGGATGAGGAACGCCCCGAATTTTCTGGCGAGATCTCCATCTATCAGGGCGATTCAGGAAAGCTGGAGGGCGAGCTGGTCGCGCAGGATGCCTATGCGGGCAATTTCGGGCGCGCCCTTCAGGGCTGTTCTGTGACGGTCAGCGGCGAATATGTCTTCGTCTATTCCTTCATCAAGGAAATGCTCGTTTGGGAAGTGCCCAATCCGCCCTTTGGTTATGTGCCTGATCATTTCCGCATGACCTGGGAAAGCGAGGATGCGCTGGTCGGGTTGGTCAATGGCCGCCTGTCCGTGCGTTGGGAACGGATCGATCCCGGACTGGTCTAGGAAATCTTAGCGGTGAATTAGACTGAGGCTAACGCCACAGCCTAATACACATCATTTTTTGTTTCGGCGTTGAGTTAGTGCAGATCCAGCGGCACTCTTTGCTGCTTTTGATGCTTTCGGGTTTGCAAGCGTCTTGCTTGCGGCCGAAGCTGCAGCTGACTTAGTTTCTTTTGTATTTCCTCGTTGTGCCAGCGCAGACCCGGCTGCTGATTTTGCTGACTTTGATGCAGTGGGATTGCGAAGTGTTTTTGAAGCAGATGAAGCTGCACGCTTACTTGTTTGCTCTTTATTCTGGGCCATTGGGTTTTTACCTTTGCGTCCACAAGTAGATTATCCCAGCCAGCTAAACCTCTGATTTGATTCTTGGGACAAAGCAAGAACAAAATTGGTGAACTTAAACCAAGGACAATCAAGATGAAAATAACGACGCTGGTTCCGCCGGCGGCGAGCGCTGTTTCTCTGGAACAGGCGCGCGCTTTCCTGCGGGTGGATTATGGCGGGGAGGATGACCTTCTCGCCGATCTGGTTGCGGCAGCGGTCGCGCAGGTGGAGGCGCTGACAAGCCTGCGCCTGATGGCTCAGACGCTGCGCATTGATCTGGATTGCTGGCCGGAAACGGCGCTGGCATCCGGCTGGCTGGAACTGCCGGTCAGGCCGGTGCGGGACGTGACCCTGATCACTGCAAATGGCGAGGATGTGACCGATCAGTTCGAGCTGATGGCTTCGCCCTGGCCGCGATTGTGGCCATTGTCATTCTGGCCACCTGGTGGGGATGGCATCTCGATCACGCTAGAAGCGGGCTATGCGGGGGCGGACGATATTCCCGCCGATCTCTTGCTGGCTGTTCGTGAACTGGCGGCCAATGGCTATCACCGGCGCGAGGGTGATGCGCCAGCCTTCCCGGAGGATGACATGGCAGCGCTGATCGCGGCCTGGCGGAGGGTGAGGTTATGAGCAATATCGCTGACCTCTCGGCTGAAACAGCGCTTCAGGAAGCGCTGCTGGCGGTGTTCTCTGCCGATGCGACGCTGGTGCAATTGCTGGGTGATCCGGTGCGCGTCATGGATGTGGCTGCGTCTGCACCGTCATTTCCATTCATCGAGATTGCGCGGCACGAGACCCGCAGCCGATCAGGCGACCAGGTCGAAGCACATGAGCATGTGATCGATTTGCGCGTGCTGACGCGCTGGAATGGGCGCGGTGAGGCGCGGACGCTGCTGGGCGAGTTGCGGCGGGTGATCGACAGTGCCGACTGGCCTGTCGGTACATGGCACGTGGTCTATTGCCATGCCGTCTATTCCGATGTGTTGGCCCTGCGCGATGGACGAACCTATCGCGGCGTGCTGCGCATCCGGGCGATGACGCAGCGCGCCTGATCAGTTCTTGTCGGCAGCCTTGGAAGCCTCGATGCGGTCGCCCCAATCGGCGTAACGCAAGGGTTCGCCGCCTTCCAGCATGCTTTTCAGGCTGGAAAGGATGGCGGGCCAGCCTTGCGAGATGCCACGGCGAACAGCGGAGTTTTCCGGAAAGCCCTGCTGCATGACCTTCAACATGGTGGAGGGGCCATTCTGCTTGATCTCGAATGTGACCAGCGACACGCCTTCATCATGCATTGGGCCAATGCGTGCGACGCGGAATGTGTGGGCAAGGCGTTCGGGGGCTTCGCTTTCCATGATCTCGCCCAGCACGTCTTCCTGTCCATTGCGGACAAAGGCGAGCGGTGAACCGGAACGGAAATCGGAGACCACGCGCGTGTCAGACCACCAGCTGCGTTCGGTCACGCTGTCGGTGAGGGCCGCCCACAACGCCTGGGGCGTGGTGCGGATATAGATCGTGTATTCATAGTCTGTGCCGCTCATCGCCAACTCCGAAATTCAGTCCTGTAGACAACAACCTATGCCGTATTGCGACGGAATTTAAGCCGTCGCGTGAATTTTTCAGCGCCATTGGCGGTCAGGGTCCGCAATCGGGTGCGGATCGCACGGATTGCAGGCGCTCAGTTCAAAAAGGAGACTTATGATGGCAGCTCAGAAAGGGCGCGATCTTCTGGTGCGCATCGCTGCAAATGCCGAGGAGGACCCACCCGTCAGTTTCGTGACAGTGGCGGGGCTTCGGGCACGCTCAATCCGGTTCAATGCCGAACTGGTGGACGCCACGACGGCAGAAAGCCCGCAGGCCTGGCGCGAATTGCTGGCCGGTGCCGGGCTCAAGCAGGTCGAGGTGCGCGGCGAAGGTGTGTTTGTGGATGCGGCTTCCGATGCGCGATTGCGGACCAGTTTTTTCACTCAGGAAATTGTCGTATTTGAACTGATTGCACCAGATTTTGGCGTGATCACGGGTCCGTTTGTAGTCTCCCAGCTCACCTATGCGGGCGATCATGACAGCGAGGCGCGGTTTTCAATCACGCTTTCGTCTGCCGGTGAAATTGCCTTCGCAGCCACAAACTAGATCACACATCAAGGAGATTATCATGACGCAATCAGTTGCGATCAATGGCGCACGAGGCGAGGTCGAGATCGTTATCGACGGTGCACCCTATCGGCTATGCCTGACACTTGGCGCGCTGGCGGAGATCGAATCCGCTCTGGGCTGTCTGTCGCTTCAAGATCTTGAAGGACGCATGCAACAGGTGTCGGCGGGCGATATCGTGCGGCTGGTTCAGGCCCTGTTGAGGGGCGGTGGCGATGCCAGCGCGGCGGCAGGACTCGTTGAAAATGCGCTGGATGTGGTGGGCGCGGCAAGGTCTGTCGCTGCGGCGTTTCGGGCGGCGGTGGACTGATCATGAAGGGGCTGCGAACGCCGTGGATGCGCTGGATAAGGTCCGCTGCCCAGATGGGGATCGCGCCAGACGCATTCTGGAAATTGAGCCTGCGCGAATGGCGCGCGCTCACTGCCAGACAGGCCGCACAACAGGCGATGACGCGCCGGGAACTGGACGCGCTCATGGCTGTCGTGGAAAGGGATAAACAGGATGGTGGACCAACAGACAGGTGATGTCAGCGTTTCGGTCGATCTGGCAGAAATCGGTGCGGAACTCGCGCTGGTCACGCATGAGATCGAGACAGCCTTTCGCCAGACGGCGGGGGTGATCGCGGATGAGTTGAAATCAGCGGCGCGATCTGGCGAGGCGGATTTTCAGCGTATGGCGCAGGCGATTGCATCCGAGCTGCCCGCACTGGCTATGCAGCGCGTGTTCGCAGGCAATGGTGATGGGCATGTCGGCGCGCAGCCCATGACGATTAATGTTTCGGCACCACAAACAGGTGGACAGGCATCAGGAGGTGCGCTGGGGCTGTCGGCCAATGCCATTGGCTTGCTGGTGGCGCAGGCGGTCAGGCGCGGAGGACGGTTTACATGAGCGGGTTTCATGATGTGCGCCTGCCTCAGGCCTTTTCGCTGGGTGCAACAGGCGGGCCCGGCTGGCGCACGGATGTGGTGCAGCTGGCATCGGGACGCGAGTTCCGCAACTCGCCCTGGGCGATGTCGCGGCGGCGCTGGGACATTGGCGGGGCGATCAAGTCGCTGGAGGATCTGGCCGAATTGACGTCCTTCTTCGAGGCACGACGCGGGCGGCTGCATGGGTTTCGCTTTCGTGACGCCAGTGATTTTTCCAGCGCTGTCGGGGATCAAGCGATAACTCCGACGGATCAGTTGCTGGGCTTTGGCGATGGCGTGAGCACGCAGTTCCAACTGGTCAAGCGCGCCATAAGCGGGGGCGAGGAATTGGTACGGCGGATTACGCGTCCGGTCACCGGAACGGTGCGTCTCGCATTGGACGGAACGGAGCAGATGCAGGGCTGGACACTGGATACAGCGACGGGTGTGGTGACGTTTTCCATTGCTCCGGAAATGGATGTGCAGATCACCGCCGGGTTCGAATTCGACATGGCTGTGCGTTTTGACAGCGACCAGCTGGATATCGCGATGGATGCCTTTCGGGCCGGGCGGATCGTGTCCGCGCCGGTCATCGAACTGATCGAATAGGGCAAGTCTCATGAAAAACATGAATGCCAGCCTGGCCGACACCCTGTCGGCGGGATCGGTGACGCTGTGCCTGTGCTGGCTGTTCACGCGGGTAGATGGTGCACGTTTTGGAGCAACCGATCATGACCGTGACCTGGTGGTGGATGGGGTCGAGTGCCTCAGTCAGTCAGGTCTGGCGGGCGCGACCTTCCAGACCGGAATGGATCTGGCACCCGGTCAGGCGGGCATGCGTGGCGCGCTCTCGGCTGAGTTCCTCGATGACGCGGACCTGGATGCCGGATTGTGGGATGGTGCCCGGCTCGATGTGTACCGGGTCGACTGGTCCTCACCGCAAGACCGGATGCATGTCTGGTCTGGGCGGCTGAGCGAAGTCATACGCAATGGCGATGCCTTTTCTGCCGAACTGGTCTCGCTCAAGGCGGATCTGGAGCGGCGCATCGGGCGGGTCTATGCGCGCGATTGCGATGCGCAGATCGGCGATTCGCGGTGTGGTGTGGATCTGTCCGATCCGGCCTTTCGGGCGCAAGGGCAGGTCGATGCGGTCTTTGCGGCTGACCGGTTACGGATAGAGGCGGTCGGTGCATTTGCTGCAGGTTGGTTTTCAGGCGGAATGCTCAGCCTGCCATCGGGTGAGACGGTGCGTGTGGCATCCCATGAGGGGAATGTCGTGTCCCTGTCGCATGGCGTGGTGGTCGAGGTGGGCGATGCTGTCAGCGTGACGGCGGGGNGCGACAAGCGCTTTGCGACCTGTCGGTCGAAATTTTCCAATAGCGACAATTTCCGTGGCTTTCCGCATTTACCGGGCATGGATGCGATCCTGTCCGGGCCTGCGGGTGATGGCTCTGATGATGGAGGCAGGCGATGAGTGCAATGCGTGAGGCCGTGATAGCGGCGGCGCTGGACTGGCGCGGCACGGCCTATCGCCATCAGGCCAGTTGCAAGCATGCGGGCTGTGACTGCCTTGGCCTGTTGCGTGGTGTCTGGCGGGAAGTGATGGGCGATGAACCCGAGCCTGTGCCAGCCTATACGCCAGACTGGGCCGAAGCGCTGGGTGAGGACACTTTGCTGGCAGCGGCGCGCAGGCATCTGGTCGAGATCGCCGTGGGTGAAGCAAAGCCTGGCGATGTTCTCTTGTTTCGCATGGCGCTGGGCGCACCGGCCAAGCATGTGGCGATCCTGACCGCACCGGACAGGATCATCCATGCCTATTGGGGCAAGCATGTCTGCGAGACACGGCTTGTGCCCTGGTGGACGCGCCGGATCGCGGCGGCGTTCGCATTTCCCACCACAACTCCACCTTCGATCACCTCATGCTGAGGAGCCGCGCGGCGGCGTCTTAAAACAAGGCTTGCAGGCTCTCGCGTCGCTGTCCTTCGAGACGCGACTGTCGTCGCTCCTCAGGATGAGGCAGCTGGACGAAAACGAACAAAGGAAAAGATCATGGCCCAGCTCATCCTTTCGGAAGTCGGCGGTTATGTTGGTGGCCAGCTATTGCCGCAGGGCGTTTCCATTCTGGGCCAGCAGGTCACAGGTCAGGCCATCGGTTCATTTGTGGGGTCTCTGGCGGGCTCAGCGATTGATGGTTACCTTTTCGCACCACGCGTGGAAGGCCCGCGCATTTCCCAGCTGCACCTGACGCAGAGTGTCGAGGGCGCAGCGGTGCCAAATGTCTATGGGCGCATGCGCCTTGGCTGTAATGTCATTTGGGCCGCGCGCTTTGAAGAAAACCGCAAGAAATCCGGCAAGGGCGGGCCGAAGGTCACAACTTATTCCTATACGCTGAGCTTTGCGGTTGGTCTGTGTGAGGGGCAGGTCTCACGTATTTCGCGAGCCTGGGCCAATGGCGCGGCGCTGGACCTGTCCAGGGTGAACTGGCGCTTGTATCATGGCACTGAAGACCAGCTGCCGGACCCGTTGATCGAAGCGATCGAGGGCACAGGCAACGTGCCGGGCTATAAGGGGCTGGCCTATATCGTTTTCGAAGATCTGCCGCTGGATGATTTCGGGGGGCGTATCCCGCAATTGTCGTTTGAGGTTGTGCGTCCAACCGGAAGCGATGAGCGCATGGAAAATGCCGTTCAGGCCGTCAATCTGATCCCGGGCTCTGGTGAGTTTGCCTATGCGACGCAGATTGTGCGGCGCGAGGTGGGCTTTGGCGTTGATGAAGCCGACAACATGCATAATGGCGCAGGTCAGGCTGACTTTCTGGCGTCACTGGATCAGTTGCTGGAGGACTTTCCAGACCTTAGCCATGTGAATCTGATTGTCGGCTGGTTCGGGTCCTCCATTGATTGTGCGCAATGCGAGATCAGGCCGGGTGTGGAATTGCGCGGGCGCAAGACGCGGCCCTGGTCGTGGACTGTGGCGGGGCAGGATCGTGAGAGCGCATATCTGATCAGCAGCAATGGCGAGGGCCGTCCCAATTATGGTGGCACACCTGATGACCAGTCTGTGCGCCAGGCGATCGAGGCGCTCAAGGCGCGTGGGCTGAAGGTCACGCTCTATCCATTCGTGTTCATGGACAGCGAGGGCTTTCCATGGCGTGGGCGCATTGCGTGTGATCCTGCTGTGGAGATGACCGCGGCGGCTGCGGATGCCGTGAGTGATTTCTTCGGCACGGGCAGCGATTGGCGCTATCGCCGGTTCATCACGCACTACGCCCAGCTGGCCGTGGAAGCAGGCGGGGTGGATGCGTTTTTGATCGGTTCTGAAATGGTCGGGCTGACGCGGGTTCGCTCTGATGCGGGCGTCTATCCGGCTGTGGGTGGGCTTGTCGCGCTGGCGGCTGAAGTGCGCGCGATTGTCGGGACGCAGACGCAGCTTTCCTATGCGGCGGACTGGACCGAATATGGCGCGCATGTTCCGCCGGATGGGTCAGGGGATGTGGATTTTCCGCTCGATGATCTGTGGGCGGACACAAACATCGATTTCATCGGGCTGGACTGGTATGCCCCGCTCGGCGACTGGCGGGACGGGGCCAGCCATCTTGATGCGCTGGCAGGTTATGCATCGGCGGAAGATCCGGCCTATCTGGGCAGCCAGATCGAAGGCGGCGAGGGCTATGACTGGTATTATGCCGATGCGTCTGATCGCGATGCCCAGATCCGTACGCCGATCACAGATGGTGCACATGCAGAACCCTGGATCTATCGCCAGAAGGATATCCGCAATTGGTGGATGGCGGCGCACCATGCGCGGCCGGGGGGCGTACGCAATGTTGCACCGACGGCGTGGGTGCCTCAATCAAAGCCTGTGCGGTTTGTAGAGTTTGGCTGTCCGGCTGTCGACAAGGGGACCAACCAGCCCAATGTGTTCTACGACCCCAAATCGGATGAAAGCGCCCTGCCGCATTATTCGACCGGTGCGCGTGACGACATCATCCAGCGTCGCACAATCGAGTCCTTTCACCAGTATTGGTCCGATGATGCCATGCTTGATGAAGGCGGCATTGCGATCTGGGCGTGGGATATGCGCCCCTTTCCGGCCTGGCCGCTGAATACGGATCTGTGGTCCGATGGTGGCAATTGGCGGTTAGGCCACTGGCTCAATGGCCGGGCCGGATTAGCACTCCTGTCGGATGTGGTGGACGATCTGTGCAGACGGGCAGGCATTGACGCGGATGTCTCGGGGCTGACCGGCCTTGTAACGGGCTATGCGCTGGAAGGCGTGATGAGCCTGCGCGATGCACTCGAGCCCTTGCGGACGGCGTTTGATGTCCGGCTTGTGGAAGGCGATGACGGGCTTGTCTTCGCCAATGCTGCGCCCGCGCAGATATCACTGACCCTGGATGATCTGGTGATGCCGGATCAGGGGACGCCACTGGATCTTTCGCGGGCCGAGATGGAGCAGGCGGCACAGATGCGTGTGCGCTTGTCTTTCATTGATTCAGAAGCGGATGGTCAGCCGGGTATTGTGTTGTCTGAGGGTGAAGCAGATGCGCCGGTCAGGGCCGTTTTGCTGGCCATCACGCTGGATCGCGATCAGGCGCTGCGATTGGCCAATGCATTGGCGCAGCGTGTGTCCGCGGCTCAGCAGGCTGGCACCTTGTCGCTGTCCCCGGCGCGCATGGAGATTGAGCCTGGTGATGTGGTCTCGCTGGATGCGGGGGCGTTTCAGATATTGAAACTGGCGGATGGCAGCGTGCGCCGGATCGAGGCGGTACGATATGTGGCCGGTGACAGCTTGTTCCGCGCCGGTGCCTTGCCATCACCTCCCGATATCGCGTTGACCAGTGGTGCACCACTAGTGGCCATTTTGGATGCACCGCCCTTGCCGGGTGAAGAGGATGATGCGCGTCCGCTGGTGTTCGCCTCTGCCTATCCATGGCCCGGATCTGTCCAGTTGCTGGCGGGGCCCGATGTGACCAGCCTGACGCAGCGTTGCGAACTCACCACGCCATCAATCATGGGCCAATTGCTGGCGCAGGCTCCCAAAGGTTTGGCATGGCGCTGGAATCGTTCGGCGCTGGATGTCGAGATCACAGGCGGAGATCTTGAATCAGTTGACGCATCTGCGGTCCTGAACGGAGCCAATGCTGCCTTGCTGGAAACCGCCAATGGCTGGGAGCTGCTGCAATATCGAGATGCGCAGCTGGTGGGAGACAATATCTGGCGGCTGACGGATCTGCTTCGCGGGCAACAGGGAAGTGAACACCTGCTGGAAGAGGAGGTGGAAATCGGTGCGCGCATCATGTTCCTGACGGGTGCGCAGCAGCGCATGGAATTGAGCGCGCAGGAATATCATCTCCCGCTGGTCTGGCGCGCGCAGCCTGCATTCGCGGATCCTGATGCGATCGTGGAGGGGGAGCTTACCGCGCATGCAATGTCCTTGCGCCAATGGGCACCTGCGCATGTGACTGCAGATCTGATCGACGACGATCTGCATGTCAGCTGGGTGCGGCGGGGGCGGCGTGGTGGCGATGGCTGGGAGGCGGGCGAGCCCTTGCTGGATGGAGCTGAAGCCTATCTGGTGGAAGTGAAAGACGAAGCGCAGATATTGGCCAGCCGGACAGTTGCGACCACGCAGACGATTTTCAGTTCTACCGATATTGCGGAGTTCCCAAGCGTGTTCAAAATCCAGATTGCACAATTGGGGCCGGACCAGTCACCGGGTACGACAGTGAGCCTTGCTGTGACGATTTCGCCCTGACCCTTTTAAAATGGTGCGTTCCTCGCTACTTCAACCATGCTTATCAAGTTTGGTTGCAGGCTGAACTTTGTCGTTCCAGCACTTGATGTTGGAAGGCAAACAGCGCCTGTGATCGATACAGGACTTTGTTGAGGTGGAAACAGACCGTTTATGAGTTGGGACCCCTATAAGACGCTTGGCGTATCACGCTCCGCCAGCGAGGCAGAAATCAAGAGCGCACACAGAAAGCTCGCCAAGGAGCTGCACCCTGACATCAAACCTGATGACAAGGCAGCCGAGGCACGATTCAAGAAAGTGTCAGCAGCCTATTCCCTGTTGAGCGACAAGGAAAAGCGCGCCCGCTATGATCGCGGCGAGATCGACGCAGATGGCAATCCGCTGAACCCGTTCCAGGGCGGGTTTGGCGGCGGCAGCGGTGGTCCGGGTGGTTTTGGAGGGCATGGCCCTGGTGGCTTTGGCGGCCAACGCAGCGCTGGACCGGATGCCTTTGAAGATTTGTTCGGCGGTATCTTCGGTCAGGGCGGCGGTCGTTCACGCGGGTTTGGCCCGCAAAAGGGCGCAGATATCCGCTACAAGATGGATATCGATTTTCTTGAATCCGTTGCGGGTGGCCGCAAGCGCGTGACCATGCCGGATGGACGTTCGCTCGACATCAATATTCCCGCTGGTGTGGAAACCGGGCAGACATTGCGTCTCAAGGCACAGGGCGAGCCCGGGCCGCGCGGTGCACCTCCCGGCGATGCCTTCGTTGAAATCACTGTGGGCTCGAATGCCATATTCGAGCGCGATGGTGACAATCTGCGGCGTGATCTCAAGATCTCTCTGGCCGAGGCTGTAGAGGGCGCAAAAGTTCCGGTGGAAACACCGACGGGCCGTGTATCCTTATCGGTGCCCGCAGGTGCCAATTCCGGGGCGGTGCTGCGCCTCAAGGGCAAGGGTGTCCAGCGTAGCGGCAAGCCGGGTGACCTGCTGGTGCGGCTGGTCATCACGCTTCCAGACAAACCCGATGCGGCACTCAAGGCTTTTGTGAAGGATTGGGACCAGCGCGACGTAAATGTGCGCGGCTGATGCTGGCATTGTCACATCGGCAAAATCACGACTGAATTTCTACACAATTCGTTGCTTGGTGACCGAATTGTTCAGCCCGTGTTCAGTCATGAGGGGATAGTCATGATCTGCATGACAGGAAGATTCATCATATTCGCGCTCGCTATTACGGCGTTTGCCGTGCCAGCCCACGCACAGTTCAGCCCTCCTGGTGCGACCTGGAATGGCGGCGGGACCGAGAGTGGTCGACGCTCCGTCAGTCAGTCAGAGGCGCGTGAGGCTGTCGAGCAGGGCCGCGCCATGCCGTCCCATCGTATCCGTCAGCAATTGGTCCAGCGCTATGGCGGAGATATGACTGATGCGGACATGTATGTTGAGGGCTCGCGCTATTTCTACACTATCCGCTGGACGACTCGCAGGGGTGAGCGACTGAAGCTCACTGTAGATGCACGGTCGGCAAGAGTACTGTCCGAGGGGAGATAGGACGTGCGCATCCTGATTGTCAGCCAGGATATGGCGTTTGCACCTTCTCTGAAGGAGGTGCTGCGTTCTGGTGGCGATAAGGTTGATCTTGTGTCGCCGGGCATGGGGGCGGTCAATCTGGGTTTGTGCGGCGAATACGGCTTGGCGTTTCTGGATGATTTTCTGGCCGAAACACCGGCGCTGGACATTCTGGAACGCTGGCGACGCGAGGATGTCGCGCTTCCCGTGATCGTGCTGGCATCTGATGACAATTGGCGCTTTGTGTCGGCCAGTCTCGACATGGGGGCCGATCAGGTGATTTCGCGTCCGTTTGAGCTCTCCTATTGCAATGCCATGCTGCGCGCGACGCTGCGGCGGTCATGTTGGACCGCGGATGCCGTAGCATGACTGTGGGTTCAGGACTTGTTGAGCGTGACGGAAACGGTCGGGTCATGTATTCATGATGTGCGACCTGACGCTGAACGATAGAATCATCTGCGGCATTGGTGAGGGTCGTTCCCGGTTGGCTATCCGTGGTGGAGACTGAATTTGCGAATTCTCGTTGTCGAAGATGACCCGTTCCTTGGCGATCTTCTGAAGAAGAAACTGACTGAAGCAAGCTATGCCGTGGACCTCGCGCGACATGGCGAGGACGGGTTCCACCTTGGCGATACCGAACCATATGACGCTGTTGTTCTGGACATGGGCCTGCCGGGAATGGACGGCAAGACAATCCTTGAGCGTTGGCGCGGTGCGGGCAAGACCATGCCGGTTCTGATCCTCACGGCGCGTGACAAATGGGATGAGAAAGTCGCAGGGCTGGATGCTGGCGCTGACGACTACATGACCAAACCCTACAAGACCGAGGAATTGCTGGCACGACTACGTGCCCTGATGCGCCGGTCGACGGGCCATGCAAGCGCCTCACTGCAAAGCGGTGAGCTGAGCGTGGATACATCTGCGGCCCGAGCTTTCCTTGCCGGAGAGCCGATCAAGCTGACCGCCCATGAATATCGCGTGCTCAGCTATCTGATGCATCACAAGGAAAAAGTGGTGCCACGCACCGAGCTTGTGGACCATATCTACAAGCAGGATTTCGACCGGGATTCGAACACGATAGAGGTCTTTATCGGTCGGTTGCGCAGGAAGATCGGCTCCGATCGCATTCTGACGGAGAGAGGCCTTGGCTACCGACTCGTCGATCCCGACAGGGGTGCTTCAGACGATTGAACATCCACAAGAACAACCAGTCCGTCGCGGCTTGATCAGTCAGATCTGGGGATCGCTTCGTGGGCGTATCTTCACAATGGCCCTATTGGCCTGCACAGGTGCCTTGCTGGCCTGTGCCATCGTGCTGACTGTGCTTTACCGGCATGAGACGCAGCGTCTGATCGATGCCGAACTGGAAAAGACGCTCGACAATCTGACAGCAGCGCTTCTCTACACGGATGTCGAAGGGCGGATCGTGACCGATTCCAATGCCTTTCCGAATGATCCGCGTTTCCGGCGCATCCTTTCCGGCTGGTATTTCGGCTATGTCATTGTTGATGCAGATCTGGAAATTTCCGAGACATTGCCATCGCGCAGCCTGTGGGACAGTGACCTGCCCATAGAAGACGACTGGATCCGCGAGGTTGCGTCTGATCCGGGCGTGGTTTTTCACTATAATACAGAAGATGTGCGCGGCTTGCCGGTGCGCGTTGCGATGAGCGGTATCCTGTTGCCGGATCGCGATTTGCCCATCGTGATCTTTGCCGCACAGGATCGCAGCTCTGTGGATCATGCCACCAAGTCGATTGCACGCTGGCTGTTCTGGTCCTTTGTCGGTGTCGCTGCCCTGTTGCTGGGCGGCATGGTGCTGGTCCTGCGATTTGTATTGCGGCCGCTCAACCAGATTGAATCTGCGCTGGAAGAAATCCGAGACGGTCGGCGTAAACGTCTGACGGGTAAATATCTCTCAGAGATCGACCCTCTGGTGGATAGCGTGAACCATTTGCTAGATCACAACCAGAAAGTCGTCGACCGTGCGCGCAACAATGTCGGCAATCTGGCGCATGCGCTGAAAAACCCTATCACCGTGCTGATGAATGAAAGCGACGACATGCCCGGCTATGCGCAGATGGTGCAGACCAATGCCGAGAGCATGTGGTCGAATGTCGAGCATTACCTCAAACGTGCGCAAACGGCCGCCAATGCGGAGATCCTCGGCACACGTACAGTTGTCGGCCCCGCAGCGGAGGATCTGGCGCGCACGATCGAGCGCCTCAATCGTGACAAGGGGCTCGCCGTGAAATTGGAGATTGATGAGGACGTTGTCTTCAAGGGCGAACGGCAGGATCTCGATGACCTTGTGGGCAATCTCATGGAGAATGCAGGCAAGTGGTGCGTGTCGCGCGTCTGCGTCACAGGGAAGCGGATCAACGGCCAGATCGAGCTTGTTGTCGATGATGACGGACCCGGGATTCCCCCTGAACATCGCGAATCCGCGCTGAATCGCGGGCAGCGCCATGATGAAACCACGCCGGGCACCGGTTTGGGCTTGTCCATTGTCAGCGACACGGCAGAAATGTATGGAGGCTCGCTCAGCCTTGAGGACAGTCCTCTGGGTGGATTGCGCGCGCGGTTGCAGCTTCCGGCTGCCGCCCCCTGATCAGTTCTGGAAAGTCGCAGGCCCTGCAAACATGATTCTCCTGATCACCGGTATTCTGGCAACAATCGGCGCGGCCTTCCTGCTCGGCAGGGACTGGGTGATGCGCACTGTTGTGGCGGTCGTTCTGGGCGGATGTGTTGCCGTCTATGGCTGGCTGGGTGAACCGGAGACCGTTGACCAGCCGCTGGCGGATCGACTGGCCATGCTGCGCAAGCTTGATCCACGCATGATGGACAATAATCAGCGACTGGCCATGTTGCAGGAAATTGCCCGGCAACAGCCCGACGATCCGCAAGCGCATTATTTTATCGGTGATATCATGCTTCAGTCCGGGCGACCGGAAGAAGCCGTGCAGGCCTTCCAGTCTTCCTTGCGGCGTGATCCGCAATATACGCCTGCCATGCGTGGATTGGCGGATTCACTGGTGCGTCTGGACGGCGGTCGGGTCACACCGCAGACCGCACAGATCTATGGCGAGGTGTTGCGCGCAGACCCTGAGAATGTCCAGGCAGCCTTCATGATCGGCATGGGGGCGTGGCTGGATGGTGAGCATGATCTGGCAAGACGTGTCTGGGCCGAAGCCGGTGCGCGAATGCCGGAAGGGTCCGCTGCGCGTGAGGAACTCGCCATGCTGACAGCGCAGTTGCAGGCGGCCATGGCCAATGTCGGTAAGGCAACACCAGACGACGAGGACACTCCAGAACCGGAGTGAGACGCAGCGCCGCGCCCCTGCGGCATGGCAGATCTGTTCAATGTCGCTATATAAGGCCAAAAGGGATACAGGACTTCAATGCGTGCACGATCTCAAAGAGCCTGGTTGATCGCGATTGCGGGTGCATTGCTGGCAGGCGCTGCCGTGCTTGTATTCAATAGCCTGGGCGATAATCTCAACTATACGCGTACTCCCACCAACATGGTGCAGGATAGTGTGCCTGCGGGGACGCGGGTGCGTGTTGGCGGATTGGTGGGGGTTGATTCCATCCTGAATGGCGAGGGGGCGATGGTTCATTTCGCCATCACGGATGGCACTTATGATGTGAATGTCTCCTATGATGGCCTGCCGCCGGATCTGTTTGATGAAGGACAGGGCATTGTTGCTGAAGGTGTTGTCCTGCCCGATGGCTCGGTGAAGGCCAGTCGCCTGGTGGCGCGCCATGATGAGAACTACATGCCCAAGGAAGCCTATGATGCGCTCAAGGATGCGGGCGGCGAAGATGCAGCGCGCGCGGCGATGTATAGCCGGGAAGGTGCAGCGAAGTGATTGCTGAACTTGGCCATCTGCTCACGGTCCTTGCCTTTGGGCTGACCCTGTTGGCGGCATATCACGGCTTTTCCGGGCGCGATGAACTGGCGGCCCGCGCCATGGGCCTGTCAGCGGTCGCGGCGATATTCGGCCTGGTCGCGCTGGTCATGGCGTTTATACGCTCTGACTTTTCCGTTGAGCTGGTGGCGCGACATTCCCATTCGCTGAAGCCGTTTTTCTACAAGATCGCAGGTGCATGGGGAAACCATGAAGGCTCCATGCTGTTATGGTGTGTGATCATGCTGGGCTATGGCGCGATCGCGGGTGCTGTCATGGCACCAGGGCGGTTGAAAGCGCGGGCGCTGGGTGTGCAGGGCGCTTTGGCAGCGTTGTCGCTGGCCTATCTGCTGTTTGCCTCCAGCCCGTTCACGCGACTGGCAGATCCGCCGCTGGACGGCAATGGCCTCAACCCGCTCTTGCAGGACCCTGCGCTCGCATTCCATCCGCCATTCTTGTATCTGGGCTATGTCGGGTTTTCCTTTGTCTTCTCGATAGCCGCAGCTGGTCTGATCGAAGGACAGGTGGGGCGTGAATGGGCACGACGCGTGCGCCCCTGGGCATTGTTTGCTTGGTCGGCGCTGACCATCGGGATCTCGCTGGGCGCGATCTGGGCCTATTATGAATTGGGCTGGGGTGGCTGGTGGTTCTGGGACCCTGTGGAAAACGCATCCTTCATGCCCTGGCTGGTGGGCGCAGCACTGGTTCATTCGCTGATCGTCACGCAAAAGCGCGGCTCGATGGCGGCGTGGACAGTGCTGCTGGCCGTACTGACATTCTGCCTGTCCATATTGGGCGCATTCCTTGTGCGGTCCGGTGTGTTGACCTCGGTTCACGCCTTTGCGCTTGATCCTGAGCGTGGAGCGCTATTGCTGGCCGGACTGGTGATTGTGGGCGTGTTTGCGCTGGGCCTCTATGCGTGGCGGGCTCCGAAGCTTGAGGCGGGTCCGGTGTTCGATCCGATCAGCCGTGAAGGCGCGCTGATCCTGAACAATCTTTTCCTGTCAGTTGCAGCAGCAACCGTATTGGTGGGAACGCTTTATCCGCTGGTGGTCGAGGCGGTCTCTGGCGAGAAGATCTCGGTCGGTTCGCCCTATTTTGACATGACGCTGGCCCCGCTGATGGCGATCCTCTTTCTTGCGCCGCCAGCTGCGCAGTCCTTTGCATGGCGCAAGGCTGACCTGACGCCAGTGCTCAAGCGATTGATCATTGCAGGTGCATTGGCGATTGCAGCAGCGGGCGCAACCTTCATTCTTCTGGCGGGCAAGCTCTGGGCCGTGCTGGGTGTTGCGATTGGCGTATGGCTGATCGCGGGGACGATCACGGATCTGCTACGTCGGATCGGCGGGGGCGGTGTTGCCCGTGCATTTGCGCTGTCAGCAAGTATCTGGGGCATGACCATTGCCCATATCGGTCTTGGCGTATTCGTCATCGGGGCATCAGTCGAGGTCAATGGCCGCGTGGAGCGGACCTTTGCCCTGATGCCGGGCGAAACCGCCGAGCTGGACAACTGGACATTCACCTTCAATGGCGTGCAGTCAGATGAGGGTCCCAACTATTTCTCACAGGTCGCGGATATCACGGCTGTCAAAGGCCGGCGCGAAATGCAGCTTGCACCGCAAAAGCGCTTTTATCCGGCCGCAGGAATGCCAACCACTGAAGTGGCAATCCGCAAATCTCTCACCGGTGATCTTTATGTGGCGCTGGGTGATGAAGTGCGTGGCCGGCCGGGCGCATGGACCTTGCGTGTATCGTTCAATCCGATGATCGACTGGGTGTTTGGCGGTGCAGGACTGATCGCGCTGGGTGGGTTCATGGCCTTTGCCTCAAAGCGCCTGCGTCAGCGCGTTGAAGTGGATGACCCAATCACTGTGGAACCAGACCTTGTTGCGGAGCCTGCGGAATGAAATTCCTGGCTGCATTGATCATCCCCCTCATCATGGCCGCTGGATCGGTGGATCAGCCGCTGGACGATCCGCAAGCTGAAGCGCGCGCGCAGGCCCTGATGCGGGAAATCCGCTGTGTGGCCTGTGAGAACGAACCGATTTCACAATCAGCCTCGGAAATAGCACGCGACATGCGCAAGGTGGTGCGTGATCAGATCGCCGAAGGGCAAAGTGATGCAGAGGTGCGTGACTGGTTTGCCCAGCGCTATGGTGATTTCGTCCTGTTCCGCCCCAAGACCGATGGCGGTGGCGTGTTCCTGTGGATGTTTCCGTTTGCGCTGCTGATCTATGCGGCGGTGATGTTGTTTCTGATGATGAGAAGCAGGGCCAGAACAGCCCGCTCAGGCCTGTCGCCAATTGATGCAGACGAGGAAAACTGACACCGCAAACCGGTTTGAACCAGCAAAAGCGCACAATCATCCCATATAAAGATGAGGTTGCGAGATGCTGGAGGCGGTTCGAAATGTCAAAACACAGAAAAATCACCTTTCCCGGAGGCGATGGGGCGCAGCTTGCCGCGCGTCTGGATCTGCCAGCAATGCCACCGCGTGGGTATGCGCTGTTTGCGCATTGCTTCACCTGTTCAAAGGACAGCCTCGCCGCGAGCCGGATTTCCGCCAGGCTCGCAGATCTTGGATTTGGCGTTTTGCGCTTTGACTTTACCGGCCTTGGCGATTCTGACGGTGATTTTTCCAACACGAATTTTTCCTCCAATATCGAGGATCTGGTCGCCGCCGCGCACTGGATGGAAGCCGAGGGCATGGCCCCTTCGCTTGCCATTGGCCACAGCCTTGGCGGTGCTGCAGTGATCGCAGCAGCCAAACAGCTTCCCATGGTGAAAGCCTTCGCAACTCTGGGCGCGCCCTCCGAACCGGGGCATCTTGAAGAGCAGCTGGCGGGGTCGACCTGTCAGATCGAGAAAGAGGGATCTGCCGAGGTCGACCTTGCAGGGCGCCAGTTCCTGATCCGCAAGCAGTTCCTTGATGATATTCGTCATGATCGCGTGCAGAAAGCCGCATCAGAGCTAAGACGCCCCTTGCTCGTCATGCATGCACCCCTTGATGAAACTGTCTCTATCGACAATGCCACCCAGATTTTCCTGGCGGCGCGGCATCCGCGCAGTTTCGTATCGCTGGATGAGGCTGATCACCTGCTGACCCGCAGGGAGGATGCCGATTATGCGGCAAGTGTGATTGCAGCCTGGGCGGGGCGTTACCTGCCGAATGACAAGGGTGCCCAAGAGTCCAATGAAGTGAAATCCGGCCATGTGAATGTGAGCGAATCGGGCTGGAGCCTCTATCAGAACAAGGTTTCCACGCGAGATCATGTATTGTTTGCAGATGAGCCGACCTCACTTGGAGGTAGTAATTCCGGCCCCAGCCCCTTTGATCTGGTGTCGGCCGCATTGGGGGCCTGCACGAGCATCACGCTACGCATGTATGCTGACCGCAAGAACCTGCCGCTGGAGCATGTGAGTGTTGATATCACTCGGGAAAAACAGGAAAATGGGCGTGTGCTGTTCAATCGAGCCGTGCAGATCGAGGGCGATATTCCGGAAAATACACGTCAGAGAATGGTCGAAATTGCAGAAAAATGTCCTGTTCACAGGCTGTTGAATGGTGGAGCGGACATTCGCACCACAGAATCGACATGAAGCACGTTTAATTTTCCAAGTCATACACCAATCTCATATGGTCTAACTTAGACCCTCTAGAGGGTTGAATCGAAGGAAATTCAGATGAGCTTGAAGGCTAAGATCGGCAAACGTCCCCTAATCCTGGGATCCAGCGTGCTTGGCGGCGCGCTTGCAGGCGCATTGGCGCTGGCACCCATGACTGTGCCGATGGCAGGTGCTCAACCCATCGTGGTGAAGCAGCCTGTCGGCGCTCCGATGAGTTTTGCGGATCTGATTGATCGCGTCAGTCCGGCTGTAGTCAGTGTTCAGGTGGTCACGGAAATCGACGCTGAAGAACAATATAGCGAGCTGTTCGAACGATTCCGTGGATTGCCCGGTTTTGAAGACTTTCTGGACCGCCATGGCGATGACGAAGGCGGAGATGAAAACGGTCCTCGTGAAGGCCGTTCGCTTGGTTCCGGCTTTTTCATATCGGCTGACGGTCACATTGTGACGAATAATCACGTCGTCGAGAATGCATCGGAAATCACCGTCACGCTGAACAATGGCGATGAACTGGAAGCCGAACTGATCGGCACAGACCCGGAAACCGACCTTGCCGTCCTGAAGGTCAAGCAGCCGGGAACCTATAATTATGTCCGCTTCAACACTGAAGAGCGCCCACGTGTGGGTGACTGGGTGGTTGCAGTGGGTAACCCGTTCGGACTGGGCGGCACGGCAACGGCTGGTATCGTGTCCGCAGATGGTCGCGAACTGGGCGGCAGCTATAATGATTTCATCCAGATTGACGCATCCATCAACCGCGGTAACTCCGGTGGTCCGACCTTTGACCTGTTCGGCAATGTGATCGGCGTCAACACGGCGATCTATTCACCAACAGGCGGCAGTGTGGGCATTGGTTTTGCCATTGAGGCCAAGGCTGCCAAGCAGATCACTGACAAGCTGATCAAGGATGGCAAGGTCACGCGTGGCTGGCTGGGTGTGACCATCCAGAATGTCACGCCAGAGGCTGCTGAAGCTCTGGGACTAGGTGAGGATATCGGTGGCGCACAGGTCACGGAAGTCACGCCCGGCAGTCCGGCAGAAGATGCAGGCCTCAAACGGTCCGACATCATCCTGGCGGTCAATGACACCGAGGTCGACAGCAGTCGCAAGCTGACCCAGAAGGTCGGCGGCCTGATCGCGGGCACGACTAATGTCTTCAAGGTCTTTCGCGATGGAAGCATGAAGACGATCAATGTCACGGTCGGCGAACGCCCGACAGACCCGTCCGCTCTGACAGGCCAACCGGATGACGAGAGCTCGAAAGCACCTGAATCGAAGTCGGAAAAGGGTGAAGAGTACTTCGGTGTCTCCCTCAAGCCGATCGATGCGACAGTCCGCAAGGCAATGGGGCTGAAGGCAAATGAACCCGGCCTGCTGATCCTCGATATCGACCACAACAGCCCCTTCGCAGATGCGGGCGTGTTGGAGGGCGATGTCATCCTGGAAGCCCAGGGCGACATTCTCAAGGTTCCGTCTGACCTGTCGAAAGTGGTCGCCACGGCAGACAAAAACGGCAAGGAAAACCTGTTGCTGGCCATCAGGCGTGGTCGCAGCACGGCGTTCATTACCGTGGAAGTTGAAGCATTGAAGGAACTCAATGCTCATTAGTGCGTATAGTTGAGCAACAAGAGGAGGCGGTGCATATGCGTGTACTTGTCATAGAAGATGATGTGGACGCTGCTGCGTTTGTACAGAATGTACTGACGGAAGCTGGTCATGCTGTTGATGTGCAGCATGATGGAGAAGACGGGCTCAATCAGGCCCTGACCAGCGAATACGACGTTCTCGTCGTGGATCGCATGTTGCCTCGCCTGAATGGGATCGAGATCCTGAAGTCCTATCGCGGCAATGACGGCAAGGCCCCGGCCTTGTTCCTCTCGGCACTGGGTGAAGTCGACCACAAGGTTGAAGGATTCCAGGCCGGTGGTGACGATTATCTGCCCAAGCCATATGCACCGGATGAGCTGATCGCACGGGTCGAAGCGCTGGGCCGTCGCGGCTCATCGGAAAACCCGGTCACCAAGCTGACGGTCGGTGGTCTTGAAATGGACCTGCTCAAGCGCACCGTGACGCGTGATGAGCAGAAAATCGACCTCCAGCCGCGTGAGTTTCGCCTTCTTGAGTTCCTCATGCGCAATGCCGGGCAGGTCGTGACCCGCGCGATGTTGCTCGAAAAGGTCTGGGACTACCACTTTGATCCCCAGACAAACGTTATCGATGTGCATGTTTCCCGCTTGCGTGGAAAGATCGACAAGGAATTTGATACGCCGCTACTGCACACAGTGCGTGGAGCAGGCTATCGTCTGACTGCCTGATCGATTTCAGGTTCACTGGCCCGGGTTCGCTCGGGCCAATTCAGTCAGACCCCGCCTGACGCGGTGAAGTAGTGAGTGTGGCGCGTGAATTTCAATCGCCTGCCGGCGTATTTCAGGACCACCACTTTCAAGCTGGCCCTGATACACGCGGCGCTGTTCATTTTGTTCAGCGCCGGCTTGTTGTTGTTCCTTTTCGTGCAGACGGCGGGGCGACTCGAACGTGCTGCCCAGGACGAACTGCTCACCGAACTTGATGCCGCCATTGAAAGCCACACCAAGGGCGGTTTTGATGGGCTCAATGCGGCCATCATCCAGCGCCCATCCTCCTCTCCATTCTATTATCTGCTGACCGACCCTGAAGGCGCGAAGGTTTCGGGTGACTTCAACACCCTGCCCGCTGCGCCGCCCGAGCAGGGCCAGGCCGATATCACCTTCACCTATGAAGCGCGTACATTTCAGGGCGAGCCCTTGCGCAAGACGGCGCGGGGACGACTGGTCCGTTTCCAGGATGGATCTGTCCTGATGATCGCCCATGACAAGGGCATCCGCGAAGAGATCGTAACCCTCGTCACCAATACAGTTGTGCAGGCAGGCTTTCTCGGTCTGGCGCTGTCGCTGATCGGTGGGGTGATCGTGTCGCTGTCCGCCACACGCCGTGTGGAAGCGCTGGCCAAGACGATGCGTGAGGTCATGGAAGGGGATCTGACGAAGCGCGCGCCAATCTTCGGGCAGGGCGATGAATTTGACCGCCTTGCCAAACGCATCAATGCCATGCTGGAACGCCTTTATCGGCTGATGTCAGCATCCCGACATGCTGGTGATGCGATTGCGCATGATCTGCGCTCTCCTCTGTCGCGCCTGCGAAACCGGCTGGAGGATACGCTGCGCCGGGCCGACAATGAGACTGACTGGCGCGATGCCATCGGCCAATCCATAGAGGAAGTCGACCGGGTTCTTGATACATGCAGCGCAATCCTGCGGCTCTCCAATGTCGAAGGCGGGCGCATGGGCAAGATGGAAAAGGTCAGCGTTTCACAAGTGCTGGAAGACCTCGCGGAGCTCTATGACCCGAGCTGTGAGGCCGAGGATCTGGGGTTCGAAGCCGATATCAAGCAAAACCTTGTCATCAATGCAGACCGATCCCTGATCATTCAGGCGGTAGCGAACCTGTTGGACAATGCCGTGAAATACACGCCGTCTGGCGGCAAGGTCGCGCTGGGCGCGCGCAAGAAATCCGGCGAGGTCGAAATCTATGTCGCTGACAATGGGCCGGGTGTACCGGCGGAAGATCGTCACAAAGTGCTGGAGCGGTTTTATCGCATGGAATCGGCGCGCACCGAGCCAGGCAGCGGATTGGGGCTTGCGCTGGTGGCCGCTGTCGCGGATATGCATCAGGGACGGCTGGAACTGACCGATGGCACACCCAATGACACTGGCGTCGGCCTGCGCGTTTCATTGATATTCAGGGCGGCGTGAAATCGGATCTAGCCAGCATAGCACCTGTTCGGCAGAATAATCCCATGACTGAATCGCTTCTTGATGACCTTGTGTTGCCGGGTATTTCCGACCTGCTGACGGATCCGAAGGTGCTGGATGCCACCTTGTCTCATAGCCCCTATCTCAACCTGCTGGTGAGGCGATTTCCACAAACGCTGGAAACGGCGAATGCGCACGGGTTTGAAGCTGCATTTGCGTTGGCGCTGGACAAATGCTCGCAGGCATTGGCATCACCATTGGACCGGGATCAGGTCATTGCCTCCTTGAGACATGCCAAGGGACTGGGGCATCTGGCCATAGGTCTGGCGGATTTGTCGGGTGAGTGGTCGGTCAAACAGGTCACGCATGCGATCACACAGCTGGCGGATGCGACCTGTCAGGCTGCATTGTGGGCGGCCTATAGCCGTGCGGCAGAGCGCGAATGGGTCGCGCCGAGAGAAGCGCTGGAGCAGACAGGACTATTCGCCATCGCGATGGGGAAGATGGGCGCATTCGAGCTCAACTATTCTTCCGATGTCGATCTGATCATGCTGTTTGATCCTGACCGTTTTGAAGCCCGCTCGCGATCAGCCAAGGAAGCGGCGGTTCGCATCACGCAGGACTTTACCGGCATCATGGAGACGCGCGATGCCAATGGTTATGTCTTCCGGGTGGATTTGCGTCTGCGTCCTGACCCTTCCTCCAATGCCGTCGCGCTGTCGACGGAGACCGCGCTCAACTATTATGAGAGCTATGGCCAGAACTGGGAGCGCATGGCGCATATCAAGGCGCGACCCTGTGCAGGCGACCTTGAAGCAGGCCATGCCTATCTGAAGGAGCTTGAGCCCTTTGTCTGGCGGCGGCACCTTGATTATTGGGCAATCGGTGACATCCACGCCATCAAGCGCCAGATCCATTCCCACAAGGGGATGGAAGATCTGAACCATGCAGAATTTGATGTGAAGCTGGGTGTGGGCGGTATCCGGGAGATCGAGTTCTTCGCACAGACACAACAACTAATTCTAGGCGGACGCGAGCCGGAATTGCGTGTGCATCGCACGGATGACGCGCTGGATGTGCTGGTCGGTATGAAGATTGTCGATGGCGCGGAAGCACGCGACCTCAAGCGCGCCTATGATATATTGCGCGCTGTGGAGCATCGCATCCAGCTGCGCAATGACGAACAGACCCACAAACTGCCCGAAGATGGCACTGTGCGAGAAGCCATTGCCGCACTCTCGGGATATGAACGTGATCTGGAGCGGTTCGATGCAGACCTGTTCAGATTGCGTGGGCGTGTGCATGGCATCTATTCAGACCTGTTCGGAGAAGAGGAGCGCTTGTCCGGAGAGCGCGGCAATCTGGTCTTCACGGGTGTGGATGATGACCCTGGCACACTTGAAACCATTGCTGACATGGGGTTCAGCGAGCCATCGCGCGTGATTGAAACGATCAGGCGCTGGCACAGGGGTGGCCTGCCTGCGACGCGTTCGGCAAGAGGCCGGGAATTGCTGACCAATCTGACTCCGCGAATTCTGGGCTGGATGTCCGAAGCCGCAGAGCCGGACGCAGCCCTTGCACGCTTTTCGGAATTCCTGACCGGACTGCGCAGCGGTGTGCAGGTGTTTGCATTGATGCTGGCCGAACCGGCCTTTGCCCGCGACCTGATCGTGGCGATGGCGCAATCTCCCAAACTGGCAAAGGATCTGGCACGCCAGCCCGCCTTGCTGGATGGGATGTTGTCCAACCAGTTCCGCGCGCCCTTGTCGGATGATGACGAAAATCGCGTCATGGCCGAGCTGACCGAAGCGGTGAAGGCTGAAGCTGATTTCGAGGACCAGCTCAACGCAGCGCGACGTCTGCATCGCGAAGAACAGCTGCGGATCGGATATCACGTCCTGCGCGGCCGTGCGCCAGCAGATGTTGCCGGTGAGGCTTACACACGGTTGGCAGATGCCTGCATCAATCTCATGGCGGGATCAGCTCTGGATGAGGTTGAGCGCCGCTTTGGACCTTGGCCTGCCAAATGGGTGGTCTGCGGCCTGGGCAAGCTGGGCGGGCGTGAACTGTCGGCGACTTCGGATCTCGACATCATGGTCATCTATGACCCCGGCACACCGCCACCACCCGACGACCTCGCGCCGCGCTTCACCCAGAGGCTGATTGCGGCCCTGTCGTCACCGACAGAGGAGGGCGCGCTTTATGAAGTCGATATGCGCTTGCGTCCCTCTGGCATGGCCGGGCCTGTGGCCGTGAAGCTGACGAGCTTCAAACGCTATTATGAAGCCGAAGCCTGGACGTGGGAGTTTATGGCATTGACGCGGCTCAGAGTGATAGCCGGGGATGCCGAACTGGCTGACAGGGTGCGTCAGATCCAGTGTGCATCACTGGCCACCCGGTCTTCCCTGCCTGAATTGCGTGATGATATTGCCAATATGCGCCGACGCCTGTTCAAGGAACGCCCGCCCAAATCGATCTGGGATGTAAAGGATGCCGAAGGCGGATTGGTAGATGTTGAATTCATCGTCCAGCAGGAGATGTTGCTCAAGGCCGATGACATGCCATCACTGGTCAGCGCCAATACGGAAGTGGCCATAGACCGGCTTCATGCAGCACAGTTATTATCGGATGAAGAGGCAGATGTGTTGAAGCGTGGCTATCAATTGCAGCTCAACATTCAGCAAGCCGTTCGCATTGCTTCGGAAACAGGTTTCGATCCTGATGCATCTTCGCAAGGGCGCAAGACGTGGCTGGCGGGTGTGCTGGGCAAGGCCTCCTTTGAGGTGTTGAAAGACGATCTGATAGCCGCACAAGCCGGTATCGCTGCGGTCCGTCTGCAAAAAATCGGACCACTTGCGACGGATAGCTGAATCTGCGGCGTTCAATATACAGGTTGAACACAACAAAGGGAGCAACCTGAACATGAAACGCACCACAATGAGCATGATACTCGCAGGCAGCCTTGTAACCGGTGGACTGATTTCGGTAGCGACGGCTCAGGAAAAAGCTGAAAAGCCCGAATCCCGTCGCGCGGAAATGGCCGCAAAGCATATCGCCCGTTTTGATACGGATGGCGATGGCAAGGTGTCTGAAGCTGAAGTCGAAGCCTTCAAGGCCGCACGATTTGCGGAAGCCGATGCCAATGGTGACAGCAAGGTTACGGCAGATGAACTTCACGCTTTTCATGAAGCGGAAAAAGCGCGCCGTGAAGCAGAACGCCGTGCTGCATTCTTTGCGCGGATGGATGCCGATGGCGATGGGACGCTGAGTGAGGCTGAATTCGTGACGATCAAGCCAGGTCGCTTTGATCGGATGGATCGCGATGATGATGGCTTTATCGAAGCGGGTGAATTTGGCCGTGGACATAAGGGCGATCACAAGAAGAAGATGCGCGACTAACACGATCATTGCCCGATCACAGCGGGCCTAACCGTGACGAGCGGCATACTCGCCGCTCGTTACATGCCTTCCGGTTTGTTTCCAGACCGGGTTTGAGTGAAAGACAGCGTTCTTGCAGGACCCAACTGACGACACTCTGCTCAAACAGGCCGGCGCGGGCGACCGCCGTGCGGCAGCTATGCTGATACGTCGACATAGCGCGCAGATACTCGGATTGGCGTCGCGTATGCTCAATGATCCGGTGGAAGCCGAGGACGTTGTGCAGGATACCTTTATCAGGGTCTGGCGGGCGGCTGAAAAGTGGAAGCCGGGACAAGCCAAGGTCTCGACATGGATGTGCAAGATCGCGGTCAATCTCTGCTTGGATCGACTGCGCAAGTCGAGGCCCTCAACAATGGAAAATGCGCCTGACCCACGAGATGAATCGGCGACACCCGCCGAACAGATGGAATCGCAGGAGCGCGTCGTGGCGGTACAGGCTGCCATGCAGGAATTACCTGAGAGACAAAGGGCAGCGCTATCGCTCTGCTACTTTCAGGAGTTGAGTAACATCGAAGCGGCTGAGGTGCTGGATGTCAGCGTCGATGCGCTTGAAAGTCTGCTGGCGCGGGGCCGGCGGGCATTGAAGAATGCGCTGGCTGATGCGCGAGAAGACCTGATGGTATCCACGCCACTTGGCGGATCATCGGGCTTTGACGGGACGGGGATATGAGAATGAACGAGATGACACGCGAACAATTTGTGGAATGTCTGAGTGCATATGGTGCCGATTTCGGTCGATGGCCTGAAGATCGTCGGGATGCGGGCCGGAAAATGCTCGATCATGCCGATGACCTGCTGCTGGCGATATACAGGAAGGAATCCGCATTCGATGATTTTCTGGCACCATCACGCGTAGATCCGACCGTATCGATTGACCTTGAAACACGTTTGTTGGCGAGCGCTCCATTTCCCAGCAGTCAGACGTCGAAGCGTGCTGGCCTGCTTGGCTGGATACAGCATTTGCGCGCACCACGATGGGTCTCTGCGGGGCTGGTCGGGGCTTGCCTGATGGGCGGTGCCGGCACTGGCTTTGGTGTGGCAGTTGCCGAAAACCGGGCTCAGGAAGCGGAAACCATGATGGCATTTGCTGTCCTGCCGACAACGAGCATGTTTGAAGAATGGACCCTGGAAGCGGAGACTGCGCCGTGAGCGATGACTTCGACAATCTGACGAATGAAGGCGAGCCCAAAAAGGCCGGTCGCGGAATCTCGCTGTGGCTGGCAGTCTCTCTTGCTGCCAATGCCCTGCTGATCGGTGTGGTCGGTGGTCGTATCATCGCAAAAGATGGCAATGATCAGCAGGGGCCTGCTCCACGCGAGTTCCAGCATGAGATGCGCGACAAGGCGATGTCGTCGATCGACCGTGAGCGACGTGTGGAATTACGCAAGGCCATGCGTCAGGTCTGGAAAGACAGCCGGCCGGCGCGGGAACAATTGAATGCGGCGCGTGATGTGGCTGTGCAGGCCGTCATGGCTGAACCTTATGATGCTGATGCGGTGAAAGCCGCCTTGAAGGATCTGCGAGCCGCCGAAATGGAACTGCGCCGCTATCCGCATGATTCCCTGGCAGACATGCTGGCGGACGCAACACCGGAAGAGCGGCGAGAAGTGATCTCACGTTTCAGCGGTGTGGGGTTCTCCAGAGGCAAATATCGCGATGATGGCTCTTTCCCGCCGGATCGTGGAATGGGAGGCGAAGGCCCCCCCGGACCGCCCGGCGGCATGATGGATGATGGCATGGGTCCGCCCCCACCACCTCCGCGGGAACTGGATCGCGAAGACTGATGTCAGGAGTCCGATGTCAGGAATCTGGGGCCGGTTTGGTCTTTGGCTTCTTGGCCGGAGGGCTGATGGGCAGGATGAAGGTCACGCGTGTGCCGACATTCAGCTCACTCTCGATCACCAGCTTGCCGCCATGCATTTCAGCGAATGAACGCGTCAGTGCGAGGCCAAGGCCTGTTCCTTGAGAATTGCGGTTCTCATCGGCTGAGGATTGTTCGAAGGGCGTGGTGAGGCGCGAGATATCCTGTTTAGGAATACCGATCCCATTGTCCTCGACACTCACAGCAACGAACCGGTCCTGCCGCATCAGGGAGATGGTGATCTTTCCGCCCTGATCGGTGAACTTGATCGCATTGCTGACCAGGTTGAGCACCATCTGTTTGACGGCGCGGTGGTCGACCTCGATATCTGGGACCTCGTTGAGAGTTTTCATCTCAAGGGTGATGTTCTTTTCCTCGGCGCGGCGGCGGATCATGCGCACCGCACTGTCGACAGCTTCTTCCGGGTCGATCAGGCTGCGCGAAATCTGCATCTTGCCGGCTTCGATCTTCGCCATGTCGAGTATGTCATTGATCATGTCGAGCAGGTGTTGGCCCGAATCCAGAATGTCCTGCGCATAGCCCTTGTAGCGCGCATCCCCCAGCTCTCCATAAACCTCATTGAGGAGCATTTCGGAAAAGCCATTGATTGCGTTGAGAGGTGTGCGCAATTCATGGCTCATGCTTGCCAGGAACACCGATTTGGATTGGCTGGCGCGTTCTGCCTTGGCCTTTTCCTCGGCCAGCTTCATGGCCAGAACTTCAGCTTGTCCCTGTGACCTGTTGAGATCGGCGACGAGGCGTTTCAGCTTCTTCTCCGAACGCGCCATATGCTCTTCCTGTTCCTTCAGGGCAGAGATATCAAGACCTACGGAAATCTTGCCACCATTGGCCATCGGGCGGCTCTGAAACGTGATCCAGAGGTCGGACAAAAGCAGGAATTCTCGACCATTTCCGGAGGGGGATGGGCGCTCAACGCGGATCTGTTTATGGGCTTCGGCCATGATCGCATCATAGGATGCACCGGCACGCATCACACCGGGCGGAATCTCGAAAATATGCTGGAACCCGGAGTTCCAGAACAACAGGCGATTGCGCGAATCCCAGGCGGCAAAGGGGCCGGGGAAGGCCTCGACTGCCGTGCGTGCAAGCACTTCGATCTGCTTGGATCTGGCTTCGGTACGAACAGCTTCGGTGATGTCATAGATAATCCCGCCCAGACCGTCATCCGTCGGGCCGCCACGCATTTCAAAATGCCGTCCCGAGGCGATGCCGCGAACCTGAAAGCGCATCTGGAATTCACCACCAGCCGCGCCCCGTTCCAGTTTCGAGCGTAGGGGTGAGGCTGATTCCTGGTCCATCATGTCAACGAAATTGCTGATCGGGATGGTTGCCTTGCCGGTTTCCATGCCCAGCATGTCGCGTGCCTGTTTTCGCAGATTGATGGTGTGGTCCTGATCATTGACCGTCCACACGCCATTGGCACCGCCGAGGTCCAGTTCCTGCCACCGGGTTTCCAGACGCGTGCGGGATGCGTTCTCATGATTGAGGCGAATGGAGTTGGTGCGTGCGGTTCTGATCAGACCGATCACGGCGAGGGCAGGAGCTGCCAGCAGAAGCAGGTAGATCAGGAACCGGTTGTAGTCCTGCGACGTCAGCATGGGGATCGTGCGTGTGACGCAAGCGGATATTTTCGATCCGGTCAGCGGCGAGCATGCGGTGATGGTGCGTGATGACAGGCCATCTGCTTCGAATCTCACACCGGAGGGCGACACGCGTGTATCAACAAGCTTGAAGGAGCGATCACCGCGAGGGGCGGGTAACAGGTGCTTTATCTCTGCTGAAGCACTCCACCAGCGTTCATTGGAATCCTTGGCATAAATGCGAAAGGTTTCGCCATTGGCGAGTTCTGCAATCGTTGGTGTAGCAGGTGACATACGCTCAGGCGTGTCGACATTTGCCAGTTTTGCCGCGGCGTCCGAATCGCTTCCGAGTTGAAGAGCGGTTTCGAACCGGGTCTGGATTCTCACCAGTTCTGCACGCGCAATGGAAGCGATGGCCATGGATTCGCGCGCTTGCTGAGCGGCGTGAGCATCATCAGATGCGCGGCGTTCTTCCCATGCCTTCAAACCCAAAGCGCCTCCAAATGCTATCAAAAGCACTGTAAGCACCCGGGAAGGAATGGGGGTATGTACGTCGCGCGTCTGGGCGTCCTTTGCAGGCGCCTTCTTGATTTTTGCTTTGGCCAAAGCTGCAGCCCTCCAGCTCACAGGATATGAGCTATTGATTCGAGAAGGCGCAAAAGAGGTTAACTGTTCGTTAAAGCATTAATTCGAGCACAGATTACTTATCTGGCATGCACTATTCGGCTGCAATTTCGTCGATCGAGTCAGGCATGTTTTCCTGTTTGCGGCGTTCGGGGCCGCGATAGGTTTCTGAATCATGTCTGCGACGATCCGGGCCAAAATATTGCGCAGTCCGGACAAAGGGGCGCGGCGTATTGATGACGGATGCAACCTTGCGGTAAAGCTCCATCGCGGTCACCGGCTTGCAGCAGAACTCGGTCACACCGGCATCCCGCGCCTGTTCGACCTTTGATCGTTCTGAATAGGCTGTCAGCATGACGACTGGAATATAGGGGTTGGGGCTGTCCTCGGCATTACGCACGAGTCGCACGAAGTCCGTACCGTCCAGGATTTCCATCTGGTAGTCGACAATCACGAAATCGATGGATTCAGACCGCACCAGATCAAACGCTTCCACGGCATCACGGGCTTCGTAATAATCCTTGATGCCGAATCCGCGCAGGATCGTTTTCACGATGTTGATCATGTGGTGATTGTCATCGACAATCAAGACTCTGAGTCGTTCCAGGTTTCTCTTGGACATGACCCTTGAATATCCCTACCAACCCTAGGCGGCTGCTGTGGTGGCAACCTTCCTCTCGAAAAACGCATCGTCGATGACCGGGCGACCAAACAGCCAGCCCTGAGCGAGTGTCACTCCGGCCTTGAGCAAGGTCTGACGGTCTTCTTCAGTCTCGACACGTTCGCCAACGGCGCTCATTCCAAGCTCTGAACACATTCCGGCGATCGAACGCAGCAACGCATTGTTGCGTACATTGCTTGCTTCGGTCGCAAGAAAACAACCATCGAATTTTACGCCATCGACATTAAGATATCGCAAATAGCCAAAAGAGGCCGCCCCGGCACCAAAGTCATCGAGGACGACGCGCACGCCTGTCGAACGCAAACGATCGACATTTGCAGCGGCTGTTTCGATGTTCACGATCTCGGATGATTCCGTGAGTTCAATGATCAATCTGTTGGCGTCGAAATCGTGATCGTCGATCGCCCGCACCAATATGTCGACCAGATCTGTTCGCTGGATCGTGTCGCCGGATATATTGACGGACAGATGCATGTTGCCACCCACGCAGCTCAGCTTGTGCGCTGCGGCGTCCACCATCAAGATGTCCAGATGGCTGATCAGACCCGCACGTTCGGCTGCGGCGATGAAAGGGGCGGGAGAACCTTCGAATGGAAACCGCACCAGAACTTCATAATGGCTGATGTCGCCGCTGGACGTGTGAACAATCGGCTGGAGGGCCGCCTTGAGGTCGCGCTCAGCCACAGCGTGACGAAATGCACGGACATGATGCTCTTCAACGCGGTCGCGGTTCAGGATCTGATGATTTTTCAGTTCCGTCAGGCTCACCGTGTAGGTGTCGCCATTTTCAGCATCGCGTTGAACCAGTATGCGCCGTCCATGGTCGCCAAATTTGGGATCATCAAATGATATGCGTTCGCCTGCTGTCAGCGCCGCCGCGCTTCGGCGGATCAGGCCTATATCCTGAACGTCCAGTATCTGGAACAGATCACCAAGTATCAGTTGTTCCGCACTGTCTGCGCACAACATTTGCGCGTCACCGAATGCATCCATGATGATGCCGTCTACGTTCATGCGGATATGAAGGTCGGCCGTGTTCAGCGCCCAAGCCTTGAATTTCGTGGTCTTCATTGCGTCTGGTCCCCAGGTCTCTTGCCTGTTAAGGAAAGTGTCCAGAGCGCAATCTACACGCAGCAACTTAGGTTATGTTGAACCTGAAAGCGCAAATTTCAAACTATTCTCAACAATTCAGGAACTGATCAGAAGCACGCCTTGAATTGGTGCAGTGAAGCAAGACTTGCCGAAGATCAGGCGCTGTCTCCCAGCGCACGGCTTATGATGTCGCTCGCATTCTTGGAAAGCTCGGTTTCATTCAGGCGGCGCATCTGTTCGAGGGCCTTGGTGCGCCGGTCCTTGGTAAACCGTCGCCAGTTCTCGAATGCCGTGCAGAGGCGCGCAGACAGGGCCGGGTTGAGCGGGTCCACCTGCAGGATGATATCGGCGAGAAAATGATAGCCCCATCCATCGGAGGCATTGAAGCCGACCGGATTGTTCATCGAAAAGGCGGCGGCCAGCGCGCGGACACGGTTGGGATTGCGCAGATCGAAATCCGCACGTTGCGAAAGCTTCTGCAAACGCTCCGGGATATCCTTGCGCACAGACATGGCCTGTACCGAATACCATTTGTCCATGATCAGGGGAGCAGATGACCATTGCGATTCAAAAACCCCAAGCGCTTCATCGAATGCATCACCTTCCATGCCCGACAGGGCGGTGAGGGCTGCAAGGCTCTCTGTCATGGTCGAGGCCGTTTCAAAGGCATCTGAAATGCGATCTGTCTGCTCAGGCCCCAGATAGGACAAAAGATCGAGCGACGCAGAAATCAGCGCCCGCTTGCCTGATGCCTTTGCCGATGCATCAAATTCACCACTGTCAGGTGCAGTGTCGACAATGTCTTCCAGACGGGATTTCATGCGTCTGGCGAGCGCCGTCTTGACGCGAACACGTTGTGCCTGGATGGCATCCGGGTCCGCCGGTTCCATTTCCGACACAAGCTCGCCAACGGTAGGCAATCTCAACAACAAAGCAGCGAAGGCGGCATCGTCTGATGCAGCACGCGCGGCGTGATCAAGCGCATCCACCAGGGCTGACAAACGATCATCCGGGGCCAGATCCGGGTCTTTCGCACCATCAAGCATGGTCTGGCGCGACAGGGTTTGCAGGCTTTCCCATTGTGAGAAGCGGTCATTGTCACAGGCCGCCAAAACCTGGCGCGCGGCATCGTTCAGCCCGTCATTGATCCGTACAGGCGCAGAAAAACCGCGATTGATCGACAGGATGGGAGGCGAAGCAACGCCTTCGAAGACAAATTCGGTCTTCGCTTCGCGCAATACCACAATGTGTTCTTCTGCCTCCTGCTCATTCAGGCGAGAGGTCAGCAATTGTCCATTGGAAGAGAACAGCGCGGTGCGCAGGGCAATGACCAGAGGGGCCTTTTCCGCTTGTCCCGGCGTTGGCTCCTGATGCTGGGTCAGCGTCAGGCGATAGGATTTGGAAATCTGCTCATATTCGCCCTTGGCAACGACATTGGGCGTTCCGGGCTGGGCATACCACAGCGCAAAATGGCCCAGATCTTCATCCGTGGATGGCTGGAAGCAATCGAGGAAATCCTCAATGGTGGCTGCGGTGCCATCCTGCCGGTCGAAATATCTGTTCAACCCGGCAAAGAAGGCAATATCCCCGATCAGCGTGCGCAGCATGCGGATCAGTTCCGATCCTTTCTCATACACTGTCGCGGTGTAGAGATTGTCGATACGCGCATATTGGTCGGGCCGGACCTGATGGGCGAGCGGACCGGCATCTTCGGGAAACTGGCGTGACCGCAAGCGGATGACATCCTTGATCCGCTGCACCGGCCGAGAGCGCATGTCGGCGGAAAATTCCTGATCGCGATAGACTGTCAGGCCTTCCTTGAGGCACAGCTGGAACCAGTCACGGCAGGTGATCCGGTTGCCGGTCCAGTTGTGGAAATATTCGTGGGCGACAATGCTCTCAATGGCTTCGAAATCCAGATCCGTCGCCGTGTCTCCATCCGCCAGCACATATGCGGAATTGAAGACGTTGAGGCCCTTGTTCTCCATCGCTCCGAAATTGAAATCGCGAACAGCGACAATGTTGAAGACGTCCAGGTCATATTCCCGGCCGAACACATCCTCGTCCCAGCGCATGGAGCGCTTCAGGCTGTCCATTGCATAGGCGGCCCTGCTGGCGTCACCCTTGTCCACGAAGATTGCCAGATCGACCTTGTTGCCGGATCGGGTGACGATTTCGTCTCTGAAAACGTCAAAGTCACCGGCGACCAGTGCAAACAGATAGGAAGGTTTTGGGTGCGGGTCTGACCAATGGGCGAGCAGCCGGCCATCTTCCAGAACGCCGCGCGCACCCGGATTGCCGTTTGACAGAAGGTAGGGAAATTTCGGGTCCGCCGTGATGCGAACGTCATAAGGGGCCATCACATCCGGGCGGTCGGGATAATAGGTGATGCGCCGAAAACCTTCGGCTTCACACTGGGTGCAGAAACGTCCGCCCGACATGTAAAGGCCGGAAAGCTGTGTGTTGGTTTCTGGTGAGATCTCGGTTTCGATCTCCAGAACGAACGCGCCTGATTCAGGCACGGTTACGGTCATTCCGTCTGCTGTGAGTTCATATTGTCCGGCAGAAAGCGCCACGCCATCCAGATGAATGGAGATCAGTTTCAGCGCTTCACCATCCAGACGCATGGGCGCGTGCTCACCGCTGGTACGATGTGCATGAATGATGCTCTTAACGCGTGTTGCGGTGGGCTTCAGGTCGAAATCCAGACTTACCCTGTCAATCATGAAGGGATAGGGCCGGTAATCAATCAGACGCACACGGGGCGGCGTCTCAGTACGCATACTAAATCTCCTACGGATTGGACGCTATCACCCGATAAGGCGTCCAATAGATAGTTCTGTACTTCATTAGAATGGTTTTGAAAAACACCAGACAGGAGAAAGTCTCGGTTTTCCAAAGGATTGACCAAAAAAACGTCAATGAATGAAGTCTGGGATTACTCAGCGGCGGCCTGCGGCGATTCGCCCTGCTGGGTTTCATAGATCTGGCGCAGCAGCATTCTGGACTGTTTGGCCAGCTGGACGACATCCGGTGGAAAGTCGTCAGGAGCCTGAGACACCATGCGTGTGAGGATCTTTGCGACCTTCATCATTTGCGGGGATGCCGCGATGATCCGGGCCTGGAATTCGATCTTCAGCGGGTCGCGGTCATATTCCGCACTCGGCACACGCCAGCCGCCCCAATCCTTCTCGTCGGTCACGACGCGGGGAAAGGTGCCGGGGAAGGGATGATCGGTCGCCTGGTTTTCGTCCTTCCAGCGGTTGGGTTCCCGCATGACGCGCCAATTGTCGAGGCTGGCCAGTTCTTCGGAATTGTCATTGCTGCGTTCGGCGAGCAGTTCAGAGGTTGCGAATTCGCGTCCAAGGCCTACATCATAAAGGATCTTCAAAGGCTCATCGAGCCCTTTTACCCATTGGGGCAGAACCTTCTCGATGATTGCCCAGGTGCCTACGGGTTTGACGTAGACGCGCTGATTCTTGTGAAAATTCGCTTTGGCCATGACGTGTTCATCCCGATTTCAGACCATTCACCCTAGCATCGAACGGTTATCATCACGTTGATTGGATGAGTGGGATTTTCAAAGATCAGTCATCGGTCTGCTCGCGTGATAGCTCGGAGATATCCGACAGCATGTCAACGACCAGTTCCGGTGCGCCCTCCTGACGAAGAAACTCACCCAACGCATCGACAACCAGTTCGGGCCGATCGCATGTATCGGCGATGGTCTCGATACGTGACTGATAAATATCGACATAGGAATCGACCACGCGTTCGACATCCTTCGCCAGATTGATCATGTGAAAGGCCAGCCAGGGTCTGGCAACTGCATCAGGGTTTTCCAGCGCATCGGCGATGACCCGGAAGCTCTTGAGTTCACTTTTGGAATCACGTCGAAAATCCGCGTAGATGTCATTGATCTCATATTCGATCCACTCCGCAGTGCAGGCCTTCGGGGGACGGGTCGCGCAAGCTGCAGTTGTGAGCAGGAGGCAGATCAGCAAGAAATATCTGGTCAGGTTCACGACTGGCGCTCCATTGCGATAAGATTTGAAAGCCATCTTACGGGCTAAACCTGCAACGCCAACAGGTCTTGTCAGAGAGGTGATGTGATCGCCCCACTTTCATCACCGCAGTTTCCATCCCACATGAATTGAATATGCGGTTTTGCGTGGTGCTGGCCAAACCGGGCATGACTGCATAGTCTTCGCCCCTGTATGCGCATCAACATTCTGCTTCATGGAGATTATTCGGATTGTCATCCCTTCTTGGCCTTCTCGACCCCATCACCGGCACCCGGGATAAATTGCTGGAAACCCTGATCGCCTGGTCGGATATCAATTCCGGTTCCGGCAATATCGAGGGGGTGGAAAAGATTGCCACACTCGCGACAGGCCGGTTCAGCGAGCTGGGATATGATGTGCAGCGCATCGAGACCGAGCCGGTGGCGATGATCGGACCGGATGGCCAGGAAGGCACCATCCAGCGCGGCCCGATCCTGCATTTCACAGCGCGCCCCAACGCGACAAGGCGCATCATGCTGGCGGGGCATCTGGATACCGTGTTCCCGGTGAATGACAGTTTCCAGAAAGCCGTCATTCGCAAGGATGGCACATTGCATGGCCCCGGAACGGCTGACATGAAGGGCGGTCTTCTGGTGATGGCGCAGGCATTGGCCTGTTTCGAACAAAGCGGACTGGCTGACGATATCGGCATTGATGTCGTTCTCAATTCCGATGAGGAAGTCGCCAGCTACGCCTCCAGCCCATATATGGAAAAAGTGGCAGCTCATTGCGATGCGGGGTTCGTGTTTGAACCCTCCATGCCGGATGGATCTCTGGCAGGCGCGCGGGCAGGCTCTGGCAATTATGATGTTGTGGTGACCGGGCGGGCCGCGCATGCCGGGCGTGAATTTGACAAGGGCCGCAACGCCATTGCCGGGGCTGCGCGCGTGGTTGGTGCATTGAACGCGCTCAACGGCCAGCGAGATGCGGTGACGCTGAATATCGGTTTGATCGCCGGTGGCACCGCGCTGAATGTCGTGCCCGAACGCGCAATCGTGCGTCTCAATGTGAGGGCCCGGACGCCTGACGATCTGGCATGGGTGGACAGTGCCATCCGCGAGACGATCACCTCCGGTGACTTTGGTGCGGATATCACGGCCCAGCTGCATGGCCGCATTCACAGGCCCGCCAAACCCATGACACCGCAACTGGAAAGCCTGTTCGAGACGGTACGTTCAGCGGGAGGGGACCTTGGCGTTCCCGTGCGTTGGGCGGCGACGGGAGGCTGTTGCGATGGCAATAATCTGGCCCGCGCCGGATTGCCAACCGTAGACACGATGGGGGTTCGCGGCGCATTCATTCATTCCCATGACGAATATGCCGTGATCGACAGTTTCGAAGAGCGTACAAGGCTGACAGCGCTGTCTTTGTTGAAACTGGCATCGGGCGAAGCTGTATGGCCCAAGGATATTGCATCATGAGCCACATTGTACGTCCTGCAACCATGAACGATTTGCCGGGCTTGGTCGCTTTGCTGGAGCATGTCGATCCGGGCATGATCACCATGCCGCAAACCCGCGAAGAGATGGAAAAACGCGTCCAGCGTTCCGAACATGCCTTTGAACGACCGGCTCAACCGCCAGAGGGGGAGGCCTATTTCCTGATTCTGGAAGATGAGGGCCGGATTGTCGGCACGTCCTCGATCTTCACCAATCTGGGATCTCAGCGCCCTTTTTATTCTTACCGGGTCATCCGCGAATCCAAGTCCTCACCGGAAACGGGCATCAGTGTCGAGCTGGATATGCTGCATCTGGTGAATGACCATCATGGCGATGCTGAACTCGGCACATTGTTCATCCTGCCAGAGCGGCGCGGTGGTGGGAGAGGGCGGTTACTGTCCTTCGCGCGCCTGATGCTGATTGCTGCCGAGCCCTATCGGTTTGGCCCGCGCATTATGGCGGAAATTCGCGGCTGGACGGATGACGATCAGGTCTCGCCTTTCTGGGAGGCGGTGGGTCGCAAGTTCTTCCACATGGATTACCGCGTGGCAGACGCGATGAGTGCAAAGGATCATCGGTTCATCGCCGATCTGATGCCGCGCTTTCCGATCTGTGCGGATCTTCTGCCGGAAGATGCGCGGGCTGTAATCGCCAAGGCGCATGACAAGGCGCGACCGGCGAGGTCCTTGCTGGAGTCCCAGGGCTTTCGATACAATAATGTCGTGGATATTTTCGATGCCGGTCCCTGCGTCGAGAGCTTTACGGATTCAATAGACATCGTGCGCAATGCCGAACGCATGACCGCCAAGGATTGGGTTGCCGGTAAAGCAGAGGCAAAGGGCCTGCTCGCCCGCGCTGATTTCAAGCATTTTGCCGCGACGACATTCCGGCCGGAAGATGATCGCCAGTCTGTCATTGACCGGCTTGGAATGTCCAATACAGACGAAGTCATGACCTACCAATTCAGGGAGCCTCGCACATGGCGCATCCAGAACTGACCGGCGCTCACTATATTGATGGCGAATGGACATCGGAGGAATACAGGCATTTCGGCTCTGCCAATCCGGTAACGGGAGACATTCTGTGGTCCGGGCATGAAGCCAGCCAAGATGAGCTGAATGCGGCGGTTGCCTCGGCGCGCCGCGCCTTCGTGTCATGGTCGCGCACATCGCTTGATGAACGCATGGAGGTGATCCAGCGCTATTCGGCATTGGCGGCTGAGCGCAAGGAGGATCTGGCGCGGCTGATCAGTGCCGAGACCGGTAAGGCCCTGTGGGATGCGCGCACCGAAGCAGGGGCGGTCGCTGGCAAGGCGGCTGTCTCTCTGGAGGCCTATCATGAGCGCACGCCGACCAGATCGACCGCCATGGGCGCGGCGACCATGCGCATCACGCATCGGCCCCATGGGGTAATGGCTGTACAGGGACCGTTCAACTTTCCTGCGCATCTGCCCAATGGTCATATCGTTCCGGCCCTGATCGCGGGCGACACGGTGGTGTTCAAACCATCTGAACAAACGCCAGCCGTTGCCGAATTCATGATGCAGATGTGGCATGAGGCCCGATTGCCTGCAGGCGTGATCAACATGATACAGGGGGCCCGCACGCCTGCTGAAGACCTTGTGCGTCATGCAGATATTGATGGCGTATTGTTCACAGGCGGTGTGACAGCCGGGCTGGCCATTCACCGGGCACTGGCGGGCCATCCCGAGAAGATCCTCGCGCTGGAACTGGGTGGTAACAATCCGCTGGTGGTGTGGGATGCGGCCGATGCATCAAGCGTTGCGCGCATCGCCATCAAGTCGGCCTTCATAACAGCAGGGCAACGCTGCACCTGTGCGCGGCGTCTGATTGTACCCGAAGGCCCTGAAGGGATGCGCATCACCTCCAGGCTGGCGGCGATGATGGAAGGGGTAAAGGTTGGCATACCCGATGGCGACCCGCAGCCCTTTATCGGGTCTTTGGTGTCTCAATCAGCGGCCAGTGATGTGCTGGCGGCGCAGGAAAAGCTGATCGCCAATGGCGCTGTCGCCATCAAGGCTAGCGAGAATACCGATGATGGCCCAAGTTTCCTGCGCCCCGGCCTGCTGGATGTCACCGACATGACCAAGCGCGCCGACGAAGAGATCTTCGGGCCCATTCTTCAGGTCATTCGTGTGGCGGATTTTGATGCGGCATTGGCCGAAGCAAACAATACGCGGTTCGGATTGTCGGCCGGGCTGGTCAGCGATGATGCCTCCTTGTGGGATCGTTTTGCGACGGATATCCGCGCAGGGATCGTGAACTGGAACCGCCACACGACCGGGGCGTCTGGCAGTGCGCCTTTTGGCGGGCCGGGATTGTCGGGAAACCACCGTCCGGCCGGCTATTACGCGGCTGATTACTGTGCATGGCCAATGGCGAGCCTGATCAATGCGGGTGAAGCCAAAGACGAGGAAATCCTGCCGGGAATGCCTGAATGACAGCGACCAATGCACGCGAAGTCAATTTTGATGGGCTGGTAGGCCCGACCCATAATTATGGCGGTCTGTCGGATGGCAATCTGGCATCCATGAACAATCTGGGCGATGTCTCCAACCCGCGTGAAGCAGCCTTGCAGGGCGTGGCCAAGATGCGCAGGCTGCTGGCGCTTGGCCTCACGCAAGGTGTGTTGCTCCCCCATGAGCGCCCACATATGCCAACTCTGAAAGCATTCGGGTTTACGGGCAGCGATGCAGAGATCCTGCAACGCGCGGCCTATGCGCCGGGGCTGGTGCCGAATGTGGCTTCAGCCTCTGCCATGTGGACGGCCAATGCCGCAACAGTGTCTCCATCTGCGGACTGCCAGGACGGGCGCGTGCATTTCACGCCTGCCAATCTGACGGCCATGTTCCACCGCTCGATCGAGCATCCTGTGACAGGGCGCATGCTGAAGGCGATCTTCAATGATGATCGCCATTTTGCCCACCACCCGCCCGCGCCGTCTGGCGGTCGTATGGGTGATGAAGGCGCCGCCAATCATGGGCGGTTGGCGCTCTCGCATGGCGCAAAGGGATTGCAACTGTTTGTCTATGGCCATTCTGCATTCGAGCGAGATCAGGGCACGCAGCGCTTCGCATCGCGTCAGGCCTTGCAGTGTTCACACGCCGTGGCGACGATGAACGATGTGCGCGGGGACAGCCTGATCTTCATCCGGCAAGCAGCACGGGCCATTGATGCAGGCGCGTTCCACAATGATGTGGTCAGCGTCACCAATGGAACGGCGCTGATGTTCCATGAGCACGCCTTTGAAGATCGTGATGGCACGCTGGAAGCGCTGAAACAGCGTTGCGCCCCCTTGGGGTTCGAGCCCGTATTCATTGAAGCGCGCGCAGATGATGTCTCGCTGCAAGATGCAATTGGCTCCTATTTGTTCAACTCGCAGCTGGTCACATTGCCCGATGGTGCCATGGCGCTGATCCTGCCGACAGAGGCGGAAGACACGGCATCGACAAAAGCCTGGGTCGATGCGCAGATCGCGGGCAATGGTCCGATCCGACAGGCGCATTACATGGATCTCAAGCAGAGCATGAAGAATGGCGGCGGTCCTGCCTGTCTGCGTCTGCGCGTGGTGCTGACAGATGACGAACTGGCTGCATTGCAGGGCCGGGCGCTGGTGGATGAGGCGATGGCGGACAAGCTGGAAGACTGGATCAAACGCCATTATCGCGACCGGCTCGCCATTGCGGATCTGGCAGATCCTCAATTGCTTGTCGAATGCCGTGCAGCGCTCGATGAGCTGACGCAGATCACAGGTGTCGGCTCGATCTATGATTTCCAGCTGACAGGAAGCTGATCCACGTATCGTGAGGCCCGGTTTTCAAGGTGCCGGATACGAAATTAATCCAATTGCTGCGGCATTACTTCTGTGACACGCTCTTGAGTGAGGGGCTGGTTTAGGGAGGTAATACATGAAAAAACAAATAGTTACTGCTTTGCTTGCATCGGCGGCAATACTCGCGCCAATGCCAGCTTCTGCCGAAATCCTGATGAAGATCGAGGGGATCAGCGGTGCATCTTCACTCAAAGGTTATGAAGGCTGGATCAATGTTGACGGCCTGTCCGAAAACATGACGCGTGAGGTATCGCTATCTGATGGTGCCAAGCGGGAAGTGGGAATGCCAATGGTGCAGGAGATCAACATCTTCCGCCAAATGGACAATTCCAGCACCGAACTGCGCACCTATTTCGCTTCGGGCAAGATCATTCCCGAAGTGACATTCGCAGTGCTTACGTCCCCGGAACAGGGCGAAGCTGTTGAAACGTCGAGCGTTGTTCTAAAGGATGTGATCATCACCAATATCTCGTCATCCTATGGCGAGGAGAGTTTTGAAGGTGTCAATCTCAGCTTTTCCAGGATCACCTGGAAAAATCCCAAGATCGATCCATCAGGCAAGGTCGTGCTCGAAAAGAGTGATCAGGCCACGTTCAATCTCATCACGGGCAAGCTGGAATAGTCGACACCGCGCCATTTACGCGACAGTTTCAGAGCGATAGCCTTCCGGAAGCATATATGTTCCGGGAGGCCGTCACATGGTTCAGTCGAGCGGCGTGATCCTCGCTCTTGATCAGGGCACGACCTCCAGCCGGACGCTGGCGGTCGGTCTGGATGGCGATGTGGTGGCCTCGGCGCAGGAAGAACTGCCGCAGATCTATCCTCATCCCGGATGGGTTGAGCATGACCCACGGGCAATCTGGTCGACACAATTGCGCACGGCGGGATCTGTTGTCGCGCAATTGCAGGGCCGCCCAGTGCTGGCCCTGGGCATTACCAATCAGCGCGAAACAACCATCATCTGGGACCGCGCATCAGGCGAGCCGATCCACAACGCCATTGTCTGGCAGGACCGCCGCACAGCCTCCACCATCAACGCTCTGAAGGCAGACGGCCATGAAGAGACCATCAATAGTAAAACAGGCCTTGTGCTGGACCCATATTTCTCAGCCGCCAAGATCGCATGGATACTTGATCGCGTGGATGGCGCGCGGGCAAAGGCAGACCGCGGAGAGCTGGCGTTCGGAACGGTTGACTGCTGGCTGATCTGGAAGCTCACCGAGGGCCGGGTGCATGCAACAGACGCCACCAATGCGGCGCGCACCAGCCTGTTCGATATCTCCCGCCAAAGCTGGGCCGCTGACCTCTGCGCATTGTTCAATGTGCCCATGTCCCTGCTACCGGAGGTCAAGGACTGCGCGGCTGATTTTGGCACCACGAAATTGCTGGGTTCGGACATTCCGATCAGGGGTGTTGCGGGTGATCAGCAATCGGCGGCGATCGGTCAGGCCTGCCTCAAGCCGGGAGAGGCCAAATGTACTTATGGCACGGGTGCCTTTCTTATCCTCAATACGGGCGAAACGCGCATCAATTCCGCCAACAGATTGCTGACGACAATTGCTTACAGGCTGGATGGAAAGACCGCGTTCGCACAGGAAGGTGCGATCCTGACAGCAGGCGCGGCGATCCAGTGGCTGCGCGACGGACTGGGCATTATTCGTGATGGTGCAGAAGCTGAACGCCTTGCGGCAAGTGTCGATGACAATGCTGGCGTCTATATGGTGCCAGGCTTTACCGGGCTGGGCGCTCCGCATTGGGATGCTGATGCGCGGGGGTTGATATGTGGTCTTTCACGCGGCGCGACACGCGCGCATCTGGCGCGTGCAGCGCTTGAGGCGGCTGCCTATCAGACACATGATCTGGTCGCGGCGATGTGTGCAGATGGTGCCATGATAGAGTGTTTGCGCATTGATGGTGGCATGGCTGCAAATGACTGGTTGGCGCAGTTTCTGGCAGACATTCTGGCGCTTCCGGTCGATCGTCCGGTCAATGTCGAAACCACGGCCCAGGGCGCTGCCATATTGGCCGCATTGGGCGCGGGGATCGTTGCGTCGATAGATGAGGCATTGACACTTTGGCAGTTGGACCGACGTTTTGACCCCTGCCTGAAACCAGATCAGCGCAGCGAATTGCTGGCCGGATGGAACACAGCGTTGAATCGAGCATTTACCGAGTAGTGCATTGAAAAATGGACAGGAAAATTCTTGTTTTCATTCAGCCTCAATTCAGGCGCACCAATCTATATTTGTACTCTAAAAGACATATCGGCGCTTTGCCCCTGAACAGGATATGGTAAACAAAAGCGCTCTACGGACATCAGGAGGGATGGGTATGTGTAACAATCATGTGGTGGTGGCCAGCCAGAATGGGCCGGTAACACTTCACCGACGCGACGTTGTGCGCGGTCTTTGGGCCGGGTCGATGGTCGCTTTCACAGGCGCTTCCGTTTCCGGTTGTTCGACCAATCCCGCGACCGGGCGTTCGCAGATTGCGTTCATGTCCGATAGCCAGCTGGTATCCATGGCATCGCAGGCATGGGCCGATACCAAGAATGAATTGCCGATTTCCAAGGACCGCAACGCCAATCAGCGTCTCACACGTATTGGTGAGAAGATCCGCGTTGTCGCTTCCGAGCGCACGCCATCACTGGCAAATGCGGACTGGGAATTCGTGGTCTTTGACACCGATGACAAGAATGCGTTCGTTCTGCCGGGCGGCAAGGTCGGTTTCTACAAGGGCCTGCTGGATTATTCCGACAATGACGATCAGGTTGCCGCCGTGCTTGGTCACGAAGTTGGCCATGTCGAAGGCCGTCACTCCAATGAGCGCATGAGCCAGCAGACACTGGGCCAGGTGGGGCTGGTTGCGACCGGACTTGCTGCCACAATGTCTGACCTGAGCGCAGAGCAGCAGCAAATGGTCATGATGGGGGCCAGCGCTGGTCTGACCCTTGGCATCATCCTGCCTTTCTCCCGGACACATGAACTCGAAGCCGATAAGCTGGGCGTCGACAGCATGTATAATGCTGGCTACGACCCGCGCGAAGCTGTGAACCTCTGGGTCAAGATGGGCCAGAACAGCAGCGGTGCACCGCCTGAATGGATGTCCACCCACCCCAGCCCGGAAACGCGTGTGCGGGAACTGACCAATTACATCAATGCAAAGGGCTATGCGCTGATGTAGGGTGATTTGCGGCGTTGTGATCAACACGACGTCGCACCCAGCGCGATTTTGCAAAACCGGGCCTTGCCCCACCTGCACAAAGGGCTTATGAACCCTCTCTCGGCGGTCCGAGGCATTTGTCTCGCTGCATCGTTGTGCCGACTTAGCTCAGTTGGTTAGAGCGCTTGATTGTGGATCAAGAGGTCTCTGGTTCAATTCCAGAAGTCGGTACCACTCCCTTAATCATGATAATTGTTCAGGCAGTTTGGGGCTTGAGCCCCGCGGGCAAGTGCGTATGCATGGCACGCTTAACAGGGCGAATTCCGATCTATCAGCCCGATCTATGCAAAGGGTGGGAACGCAAGGCCGCATGACGAGCAATTGGGCCAGACAGGATGAGCGTGGATCTACGCTGGGCGTGACGTTCGCAGCAACACTCTATCGTGTACTGGGACGTGGTGCGTCATTGCTGTTGCTGTCTCCGGGTGTGCTCTATTTCTACCTGACCGGGCGTGCGCAAAGACGCGCAAGCATGGATTATCTCAATCGCATGCATGAGCTGGGACACATCCCGGCCAAACCCGGCTTCTGGATGGGCTATCATCATTTCATGGCCTTTACCGGCGCGATGCTGGACAGGCTGGGCTCATGGCTCGGTCGTTTCAAGCCGACAGATATCGATGGTGCAGATGGTGAGGATTTCAAGCAAGCCAAGGCGGCGGGTGGTGCACTGATCCTGACAGCTCATCTGGGTAATCCCGATCTTCTCAGAGCTGTTGCCACGGTCAATCGGCGGTTTCGCGTCAATGTGCTGATGGACACCGAAAATGCCGAAAAATACAATGGCGTCATCAATCAGCTTTCGAAATCCTCAACCGTCAGACTCGTGCAGGTCACCAGTATTGATGTGAATGTCGCCTTGAGCCTGTCTCAGGCGATTGAACGGGGAGAATGGGTGGTGATGGCGGCAGATCGTCGCCCGGCGCATAATCATGGGGGCGTTGTTCCCGTGAGTTTCCTGGGCGGCAATGTCTCCATGCCGATGGGCCCCTATATTCTGGGGGCAGCGTTGAAGTGTCCGGTTTATTGCCTGGCTTGCGTGCGCAAGGATAAGGGCTTCAAACTGATATTCGACAAGCTCGCCGACCAGATGGATCTGCCACGCAAATCAAGGCTTGAAGCTGCCGGGGCTTATGCCCAGACTTATGCCAATTGGCTTGAACAGGCCGTCGCACAGGCACCCTTGCAGTGGTTCAATTTCTTTGACTATTGGGAGCCTGCGGCCACAGGTGACATGACGCAGGACAGCGAGGGCACAACACATTGAAGAATGCCATTGTCAGCGCAGTGATCGAAACCGAAGCGCATTTTCACGATATCGATCCGATGAATATTGTCTGGCACGGCAATTATCCGCGATTCCTGGAACTCGCGCGCGTCGCCCTGCTGGACAAGATCGACTATGCCTATGACGCGATGGTGGCATCTGGCTATGCGTGGCCGGTGGTGGAGATGAACATCCGCTATGCCAAATCCATCGCGCTGCGTGACAAAATTCTGGTTGAAGCGGCCATAGTCGAGTGGGAAAACCGCCTTAAAATCGACTTCGAGATTCGTCACAAGGAGACGAATAAACGCCTGTGCCGGGCCTATTCGACTCATGTGGCGGTGGAGATGGAGACGCAGACCCTGCTATGGGAAACGCCGCCAGTTCTCCGTCAGAAACTGGAGCCATTTCTATGAAGTCTCTCTTGCTTGCGACAGCCATGATTCTGTCTGCGCCAATTGCAATCGCGCAGGATTGCATTGATCCGACCGAACTTGCTGGTCAGGACGGCGAGCGCGAATTCACACAGTCGCGCCACCTCAATGGTGTGCCGCGCCCTCTGACATCCAGCGGTGTCGTCAGCTTTTCAGATGAAGAGATTATCTGGTCGGTCACCACGCCTCTTACCATTGTCACGCGTATCGCACCCGAAGGGATGACCCAATCGATAGAGGGTTCCAATCCAGAACCCATAGGCGCGGGCGGTGCCAACAATCCCTTGCTCAGCGATAGCGGGCTGCTGGATCTGATCCGGGGCGATCTGTCTCAACTCGACCAACGCTATGACATCGTGCGCGCCGATGATGATGCGGGATGGTCACTCGATCTGACACCCAAGCAGGACGAAATGGGCGAGTATGTCGACCGGATTTCAATCAGCGGGTGTTCAGCCGTGGACGTGATCTCCGTCTTCCAGTCAAATGCCGACATGATCTCAGTGGCGTTCCAGAAAGATAGCTAACGTGCTCAAGGCGGCGAAAAGCGGACATACAATCGTTTTCGCTGTCATCTGGCTGGTGATCTGCGTACTGATTGTGAGTTGGCGACTATCTGGCGGGACATCGATCCAGACAGATATTCGCGCCATCCTGCCGGAAGATCGTCATGCGCCTGCCGTTGAAGAGGCCCTGTCGACCGCCAATGCAAACGCATCCAACCGTCTGGCCTTGCTGATAAATGCCGGCTCACCTGATGTCGCCAAAGAGGCGGCAGACGATCTTCAATCGCAATTGCTGGCATCGGGCCTGTTTGTGAATGATCTGGAGGACAGTGACGTCGTCGGTCGCTGGTTCTTCGAAAATCGGCGTGAACTGTCCTGTGAACGAACAGCAGACGGCTTTGATGACGCGGCTGCGCAAGCAGTCAGAAAGCAGGCTCTGGCCCGCATTTACGGTGTCACCTCGCCAGTGACGAGTGACCTGCTGAAAGCCGATCCTTTCTTGTTGACCTTGCGATTGTCCGAATGCCTGTCATCGGGCGTTGCGCGAGGATTGGGGCAAAACCAGCAATTGGTGAGTGGTCGTCTGACGCGTTCAGCCTTCCAGATGCAGACACAGGGCGAGGTCTTGGCACTGATTGGTGACTGGCGTGCCAATTGGGAAGATCGCGGCGTCACGCTCTACAGGTCCGGCGCCGTGTTTCATGCCTCACAGGCCGCGTCACAGGCGCAGGGTGAAATCAGCCTGATCGGCGGGGCTGGCATTGTCGGCGTGATCATCCTGTTCTGGTTCGTGTTTGGTCGGGCCAAGAATATCGCCGTAACGGCGCTGTTGATCGGTGCATCCTGCCTGTCCGGCTTTGCTGTGACCTTGCTGGTATTCGATCAGGTGCACATGCTGGCGCTCGTGTTTGCGGCCATGCTGGTCGGGGTGGTGGCGGATTATGCCGTGCATGCCATGGCGGCCAGTACAGCCTGCGGCTGGGCGGCGCTGGAAGAACGGTTTGCACATCTGGTGCGCCCGATGACGATCTCCATGCTGACCACAGCCACCGGCTTTGGCGGGCTGGCCTTCCTGGGCGTTGACCTGTTTCGCCAGCTGGCAGTGTTTGCAGTCTCTGGCGTGGCTACGGCCTGGGTTCTGGTCCTGCTGGTCTATCTGCAACTCGACACCAGGCCGAAATACCCGGCACCCATTCTCAAACGCTGGACATTCATCAATGACAGGCTGGACGCCATCCAGCCACCCGCTCTGGCCGGATTGGGCTTCGGGCTCCTCATGCTGACAATGGCGCTGGCGGGGGCCACGCAAGGCGGTGTGCTGGACGATATTCGCCAGTTTCAGGCACGCGATGCCGATCTGATGGCCGAGGAAGAAAAGGTTGCCGCGGTTTTTGGTGGAGGAATGGATCAGGTCTTCCTGATTTCACAGGGGACAACACCGGAAGATGCCCGCCAGAGGGAGGAGGCTGCCATTGCAGCTGCGCCAGAGGATGTGAGATTCCTGGCTCTTTCCAGATTTGATCCATCGCAAAATCGCCGCGCCGAAAATCAGGCCGCCCTGGAAACCAATCTGGAAGTGCCATATCTGGACGCGCATCTGGCCACATTGGGCCTGTCGGCTGAGCCCCCCAGTCGTGAGACGGAAGGTCTTGAGCGCCCCAATTTTCTGACGGATCTGGAATTTGATGGCCGCGATGGCATGCATTATCTGGTGGCGCGAGTGTCCAATGCCGATCAATGGGCCGGACCAGACATGGCAGGCGTCACGCTGGTTGATGCCGCTGATCAATATAGCCGCGCCTTTGGCCGATATCGCGAGCTTGGATTCAGATCGCTGTTCATCGCAGCCGCTGTCGCAGGGCTGTTCGTGGTGATCGTCTATGGAAGATTGTCAGCGCTTGCGATCGTGGCCGCACCCTTTGCGGCTGTCATCACCGGAATCTGGTTGCCAGTCCTGTTTGGTGCCAAGGCGTCCTTCTTCTCGATGGCGGGCGGCATGGTGTTGTTCGGGGTCGGCGTTGACTATTCCGCCTTCGCCTGGGAATCCGCGCAAAGACGAGAGAACTGGACACGCACCTCAGTTCTTGTTGGAGCGGTGACGACATTGCTTTCAATGGGGCTTATGATGCTCAGCGACTCATACCCGGTCAGAAGTTTTGGACTGACAGTCTCGACGGGTGTGATCGCTGCTCTATGTTTCTCTGTTGCACCATTTCTGATCGCCAAGGGCGGATTAAAGCATGCAAACGCAAAACTGTGATGTCGCAATCATCGGCGCAGGCCCCGCTGGATCCATTGCATCCGCGCTCCTCGCCAGGAAGGGCTGGAATGTAAAAGTGCTGGAACGCCAGCACTTTCCGCGCTTTTCAATCGGTGAAAGCCTGCTGCCACAATGTATTGAATTCATTCAGCAAGCTGAATTATTTGACGCGATTGACGCGCATGGTTTCCAGTTCAAGGATGGCGCGGCCTTCTCTCACAAGGACGCCTATTCCGATATCTATTTCCCAGACAAATCCAGCGAAGGATGGGGCACGGCCTATCAGGTCACGCGTGCGGATTTCGACAAGATCCTGATTGATGGATCGCAAGCCAAGGGCGCAGATGTGTCCTTCGGCGATACCGTGACAGCATTTGAAAGCCATGCAGATGGCGCAAGCCTGACTGTTCAGGATGAAAATGGCGAAGCGCGCCGGATCAATGCCAGGTTTGTGCTGGATGCATCAGGGTTTGGCCGCGTCCTGCCGCGCCTTCTGGATCTGGAAGCGCCGTCAAACATGATCAAGCGTCGCTCCACTTTCTGTCATGTGAAAGACAATATCACGGACACAAAATTCGACCGCAAGAAGATCCTGGTCACCGTACATCCTGAAGATGACAAGATCTGGTACTGGTTGATTCCGCTGGCAAACGGAATTTCGTCCATCGGTGTTGTCGGCGCAGATGACACAATGGCAGCGATTGCGGGCGACACACCCACCGAAAGACTGAACACGATGTTGTCCCAGTCCGGCTGGATGAAGGATATTCTCAAGGATGCAGAGCCGGTGCGTCCAGCGCTGGAGATCACGGGCTATTCTGCCAATGTGAAATCGCTGATCGGCCAGAATTATGCTCTGCTCGGAAATGCAGCCGAATTTCTCGACCCTGTATTTTCCTCCGGCGTCACCATTGCGATGAAGTCGGCCAGTCTTGCTGCCGGTGTTCTGGATCGCCAGTTGCGCGGCGAGAATGTCGACTGGCAGGCTGATTTTGCAGACGAGCTGCAATATGGCGTGAATGCCTTTCGGGCCTGTGTGAACGCCTGGTATGATGGCTCCCTGCAACGCATCATCTTCTACAAGGACAAGGGCGGCAATGACGTGACGCGCCATGTCACAGCCATTCTGGCCGGTTATGCCTGGGACAAGAAAAACCCGATCGTGAAAAACCCCGAGCGCTATATCGACGTGATTGACCGCTTGATCGCATAGGGCTGGAGTTGATTGTCTTGAAGCAGATCATCCCCCTATTGCTGGCGGTTGCGCTGTCTGGTTGTTTCTCCACACGGACAATCGAGCCGCCTGCGCCTGAAATGGTGGACGATGTCGATGTCAGGCCGAATGCAATTGCAAAGGTCCAGATCGCCGAGGATGTCGAGCTGACCTTGCCGCTCATGCCCGGCTATCCGCAGGACGCGCTTTTGTTCCAGACGCTTGTGGGGCGGTATGACGGGCGCACGCGGGCGTTTCAGGCCACGCTGTCATTGTCACCTGATCGGGTGGAGGTCGTGCTGCTCGCACCATCCGGGCCACGTGTCATGCAGTTGACCTGGACAGAGCAGGGTATTGAGGAGACACGCTCGAACCTTGCCCCAGAAGACCTGAATGGCCTGAACATTCTGGCGGACATTTTCCTGTCGACCTGGCCCAAGCAATCTGTGATCGATGCGCTGCCAGACAATGCGGTCCTGTTGACGGGAGATGGAAATCGCGAAATCTGGAGTGGCAAGCAACGCCTGATCGATCTTGAAGATGGCGGCGTTGACGAACAGGGGCGCAAACACGCTAGACTGACGCATGTTCAACGCGGCTACGTGCTGGACATCATCAGTGAGGACCTCAACGCTGAATGACTGAAATTTATATCCAGGATTTTTCGGTGGCGTCCCGTCTGGGCATGGATGTCACTTCCACCCGGGAAACGCTGACCGCAGGTCATCTCATCAGACCGGATACACCGTTCGACTTGTTGGACGGATCGACTACGCTGGCCGCAGCCCTGCCGGAGGCACTTGCACCCGATCTTGCAGGTCGCACCCGAACCAATCGGATATTGTCGCATCTGCTCAAACCAATTGAGGCGGGACTTGATGCTCTCAAGGGGCAATATGGAGCCCACCGGATCGGCACGATTATCGGCACCAGCACGACGGGAATCGAAGAAGGTGTGGCTCCCCTGGAGGATCGCCTGAAGAGCGGAACATGGTCTCAAGACTATGTCTTTTCAGATCAGGAACTGGGAGACACAGCCGCCTTTCTGGCGCAGCAGGCTGGCGTGGATGGGCCTGCCTATACCGTGTCCACGGCCTGCACATCCGGTGCAAAATCCATGACCAGCGCAGCACGCCTGATCCAGGCGGGAATCATCGATGCGGCCATTTGTGGCGGCGTGGATTCAATCGCGCGGCTGACACTGAATGGCTTCAATGCGCTGGACAGTATTTCGCCTGTGGCCTGTCTGCCATTCAGCGCCAATCGGCGGGGTATCAATATCGGTGAGGGCGGGGCGTTGTTCCTGTTGAGCCGAACACCCTCCGCATACCGGCTCGCTGGATGGGGTGAGAGCTCTGACGCCTATCATATGTCCTCGCCACATCCTGAAGGTGTGGGCGCGGAAACCGCCATGCGACAGGCCATGCAGATGGGGGGAATCAGTGCGGGCCAGGTGGATTTCATCCATCTGCATGGCACGGCAACGCCGCTGAATGATGCCATGGAAGCAACCATGATCCATCGCCTGTTTGGCGACGGGCCGCCCTGTGCGTCCACCAAGGGGTCGACCGGGCACACGCTCGGCGCTGCCGGAGCGATACAGGCCGCGCTCAACCTCATCGCCATGGATGCCGAGGTCTATCCGGGCCATGTCTTTGATGGCGAATATGATCCCGATCTTCCGGCCATTCGATTGAGCGTGCCCGGTGAACGTCCCCACAAGCCCCTTGAATACATCCTCAGCGCCAGCTACGCCTTTGGCGGTTCGAATATAGCTTTGACGCTCGCGCGGGGGTGAGTATGGCATTTCCACAAACGCGAGAGCTTGCGCCTCATGATCCGCCCATGCTGATCGTCGATGAGCTGGTGGAATGGGCCGCAGACAAGCTGACATCTCGCTATACGGTTTCAACTGACAATCTCTTTTATGTGCCCGGACGTGGCATGCCTGCCTATGTGGTTTTCGAGATCATGGCCCAGTCGATTTCGGTCCATGATGGAATGGAGCGCCGACAATCCGGGCATCCGCCACAAATCGGCTTCCTGCTGGGCGCACGAAGGTTTACGGCGCAGCGTGATTGGATCCAGCTTGGCGAAACACTTGTCACAAAGGTTGACGCCATCATAAACGAGGGAGAATTGCGGGCTTTCAATTGCAAGGTTACGACCGATGCAGGTGAAGATATTGCACAAGCTGAAATCAAGGTTTTTCGTCCGGATGATCCGCAGGCATTCCTGGCGAGTGGTGAATTGACATGACCAATGAAAATGCTGACAGGCGTGTCCTCGTAACCGGGGCCAGCAAGGGAATCGGGCGCGCGATAGCCGTGCGGCTGGCGAAGCGGGGTTTTGCGCTGACGGTGCATTATGGCGGCGATCAGACGGGGGCAGAGGAAACCGCTGAGTTGGTGCAAGATGCTGGTGGTCAGGCGGATATTGTCGGTTTTGATGTGTCGAACCGCGACGAAACCGGGGCCGCTCTTCAGTCCATTCTGAGCGAAAAAGGGGCCTTCTGGGGTGTTGTGTCCAATGCGGGTGTGACCCGTGACAATGCCTTTCCGGCAATCGAGGGCGAGGATTGGGACAAGGTCTTACGCACCAGCCTTGATGGGTTCTATAATGTCGTGCATCCGCTGACCATGCCGATGGTGCGCGCACGCAAGGGTGGCCGCATTGTTGCCATGTCGTCAGTATCAGGTGTCATGGGTAATCGGGGGCAGGTGAACTATTCGGCCGCCAAGGCGGGGCTGATCGGCGCGGCCAAGGCGCTGGCGGTCGAGCTGGCCAGCCGGAAGATCACGGTCAATGCAGTCGCGCCCGGACTGATCGAAACAAGCATGACCGAAGAAGTGAGGCCAGAAGTCATGGCGGCTATTCCCATGAAACGCGCGGGCACGACCCAGGAGGTTGCCGCGACGGTGGATTTTCTGATGTCACCTGAAGCAGCCTATATCACACGCCAGGTCATTGGCGTGAACGGGGGATTGATCTGATGCGGCGCGTAGTTGTGACCGGCATGGCCGGGCTGACCTCACTCGGCGATAGCCTGGATACGGTCCTGCCTGCCCTGCATGCGGGTAAGACCGGCATTCGCTACATGAATGAGTGGGAACAATATGTGGACATGTCCACGCGGCTGGGTGGACCGGCTGACTGGTTTTCCACGCAGAAGCTCTATCCGCGCCAGCAGATGCGTTCCATGGGACGTGTCGCTGCGCTGATGGTGCACACGGCTGAACGCGCTCTTGAAGATGCAGGTCTGCGTGATGATCCGGTCGTCAAGTCAGGGCGCACAGGTGTCGCGGCGGGGTCATCCTATGGCTCAACTCCGGCCACGCTCGATTTTGTGAGCTTTCTGGAAGAGGGCAAGGCGGGCAAGCTGAACGCCACATCCTATATCCGGATGATGAGCCACACGGCTCCGGTCAATATGGCTGTGTTTTTCGGCTTGCAGGGCCGGGTGATCACAACCTCTTCCGCCTGCACATCAAGTTCGCAGGGGATAGGCTATTCCTTCGAGGCGATCCGCTCTGGCGCAGCCGATATCATGATTGCAGGCGGATCGGATGAGTTCTGCCCGACCATGTCGATGGTCTTCGATCGCCTCTATGCGACATCCACTCACAATGACGACCCGGCCCATGCCGTGCGCCCATTCGATCAGGGACGCGACGGTCTGGTGATCGGTGAGGCCGCAGGTGTGCTGATCCTTGAAGAACTGGAACACGCCCTCGCACGCGGTGCGACTCCACTGGCAGAGATTGCCGGTTTTTCGACCAATTGCGATGGTGCGCATATCTCGCAGCCGTCAAAGGACACCCAGATCCATGTCGTGCGTCAGGCGCTGGACATTGCCGGAATGGCACCAAGTGACGTGGACTGGATTTCCGGTCACGGCACGGGCACGGTGACGGGAGATGTCGTTGAGAGTCAGGCGACCGCCGCAGTGTTCGGCGATGGCGTTCCTTTCCATTCTCTCAAGGGTCATTTTGGGCATACGCTGGGCGCGTGCGGCGCGATTGAAGCCTGGCTTGGTATCGAGATGATGAGACAGGGCTCCATTCCCGCCACTGCCAATCTGAAGAATGTCGATCCCAAATGCGCGGATCTTGATTACGTCATGGGAGACAGCCGCAAGGTCGGGCAAGGCAGTTTCGTGTCGAACAATTTTGCCTTTGGCGGCATCAATACATCACTGGTGATCAAAGCCATTTGAGGAGTGCGAGATGAGCCTTTTTGACAAGGCCGGATGGATGCTCGCCGCAGCGTGCTCCATCGCCATGCCTGCATTGGCGGACGACAATGAATTCGGAGAATTCGTTCCCGATGAGCCCCTGTGGGAGCTGCGCATTGGCGGATCAGCGCTCTATTCGCCAGACTATCCTGGGGCGGAAGATACGTCACTGAATGGGGTCGCGGCACCTATTTTCATCTATCGCGGTGATCGGATCCGGTTTGGTGAATATGGCGTGGCACGCGCCATCGCGACCGAGACCAAACGGTTTGAATTCGATATCTCGGCAGATGCGGTCTATTCGGCAAATTCCGATGATGATGGCGCGCGTGCTGGTATGCCGGATCTGGATTATCTGCTGCAATTGGGTCCACAGGCGATCTGGAACATTCATGATACAGGCTGGACAAAGGATGGCCGTAACTCGTTGAAATTCATCGTCCCTGCGCGTGGTGTGGCCGCCACGGATTTTTCCAGCATCGACCATGCAGGCTGGATCGCGGAGCCTCAGCTTGTCTATCGTCGGCGCTATCCCGGACAGATGCGCCAAAGCTGGTCAGCAAGCCTCTTCTGGACCTTTGGCGATGAAAAGATGAATGGCTACTGGTATGATGTTGCGCCTGAATTCGCCACGGTCGAACGGTCAGCCTATGACGCAGATGCGGGGCTTGTTTCGACCGGCTTGAAACTATCCTGGACCCGCGAACTGACGGACCGCTTCCAGATTTTCCTGACCTATCAGGGGCGCAGTTTTTCGGGTGCCGCCAATGAAGACAGCCCCCTCCTGAGGGAGGATATCACGCATGCTGCATCGGTCAGTTTTGTCTGGAAGGCGTTTCAATCCAGTCAAGCTGCACGAAATGATGACATGTAAAAAAAGCGCCGCCCTCTGAAGAAGGCGGCGCTTTTGTTTTTCTATGAGCTCACGCTCGATATCTTACTTGGTCATCTGGCCGACGACCGGCGCAAGCGCCTTGAAGTGGCTGACATTGCAGGCGTATTCAGTTGATTTGTCTTTCACCAGGCCATTGGTGGAGTGAACACCGGTCAGGCGTGTTCCGCCGGACGCAAGCGTTTTGTCCATCATGCCCTTCAACGCATTGAGAAGTGCGCGCTGACACGCGACATCATGTGGTGTGTGGAAGGATTTGGCAGGGCGACCGGAATTGGTGCGTCCAATGGATGTACCTGATGGGGTCTCGCCGAAAGAGATCGGAAAATCACCAAGCACGGCCTGTGTGTCCGGGCTTGCCATGAAGTCGGCATAGCTGTGAATCTCCCACTCACCTGCATAGGCCGGTGCGGTCATGACAGCGAGAGCGGCGGCGGCGGCGGCTAGTTTCAGTTTCATGTGTGTCCCCTTAAAACAATAGGTTCGCGGAGTCTGTTTTACTCCCCATACCCAAGAGAACTAGATCAGATTTTAGGGCGAATAAAGGCCAAAACATAGTTGTTTGATGATCAGAAGCAGTTGTTCCGACCTCTAATCTGACAATCCGGGTCAGTTCCAGGGCGTGCCGTAAAGATCTTCTTGTTGCGGGTCGACCTTGGGTGTCGAAACCGGGCGCGGTGTGGCTTCGCGTTGCTCATAATTGGCAATCGGCTGGCTGGCGCGCTGTGTCGGCGAATTGACCTGATCCGGCGCGTTCATAACGATCTTGCCCTGAATGAACACGCGTGAATTGGTGTGACCTGTCAGGCAGAGATATTCAGAATCACTGGCATATGGCGCGCCTGTCACGGTCGATTTGATGGCCTGAACCGAATGCGCGCCGCGTTGCAGGGCGTGAAGTCGCATCTCTTCCAGCGCATCGACAAGCGCACGCTCACAGGCCTCCTTGTCGGATTTCAGAACGCCCGTGGTCACGCGTTCAACATTCGAGGTAGCAACAGCTTCACCTTGCAGTTCATTGCCCCACAGGAATGTCACACCGTTCATGTTTTTCATGTATTCAGGATTGTTCATGACATCAGCGATCGGCCAGGCCTGGATCTGCTGTTTGGCATTTGCGACGGGCAGGGCGGCCATGGCGACGCCTGCGAGAATGATCATGGACCGTATTTTCATAAGGTTCCCCTTTACTCAGGATGCGGCGCAAGTCATTCAGAGCGCCGACCGGATTGGCGTTTAAGCGTCAATTGGTGTCGAAACCGAGGCGGAAACAGATCAGTTCCCGATTGTTAATGAAAGATAATCTGAACAGGGGATCAGGGGCATGATCACAGGGGCTGTCATTCCAACCTATCGCCACACAGAATCGCTGGAACGTGTGGTGGACGCTGTCCGGGCGCATGGATTGCCGGTGATCATTGTTGATGATGGCAATGACGCCGCTGCTGCACAAGCCATTCAGGACATCGCTGCCCGCCTTGAAGATGTGACGGTCCAAGTGCGTGGTGAAAATGGCGGCAAGGGAGCCGCGATGAAGGACGGGTTTCGCGCTGCTGCGCGTGCGGGATGGAGCCACGCCCTGCAGATCGATGCGGATGGCCAGCATGATGTCGGCGAACTGGCCGCGATGCTGGATCTGGCCAGACAGCACCCTCAGCGGGTTATCTGCGCTGTGCCGGTCTATGATGAATCCATCCCGAAATCCCGCAAGATCGGCCGGGAGATCACGCATTTCTGGGTACGGGTGGAAACTTTGTCGCTGGAAATCAATGACAGCATGTGTGGTTTCCGGATCTATCCGCTGGCGGATGTCATCCATGTGATTGATCATGAATTCATCGGCAATCGCATGGATTTCGATACTGAAATGCTGGTGCAGCTCAATTGGCGGGGACTGCGAGTGATCGAGCATCCGGCCGGGGTGATCTATCCGGAGGGCAATACATCCAATTTCAGGATGCTGCGCGATAATGTGCGCATCACCGGCATGCACACCCGGCTGGCCATTCAGGCACCGATCCGGGTGCCCCTTCGCATGATGCGCCGCATTGCGAACAAGACGCTATAGTCCGGTCACGACGCGAAGATCGGGCTGTTCGTCTGTCCCGCTCCAGACAATGCATATCTCGAAGCCTTGCCACAGGGTGCGCCAGGCGAATATCCCGTCGCCAAGTTCATACGCCATGTCGGGCGCAGGGGTCATGGTCAGCCAGTCGGCAAGCGTCTGCCGCGAGGCAAATGCGCCGAATGCCTTGTACCACGCTTCATAAAGCGTCCAGACCCGGCAAGATGCGGCAGGATCTCCCGCTGACACATCGCCAAGCCCGTCATGCATGTAATTCAGGATCTTCATCCACGGGCGATTGAGATCAACAAACTCGATATCAAGACCAATCCGGAATGCTGTGTCACTGGCGACCGCACCGGCGACGCCTCGGCTATGAGACCGATTGGCGCAGCGTTGCGGGGCGAGCAGTGCAGATTGCGCATGTGCCTGGGCCATGTCCGCCATTGCCCTGTGACTGGCAAGCGTGTGCCTGTGGGCGATATCTTCCGCGTGATGGAGACCAAGACAGATCATGGAGCCCTAATTGTGACCTTGCACGAGTTTTCAGTTAGCTATCCAGTAAAACCAAATATAATTGTAGCGGGTGGCGCATGGATGCGTCGAGTTATAGAGACGACCTGACAGGTGATTCACCCCGATGCAGGATGAGGACACTCAATGACGGACACTCAAATCCGTGGTCGCTGTCTCGCTGTTGATAGAATGGCAGCCATTCAAAGAGACGCTTCCACGGAACGGCTGATCGGAGCGGCCAAACCATTCAAGGACCTGCCGACACGTGTGGTGCGCAGATTCTCACGTCTGGAAAAAGGTGTCATTTCCTGCCTCCTCGGCCTGGGTGACGATCTTGCGGATACCCCGGTTGTGCTCACCTCACGCTATGGCCCCATGAACAATACGCTCAATCTGCTCAAGGCGATTGTGGAAGGGGAGACCATGTCGCCAACGGCATTTTCCCTGTCAGTGCATAATGCTGCGATCGGTGTCGCCAGTCAGCTGGCAGGCAATCGCGGTGCCCACACGGCGATTGCGGCCGGACCGGACAGCTTCAGGTGCGGCCTGATCGAGTGTGAAGGCCTGCTGGCAAGCGGGCAGGAGCAGGTCATTCTGCTGTATTCCGATTGCGGCCTGCCAGAAGAATACGCGTTTTTCGGTGAAGATGCCTTTGAGTTGCAGATGGCGCTGCTTTTGAAGGATGGCGGCACCACACCTGTTGCCGTGCGTGGCGAACGCGATGACGCTGCAATGGTGCTAGAGGCAATGGAGCAGGGCGTGCAAGGCCTGCAATGGATCGCATGACGACATCAGACACCAGCCTGCAATTGGAACAACAGGATCATGGCATGACCGATGATCCATGGGGGCTGAAACATGCGCCCTGGACCATCCAACGCCTGTGGCGCCTGTTCGGGACAGGGTTTTCCTTTGCCCTGTTTGGATTGGCCGGGCTGGTCATGGCCATTTTCTATTTTCCCGTGGTCAATCTGCTGGTCAGGGATTCGAAAAAGCGTGAAGGCATCTGCCAATGGTCCGTGCATGCCGCCTGGCGGCTATACATTGATATCATGCGTGGCCTGGGTGTTCTGACCTATGAGATTCATGGGGCTGATATATTGAAGAATGCGAGGGGCGCGGTGGTTGTCGCGAATCATCCATCCCTGATCGATGTGGTGATGCTGATGTCCTGCATGCGCCGCACGCGGGCCGTCGTGAAAGAAGGGGTGTGGAACAATCCCTTCATGGCGGGTGTTGTGCGCGGTGCCAATTACATCCCGAATCTGGGCGATTCAGATCGTCTCATCACGGATTGTGCGCAGGCGTTGAAGGACGGCTATAATCTGTGCATATTTCCCGAAGGGTCGCGCACGCCGGAAGGCCAGAAGCGCCGCTACCAACGCGGGTTTTCCTATGTCGCGCTGGAGGCCGGGGCGAAGGTCATCGTCTGCACGATCAAGGTGGATCCGCCAACCCTGCGCAAGGGAGAGAAATGGCGATCCATACCAACCCGAAAGCCACACTGGACGATCCGTGTTCAGGATTGCATTGATACCGGTGAAACTTATGGGTATGAGCGCTCGGTCAAGAATGTCAGGCGTCTGGCCAAGGATGTCGAAGCCATTATCGAAGGGGAAATAGGGACATGGAAGCACTCGAAACAGAACTGAAGGCCATGATCGTCGATGTGCTGAACCTGGAGGATCTGTCTCCGGAAGAGATCGGCGTTGAAGATGATCTCTTCTCCGATGATGGCCTGGCCCTGGATTCCATCGATGCATTGGAGCTGGGCGTTGCCATTCAGAAGCAATATGGCCTGAAGCTGGACAATCAGGATGCCGAAGTGAAAAAGCATTTTCAGAATGTACGCTCGCTGGCGACCCTGGTTAAGGAGCGCGGAGGAGCAGCCGCATGACTCGCGAGGAAGCCTATCAGTCCATTAGCGGCCATTTGATCGAGATATTCGAAATCAACCCGGACGACATCAAACCCGACGCAAAACTCGTGGATGATCTGGAGCTCGACAGCATTGATGCTGTCGACATGATGGTTCAGCTGCAGGAGGAAACCGGCAAGAAGGTCTCTCCTGAACAATTCGAGAAGGCCGTAACGGTCGGTGACCTGGCGGATCTCGTTTGTGAGTTGCACGGCTGATCGCCAGAAAAGGCGTATCGCTGAATGACATCCCCCGATCGCAAATCGGTAAACCAGCTTGACCTGTTGCTGGGTGCACTCGCGCTATTTTATCCCCTCATTGCGCTGGTTGCCTTAAGGTTTCTGGAGCCACACTGGGTGGCGCTGGTGCTGGGATGTGTGGTTGTGCTGAGAGTTGCACTGGGCAAGGGCGGCCCTCTGGCACTGTCCCTGGCCGCGTTGTGCGCGGTCGGTGCCATGGCGTTGATGACATTGCATGATTCCCAATTGGCGCTGCGCCTCTATCCGGTCTTCATGGGGCTCGCCATGCTGACGGCTTTTGCACATTCACTGTTCAACCCGCCCAGCCTGATAGAAATATTTGCACGCATGCGGGAGCCGGATCTGCCGCCAGAGGGCGTGGTGCACACGCGCCGGGTGACCTTCGCATGGTGTGTGTTTCTTGCCTGCAATGCAGCTGTCGCACTCTACACCGCGATTTTTTCATCGCTGGAAGTCTGGGCGATCTACAATGGGGCGGTGTCCTATGGGCTTATGGGATTGATGTTTTTTGGCGAGTTGTTGATTCGAAAAACCATCATGGCCCGTGCGGATGAGGGGAGTGCTGACCGGTGAGCCTTCGTCAAACCCTGCTGGATGCACCAGCTGATCAGGTAATGTTCCTGTCTGAATCACAGGACGCAATCACGGCCGCCATGATTCGGTCCGCCGCTGCCCGCCTCCTTCCCGATATTGAATGCGGTGCGGGTGAATTATACATTTTCACAAGATCCGCCGCCTTGTTCTGCGCGGCCTATCTTGCGGCATCTGCCGCAGATCGACCGCTTGTTCTGTTGCCCCAGGGCAGTGCCGATTTTCGCGCTGAGCAAAATGTCCCCGCCAACAGCTTTGTCAGTGATCACGAAAATGGAGGTCACTGGCTGACCTTTGATGGCGCAGATCGTCAGCTGACAATTGAGGGAGCAGACGCTGAACTTGTGTTCTTTACCTCCGGCTCCAGCGGTGCAGCAAAATCCATCAGGCGGATGCCGGTGGCGATTGAAACCGAAGCGCGTCATTGGGCAGAATGGCTGGATGGCCAGATCGATCATGTCGCCGGCACGGTCTCGCACCAGCATATTTATGGCCTGATCTTTCGCGTATTCCTGCCGGTACTAGGCAAGATCACATCGTCTGACCTGGCGGCATTGTCCTGGGAGGCGCTGAGTGTGCAGATCCATGACAGGACACTTGTTGCAACCAGCCCCGCGCATCTCACGCGCCTGCCGGATGCACAAAACGGTCCCGGTCTTGATCATGCCATGACGGTGTCATCTGGCGGACCATTGCCCTGGACAGCAGCGCAGGCTGCGACCGAATTATTCGGATTTGCCCCGCTTGAAGTGCTCGGCTCCACGGAGACCAGCGGAGTTGCACGCCGCTTTCGCAACAGCGAGAACGAACCCTGGACAGTGCTGGGCGGGGTTTCCGCGACCGTGTCTGATGACGGCGTGTTGCAGGTCTCCTCACCCTTCACGGGTGATGCAAACCCTGTATCCATGGGGGACCGCGCCACTTTCCTGCCGGATGGAAGATTTGAATTGGGAGGGCGGGTCGACCGCATTCTCAAGGTCGAAGGCAAGCGCGTCTCGCTCAACCGGGTGGAATCAGCCCTGCGCCAGAATGATTTCGTGGAGGAGGTTGCGCTGTTGCCGACTCAGCAAGGTGCGCGTGAGCGCCTGAGCGCGCTGGTGGTGCTGAATGATGCGGGTCGCTTGGAGCTGGGCAGGCTGGGGGCCTTTGCCTTCTCGCGCAAACTGATTGTGGCGAGTGGTGACAGGCTTGCACCGACCGAGCGGCCCAAGCGCTGGCGATTCGTTCCGGATATTCCGGTCAACAGTCAGGGAAAGCGTGTGCAACGAGACCTTGCGGCATTGTTCGAAGTGCCGCGCATGCAGGAAATTTTGTCGCCACAGCGGCTTGAAGTGACAGACGACAAGGCTCACCTCGTTTTCAAGGTAGAGCCGGATCTGCCCTGGTTCAGGGGCCATTTCACAAATGCGCCCGTGCTGCCCGGACTGAGCCAGGTCCATATGGCGGTTCGATTGGCTGAAGAGATCTGGTCGGTTGCGCCCGCCAGTTTCAACGTTTCAAGAATGAAGTTTCAAAAGGTCATCCAGCCTGGCGATGTGGTCGAGATGGATCTGAGTTTCAATTTCCAGACACGTCGGCTGACATTTTCCATGACGGGGCCGGATATAAAATACTCCGGCGGAGTAATAGGTTGATTGTAACAAGAATTCCCTTGAACGGTGGTGGAATACAACTTCTGGCGCTGGAAAAGGGTTTGGTAAACTTCTGGGTATGAAAGTAATTCTGGACGCAAGGCCTTGCGGTCGCTAGGCATGGTTTGAAACGAATGGGTCTGGTCCGGGGAAATCAGGCTCTATCCAGCGCGTTGTAATGACGCTGATAGTAAACTTGGACGACCCGGCTCTGGTCATACCAGTGAAGAGCTGATCGCCTGTGCGGCGCGGATGACATATAGTGTTGGTCATGCGCGACCCGCTTCAGAGGATGGCATGAAAGTAGTCGTTACCGGCGCAGCTGGTTTTATTGGTTATCACCTGGCGCTGGCACTTTTGCGGATGGGTCGTGATGTTGTCGGGATCGATTGTGTCACCGATTATTACAGCCCATCACTGAAGGAAGACCGTATCGCCAGACTGGCGGAATATTCCCAGTTCAAATTCTATCGTCAGGATATTGCCGATTCAGACGAGATGCTCGCGCTGTTCAAGGCCGAACGTCCGACCCATGTGGTGAACCTCGCAGCGCAGGCAGGCGTGCGTTACAGCCTGACCAACCCGAAGGCCTATATCCATTCGAACATTGACGGTTTCCTGTCGATCCTTGAAGCCTGCCGGGCCTATCCGGTTGAGCATTTGCTGTTTGCTTCAACATCTTCTGTCTATGGCCCCACCAAGGGCATGCCGTTCATCGAGGATGAGGGCACGGAACATCCAATGACCATCTACGCTGCGACGAAGAAGTCCAACGAGATGATGGCCCACACCTATTCACACCTGTTCGGCATCCCTTCAACGGGGCTTCGATTCTTCACGGTCTATGGGCCGTGGGGCAGACCGGACATGGCGCTGTTCATTTTCACGAAAGCGATTCTCGAAGGGCGTCCCGTTCCCTTGTTCAATGGCGGCAAGCTTCAGCGCGATTTCACCTATGTCGATGACATTGTGGACGGCATGATCCGATTGCTTCCAATGCCACCGGAAAAGGATGTGGCCTGGTCTCCGATTGCACCACGAGCCTCGAGCAGTGGTGTTGCGCCTTACCGTATCCTGAATATCGGGCGAGGCCGAAGTGAGCCGCTGACCCGCTTTGTCGAGGTTCTGGAGAAGACCCTTGGTCGTAAGGCGACGATAGAGAAGCTACCCATGCAGAGCGGTGATGTGGAGGCTACCCATGCTGACACATCATCCCTGCGCGCCCTGACCGGATTCTCACCCAAGGTTGATATCGAAGACGGCATCAATGCCTTTGTGGACTGGTATCGCAGCTATTACGCAGACCAGCCGATCTGTCCGACCACGAGCTGATCAAGGCTTATTCAAAAGGTGCGTGCGGCAATCCACGGGCGATCCAGCCTTCACCTTCCGATTGCCCCTGCATGCCTTCCTGCACATTGTAAACGGGACCATCTATTTGCGAGTCCAGCTTTTGGGCGGCCGCCATGGATCTGCCGCCGGATCTGCAGATGAAGCCGATGGATGCATCCGGATATTGGTCTGAAATCAAAAGTGTCTTCGCCATGAAGTCAGGGTCCTGAAGTGTGATCATTGACGCACCTTCGGCAACTCCCGTGTCTCGCCATTCCGCTTCGGTTCGCACATCGATCAGGATGAGCTCCCGCGTTGATGACATGGTGTAAGCTTCTTCCGGGCTGAGCTGCAGGATCTCCGCATGGGCTGTGACATGAGCCAGCGACAGGGCTGCTATGGTCGAATAAATCGCTCTGGATAGAGTGTTCACGATAAGGATCCTACCTCTGCTTTGCTCAATACAGTCTCAACATGCCGATTATTGGTTCGATGACGCTTAAATTCAATCCACCTTTGTCAGAGGCAACTTTACGCGGCTGGGCCTTGTAGCGACAGTGCATGGCGGGCTAAAAGGCCCGAACACTGGGTCGTAGGGTTCGGGCGGTGTGTTTCGGTGGGATGTCCACTCATCACAAGCGAGTCGATATGAATTTTGAAACGACGCGACGGGGCGCTTTCGTGTTTGGCGAAGAACGTTTGACGACAAGCAGGCTGGAGGATCTGGCCTATGCGCGTACAGAGACCGTTCTGAGTAGCGACCCTGCAGTTATTGCCACGATCAGACGTTCAGCTGATCATGTATCCAACCTGCTGGCAAAGCAGGGGCGTATTTATGGCGTCACGACGGGATATGGCGACAGCGTGGTGACCGAAATACCCTCTGAGCTGATCACCCAATTGCCGCTCAACCTCACACGGTTTCATGGCTGTGGTCTTGGCCGTTTTCTGACACCGGAAGAAACCCGGGCTGTGCTCGCTGTGCGTATGGTCACGCTGACGCAAGGTTGGTCTGGTGTGAGCCTGGAGCTCATCGAACTTCTGGCGGCGATGCTGGACAAGGATATCCTGCCGCTGATCCCGGCAGAAGGGTCTGTCGGAGCATCGGGTGATTTGACACCGCTATCCTATATTGCTGGTGCGCTGGCTGGTGAACGCCGGGTTCTGCACAATGGCGAGGTCAAGCTCTCGGCAGAAGCCTTTGCCGAAGAAGGGCTCAAACCGATTACGCTGCGCCCCAAGGAAGGGCTGGCCATCATGAATGGCACCTCCGTCATGAGCGCCCTTGCTGCGCTTGCCATGGAGCAGTCCAGACGGCTGGCGGCGGCATGTGCGCGGCTGACCTCGATGACCAGTGTCGCGATACTTGGAAATCCCCGGCATTTCGATGAACGCCTGTTTGATGCCAAACCGCATCCGGGACAGGCGAAGGTCGCGGCGGCGATTCGTGATGATCTCGCTATCATGCGGGCCCGGCATGATGCAACACGTATGCAGGATCGTTATTCCACCCGATGTGCACCGCATGTCATAGGTGTGATGGAGGATATCCTGCCATCGCTGGAAGCGATTCTGGAAACCGAAATCAACTCGGCCAATGACAATCCGCTGTTTGATCCGGAAACGGGGGAGGTGCTGCATGGCGGACATTTCTATGGCGGCCATGTCTGCCATGTTGCTGATGCCCTGAAAACGCAGACGGCCAATCTGGCGGATCTGATAGACCGACAGGTCGCAACATTGGTGGATGCGCGATACAATAATGGCCTGCCTGCCAATCTGACTGGCGTTGAAGGTGTCAGGGCGGCGATCAATCACGGGTTCAAGGCGATGCAGATTGCGGTGTCTGCCTGGACTGCTGAAGCCTGCAAGCTCACCATGCCGGCGAGTGTGTTTTCGCGATCTACCGAATGTCACAATCAGGACAAGGTCTCGATGGGGACAATCGCGGCTCGCGATGCTTTGCGCGTCAATGAGCTGACGGCGCAGGCGGCTGCGGTACAGTTCCTGGCGGTGGCACAGGCCATAGACATTCGCCTGAGACGTGGAGAGCTGACCAAGGAGCTGATCGGTCCGCAGATCTATGCGCAGCTTTCTGAAATTCGGAAGATGTCATCATTCCTGGAAGATGACCGCCCGATGGACGACACGCTGGCCGAAATCACCGAGGCGATTCTCTCCGGCGAGTTTGGAATTGTGTCCGGCTGATTCGCGTGCTCATCCGGGACAGGTGGTCAAAGACCCGCTAGTCATCGCCCGCATATCGGGCATGACTGCCTATGCGGTCGGCACGACTATAATTTTTGGTGAGATTGCAGGCATGGTCGCACGAATCCAAAATGACCAAGTGGAGTGCTCACGCTTGGTCATTTTTGAGTTTGTCTTTTGTTTTTTATATTTTTTATTTGCCACATCCTGCTCTGCGCTCTTGGTGGCTCAGATGCTGAGGGGGCGTTTCCTCCCGGTTCGTGTTTTATGGATACGTATAGTTATGTTGCAGGTAAATAGATTTTATCGCAGCATGTGGCTGCATATATGCATCGCCCTAAGGGCCGGTATCACTATAGTTGAAAGAATTTCAGGTGACTCAACCAAACTGGGATGATTTGCGTCTTTTTCTGGAAGTCAGCCGCTATCCCAGACTGGCTGAAGCGGCCAAGCGGCTTGGCGTGGACGCGACCACGATCGGGCGGCGATTGCGGCGCCTGGAACAGGATCTGGGGTCAATCCTGTTCGAACGCACCCCCAAGGGACATGTCCTGACCGCTGCCGGTGTGAACCTGACGCAAAGGGTGGAATCGCTGGAGCAGCTGACACGAGAGATCACCTCTGAAATAGCTGGCGAAACAGAGCGCGCTTCGGGGCGGGTGCGATTGTCCGTGACAGAGGGGTTCGGAACCGCTGTCATGGCCCCCGCCGTTCATGAGTTCATCAAGGCATTTCCCAAGATCGATCTGGATCTGATATCCACCAATGGCTTTCTCAGCGTGTCTAAGCGAGAGGCGGATATGTCGGTGCTTCTGACACGGCCAGAAACCGGACGGCTGAAGGCTAGGAAACTGGCGGATTACTATCTGTATCTTTATGGCTCATGCGAATATCTGGCGGAGCATGGGCATCCGGAGACGATCGATGATCTCAATGAGCGCACCTTCATTGGCTATGTTGATGACCTGATTTTCTCTCCCAAGATGAAATATTACTCTGAAGTCGGGCCCGGCGTTTCTCCACGTTTATGCTCCAGCAGCCTGATCAGCCAGTTACAGATGGTCCGCAGCGGGTGTGGGCTGGCGGCTTTGCCAGCCTTCCTGGCGGATGAACTTCCGGATCTGGAGCTTGTCCTGCCGGATCAGGTCCAGATTCAGCGATCCCTGTGGCTTGCCACACATGAAGACATTGTCGGATTGGCGCGGATCAAGGCGGTTTCCGAATTCATTGTAGATCTGGTGACAAGCCAGAAGCAGAAACTTCTGGGATATCGTGCCCTCCAGAACTGAGGGTCAGCGGGGCTGATTCCCGCGGGTGTGATTGGCCTCTAAAGGGTTAGCGAAACGGGACGGCTTCACATTTTCCGGTGAGGCCGCCATCCACGGGTTCTATCCGGTCGGCTGTTTCCATCACGCGGGCCGCTGCTTCGCCGACCTGCGTGGCATCATCCAGCATCATGACGAGACGTGTCAGGGCGTCTGACTGGTCTGCGCCGGTCCTGGCGTCGTTCAGGGATGTCAGTTGTTTTCCGGTTTCTTCGCTCATGCCGCGAAAAATGCAGACCAGGTCCTTGGCCCCGTCATAGGTTTTCATCTCGGTTGATAATTGTGAGGAGGCGACACCAAACCTTTGCAGACCCATGCGTAGCGGCGCAGGCAATTGGGCATCGAGCGCCGGATTGGCATCGGCATTGGCTTGAATGTCTCGTGCCATATTGCGCAGATCTCCCGCCAGATTGGCCCAGTCGCGCGCATCCGAGGGCGCCGCAAGGCAGAGCGGAGCGGCCATGATGGCCAGAAAAGCGAGAGCGGTGGTGCGTATCAATCGGGTCATGGATCAGTCCTGACATGAATATGTTTAAGACCAAGCAAATCGCGCACCACGCGAATCATGTTTTTCCAGCGCCCATGCCTCCAGCCCGGTCGGGCTGGAGCATCAGGTCTTCAAACGCACAGGCGCTGATCATGAGCTGTCCAGACGTTCGAGTGCATAGCGGGCATGATGCTGGGCATCATCAATGATGTCTTCGCCATGTCGGCGATCCTTTGCCTTCAGCCGACCGGGCGGAATGCCGATCTTCAACGGGCTGTTACGGCGAGACCTGCCGCGGCGCGCCAGCCAGCCGGCCATGCGCCACACAGATTTCAGCGGATCTTCTATAACCGCCTGAAGGGCTGTCAGCCGACGCAGCATCTTTGCGCTGGGGTCTGCAATGATGCGGTGGCCGACACGCGAGGATGAGACGAGGAAGCCATCAGCATCCATCACGGATATGCGCGGCAAGGGCCGGGCGATGGGGCGTCTTTGCTGGAAAGGTGTTGTCGAGGGCCAGGGCTCGGTCAGCCGAAAGCCGGGCAGGCGCGATGTGACAGCCGGAGCAATGGGCCTGGTCTTGCGGGCGGTTGATGTGACGTGTGGACGACGCGGTGGGTCGAGCTTGCAGGCGGCGACAACGAGCAGTCGACGGACAAGCGATTCGCACCGGATCAGCGGCTTGAGGATGGTGGCGCGCATGTGCTGTGTCACGAACAGCAGATCGCAGACCCGTGTGACCTGCATCATGGACAGGAGCCTGACCAGCAGCTGGCTGGCTGTGCGCCACCCGCTGTCCAGGAACTGATCTGCATATCGCTCTTCATAGGTCATGCGCTGGACTATATGCCAGCAAGACAGGCAGGAGGATTTGTCAGGGTTTATGCGCAGGGATTCGCGATTGGGAAAGCATGGTGTCAGCTAGGGTGTCAGCTTGGGCGTCAGCGGGGGCGCTGGGCGAACCAGATGGTGTGGCGGGGGCCCTTGCCATTGCTGCGGGCGCGCACGGTGACCTGGTCGACGGTGAATCCGGAACCGATGAGGCGACGGGTAAAGGCGGCGTCAGGCGCGGCGGACCAGATGGCCAATATGCCGCCGGGGCGCAGGGCAGATCTGGCGCGGGCGAGGCCGGGGCGTGAATAGATGCGGTCATTGCCGGGGCGGGTCAGCCCGTCGGGACCATTATCGACATCCAGCAGGATGGCATCATATTGATTGCTGGCGGCGGAAATCTGCGCGGCGACATCGCCGATGATCAGCTCCACGCGCGGATCGTCGAGGCCATTGGCAGTGAGCCCGGCCATCGGGCCGCGCGCCCAGTCGATGATTTCGGGCACCAGTTCGGCGACGCTCAGGCGGGCATCCGGGCCGAGGATCGCAAGGGCGGCGCGCAGGGTGAAGCCCATGCCATAGCCGCCAATCAGCAGATGCGCATCCGGCTTGGACAGGCGTTCACAGGTGCGGATCGCCAGCGCCTCTTCAGACCCGCCGACGCGGCTGCTCATCAGCTCATTGCCGTCCAGCGTGATCATGTGGTCATTGCCATGGCGGATCAGCTGAAGCTCGACCCCGCCGGGCACCTGGGCAGTTGCAATGGTTTCACGCGGCAGCATGGGGGCTCCTGTTTCGGGATTGGGTGAGGGGAGCCACATTATCGCGCCGGGCGCAATGCGGGGGCGTGAAATGATGTGCGTTCAGGTACGTCATTCCAACGTGATGGGGATGACGGCGGTGTTGTGTCGCCTGGCCCATTCCAGCCTACGCGTCTGCGTTTGTGAGCGAGGGGGAGTGGGTCCCGGCTCTGCGTGGCTTTGCCACTTGGCCGGGATGACATGTGTGGGCGTGAATGAGATGCGTCATCCTCGACGGTGAAACCGTCTGAGGATCCAGCTTGAGATGTTGCTGACGGTGTGTTGGTTGAGGGTGTTCGGGATGGATCCTCAGACGCTGCGCGTCGAGGATGACGGCGGTGTTGTGTGTCGTCTGGCNNANTCCTCGTCATTCCGGCCAAGCGNAGCGCAGATGCCGGAACCNACGTTTCTGCGTTTGTGAGCGAGGGGGAGTGGGTCTCGGCTCTGCGCAGCTTCNCTGCTTGGCCGGGATGACGAGGGGGCGTGCATGAGATGCGTCATCCTTGACGGTGAAACCGTCTGAGGATCCAGCTTGAGATGTTGCTGCCAGGGTGATGGTTGAGGGTGTTCGGGATGGATCCTCAGACGCTGCGCGTCGAGGATGACGGAGGGGGGCACTCAATTTCCCATAATGTCAGAGTTAATAGCATCCATTCTTGTCACAACTGTGTACTTTTACTCGCTTAGTGTCCGGAGACTGATAAGTACAAGAAGTGATGTAACCATTTTTGTCTTTTTTAAAGTCGATTAGACGCCAGCCATTACCGTCAATATTTTGGCATAAAACGAAATAATGCTTGGGTTTTTGTTCGCAAGCTGCGGCAATGAACAATAGCACAAATAATAGAACTAATTCTTTCAAAAAAATATCCCCCCAAATTAGACAAACGGTATCAGCTTTTTCTTGTTTTGAAAGGTTGATGACGCATGGATTTCTTCACCTTTGAATGTGGAGGGCCGCCCGGTTTTCTGGCTGGGGTCTTGTTGCCGCCGGTGCCGAGTTTGATCAGGCCGTCGCGTTCCTTTGTGGTCAGGGCGCGCCATTTGCCTTCGGGCAGNTCGTTGATGGACACGCCGCCAATGCGGATGCGGAAGAGGTCTGTCACATGCAGGCCGACCTGTTCGCACATGCGGCGTATCTGGCGCTTGCGGCCTTCCTTGAGGATGAAGCGCAGGACCTGGCCATTGTCGCGGGTGACCTTTGCCGGGCGCAGCTGGCGGCCATCGAGCGACAGGCCGTGGCAGAGCTTTGCGATCTTGTCGGGCGAGATCTTGCCGGTGACGGTGACGAGATATTCCTTGTCGACATTGGAGGTCGGGCCGATGATCGCCTTGGTCAGCACGCCGTCTTCGGTAAGCAGCAGCAGGCCGCGCGAATCCTGGTCGAGCCGGCCAGCTGGCGCGAGGCGTGTGTCGCGGGTGGGGATGGCGGGCGACTGGCCGAACAGATTTGGCTTGTTCACGAGGCGTGCGGCGGGGATCTGGTCATGCTCAGGCTGGGCGGAGACATAGCCCACCGGCTTGTTCAGTACGGCGGTGATCTGGGTGTCGAGCTTGTTGGTGGCGGCCCCGGCAAGGGTGAGCGTTTCGCCCGTGATGATCTTGCGGCCGGCCTCTGTGACCACCGCGCCATTGATGGAGACCTGACCGGCCTCGATCAGCGCATCTGCCTCGCGGCGCGAGCAGACGCCGGACTGGGCCAGCCATTTGTTGATCCGGCAGGGCTCGGCCTCCTTGTATGTTTTCGTCCAGGCCAGATGGGGCTCCTGTAAGGATGGGGGTGCGTTTCAACCCGTCATAGGCTGAACTGATAATCAAGAGAAGCACCCAATCGCGTGACCTTGCCAGCGTGGCGCACTATCTGGAGAGTACACAAACGATTCCACGCCTGAAAGAAAGACGCGCGACATGCTGGTTCTCCTGTCCCCCGCCAAATCGCTGAACTATGAACCGGCCTCGCAGGCGCCGCCAATGACGCCGCGGCTGATGGCGGACCAGACCTCGATATTGTGCAAGACCACGCGCGGCCTGTCGCGGCGCAAGCTGAAGGCGATGATGCATATTTCCGATGATCTGGCGGATCTCAACTATCACCGTTTTCAGGCATTCCAGCCCGAGGGGGATCCGCAGGCGGAAAAGCAGGCTGTGCTGGCATTCAATGGCGATGTCTATCTGGGGCTGGATGCAGCCTCGCTGTCGGGAGAGGACCTGGGCTGGGCGCAGGATCATATCCGCATATTGTCGGGCTTTTACGGCCTGCTGCGCCCGCTGGATGGCATGCAGCCCTATCGGCTGGAAATGGGCACGAGCCTGCACACGCGCCGGGGCGAGAGCCTCTATGATTTCTGGGGCGACCGGATCTCCAAACAGCTCAATGCCGATATGGGACCGGATGAGACGGTGGTGAATCTGGCCTCGAACGAGTATTTCAAGGCGGTGGACAAGAAGGCGCTGAAGGCGCGGATCGTGACCTGTGATTTCAAGGATATCAGTGAAGACGGCAAGGCGCGCACGCTGGGCTTTTTTGCCAAGCGGGCCCGTGGGGCGATGGCGCGCTGGATCGTCGAGAACCGGTGCGAGGATGTATCCGCGCTGAAAACGGCCGTGGTGGATGATTATCGTTTCCGCGAGGATCTTTCCAAGGGCGACAATTGGGTGTTCTCTCGTCCGCAACCGCCAAAGAAGAGCTGACAGGGCAAGGATATGAGCGACGAGACCCTCGCGTTTTTTCGCAAGCAGGCGCTGAGTATTTCAGACGCTGACCAGGATGCGTTTATCGGCGGGCTGGAAACCGCGTCGCGTGCGCTTGATGAGCTGAAGGCATCTGGCTGGTCGCATGTTCCCGCATGCGGCATGCGCGATATCCTGCAGGATGCAGACGCGCTTGAAGCGTGGGATGATTTTGTCGGCACATGGGATCATCTCAGCGAAGATCTGTTCATGGCCGATGGCGGGCGTTATCGCCAGCGCAGCTATGCCGTGATCCGTCGCGACCGGCAGGGCCATGAATTGCTGCCGCCCCAACCCCATTACCAGAGCAAGGTCTATAACCGGGCCAATGGCGGGGTGGATCGCTGGTTTGAGCCGATCTCCATGGCGGCGCTGAACAATCCGGCTTTCCGGGCGAGCCTGGAATTTGGCGCGACACTGTTTGACCGGATGATTGGGTTTGGCCAGATGGCAGGCTCAGGCGATGAGGCTTTCATCGTGGAGGCGCACCAGTTTCGTATTCTGGCAGAGAGCGGTGTTCACGGGCAGCCGACGCCTGAGGGCATGCACCGCGATGGCGTGGATTTCGTGCTGGTCATGCTGATCAATCGGCGCAATGTCAGTGAGGGTGAAACGCGGCTGGCGCGCCCGGACGGGCAGATGCTGGGCAGCTTTACCCTGTGCGAGCCGATGGAAACAGTGGTGCTGGATGATCACCGTGTGCTGCATGGGGTGACGCCGATCCATACCGAAGATCCGGCGCTGTCGGGTGCACGTGATGTGCTGGTGCTGACCTATCGCAGGGATATTGGCGGCAAGGCGCTGTGAGTGGCGACACGGATCTGGCGAGGTTGCTGGCCAGCATGTCGCCCGTGCTGATCGAAGGCGTGTTTGTTTTTGCCAGCGTCGAGCCGGGCAGGGATCTGGCAGGCGTGGATGTGGTGATGCAGTTTCGTGAGGCGGAGGGGCTCACCCTGGTGTTGCGCCGAGAGGATGCGATGGCGCAGGCCATTGCGGCAGACTATCCCTGCCGGATGATTACGCTGAATGTGCACTCATCGCTGGAAGCGGTGGGGTTTCTGGCTGTGATCACGCGGGCGCTGGCCGCAGACGGGATCAGCGTGAATGCGGTGTCGGCCTTTTATCACGATCATCTGTTCGTGCCCGAAGCACGCGCCGCGGATGCGATGGCAGTGCTGGAGCGGTTGGCGGCCACCGGGGCCGCCTAGCGCTTACTTGTAGGCCACTCTTTCATCATCGGGCATGTCCGAGACATTGAGGTAGCGGTCGCGCAGGCGGGTCTGGCGGGAGGTCATGTCCTGGGGCTGGCCGTCAATATAGACGGCGACTGGGCTGGACATCAGTTCCAGCGGGTCTCCATCCCAGATCACCACATCGGCGGTTGCGCCATTTGACAGCGTGCCCAGATCCTTGCGGCCATAGATCATGGCGGGTGTGCTGGAGATGGCGGCGAAGGCGGTATCCCAGTCGAGCCCATTGGCGACGGCTATGCCTGCAAGCTGTGCGATCAGGCGTGAATTGTGACTGGCCTCGCCCGGATCAGCGAAGGCGATGGTCACGCCTGCTTCACCCAGTCGGGCGGCGTTTTCCATGGTGGCACCGAGCATTTCAAAGCTGGCGGGCAGGTTTTCCATCGGGTTGATGATGACAGGGATTCCGGACGCTGCCAGCTCATCTGCCACGCGCCAGCCTTCCTCGGCACCGATCAGGATGATGTCGAGATCCGGTTCTTCCTGTTTGAGCTCGATGACCTTCAGCAGGTCGGACGCGCGATGGACCGAGATCATGAGCGGGATCTCGCCATTGAGAACCGGGGCCAGCCGTGCGGCCTCGCGGCGGGACAGGACATCGCCTTCACCGTGATTGGCATAGCGCAGCGGATGACGGGCATCATCGAAGGCGGCTTCCAGCCATGCCCATGCAGCGGCGCGCGACCCACCGGACAGCGAGGCACCGCGCTCGCCAAGGGCGGCATAGAGGAATGCCTTGTCCTTGCTGACGCTGTTGAAGTCTCCCGATGTGTCAGCAATGGCACCATAGCCGCCCAGCATGCCGCTGGATGCTGTGAGCGCCAGTGCGACGCGGGTGATGCCTTCAATGCGGGTGACATCCACGGCGGTTGCATCGGGGTTGAATTCGTCCGCAGCCTGAAGGGAGATCTGCAGTGCTGATCCACCGGCGCGGGTGTCATTGGTGGCATCCTCCGCGCCGATCTCGACAAGCCCGACGGTCGAGAAAGGGGCGAACAGGCCGGGCGTGACCCATTGGCCTGTTGCGTCGACAATGGTTGCGCCATCCGGGGCTGTGCCCGTGCCTACCGATGTGATCTTGCCATTGGTGATGATGACGGTGGCATCCTCTATGATGCCGTTATCAGTGTTGGTGACGACCTTGCCGCCGGTGATGGCGATGGTCTGCGCCTGCGCGGTCAGCGCTGCGATGACGAGGCAGAGGCAGGTGAGAGCCGAACGGATCATTTTGCATCTCCTTCGCCGGGCTGGCCGAGTTCAAAGTCACTGACGGGGCGCTTGGCGGGATCATCGCGGTCATAGATGACGGCACCGTCCACCAGCGTCATTTCGGCCTGTGTGTAGACGCTGAAGGGTTCGCCAGACCAGATCACGACATCTGCTGCCTTGCCCGCTTCCAGCGTGCCGGTCTTGTCCAGAATACCCATTGCCTTGGCCGGATTGCGTGAGAGCCAGGTCCAGGCTTCGGGCTTTGTGATGTTGAGCCCGGCTTTCTGGCCGTCTGCGAGCGCCTTGGCGGCCTCCTGATTGAGGCGCTGAATGCCGTATTCGCTGTCAGAATGGACAATGGCGCAGCCATTGGGGGCGGCGTGAACCATGGGGATGTTCTCGCGAATGCCGTCATAGGCTTCGGCCTTGAAGCCCCACCAGTCAGCCCAGAGCGCGCCGCAAACGCCTTCTTCGGCCAGGAGATCGGCAATCTTGTAGGCTTCAACGCCGTGGTGGAAGGCGGTGACCTTGTAGCCGAATTCCTTCGACATATCTATGATCTGGGCCATCTCGTCGGCACGGTAGCAATGCATCTGGACGAGGATGTCCCCGTCGAGCACGCCCTTGAGCGTGTCCAGTTCCAGATCGCGGCTGGGCGGTGTGGGGGCGTCGTCCTTGTCGCCGACTTCATAGGCGGAGAAATCCTTTTCGTATTTCTCCCATTTTTCCTTGTATTCGGCGGCCTTGGCCCAAGCGGTGCGATAGCCTGCGACATTGCCCATGCGCGAGAAGGGCGCGCCGCCAGGGAAGCCGCCCTTGCCATAGCCATAGACGCGCTTTGGGTTTTCCCCGCAGGCCATTTTCAGCGTGTAGGGCGCGTCCGGGAATTTCATTTCCTGCACGGTGCGTGCGGGGACATTCTTCAGCGTGACGCCGCGCCCGCCAAACAGGTTTGCAGAACCGGGCAGGACCAGAAGCGATGTGACACCACCCGCTGATGCGCGCGAGAAGCCGGGGTCTTGCGGCCAGACGCTGTGTTCGGCCCAGACTTCGGCGGTGACAGGCGCAGAGACCTCATTGCCATCGCCATGGGCGCTGATGCCGGGCGAGGGATAGACGCCAAGGTGGGAGTGGATGTCGATAATGCCGGGGGTGACGAACTTGCCGGTGCCGTCGATGAATGTGTCGACGCTGGCAGGGGCGGTGATGTCCTGACCGATCTCGGTGATCTTGCCATCGGTGATCAGCACATCGCCATTCTCGATCATGCCGCCCAGACCATCATAGATCGTGGCGTCGGTGATCAGCATGGTGGAGGACGCCATCGGTGTGTAGGTCGAGGGGAAAGGGTCGGTCGGCACGGATGCCTTTTCCACCTTGTCGCGCGTTGCGGCGCTGGCGGATGTGTCGCCGGACCCGGTGGATGTGCTCGCGCAGGCCTGTATGGCGAGCGATGCGCTCAGGCCCAAGAGGAGTTTGGCGATTATATTCATATGTTCAGCCCCGGTCTTCCTGCTGGCCACAGGCTGCAATGGGTGGGCATGTAACGTCAAGCAAAGTCGCGAATTGGGGGAATTTATCTTGCCGTTTGGTCGGGCCGTGGAACAGCTTCAAACCGAAGCGCGGTCAAGGCGGTCATTTATGGCTTCGCCCAGCCCGTGACGGGGAATCCTGGCAATGGCGATATGGCTGTGATGTGCATCAAGGGCGCGCAGCATGTGAAAGAGATTGGCAGCGGCTTCCACGAGGTCGCCGGTTGGAGACAGGTTGGCGGCGGCTTCATGAGGGGTGGGGCCGAAGGCGAGCCACGCTTCGCCGGGCTCAGGCGCGTCGGCATTGATACGCAGGCGGGCATTGGGCGCGTAATGGCGCTTCATCATGCCGGGGCTGGAGATGGTCTTGCCGGGCTTGGCCAGTGGGCCTGTGATCGCCTCAATGATGTCGCGGGCAATGGCACCGGGACGCAGCAGGGCGGGTTGATCGCCTGCCAGAGAGACAACGGTGGATTCAATGCCGGACCGGCACGGGCCGCCATCGAGGATCAGCTCCAGCTTGTCGCCCAGCTGGTCGGCGACATGTTGGGCGGTGGTAGGTGACAGGCGCTCGGACGGGTTGGCGGAAGGGGCTGCCAGCGGGCCGCCGAACTGTTCGATCAGGGCCTGCGCCACGGGATGTTGCGGCATGCGGATGGCGATGGTGTCGAGCCCGGCGGTCACAAGATCAGAGACCGGGCAATCGGGTCGTTTGGGCAGGACGAGGGTTAGTCCACCGGGCCAGAAGCGGTCTGCGAGCTGTTGGGCAAGGGGTGAGAAGATTGCCAGCTGCTCAGCCATTTGCCGGTTGCTGACATGAGAGATCAGCGGGTTGAAGGCGGGGCGCTGCTTGGCTTCGAAGATGCGCGCGACAGCGGTGTCATTGCAGGCATTGGCGGCGAGCCCGTAGACCGTCTCCGTGGGCATGGCAACAAGGCCGCCATGACGCAGAATGTTCACGGCGGCCTTGATTGTATCGGCGTCAGCCTGGCTGACCTTCGCGGTCATGTTCCTGCCGGACATGTCATTCAGTTGCCGCCAGTGTGTGTCGCTTCAAGGTGGATGTTCACGTTGAAGGTCTCGTCGACATAGTCTGCGCCCTTGTCGTTGACGACGCCGACCTTCATGTCGAGGCGGTTCATTGCGACACTGGCATCGACCACGGCCTTGTCATCGGTGATGTCGAGGGTGAAGGGCAGGCGCACCGGATAGTCTATGCCCTTGAATTTCAGCACGCCGGTAACCTCATAGCCGTCATCAACGACGAAAGCGCCGGTGGCCCGGAAGCTGGCTGTGGGGTGGTTGGCGGTATCGAGAAAGTCACCGATCTTGAGCGAGTTCTTCACATAGCTTTCATTGGCGCTATCGACGACGCGGGCGGAGGTCATGTCCACCGTGGTGCGGATCTGGGCACCGGCGGGGGCGCTGGCGTCGAACAGGATCTGTGAGTCCCAGTCATCAAAGGCGATGGTGAAGGGCGCACCGTCATACATGCCGGTTGCTGTGATGGTGCTGGCGTCTTCGTCGACGGCCCAGTTGGCTGTGTAGCCGGACATGGTGGTCTTGGCTTCTTCGGCTGGCTCTGCGCTGGCACCGCCGCCGCCAAGTGTGCCGAGACCAAGGACAACGAGGAAGAACCCGATCGCGCCGCCAAAGGCGACAAGTGCGCCCTTGGGCTTGTGCTCGGGGCCATCGGTCTGGCCGAATACGCCCGGTGCCATGCGTGCAATCAGGCGGTCTTTGTCGAGGAACTGGTGTTTCAAGGCGGCACCCACATGTAGAACAAGAAGGACAATCACCACCCAGGCCTGCTTGCCGTGAAGGTTTTCCAGGATCGGGTGGAGCGCACGTTTTGTCTCGGCGCTGAGGCTGGAGAATACCGCCAAATGCGGCCACTCAATGGCGCCGAACAGCACGGTTGGCAGTCCACGTGCGGAGGCGGATACGAGGATCCAGCCGGTCAGAGGCAGGCCGATCATCACCACATAGAACAGGATATGCACAGCCGAAGCAGCCTTTTGCTGCCAAAAGGGCATGGGCGGTTCTTCGGGCGGCTTGTTCATCAAGCGCCACAAAAGGCGGGCGATGGACAGTACGAGAAGGGTGATGCCGATGGATTTGTGCAGCTGATAGAGACCAGACTTGTTGGGCGCATCATTGGGCAGGTCGCCCATATACCAGCCCAGTGCGATCATTCCGATTATACCGAGCGCCAACGCCCAGTGCAGTCCGATTGCGACGGCTGAATAGCGGTGATTGCGTAACATGGTGTGCCCTCTCTTCAATTCCGGCGAACAGATGTCTCATCAAACATTGAATGTCGAGATCTTCCGTCGCGACAGCCGGACGATGTCAGTCTTCAGCTGCGTCACTCTGGTGAAATTCCGCCTCGATCGTGAAGCGCGTTTCGTCGCTGACCGTATTGGGCACCATGGCGTCCAGGCCGAATTCGGAGCGCATGAATGAGCCATCAGCGGAAAAGCCCAGAATCTTCTGCCCCGGTGCCCAGGGGAAGGTGTTGGAGCCATTGAAGGTGACATTCATGCTGATCGGTTTGGTGATGCCCTTGAGGGTCAGATTGCCGGTCATCACGCCGATATTGTCGCCGGTGACTTCAATGGCGGTCGATTCAAAGAGGATCTGCGGATAGGTGTTGGCGTCGAGGAACTTGCCATCATAGGCGAGCTCATTGAGCCACTCATCCTGACCTTCGGGTATCCAGACATCAATCGAGGTCGGGTCGATAATGGCCTTGACGGTGGAGGTTTCGGGCGCGTCGGGATTGAAGTCGAGCGCGATGTCGAATTCGTTGAAGCGCATCGTGTACCAGGACAGGCCGAAATGCTTGACCTGAAAGGTCAGCGTGGCGTGCGATTTGTCCACGGCGTAAGTGGCAGCCTTGAGCGATTCAACCGATTGCTTTGGTGGGCTGACGCAGGCTGACAGACCCATGACGGACATGATGGCGACAGAGCAGGCTGTGAGTATGCGGTTCATGGTGGCCCCCTTGAAAACGTGCCCCGGAAACGGGTCTGGAGTAGACGTCAGATGTGTTGCAAAATCAGGCAATGTCCCGTCTCGACAGCCTGGAGACGGGACATTCCGATTAGTGGCCCTTGTGCCTATTCGGCAGGCTCTTCAGCAGGTGCTTCAGGCTCTTTTTCCAGGAATTCGGCAGAAATCCTGATGGTCACTTCATCACCGATGCCGTTGTCAATGTGCTTGTCCAGCCCGAATTCAGAGCGCATCAGCGTGCCCGTGGCATCAAAACCGATCAGGTCACGTTCGCCATACCAGGGTTTGTTGCCAACGCCATTGAAGGTGACATCGAGTGTGACGGGCTTGGTGACACCCAGAAAGGTGAGGTCGCCGGTCATTTCACCCGTCATCGGGCCAGTGGTCTCGATTGAGGTCGATTGGAAGGTGATGGCAGGAAACTCACCGGCCTTGAAGAAATCATTGGCCAGTTCGTCATGCCATTCTTCAGCCTTTGAAGGGTGGTCTGTTTCCACTGACATCGGGTTGATCGAAGCTGTGACGACCGATTTGGTCACATCTGCTGGATCAAATTCGATGGTGGCGTCCCAGTCCTTGAACTTGGCAGTATAGGTGGACAGGCCACCATGGGAGACATCCCAGAACAGGAAGGCGTGGGTTTTTTCCACTTCATAAGTGGCTGCGTTGACCTCTTCGAGGATGGCGGCAGCGTCGACATCTGCAGCAGGCGCAGCGGTGGGTTCAGCTGTTTCGACGGGCGCAGGCGTCGTGGTGGCAGCAGGTGCTGTCGGGCTGGCCTCGGTTTCTGCCGAGCAGGCGACCAGGCCCAGGGCAGCGAGTGCGGCGACGGCGGTGGATGCGTAGAGTTTCATATATCAACCCCTCATGGTTTGGTGTTTCAGCTTCCGGACGGAATCGTCCTCGCGCCCTATTCATGTATGGCGTAGAATTGTCGCACCCGCATCATGCGCTCTTCACATTTTGGTGATCGCGCAAATATTCGAGCGTCCGGAACTGACAGGTTTTTCAAAGTTAAGCCGCGCCGCGGTTGGAATTCGCTTCAATGCTGCTTAAGAGCATGGCCAGAGGTGTGTGACATCCGCACTGCGCCCGTGAGCTGGAGGAAAGATTGATGGACATGATATATTCCGAACTCGGACGCACGGGTCTCAACGTGTCTCGCTGTTGCCTGGGGACGATGACCTGGGGCAAGCAGAACACGCAGGATGAAGGCTTCGAGCAGATGGATTATGCCATCTCTCGCGGGATCAATTTCTTCGATGTCGCGGAGATGTATGCCATCCCGCCGACGGCAGAGACCTATGGCACCACCGAAACCATTATCGGCAACTGGTTTGCGGCGCGCGGGAACAGGCAGGATGTGATCCTGGCGTCCAAGATCCTGGGGCGTTCCGATGCTGTTCATGCGCGTCCGGGCATGGGTGTGGATCAATGCCGGCAGACCCCCGCGCAGATCGATCTGGCCGTGGAGCAGAGCCTGAAGCGCCTGCAGACCGATTACATTGACCTTTACCAGCTGCACTGGCCGGATCGCAAGGCTCCCATCTTTTCGAGAAAGCCCAGCATCACCGAGATGCGGGATGATGACATGGAGCCGCTGGCGGACATTCTGATGAGCCTTCAGCGCCATGTGGAGAAGGGCAATATCCGCCATATCGGTGTGTCGAACGAGACGCCATGGGGGGTGATGAAGTTCATTGCCGAGAGCGAGGCCAAGGGCCTGCCGCGCATGGCATCGATCCAGAATGTCTATAGCCTTGTGGCGCGCCAGTTCGAAGAAGGGCTGGATGAGGTGTGCATGCGCGAGGATGTGTCCATGCTGTCCTATTCGCCGTTGGCGCAGGGCTATCTGACCGGCAAATATCGCAATGGGGCCTTGCCGCCGGGCGCGCGCAAGACGCTGTTCAACCGGCTGGACCGCTATGAGACATCGCGCGGGCAGGCCTCCATCAATGCGCATGTGGCACTCGCCGAGGAACTGGGCGTTGATCCGGCGCAGTTTGCGATCCGGTTCTGTGATACACGAGATTTCATGACGTCTACCATTATCGGTGCGACCACAATGGACCAGCTCAAGACCTGTATCGACGCCTTTTCCATCGACTGGACGGATGAGATGGAACAGCGTGTCGGCCAGCTTTATGCCGAATATAGAGGCCCCTGCACGTGAGTGACCAGAACCCGCTGCGCATCTCGACCGAATTTACCCTGACCTCCGGTCGCGGGGCGGCGTCGGGCATGCGTGAATATGCGGAACTGGGCGGGTCCATCGCGGCGCAGAAGCCGCTGTTTGCGGCGCGTGGGCTGGACCTGTCGGCCTTTTACAATGGCACGCTGAACCTGGATATCGCGCCGCGGCGGTTTTCCATCATTGCGCCACGCCTGAAGCTGGAGAATATCTGCTGGCACCCGGACCTGCCCGGCGAGACTTTCTCTTTCTGCGCGGCGGCGCTGGAGATTGGCGGGGCGGTCTATCCGGCGCTGGTCTATTATCCGCATCCGGAGACCAAGGCCGCCTATGGCACCATGCCGCCGGACACGATGATCGAGGTGCTGGCACCTTTCGTGGAGAATGTCCGCCGCGGGCAGCAGGGGGAGCTGTGGACGGACTCCAATGAAATTGACATTTTCCTGCCTTCCTGAGACAGGAGCAGATCACAGGAGACCGACATGCCCCAGTTTGACATGATGCTGATTACCGCTGCTGAAGCCGGACAGGCCGAGCGCCTGAAATCCGAGCCGGGCAAGGCCGCACTCTCTGGCGCGGGTGACCTGACCTATCGCTGCGGGGCGTGCAAGGCCCGCCTGCTCAACACGGTCAGCCATGACCAGATCTGCGGCATCGTCGTGGAATGCGGCAAATGCGGCAAGCTCAACGCCGTCCCGCATGACCATCACCACCACCATTGATGGGGTGATTCTTTGGCGGTGAACCCGCCGAGCCAAAAATTGCAACACAATCCTGTTTAACTTTTTGTTAATTCTGCTTAGATGGCTTCCAGAATGAGGGAGCTGGGGAATGGCAGATGGGTCCGGGACAGGATTTGGGCCGACTGATGGGACTTTCGACGACAAACGAAAGCTCAAAGAGGGAATAGACTGGCTGCGCTCAACACAGAGTGGGCGCATCACGATTGCCTGTTTTGTCCTGTTTGTGTGTTTTGCCGGCTTTTGTATCTTCGTCGCGCTGGCCAACCAGTCGATCATGAATGAAGCGCATGAGCGGCTCTGGTTTCTGGCGTGCACACCCGTGCTGTGGTTTGCGGCGTCTCTTTATCTTCTGGATTCCAGAGACAATATGAGCAATGGGCCGGGCATGAGAGTGCCGGTCTTCAGCCTGTTGCTACTGATCGTTCTTGTGGTCGTTTGTTTGTATGACTGGAGCACGGATCACCGATTGTTCGGCAGATGGTCCGGTGATGCGGTGAGTACACTGCAGCTGGCGTCTGTCACGGCGTTTTTCTCTTTTTTCCTGTTGGTCTTTCTGCCTTCCATTCCCAATGCGCTTATTCTTGCGCACCATGAGCGCGGACATGCGCCGCTGGAAAGCGAGGAAGACGAGAGTTCGACATCTGACGATGCTGTCGGTGCGATGCTCGGTACAGCGATTGTTCTGGGGGCCGGGATATTGGCCTTTTTCGCGGGACGGTCGGATAATTTGACGGTGCCGAACACATTCGGCCTGGTATTGTGCGTTCTGATCGTGGCGGCCTTTGCTGTCATCATCTTCCTCGAGCGGATTGTGGACGCACCGCCTGTTCGGTTTGCCGAAAAGTTCCTGGGCTTTCTGGCGCGGCATATGTACTGGCTGCCACAATTCTATCGGGCAATTGACTGGGGTCTTGTTCGCATCGGTGCGGCGGTGGTGGGGATGGGTCAGCGTAGTGCGTTGAAGCGCTATTTCATTCTGGTCTCAAACCTGACCTTGTTAAGCCTGATGGGGTGGTTCCTACCTGCGCCGCTTGGCGTGTTTCCTTGCGCGATCGCTTTTGTATTGGCGTTATCCGTCAGCCGATTATGGGCATGGGTCGAAGACGACCGGGCGCTGGCAGCGATTACCAGCTACAAGGTGGATGCGCCTTACAAGGCCAAGTTTCGCGAGGATTATCGCGACGAAACGCTGTTGGGGTTCATCTTCTTCATCGCCCTGATCCCGATAACGATGATGCAGATCCAGCAGGGCGGCTTGCTGGGGCCGGATGCCTTTACCAATACGGATGAAGCCGGTTTCATCGATTGGCTGGCTTTTTTCGGGGCCGAACTGGCCAAGGCGGTTCCGATTGTTGACTGGGCCGAAATATATGGGGTGGGCGAGGATCCGGGCACGATTGCGTTCAGTGGGGCAGGCGGCAAACATGCGGTCTTTTTGGCGCGTGTGTTTGTCGATCTGGTGCTGATCGCAGCCTTGCTTCAGGCAATTGCCATTGCCAGCCGCAACCGACAGCAAAAGCAGCTTTTTGCGCTACGCCTGATCAATCGTCTCGACCCGTTCGTTGAGCGGGCGGAATTATCCAGGTCAATTCGGATCTGCAAGAATGATCTGGAGATCAAAGAGGAAGACAAGCCAGAGGAACATCCGCTGGACTATTTTGACCTTGGCAAAATGGACAATGGCTCTTGCGTGGACTTTCGCAAATATGACGAGAACCGAGTGAGCGAGATACACGCCAATGCGCGTGACCATAGGGAGCGTACATTTCTTGAGGCCATTGCCGAGACCAATCAGTTTCAATTGGGCAAGGCAGTGGATATCGCAAAAGATATCGCGGAGCGCACGAATGGGCGTGAGGAAGTGGCGCTGATCAAGGCGTTCCACAAGGCCATTGATGATCATGACAGCCGACATCATGTCATCGATGCCGGTGACCTATACCTGATCGCTTCACCCTTGAGAACGACAAACGGGCTAAGATCGCTCAAGGCCGAAATCTTCACCAAGATGGTCGAGATTGGCCCTTCCTGCGACGCGATAGATCTGTTGACGGGGCTTGCTGTCGGTGAAGATGCAGACGGTTTTCGCTATGCCCGCAATGATGCAAGTCTTGCGATCATCAAGGCTATCAGCTCGTGCAATCAAGTTGCGGTCCTGAAGGACACCTTGAACATTTTCAAGAGAATTGAACTTGGCAAATCGCTTGCCGGAGACATGCACAAGCACCCTTCCAATAACAGGGTGCAGGCTGTGATCGACGCATTGCGCGCTCGGCTTGAGGAGATCGAGCAGGAATTGCTACAGTCTTCAGAAGATCACGGTTCGTAGCGGCCTCAGGCGGTCGCGTTTAACCCCGACCTTGGGAGTCCTCCATGTTTCTGTTCTTGTTGTGGTGGTGTGTGGATGATCATCTGGCGGCGGCGATTGGCAAGCCGGGATTGGGGGAGTTGCCGATCTGGGTGCCTGCGATCATTTCGCTGGCCTTCGCGCTGACGCTGGATTCAGCACGCAAGAAAAAAGGCTGAGCGACAATCTGGCGATTGCGCATTTGCAGCCTGTGCCTGGCTTTGACCGTTTCAGCATCCGCGCCCGTTTCAGTCTGTCCTTGTTCCCGTGGCGAGCAGGCTCTCAGCCAATGGGATGATGGTGCTGTGTGCCGTCGGGAAGAGCGAGAAGAGCGGAGCGCGCAGGATGTGGTGCGCGCTCCGGTCAGAGCCTATTGGGTCAGGATCGGCCTAATTGCTGAAGCGAAACTCCAGTGGATAGACCAGGTTATGCGCCGCGCGCGGCTTGCCATCCGGTGTCTTGGCCGGGCTGAACTGCGCGCCTGAGACCGCCTTTTCAGCGGCGCTGACAAACAGCTTGTCCGTGCAGGTCGCATTCACATTATAGGGCTGGCCTGCAGGCGTGATCGAGAACAGGACCTCGCAACTGCCGCTGAGCCCGGCATTCATCGCCGTGCGTGGATAGGTGACATTTGGCGGACGTACCGGAATGGCCTCGACCGGACCAGTATAGCTGGGCACGATGAGTGTGAGGTCCGACATGCCGCTGGGTATGTCCATATTGATCGGACCAATATCGGCCATCGGAATGCCAACCGTTTGTGTATGTGTGGGCGTGACGGGCTGGGCATCTGGCGGGGCGATGGTGTCGATGGGCGTGACCGGTTCGCGCAACCTGGGCTCTTCGATCTTGGGCTCTTCAGGCGTAATTTTTGGCAAGACGCGCGTGGTCACAGGCTCCAGCGTGATCTCGTCAATGCGGATCAGCTGTTCCATCAGAACGAACAGGCCGAGCGTTGCGCCGAGCGCGAGTGCGGATGCAGAGAGGAGCTGGCCCACGCGCCTGGCGCGCCTGTCCTGTCGTCGACTGGCTGTACCAGTGAGAACGGCGTCGGGTCGGTAAAGGGATGCAGCGGCCATGTGCGGGCTCCTGATGTTATTATGTCTGCTGGTCGGCTTGTTGTTTCCTCGTCTGTTCAGGCGGCGATGGCTATTGAACGGCCCCCACAACCTGAAGCTGATTGGGCCATGAATTCCGATCTGCGTCAAGTTGTCGCGATCGTGCCTTGCGCGTGGGTGCGAGCGAGGCGGATTCAATGGCTACAGATTTAATGTTTCTGGCTGGAACCGAATGGCCGGGTGCTCTGTTGATTAGCCATAACAACAGCAGAAAAGGAGCACATCATGACGACTGTTACTGGTCACACCAAAGCTATCCCCGCTTCCCGCGTGAAGGGCACTTCAGTCTATTCGACATCCGGCGACAAGATCGGATCTGTCGAGGACGTGATGCTCGACAAGACAACCAACAACATCATGTTCGCGGTTGTCAGTTTTGGCGGATTCCTGGGTATCGGCGAGAAATATCATGCCATCCCATGGTCAAGCCTGGACTATGAGAAGAAGCAGGATGGTTACGTCGTGCCATATTCCGAAGATCAGCTGAAAGCGGCTCCGGTGCACGATCTGGACGACCTGACCAAGAATGATGGCTATGCCGCACGTGATGCAGCCTATGACTATTACAAGGCACCACGTTACTGGAACTGATTGTTCCACCTATCCAACTTGCAAGACCCGTCGCCGAAAGGCGGCGGGTTTTCGCTGTCATGAAGCGTTCTGTCGATCAGCCAATCGGACATAATTTCGTGCGATTGCAGCGTCATATATGCGTTTGGACAGGCTGAGTGCGCGGGGACGAATGAAGTTTATTATCTGGGGCGGCCTGATCCTGCTTGCACTGGCGAGCGCGACCGGGCTGGCAGCCAACTGGATCTGGGAAGCGGATCTTTATTTCAATCATTTTCGCGTGCAATTGCTGTGTGCCAGCCTCATCGCCCTGCTGGTGGTGAGCCTGATCGGCCGCAGGTTTGTGCCTGGCGCATTGGCGGTGGTTGCGCTGAATGTGGCGCTTCTAGGTGGACGCATGATCGCGATGTCCCCGCCCGATGCGCATGCCGATGGGGCATCGCTGCGCATTCTGTCGCTCAATCTGCTGGCGGAGAACAAGGATGGTGAGGCGGTGTTGAGCCTGATCACCCAAACTGATGCGGATGTGGTGGTGGCGCTGGAATTCACTCCCGACTGGGCACAGGCGCTTGCATCGCTGGACGAGACCTATTCGCATAGCGTTCAGAGGCCGCAAAAGGGATATCATGGGATCGCGATCTGGGCGAAGAAACCGTTTGACGTCGAGGCCATGACGCTCGGCAAGCGCACTGAAAATCTTGTCGGGTTGCGCGCGCGCTTTGCTGATGTGGATGTTTACGGCGTGCACCCCAAAGCGCCAATCACAGAGCGCATGTGGCGAGGTAATCGCTATTCCATCTCGATGATTGCCGATGCCGTGACGACATCGGGCAGGCCGTCAGTGGTGGTCGGTGATTTCAATGCGACGGCCTGGTCGCGTGCCTTCAAGCCATTGGTGCAGGCGGGATTGAAGCGCACATATCTGTCGCCTTTCAACCCGACCTTTCCAGCAGGAGACTGGCTGCGCGGGATCGAGATCGATCACATGCTCGTCAAGGATGTGGCCGCGCGCTCACGCGCCACATGCGTTGAGACCGGCTCGGATCATTGTGCGGTGATCGGTGAGGTGTGGCCGGTGGGACGGTAGGCTCAGGGCTATATCCTGGCGAAGCAATTGCGGATTTCCTGAACAAAGGTCTCGGGCTGTTCGAAAGCGGCGAAATGACCGCCCTTGTCCAGTTCGTTCCAGTGGATGATGTCCTTGAGGTGTTTGTCTGCCCAGCGGCGCGATGGCCGAAACAGTTCGCGCGGAAAGATGCTGACGCCGATCGGCATGGACACTTCCTGAGAACTGAAGGTGGAGGCACCGCTTTCCCAGTAGAGCCGGCCAGATGAGGTCGCATTGGCGGGCAACCAGTAGAACATGATATTGTCCAGCATGGCGTCCATGGACAATGCGCTTTCCGGTGTGCCGTCATTGTCAGTCCAGGCGTGGTATTTTTCGTAGATCCATGCTGCCTGACCGGCGGGTGAATCGGTCAAACCGTAACCCAGTGTCTGCGGGCGGGTGCCTTGTTGCTTGGCATAGCCGGAATCATGATCATTGTAGAATTGCATTGATCCCAGGCAGGCTTTTTCAGCATCGGTGAGGTCGTCGGTCAGGTCTTCAGGCGTGGGGAAGACCAATGGCATGTTGACATGGATGGCCTTGCATTCGGGCGGGTTGATCACTGCGATGGCTGTGGTGACCGCCGAGCCCCAATCGCCGCCTTGTGCGACAAACTCATCATAGCCGAGACGCTTCATCAGCTCGATCCAGCTCTCTGCGATCTTCAATATGCCCCAGCCCGTAGATGTGGGTTTGTCGGAAAATCCAAAGCCGGGAAGGGACGGGATGACGAGGTGGAAGGCGTCTTCGGCCTTGCCGCCATGCGCTTGTGGATCGGTGAGCGGTTCGATTACCTCCATGAACTCGATGACCGAGCCTGGCCAGCCATGCGTCATCAGCAGGGGGCGGGCGGTTTCGACCGGAGAGCGCACATGCAGGAAGTGAATGCCCAGACCGTCAATCGTGGTCTTGAACTGGCCCAGCGCGTTCAGCCGCGTTTCACAGCGTCTCCAGTCATAGTCTTCGGCCCAATAGCGGCACAGCTCCTGAACCTTCGAGAGCGGGGCCCCCTGGCTCCAGTCATCGACCAGTTCCTTTTCCGGCCAGCGTGTATTGGCGAGGCGCTGCTTCAGATCGATGAGCGCAGATTCGGGGATATCGAGATGGAATGGTTCAATCGCTGACATGGCGTCCCTTGCAGTCATTCGGGGCAAAAAATGTTATCGTGTCATATCTTTCCCCGGCTGTCCCCTGACGGCCTGAGCCGTCAGGGAAATAGGGTCATGCCGGATCAGATATCCGCATAGGTGTGTTTTTCGGCCTGGGCGCCGGGGTGGGTGGTGGCACCCAGATGGGCCGGGCCGACGGTCTGGACATATTTCCACAACGCACCGGATGCGTAATTGTTTTCCTTGCGCTTGAAGGCGCGTTTGCGGTCCGCAAGCTGATCTGGTGTCAGGCGCACATCGATCGTGCCTTTTTCGGCGTCTATGGTGATGATGTCGCCATTCTCCACCAGGCCGATGGGCCCGCCATCATAGGCTTCGGGCGTGACATGGCCGATGCAGAAACCACGCGTGCCGCCCGAGAAGCGGCCATCGGTGATCAGCGCGACCTTGTCGCCCATGCCCTGACCGTAAAGCGCGGCGGTGGTGGCCAGCATTTCGCGCATGCCGGGGCCGCCCTTGGGGCCTTCATAGCGGATGACGAAGACTTCGCCTTCCTTGTAATCCTGCGCCTGTACGGCCTTGAAGCAGTCATCCTCGCCTTCGAACACGCGGGCAGGGCCTGAGAATTTCAGGGTCTTCATCCCGGCAACCTTCACGATCGCACCATCGGGGGCGAGCGAGCCTTTCAGGACCACGAGACCGCCGGTTGGCGAGAGTGGCTTTGTGGCCGGGTGGATGACTTTCTGGGTGGTGTCGAAGACAACGCCTTCGAGGTTTTCGGCAATCGTCTTGCCGGTCACGGTCATGCAGTCACCGTGAATATATCCGCCATCGAGCAATGTGCGCATCAGCATGGGCATGCCGCCTGCATCGCCCATATCCTTGGCGACATATTCACCGCCGGGCTTGAGGTCTGCGATATAGGGCGTGCGTTTGAAGACTTCGGCGCAGTCATCCATGGTGAAGGAGATGCCTGCTTCGGCGGCCATAGCGGGCAGGTGCAAGCCACCATTTGTCGAGCCACCGGTTGCGGCAACCACTGCGGCGGCATTCTCGAATGCTTCGCGGGTGCAGATGTCGCGTGGGCGGATGTTGAGCTTGATCATGTTCATGACCGCCTCGCCGGAAGCAATGGCGTAGGCGTCGCGGCTTTCATAGGCGGCGGGCAGGGCTGCGGAAAGCGGCAGGGCCAGGCCGATGGCCTCTGACACACATGCCATTGTGTTGGCGGTGTATTGCCCACCACATGCACCCGCACCGGGGCAGGCGACCTTTTCCAGCGCGCGCAATTCGTCTTCGGACATGTTACCGGCGGAATTCTGGCCAACGCCTTCGAACACATCGATCACCGTGACGTCGCGATCCTTCCAGCGGCCCGGCAGGATTGATCCGCCATAGAGGAAGACCGATGGCACGTTGAGGCGCAGCATGGCCATCATCATGCCCGGCAGGGATTTGTCGCAACCTGCAAGGCCCACCAGTGCATCATAGGAGTGGCCGCGCATGGTGAGTTCCACGCTGTCGGCGATCACATCGCGGCTGACGAGGGAGGAGCGCATGCCCTCCGTGCCCATGGCGATACCGTCCGTGACGGTGATGGTGCAGAATTCACGGGGTGTGCCGAGCGCCTTTTTCACGCCTTCGGAAACAGCATGCGCCTGTCGCATCAGGGCGATATTACAGGGCGCGGCCTCGTTCCAGGCGGCAGCGACGCCGACGAAAGGCTGTTCGATTTCCTTGGTGCCAAGACCCATTGCGTAATAATAGGACCGCTGGGGTGCCTTGCTGGGGCCCACGGTGACATGGCGGGAGGGGAGTTTCGACTTGTCGACCATGATTATGCTCTTGCCTTGAGATCAAATATTGGAAGTTTACGCGCGGGTTATGGACCATTCAAAGCCCGGCAGGAAGGGGCTTATTCCCCCGAATGCCATGCAAATTTGCAGGTAAGAGGTGGGTGATTTCAGGATTCGCGCAGGTCGGGGCTGGCTGATATTTTGTGGTGCGAGACAGCTTTATGGGTTGCTTTACGCAACGATACGCCTTGTAAGGTCTCGCTTGACCTTTAGGTTAAGGTCACACCTCGTCTCGAAAGCATAATGTAATGGATGAATCCAAGGCTGGGAAAACGCGCCGGGTAAAGCTCGACTATCCCTTTGAAGAACAACCCCAACGCGGTCAGACAATCGATGTCGCGCCGGGGGTCAAATGGATCAGCATGGATCTGCCCTTTGCGGGCCTTCGCTGGATCAATCTGTGGCTGATCGAGGAAGATGATGGGTATGCGCTGGTCGATACCGGCATGAACCTGAAACAGACCAAGCAGGAATGGGAAGCGCTGTTCGAAGGCCCCCTCAAGGGCAAGCGGCTGACGCGCATATTGATCACCCATATGCATCCTGACCATGTCGGGCTGGCGGGCTGGCTGTGTGAGCGGTTTGGCATCGACATGTGGATGAGCCGACTGGAATATGTCTCTTGTCGCATGCTTGTGGGTGATACCGGCCGCGCGGCACCAGAAGATACGGTGGATTTCTTCCGCAAGGCCGGTTGGGATGACGAGGTGCTCGACCTGCTTCGCAAGCGCTATGGCAGCTTCGGCAAGGGTGTCTACAATCTGCCCTCACGCTTTGTTCGGATGAGTGATGGAGATGTGATCCGCATCGGCAAGCAGGACTGGCGAGTGATTACTGGCTCGGGGCACAGCCCGGAACATTCCTGCCTTTACAATGATGAATTGAAACTTCTGATCTCCGGCGATCAGCTGCTGCCACGGATTTCATCGAATGTGTCGGTGCATCCGACGGAACCGGAAGCGGACCCATTGTCGGACTGGCTGGAGAGTTGTGAGAAGCTGATCCGGGAAACTGATCCCGATGTCCTGACGCTGCCAGCGCACAACAAGGTGTTTTATGGGGCGCATAAGCGCCTTCAGGCACTGATTGACGGCCATGAGCGTTCGCTTGACCGGCTGGAGGCGCATCTGGAAGAGCCCCGGCGTGCGCTGGACTGCTTTGTCTCGCTCTTCGGGCGGCAGGTGGGCGCAGAAGACATGTATTCGGCCACGGGCGAAGCATTGGCGCATCTGAACTGGCTGCGGTTCAAGGGCAGGGCGACGCGAGAATTGCGCGATGGCGTCTATCTTTACAGCCGTTCGTCTTGACGCGCGGCCCGCATCAGCGTTGATCTGCTGAACAAAGCGTCATCTTGAACGCGTTGCGGGCGGAGCCAGAACAGACATGCCAATCCAGGACAGGCCACCTCCGCCGGAACCCTCCAAAGAGCGCACAAAGGGCTGGGGCGTGATCGGGCTGGCGCTCGTAGTTATCGGCTTCGTTGTATATATCGCATTTTTCATACTCGTAGCGGCGACGGGGCTGTCCGGTGCCACCAGTCCCGACATGCTGCCAATGTCGCTGATGCTGGTCGCTGGCCTGAGCGTGCTTTGCTTTGTGGTGGGTGTTGGCGTACTGATCGCCAAGGTTTTGATCGATCGCGTGTTCGATCGCGAAGACGGATATTATTCCAGACATATCGAAAGGTGATCTCAGATGATCATTACGACATCCGATCTGGTCGCAGGCCGGGACATCGTGGAAGCGCTGGGCGTTGTGCGTGGAAATGTGGTCCGGGCGCGATTTGTGGGGACGGACTTTCTCGCCGGGCTGCGCATGCTTGCGGGCGGTGAGGTCAATGAATACACCAAGCTCATGGCGGAAGCGCGTGAACAGGCCGTGGACCGGATGATCCGTGATGCCCAGCTGGTGAATGCGGATGCGATTGTCGCCATGAGATTGACAACAAGCATGATCATGCAGGGCGCTGCAGAGATTCTGGCATATGGAACGGCGGTGCGATTGGCATGACTATGGACGTAAAACACGACACGCCAGAGGATGAAACTGACCCGGAGTCCGGTGAGGAGAAGCTGTCCGGCCTTCAGTGGTGGTTGAACGAAGCGCGGGAAATGGTGATGACCGTGCTCGTGCTGTTGCCTTTCTGGCTGGTCTTTACGTCTTTCATTTATGAGCTGCGCGTCATTCCGTCCGAAAGCATGGTGCCGACATTGCTGGTGGGGGACCGGGTGACCGTGGCCAAGTTTTCCTATGGCTATAACCGCAATTCTCCCGCACTGGGCATTGGTCGCTGGTTTACCAAGGATGATGTGAATGATCCTGATGAGCGCCTGTTCGGCTCCATGCCCAAGCGCGGCGATGTCGTGGTGTTTCGTCACCCCAATGACAATATCGTCCTGATCAAGCGCCTGATCGGCATGCCGGGCGACACGCTCCAGATGAAGGATGGTCAGCTGATCATCAATGGTGAACCGGTCAAACGAGAATTTGTGCGGCGGCTTCGATATCGTCAGAAACACAAGGATGCTGATCAGCGTATCCTTGTAGATGCGGTGGAATATCGCGAAACCCTGCCCAATGGGGTTTCCTATCTGACGCTCGATAACGTCAACAAGGTTGGCTATGAGAACACCCCGCTGTTCACCATTCCCGAGGGGGATGTGTTCATGATGGGCGATAATCGCGACAATTCAGAAGATAGCCGATCCCCCTATGGGCACCCGGAACTGGCACGTGAACAACCCTATGGCTGGGACCGCAAGGTGATGAATTTCACAACGCCGACAGCTATCGGATATGTGCCACTGGATCACCTGCTGGGACGCGCCGATACGGTGCTGTTCACGCTCTATGGGTGCAAGGAAACAGAAACCACCGTGTGTTTCAAACCGCGACTCTGGTCGTCCTTCAAGGACAAGTAGGGCGTCAGAGCGGGACGATTCGCGTGTCAGGCGCATTTCAAGCTGCGTTACATTCTGGCAAGATTCTTGTGTCAGGCCCTATTGGGGTAACATCACTTGCATCATTCGATGCTTGTGGGCGGAAAGATACGCGGTCGTATATGCAGGTACGCACCATTCATCCAGACGACCTCTCACACAAGGATGTGAGGGAGTGGGAGGCCATTCGCTCGGAAAGCGAACGGTTTCGCAGTCCCTATTATTCTGCAGAGTTCGCGCGTGTGCTGGGTGGTTGCCGAAAGGATGCGCGTATCATCATTGCCAGGCGCGATGACGGCGAAGCGCTCGCCTTTGTACCGGTGCAGATTTCCAGGCTGGGCATGGCGCGTCCGCTGGGTTCACCCTTCACCGATTGCAGTGGACCGATCCTGCGGCTGGGTGATGAGGAAATCCTGCCCTCGATTTTGCGGTCCGCGGGTGTGACGGCTTATGGCTATGCGGGACTGGATGATTCTCTGGGCGTATTCAGCGAACATCATCGCGCTGAAACGCTCGCCTATATCGCAGATCTCAGCCCGGGCTTTGAAGCCTATCTGGAAAGTCGACGTTCCGCCTATCCCAAGCATTTCAAGAAGGCCCGCAGATTGTCGCGCCAGGCGGCTCGTGAAGCCGGCGAGCTGGAGGTTTGCTTTCATGAGCCAGCCCCTGACATTCTTGAGACATTGATCAGCTGGAAGCGCGAGCAATATCAACGCACAGGCCTGCATGACGTGCTGGCACCAGACTGGTCGCGTGCCATGCTGCATGCCTGTCTTACATCCGAATCGCCGATCCTCAGTGGTGTGCTGACGACACTGCGCATTGACGGCAAGCTCGCCGCGATCGAGCTGGGCTTGCGGTCACATGATGTGCTGCATGGCTGGATTGCCGGATATAATCAGGATTTTGCCAATTACTCGCCGGGCATTCTGCTGCAGGAGCGTCTTCTTCAGGGCGCGTGTGAGGCAGGAATCAAGCGCGCTGACCTTGGAGGCGGTGCGCATCACTACAAGAAATATTATGGCAGCGACACCGTGGCGTTGAGCGAAGGCCTTGTGCCGGCCTGCGGCTTTGGGGGCGCGACCCGCAGTATGCTGGGCGATGCCTGGATGATGCTGGAGCGGGCTCCGCTGGGCCCTGCGGCGCGTTTTGCCGGAAGCGCGCGCAGGCGTCTGGACAATATTCTCGCTGTTGAAACAACCTTTGGTGGTCGGGCACGCGGTGTCCTGAATGCGTTCAACAAGCCAGGTTAGCATGTATTCACAGCATCACCTGCTTGCCGTACTGATCACACAAGGCTAGACCGTGATGAAAGCGGGGTGGGCCCCATCGCAAGCAATTGGCGCGGGGCGTCCAGAGCGGAATATGAATGTCGAGCGATAAGCATAGTAATAACGGTCGCTCTGGGAAGACCGGCGGACGGATCATCGTCGTGCGACATGGTAAGCCGAACCTCGACAGGAATGCCGGGCCACGCCTGAACTGGCGCGAATATCGTGACTGGTGGGCAGCCTATGAGCGGGCGTCGCTGGTGGATGGGCAGACCCCTCCCAAGCGCCTTCTGCATGTGGCCAAGGATGCGCCCTATCTGTTTGCATCCGTGCGTCCGCGTGCCATCGAAACAGCGCGTGCCATTGCCGGAGATCGTGAAATCATCACCGATGAAGTGTTTGTCGAGGCACCATTGCCGCCTCCAAACTGGTCGGATAGGCGCAAATATCTTCCCAAGACTTGGAATCTCATTGCGCGTGTGGCCTGGATGCTTGGGCATGCAGATGGTGATGAACATATCAGTGAGACGCGTATCCGCGCAGACAAGGCCGCAGAAAAGCTGATCGCGGCATCTGGCGATCATGATGTAGTGCTGGCGGCGCATGGTTGGTTCAATCGCATGCTGCGCCCGGCGCTCAAAAAACGCGGCTGGGTCTGTCGCCGGGATGGTGGTGACAGCTATTGGTCTTTTCGGGTTTATGAAAAACTCTGATCCTAAATCGGTTTGATGGTTGTTAGCAGGCGCGACGGGCACTAGTGTCGCGTGACCTTGCAAGGGAGATACATCATGGCGTCCGTCGCTTCCAAAAGAGATATCAGCAAGATGAATTTCGAGGACGCGCTTGGCGAACTTGAGGGCATCGTTCAGCAGCTTGAAGATGGCGATGTTCCTCTTGAAGAGTCGATCGTGATCTATGAACGCGGCGATCAGCTTCGACGGCATTGTGAAGGCAAGCTGAAGGAAGCAGAGCTCAAGGTCGAGAAAATCGTCCTTGGTCCCGATGGTCAGGCACGTTCAACCGAGCCGGTTGAGGAATCATGACCGCAGGTGATCTGGGTGCCACCGAAGATTTTGGTCTGAAGCTGCGAGAGATCGCAGATCAGGTCACGGTTGCGCTCGACCGCCTCATTCCTCCCGCTGCAGGACCGGAAATCGACCTGATGCGCGCCATGCGCCATGGTGCATTGGGGGGAGGCAAGCGTCTTCGTCCGTTTCTGGTGATCGAAACCGGCCGCCTGTTCGGTGCACCGGAACGTGCGCTCTTGCGGGCCGGATGTGCGCTGGAATGTGTGCATGCCTATTCGCTGATCCATGATGATCTGCCCTGCATGGATGATGACGAGCTGCGCCATGGCCAGCCCACTGTTCACAAGGCCTTTGGTGAAGCAACGGCTGTATTGGCGGGTGATGCGCTTTTGACGCTGGCATTCGAGATCCTGACAGCGCTTGAAACCCATCCTGACAGCTCTGTACGCTGCAAGCTGGTTGGCAAGCTGGCAGTCAGTGCCGGCGCGCGCGGAATGGTCGGTGGCCAGAAGATCGATATGGCACCCCCGCCTGAGGATGATGACCAGATGCTGAGCCACCTGGCGCGCATGCAGCGCATGAAGACTGGCGCGCTGATTGGCTGTGCTGTTGAATTTGGTTCAATACTGGGCGGCGCACGGGAAAATGAGCGTCAGGCACTGAACGGCTTTGCGCATGATCTTGGGCTTGCTTATCAAATCAAGGATGATCTGCTGGATATTCACGGCAATGTGGAGGAGCTTGGCAAAGCTGTTGCCAAGGATAAAGAAGCTGGAAAGAAAAATTTCGTATCCCTGTTGGGTGAAGATGGGGCAATCGATCGCATTGAAATGCTGGCCTCGCAGGCGAAGGCGCATCTGGGGATGTTTGGAGAAAAAGGCAATGTCCTCTCCAGGACTGTCGATTTCGTCCTTGAACGCCGCTATTAGACCATAAAAGGGCCCCGCCAACGGTCCAGAAAAAGTATATGATGACGACACGGACTCCGCTACTCGACAAAATTTCCTCACCTTCAGATCTCAAAGGTCTTTCTGTTGCGGAACTTAAACAGGTCGCCGATGAATTGCGCCATGAAACCATTGATGCGGTTTCCACGACGGGCGGTCATCTGGGTTCTGCGCTGGGGGTCGTCGAGCTGACGGTGGCGCTGCATTCGGTGTTTGATACGCCGGATGACAAGCTGGTCTGGGATGTCGGTCATCAATGCTATCCGCACAAGATCATCACCGGACGTCGTGACCGTATCCGTACATTGCGCCAGGGGCAGGGCCTGTCCGGCTTCACCAAGCGCACTGAAAGCGAGTATGACCCCTTCGGTGCTGCACATGCTGGTACATCGATCTCGGCTGGCTCCGGTTTCGCGATTGCGCGTGACCTGAAGGATGAAGACCGCAATGTGGTATGTGTGATCGGCGATGGATCGCTGACAGCAGGCATGGCGATGGAGGCGATGAACCACATTGGTGGGCTCAACAAGCGCCTGATCGTGATCCTGAACGACAATGACATGTCGATCTCGCCACCCGTGGGGGCGCTGAGCCATTACCTTTCCAAGACCGTGTCATCCAAGGGCTATCGCAATCTGCGCAAGGCCGGGAAGATGGTCGCCAAATCGGTTGGCCTGGAAAAACCTGCCAAGAAAGCCGAGCATGCCGCGCGTGATTTTGCGCTGGGCGGCGGCCTGTTCGATGCGATGGGCTTTTATTATGTCGGGCCGATTGATGGCCATGACATGGACATGCTGACCACCGTGCTGGCCAATGTGCGCGACATGCGCAATGGGCCGGTCCTGATTCATGTCGCCACTGAGAAAGGCAAGGGCTTTGCGCCTGCTGAAAACTCGGCCGACAAATATCACGGTGTCTCCAAGTTCAATGTCATTACAGGCGAACAGGCCAAGTCCAAGCCCAATGCGCCGAGTTACACCTCTATCTTTGCCAAGGAACTGATCCGTCTGGCCGAGGAAGATGACCGCATTGTCGGCATCACCGCGGCCATGCCGTCTGGTACGGGCCTGGACAAGTTTGGCGAGCGGTTCCCGAAGCGGACCTTTGATGTGGGCATTGCCGAACAACATGCCGTGACAATGGCGGCGGCGATGGCGGCTGATGGCATGAAACCATTTTGTGCGATCTATTCCACCTTCCTGCAGCGCGGCTATGATTCGGTTGTGCATGATGTGGCGATCCAGAAACTGCCGGTGCGTTTCGCGATTGACCGCGCAGGGCTGGTAGGGGCCGATGGGCCGACCCATGCAGGTAGTTTCGACATTGGATATCTGGGCGCATTGCCTGATTTCGTGCTGATGGCAGCTGCTGACGAGGCAGACCTTCAGCGCATGGTGGCGACCTCTCACCAGATTGATGACCGGCCATCGGCTTTCCGCTTTCCGCGTGGTGAAGGCGTCGGCATTGATCTTTGGGACGCAGCAGAACCGCTTGAGATCGGCAGGGGCCGGATCATGCGCGAAGGCACGACCGTGGCAATCCTGTCACTGGGCGGCCGTCTCAAGGAAGCGCTACTGGCAGCCGACATGCTGAGCGCGCAGGGGCTGTCGACCACGGTGGCAGATGCGCGCTTTGCCAAACCGCTGGATGAGGCCCTGATCAGGCATCTGGCGAATGAGCATGAAGTGCTGATCACGGTGGAAGAAGGCGCAATGGGCGGGTTTGGTGCCTTTGTGTTGCAACACCTGGCCAGCACGGGACGGCTCGACAAGGGGCTGGCCATTCGTACCATGCACCTGCCTGACACCTTCATTGATCACGACAAGCCTGAAGCCATGTATGAGCAGGCCGGATTGTCGGCGCGCAATATTGCAGCGACTGCCATTCAGGCGCTGGGTCGCGGCGATGAGGGCAAGCTGAAACTGATCGCTGGGTAGGTCTTTCATTTTCCTGACACGATGATCTGGCCATCTGGCTGAAATCATGACAACCATGAATGCAACTTCAGATTGTATTTATGGTGCAGCATGACCAACACACCCGTCCTGTCAATTACCGAGGCCAATGCTCTGCTGACCTCGCATGGGTCTCCCTTCGAGCTTGAGACGCGGAGTGTTTGCGGGATCGAGCAGCAGGTCTATCGCCATGCCCCGCAGACGCTGATCGAGATGCTGATGGCGGGGGCGCAATGGGGCGCGCGGGACTTTCTGGTTCTGGATGATCAGCGGGTGACATATGCCGCGCATCTTGCGGCTGTTCGTCAACTCGCCAGCACATTTCAGATTCGATTTGGCGTTCAGCCCGGTGATCGTGTTGCGATTGCCATGCGCAATTCGCCGCAATGGTCAGTGACGTTTCATGCGGCCCTGTTGGTCGGGGCCATCGCTACGCCGCTCAATTCATGGTGGGCGGCTGAAGAGCTTGTCGCCGGGCTCAATGATTGTGGGGCGCGCGTGCTGTTTGTTGATCCAGAGCGCGCAGAATTGCTAGCACCTCATCGCGGGCGGATCACGGATGTGGCGCATATGATCACCGCCGGAGGCGTTGGTGATCTGTCGCTGGAGGTGCTGATCGGGGTCACGGAAGATTGGGCGGGTCTGGCGTTCGAGGGGCTGGCGGATGTGTCGATCCGGGCGGATGATGATGCTGCGATCTTCTATACATCGGGCACGAGTGGCCGGGCGCGCGGTGTGGTAATGACGCACCGGAACATCATCTCCGCGATCTGGAACACGGCCGCTTGCAAGGCGCGCAGCCTGATGCGCGCAGGTATCGTACCGCCGCAGCCATCGCCGGATGATCCGCAGCCTGTGTCGCTGGTTTCAACGCCGTTCTTTCACGCGACAGCCACTGTCACAGGGTTGATACCGGCGCATCTGACGGGGGCCAGGCTGGTGCTTCAGCGCAAGTTTGATGCGGGCGAAGCGCTGGAGTTGATCCGGCGGGAGGGGGTAACGCAGCTGGGCGGTGTGCCGACGATCGTGCAGCGCCTGATTGCGCATCCTGACTGTCGCCCGGATGATCTGGCGAAAGTTGATTTCGTGGGCTATGGCGGGGCGCCGTCTGGCCCTGATCTGGTGGAGGATATTGCGCGCACATTTCCGCGTGCCATGCCTGCCAATGGCTGGGGCATGACGGAAACCTGCGCGACGACGACGCTGAATGTGGGGGCTGACTATATGGCCCGGCCGGGTTCTGCGGGGGCGGCTGCACCGCCTGTCAGGCTTCGCATTGTGGATGATGCAGGAGAGCCCGTGGCCGATGGCTTGGTAGGAGAGCTGGAGGCGTTCGGCCCGAACAATGCGCGCGGTTACTGGAACGCGCCGAAAGAAACAGCGCAGACCTTTCGCGAGGGCTGGGTGCGCTCAGGTGATCTGGCGGTGCGCGATGCGGAGGGGTTCATCACCCTTGTAGACCGCAAGAAGGACATGATCATTCGCGGCGGTGAGAATGTGTTTTCCATCGAGGTGGAAACGGCGCTGACGTCGCATGTGGATGTTCTGGAAGCGGGAGTTGTGGGTCTGCCGCATCCGACATTGGGCGAGAGTGTTGCGGCGGTGGTGCAGTTGCGGCCGGGGGTCGTGCCGGATCTGGCGCTGGAGGAGGCCCTGCGTTTTCATCTGGCGGCCCGAATTGCTGCATTCAAGCTGCCTGCGCGCATCACTTTCACATCAGCCCCCTTGCCGCGCAACGCCAATGGCAAGATGCTCAAATCCGAATTGAAAGCCATGTTCGAGGAGAGCGACAATGACCACGCAGAGACCGGACAAACCGCCCAATTCCGCCGCGCGTGAGAAGAAGCCGGTTGCGCTGGAAAACCGGGATGACATGGCGGATGGGCGGCTGTTTTCACCTTCCGCTGCGCGCAATCGTGAGGTCATCCGTGATGTCTGGCTGAAAGAGGGGGTGACTTCTGGGCGTGTACTGGAGATCGGCTCTGGCACGGGTGAGCATGCCATGGCGATCATGAAGGCATGTCCAGATCTGGAATGGATTGCCAGTGATCTTGATCCGGCCAGCCGGGCATCTGTGGCGGCATGGGCGCAATATGAAGGGGTGGAGGATCGACTGGTGGGACCGCTGGCGCTGGATGCATCAACACCGCCGGGCAGTTGGGGTGTGGAGCCGGGTCTTTCAGCGCTCTATTGCGCGAACATGATCCATATCTCGCCCTGGGTGGCGGGACGTGGTGTGATCGCGGGGGCAGGTGCCTTGCTGAAACCGGGCGGGCGATTGTTCTTCTACGGTCCGTTCAGCCGTGACGGCGTACATATCTCCCAGAGCAATGCGGATTTTGATGTCTCGCTGAAATCGCGTGACCCATCATGGGGTGTTCGTGACCTTGAGCGGGATGTCGTGCCGGTCGCCGGGACTGCCGGTCTTGAACTGAAGGCTGTGCATCAGATGCCGGCCAATAATCTTGTGATGGTGTTCGAGAAATAGGCAGAAAATTGAAAAGGCGGCGACTGGGATGATCATCCGGTCGCCGCCTCTTCATGGGTGCCTTAAAAACGTGTTTCAATGCTCATCAGGAACTGACGAGGCAGGCCGGGACGCAAGCCTGATGGACGCAGTGCAGCCACATAGACTTCATCGGTCAGGTTCTTGACCCGCAGAGCCACGCGCAATGTCTCGGTGATGTCATAACCGGCTGTCAGGTCGACAAGTGTGCGGGCATCAATCTTGTCATCAAGCGCAATGCTGCCGGAGCCTGCCGTGGCGCGGGCTTCATCCTGCCAGTTTGCATTGATATCCAGTGACCAGGCATCGCGGGCAATGCCCAGTCCGATATTTGCCTGAAACTCTGGGATATAGGGCAGTTCATCGCCGGGCGAGACATCGCCCCATGGTTCATAGTCAGATGAGAAAGCAGACTGGAATTCTGCCTGCGTCCAAGTGAAGGCCAGGCTTGCCGGAAAGGAAAATCCGGTGTCAGCAGTAAATTCGGCGAGGTCTCCGCGCGCGGACAGTTCCAGGCCGGTGACTTCTACAGCGCCGCCATTGAACTGGTCGCCGATATCGCATCCACCGCCGGTCGATGCCGTACAGGCCCCCAGGAGATTGTCGTAATCATTGAAGAATGCGACCGCTTCGGTTGCGATCGGACCCGCGGTCCAACGAAGGCCGGCTTCATAGTTGATGGCTTCTTCTGGGGCATCAGCGGTGGAGCCCGGCGCGGGAGGGGAGAAGCCCTTGTGCACACCACCGAAGATGAACAATCCATCGCTGGCTTCATAGGACACGCCAAGGCCGGGGATCACCACATCGACATCGTTCTCGGTGATCGAGGGAGCGCCGAGGCGGTCTGTATCCGAACCCCAGTTTTCGCGCTTGAGGGAGATATCCTCAAAGCGCAGACCGGGTGAAAGGGTCAGGCGTCCAATGGTGATGTCATCCTTGATGTGGATGGCAAGGGCTTCGGCGCTATCGATCCGGTTGGAGTCAGATCCGGGAACGGTCTGGCTGTCGAAGGCCAGATCATTATTGGTCTGCGTCCAGTATTCGACCCACTGATAGCGGTCCATTTCGTCTTCATGCAGGCGGATACCCACTTCGAAGGCGTGGCCGATTGCGCCCGTGGCAAACTCGCGGCCAATGACCAGTTGGATACCGCGTGCCTCATAGTCGCGATTATTGTGCTTGAGTCGTAGTCCGCCCGCGCTGCTGTCAGCGCCATGAAGAACACCGAGTGCATCTGTGTAATTTTCCGGGGAGGCCAGGAGCGATGAGATCGAGACACCTTCCACGCGGTCCAGCTTGAACCAGTCGCGCTTGAACTCTGTCTGATAGGCCAATGTGGTGATGTCAAAGCCGCCCAGTTCGGTCACAAAGCGCAGTGACTGTTCGGAATGTTCCGCAGACATCTCGTCTTCGGCACTGGCGGTGTAGCGGCGGTCTGGATTCGCGTTGAAGTCTTCGCGGGTCAGGCCAAGATAGGTTTCATCCGAAATCTCGTCGGAGTACTGGCCCTTGAATTCCAGATGCCATGGGATAGTGGCATTGTCAGTGGAGCCGACGGAGGTCTTGAGCACATAGTCCTCGATGGAAAAGCCTGTGTCTGCGCCATTGTCCAGCTCCTTGAAGCCGTCCGTTGTGTCTTTCGCAGCTTCGATCTGGCCACCCCAGACAAGCCCGCCCTTTTCGATCTTTCCGCCGGTCACGCCATAGAGGGACAGCGTGTTGAACTGGCCACCTTGCAGGCGCGCGATTGTGCGCGGGTCATCAGAGATGGGTGTGGAGACGAAATTGATCGATCCGCCCTGGGTGCGTGGGCCATATTTGATGGCGGATGGGCCCTTGACGACCTCAACCGCCGACATGCGACCGGCGCGCGGGAAATAATAAGCGGAAGGGGCGGCGTAAGGTGCGGGGGCAATCAGCACACCATCTTCCATGAGGGTGATCTTGGAGGATCGGTCCAGCCCGGTGCCGCGCAGACCAATATTGGGGCGCAGGCCGAAACCGTCTTCTTCCTGGATATTGACGCCGGGAACCACGCGCAGAATGCGGTGAACATCTGTATCGGCATGCACATCCAGCAGGTCAGCTTCCAGATAGGCGGCAGAACCAGCGAATGTCGTGACATCCTGTGCAGACCCCAGCACAACGATCTGGTCCAGTCGGCGGTTTTGGTCCACCTGATCTTCTGTCTGCGCCGTTGCAATGCCCGCTTGCGCCAAGCCTAAAGACGTCAGCACGCCTGCAATCTTTAAATAGTTCATTTCCATCCCTCATCGCGAATGATTTGCATCATCAGCGCGTGAGGTAGCTGAAATGAAAATGATTATCAACCGCATGGGATGTCGCAGGCGGTCTTGCTACCGGGAGTGGCGAGGGTTGAAGATCGAATTCAAGGGCGAGGATCTCAGTCCTCGGTCAGCATCCATTCATAGGAAGTGCCGCGTAGCAGAGCGGAGACTTCATTGTAATTGGCGATCATGTTGGACAGCGGTTCGGGGTTGGTGCGTCTGCGTTTGATCTGTGCAGGCATGGGTGTAATGCCGATATGGTCGCAGATCCTTGCATAGGCATTGGTCGGGTCCGCCCGGACATCGTCTTCATAGGTGAGGAACAGGGAGGGGCGGTATTCCATCAGGCCATCAAGGATATCGAAGTCCCGCTCGGCTTCATCCAGCAAATGCATGAGCGGGAAAAAGGACCGGTTCATCGGAATCGCATTGGTATCGATCGTGATCGGCCGTTTGATCTCGGAATCCGGAGTGGACGAATTTTCGACAAACCACTGGCCACGCTGGTGAGCGGCGGCGGTGGAGGCGATCACGCGCAGCATGTTCTGGCGGCGCAGGACGACATATTTCAGGTTGAAGAGTTCATTCTCGATATTGTCGAGATAGCTGCGCAGGTCGATGCCAAGTTTGCGCAGGTGGAAGAACTTCACTTCATAACCAAAAAAGCGGGCGAAGGAATCTTCTGACTGCTCCACCGCATAATCGAGAGCATCAAGATCGTCGAGATTGGAGAGGGTAGGGTCGGTTACCTGCCGTTCTTCAAGAAGACGTTGATAGATCTCCTTTTTCCATTCGATTGCGGGATGCTGGTTCAGAAGGTCACTGACAACAGTGCTACCGCTTCGCCCGACATGGAACATGGCAACATGGCCCTGGCGACGTGTTTTGCGGATCAGGTCAGAGGCGGGTGGAATTGCGCGCAGCCCCTTTTTGATGGCCTGATTGATAGCTTGCATATCGTGTAATCCCATTATTCGTCTCGCCATAGCATGGCGACCCTGTCAGGGAGGGTACGTGTGAGCTGAAGAATAGTTTCACTAAAATTGAATTAAATTGAGTTAATCCGGCATAACCACAAGGCAAGTCAAAGTTTAACTTCGATTAAAATGGTCTGTATCGGAGTATATGTTCGAAGAATCATCACGCCAGTTCTTGTTTTGTTGTAGAATAATGCGCAAGCATACAGAATAACCCCCGATTGTGCTGTGCAATCGAGGGTTATTGGTTCAGTAGTTTTTGTATATTATTTTGTGTCAGGACTTAACTGCTGCGCAAGCGACACGCCCGCCAGCGCCACCAATGGGCTGTGTGATGTGGTCGTCCGGGCCCTCATGAATGATCATGGCAAAACCACCGCCAGCCATCAGGCTCGCAAGCTCGATGCGTGGGGAAAACATTTCGGCGCTGGCCGATCCATCCATAGCCGCGTGAATATTCGGAAGGTCGCCGCCTTCTGGTCCAGCCGGGTTGAGCAGTCCGTGTCCGCCTTCAACCTTGCCGACATGACCGCCGGACAGTTTGAAAACGCCGGTATCGGAACAATCGGAGTTCTGGTGCAGGTGCAGGCCGTGCCAGCCGGGGGTCAGGGTGCCGGGCTCAAGGGCGACGCGAAGGATCACGCCTCCGGGAGCGGAGGTGGCGGTGAGTGTGCCAGCTGGTTCACCTTCCGCATTAAGGACATCTGCGCTGGTGCTCATCGATGTGAAGGCGGGCATTTGCATGTCACTGGAGCTGGTTACAGGTTCTGCCTGTGAACTTGCGCACGCGCCAAGTGATGCGATTGCAGCGATGGTCGACAGTGCAAGTGTTCTCGAGATCATATGGCTACGCTTTCCCTGAGTTATGATGGAATCATATGGTGTGGCCACATGTTAACGTAAATGACCGGAAGAAGTTGCGATGATTCGTTCAGTTTTTTGTGAACATGGCAGGGGGCAGGTTTGATGGCGGATTCGAGCGAGGCAATGCGTCTGGATCTGGCGCTTGTTGCCCGTGGATTGATGGAAAGCCGGGCGCTTGCGCAGGCTGCAATCAAGGCCGGTGGTGTCACGGTGGATGGCGTGGTGGTCTCCAAGCCCTCGATGAAGATTACGCCGGATCAGAAACTCGGTGCCGAGCGGCCCTATCCTCATGTTTCGCGCGGTGGATTGAAGCTGGCGCATGGTCTGGAGGTGTTCAAGGTCAGCGCATCTGGCCGTATCTGTCTGGATATCGGGGCGTCGACGGGTGGATTTACCGATGTACTTCTGCGCGGCGGGGCGAAGATGGTCTATGCGGTCGATGTTGGCCGTGACCAGTTGCATGCCTCCTTGCGCAATGATCCGCGTGTGGTGAGCCTGGAAGCCATGGATGCACGCAGGCTGGATAGCAGGATCATCCCACAAGTGCCGGATCTTCTGGTCTGCGATGCCAGTTTCATCATGCTGGAGAAGGTGCTTGGCGTGCCATTGGCACTGGTTGAGCAGGGAGAGGCAGTGGTCTTGTTCAAGCCGCAGTTTCAGGTGGGCCCGGAGAATGTCGGACGCGGCGGTGTGGTGACAGATGGGGCAGCGGTCAAGCGCGCGCGTGCTGCATTTGAAGACTGGCTGGCGGATGAGGGGTGGTCTGTTGCGGCATCCTGCGACAGCCCGGTGCGCGGCGGTGATGGCAACCGGGAATACCTGCTGCATCTGACAAGACAATCGGGCTGATTTTTGTCCCCGTGCAGGCGTGAGCGAGCACCCGAAGATACGCGCCCACGCCCGTCCAAAGGCCCTGGGTTGGGGGGGACGGGCCTAAGGAACTTGTCAGAGCCCGTCAAATTTGACTTCGTTGGGCTCTAGTCTTGATCGACCGACCATGGGCCATATTGCATATCGCGGCAGGCCAGTGTCGGTTCGTGAATCTCTCGACCGTCTGGCAAATAGGTTATTCGCTTCACGGACTCACACTGACGCTGTGCAACATCACTGTAGTTGTCCTCTGGATAACGGTCATCTGTGCCGCCGTAAAGGTTTTCATCTACGGGATTCCCCTGATAACCATAAACTTCCGAGGTCTGCTGTGGATAGCGGGGCTCATATGGGTCATTTTCGGGGTATCTGTAGGCTCCATCCTGGTAACCGGTCTGATATCGCGGCTGATTTTGGACAATGTGGACCGAATCGCAATCGACCTGTTTTCGGCCGATCTGAGAGCCGGCGACGGCTCCGACCAATGCTCCCAAGATGCGTCCTTCTTCCTGAACACCGCGTGCGGCGACATTGTCGCCTAGCAGTCCGCCAGCGACGCCACCCAATACGCCACCCAGGATCTGACGTTCCTTGCGGACATCCTTGCAGTTGGAAAGATAGCCATCGCTTGTATAGCCATTGCGATATTGTCCGTTGCGCCAGGGTTCAGCCTGCGCGGCACCCATTCCGGCAACGGAGATCAGGGTAAGAGCGATCGCTGTGTATTTCATCGGGAGGTCCTCCGTAAAAGCCTGACGCCCGCATGTCCTGTGTTCCAATGATCCATGGTGAGCCCGGCAATATGAACGCAAGCTGAATTGATGGTTCAGGCACAGCCAGTCGGCACACATCTGATTGATTGTCGCGCAAAACGGTTCATATTCATGAAGGGGCACAAACAGCGTCAGCGAGGTCATGGCAGAATGTCGGATATGAGCAGACCGGGTGAAACACCCTCCCGAAAGTTGCGTGCGCCCTTCAAGGCCAGGGAAGTCAGCTATCGCGCGGCGCAAACACTGCGCACGGCATGGTATGCGGGCCAGCTCAATCTGTTGAGGCGGCGCTCTGGTGGGTTTTCGCGTCCGGGTGAGCCCGAATTCCAACCCACGAGCCCGGCTGGCGATGAAGCCGATGTGCGCAAGGCTTTCATGCAGGTGTTCGAGGAAGATCGAAAGAATGTCGAGGCCGGGCTTTATCCCGCGCCGGAAAATGTGCGCCCAAGGGATTTGCTGCGCACGATGGAGTCTGCATTCCTGCTGTTCAAGGATGCCTCGCGGGTGAACAAGCGCCGCCTGAAGCGTGATGGCGTTGAGGCGCGTGAGCTGGCGGATGGTGACCGATACCCGGCTTATTATCGGCAGAATTTCCACTATCAGTCCGGCGGATGGTTCACCGAGGAAAGCGCGCGGTTGTATGATACCCAGGTCGAGGCTCTGTTTGCCGGTTCGGCAGATGCGATGCGACGTGCGGCGCTGGCCGATATGGCGCGTGAGATCCGCCGGTCTGAGCGCCGCGATCAGGCTGTGCTGGATGTCGCATGTGGGACCGGGCGTTTCCTGAAGCAGGTCATGGCGGCCTATCCGCGTCTACAGGCCAGCGGGCTGGATCTGTCACCGTCCTATTGCCGGCATTCGCGGCAGGAATTGTCCGCCTGGCCGCGTGTCGACATCATTGAAGGGGCGGCTGAGAACATGCCGGTGGATGATGCCAGCCAGGATATCGTCTCCTGCATATTCCTGTTTCATGAATTGCCGCCGCGTGTGCGCAAGCAGGTGGCTGCCGAGATCCATCGCGTCTTGCGACCGGGCGGGCTATTTGTCTTTGCCGATTCCATCCAGCTGGGTGACAATCCCGCGCTGGACAGGCGGCTGGAATATTTCCCCGAAGGCTTCCACGAGCCGTTTTACAAATCCTATGGCGAAACGGATCTTGCGCGATTGTTTGGTGAGGCAGGATTTGTCTGCGAGGGCGAGCGCAATGTGTTTCTCACCAAGGTGATGAGCCTGCGCAAACCGTCGGAGCGCAAATCATAGGGCCGCACGCCATTGGCACCTATTCGGAGAGCGAACCGGGCAGCATCACGATGAACCGGTCCGGCAGGAAGGTGCGAAAGGCGTCTGCGATATCCTGTGGTGAATCATATAGCCCATTGATCGGTAGCATCAGCGCATTCGGGCCCATTGAGCGCCCCAGGACCTTTTGCCAACCCGGCCGCAGGAAGGCCTTGACCGGTGTGGCCTGTGTACGCAAGGGACCGTTGAGTTCCAGGCGGATGATGCGCGGCCTGAATTTGGGGATGGGAACGGTGATCAGACCGGCACGGCTTATATTGTGCCAGGGAATGTGACCCACGCCGTCAATGTCGACACCCGCATCATTCATGCGAAGAATCACACGATTGGGCTCTGAATAGGGCCAGTTGCGCAGTGCGAGCATCGAGAAGAACGCCGATATGAATGTCATCGGCAGGACATTCAGAAACAATCCTGCCATTCCCAGAATACAGGCAGCGCCCAACGGTGCCCATAAGCGCCAGACAGCAGCATCGGGATCATAGGTGGTTGCGAAAACCCGACCAGAGGTCAAAGGTCTGTATCCATTGCATAGGCAAGGCCATCACCGATCTGGCCGCGATGGCGCAGCATGTGATCGGCCAGGACGCAGGCCATCATCGCTTCTGCGACGGGTGCACCACGAATGCCGACACAGGGGTCGTGTCGCCCCTTGGTGCGGATATCAACATCCTCGCCTGCGCGATCAATCGACTGGCGCGGGGTGAGGATGGAGGAGGTTGGCTTGATGGCAATACGTGCGACAACAGGCTGGCCGGTCGATAATCCGCCCAATACACCGCCATTATTGTTGGAGAGGAATTCAGCGCCGGTATCGCCCATGCGCATCTCATCGGCATTTTCCTCACCGGATAGCGCGGCTGATGCGAAGCCTGCGCCGATCTCGACGCCCTTCACGGCATTGATCGACATCAGCGCCATGGCGAGGTCTGAATCCAGCTTGCCATAAAGGGGGGCTCCCCAGCCGGGTGGTACGCCGGTGGCTTCGACCTGGATAATCGCCCCGCAGGATGATCCGGCCTTGCGCACGGCATCCAGATGGGTCTCCCATTTGACGACGGTTTCCTGATCCGGGCACCAGAAGGGATTGTTCTCGATCTCGTCCCAGTCCCAATTGTCCGGATTGATGGCGATATTGCCGATCTGGACGAGGGCGGCGCGGATCTGGATATCGGCACCGAGTACCTTGCGGGCGATGGCACCGGCAGCGACGCGGGCTGCGGTTTCACGCGCAGACGAACGTCCGCCGCCGCGATAATCGCGCACGCCATATTTGGCATCATAGGCATAATCGGCATGGCCGGGCCGGAAGGCATCACGGATCTCGCCATAATCCTTCGAGCGCTGGTCTGTGTTCTCGATCATCAGGGATATTGGCGTGCCGGTTGTCACCGGAGCCCCAAATGCCGCGCGGGTGCGATCGTCCTCGAACACGCCGGAGAGGATCTTTACCAGATCCGGTTCCTTGCGCTGGGTGACAAAGCGCGACGTGCCGGGTTTGCGCCGGTCCAGCCAGTGCTGGATATCGGCGGGGGTAACGGTGATGCCGGGAGGGCAGCCGTCAATGACACAGCCAAGGGCAGGCCCGTGGCTCTCACCCCATGTTGTAACGCGAAACAGATGACCGAATGTATTGTGTGACATGCATGCGTTGAAGCGCAAATTTGCGCGTTTGGGTAGTCCCTTCATGACATGGAGGATGCGACAGCTTGTGCCGCACCCCCTGTTTGTGTTGGTAAAATGCGTGGATCAGTAGTTGATCAGGCCGGTTCCAGTGGTGATGCAGCCACCGATCTCGCCGCTGGAATAGCCGTCGCTGGCCCCGTAATAGAGGCACAGATCATTGGGTGTGACCGTCAGCCCGAAGGCTTCCTGCTCACCATATCCATAGCCGTATCCATAGGCGTTGTAGGGATAGTATCCGTAATAGTCGTAATAGTAATCGACCGGATAGTAGCCATAGGGGTCGTGATATCCATAGTCGTTATAGGTCTCCAGATGGATATAGGCGTAATCATCATGATAGCCGGAGGGGCCACCGGGAGGGCAGGCATAAGCTGCGCCAGTGGCGGCTATCGCCAGACCGGCCAGCAACAGGGTCTTGATAGGTCTCATGGTCTTCATCCTTGTCTGTTCCAGATCGCCTGAAATGTCTGGCGATTTGGATGCAGCCTGCCGGATGAATGCGCGGAGCGATGTGAGCGGCGTCACACCGCTACAGAAAATCAGCTGTCGATAATGGCGTGTGCGCGCACGGGGAATGTGCCCATGCCGCTGATTTTTGGAGGCACGGCGCTGAACAGGAATCCAGCATGCGGCAGTGCAGACAGATTGGTCATGTGCTCGACTATCGGGATGTCTGCATCCAGCAGAACGGAGTGGACCGGACGCGTGCCGCCGGATGTGTCGTCGATATTGAAGCTGTCGATCCCGACAAGGGCCACATTCTGTCCGCGCAGATGGATCGCAGCGCCTTCGGTCAGATAGGGATGGCCCTCGAAATACTGGTCTGTGCGCCAGTGCTGGTCCCATCCGGTCCGCACCAGCACCGCTTTGCCGGACAAGTCCAGACCGCCAAACAGGGAGGCGTTGATGCTTCTGCCGCTTCTGGAGGCATCAATACAGATGGCGGGGACCGATGAAATTCGATCGAGGGATAGTCCGCAAAGGTCATGGCCATCGCGATAGCGGTGGCGCGGCGTGTCGATATAGGTGCCGGTATTGGAATGCAGCTCAATGGTCTGCATGGTGAATTCAGTGCCCTCACCATAGACCTTGTGGGAGTCGTCAAATGTCAGCCAGTCGCAAATGATCGGAGCGGGCAGCCCATTATAGGTGATCATGCCGTCTTCTATGGTGTGAGAAAGATCAATGAATGTGGTCATGGCAGCCCCGCTTTGGGTTAGTCTACAACGAGATTGGTCGATCCGCGATGCTTGGTTTCTGAAAGCTTTGGGCTATGTGTTGATCAGTAACCTCAAACCTGACGAGCCAGCCCATGTCTGACCGATCCAAACTGATTCCTCCCAGCCCTGACTATGCGGATGTCTATGCCAAGGCGAAGGCTGATGGAAAGCCGCTGCCGGATGATCGCGAATGGTTCAATACCTCAGAGCCCTTTGACCTGTTTGCGAGCTGGTTTGCAGAAGCCAAGGCCAAGGAAATCAACGATCCCAACGCAGTGTCGGTGGCGACCGTCGATGAAAGCGGCATGCCGGATGTACGCATGGTGTTGCTGAAGGATTTTGATGCGGACGGGTTTGTTTTCTACACAAATACGCAGTCGGCAAAGGGCCAGCAACTGGAAGCGACCGGCAAGGCGGCCTTGTGTTTTCACTGGAAGAGCCTGCGCCGTCAGGTGCGCATTCGCGGCGTGGTCAGCCATGTGACTGATGCCGAGGCAGATGCTTATTTCGCCAGCCGCGCCAAGGACAGTCAGATCGGTGCCTGGGCGTCTATACAGTCAGCTCCGATGGAGGGGCGATTTGAATTTGAAAAGCGTATTGCGGGATATGCTGCCAAATACGCGCTTGGCAAGGTGCCGCGACCGGAGCACTGGACGGGCTATCGCGTCGCGCCGGAACATATCGAATTCTGGAGGGACCGCCCGTTTCGCCTGCATGACAGGCTGATCTTTGATAAAAAGCCGGAAGGTGGGTGGGCCACCTCCCGGCTCTATCCCTGATGCGGGGGTGAGGGCATCAGGGTGTTTGGTGTGAAGGGAACGCCGCCTTTGCATGTCGATGCTGAACCGGCACTGACGATTGCTTGTTTCAAGCGGGCATCCTTTCGGATTGTCAGTCTGCCCAGCCAAGGGTGAGATAATCGTCAATGTCGACCTGGGCGACCTTGTCGACATCTGCCGAGAAATCCTGGTAGCGTGCGCCCTTGTTGAAGCTGGCCAGCTTGTCCATCTGTGCGCCGAAAGCGTGGATGGCGTCGCGATCAAAGCCGGAGGCGACCAGTTCGAGCTTCAGCACGCCTTCGCGGCCGAGCATGTTCACGCGATAGTCGACGAGATCCAGATTGCGAGTAAAATCAACGAGGTCTACGCCCCAGCTGAAGCTCATCGAATCGGTGTCGAGTTCTGGCGCTGCGGCCCAGCCGAGCAGTTCGATCGGGGCACCGCGGCCGGATGCGTTGCCCAGTGATGTGCGGTCGGCCTGTGAGCGGAACTCCTGCAATGTTGCATCCGCATTTATGTCGCCAGTGTCAGCTTCAACCCTGCCGATGTCGTCAAACCGCACCATGAGGCGCCAGCCCTTGGAATCCAGCGGGTCCGTGCCATCGGCCATCATCATGCCAAGCACATCGGATTCAGCGGGAAAGCCGGTAAGCTCCTCCATGAGCTTCGATGTCTGGTCGGCGTCGAGAAAGTAAAATCCCTCCGGCACGCTGATCTTGGCGTCGCCGTTGAGGAGCTCCACTTCGCCGCGCAGGCGGGTGAAGGTCTGGTTGTAGATCTGGAACTGGTCGTCGACCTGCTTGTCTGCAGGTTCTTCATTGAAAATATCGGCAATGACGGCCGCAGAGGTGCTTACGCCAGCCTCTGCCATGGGCGCTAAAGATAGCGCGACGCCGCTCATGAATATGGAGAACAGTTTGATCTTGCCTGCCATTGCCATGATATCCTCCCCGCGTTTTTATTCTGTATAAGGACAATGCCTGCAAATACGGGTAGCGTCTATGCAATTTTGCGCAGGCTGACCCTGCGTAAATGCAACGCAAGAGAAAAGAGCGCGTCTCCCAAAGGTCCAGGGGGGGGAGGGTTCGGGAGACGCGCGGCCACTTTCACAAGAAGAGGGGGACAGAGTGAAAGTGGCAAACTTCAAATCGTGGCTATGGATTGCGGTCTAATAATCTGTCCGTGTTTCATCCGAGCCATCAGCAATATCCTCGATCACATCGCCGGTGCGATCAGCGGCGCTCTGTACGGCGATCTCGGCTTCATCACCGGCGCTGGCGAAAATATCGTCCATTCTGGCACCGGCACCTTCAAAGGAGCCTGTCTGCACGTAGAACAGCGTCATGGTGATGATGAATACGACGCCAACAGCGCCGATTATCGTCCAGAGTATCCGTCCCAGCATTTGAAGCTCCCGTTTGAATGCGATTATTCAACAAACGCGAAGCATGGGCAGGAGTTGCGAGTCTGAGTTAATTTTTAATCTGGAGGGTGGTGAGGGTCAGCTCAACCAGTCGGGTGTCGCGAAGGGCAGGTCGAGGTCTCGTGCGACGGCGGCGTGGGTGATTGCGCCGTCAGCGACATTGAGCCCGCGTGCCAGATGGACATCCTCTTTCAGGGCCTGTTGCGTGCCCTTGCTTGCGATGGCGAGGGCGAAGGGCAGCGTCATGTTGTTGAGCGCATAGGTGGATGTGCGTGGAACAGCGCCGGGCATGTTTGCCACGCAATAATGCAGCACGCCGTCGATTTCATAGATCGGGTCGGTGTGAGTGGTGGCATGGGAGGTCTCGAAACAGCCGCCCTGATCGATGGCGATATCGACCAGCACTGCGCCGGGCTTCATGTGTTTGAGCATGTCACGCGTGACGAGTTTTGGCGCGGCAGCACCGGGGATCAGAACGGCACCAATGATGAGATCGGCTTCCAGAACAGCCGCTTCCAGCAGGGCTGGCGTCGAGAAGGCGGTTTTCACCGATCCGGCAAACTGGACATCCAGCTCTTCCAGACGGGGCATGGAGCGGTCGAACACGGTGACATCGGCGCGAAAGCCGATTGCCATTTCTGCGGCATGCGTACCGGAGACACCGCCGCCTATGATCACCACCTTGGCGGGCGGTACGCCGGGCACGCCGCCCAGCAGCAGGCCGCGCCCACGCTTGGTGCGTTGCAGCGCCCATGCACCAACCTGGATCGACATGCGACCGGCGACCTGGCTCATCGGCATGAGCAGGGGCAGGCGACCGCGTATATCGGTCACGGTCTCATAAGCGATACAGGTCGCGCCTGATTCCATCAGGCCGAGGGCCTGGGGCTTGTCGGCGGCCAGGTGCAGATAGGTGAACAATGTATGGTGTGGACGTAGCCGCGCGATCTCTTCGGGCTGGGGTTCCTTCACCTTGATGATCATTTCACATTCGGCAAAGACCGCGTCAGCGTCTGGCAGGATAGTCGCGCCGGCCTTGAGATATTCGGCATCGGTCATGCCCGAGCCTTCGCCTGCATCGACTTCGACGAACAGTTCATGACCGGACCGGGTCAGCTCCGCTACACTTTCGGGAGTGAGGCCAACACGGTATTCTTCGGTCTTGATTTCCTTTGGAACGCCGATCTTCATATGGAAGGCTCCTACCCGGGGATATAACTGGTGAGGCAGGAATATGCCCCCAACATTGCAGAAAATCCAGCTTTGATCTCGATATGTAGATGTTTATCGAAAGAAGTACTGCAATTGCGCGGATCATTGGAATAAGTGGCGGCGCGTCAGGCTGCAACGACTTCGTCGTCGGGCTCGTCTTCGGGATCCTGGGTTTCAATGCCGTGGCGTTGAGCTGCCTCGCGCACCCATTCGGTGATCTCTTCGTCAGGAATATCCAGCGCCTGCAACAGGTCTGTCACCATTTCGACGCCATAAGGTTCGCTGATGCTGAGATGCGCTTTCATGCCGAGCTTTTCATGGCGCAGCTGGTCGGCCTCATTCACCGCGGCGACAAATCTGAGCAGGTTGGGAAAGCGTTCCCTGACAGTGTCCGTCAGCGAGACGGATATGTCATAGCGCGACGCGCCGAGCACGATGGCACGTGCATTGGAACCTGCGACGGTTTCCATCAGACGGAAATCGGAACTGTCACCGAACACGACATCATAGCCATCCGAGCTGGCAGCGACGAAGCGTTCCGGATCGAGATCCAGCGCGACATAAGGGATCTCGAAATCACGCAGGGCATCCACCGCCAGCCGGCCTGCCGGGGTCATGCCAAACACGATGACGCGGCCCATGGCCTGTCGCGGTGTGATGCTGGTTCCGGGCATGGTTTCCTGTCGCCGTTTGGCGAGGTAACGCGATAGTCTTTCGCCCAACGCAAACCAGAAGGGCGCGATGATGAAGGACAGGGCAACCGATGCGACAATCGTCGAGCGCCAGGGCGAGGGGATAGCTGTGCCCAGAATGGCGACAATGACGAGGGTGAATTCAGATCCCTGTGCGAGCAGGAACGCCAATTGGGTGCCGCCTGGCACGCTCCACCCATTCATGCGGGCAGCTGCATAGGTCGATACCGTCTTCACGATCACGATGGCCGCCGTCACCAGGGCTATATAGGGCCATGCGTCCTTGAGGGCGGACAGGTCTATACTCATGCCGACGCTCATGAAGAACAGGCCGAGCAGCAATGATCGGAACGGTTTGACCTCGGTCTGGATGATATTGCGATAGGGGGTATCGGCAATTGCCATGCCTGCCAGGAAAGCACCGAGCGTCAGGGAAAGGCCAACCATGCTTGTCGCAGCACCGGCCGCCAGGACGATCAGCAGGGCAAGAACGGTAAAGGCTTCCTCATTGCGGGTGCGGGCAAGCAGATTGAAGACTGGTCGCACGATGAACCGGCCGGTGATCAGTGCCGCGACAAAGCCGATAAAGGCAAGCCCGGCGGCGCGACCCATCTCCATCGCGAGGTCATCATAGGAGGCTGCAAGCGATCCCACGAAGGCGAGCAGGAAAATGGCGAGGACATCCTGAGTCACGAGAACGGCGGTACCGGCCCGCCCGACCGGACAGCCGGGCTTTTCCCGATCGGCCAATATGCGCATGACCACTGCGGTGCTGGAAAGCGCCAGTGATAGCCCCAGCGCTGCTGCGACGGGCCAGGAACATCCCGCCCATCTGGCAAGCCCGGCGAATACAGCTCCGCAAAGCAGGATCTGAGCGGGGGCCAGTGACAGCATGTTCTTTCGGGAACTTCGTAGCTCCTTCAGGGAGAAATGCAGCCCGATATCAAACAGCAAAAATGCCACACCCAGTTCGGCAAGGATGTGGGTTGTTTCGTTCTCTTCAACCACACCCAGGGCAAAAGGACCGATCAACACCCCAGCAATGAGATATCCGACGACAACACTGACACCGATGGCGCGTGCAGCGACGCCCGCCACCAAACCGGCAGCGAGAAATGCGATAGCTGGTTGGAGCGTCTCGGCGATCGTCATGCGCGCAGCATCAATGACATGCTGTGATATGTCCCCTCTGGAATTTCGAATATTTGAGCTCAATAAAGATATGGGTACTTCTTCCCGAGCTTCACCCTTAGAAAAACTAAATTAAAGGAAAGATGCCAAAAAACGCGCGAAACAGGGGAAATCGCAAAGAAGTGACAACAAAAAAGGGCCGCCGCATGAATGCGACGACCCTCTTTATTGGTTCTGTTTGTAAACCAGCTCAGCTGAGCTGATTACATGGCGCGACCAATGGAGAATACGAAGTTGTCTTCGCCATCTTCCTTGTCGTAGTAGCGCAGGTCCAGATCAAATCCGCCGACGCCATATGTGCCACCGAAGTTGTAGTTGAACAGCTCGGAGGAGCCATCGCCACCATCGTCAAAGATGGTACCGATGTTCACGTCGAATGACAGTGCATCAGAAGCGCTTACACCTACACCAGCTTCACCATAAATGGTTTCGTTGTCAGGGTCGTAGTACATGTAACCCGACAGGCCGACCATTTCGAAGTCCTTGGCAACACCTGCATAGACTTCAAGGAAGTCCAGGTCGGCAGTGCCATCGCTTGGGTAGAAATACTGGATAACACCGAAGTCGAGGCCAACGCCGCCAGCTTCAAAGCCGTAACCAGCGTAGACGTCGAGTTCCATGTCGGCATCGCCAGCAATGCTGGAAGCCCATGTACCAGCGTAGAAGCCGCCGACAGCCAGATCGAATCCACCCTGGATGGCAAAGTCCTGACTGGACTGGGTGTCACCACGCCAGTGGTAGTCAGTCGTCAGGGCGACGTTACCGGAGTATTCAACTTCGGCCTGGGCCATTCCCGCAGTGGCGGTCAGGGCAAGAAGAGCAGCGCTAAAGCTCAAGGTTTTACGCATATCAGACAGTCCTCTTTTTTTGTAAGGCGTTCCGCCAGTCCCCGGAGGACGTTTTGGAACCGTGTTTTCCCGCGCGAAGTCCCTCCCGAGCGGGTGATGCACCGTGTGGCGTCACTGGTGTTACAATTCAATGGCGTCGGAAAACACCTTACAAAATGGCAAGAACTGTCCGTGGTTTTCAGATTGTCCAATTTATGGGCGATTTAGCCGCTTGTTCGCCCGATTAGCGTGCGCGATTTGTGACAGAGTTGCTAAAATGCCACGTTTTGCGCAAGCAAATTCCCCCTGCAAAGCAAGCTAAATCGATTCCGGGCAAAGCTATGCCCCAAACGGGGTCCACTCACTGATGAGCGAAGAGAGGTCAGGACGCTGGCGTTCGGGAGGACGATGGGCGGCAGTCCCAAGGTGGATGAATCCTGCAATCCGCTCACCCGGTCCCAGGCCAAACACCCTGTCAGCACCTTTAGAAAATGAACACCAGTCTGTCAGCCATGCACCCGCCCATCCCATCGCATTGGCACCAAGCAGTAGGTTCTGGCATGCCGCCCCGGCTGACAGCTCCTGTTCCCAGACGGGCGTCTTGTGAGCATGATCTGGTGATGAGACGACACCAATCGCAACCGGTGCGCGTTTGAACAGGGTTCGAGTCTTGAGTTTTTCCTCATCGGAATAGTCTGCGCCCAGCTCCTCTGCGCGCACCTTGTCCAGTTCAGCACCCAGCGCATCACCCTTGCTCTCGCAATCAATGATGATGAAACGCCATGGCTCAAGCTTGCGATGATCCGGGACGCGCGCGGCAATGCGCAAGATTTCTGTAATCGCGTTCCTGTCGGGACCGGGGGCACCGATCAGGGCGATAGGCGTTGACCGGCGGCGCGCCAGGATCGCCAGCATCTCTGCACTCGGATTGGTCGCGGGCAGTTCCTCGCCGATCGTGGGAGGGGCAGGTGAAACAGGATGCTGGTTCATGTGTGTTCGTCCGATTCTCTGAAGTGCGTCTTGCTGAGCTCTACATGTAGCAGGGTTCTACTTGTAGAAGCGTCGGTCAGAATGCAAGGTAATCGGCAGATGGGATAAAGGCGGGTAGATAGCGGATGAGTGATAAACCAATCAGCTGGCGGATCAATTCCGCGCGCACTGTCTATGAGAACCCCTGGCTTCGCCTTCGTGAATATGACGCAACAGCGCCAACAGGTGCGCCAGCAAGCTATGGTCTGGTGAGTTTCCGGAATCTGGCGGTGGGCGTGCTTCCGCTGGAGCCCGACGGAACGACATGGCTGGTCGGCCAGATGCGCTTCACATTCGGTCAGTATAGCTGGGAACTGCCTGAAGGTGGATGTCCTGTGGATTCAGATCCCTTCGACACGGCAGAGCGCGAGTTGTCCGAAGAAACAGGTATGAAGGCATCTGGCTGGTTGCCCCTGATGGAGAATGTGCATCTGTCCAATTCAGTGACGGATGAACGTGCATTTGCCTGGCTCTGCTGGGACCTGTCGCCGTGCGACGCACATGCAGCTGATGATGTGGAGGACCTTGCACTGCGCCGGGTTCCGGTTGGTCAGGCTGTTCACATGGCGGTGAACGGAGAGATTACTGACGCTTTTTCCCTTGCGATGTTGCTCAAGGCAGACCATCTCTGGCGGACGGGGCAATTGCCAGCACAGGCAGATGCTGCATTCAAAGCCGGTCAGGTCTGAATAGCCTGGCGCGAATATGACAGGAGGACGTCATGTCCAAACCCGTTCGCCACGCTGTGGCCGCCGCAGATCATGCCGCCGCAGGTGCCCGCCCGCCCGTGTGGCAGCGTTTGCGTTTCGAGGCCAAGGCAGCCGCTGAGCATGAGCCTGTGCTGACCAGCTTTCTCAATTCGACCATATTGAACCATGATACAATCGCACAGGCGCTGGCCTATTATCTGGCGCACAAGGCGGCCTGCTGTGACCTGAACGCGCTCCAATTGCGTGAGATCTGCGAAGAGGCCTTTACCGAGGATGAGACCATCATCCCCGCTGTCGAACGTGACATGCAGGCAGTTCTTGAGCGGGACCCTGCGTGCCGCACGCTGTTGCAGCCATTCCTTTACTATAAGGGGTTTCTGGCGCTGCAATCACACCGCGTGGCGCAATATCTGTGGAACCAGGATCGCGACGTGCTCGCTTTCTTCCTGCAATCGCGCAATTCGGAGATCTATCAGGTCGACATTCATCCTGCTGCCAAGATGGGTGCGGGGATCTTCATGGACCACGCGACGGGTATCGTGATCGGTGAGACCGCAAGTGTTGGTGATGATTGTTCGATCCTGCACGAGGTCAATCTCGGTGGTACGGGCAAGGAATTCAGTGACCGCCACCCTAAAATTGGCCGTGGCGTGCTGATCGGTGCCGGTGCCAAGGTGCTGGGGCCGATCCATGTTGGCGATGAGGCCCGTATCGGTGCGTCCTCTGTCGTTCTGAATGATGTGCCTGCGCGTTGCACGGTCGCGGGAATTCCAGCCAAGATCGTGGGCGGCCCCTGCGCAGAGCCTGCCAAGGCGATGGATCACAATATCATCATAGACTGATTATCAGCCCTGAAACCTGACAAGGATCCTGCGGATCAGCCATGCTGTCCGCAGGGCTCATGGGGATAATCAGTAAAATAGCGGCCGGGGCACTGGTCGACCTCGTTCCCATGCGTTAGCCAATGGGGGAATTGTCAGGGGCGCTTGAATCATTGCCCCAGAGACCGACCATCCGGAGACCTGATCATGAACGCAGACGACATCACCAAGCTGCAAGCCTATCTGAAGAAAACCCTGAATGACGATATCGTCCTGAAGACTCGCCCCAAGGCGAAGGATTCAGCCGAACTCTATCTGGGCGATGAGTTCCTGGCAGTCGTCTACAAGGATGAAGATGAGGGCGAAGTCGCCTATCAGATCAACATGACCATCCTGCCGGAAGATCTCTAGACCGTCAGCCAGATCAGGGCGAGGTGGCCTCCAGTTCGCCATCGCGCCGATAGGCCTCGAACAGGCGGCGCATCAGGCCAAGGTCATCTTCGCTATAAGCATTGAAGACGACCAGCTCCAGATCGCGGCCTTCAAGGTCAGGTGGTGTGAAGCGCAAATCCTCCATCACGGCATAAATCACCTGGCCCGCAATCGTGGCCGGGTCGCGTTGACCCTGGCCTGCGCCGAAGATCGGCAGGATCAGTGATTTGCCCGCAAACACATCATTGCCAGACCGGATCATGCTGCGCGCCTTGTCGATGACATTGTGAACGCAGTCGATCGTGGCTTGTTCACCGATCGGTTGAAAGCCGGAGCAGGGTTTTCCCGCGACACTGGCAGCATGCAGAATGGCCTTGACGCCATGTGACTTGCGTAAAAATCCGCTGCCGGTGACGAGAACTTCGCCGGCTTCTGCGCAGGGACGATTTCCAAGCTTTTTTGTCAGCTCATTCTGGATGAGATCCGTGTGGAGTCTGGTGTCAGGATTGAGTCCGCCATGATAGCGGATCGTCGCTGAAATGGCGTTCTCGTGGATGCGGGCCATCTGCATCAGTGTGTTTTCCGAGTTCACCCAGTAATCTATGGCATTGCCCCGATCCGGGCGCAGATTGGCGATATCACCGGAACGAAAGCCGATTTTCTTTCCCGTGCGTTCGCCCGCTTCGTCGAGGACGTGATAGTCGCGGTCCTGACGGCCGGAGGCCTTGCCGGTCTTGTAGGTGAATCGCAGATCATCCAGATAGGTGTAGACGGGGCTGTCTGGCTCGCGGGCATTGTAACGGGCAATGATGGACTGGGTCAGCGTTTCGCGGTTTTGTTCCAGTTTGTCCGGCGTCATCTGGTAGAAGAAATGCGCCATCTGGCGCAGGTCGAACGGGATCTCGATATTGTCCAGAAGTGCTGGTGGTGCGTCTGGATAGGTGTCTGCCACATCCATGTCGCCACTGTCGCGCTTGATCAGCACCGTTCCGTGGCGGGCAAGGGCATGGCGCATGCCGAGTTCATAATAGACATTGGGATTGTGATAGGTGAGATCGGCCACCGCGACATCGGCTTCCTTTATGTGCCGGATCATGTTCTCGGAGATGTGGCCCTTTTCCAGATCCTCATCGACGCGACTGACCTCAAATCCTGCAGCCAGGGCCGCCGGTTCGATGAATTGTTTCCAGATACAGTCAAAATCGATCAGCTCACGTCCGACCGGCTTCTTGCCGAATGGCATGATCGCAAAACAGCTGGGTTTCTTGCGTGCCAATTGATGTCCCCCGTCTCTTTCCTAGTCCTTACTCGTGGTGTCCAACCGGTGCAGATTGGCATTGAGCCACAAACCGGCAATCAGTGTCTTGGCGTCATTGATGTCGCCCCGGATGGCGGCCTGGATGAATTCATCGATATCGCGATCAACAAGGGCGATGTCCTCATCCTTGTCCTGATGGGCCCGTGAATAGGCAAGATCAGGGCTGACCTGCTCGACAAAGGCCGCATAAAGAATGGTGCGTTCGGAGGTGCCGCCGGGGGAGACGTAAAATGTGGAGATGTGTTCCAGTGTCAGATCCTTGATGCCGGTTTCTTCGGCGACCTCGCGCGTGGCGGCGGTCTCGAAATCCTCCTCATCCTTGAGCATGCCAGCGGGCACTTCCTCGATCCAGCCGGGGCCTTTCGCCAATGTGGGGTAGCGGAACTGTTCGGTGAGCCAGACCTTGTGTGCGCTGGTGTCGACAATCAGAACGGCGACCGAATCGCCGCGCTCCATGCACTGGCGAGTGACGGTCTGGCGTCCTCCATCATGGCGTGGATGGCTGACCAGCGCTTCGTCGATCTTCAGGAACCCGTCATAGACGCGCGTCAGCCTTTTCACGACGGCTGTGCGCTCATTTGGAGGCATGTTTGAAGTGTCATCGGTCATCGGCATCACCCTGACTTGTCATCCCGATCATAGTTTAGGACGCAAAAACAACGGGGTCGATTGTTAAAGTCGACCCCGTCCTGATGTTTACGCTTGGTGAAGATCACTCTTCAATCGGCTGGCCGGTCTCATCGACCAGAATGATGGGATAGCCCAGCTCTTCCAGATCGGAGCTGATGGCCTGCACATCACCGACCACCACGATGATCATGTCTTCAGGGTCCAGCCATTTGGCAGCAAGTGCGTCGACCTCTTCCTTGGTGAGGTCTTGCAGGATCTTCGCCTGCTCCTCGACAAAGCCGTCTGGCAGGTCATAGGTCTGGATGTCGGAGATGAAGCCCAGCTTGTNATAGGGCGTTTCATAATCCAGCGCTTCACTCTGGCCGATGGCGCTCTTGGTGAAGTCCAGTTCGTCCGGAGCGATCCCGGTCTCGTGATAGGCGCTGATCTCGTTCATGAACTGACGGATGGAATCAGCCGTTGAATCTGTACGCACGCCTGCGCTGGCGGTGAAGGTGCCGATAACGTCAGAGCCGGAAAAGCCTGATCGTGCACCATAGGAATATCCCTTGTCCTCTCTCAGGTTGAGGTTGATGCGGCTGTTGAAAGCACCACCGAGGATGAAGTTCATCAGTCGGGCGCGGTAATATTCACCCGTAGCATCGAACGGCAGGGCCAGCTTGCCGATACGGATTTCAGACTGGGCGGCACCTGGCTTGTCATGCAGGTAGATCTTGCCGGGGACAGGCGTGGGGAATGCATCCATGCCGGTCTTTTCCGGTGCCTCGCCAGTCCAATCTGCAAAGAGTTCTAGTGAGCCCTTTACCTCCGGTTCGGTCAGGTCGGACACGATAACCACGCTGGCAATGGATGGCTTGTACCAGGTTTCATAGAAGGTTTTGACATCTTCAAGCGTGATGTTGTTGACGGTTTCAGCCGTGCCGATGCCGGACCATGCGGAAGGATTGTCCAGGCCGTAAAGTTTCAGCGAGAAGATCTCGCTGGCCATTGCGGATGCCTGTTTCTTGCGTTGTTCGATGCCTTGCAGCGTCTGTTCCTTGACGCGTTTGAAGTCTTCCTCGGTAAAGGCGGGCTCCATCAGCCTTTCGCGGGCTATGGCGAGGGTTTCATCGAGATTTTCCGTCAGCGAACGAACCGAGACATAGGAAAAGCGAGAGCCTGCGCTGATCGACACGCTGGAACCGAGCTTGTCGATGCGGTTGGACAGTTCCTCATTGGTCGAGGAAAGGGTTGCTTCGTTCAGCATGGCGGCTGTCATGGAGGCAAGGCCGAGCTTGTCGAGCGGGTCCTGGCGTTCGCCAACCTCCATGCTCAGCCACATGGCAGTGGTCGGGACTTCATCGCTGATTGCGCCGAGAATTTCGACACCATTGGCAAGCGTTCCTTCCCATGTGGTCGGCATGACAGGAGCCGGGTTGAAATCGGCGGCAGGTGGCATGACGGAACGGTCAAAATCGTCAGAGGCGTAACGCAATTCAAGTTCGCCTTCATCGCCCCGTTCGGGGATATTGCGTTCATACATGGTCCAGCTATCAGGCGCAGCGGTGGCCACGTCACTATCCTTTGGCACCACGGACAGGATCACGCCCTTGGCATCCTTGATGTAGGTTTCATAGACGCGCACCACATCTTCGGCAGTGACGTTCTCATAGCGCGCTATGTCCTTGGCGATGTAGTTGGGATCGTCATGGAAGGTCTCATAAGCCGCCAGATCGGAGACCTTGCCGGAGACGCTCTCCAGGCCGAAGACCATGCCGGAAACAATACCCGCCTTGACGCGCTGAAGGTCGTCATCATTGACGCCGCGCGTTTCAAACTCGGCGAGGCTGGCGCGCAATGTGGCTTCCAGGTCGGCCAATGTCGCACCTGATGTCGGGTTGGGCAGGGCGGTGAGGGTGAAGACACAGGACAATTCCTGGCAGCCATGACCAGCACTGGCCTGAACCGCCATGCCGTCACGCACCATGTTCTTGTAAAGCAGCGATGTGCGGCCTTCACCCATGATCGACATCAGGACATCCAGCGGAGCTTCATCCGGGTGCATGCGATGGACAGTGGGGTAGGCCATCAGCACGAGGGGCAGCGCAATATTGTCCTCATAGGAAATATAGCGATCTTCCTCCAGCTTGACCGGCACATATTCAGGTTTGTCGACCGCTGGACCTTCAGGGATGGAGCCAAAATACTTGGCAACCCATTCCAGGGTCTGTTCCTTGTCGAGATCTCCACCAATGGTCAGCGTGGCATTGTTTGGCCCGTACCAGCGCAGGAAGAAGCGCTTGAGGTCTTCCAGGTCCGCGCGATTGAGATCCTCGATATAGCCGATGGTCAGCCATGAATATGGGTGGCCTTCAGGATAGAGCGCTTCGCTGAGTTTCTCATAGACCAGACCATAGGGGCGGTTGTCATAATTCTGGCCGCGCTCGTTCTTCACGGTCTCGCGCTGGTTCTCGAACTTGTCCTCGGTCACGGCATCGAGGAAAAAGCCCATGCGGTCGGCTTCCAGCCAGAGCACTTTTTCCAGCTGGTTTGAGGGCACGGTCTCATAATAATTGGTGCGGTCGGTATTGGTGGAGCCGTTCAGCGTGCCGCCGGATTCGGAGATGATCTTGAAATGCGCTTCGTCGCCGACATTATCCGAGCCCTGGAACATCATGTGCTCGAAGAAATGGGCGAAGCCTGAGCGGCCGGGTTCTTCGCGGCCAGAACCGACATGATAGGTGATGTCGACATGTACCAGCGGGTCCGACTTGTCCTCATGCAGCACCAATGTCAGCCCATTTGGCAGTTTGTATTTGGAAAACGGAATGCCGATTTCGCTGTCATCTGCCTTGACCGTCTCGATCAGTTCGATCCCGCCGGGTAGCGCCTTGGTTGTCGTGTCGACGACACTTGCAGGTTCTGCCGGGGATGGCTCTTCCAGATTTGCACAAGCTGTAACCGCGAGGGCCGAGGCTGAGAGAAGGAGCGTGGTGAGAAGAGAAAATCGGCGCATGAAGTCGTCTTTCGTTTCCAGCTATGACGGTAGCCAGCCTGCGCCCATTCCTGAGGGCGAGCACGCCGGATCGTGGTTAATTTATCGTTAATCGTTAAAGCAGCGAAAGCGACAGAGCAAGCCCGAAGAACCATTCGCTCAGCCATGCGTTGAGATTTTAAGCAGCAAGGGAAAAGACATCATGGCCGACACCAACCCTCTCGAAGACGTATTATGCAATGCCATCGACGCTGCGCATGGCGAGAAGGTGACGGTCGGCGACTTGTTGGACCGCTATGATGATCGCTCATTTGGCCCTGTCTTCACCCTGATGGGGTTGTTGGCCGTTGTTCCGCCGATCAGCGCGATTCCGGGAGTCCCTGCAATTGCAGGTGTTATCATCGCCCTGTTCTCTGTGCAGATGCTGTTTGGCAAGGACCACATCTGGTTGCCGCAAAAGGTTGAAAAGCTGTCCATGGAAAAGGGCACGCTTCAAAAGGCGCATGACAAGTCGGAAAATGTTCTTGCTACGCTCGATAGCCTGGTGACGGACCGGTTGAGATGGGCAACGTCTGCCCCAATGCGCTTTCTTGCCGCCATCATGGTGACCTTTCTGGCGCTTGCGATGATCCCTCTGGAGCTTGTCCCGTTTGCGGTTGCGGCACCGGGTAGCGCGATCACGTTGTTTGGCGTCGCCATATTGTCACGCGATGGGGCGCTGATGTTGTTGGCGTTCGCGCTGTCGGCGCTGGCCTTCTACATTCTGGTGTTTGTCTCACCCCTGCTCAGCTGGCTGGGTCTGGGCTGACCGGATCATTTGAAAGTGTGGATTGTTCCGCCGAGGCCCGGTCCTGTGCGCGGAAAGCCAGAAAGGCTGTGACCATGGCAGCAATATCCATCAGGATGTGAATGATGATCGGGCCGATCAGCGTGCCGGTGCTGAGATAGAGAACTGCGAACAACACGCCGACAAATGATGTCGTGATCACTCCCAGAATCCCCTGATAGAGATGCGCTGCACCGAAGATTGCCGACGATACGATGATCGCGAGAATCATCGGCGTGAACAGGCTGTGCAGATAGGGCAGCAGGAACCCACGATAGGCGATCTCTTCGCAGATGCCCGCAGCTACTGATACCAGAAGCCCCCAGACAAGTTCTCGTGGGGTTCGCGGCAGAAAGTCCGAAAGGGGCTGATAGGCCAGCGCCATTTGCAGCGCCATGCCCTTGTTGAATGCAACGAGAATGGGCCGCAATAGCACCACAAAGCCGATCGCAATGCACCCTCCGATCGCCAGAGCCCTGTATTCGGTGAGGTTCCAGTTGACATAAAGCCCTTGTATCGGCCGGCCATTGATCCCCCAGACAGCCAGCGTAGCGCCCAGCAGGCAGAGCAGCCAGAAAATGGTGATCTGGTATTCACGCACCAGCGCACGCTCACCGGTTTGTGCGCCTTTTGTGGTGTATTGCTGATAGCTCCACCATCCTGCGAACGGAAACAGCACCAGCAGCACGATCACGACAAAGGCGTGATCCAGCAATGTCAGTGGCAGGTCATTCATCAGGGGGCTCCGAGCAACCCTGAAAACGTCTCAGGATTGGCTCGACGATTGCCTTGCCTGAGCGGGCTGTCAATTCGATTCCCCGTCTGGTTGGTTACAGAGCTGTGAGCAAGCTGCCCTCGGGTATCCGCTGTGACTCTTTCTGTCGAACAGTTGATCAGTTTTCATGGGCACGTCGAGGCATCTTTCCTGCATGCCCAAAGGCATGTGTTCCGGGGGGATTGATTATGTGCCGTGCCGCTTTTTGCATTTTCACTTTCTTGTTCTGTGCGATCTTCACCGCACCCGATCAGGCCCGTGCCCAGGTCTATGCTGACGGTTTTGAATCAAAAAACAGCGAGGGCATGCTATGGGTCAGCGATGCGACATTGCTGCTGAAGCATATCGGGGATTATGGCGAACCCATCTATGATGGTTTTCACCTGATTGCACGATACCACGCTGGCGAAGTGGGACGCAGCGCAGCCATACAGCAAGTTGATTATCTCAAGTCGGAAATCGACCTCATCAATGACCGTGTAAATGCGCTATATGTAGACCTCCAGCACCGGCCACCTGCCTCGGGCGAGCAGTCGCGGGCATTGATGAAGCGGATCCAGCCGCTGGATCTTGTCGTGCAGAGGACAATCCTCAAATCCCGGGCTGTCCTGTCATCAATCGAGAACTACATCGAAACCGGTGAGCTGGAATTGCTGCAGGCGGCCGTCAGCAATGCCATTTCCTTTCGATCTGAAGCCGAAAGATTTCGACGTGAAGGTATAGAAATCGCCTATGCCATTGATGACGAAAAGCCGCTTGTCACTGAACGTATCAATTGGGTGGGCATCGATTTGTACAACGCGGTCGATACGATGATGGTGTTCACTCTCTGGGAGTTCGACAGAGATGATCTCGAAGAGGCTGTGAGCCATTTCAGCCAGCTTGTGAATGAGCATCAGGACCTGATCGCGGAACAGATCATTGTATATGATGAGCTCGAGGAATACTGGAATGATATCAATGGCGCAGACACCGGATCCACATTCTATGTTGCTGACTATGAGCGACTGAATCTCTGGCGCAACAAGCGATTTATCGAGTCGTCGATCACCTTCAGACAACGCTCACAAACCGTTTACGAGGCCATCCGCTTCCTGTTCCGGCAACCTGTCATCGACCTTCCGAAGGTCTCTGAAAAGATGAAGGAAATCGAGGCAATATCCGACGAAGCCGAAAATGCTTACCGCGCAGTTTTAATGGAAGCCCTCCCGGATTAGACGCCGCGACTTGTCACAAGTTGGCGATATACCGCGTCCCGAACAGCACACATGCTTCTCCTACCCAGGCTGGCCCATGAGATCAGCATGGTTTATTGCACCCTCGAATCACGCAATCTGGTGCAAGCAGACCTGATCGGAAGAGGGCGGATTGATCGTGCAGACTCACAAAATCGCTTCACATCTCCTGTTGGGTACATGCGCCATGCTCGGAACCGAGGCTGCAATGGCGCAGGAGCTCGATCCTGTCGGAGAGCCGTCAAAGCGCGCCGGGCCCGTGGCTGAACAGCACGGTGTCTATGTCGCTGCACGCGGATATGGGTCGATTGCCGACCAGAACAATATCGTCTTCGAAGACACATTCGAAGTTGCAGCTGCCCTTGGGTATCGACTCAGCGATTCCCTGCGCACCGAGCTGGAATATGCATGGCGGTCTTCCGATATTGCCGGGCTCAATGGCGCATCGACGGCAAGTGGCGAATTCGACAGCCATTCAATTGGCGTACATGCCTATTGGGATTTCAGGAAGAACAGCCACTTCAGGCCGTTTGTAGGCGGCGGTGGTGGCTGGGGCGTTCAGGATTTCCAGTTTGCAGGTCCAGCAGATGCAAATCCCAATTTCATTGTGGTGGCAGATGACCGCAATGACAGCCTGTACTGGAATGCGCTGACGGGAGTGACATGGCACATCTCGTCCGATTACCGGCTGGCCTTTGGCGTGGAATATGTCAGCTATTCCGATCAGGCAGTGGAATCAAATATTGGCGGAATAGATGGCATCAACCGCGCCTATAATTTCTTCCTCGCCTCGCGCTGGTTTTTCGGTTCCTGAGCGACCGCCCGATCCGGTTTTCCAATTCGAATCGGGCGATGCCTTGTCAGGTCAGAATCGTCAGAGTGCCGTGAGCATCTTTGCGACGAGCGGGTGGCGCACGACATCTTCCTTGCCCAGTCTCACGACTGAAATGTCGTCCATGCTGTCCAGTTTCTCGGCAGCCGTTGCCAGTCCCGACAGTTCCGGCAGAAGGTCGGATTGCGCCGGGTCTCCGGTGATGACCATGGTGGAGTTCCATCCCAGCCGTGTGAGCAGCATTTTCAGCTGCACATAGGTGCAGTTCTGGGCCTCATCGATCACCACGAACGCATTGTTGAGCGTGCGACCGCGCATGAATGCGACGGGTGCGATCTCGATCAGGCCTTCCTGCATCATTGACCGCAATGTCTTGGGGGCGAGGCGGTCGGACAAGGCGTCCATCAGGGGGCGAAGATAAGGTGCAAGCTTGTCTTCCATGTCACCGGGAAGGAAGCCGATATTCTCGCCGGCATCCACGGCGGGACGGGACAGGACGATGCGCCCGACCTGGCCGTTCTTGAGGGCTTCGACAGCCTTGGCGATGGCCAGATATGTCTTGCCGGTACCTGCTGGTCCGAGTGCCATGACGAGGTTGTCGCGGTCTATCGCCGCCATCATCTCGGCCTGGCCATCGGAACGCGGGGTGATGTTCTTGACATATCTTTGTTCGCGCGGGGCTTCTGCTGGCCTGTCGGATTTTTCGGCTGGTTGTCGTTTTCGCTTGCCCCTGGGTTGATCATCGGCTGGATCCCAGCCTCCATCGAACGGAAAGATTTCAGCTCCCTGGTCCATATCGTCAAACTCGCTTGCTATGTATTCTGCACGAAGTCGGCGGACATTGGATCGCTTGGCCATGGGAGGACTCCTTTTTCAGGCTGGCTGAGCAAAGAAAACGCCGCAGAGCGGAAGTGCGCTGCGGCGTCGGTGGGTAAACTTGTTTTCGGGGGCGGGTCGGTGTGTCGGGCGTGTCACCGTTGTTCAAACGGGAAAGCCGACCGATCACCCGGATGTTTCTACCGGGCGGAGGCAACTGGCAAGGCGGCGGAATGTATCGCACGCAGTCAGGCTCCGATCTCGCATTACGGCGACATGCCGAATCGCGATCCTTGAATTGAATCTAGACATCGTTTCGCTTAATGGCGAGTTAATAGTTGGCTTGGTCGTAAACTTCGCCGAAAATCCAAGAAAAGGCCCAGAATTATGGCAGTATATGAACTCGATGGTTTCAGTCTCCAGACAGCGGGCGAAGGAACATGCTGGTATGCCGACAGCGCCGAGCTGATCGGCAAGGTCAAGCTCGAGCACAATGCATCGGTCTGGTTCAACGCCGTGCTGCGCGGTGACAATGAGCTGATTACCGTCGGTGAAAACTCCAATGTGCAGGATGGCTCGATCTGCCACACTGACATCAACTATCCCCTCGTGATCGGAAAGAACTGTACGATCGGCCATATGGTCATGCTGCATGGCTGCACGATCGGAGACAGCACGCTGATCGGCATGGGGGCGACGGTCCTGAACGGGGCGAAGATCGGACGCAATTGCCTGATCGGTGCTCATGCGCTGGTGCCGGAAAATGCGGTGATCCCGGATAATTCGCTTGTCGTCGGAACACCCGCGAAAGTGATCCGGGAGCGCAGGCCGGACCAGGAAGCTGATCTCATCTCAGGTGCGCTGCATTATGTGGAGAACTGGAAACGCTATGCGGCGGGCCTGAAGCGGATCGATTGATCCCACAGCGCAAGATTGCAACATTTGTCCGGTCGGAACGTTCATGAGGCATGTATGATCCACCGGATGGAAAATTCATTGACCTGCCACTGATGGTTATTGCCCTCAGGCTGTTGGGTGCCGTTCTATTGGGCTGCCTGATCGGTCTCGAGCGGGAAATGCGTGACCATGCGGCAGGGCTTCGCACGCATATGCTGACGGCGCTGGCCGCATCGACCTTCGTGCTGATCGCGGTGGAAATGGTCAATTCCTTCGGTGCGGATTCGGATATCACCCAGCTCGACCCGCTGCGCACAGTGGAGGCTGCCACCTCAGGCGTGGCGTTCCTGGCGGCGGGTACGATCATCCAGGCGCGCGGACAGGTAAAAGGGCTGACAACCGGGGCCTCGATCTGGCTGTCCGGAGCGGTGGGCGTGGCGTGCGGTGCTGGCTATTTCTACATTGCAGGGCTGGCGACACTGATTGCGCTCGCGATCCTCTTGCCGGTGAGCTGGATCGAAGCCCACTGGCTCAACAGGCGCAAGGACGCAAAGAATTCCGACTGACGGTTCAAGTCCGATCAGGGCATCATCAAACGGCGTATTCAATTGATCAAAGGAAGTGTTTCATGGAGAGTGACAAGCTGACCGAGGTCCAGATCCGGCTGACAGCACAGCGTCAGGTGCTGGCGGAAATGATTGCTGCAGCGAGTGCTGGCAGTGGTGCATTGCAGGACTGGTCGAACAGATTCTGCGGGCAGGAGAGTTTCATTGTCAGCGACGGACAGGAAGATCCCGGCGCTGTGCCAGATGAAGCGACGGCGCTGGAAGGCATGTTTTCAAACGAGATGAGAAAGATCGCAGAAGCTGCCCGGGCTCGCCGTGACAGCGCGACACGCTAATAGCGTTCCAGATCCAGCTCCGAGTTCCAGACGGACCGCACGGCAACATCATGTTCGGCACCGAGATTGAACCAGGCGAGTCGTCCCTTGGTGGCGTTGACGACCACGAATTGTTCATCCTTGCGCAGGGCGACTGAAAGCCGGTTGCGCAATTGCGGCAAGGTCACGCGCGAGCGCACGACCCACATGCCTGACCCGGCGCGGGCGAATTTGCCAGATTGGTGCAAGACACGTTCAAAAGGTTCTACACCCGCCAGCAGACGTGCGCAGACAAAATAATTGCAGACAGGCGCAGTTTCTTCGCCGTCATCAAGGCGTTTTTCGTGAAAGCCGCGTGGCTTCTTTTGAAAGTCCCACCGCAGATTGGGGTGTTCATCGGCGCGATGAAACTGGGTATCGGCACCGCAGGACAGCATTGTGTGTGACGTCACACGCCCCTCGCGGAGGAATTCCAGCAGCTTTGCGCGTGGATAGGGCCCGTAGACCTTGCCATCGACCATGACGCGCCACTGAACGCGGGGAACATCGATATCGTGCATCTCGCTTTCGGCAGATTGTCCGCCGCTGCCGTCACTCATGTCCGGGTTCTCTTCCATATTCAACCGACCATCCACTATGTGAATTCGACCGCGAAACCATTGTCGATGTAACGACTGCAGCGGCCCAGCCGTGAGCCGATCTTGACCACTGCGCCAATGGGTGGCTTGACGCCGGATGTCTTGAGACCGACGCCGGTCAGTGACAGATCCACGACATCACATTGCGACACGACGCCGTTTTCGAAGGTCACCAGAAGCGAGCCGCCAAATGTGCGGCGCTTGCTGTTGCGTTCGTCGTCGAGATTGAGCGCGTTCTTGTTAATCATCCAGGTCAGCATGTCGGCGATTTTTTCACGCTTCTTGGGCACAAGCTGAAAGGTGACTGCAAAGCCGAAAGCCGTTGAACGTGCGACAGTGCCGACGAGGCGGCCCAGGTCTTCGACATATATGATGAGTTCTTCGCCCAGCTCGTATGGCTGATCTGTCTTCAGTGACAAACCGCCCGCGCAAAGATCGACCGTGGTGGCTCGAAATTCCACCCCGCGTGACCACATGCACCGTGCATTGGTCGAAAGAATCACCCGCCTGAAACGGCGCCGATCTTGCGCCGTCAAGCGACGAAGTCCTGATGTCTCCTGGATCGTTGCGGTCATCCCGTCCCGGGCTCCGTAAAGGAAAAGTTTCGATTCAAGGTGAAATTAGCGCACTGAAAGTTCACAAACAGTTGCTGATTGCCATCTTTGTAAGGCTCAGTCGTTTTTCGGTGATAATCGAGTCGAGAAAAAAACAGGAATATAGCAATGGTGCGGGCACTCAGAGACGACAGTTTTGATTATTTGATTGTCGGAGCGGGGAGCGCGGGATGTGTGCTGGCCAACAGGTTGAGCGAAGATCCCAAGGTAAGCGTTGCCCTGATCGAGGCTGGTGGCAAGGACAATCAGCTGCATGTGCGCATGCCTGCGGGATTAGGCCGGCTGATGGGGGACAATCCTGTCTGGAACTGGCGCTTTTACACCACACCTCAGACCCAGCTGGAGGGGCGACAGCTGTTCTGGCCTCGTGGCAAGGGCTGGGGTGGTTCATCCTCGATCAATGGCATGATCTACACGCGCGGTGCGGCGCATGACTATGACGGCTGGGCGAAAATGGGGCTGGATGGTTGGTCCTATGCCGATTTGCTGCCCTATTTCCTCAAGGCGGAAACCTTTGATGGTCCACCTGCGCCCTGGCATGGCACTAATGGGCCAATGCATGTGGATGTCAGCCCGCTGGACAACCCGCTTTATCTGGCATTCCTGCGCGCCTGTGAAGAAGCGGGGTTGCCGCGAAATGATGATTTCAATGGTGCAGAGCAATTTGGAGCCGGTGCCTATCAGCGCACGATCAAGCGTGGTGAGCGTGCGAGTTCGTCTCGTGCCTATCTTCATCCCGTTCTTGAGACACGTAGCAATCTGACTGTGATTTCCTCTGCAATGGTCTCTCGCGTGATCATCGAGCAGGGCGAGGCGCGCGGCATTGAGTTTGTCGACGAGCCAGGCGGTCTTGCCGAGGCGGTCTTTGCGGATCGCGAGGTGATTCTCTGTGCCGGTGCCGTACAGTCTCCGCAATTGCTGATGTTATCCGGTATTGGGCCGGCGCATGAACTGGAGCGTCAGGAAATACGTGTGCGCTGTGAGCTGCCGGAAGTGGGTGAAAACCTTCAGGATCACCTCGATATGGCGCTGGTTTATGATGTGCACCAGCCGATCACTGCCCATTCGGCGCATTCGGGTTGGCGCAAACATCGGGTGTCTCTTCAATATCTGCTGACGGGCGGCGGACCGGGCGCGGATAATCTGTTGCAGGCGGGCGGGTTTGCACGCTCCAGCGAAGATCAGCCTCACCCCGATCTGCAACTGCATTTTGTCAATGCGCCGATGATCCAGCATGGCTTGCGCGGTACGGGCAAGGATGGAATGACGATCCATATATGCCATCTGCACCCTGAAAGTCGCGGCAGGATATCGCTGAGATCATCTGATCCGTTTGCGCCGCCCTTGATTGACCCCAATTATCTGTCTGCCGAGAGCGATTGGAAGGCGATGAGGGCTGCGGTGAAACTGGGGCAGGAGATCGCCGGTCAAAAAGCGTTTCGTCCCTATCGTGGCCGCGAACGAGTTCCGCGTGAGCCGATCACGAATGACGAAACGCTGATGTCCGCTATCCGCAAGCATGCCGAGACCATTTATCACCCCGTTGGTACATGCCGGATGGGTGTGGATGAAGCGTCTGTGGTCGACGAAGAGCTGCGCGTGCGCGGTGTGGAGCGTCTGCGTGTCGTGGATGCGAGTATTTTCCCGAAGCAGATTTCCGGCAACACCAATGCGCCCGTCATCATGATTGCCGAGAAGGCGGCGGACATGATCCGTGGCCGCGCACCGCTCAAGCCGATAGCGCCGGAAGCGGTGTTTGGAACTCAACAGGACTGAGCAGCCCTGTTGAGTGGGATGTCACAGATCGTTTGAGGCGATCAGGCGTATCTGTGCGAATGGTTGTGTGGGTCTGGGTGGAAACACGCCTGTTGCCCAATGGCGCCAGATGGGGCGGCCCTGCAGCATGCGCTCGTCGCTGAGCGACTGGTAAAGGCCCAGAACGCGCGGGCGTCCACCATTGCTGGCGAGTGGGGCCAATGCAATCTCGACATTGATCGTGCGGCCATCCAGCGAAGCGCCGCAAGCCTGTACGATGCTGGGGGCATTGGCGGCGAGGCAGGACTCAATCGCGGCGGTGATCAGGTGACGATCTTCCAGTCTCCACAGGGACAGAAAATTGTGCTCCACCAGTTCACGGTCGAAAAGATCTTCCAGTGCACTGCCTGCGACCCGGAATGAGAAATCTGAATTGCTGTCATGTTGAAGAATGAACAGTCGCCCCACCAGATCCGGATAATCATCAGCCATGGGACCATCGACCAGCTGGCTGTCGCCCTTGCTGAGACGTTTCCAGGCTTCGATGATGGCCTTTGTATTCGGGTGAGCCTTCATTTCTAGCATTGCTTGTTCTTCTTCTTGGTTCGTATTTCCGAAGCAGGCAGTTGCTCCGCACGGAACACATCGCAATTGCCGGGCCAAACCTTAACGGCGAGAAGGGCGCCAAAATTGATCGACCTTCGCTTCGCAGGCGAAAGACGGCGCCTTGTTTGCATTAGAATTGGCGAAGCTTTCGGGAGCCGAACAATGCACGTGTCTTTTAGAAACATTCTTGCTGGTGCAGCTGCGGTCACAATGACCACTGCAATTGTTGCTGTGGCGAACGCGCAAGCGGGTCACGTTGTGAACGCTCCCACGATCAATGTCGGAACTCCCGGCTCAGGTGCGGCAGGAGACGGCTCAGCCTGTTGTGCGCGCACCTCTACCAACCATGTCATCAATGTTCCCGGGGCTGGCGTGCCTTCACCGCACATCGTGACGGGCGGGGTCAACACGACTATCGGCACGCACACAACCTCTATTGCCGGGTCCACGACCATCCAGAATTACGGCTCGGGTTCGGGCATGCTGATGTTCAATGACAGCGCGCTGCCCGTTGGCGAAGTCTATGGTTCCAGCGTGCTGGACGAGCTGAATGTTGCCGGTGCTGAAGAGTACATCACCAAGACCGTGATGAAAAAAGTGCCGACCACGGAAGAAGTTTGCCTACCTGCAGCAGCGGGATCGACCGGTCCTCGTCCGGTTCAGGCGCTTTGTTTCGATGACAAGGGCGCACCGCACCCTGCTTCGCAGACATTTGAAGGCGAGTCGGTGGAAGCCTCCAAGACCGGCGAAATCTTCCGCTGCATGGCTGGCACGAAAATGCAGGTCACATTTGGCGGATATGACGGCCAGGGCCAGATCACCTTCAATCAGGGCAAGACGATGTCCTGTGACAAGGGGCAGGCGCTGGTCCACAAGAATGGTGAGCTGACCTGTGCACGCGAAGAACCACGCCGTAATTGTAATGAGCGTTCCTTGCTGCGCCGCTATGGACCGGGCATCAAGATCATCCAGGCAGCCCATTCTGCCTGTGTGCCAACCACACGCACAGTCATGAAGACAGTATCCGAGGAAGTGAAGGTGAAGAAACCTTCCGCAGCCGGTGGCCTTGTACTTGATGGCGGTGTTGGCCAGGGCGTTTACTGAGTTTTACGCGGTTCAATGATCGCGCAGCTATCAGGCAGGCCTCAATAAATCCACAAAACCACGCATTTGTGTCGTGATCCTTCTATCCATTTAGGCTAGTCAGGATCCGGGGTACGTGTGCGAGGAGGCCGCTGTGGTGCAAGCCGTGCAGGACAGGGACGCTTCAGAGGCGTTTGAAAGTCTCGATCTGTTGCGTGAATTGCTCGATACGGAACGCGAGCAGGCCCAGCAACAGGCGCGCTGGCTATCTGTTGCCTGGGTTGCGGCGACGCTGATCTTTCTTCTGTTTACATTATTGTTTGTCATCACGGATGCGAATCCACGCTTTCTGGCCAGGCAGGCCGAGGAGTTTGGGGCACCTGCATTGATTGCCGAACGGCTGGAGCTGGCGGCACTTGCACCTGTGATGGCGAACCTTTCCGGTGCCATATTTCTCAATTTCTGGCGTGTGCGCCGACGTAAGCTTCGGCTGATTCTAGCCGAAGCCATGGTGATCGATCGCCAGTTCGGCCTCGCGCGCGGTGTCCTGTTCGGGTCCGATAGCAAAAAGGGGCGCACCTGGAGGCGAATGAAAGCCTGGGCGCGCGGCGTAAGGGAGGGGCGCGATCTGGAACGCGCCGCCGAAAAGGGTTCTGGTGATGACTGACAATAACTCAAACGGTCTGGAAACACTCGGCGCGCAATTTCTTGAGCGTCACATGAAGCGCGAGCAGACAGCGTTCATCGTCTTTATCGGCGTGTTCATGCTGCTGCTGATCGGAATCGCGGTGCTGTTCATCTATAATGGCATGGTCATGCGCGATGACCTCAAGGCCTTGAGAGAGGAATCGCACCGGTCTCGATTCGAAGCGATTGCATCCATCGCGGAGGCCAAGGCGCAGAGCCAGACATCTCGCGAAAACCTGCAAAACGAAGTCGTCGCCCAGCGTCATCAGACAGAATCGGCACGCGCCGACATTGTTTATGCCTTGCGCGCCAATCGTGAAGAGGCCGAACCGCTGGTCGAGGACGCAGCCCGGTTTGCCAAGGCGCATATTCTTGGCTGGCCGCTCAATGATTCGACGGCGAATCTGGTCACTGCGGCGCGTGGTGCGGATGGGTTGTCCAAGGATCTTGCGGCGGTGTTTGATTATGCGCTGGCCGATTGGCGCGGTGGTGCGCTGGATGCAGATAGCGCGATTGGAGCATTGGCAACATCTGGGCCGCTGGAAGGTTATTATCACGCTGCGCGGGCCAAGGCGCTGTATGCGGGTGCTGCCAATGATGATTATGCATGGTCTCCGGCGCGGCCCTTTGGCTGTGAGGCGGTGGTCAATGCGGTCAATGACACGCTTATGACGCTGCGCCGTGAAAACGCCATTCCCAAGGGCATGAACGACAAGGGCCTGTTGCTGAATCTCTATTATTACAAGGGGCAGTGCCAGCGTAAGAACGGCATGGCGGAGGCGGGCTATGTGACGTTCACCGAAGCGTTGCAGCTGGTGGAATCAAATCGTGTGTCGGATGCGAACACCAATAAATTCCAGGCTTATCATGGAGCTGGCTCGACATTGATGGTGCTGGTCGGTGATCCCAATGTCTCGATCATCCTGCCGCCAGACCCTTTATTATCTGCCGAGCGTCAGCTGCGCATGGCCGCAGATCTGCGCACGGCATGGGGTCAGACAGAAGTCGGCCGAGTGGGATCGACGGAGAATATCGCTTTTATCTATCTGCGCGAAGCGGGGCAGGCAAAGTGGGATAAGATCCTGCGCCACACGGCGGATGTCGATTCGGTCACCTCCATGACGTGGAACCTGATTGCAAGGCTGATCGCGGCCAAGGAAAAGGCCAAGATCACGCCGCCCGGCACGGAAACCTGCGAATCCCTGCGCGAGATCATCTTCGAAACCGGTGCCAAGCTGTCGCGCCGTACTGCCGCCAGCTTTGACCGTGAGGAATTGCAGCTTCTGCTGACAGAGCGTTATGCGCCTTATATCTTCGAGGCGGAGAGCTGGGTCGATCTGGCTGAAATGGAGCGTATCGGAGATGATGTGCGCCTGACGGCAGCAGGCGATTCGCGTTTGCAGTCGGCCAGCATCACACGCGCCAATGAGATGATCACGCAAGCACTGGAAGCACCGTGCACCGGTGGTGTGGATGCATCTGGTGAGTGAGCGTTGAATGCTGGCCGCCAAGCGTTGGCTGTGACATGCAAAATCCCCGCAGAGTTCTCATCAGCGGGGATTTGATGTCATTCAATGCGCTACGCGCGGTTGGCGATTAGTTGCCCGTGCCATTTCCGTAAGTGGAGAAAGTGGCAGAGTTTCCGATGGCGGCTGCTGAGGCAGCGATGCCGCCCGTGCCCCCGACATTGGTGTTGCCATAGGCATAGACATTGCCGTTGTTCACCTGGTTGATCGAACCACCAACTACACCGTTTGATCCACAAGTGGCGCAGACGGTTCCGGTGAAGGCGTTACCAATGGCGGTGGTCGAGCTGATCGCTGTTCCGCCAGCACCGCCAGTGCCGTTGAAGTCCGTGCTTGCGTACACATCACCGGAGTTGAACTGGTCGAGGGCCACATCGGTGGGCGAACCGATATTGTAGGTCAGGGCCGAGTTACCGACACCATAGGAGGATGCGGCGGCTGTGCCGTCCCAATTGTCCAGGTTCAGTTCAGTCGTCGCGACGACTTGTGACTGGTTGTCCTGATTGCCTTCAAGGTCTGAATAGCCCCAGGCGCTGTTGACGACGAGGGAGTTGGCCGAGGAGGTGGAGACTGCCGTGACATTCTCGCCGGAATATTGTGTGACAGACGTGTTCGCGCGGGTCTGGTCGCCTTGGGAAGTCTGATAGACATCGTGGCGGTTGCGCGAGGAATCAGCGGATGCGTCATAGGCGTTGGTGACGGCGGTTGCTGAAGCCACTGTATCAGTGCCCCCACAACATGTGCTGACCATTGTGTCGGCTGTTACGTCTGACTGAGACACCTGACTAACCAGCGCCTGAAGGTCGCCGCCATCTTCAACGGAGGATGCAATCGTGTTTGCCGTGGAGACGGAGGCCGCAGAGATTGCGCCCGCACTGCGTATATTGACGCGCGTGGTCGCGGTGATCGATTCGTTTTCATCAGCATACTGGCTGAGAGTTGCGTCGACTGCCGCACCGTCAGACATTACCATTCCGGAATTGCCGTAAGCTGTAGAGAGGGCAGAGGCCGTGCCGGATACATCGTGGCCGGTTGTGTTCAGCGTGGCGCGGGCGTCGACGGAGCCGTGCAGGCCTTGTGTCGATTCCACATTGGCATCGCGGTTCACATCAACAGAGACGACATTGCCATAGGCCAGTCCTGTGGATGAAGCGTCACCGGCAGTGTCATCGGTGACAACCACATCCATGTGCCCGAAAACGTCACCAAGCTGGAGCTGCTCGTTGAGAATGTCCGTTGCATCCTGCGCAAGGGCACTGGACGTCAAAGCTGCAACCAGCGCCATGCTGGCGACACCGGACTTGATCATCATACGCTTCATCATCCCGTCTCCTTATAAAGATGCCGATCTGGCGGCACCTTGCGGGTTATTCCCTCGGGCCAGTCTTCAGTTTTATTGGCGGCCGCGAAGGGCTGCTTCGATGGCGTTGTCGCGCTTGTCGTGCCAGCGATTGGCACTTTCGCGCGTGTCACCATTATTGGTCGGCAGGTTGTCATAGGCTTCGTAATAGTCACCGGAGACGCCATTGGTGGAGGCGATGTCGCTGCCTTCAACCGCGATGGCTGCACAGACATCCGGGCTGCTAGCGCCGTAAAGATTGGCCGTCATTTCCAGAACAGCACGTTCCACGACCGAACGGACTGCCAGCTGGATCGGCTCGATGGCACGTTCGCCAACGCCGATGTCGAAGATATTGCCATTGGCAAAGTCAAAGATGCCAGCGGAAAGCTCACGACCGATGATCTGCTTCTGGTAGGAGATCACGTCGACGACTTCGAGCGTCTGGGTTTCAACGAGGCGCAGGTCGAGGCCGACATTGATGACGAACATCTTGGCACCGTGCGATCCTTTTGGATCATCGACATCCATGTCGCCGATATAAGCGTCCATACCGACAGAGCGGATATTGCTGTTCAGTTCCGTGATTCCGCCGACGAGGTAGAAGTCTGAGCCTGGGATCGAACCTGCGTGGATCTTGCGGTAGTCATCGTCAACGCCATCGCCGATCAGCTTGTTGTTGGCATATTTCAGCTCAAGCTCGGAGACAGAGGTGTCGAAACGCTCGACCAGGCGTGCACCAGCCTTGGCGAATGCCGAGATTGCCATCAGGGATGCACCCTGGGTGACGCGGCGACCGCCTTCAAAATCTTCCTTGCCAGTGTAGTCAAGGATACGGCCGACAGCGATCTTTGGCTGTGCGATTCCTGCGGCGCGGGCATAGTCGCCCATGCAGACCAGACCAGCCGAATAGGGGGTCGGGTTGACTGTGACGGGCGAGCCGCCGATTGGCTTGGTGTAATTGCCACCAATTGAAGCTGTCGGAGATACACAGGCGGCCAGTGACATGGCGCCCGCAAACATGATGCCCGGCAGTTTGGCCTTGCGAAGCGAATTAGTCATCGAGGTCTAGCTCCCCATTGAGAACGACAGTCTGGTCGCCATTATTGATCTGAGTGGAATCGATCACGATGGTGTTGTTGGACCCTTGCGTGATCACATTAAGCTGGTTGCCGCTCACGGTTGCGTTCGGGGATCGGCCGTAAGTGGCACCTGAACCCTGGAAGCGGTAACCGTAGACGCCGCTAGAAGAGAGGTTGGAGAGATCGTCGCCAACGATGATACGACCATCGATGATGACTCTATTGCCGTTCAGGTCGCGCGTATTTGCATCGTAGGCAGAATTTTCCTCGCCATACCCGAAGCCGTAGGGGCGTTCGAATTCACCGGTAAACTGGGCGGCAGGATTTGCCTGAGCGACGCCCGCGCCTGCAATGACGGCCAATATGGCAGTCGTCAGGTATCGGGATGATTTGCACAGGGGCGACATGGCAGTCTCCAAACGAATGAGGTTTGCCCGACAGTGTGCAATGGGCATGCCATATTCGCGCGGTTGGGTATTTTGCGCTGCAATTTGGTGCTGGAGGGGGAAATCAGGGGCGAATGGCGTGTGATATCTGGTCAGGGCAGCGGCAGCAAAAGGCAGGTGAAAGCCGGGTTTTACCCATTCTGACGAGTAAATTTTGCGTAAATTTGAGCTATCTCGCAATGAATGTGCCTGCTCGATACAGCGTGATCCATGAGCGAAAAATCCCCATATGAGAGATGCTTCGGAAGATTGAAGGAGGCAATAGTGCTCAGCCAGGGGCGTGCATGGCTCTGTATAAGGCGTGCATGGGCCTATATATAATGTGCAGCTGATTATTGCGGCCGCAGCTCAATATCCCGGTGCCAAAACCGGGGAAGGGGAGTGGGGGTGCCTGGTTTGCTCGGCTTTCATGTTGCCGACAGTGGGGGCAGAGGATTGCGGTCGAGCGAATAAAAAATGGAATAAGAGCATTTCGCGTGTTGACGGCATCAGGGTGCACCTATACATACGCCGCTCCCCAAGGGCGCTACATCTTTTCTGGCCCGGCCATATGGTCGGTCTGAGAGGATGGTTTTTGCCTTCTCGGACATTCTGCAAAGAGCGTTTTGAGAAAGTGAAATTAGAGTGTTGACGGGGAGTTTGGTGGGCTCTATACCCCGCCACTCGCTGATCACCGGCGGCTCGACAAGGCTCTTTACGGAGCGTTCAAGGGCCTCCAGTTTTTCAGGAAAATCAGGGCTCTTCGGGGCTTCAAGTTTTTCTGAAATTAGGTGGTTGACGGGAACTACGGTGGGTTCTATATCCGCCGCTCGCTGATCACCGGCGGCTCGACAAGGCTCTTCAGGGAGCGATCAAGGGTCTCCAGATTTTCGGGAAAATAAGGGTTCTTCGGAGCTTCAAGTTTTTCTGAAATTAGGTGGTTGACGGGAACTACGGCGGGTTCTATATCCGCCGCTCGCTGATCGCTGGCGGCTCTGACAGGTTCCTTCGGGAGTATAAAGAGCCACCGATTTTCAGGAAAAATCTGGTCCTTTCAGGGCTTCGAAATTTTCTGAATTTAAGTGGTTGACGAGGTCTTCGGTGGGCTTTATACCCCGCCGCTCTCCGCCAAGCGGGGTCGCCAGTTAGGGAGTTCTGAGGAAGTCCCGGTGATCACATTTTGGCTGGTTTGTTAGCTCGGTTGAGTGACACAAATTAGTCAAATAAATGCTTGACGCAGAACATTGAGTGGTTTAGAACCGCTCGCTCGACTGGCGCTGAGGCGTTGGTTAAAATGAAGCCGGACTGAGGTTCGAACACGCTTCTTAGATGTTTGAAATTGTGAGATTGGAAGAGAAACGCAGGCGGCGATACGTTTGCTGGAACTTAGGTTCCTCAGATCGACTATTGACGGTTTGCGTTTTTCTGGAAGCCAGTTCAAATAAGCTTTTTTGGTCCATTTCGGTGGTCCATTAAATTTAACTTGAACGGGCATCCGTCAAAAGTGCAAACGCTTTAACAGCATTCATGCATACGATTCATGCATGATTCGTCAGGATCTGGCAACTCAACTTGAGAGTTTGATTCTGGCTCAGAACGAACGCTGGCGGCAGGCTTAACACATGCAAGTCGAACGCTCACTTCGGTGAGAGTGGCAGACGGGTGAGTAACGCGTGGGAACGTGCCCTTCGCTTCGGAATAGCCCTGGGAAACTGGGTGTAATACCGAATACGCCGTAATCGGGAAAGATTTATCGGCGAAGGATCGGCCCGCGTTAGATTAGTTTGTTGGTGGGGTAATGGCCTACCAAGACTACGATCTATAGCTGATCTGAGAGGATGATCAGCCACACTGGGACTGAGACACGGCCCAGACTCCTACGGGAGGCAGCAGTGGGGAATCTTGGACAA
>PAQI01000003.1 GCA_002709235.1 Hirschia sp.
CCTGATATCCATATGCCCATCCAGCTCCGAAGCATATCCGCGCAATCGAACATGATCTCCGGGTGCAAGCGGTATGCGGTCTGGTGCGCGGGCCAACCCATAACCAAGCCTCACCGCCAACCCGCCGCTCGCCGTACCTGCAACACGCGACTGGCCATCGGCAATCTCTGCAATCTCGTCTATGCGGCCTTCCACAATGCAGAACCCTCGCCTCGTCTGCGACAGATCATCAGGTGTTCGCACGTTATATCCCTGATGCGTCCACAATCCCCTGTTCAGCTGCCTGGCTTCGCTTTCAAGCGGATAGAGTGCACGCGCCCTGGCACAATTGTCCGAATAGCTGCGCACACGCGCGCCCCCCTGATGCACCATATAGCCATTGAGCCAGATGTCCTTTCCGGTCTCATCCTCCACCAGGACATGCGCCAGCGCCCTGTCATATCGATCGCGAGACAATCCGCCATAATACAATCTGGCGACCCGACCCAGAGCGATATATTCCAGCATCTCGAAGGACTGTTCGCCAAATGGGTCCTGCGGCCTATCATTCCAGGCCAGACGCGGAGCCTCTATTTCCGCCAGACGCACACTAAGGCCACTATCAAGCGTCAGAGCATCCCCATCCCGGATCTTGACCACGCGCCCGCTTTCACCCGCAACCAGCCCATCCGTCCGTTGAGACGAACCGCATCCCAACACCACCGCAAAACTGCTGAAAAGCACCGCTCGTCGACTGAACTTACTGCAATCGACCATGTGTAAGACTCGATTCACACCCATATTAGACAGATGATGCAACAAGACGGAACGACTCGCCATCACTCAGCAACATTCTGGCAATGCTGTTGCAGGACAATGGCAAATGGACATGCCCCGAACGCTTTGACAATGAAAAGACACGTTTAGAGTTTGACGCACGATTTATCCAAATCGATCAGCATGCGCGCGACCTGGCTCGTTGCAGCAGCGCTGATATCACCCGCTGCATTGGCGCAGACAGTTTCTCTGGAAAACACCGGAGAACCACTGCCCGAAGCTGTGCGTGAACGTATCAATAGCCTGCTGGCTGAAGAAGATACTGCAGATACCCGCTTTGAAGCCAGGCGTCAGGCACGTCGTGCAGCAGACATCGTGCTCAAGGTTCTCAATTCGGAAGGATATTTCGACGCGGATGCCGAAATCTCTGTCGAGCTCGAGCCAAAGATTACACCAAAGGTGATCCTCAACGCTGGGGAGCTTTTTCGCTTTAGTGACGTCTCAGTGCTGCTGGAATCGAAAAACGGTACAATACGCGACGATGTGAATGTGGACCTCGTTCCCCGTATGGGCAAAGGCGACCCGGCACGCGCAGATCAGATCATCAGCGAAGAACGCCGCATGTTCAGCCAGTTGCGGGATGCAGGTTATCCTGAAGCTCGCATCCTTGATCGGGCCCTGATCGGTGACCGCGAGAACACCAGTATTGATCTGACCTATCGCTACCAGCCCGGAGCACTGGTCTGCATGGGTGATATCACCCTGAAGAACAAAGGCGTCACACGCCCAGTCATGATCAATCGACTGTCCGAAATCGAACCCGGCCAGGCCTATGATGCCGACAAGCTGGCGACACTGGAACGCAGGCTGGTTCAGACCCGCATGTTCGATCTGGCCAATGTCGAGCTGGCAACCAGCAGTGAGGACCGCGGTGAAAGTGGATGTCAGATCCGCGAGATCATCATCGATCTTGACGATGCACCGCGCCAATCGGTCGGGCTTGGTGCAAGTTATTCCACATCCGAAGGCATGGGTTTCCAGGGCGACTGGCAACGCCGCAACTTTACCGGACGTCTCGACACTCTGCGTACTTCGCTATTGGTCGCCGAACTCGAACGCGAATTCGAGCTGGCCTGGGAACAACCGGTTTTTGGCGGATATGGCCGCACATTGACGTTCGCGCTCACCGCGACGGATGAGGAAACAGATGCCTATGACCGCAGCGCCCTCGGCATTTCTGCGGATTATGATTATCGCTGGACAGATCGACTGACCCTCTCGACCGGCGCGAGCCTTGAACATTCCCGAGAGGATGACGGTGAGACCGAGCGCGATATCAATCTCATCTCCGGTCTGCTCGGCGGGACATGGGACGGGACCGACTCGGCCCTGGATCCGACACAGGGGTTCCGGGTCTATCTGCAGGGCGAGCCATCCTATGCCATTGGCGATACGGAAGGCGCATTCATCCGAACAACTTCCGAAGTGCGTGGATATACCGGCATCAATTCGGACCGCTTCGTGCTGGCAGGTCGTTTCAAGATGGGTTCGGTCTATGGTGCAGAGCAGGCAGAGCTTCCCGTCGACAGGCGTTTCTTTGCGGGTGGCGGCGGCTCGGTACGCGGATATGGCTATCAGGCTTTGGGACCGGAAGATGATGAGGGCGACCCGATTGGCGGGCGCAGCCTGATCGAGACAAGCATTGAAGGCCGCTGGCGCATTCGCGACAAATATGGCGCTGTCCTGTTTGTTGATGCCGGTGAAGCAACCAAGCAAGAGTTACCCAGGTTTTCCGATCTGCGCGCAGGCGTAGGCGTGGGATTTCGATATTTCACCCAGTTCGGCCCCCTGCGCCTGGATATCGCAACCCCGCTGGACAAGCGTGAGGATGACGATCCTGTGCAGGTCTATATCTCTATCGGGCAGGCATTCTGATGAGCAATGCACCCGAAACTCCGCAGCAAATGAGACGAGGCCGCTTTGCCGTCAAATGGCCCAGAGGCTGGCTCCGTATCGGGCTGATCGTTATCGGTGTCCTGCTGGCACTGATATTCATTGCACGTCTGCTGATCGGTGCAGCTCCCGGTCGGGCCATGCTTGAACGTATCGTTGAAGGTCAGTCCTTCAACGGCCAGTCAATCGCCATGGAAAATCTCGAAGGCGACATTCTAGACGATGCACGCATTGGTGAAATTCGTATCTCTGATGCTGAAGGCGACTGGCTGATCATCGAGGATGCAAGGCTGGACTGGTCGTTCCTGTCACTATTGCGAAAACAGGTGATCATCACCGAACTCGCAGCATCGAAAATTCACATGCTGCGCGATCCACTGATTGAACCCTCCGAACCAAAACCAGACAAGAAAAGCAGTGGCGGCAGTTTCATCAAACACTTCGAACTGACGAAACTCTCTCTGCCTGACATACAGATCGACGAAACCGAGCAACGCCCATACATGGCTCTGCAACTTGCCGGAGCCGCTGAGGCAGGCAATGATGGTGGGCGGTTGGTGCTGGACCTCAACAGCAAGGATATGTCGGCCAGCGACAGCGCCGAAATTGATATCCGCTGGACCCAGGCTTTCATTCTCACCGGCCAGGCCGATGTGAATGCGCCACAGGGCGGGATCGTCCAGACGCTTTTGCCGATCAAGCCAGATGGCGACATCACCCTGCATTTTGAAGGCGAAGGTGATGCCGACAAGTGGACGGCTGCTGGCCAGCTCAGCGATGCCGGTCGCGAAGCCTTGCGCTTCTGGGGCGATGCCGCTTCCAATCAGATCGAAGCACATATCGAGATTGTTCCGGCAGCATCCTCCCTGCTGACAAACATCGGCGACAGGCTCGGCGAGATGGTGCGCGCCGATGTCACAATGAATATCGCACAGCTGGATCAGTCCGATGTGTCGCTTGACCTGCGATCAGACCATCTGAGCGCCCGCATTTACGGGCCGGTGGATATTGAAGACAGAGCTTTGGCTGGCACTCTGGCGGTAATTGCACGCACGCGTGACCTTTCGACGCTTTCAGGCGTTCCGGACCTGACTGCGCAGATGCTGTCTGTGAGCGGAGAACTGACACAGGACAAACAGGATTTTCGATTTGCAGGCGATGTATCGGCAGATAAGCTGGCTTATGGCGACACGGTAACCTTTGGTGCATTGTTGAGCCGCGTCGATGCACGATATGGGGATAACAAGCTTGCCACTCTGATCGACCTTGATGCGTCATCTCCTACCTTTTCGACCCCCCAGCTGAATGCACTGGTTGGGGATCGCCTCACTCTATTGGGCGATTTCTCAATGGATGTCAGCGACCAGTCCATCAAGATCAGCCAGTTGGATGCACGCGGACATACTGTACGCCTGACGGCTACCGGAGACCTGTCACCAGAAGAGCCGTTCAATCTGAAGGGGGATCTCGCACTAAAAGACCTCTCACGAGTAACAGATCAGGTTACGGGTAGCGCAACGCTGGATTGGCGCGTGCAAAGACGCAGTGCAGATGCTCCTATTGCCGCCAATGTCAAAGGCCGGACAAAAGCCCTCAAGGCTCTTGATCCCACACTCAGGGATTTGCTGGGTGAACGTCTTGATTTTGACGCCACGGCGAGCATCGCCCCCGATGGCAGCGCAAATTGGAATATGGCGGCATCGTCTGCCGGGATCTCGGTGAAAAGCGTTGGCGATTACAGCGACAAGGGCGTGGACGCAAATATCGATGCCAAACTGGACGCGATTTCAGTGTCAGGTGTGTCCGCAAGTTCTCTCGCCCTCCGTGCCTCCGCCAAGGGCCCCGTGGACGCTGTCAGGATCAATGCCAGATCCTCCCTGGAATCCGTTGAAACGGGCTCTGTGACGCTGAGTGATCTTGCTCTCGCCTTCGATGGCCGCCGCACCGATACAGGAATGGCCGGTGATCTGGCGCTGGATGGCGCAGCCAATGGCGAACCGATCAGCCTGCGCTCATTGGTCGACACCTCAAACGGTGTGGGTCTTGAAACGATCACCGCCAGCTGGGCCGACCTCAAGCTGACCGGCGATGTCTCCAAGCCGCCGGGTGAGGACGTAACTGCCGAGTTCGCGCTGAGCGGTCCCATCCCGCTCGAAGACATGACCGGGGATCTGGATATCACCGGCACGCTTGTCGGTGAGCGCATTGATGTCGCTGGACGCATTGATGAGTTGTCAACCGATACCATCGCGCTGGATGACGCCCGGTTTACCATCGCCGGTGTTCCTGCCGACCTTAAAATCACGGCAAACGCAAAGGGCACGCAAGCCTCAGGACTACGCAGGGTTCCACTGGCGCTGGCGCTGAATGCAGATGTGAAACAGGAGGAAACGGCACGCATCATCACGGCAAGCCTGGATGGTAGTTATGATCGCGAGCCTGTACGCACTCTCTCCCCTCTCACCTTGCAACTGACCGATACCGGGCTGGAAGCAGAAACCCGGCTGGATATTCTCAATGGTGAGATCGCCCTTACCGTGGAGCGTAACAGTGAAACCTCTGGCCTTACAGCCCAACTCCAGGCCACCGGCATTGATATTCAGCGCGCTGCCGCATTGGCCGGGCGCAACGATGTAAAGGGAAATGCAGCCATCAATGCAGAATGGCGCGGACAGGCTGATCAGGGCGAAGGAACGGTCACGATCAAGCTGGATGGGTTGGAGCGCGTCACCGAAGGCTCGCCGGTCATGCAGATCGCCATCAATGCCGCTACGCGTGACAATCAATGGGCACTCGACCTGAATCTTACCGGCGAGGATGATCTGTCGATCACCGGAAATGCCACCGTGCCGCTTCGAGTCGCCAATGGTCTTCCCCAGTTTGACGCCGAACAGGATGCCATTGCCTATGCCATTGACGGCAAAGGGCATCTTGGACCGTTATGGACGCTGGTCGGTATTGAAACCGTGGAACTGGATGGCGATTTCGAACTGGTCGCCCGCGATGATGCCATCATATCGGCCATGCGCCCCACAGGCCGATTGACCTTCGAGAATGGTGAATTCGAACATGCCGGCATAGGCGTAGGACTGCGCGACATCTCATTGGCAGCCGATTTCAACAGCCAGGCACTGACTCTGGATAGTGTAACCGCTCGCGGTGTCGATGGCGGTAGCATTTCCGGGCGTGGCTCCATGAATCTCGACCAGATCGGTGCATCATCCCTGTATCTCGATTTCAAGGATTTCGTGGCGATCAAGCGCAATGGCCAGGAATTGCAACTGGCTGGCCGGGCGAAGATGGAGAAAACGGAAAAAGGTGCAGCAATCACAGGTGAACTGACCGCTGAGCGTGCCCTGCTCGATATCACCACCCTGACTGCCGGCACCCAGATCCCGACCGTCAACGTGACCTTCCCGGACAAAGAAGAGAAACAGGCCACACCAGAAGAGGAAGCGCCGCCAGAACGCACCTTCCCCGTCACCATCGACCTCAAGCTGAAAGCCCCCAACAAGGCCTATATCCAGGGCATGGGTCTGGATGTCGAAATGTCTGCGGATATCGCAGTGCGTGGCCGCATGTCGGATCTGGCACTGATCGGACAGGCCAATGTTGTACGTGGAGGCTTTGAACTGGCCGGACAGCGTTTCGACTTCGACAAGGGTTCAGTCAATTTCAAGGGAAAACCGAAAAACGCCTTGCTGGATTTTGAGGCCACGCGGTCTTCTGATGGGGTAACGTCATATCTGCGCATTGGCGGCACGGTCACCAACCCTGAACTGATCCTCAGCTCAAGCCCATCCCTGCCCGAAGATGAGATCCTGGCGCGTCTGTTGTTTGGACGTTCAGCTGCGGAACTGTCCGCACTGGAAGCAGCTCAATTGGCAGCTGCCCTCGCCACGATGACGGGCGGCGGTGGTGGCCTGAACCCCTTGGGTGAAATCCGCAATGCAGTCGGGCTGGACCGCTTGACTGTCTCATCCAATGCCGAGGGCAATGCCAGCGTCGGTGCCGGGCGCTATCTGGCTGATGATGTCTATCTGGAATTTCGCACCAGCCCCGGCAGTGTCGCAGATATCGCCGTGGAATGGACCCCGCGTGACAATATCGAGATCGGCACTGAATTCCAGCAGGACGGCGACGCCCGCGTCACGGTGCAATGGAAGAAGGATTATGGGGAATAGCGAGTAAGCATCCCTTCCCCGCACGACATTCCACACAAAAAAGCGCGCTCTTCCTAAAATGCAAGAGCACGCTTTTTGCGTTGTAACGGAAACCTTATTTCAAATGAGCGCGCATCATCCATGCGGATTTTTCGAGCACGGCAACGCGCTGTGTCATCAGATCGGCGGTGGCGTCATCGCCCTTGTCAGCGGCCAGTTGCAGCGCCTTGCGCGCAGTGCGGATAACGGTCTCGCTGTCAGACACCAGATTGGACATCATCTGAAGCGCTTCCGGGACGTCATTATCGGCCTTGATCGTTGCGCCACTATAGATGGCCGCCCCCGATGGTGCGAAAAAGCCCAGTGAACGGATCCGCTCGGCAATCTCGTCAAGCGAGTTCCAGAGATCTGTATATTGCGTCATGAAAAGAGCGTGAAAGGTCGAAAATTGCGGGCCTTCTACATTCCAGTGATAACCGTGTGTCTTGATATAAAGCGCATAGGTCTCGGTGAGCACGTCCGAGAGTGCGTCTGCGATTTCCTTGCGGTCAGGTTCGGGAATTCCAATGTCCATGTTATATGCTCCTTGTTTAGAAGGTTTCTAAATTGGGTAATGAATGCCGGATTTCAATAGACTAGCACAAAATGTCGCGCCCGCCTCGAACAAACGAAGCGGGCGCATTGTGGTTCCAAGGACTGAAATCGTCGGTCAGCGAAGCCCGGCGCAGAAACGCTGAATACGGCTACACGCCTCTTCAAGCGCTTCGGTCGATGTTGCATAGGAGATCCGGAAAGCCGGTGACAGGCCAAAGGCTGAGCCAAACACAACCGCGACCTTTTCCTCGTCCAGCAGGGCCCCGGCAAAGTCTTCATCATTCTCGATCAGGCGACCGCCCGCTGATGTCTTGCCGATCGCGCCTGCGCAGGTCGGATAGACATAGAACGCGCCTTCAGGCGTCGGGCATTCCAGCCCCTTGGCCTGGTTCAACATGGACACCACAAGGTCACGGCGCGACTTGAACACTTCATTGCGCTCGGCAATGAAATCCTGCGGACCGTTCAGGGCTTCAACAGCTGCATATTGGCTGATCGAGCATGGGTTCGATGTAGTCTGGCTCTCGACCTTGGCCATCGCCTTGATCAGATCTGCCGGACCGCCCGCATACCCAATACGCCAGCCGGTCATGGCGTAGGATTTGGACACACCATTCATGGTCAGCGTGCGTTCATAAAGCTCCGGACAGACCTGTGCGATCGTCTTGAACTGGAAATCATCATAGACAAGATGCTCATACATGTCGTCGGTCAGGATCCAGACCTGCGGGTGACGCTTGAGCACTTCACCCAGCGCCTTGAGCTCGGCTTCGGTATAAGCCGCCCCTGAGGGGTTGGAGGGTGAGTTCAGGATCAGCCATTTGGTCCGGGGCGAGATTGCAGCTTCAAGCGCTTCTGGCTTCAACTTGTATTTGTCGGCCGCGCTGGCCTCGGCAAAGACAGGCTCACCACCGCACAGCAAGACCATGTCAGGATAAGAGACCCAGTAAGGCGTGGGGATCACCACTTCATCGCCGGGGTTCAGCGTCGCCAGCAGCGCATTGTAGATGATCGGCTTGCCGCCCGGAGCGACATGAATCTGGTTGATGGCGTAATCCAGCTCATTGTCGCGCTTGAACTTGGCAATGATGGCCTGTTTCAGCTCAGGGATACCATCTACGGCCGTATATTTGGTGTGCCCGGCTTCAATCGCCCTGATGGCCGCCTGCTTGATGTTTTCCGGCGTATCGAAATCAGGCTCACCTGCACCCAGCCCGATGACATCCTGTCCCGCTGCCTTGAGTTCGCGCGCCTTGTTGGTCACAGCAATGGTCGCAGATGGCTGGACTCGGCTGAGAGCGTCTGAAAGCGGTGCGGATGGCATGGCATATATCTCCCTGATGGGCATTGAGGTGGCGTGTGTATAATCCTGAGCTCCGTTTTTCATACTCGGAACAATAATGAAAGCACATTGATGGTGAATTCTACGGATTTACCATCTGCGTGCGCCCCAGGTAACATCTCGCCCCATTGGCGAATTGGGGCCATGAGGCGGCAACACGGCCTTAACGCCTTATTCAGGCGACATTCATGGCCGGCTTGCGGCCATCTGGCCTGATTGCTGGCCAATAAACCCCATTCGCACCCTTCTTCCGCCGTGGTCGGATGATGTTCTTCTTCTCAAGGACAGGCGAATACAAGAAGGGGACGAAACATGGCACAGACCATTCAGACCACACCGCGAGACCTGGCCGCCATGAAAGGCGACCAAATGCTCAAGCCGGTAGTCTTCAGGCCAAACGCAGAAGCGCCCATCGCGCATGCCCGGCCCTTCTCCCTATTTTCCAGTCACCCCAATTCAGGAATGCTCAGCTTTGCCGACCGGCTCGCTGGCTTCCTGAAGCGTCCCGCAGCCTTATTGACAGCCCCAAACCGGGTTGCGGGACGCACTGCTTCACAGGATCTCTCCCTTCCGGGTGAGAACTGATCGTCTGGTGTGACGAGCCGCGCGGAAGGCCCTCTCTCTTCATCTGCGCGGTCAACAGGCTGTTTTGTGTGTGTAAGCCTGATCGTCCCGGAAAGCGGCGTTCGCGGCGGGCCTGATCGAATGCGGCATGAGTGCGGATTGACGTGCTGTCGCATCCATCAGGAGCAACCGTCCGGGGACGGGACGCCGCAACTGCCTGCCTGTCATCCGGAGGGGACGCCAGATGACAGGCAGGTTCCCCTTTGAAGTGCATCTGCTGGCCCAGTTCTCGCATTACACGAGTATGAGAGCTTGAGACGCGCCAGATTGGTGCATCGAATGGAAAGGGCCGTCATGACTGTTTACGAACAAGCCGTACACGATACACGGCATTACCTCATGGATCTGTTCGAACGCGTATCCGCACAGGTTTACGCACCATTCGCAGATTGGACAGACCTACAGAAACTCGTATTGATTCTAGGGCTTATTGTTTTTCTGGGGTATCTAGCAGCCCGCCCACCACGCACCCGCCGCCGTTATGCCGCCGCGCAGACCAATCACGGTCTTGTCATGCTGTGCATGGTTGTCGTGGGAAGCTTTACGGCCGGTCTGGTGTTCATCACACCATAGTCAATCAGTCAGTCGATGAAGCAACCGGAATCCCGCACCTCACGGCGCTCATTATCCCCGAAATAGGGTGATTTGCGCCGACGACGATCTGGTCCGAAAAATTCACCACAACGCACGAAATTCCGGCGGTTGTTTACAACCGTGACGAGCTTGTCCCATGCCTGCTGGGACGATACCGGCTTGGCGAGGATCTCATCGGCACCAGCATCGATCATCAGCCTGATCGTCACGCGGCGCGTATCCGCCGTGCAGGCAATGATCGGCACATGCGGTGCCGGGCTATCTGACCCTTTGCGCAGGACTTCCACGAATTCTGAACCCGTCATATCGCCCAGATGATGGTCGACAATGATCGCGTCCACATCGGTTTGCTGCAGCTGTTCCAGCGCATCTCTGGCACTGCCCGCCTCAATGACGTTTCGTATTCCAAACCCCAGCAACATGCCGCGCCACAACATCCGCATGTTGCGATGATCGTCCAGAACCATGATCCTGACATTGCGAAGCCGCGACACTTGCTAACCCTCAAACATCCGGAAAACCGGCAAAGTGGTCATTTGCGAGACATTCCGATACTGACTGAATTAGACCATAAAGCGATTTCGATTGGATAAGCCGGTGCCCACAGATTTCACCACGCGCGTTAACCGCTAGTCTTGCTCGGTTTCAACCACGGCCTTGCGACGATCTGGTCCAGAGTAATGCTGGTCCTTGCGCCGACGGCATGGTCCCAGATAAAGCGGTGTGCTGACAAATTTACGGCGATTGTTCACGACTGCCGAGAGTTTCTTCCAGGCCTGCTCTGCAGATACCGGCTTTGCGAGCACCTCATCCACACCCGCATTCACCAGCTCCTTGAGCGTGCTGCGACGCGTGTCGGCCGTACAGGCAATGGCGGGGATCATATATGGCATATCATCGCTACGGCGGATCAAACGCATCAGTTCCGCACCGGAAAGCCCTTCCAGGTTGAAGTCCACGATCAGGACATCCACCGTATCGTCACGCAGGATTTCAAAGGCGCTGGTTGCATCCGGTGCTTCCAGCACCTTGCGAATGCCGAATCCAAGCAGAATCGTCCGCCACAACACACGCATATTCGCATGGTCTTCGACCAGAAGGACGGTCACATCTTTGAAACCCATCTCTTGCCCTCTCCCACAATTCGCCTTCTTCGGACGAAACAACTTCCCCTCAATCTAAGACACGGTAACAAAGCTTCGTATAGGCAGCATTAAGCCAAGTGTAAAAAGAAGTGACCTGTTTGGTAAGGTTTGCCTAGCGCTTGCGAACCTACATATTCATAACATGACTGATTCGAGCGCACCTTCTACCCCTGCCCCCCGTCTATCGGGCGTGGACATTATCAGGGACCAGCTTAAACGCCTGCCAAACAAGCCAGGCGTCTACCGCATGTTTGGGGCGGATCAGGAGCTGCTCTATGTTGGCAAGGCGCGCAATCTGAAGAACCGCGTTGGCAGCTATGCCAAGCTGGGCGGCCATACACAGCGTATCGCACGCATGATCTCTTTGACCCGGGCCATGGAATTCGTGGTCACCGAAACCGAGACCGAAGCGCTATTGCTGGAAGCCAACCTCATCAAGCGGCTCAAGCCTCGCTTCAACATATTGCTGCGCGACGACAAGAGCTTTCCCTATATCCTGATCCGCCGTGACCATGTCGCACCGATGATCACCAAGCATCGCGGCTCCAAGAGCATAAAGGGCGATTATTTCGGCCCCTTTGCCTCTGTCGGTGCTGTCAACCAGACGCTGGACACGCTGCAAAAGGCTTTCCTGCTGCGCAATTGCACTGACAGCACCTATGAGGGCCGCTCTCGCCCCTGCATGCAGCACCAGATCAAACGCTGCGCCGCGCCCTGCACTGGCGAGATCTCGATCTCCGACTACAGGGCGCTGACAGAACAGGCGGCAGACTTCCTGCGTGGCAAGGCGGATAATCTGCAAAAGCAACTCGTCGCCGACATGGAATCGGCCGCCGGGCAGATGGAATTTGAAACCGCCGCCCGCCTGCGAGACCGGATCAAGGCGCTGGCCGCCGTGCGGGCAAGCCAGGGCATCAACCCGGCCGGGATTGATGAGGCTGATGTGTTCGCCATTGAAAGCCAGGCCGGTCAGACCTGCATTCAGGCCTTCTTCTTCCGGGCGGGCCAGAACTGGGGCGCAAATGCCTTCTATCCACGCCATGACAGCGACGATGCGCCCGAGGACGTGCTGGCCGCCTTTCTCGTGCAGTTTTACGACAACCGCCCGCCGCCAAAACTGGTGCTGACCTCCATCGAGCCAGGTCAGTCGGACCTGATCGCAGATGCGCTGGAACTGCGCGCCGATCACAAGGTCGAAATCCGTGCGCCCCAGCGCGGCGAAAAGCTGGATCTGGTCAAACAGGCCGCCACCAATGCCCGCGAAGCGCTTGGCCGCAAGCTGGCCGAAACCCAGAGCCAGACGCGCATTCTCGCCGCCGTGCAGAAAACCTTCGACCTGCCTGAGCCGCCACGCCGCATCGAGGTTTACGACAACTCTCACATACAGGGCACAAACATGGTCGGCGGCATGATCGTCGCCACGCCGGATGGCTATGACAAATCCAGCTATCGCAAGTTCAACATCAGGGATGAAAGCATCGAGCCGGGCGATGATTATGGCATGATGCGCGAGGTGATGCGCCGCCGCTTTGGTCGCCTGAAAAAGGAAAATGAAGGCCGCGAGACCCGCCCGGGTACATGGCCAGATCTGGTCCTCATCGATGGCGGGCTGGGCCAGCTGGGCGCTGTGCTGGAAACCGTCCGCGAGCTGGGCTTCGAGGAGGGCGAACTGAACCTCGTCTCGATCGCCAAGGGACCGGACCGCAATGCCGGGCGCGAACAATTCTTCCGCCCCAACAAGGCCCCCTTCCAGCTACCGCCCAATGACCCGGCGCTCTATTATCTCCAGCGCCTGCGCGACGAAGCCCACCGCTGGGCCATCGGCGCCCACCGCGCCAAACGCTCCGCCGACATCACCAAAAACCCCCTCGACGAAATCGAAGGCATCGGCCCCACCCGCAAAAAAGCCCTGCTCAACCGCTTTGGCTCAGCCAAGGGCGTGAGCAAGGCGAAAGTGTCGGACCTGATGGAGGTAGAGGGGGTGAATGAAGCGCTGGCGGTTAGGATTTTTGGGTGGTTTAGATCGTAGGGTGCACTGAGGCACGTAATGCTCCCTAAGCTCTACTTATACGACGATCGTCTTGTAAGAGCTTGTGAGCGTGAAGGCCGTAGAATCCAATGTCAGCTCGTAATTCGGGATGTCATATACAACATGGCAAAGGCTCATGAAGTCCCGGCCGAGCAATGATGGATTGTCCTTGATAGCGTCGGTATAGGGCATCAGCACCACCTCCATCACTACCCCAACCAACAATCCCTTGTCGTCGTCCTGAAACCAAAGCGTGACTGTCAGCTTTTTTGTGAGGCCGCTGAGCCCCGTCGCCCCCTGCACCGGGCCTTCATCTTCCAGTTTATTGAATTCTTCCTGCCTAAGAAGCCTTTTCCAATCCTTTGGCATCAGGATAGTGCGCCTTGCGCCCGTATCCAGGAGGAAGGAAAGTTGTATATGGCTGCTATTGGCCGGTGTTTTTGCGTCAAGACGAACTTCGCCCACGACTCGAGGCTCCAATTCCGGCGGCCTCACCCTGCCCCTGATCATGTTTTAGAGGGCTTGCAGGGGCTTCTTTGCATCCAGGAAATGAATGCTCACAGCGTTGAGCGGCACATTCATTTCATCCAGGCGCACATACAGCTCGTCCATGTCGTCGCCGACTACAACCTCTCCGCCTCCATATATTCCAATCCACTGGTCGGGATACTGGCGCAGATAGGTGCTCCGGCATTCGTGGAAAATGTCTTCGAGGGTATCGAAATCACCGATTCGCCGCGCTACGTCGGGAAGATCCGATGTCGCGATACCAATGATTCCTGCTTCTGTCTGTGTGTTTTGCTTAACCATGCTGTTTACCCCCAACCTAACGCCCATGCCAGCCGCTTGTTGGGACTCACCGGTACAACCTTCAACCCCAGGATGTCAATATAGTGACACTTTTGAGACATCGTGGTGCCGACACTCATAATAAAGCATTAAATATCCTAGAAGTTGCATCAATATCCAGTGCTTTCCCCACTTAGACGAGTGCAACTCATCCGATTAGAAGATTTCTATCACGCGACAGCCCGTAGGGCGGGTTGAACGAATGTGATACCCGCCATCTCGCTCCAACCACACCATCCGGCGGGTATCGGCTGTGCCTCAATCCGCCCTACCGAAAACCAACGCCCCCTCCCGCATCTCCAGCGAAAGCTGGAGCCCAGCGCAACCAACACAGCCCGGCATCCCCGTCTGGATCCCAACTTTCGTTGGGAAGACGGCCCCCTCATGCGTCATCCTCGAGGGCGTAAGCCATCTGAGGATCCAGCCTGATGACTCGCATCCCGAACTCGCGTGGAAAAAATGCTGAATGCCCCCGACACACTGCGCGTCGAGGATAACAATTGCGCCCGGTCAATAAATACCGATCAGATCGGCATGCGCAGGATTTCCTGATAGGCCTTGATGACCTCATCGCGCACTGCGACGACGGTCTCCAGCGTGGCTTCGGCGGCAGCAACCGCCGTGACCACATCCACCAGATCGGCATTGCCCATCGCCGCCGTCGAGATCGCGTTCTCTGCGGTCATGCCCGCCTGCCCCGCCTTGGAAACAGCCGAAGACAGCATGTCGGAAAAACCGCCAGCGCCTTCGATCAACCCATCGTCATTGTCACCGATCGACAGGGATTTCTGGGCCGCCTGTGCAGCCTGTAGATAGGCGCGCGATGCATTCACTGACATATCGGACATTTAAGTCATCCCCTCGGGATCAAGAAATTACAGGCCAGCGCAAAAGCCGCTTACGCCTTCAGCAGGTCAACAGCGGCCAACAACATGGCGCGGCTGGATTCAACCACATTCAGATTGGCCTCATAGGCGCGCTGGGCTTCGCGCAGATCCGTCATTTCCGTCAGCGCCGAGACATTTGGCAGCTTCACCATGCCGTTTTCGTCCGCTGCGGGGTGCGATGGATCATATTTCATTGGAAAGGCGGCCGTATCCTGGCGCACGCCCGAAACCTTGACGCGCTCTGCGCCGGCATCGCGGTCCATATAGGTCTTGAACACGGCTTCCTTGCGCCGATAGGGATCGGCACCTGCGGTCTCGCCGGTCGAATTGGCATTGGCGAGGTTCTCGGCTGACAGGCGGATACGCACCGTCTGCGCACGCAGGCCCGAGGCAGCGCTGGACATGGCAGACATAAGGTCGTTGGACATGGATCAGTCTCCTGTAGCTGAGCTTATCTCGTTGGCGATTTGGCGGCGAGGCGAACCAATGACAGGCCCTTGGAATAAAGCTGGACGGCGGTTTCAAATTCCATACGGGTTTCGGCCATTTTCATCATCTGCTCTTCAACCACCACGGAATTGCCATCCAGCGTGGTTTCCGAATCGGGTGATTTCTGAATCGACACCCCATTGGCCAGCGGGGCTCGTGTACCGGCGGCAATATGGCCAGGATTGGTGGTCATCATGCGCACGCCGCGACGGTTGGTCCCGCCGACTTCACCATTGGCAAGAGCCTTGTTGAACTTGTCGACATCCACATCATTGGCCGTGTAGCCGGGCGTGGACACATTGGCGACATTCTGCGCCAGCGTTTTCTGGCGCTCACCAAGCATTTCCATACGCGACTTCAGCATTGTGAAGACTGGCATGTTTAGCGGGCTCGACATTCCAGAACGTCCTTGCATCAACAGACAGGGCACAATTTTCCCCTTACCCGGCAGAAAACACCATCTTGGTTAAGGCGAAGTGAAGGAGTTCAGCAGCAATCTTAACGCGTCGTTTACCAACACGACCGAAACGTTAACGCGGAAATGCAGGCCGAACCCTGAAACACCGGCCGAAACGCAGAACGCGTGTGGAGCACCTTATGGAAGACATGATCCGCGCCATTGCGGCCCTTCTCGTGGTCCTTGCTGCCATTTTGGGGCTGGGCTATGCGCTGCGCCGTTTTTCTGCCGGCCGCATCAATGCTGAAGGCCGGGCATCAGATCTTCGCGTATTGGAATGGCGCGGTCTGGATGCGCGCCGCAAGCTGGTTGTGGTGCGCTGGGATGACCGCGAACACCTTCTGTGCCTCAGCCCGGCAGGCGATTGCGTGGTTTCGTCTCGCAACGCGCCTGAATTCAAGATTGTGCCGGATCAGACCGATGATGAAGGAGGCAGCCTGTGAACCATCTGTGGCGTCTTCTTGTCCTGATCGCACTGACGGCCTTCACGCCTCTGGCCGCACATGCACAGGAAATCACCGTCGATCTGGGCACCGGACAGGGAATGACGCGCGGCATTGTGCAGATGCTGGCGCTGATCACCGTCCTGTCGCTGGCTCCTTCAATCCTTGTGATGACGACAAGCTTCGTGCGGATCACCGTTGTCCTGTCACTGTTGCGAACCGCCATCGGTACAGGCCAGAGCCCGCCCAATGCGGTGATCGTCTCGCTCTCCTTGTTCCTGACCGCCTTCATCATGGCACCCACCTTTCAGGCAGCTTATGATAGCGGCATCGAACCCTTCATGGCCGAGGCCATCACGCTGGAGGAAGCCATTCCGCGCACCACGGCACCGCTGAAAGTGTTCATGGCCGAGCATGTGGGAGATGAGGACCTGGCGCTGTTTGCAGGCATGGCCAAGCTCGACACGCTGGAAAGCGCTGAAAGCGCACCATTTCACGTCCTGGCCCCGGCCTTCATGATCTCTGAGCTGAAGCGCGCCTTCGAGATCGGCTTCATGGTCTTCCTGCCCTTCCTGATCATCGACCTGGTGGTCTCCTCCATCCTGATGAGCATGGGGATGATGATGCTGCCACCTGTGACGATCTCCCTGCCCTTCAAGCTGATCTTCTTCGTGCTGGTCGATGGTTGGCGGCTGATCTCGGGCTCACTGGTGGAAAGCTTCATCGCAGGCCCGCCAGGCGGGTAGAAGGCTCCAACACAATTTTGACTTGACTATAAGTGTATGTATATTAATTACACTCTTTCAAAATCACGGAAGGTCCACACTTGCCTACAAGCACCCGCTTTGCTGTTTCTGTTCACATTCTGGCTGCACTCGCCGTGAATGAAGGAACGCCTGTACGCTCTGAAGACCTTGCGCGTAGCGCCAGTACGAATTCTGCGGTTATCCGTTCAATCCTGTGCCGCCTGGCAAAGGCAAATCTCACCACATCTCAGCTGGGAGCAGGAGGCGGCGCTCTCCTGGCGCGTAATGCAGACAGCATAACGCTACTGGACGTCTATCGGATCGTTGAAGACGATGAGATCTTTGCCTTGCACAGATGCGCGCCCGATGAAAACTGCGTTGTCGGCAAGAACATTCAGGCAGCCATGTTACCTACACTGGATCGAGCCAGACAAGCATTGGAAGCGGAACTGAACGCAGTAACCATTGCGAATATCGCTGATACGATCGCCGAGAAGGGGCGTTTCACAATCCCGTGGGAAGGCTAATTTTAGCAATAAATGTAATTATGCACGTTACACAACAACAATGGAGCCTATCACAATGAACCCTATCAATATCGCGATTGTCTATCATAGCGGATATGGGCACACAGCCAGGCAGGCTGAAGCCATCAGAGATGGAGTAGCACAAGTCGAGGGCGTGACTGCGCAGCTCATTTCAACGGAAGTCGTTCAACAACACTGGAATGATCTGACAGCCGCTGAAGCCATCATATTCGGTGCGCCGACATATATGGGATCCGCGTCAGCTCAATTCAAAACCTTCATGGATGCTACATCTTCCGAGGTCTTTGCCCAGGGCAGCTTGTGGAAAGACAAGATAGCTGCCGGCTTTACCAACTCGGCATCCAGAAATGGCGACAAGGCGGAAACACTATCGCAATTGGCAATTTTTGCGGCCCAACATGGTATGCATTGGGTGAATCTCGGACTTCCCCCTGCCAATAATTCCAGCAAAGGGTCAGAAGAGGATCTCAACAGGCTGGGCTTTTTCCTGGGAGCCGCCGCGCAATCAAATGCTGACGAGAGCCCGGAAATCGCCCCGACTCGCGCAGACCTGAAAACCGCTGCACATCTTGGCAGACGCGTCGCCGAGACAACGCTTCAATTCGTTCGAGGCAGACTGAGACAATAATACTAAACCAAACCGTTGAAAAAAAGCGCGGCAACCTCCTGTGAAGGTTGCCGCGCTTTTCATGCACGCCCGATAGCTGGGTGGGGGGGACGCGTCGGGCGTGTTTACCGACCTTGCGGCCGATATCCTTGAACGACTTTGATCAGTCGATATCCCATTCAATGCGCAATGGCTTGAGGTCACTTTGACCTTCAACCATGCCAGTGTTCTTCACCAGACGGTCTGCTTCCTGACGGAAAGTGGCGTCGGAACAGGAACTGACGGCAACGCCACCAATGTTACCATTCGCATCCATCTGCACCAGCAGATCGCAATGTCCGTCACGGCTGCGAGTGGCAGCACGGGCTGGATAGGAAATATCATGCACCGCCGCAGGAACAGCTTCGCCCTGAATGCGGATCGCGTAGGCTTTGGAGTTGGCGTTCTCCGGAGTGTCGGCCAGGGCGGTCGGCATCACGCTCGCCGCCAGCAGGCCTGCCAGAATTACGGTGTTTTTCATGACACTAATGTGACATAGAACAGATTTAAGTCAATGCGATGTATATACGTTTTTGATATTATTTTATTACTCACTGATTTTGTTCATTATTTTTGTTATTGCGTTTGAATCGGACGCTCACCAGAACTGTCATATTAGTGTCGCATAAGAGCTCCGCGCGAATCCCCTGTCACAGTCACATCCATACGGAGTCTGGACATTTCAAACCGGCTGTGGCTTCGCTCCGCCCATGGATACAGAGCAAACATCCCCACCCGCTTCAGAGGTCGCCTTTCAGCCCTATCATCCGATCTTTGCGCATGCGCCAAAGTCGGTTGGGTTCAAGAAGACGCGCAAGGCGCTTGTGCGTCAGGCCAAGGAAGTGATCGACCAGTTCCAGCTGATCCCCGCCGATGCCCGCAAGCGCGACACGCCTCCCAAATGGCTGGTCTGCCTGTCCGGCGGCAAGGACAGCTATACGCTGATGGCCGTGCTGCTCGATCTCAAATGGCAAGGCGCGCTTCCGGTCGATCTGTTGTTCTGCAATCTCGATCAGGGCCAGCCTGGCTTTCCCAAGCACATATTGCCGGACTATCTGGACGCGTTGGGTGTGGATTATCGGATCATCACCGAGGACACCTATTCCATCGTCACCGACAAGGTGCCGGAGGGCAATACGTTCTGCGCCATGTGCTCACGCCTGCGCCGGGGCATTCTCTACCGTGTTGCGCGTGAGGAAGGTTGCGAGGCCATCGTGCTGGGCCACCATCGCGATGATTCGCTGGAAACCTTCATGCTGAACCTGTTCCATGGTGGTCGCCTTGCGGCCATGCCGCCCACTCTCTTGAATGATGCAGGCGACGTGAAAGTCCACCGCCCGCTGATCTCATGCGCTGAAGCCGATATCGAACGCTTCGCCAAGGCGATGGAATTTCCGATCATCCCCTGCAATCTGTGTGGCTCACAGGACGGTTTGCAGCGCATGGCGATGAAACAGATGCTGAATGAATGGGAGCAGCGCGCGCCCGGTCGCCGCGCCAAGATGTTCCGCGCGCTGAGCCATGTCAGCCCCAGCCATCTGATCGACCCGAACCTGTTCGACTTCACGGATTTACAACCCACACCGCCCAGCGAGGACGGGGTTTAGGCTTTCACCTCGTGCTGAGACGGGCGCATCCCATCTCGCAGCATGACACAAAGAGCGCCTCCTAAAACCAGATCTCTGCGCGGTCTGTTGGCAGGTTCTTGTAGCGGCCTGCCAGTGAAATGATCCGATAGCTATCAACCGCCCCCCACGCCGCAAAACCATTTTCATCGGCGAGGCCAGCGCAGATAGATGCCAGTTCGCGGGCCTGATCAGCTTGCGGGTCATAAAAATAGCGGATCGACCGGTTCTTGCCCTCAGCAGACTTTACAAGCTCGATCCCCAATACGCGATATTGCGGGTATGCCTGCTCCAGCCTGGCGGCAATTGTCTTCGCCTTGGCGCGATCATCCTCGCTTGCGATGTGAATGAACACTTCCTTGATCTGGAAGGCATTCTCCACCTGACGTTCCGTTGGCACCTTTTCCTTCACAGCCGTCAGCGTGCGTTCGATCTCCTGCGGGCAGTCCGCCACACGGGCACATATCGCCTCACGCGCCTGCACGCACATAAACTCAGACCCTGCACGCGCACCAAGCTGGCTCCACGACATGAAACTATAGGCTGCATCCGGCAGCTTGTTGAACTCATCCGCGATCATGCCCCGCCGATCGGCCCGCCCCTCGCGTCCCTGATCAAGGCAGGAATAGACAGCTCGCGCCACGCCAGCTTCAGCCATGGCCTGCAGACGACCATTGCTGACGTCAGCCTGAACCGGGTCATCATCATCAGGCGATGCCCCTTCGAAGGAGAGCGGATTGGCAAAGATTGCGTCAATCGGATCAACCGCATTGCCCGCCCCGCTCAGATAGCGCGCTTCGCCAAGATCGCTGCGCACCGCATTCGTGATGAGATAGACGCCCTCGCCATCCATATCGGAAAGCTGCTGCATTTCGGCATAGGTCTGCTCAAGCCGCCCAACCGCTTCTGACAATGGATCAACAGCGAAATCAGCCGCGTCAAACCCTGCCTGACGCACGATGGCGAGCGATGCGCTGGCTTCAGCCCAGCGCTGTGCCGTTGCTCCCAGAATGCGGCTATCGGTTTGCGCCAGTTGCAGATTCTGCTCAGCTTCTTCCGCATTCAGCGCCGCCTTTTCGGCTTCCACCTTCTGGGCTTTGGCCGCCATCCATGCCACCCCGGCAAAACCTGATGTCACCAGCGCCGCCACCGTCAATGTACCAATCAATGTGGATGTCAGCCGACGGCGTTTCTCGCGCCGTGTCTGCGCCTCACGACTGGCGTCGATATAGCGCGCAATGTCAGCCGGCACACCTTCAATGGCTTGCGATGCCCTTGCCCAGCTTTCCGCCTGTAATAACTGCTCATCAGACAGCAGATCATCCTCGCCCTTCGACCACCCTTCCGCGCGGTCATGATAACGCCGCAGAAGGCGCAGCCGCTCCAGATCATGCCGCAAGGCGCGCTTGAATGTTTTTACGCCCTGATAGAACCCTGTGCCGTCACCTTCGCGCAGATTGAAGAAATAGATATAGTTCAGACGCGACAATTCTTCGGGCACATTCGCACTGGTGATGGGCTTGGGCACAACCGGAATCAGGCGCTTGTTGCGCGTGATCGCCTCATTGATCTCCCACCGGCAATTGTCCGAGGCGACATATTCATCCGTCAGGATGAAGACCACTGTGTCAGACGAAGAGATCAGTTCCTGAAGGCGTGACAGCCATTGCTCCGTGCCCTCGATATCGCTGCGGTCGATCTTTGGGTCATAGCCCTCATCTTCCAGCAGGGTTTCGATCTGATGCACGAAGTCCAGATCATGGCGCGAATAGGAGATAAAGACGTTTCCGCCCGGTTCATGATGGGCAAGGCCTTCATTCTGGCTCATATATCACCCGATTGTCCCTCGCCTCCTGTTCTGGATGCGCAGATCGACGATAGATTGAACCAGCACCACGTCAAGCCGAAGCGCTTATCCCTCCACCGGCGTGCCGAAGACCGCGATCACCAGGCCCAGCACCACCAGCGCCGCATAGGCAACAGACCTTGGTCCCACGCCATTGGCGTTCCAGGCTGCCTTTGCCGCAACGGCTGACTGGAGCGCGTAATAAAGCGCGAAGGCACGCGAGGCGTAGGAGATGATCTCGAATACATCCGCCGCCCATGTCAGCGCCACGCCAGTGACAACCAGAAACAGATAGCCCATCCGGCTGGACACCTTGCCACCGGTTAGTTCCTCAAGCAGCCCCCCGGAACCATTCGTGTCCGCCACCGCCGCAGACAATTGCGCGCTCAGCGCCGCCGCAACCAGCAATACTGGCAGGATCGGCGCAACAACGCCCATCATGTCGACAATCGCGGTCTCGGAAAATTTCAGTTCCTCGCGCGAAAACACGAAGGTTACGAAACCGATATAGACCAGATAGATCAGCGTCGCGATCAGCTGCGCCAGCAGCATGGACCGCACGCGTATGGTCGGCGAATAGGTCTCGCCCAGATAACGCGAGGTCTCAAAACCCTGCACCGTCACGATCAGACCGAACACCAGTGTTGCAGCCTCCCAGCCGCCCACAATGGACGGGTTAAGCTCCAGCGCGCCATGGCTTGCCTTGCCACCGAAATAGACGGCCAAACCAACCAGCAATCCGGCAATGATCGCCAGCTTGATGCCGACAGACACCTGCTCCAGCCGCTCCAGTGCAGAAAACCCGCGGGTCCAGCCAATCATCAGGATCAGGCCGAACACAGCCGTGGTGAGCAATCTGGCGCTGAACGCATCATCCGCTGTCGTCAGGCTGACCCCGAAAGCACCAAACAGGTTGAGGTAATAAGCGACCGAAATCACATAGGCGAAGGCCAGCACCCAGGACGACGCCTGCTCGAAACGCTGCACGACAGGGCCGATCTCGCCGCCCTGATCATTGCGTGTATTGATGTTGTAGCGGATGGCTGACCCGAACGCCGCCGCCATGGCGCACAAAACGCCCATCACCACGAGGCCATATTTTCCGAACTTGTCATCGAGTATCGGACCAAGCACCAGAAAACCGGACCCGATAATTGATGCCAGGGGTGTCAGCGTCGCAAGCCATAGCCTGTTATTCGCCAGGCGCGGCCAAGCCATCAGACCACCCACAAGGATCACGGCCAGAAGGATAAGGGCGTCGAGCATTCAGGTCATTCTGTCTACGACGAAGCAAATGGATATAATTTCAGGACTTAATACACCCGACCACCGGCGCAACCCCGTGCGCCAAATGGAACGTCTCCGGCCTTCCCTACTCGGCGACCTCGGCTTCATCCTCGAAGATCTCCTCGATAGAGCGTTCGAACAAGCGGGCGATACGAAAGGCCAGCGGTAGGGACGGATCATATTTGCCCGTCTCGATCGCGTTGACCGACTGTCGCGAGACATCCAGCTGTTCAGCCAGAAAGGCCTGACTCCAGCCGCGTTCAGCGCGCAATTGTCGCAATGTGTTCTTCAACACGGGCCCCCATCACGATTGACCAGAGAGGCAATGCCCCAGCTGAAAAAATAGATTGGCGCGACGAGGAACGTCCACATATGCGGCACAAGTTCCACAAGCTCCAGAAACCCCCAAACCGTGCAGACCGAGACCGTGAAGGCTGCCCCAAACAACATGTTTCTGGCTTGCCGAAAGCGCGTATATTCATCTGTTTCCGATAGTAATCGCAATTTGAGGAACAACACTGCCACCACGGGTGCCGCCATGGTCAGTGCGACGATGGCGCTGAGCCAGTCTGGCGGTGTCTCATACTGCGCTCTGAGATAAGAGCCTCCAAAACAGGCCACCACATAGAACACCATCACGGGAATGAAGGCCCTCTTATAGCGCTTTTGCGCCTGGCTGAATGATCCCGCCATTATACGTCCTCTCCATGCTGGTGGTTGTTGCGCCTGCGCCAGACATCTTGCGCGGCAAAGCCCGCAGCCAGGAAGATGATCATCATCCCGGCTGTCTGCAGGCCTTCCGAACGGCCAGACACGCACAAGGCTGTGATGATCGCTGTCAGGGCCGCAAACATGGGCACCGGGCGGGTGTAGCAGGCCATCTGAAAACAGGACTGGAAAAGTGTCATGGCAACCTCCTTGTAAAGCACACTTTACATGTAAAGAACGCATGACATTGTGTCAAGCACACCATACATTTTTGGTCACTTGTTCCTGACTTTGTGCGAATTCACCTCCCCAAAGATCGGCATGCCGGAACCCGCTTCCTGTCATTGCGTTAATCGAGATCAAGGGAGCTGAAAATGACGCACTACCAGAAAGACCAGGCTGTCAGGTGGAAATGGGGAGACAACAGAGCAGTTGGAAAGGTTCGGGAAAAATTCACCGAGCATGTGACCATGACAATCAAGGGTACAGATGTATCTCGCAACGCCACAGATAAGGAACCCGCCTATCTCATCGAACAGGATGATGGCGACAGGGTCCTGAAGAGCCATTCTGAAATTCAGAAAATGAGCTAGCCCCTCCCAGCACCTCACAGGATGACAAACTATCAGAAGAGCTGCGGCGTACTCGAATTTATCCCAGCCCTCATACCCCCTGCCAGGTCTTGTAATCCGCGCCGTCCAATCGATTTCAGAGATATGACAGGAGGTAGTCCATATTTTCTTCCATTGCTCTGCGTCCGTCTGCAATCGCTTCACCGGCGCGATGAAGATCAAGGGCGGTCAGATGGGTCAGATCAGCGTTGACGAGAATATGCGGGGGATCACCGACCATTCGGCTGCGGCGGATCTGATCGGTCATGAGATCAGTGGCTGCAGAAAGTACGGTAAAGTAGCCAGGCGGCTTGACCTCCGGTTTCACCTCAGATGCCAGCAGAGACTGCATATAGGGCCACAATGCGTGTGGAGTTGCTTTCAGCAATCCATTCATATCCATCTTTTTTGGTTTGTGTGCCCCTTTCGACTTGCAGTTCACACCTGCAAATTGTTTGGAGTTGGGATCTACAGCAATCACGATATCCGCCCCCAACGCCCTGCAGGCTGAAACCGGCACCGGATTGGTCATGCCTCCATCCATAAGCCACCGTTCATTGAGATATGTCGGTGCCAATATGCCCGGCACAGCGATGGAAGCGCGCACACACTCCACCACATCCCCGTCACGCAACCAGATCTCCCGAGCATTGAAAATATCGCTGGCGACAACAAGAAAGGGCCGGTCAAGTTCGTCGAAATCCGCCTTATACCCCAGCTCGCGCAACTGCCTGTCGACCAGCTTGCCTCCGATCAAGCCACCTGTGGACATATTGAAGTCGACAAGACGGGTGACCGACACCTGGGTCAGGGAGCGCGCATAGGCCTCCAGCTCAGGCAACACACCGGAAACATAGGCAGCTCCTACCAATGCACCCATGGAAGCGCCGCAAACAATGTCAGGTTCGATGCCAGCTTCGTTCAGCACCTGAATGGCACCGATATGACACCAACCCCGCGCGCCACCGCTGCCCAGCGCCAGACCAATTTTCTGTTTCATCTGCGATGCTCCGTCTCGTGGGCCTGCCAGTTCGGAATTTATTCACCACGAATAATGCTGCATCAACTCACGCCAAGAGCCATGCACAACTCACAGGCCCAGGCCAAGCACTCACCTCGCGTCGCGCGCTGCGCGGTACGCCCGCCTGAGTGTGATCAGTCCTGATCATCCCCGGGCTTGGTCACCCGGCCAAAGTCCGGCACGTCGACATCCTGCCCCGCCTCGATGACCGAGCGACGAATGCTGCGTGCGCGGGTAAACAGATCATGCAACGCATCACCATCCGACCAGCGGATCGCGCGTTGCAGGACGGCCAGGTCCTCGGAAAACCGTCCCAGCGTTTCCAGCACGGCTTCCTTGTTGTGCATGAAGATGTCGCGCCACATGGTCGGATCAGACGCCGCGATACGGGTGAAATCCCGAAACCCCCCAGCCGAAAACTTCACCACTTCGCCCTGCGTCACCTGCTCCATGTCTTCGGCAGTTGCAACGATATTGTAAGCGATCAGATGCGGCAGATGCGAGGTGATAGACAACACCAGGTCATGGCGCTTGGTATCCATCAGTTCCACGGTTGAACCCAGGCGCTCCCAGAAGGATTTGAGACGCGCAACTTCTGCGTCATAGCCCTCGCCCTGTTCTTCCAGAGGCGTCAGGATACACCAGCGCCCCTTGAACAGGGTGGCAAAACCAGCAGCAGGACCGGATTTTTCCGTTCCCGCAATCGGATGGCCCGGAATGACGTGGATGCGTGTATCTGCTGCCTGCATCATCTCCTGAGCCATCTCGCCCTTGACCGATCCGACATCCGACAACACCGCACCGGATTTCATCACAGGCGCACAGGCACGCGCCGCCGCCCCGATTGCACCCACAGGCACAGCCAGAACGACCAGATCCGCATCCCGGCAAGCTGCCTCGACGGTCTCTCGCACATCTCCCAGATCCAGACGCGCGGCCTCCGCCCTCACATCCGGATCAAGGTCGCAGATCGACACGTAGGAAACCGCACCAGTCTCACGCGCAGCCCGCGCCAGTGAGGAACCGATCAGGCCGGCACCAATCACTGCCAGCCGGGAATAGATGGGTTGATTTTCTTTGTTTTCAGTCACTTGGAGCAGAACGCCTTCAATCCGGTCAACACGGCATCAACGCCTTCTTCATCGCCCACAGTGATCCGCAGATATTCCGGAAGGCCATAGCCCGCAACAAGCCGCACGGAAACGCCATGATCGGTTTCCAGATAGCTGGCTGCCGCCTTGGCTTCTTCAGCTGAACCAAACCTTGCGAGAAGGAAATTCGCAACACTCTCGACCACTTCAAGGCCCAGGGCGCGAATACCGTCTGTCAGCTTCTCCAGCCCCTCAGCGTTCACCCGCAGGGATTTTTCAACGAAATCGGTATCAGCCAGCGCTGCAATACCTGCCACTTGCGCAACAGCGGACACATTGAAGGGCCCGCGCACACGATTGATGGCGTCGATTACATGCTCAGGCCCATAGCCCCAGCCCAGTCGCAATGCTGCCAGCCCGTGGATCTTGGAGAATGTCCGCGTCATCAGCACATTGTCGAACTCGGACGCCAGCTCGATACCAGCAGCATAATCATTGCGGCTCACATATTCCGCATAGGCCGCATCGAGCACCAGAAGCACTGATTTGGGCAGACCGGCATGCAGGCGGCGCACCTCTTCTACCGACAGATATGTGCCAGTCGGATTGTTCGGATTGGCCAGAAAGACGATCTTCGTACGCTCATCGACCAGCGCCAGCATGGCATCGACATCGGCTTTCAGCTCTGGCGTATCTGCGGCAAACCGCGTTTGCGCACCCGATTGCTGCGCCACCAGCTGATAGACGAGAAACCCATATGCTGATTGCACGATATTGTCGCCGGCGGTCAGGAAAGCCCTCGCCAGCAGCTGGAATATCTCATCGGAACCGGCCCCACATACAAGCCGGGCCTTGTCCAGACCATAGCGCCTGGAAATGGCAGCTTTCAGCTGGGCACAATTACCATCGGGATAAATCTCCATATGCGCCGTCGCGGCCTGCACGGCATCCCTTGCAGCCTGCGAACATCCCAACGGATTTTCATTGGAGGCAAGCTTGTAGACCTTGCCCTCGCGCGCAGGAGGCGCGTGGCCGGGAACGTAAGGCGAGATTTCCAAAACCTGCGGCAGGGGTTCAGGACGAACGGTCATGGCGAAGTTTTCCTTGTCTTCACAACGCCGGACAGTCCCGACGCGGCGTTACGTCCCTGACGTCGCATGCGACAGGATTCCGATAACGCGTAATCCGTCTAGCCCGTTGGTACGCAGCTCCGCAAGTCGTGGATCGTTCTCTTCGACGAATCCCGAGATGCGGATCAATGCCAGGGACCGCACACGCGCCGTCACGCTGCCGGTAAATTCCATGTTGCGCATCAGGCGTTCGGCATCATGCATGTCATCATGACAGATCAGGATTGTGTCATCAGCGCCCGATGGTTCCAGCTTGCGTCGCGCCACTAGTGCCGCCTCCAGCTCGACATCGTCACCAGGAAGATTCGGCCAGCCCGCCAATATGCGCAGGTCGCTGAACCTGTCCTCGATCAAGGCAGGCCACCACTGACCCGCACCCGGCGTTTCCGGCCATGGCAGGCAAGCCACCAGCCCATCTCTCTCAATCACCATCTCCAGCGCCGTTCGCCAATCCACTGCATGTTCCAGCGTGACGCCATAGCCAAAATAACCGCGCGCCGCATTGACCATGCGCTGCTCATCGCCCTGCGCAAAAGTTACGGTCCGCACGCCCTGATAGGTCACACATTCGCCTATGAAGGCCCGGCAGAAACGGGCGATCGCATCGGGTGGGATATCGTCAGGCGAAGCATCAATGAAACGCCGGATATTCGCAGCATCGCCCGCAAGATTGGCCGTGATCTCGTTATCGCTGGCACCGCGCGCTTCCTGAAGTGCCCGGATCGCACGCAGACGACGCATGAACGCATCCACCAATTGCCGGTCGGCGGCAGTAATTTCTGCTCTGATATATTCGTCTGACATGGTTCTCGCCCCCACTCTACACTACACAAAAACGACGCGAACTGAGTGATGTCCTGTCTGTCCATCCAAGCGCAACATTACAATGAGATCAAATTTCTCGTACACATAGCTTCTTTCCTTGCACCGATAGCGCTACTTACCCCGCATGAGTTCTGTCAAAACACCTCAAAACGCCGAACAGCTGCGCATTGCCCGGATCACGGATTCGGGTGGACCGCTGCTGCTGGCCTGTGGCCAATCACTTGATGTGGTCGATATTGCCTATGAAACATGGGGCAAATTATCACCGAACAAGGACAATGTCGTGATTGTCTGCCATGCGCTGACAGGCGACCAGTATGCCGGCGGCGTCAACCCCATCACGGATCGCCCGGCCTGGTGGCCCCGCATGATCGGCCCTGGACTGCCGATCGATACCAATCGCTTTTTCGTGATCGCCACCAATGTCCTGGGTGGATGCATGGGCTCGACCGGCCCTGCCTCCATCGGACCGGATGGCAAGGCATGGGGCGTGCGCTTTCCCACGCTGACCATTGCCGACATGGTGCGCGCGCAGATCAGACTGGTCGAAAGCCTGGGAATCGACCGCATCTTTGCAGCAATCGGCGGATCGATGGGCGGCATGCAGGTGCTGGAATGGGCGCGACAGTGGAAAGGCCGCGTAGCCGCCGCCATTCCCATCGCCTCGGCAGCGCGTCAATCTGCCCAGAATATCGGCTTCTATGAAGTCGGCCGTCAGGCCATCATGGCTGACCCTGACTGGTGTGAAGGTGCCTATCTGGAAGCGGGCAAACGACCTGATCGCGGGCTCGCCGTCGCACGCATGGCAGCTCACATCACCTATGTTTCCGAAGAAGCGCTGAAGCAGAAATTCGACCGACGCCTGCAGGACCGTCAGGACTTCACCTTTGGCTTCGATGCCGATTTCCAGATCGAGAGCTATCTTCGTTATCAAGGTGCCAGCTTTGTCGACCGGTTCGACGCAAACTCATATCTCTATATCACCCGCGCGATGGATTATTTTGACCTGTCGACCGAACATGAAGGCCAACTCACACTGGCCTTTGACGGTGTTGATGCGCGGTTCTGCGTCTTTTCCTTTTCATCTGACTGGCACTATACGCCTGAAGAATCCAAGGCCATTGTGCGCGCCCTGAATGCGGCAAATGTCGAAGTCAGCTACGTAACCATCGAGACCAGCAAAGGGCATGATGCCTTCTTGCTGGACGAGCCGGAATTCGAGGCCGCCATGACAGGCTTTATAAACGCGACAGCCGACGCATGCGGACTTGCGGCCGGACTTGTGGACGAACACGCAGGCTGAGGGTGCACCGATGAGCAATTCTGCGGGCGCGCCCCGTTTTCGTCGCGCCGACCATACGGCAATTGCAAAATATCTGCAGGAGGGCGATCGCGTCCTGGATGTTGGCTGCGGTGACGGCCAGTTGATGGAATTGCTGAAATCGGAACGACGCGCCCGATGTCAGGGGCTGGAAATTTCCCAGCGCGGCGTCAACCGATGCGTCGCGAAAGGATTGTCGGTTGTTCAGGGCGACGCGGATATCGACCTGCCCGTCTATCCTGACAATGCCTTTGACTGCGCGATCCTGTCCAAGACCATCCAGGAAATGGGCCGACCCGCTTTCGTCCTGGGTGAACTGTCACGCATTGCCCATCGCCTGATCATCACATTCAGGAATTACGGCCATTGGCGCGCGCGCTGGTCACTGTTGACGACAGGGCGCACCCCTGTCCTGGGCGGGCGAACAAGCTGGTATGCAGAAGGCCCACAACGCCAGTGCACGGTCAGCGACATGGCAGATCTGGCAGACGAACTTGGTCTCAAACTGGTCGACTGCCAATCGGTATCAGACCCGGACAAAGCCAATAGCAGCCTGTTCTGGATCAATCTGTTGAGCGAGGATGTGGTGATGGTCCTGGAAAAATCGTCAGACAGCAGCTCTTGAAGCCCACAGGTCCCAAGCCAAGCGCCACAAATTTTCAAACGGACAGCACGGATGCCGGACCAGATAAATCTGGCCCGGCAATCATGTCATAGGGTGGTCATTCAGACCTGATCGTCAGTAGTCGATCAGGAACCGATTGCCGCTGCGTCTCGCTCTCCGGTACGGATGCGAACTGCGGTTTCAAGGTCAACCACGAAGATCTTGCCATCACCGATCTTGTTGGTGTTGGCAGCAGCGGAGACAGAATCGATCACTTTTTCGACCATGTCGGTCGCTACAGCGATCTCGATCTTCACCTTTGGAAGCAGGCGGACTTCATATTCCGCACCGCGATAGACTTCAGTCTTGCCGTGCTGACGGCCATAACCGCGCACTTCAGAGACTGTGATGCCCGATACGCCGATTTCGGATACCGAATCCAGCACCGCGTCGAGGCGGCTCGGCTTGAACACTGCCGTTACTAATTTCATTTCCCTCTCTCCTGTTTCCTTTTGGAGTTATTCATTAATCTACATGAGAAGCCTACCGACCAGAAGTGTTGTCAGTCAGAAGGCTCCAATTCTCGTTCTCGCGCTTTTTCGAGGCGATTGGCCGTTCGTTGCGACCGCGATTGAGGCGCCGCAGCCCCCTGAGTCGCCATTACGGACTTGGCGCGCGCCGGATCAACGCGCTTGGCTTCAGCCTTCGGATCAATATACAGCCGCTTGACGGCCTCAACCATCATCACACCGCCAAAGCCGGGCCAGCCTTTCTCGCCGGTACGTTCCCAGGTTTCCGCTGCCTTGGTGATAAAGGCCAGATTGGCAGGTGGCGCATATAGCGCACGTGCCCATGCCGTTGGCTGAAACATGGCGTCACGCAGCAGCGAAGACAATTGCGCACGCGAATAAGGTCGCCCATGCCCAAATGGTGTAGACTCCGCACGGGCCCATAATCCCGACCGATTGGCCACAACCACCAGAATCCGCCCCTCCGGAGCCGTTACCCGCCAGAGTTCACGCAACATTCGTGTCGGGCTGTCAGCTTCTTCAAGTGCATGCACAATCAGCGTGCGATCAAACATTGCATCCGGAAATGGCAGACGCTCTTCATCCACCAGCACAGTCGCATTGGCACCTTCAGAAGGCCAAGGGGCCACGCCCTGCGCTGCGGGTGCTGCGCTTACGACGCGGCGGGCATGAGGTGTCAGACGTTGCAGATAAATCTCGGACTGACCAAGCCCCAGCACATCCATATCATCGGCGTGAGGCCAGACCGCGCTGATGCGCCTGTCAATCATGCGAGCCGCCGCCTCACCCAGAGGCGACCTGTAAAATCGCTGCAAAGTTTCTATATCAACTCTCAAGCGAGACTCGCCTCTCCATACAAATCGAACTTATGCTTAGACAAACTTTTCCGTCAAAACCGCAAGCTGGATCACGAACTATGCCCAACCCCTCCCAAAACGCCCTTGAATTGAGCATGTTTTCCTGCCTAAGCGACAATTATGGTTACTTAATCCACGATCCGGTCAGTGGCGAAACAGTCGCCATCGATACCCCGGATGCGAACACTATACTCAAGGAAGCCGAGAAACGCGACTGGCGTCTCACCCAGATCTGGAACACGCACTGGCACCCTGACCATGCAGGCGGCAATGAAGCGATCAAGACCGCAACCGGCTGTCACATCAGCGGCCCCCAGGAAGTTGCATCCAAACTAGAGGCTCCTGTGGATAATGTGCTGTCGGGCGGCGAGGTTTTCAAGCTGGGCAGCCATGATGTCCACGTCCTGGCAACACCGGGTCATACGCTGGGCCATATCGTCTATCACATCCCGGATCAGAACATTGCCTTTGTCGGGGATACATTGTTCGCTTTGGGGTGTGGTCGGATGTTCGAAGGCCAGCCGGACATCTTCTGGAAAAGCCTGCAGAAGCTCAGGGACATGCCGGATGATACGAAGATCTATTGCGCCCATGAATATACACAAGCCAACCTGGCCTTTGCGCTGAGCGTCGACCCGGACAATCCCGATCTTCAGGCCTATGGCGAAACCATCAATGACAAGCGCGGCAGAGGTGAGCCAACCATACCCGCCACTCTGGGCACGGAAAAACGCGCCAACCCTTTCCTGCGGGCCGACATCACGGACATGCAATCACGCATGACAGGGGGCATGGACGCCGTTGCGACATTTGCCGAACTGCGCAAGCGCAAGGACAATTTCTAGAACGCATTCGCCTTTCAGGAACGGTGCCCGTTCAGACTGATCGCAAGGGCGATGGCTTCAGAAGAAGGGCGTCCAGCAAAGCCTTCATGCGGGGCGACGCCAATCGACAAGACACCTTCTTCGCAATAGACGAATGCGCCTTTGGAAAACACGATCCTGACACCTGTCAGCTCTGAGGCAAATTTCGAATTGGCCCGGCGAAAGCCGCGCTCTGCATTGGATAGCGCATCTTCAGCCCAATTTGCATATTGCCTCAGCTCCGGCTCGATGGAGATGGCGATATCATGGCCGATCTTCTGGGCCAGCATTTCGGCAGATCCGGCAATACGCTCATCCAGATCGCCTGAATATTCCGGCAGGCCGAGCGGATCACTGCGTTCATCCAGTCCCGCGGGGCTGCCATGTGCATCTCCCGGTGTGAACAATATGACATTGCCCAGCTCGGTTACTTTCATCACATTGCGACCGACATCATTCTTGAGGAATTCATCGCCGCGCTGCGCATTCGAGGCCGACAGAACGATGACTTCGCTGACATCTTCATATTTCAACAGGGGATATGGCCCGGTCCGATCAAGCGTGAAACTTCGTCCGCTCGCAGCATCCGTATAGCGCGCACTGGGATGGCGTGGGGCAACCTGCGCATTCAGCAGGGATACGAGATCTGCGTTGGCGCGTTCCGATTGAGGATCTTCAGCAAGCGCTGGTGCAGCAACACTACCCACAGCAAACGCAGCGATTCCTGCAGAGAACACGATCGGTGAGGAAGATGACAAGTTTTTCATGACGCCCATATAGCACTTCGACTAGGGCGAATCTTGGGCGGAAATTCTGTTATCCGGTAAACAAACAGCGCCTGAATGTGGCGCTGCTCGTCATCCTGCATTCCTGTTGCAAAAACATCACTATCAGGTGATGTATTGTGCCCCATTTGCGGTGAGCGTTGAACCGGTCATGAAAGCGGCGTCATCGGACGCGAGAAACGCCACGCAACCGGCGATTTCCTCGGCCTTTCCCAGTCGGCCCATCGGAATGCCCGCAATGATACCATTCAGCACTTTTTCCGGCACGGCGGCGACCATGTCTGTATCCACATATCCGGGGCAGACCGTGTTGACAGTAATACCCTTGCGCGCGGTTTCCTGGGCCAGCGCCTTGGTGAAGCCGATGAGACCCGCCTTTGCGGCTGAGTAATTGACCTGCCCCATCTGACCCTTCTGACCGTTGATGGACGAGATGTTGATGATACGTCCGAAATTGCGCTCACGCATGGACTCAATAACGGCATGGCAGAGGTTGAACGCAGATGTGAGGTCCACGCGGATCACGTCATCCCACATTTCACGGGTCATCTTGTGCAGCATGGCGTCGCGCGTGATGCCGGCATTGTTCACCAAGACATCGACCGGGCCGAGCTTCTCGGTAATTGCCGCAATGCCTTCAGCGCAGGCATCATAGTCACCCACATCGAACTTGAAGACATCCACACCGATTTCCGCCGCACATTTCTGGGCAGCGTCATCATTGCCGGCATAATTGGCAGCGACCTTGTACCCATCCCTGGACAGACGCTCCGAAATTGCCCGGCCGATTCCGCGGGTTCCGCCTGTAACCAGTGCTACCTTGCTCATTTTTACTCCCCTTTGTGCCCTTCGGCCTCACATTTCACGCGCTTCTGATCCATTTTGTTGCAATGCAGCAAATTTGGGGCCCGCATGTCCTTATGCTACAGAAAATACGCTGCAATGCAACATTTCAAACATCTTCAGGACTGATTTCGCAGATCCATGTTGCATTGCGGCATGTGAGCACTATTCACTATGGTATTGCGAGGATGAGGCATATCGACCTAATCTTCTGAACCAGCGTCATTTCGGGATGATCCCGACTGTACGCATAAAACGAAGAGCGGGTCTGTATGGCTGATACTGGCGCAACAGATGTGATTATCATCAAGAAATACGCCAACCGCCGTCTCTATGACACGTCGGCCAGCTCCTATGTCACACTCGAGCACCTGTCCCGCCTGGTCCGCGAAGAGCGTGACTTTGTCGTGCATGATGCCAAGACCGGCGAGGATATCACCCGCTCGGTATTGGCCCAGATCATTTTCGAGCAGGAAAACCGCAATGACGGTGTGCTGCCGATCTCGTTCCTGCGACAGATCATCCAGTTTTACGGAGAGAGCGTGCAGTCCGTGCTGCCCTCCTATCTGGAAATGTCGATGAATGCTTTCGTCAAGCAGCACGAGAAATGGCTGGAATATGTCAAGAAGACCCGCGAACAGGGACATCAGGAAACCCCGTTCGAAGCCCAGATCAGACTGAACATGGAGATGTTTGACGATGCGATGCGCATGTTTGCGCCCAATGCATCCCAACCTCCGCCACCAAGGCATCCACCGGCTGCGGAACCGGAACCAGAACCTCAAACTCAACCGCCCCGCACGAAGGCGGCCGCACCCAAAGGCGAAAAGCCTGCTGCATCCACGGATCAATCTGCCGAAGAAAATCCATCCGAAGAACCGCTCATCGCCCTCCAGCGACAAATGGCCGAGATGCAACAACAGATCGAGCGCCTGGCAAACAAGAAATAGTCTGATCGCGATCGCAGATCCGATGCGCCCGGACGCCCCTATTCAACTATCATTCAATGTCATTTGGTCAGGCATGGTCCGCAAATTGCTATGATCAGTCCATGCGTATCGAACCGACATCATCCCTTTCCGTTGCCTATGACCGCCGTAACCGCGGCCATGAAAGACGGCGTGCGGATGACCGCCGGGAACAGAGCAGAGATCGTCGCCGCGCGCGCCACAGTGCAACACCTTGGTTGAACGCACCATTCGCGACCCAGCTGATCGGCCAATGCCTGTTTGATGACGCAATCCTGCCAGCAGATGTGCACAAGGCCTATACTGCCGCGGCGTCCGCTCGCTAGTCGCTAGCGCCTGACTTCCAGACCGGTCAGCACCATTTCCAGCAGACGTTCCAGCCTGTCGATACGCTCATGCAGTCCTGCCAGCGCTTCACGGCTCAACATCACATCTCCCGTTGATGCGCCCTGTCCTGCATTCTGTTCACGCGCGACCTCAAGTTCCAGATCGCCGACGCCACAGTAGAATGCGATAGTGTCCGGCTCGACATTGAAGAATTTCGCAAAATCATGAATTTCGGAAACCGATACCTGGCGACGGTCATCGAACACCATGTCGATTTCGTCCGCTGTCATGCCCGCTGACATGGCAAGCGAATCGCGCGTCTTGCCGATCGAGGTCAAGCGACCGTCAAACCATTCCTGATCAAAGAAAAGCGCCATGCGTCAAAGCTACTCCCTTGGATGGCCATTCTGGCCGATCCACGTTTTTCGCCCCCGCTTGCCAGACACACCATAATTGCGAACCGGCAAGTATCGTCAAGCCAAAGCCTGCCCCCTGGCTGTTATTTGCCAAAGCCTTCACCGACTGCAAAGTCTCGCCTTGCGGATACAATCGTGACCACGACCCCCGCAAGAACATCCAGCAGGCACATGATGCACAGGATGAAGAAGATCGATGTCGCGAAATTCGTGAACAACAGGAACTCCACCAGCGCACCGATGAACAGGATCATGGAAATGGCGTGGTTGAAAATCGTGGCCGCGCCTGTCGAGGTCGATTTCAGGATCTCGGCAAACAGCAGAACCAGCGCAAGCAGGATCAGGATATCCCCGACCGTGATCAGCCAGACGGCTCCGTCAGCCACCATTGGCACATGCGCCATCGGCTTTGCCAGCAGTTCAAGCATATGCTTGGAGGCTTCCAGATCCACGGCAACGCCGTTCTCAACGATCACATTCGAATCGCCGCGTCCCCGAGAGAAGGCGAGGATATTGTAGATGATGATCGGCACGGATAGCAGCGGAAAAATTCCGAATAACACGCGCATGCCAGGTCCCCTGTCAGTTTTCTTGCGTCGCCGGGATTTGCCCCCGTCATCCAGACGGCCTGCAGCACCCGTAACCAATAATTCGAACATTTGAAAGCCCCTACCCGTCTCAGGCGACTGGCCGTCAGCAGGTTAGTGCCAAATTCATCACATCTCGTCTGCGCCACCTGGCTGCCGTCTGCGTTTGCGTAACCACAACACACCGCGAAGATCCGACCATGCTGCCACAAGGCGTCCAAAATTGGTATATTTGGACACACCATGCATGCGGCCACGATGATTGACCGGAGCCGCTTCAATCACAAACCCCTCAGCCCGCATCAACGCAGGCATGTAGCGGTGCATGTGGTCAAAATAGGGTAGCTGCAGGAAAGCCTCGCGAAAATAGGCCTTTGCACCACATCCGGAATCATTATGTCCGTCATCAAGCAGTTTCTGACGAACACTATTGGCTAGGCGCGAGCCGAATTTCTTCCAGGCAGAGTCCTGCCGTTTCTGGCGTTCACCCTGGACCAGTCCCAGTTTTGCCGGTGCATCTGCACGCGTCAACAGCGAGACCAGGCTGGGAAGATCCGCAGGATCATTCTGGCCGTCACCATCAATCGTCGCAATAACCGCACCTCTGGCCGCCATCACACCCGATCTGATAGCCCGGCTCTGTCCCGCATTCTGGCGGTGTCCAAGAACACGCAGGGTCGGAAACTCAGCCTTCAGCGCCGTCAGCGCTGCACGCGTGTCATCGGTCGATGCATCGTCGACAAATATCATCTCGTAAGCGCGCCCCTCCATTGCCACTGCAATTTCGGCGACGAGCGTCCCCACATTACCAGTCTCATTATGGACTGGCACGACGATGGAGATTTCAGGGCGATTGGGAACTGTAATTTGTGTCACGATCTGCGATTGGCTAGTGTTCTGTTCGGGGCCGGGCTCTCTTACTCCGATAAACATGACGAGATAAGGGCCAATCTGTCTTTTTCAGCATAACCGTGTCATTGCGGGGCTAGGCTGACCGCCTGCAAGCGGTTATCCAGTCAGCTGAATTAGAATTCAAGTAAGGGGTTCCGCAATGCGCCGAACCGCTGTGATCGCAAAGGGTCGCGGGTGATGAAAGACCTGAATGTCCTCACAAAGGGACCACGCGCCTACGCCATCCTGATCGCCATGATTGCCTGCCTGTCCTTGCCCGGTGTGTTCAACATGCCCGTGCTCGACCGTGATGAAGCCCGCTTCACCCAGGCAACCGCCCAGATGCTTGAAACGGGCGATTATGTGGTGATCCGCTATCACAACGAATTGAGAAACAAGAAGCCCGTCGGCATTCACTGGCTGCAGGCGGCCGCCGTTGCGGGATTGTCCGATGTCAGCGACCGACAGATCTGGGCCTGGCGCATTCCGTCCCTGCTGGGAGCCATGCTCACGGTCTGTGCGCTGTTCTGGGGTGGGTGTGCCCTGTTCAATCGCAATGCCGCCTTTGCCGCCGCCACGCTCGCTGGTACGACATTACTGATTTCATCTGAAGCGCATATCGCCAAGACCGATTCGGCACTGGTCGGCTTCGTCACCCTTGCTATGGCGGCACTCGCGCATCTGCGAAAATCCGATGCCGACAAGCGCGGACTGCTCCCCAAACAGGCCGACGCCACGGAATCCGCCGAAAAAGCGAGACTGATGCGCGTCACGTCCGGAGAAAAGGCGCTCAGCGTGCTGTTCTGGTTCGCCATCGGTCTGGGTACGCTGATCAAGGGACCCATCGCTCCGATGATCGCAGGGCTGTGCATCGCGATGCTGGTGGCGTGGGAACGCCGCACCAGCTGGCTGAGGCCATTGCTGTTCTGGCCCGGCCCCTTGCTGATGACGGTGATCGTCCTACCCTGGTTCCTTGCATCCCATATCGCGACTGAAGGCGCTTTTCTGCGCGAATCCGTTGGTGTTGATCTTGGCCCGAAAATGGTCTCTGGCGCAGAAGGACATTCGGCACCGCCCGGCACGCACCTGTCCTTGCTGCCGCTCCTGTTCTGGCCGTCCACACTCTTCCTGATCCCCGGATTGGCCGTTGCGGGTTCGCGCCTGTTTCGTCGCAAGGTCGGCGATCCTCCTACGGACATGGCAAGCTGGCGCTTCGTCATTGCCTGGGCCCTGCCGGCCTGGCTCGTCTTTGAAGCGGCCCCCACCAAGCTCGCCCATTACACCATGCCCGCTTATCCTGCTCTCGCTCTCATGGCCGGAATGGCGCTGGACCAATTGATGGATTACAAGCGCGAAAAGCGCCTTCCGCACTGGCCGCGCTGGGTGTCTTTCCTTCTGTTTGTCATTTCAAGCCTCGCCTTCCTGGTGATCTTGTCACCCTGGGGTCTGAGTGCGTTGCGCGCGGAGGGAGCCGGTGATTTCGGCATGAATGCCACACGTGCGCTGAGCCAATGGAACACCGCCTGGCAGGCGGACGGTTCACCCATCTGGCCGTTCATCCTGTCTGTGCTGGCGGTGGGGGCGCTTGGCTGGTGCTTCATCACACGCCGTTACAAATGGACACTGGGCGCGCTCGTCCTGTCATCCATGATCGTGGGCGGCACATTGCGCGGCGTTATCCTGCCCAATCAGGATTGGACGCTTGCGACCAACACCGCCATCGAGCTGCTGGATGAGGTCTGCGGCGCGCCTGAGGGCCCACAAAGAGATCCCGCCTGCGGAGGTGATGCGCCACGGCTGGTGCGCGCGATTGCCTATGCGGAGCCCAGCCTGGTGTTTCTGCTGTCCGACAAGATCATCCTGCCTCCCGACAGCACCGCCACTTTGCCGCCACGCTCACAGGAACCGCGCCCCGTCTGGTTGATCGATCTGGCAACCGATGAAGGCCGCAAGGCCCTCAGCTCGATTGCTCAACAGGCTACCGACAATGCACGCTGCGTGCGGATCGCGCGTCGCCTTGTTCGAAATTATTCCAATGGTGATGCCTCGGAACTGGCAGCTGTGGCAGTAGAGCCCGACCTTTGCAGCCCACCGGCCCCTGCGATTGAAATTCCGGAAGAGCCAGAAGACCTGCTGGAATAGATCACGATGAACAGATAAAGTCGGCCGAAGATTTCCTTCTGATTGACCGGGCGGGTGATGCGTCAGGCGTGACCCGCGCCGGTATGGTTGCTACCCGTCAAAGCGCGAAATGCAATGCGTGCGAACAACAGCCCCGCAATGATCGGCACAGACAATGTCGCCAATGACCGGGTCACTGGAGAAGCCGAGAACTTGCGGAAATAGATGCCAAAGCCCTTGGCCTTTTCCCACTCCACCTTGAATTTCGAACTTTTCGACGTGCCGCTATAGTGCATGGCACCGGCTAGCGGTGTGAACACCACCTCGCCTCCTTCATGCTCCTTGGCCCGGCGGCAGATATCAATATCCTCGACATGCAGGAAATATTGCCCGTCAAATCCACCCAGTTTTTCAAACCCGGTACGCGACATATACATCATCGCACCCGAGACAACCGGCGTCGGCACAGGGCCTGATGGCACCGGGCGGCGGTGATGATTCACGCCCTCGACAAATCTGTGAACTGCGCTGAGATTCATGAATGTCGCCAGCGAGCTGACCGGACCTGGCAAGCGCCGCCGCGCACCGCGCTGCTCACTGCCATCGGAATTGAAGACTCGACCGCCCACGATCCAGGGCTCACTCAGGTTTTCAGCGGCCATTTCAAGAGCCGCAATCGACCCACGTCTCAGGATTGCATCCGGATTGAGGAACAGGAAACGATCACCCGTCGCAAAGCGTGCGCCCAGATTGGCACCTTGCGCAAAGCCGACATTACCCTGCCCTTCCACGAGACGGAATTTCTTGTGCTCGTTGCAATAGTCTCTGAGCAGATCGACGGAAAAGGCCCGGTCGCCATTGCAAACGACGATGACTTCATTGACCTGATCATCAAGCTCCAGCGTTGTCAGACAGGTCTTGAGGCTGGGACCGGCGTAATAGCACACGACAATCACGGATACCGATGCATCATTGGGCATGGTCATTTCCACGCGATCCCAGATGCTCGATTCAGCGAGCTGAATACTCATCAGCGCCTCTCCTCACTTGGTACTAACTCCTGCGACCCACGATTCAGAAGAACCGCGATCGCAGCACAAAATCCCACCAATGCCCACCACCACTCATTCCAAAGACTGAATGAGAACGAGCAGACCACCAGCGCTGCGCCCCATAATGCCGCCGCCGCACTGGCACCTATTGGGGTCATTTGATGCGCATTCGCAAGACGAAAGGCCAGCAATAAACAGATCGCTGCAGCCAGAAGTGCACCGACAAGGCCGGTCTCTGCCCAGATATGCAGCAGCATGTTGTGCGGATGATTCGGCATCATCATCTGACCTTCCCACCGGCCTTCGGCAAATCTGTCAGTGAAACTGCGCAAGCCATCCAGGCCCCATCCCAGGACAGGCTTGACCGCGATTATCTGGTCAATGGCATAGGTCCAGCTTTCAATTCGCCACCATGCCGAGGCGGGCAATTGTGATTTTTCGTCACCGATCAATGCAATCAGAAGCGCGAAGAGAAATGGCGTTGCCAGAATGTAGATCGCAGTCAGACCACCCAGGACATACCAGCCCACAGACCCAAGCGCTGGCACGATGTAGATCAACGCAACGGCCACCACCACCGCCATGGCCCCGGCTACGCTGTCGACCATCAACAGATGATAGGCCATGAACACCGCAGCAATCAGCACCGCCACATGCTTGCCGATCCCGAGCAGCCCAGGAACACCGCTTTTCAGCACGGCCAGCAGTAACACGCCTGAAAAGCCAAAAATGGCTGCCGTTCGCCCGATATTCTGAACACCTTCACCGCGGTCATCCATCATCGGCGCGAACAGATCGAGTATCTGATCGGTAAAATGGCCTTCGATCAGCACCAGAATTCCGACCAGCAGGATCGCGATCAGCATCATCAGGCTCGCCATACGTGCTTCTCGCGGCGAAGAACGCAGCGCCGCCCCGATTGCCAGCATGCACAGCACCGCCACAAGACCGATTCGCAAGGAGGTGGCCTTGATCGCGAACTTGCCGCCCTCAAGATCGAATTCGATGAATCTGGCCTCCATTGGAGACCACAGGCTGGAGAGTGTCGCAAATGCCAACGCCGCACATATCGCGACCATATAGGGCCGGATATTGTTTTCGCGGGACTGGAACACAAAGAAGAGTGCTGTGATCAGCGTCAATGGTGCAAAGCCAAGCCCCCCCGCAAAGGAAACGGGAAGCCAGAGCAGAGCCATCAATCCCCAAGGGGCGAGCCTGAGCGGCTGCATCAAACTGTGTCCTCCCCAGGGTTCGTCAACGCTACACAAAAAACGGGGGCTGGCATGCTATGGATCCCAGCCCCCTCAGACTGTCGTTGGAAACAAAACTCCTATTTACGTCTCGCGTAAATCCGGCGGCGCAGCTTCTGCCCTTAATTTTTCGCAACATGCTGCAAGCTCAACCACTTCCGGGCGACCTTTGGCATCCCCAAAGCGGCGAAGCGCCAGCGTGCGGTCATCCATTTCCTGACGCCCGACCACAGCAATGATCGGTACCTTCTGATGAGAGTGCTCACGGACCTTGTAATTGATCTTCTCATTGCGAAGATCGACCTCTACACGCAACCCCGCCTTGCGCAGCTCTGCGGCTGCTTCAAGAGCATAGTCGTCGGCATCCTGCATGATCGTGGCGATCACCACCTGAACCGGCGCAAGCCACATCGGGAAGGCTCCCGCCACATTCTCGATCAATATGCCCAGGAAGCGCTCGAACGAGCCGAAGATCGCCCTATGCAACATGGCCGGGCGGTGCTTGGCACCATCCTCTCCCACATATTCAGCATCCAGCCGCTCTGGCAGGTTGAAATCCGCCTGTATCGTACCCGTCTGCCATTCACGGCCAATCGCATCCTTGACCACAAAGTCCAGCTTGGGGCCATAAAACGCGCCATCGCCGGGATTGTAGACAACCTCCAGCCCAGACGCCTCGGCCGCCACGCGCAGTGAGTTTTCCGCCTTGTCCCAGACCTCATCAGATCCTACGCGCGTTTCGGGTCGGTCGGAAAACTTCACCGTCACATCGTCAAATCCAAGGGCGGCATAAACCTCACGCAGCATGTCACAGAAGCGTTTCACCTCATCCGTGATCTGATCTTCCGTACAGAAGATATGTGCATCATCCTGGGTGAAGGCGCGTACACGCATCAGGCCATGCAAGGCACCCGATGGTTCATACCGGTGACAGGATCCGAACTCCGCCAGACGCAGTGGCAGGTCGCGATAGCTCTTCTGGCCGTGATTGAACACCTGCACGTGACACGGGCAGTTCATCGGCTTGACCGCGAGCACCTTGTCCTCCTGATCGATGGAGGAGATGAACATGTTCTCGCGATATTTGCCCCAATGGCCGGATTTTTCCCAGAAGGAGCGATCCATCAACTGCGGCGTCTTGATTTCCCTGTAGCCATAGCGGTCCTGCACCCGGCGCATATAATCCATCAGCACGCGATAGAGCGTCCAGCCCTTGGGGTGCCAGAATACCTGGCCCTGCGCAGCGTCCTGAAGGTGGAACAGGTCCAGCGCATTGCCCAGCTTGCGGTGGTCACGCTTTTCCGCCTCCTCCAGACGCATCAGATGCGCCTTGAGGTCCTTTTCATTTGCCCAGGCCGTGCCGTAAATGCGTTGCAGCATCTCATTATTGCTGTCACCGCGCCAATAGGCACCCGCCAGCTTCATCAGCTTGAATGCCTTGGGCAGCTTGCCCGTGGATGGCAGGTGCGGCCCGCGACACAGATCAGACCATTGATCAGCATGTGAATAAAGCGTGATGTCCTCTCCCGGCGGGATGATGTCATCAATGATCTGCGCCTTGTACTTCTCGCCGATCTTCTTGAAATGGGCGATAGCATCATCCTTGGCCCAGACCTCGCGATTGATCGGAAGGTCGGCGTCGATGATCTCGTTCATCTTCTTTTCGATGGCCGCAAAATCATCCGTGGAGAACCCCTCCTTGCGGGCGAAGTCATAGAAGAAGCCGTCATCGATCACCGGACCGATCGTGACCTGCGTATCGGGAAACAGCTCCTGTACCGCCTGCGCCAGCACATGGGCGGCGTCATGGCGCACAAGGTCGAGCGCTTCGGGGCTCTTGATGTCCAGCAGCTCCAGCGTGCTGTCGCCTTCAAAGGGGCGCTTCACATCCCACAACTCACCATTCACACGGGCGAGAATGGAGCGCTTGGCGAGGGATTTGGAAATGCTCTCGGCGACATCGAACGGGCTGGTGCCCTGTTCAACTTCGCGTTTGGAGCCGTCTGGCAGTGTAATGTCTAACATGATGTCTTCGTTTCTTCCGGGCGGCCGCATGTCGTCAGGCTGTGCCTGTTCGTTCAGGGCAGAATATCGAGGGATGCTTAACGCGAACTGACCTGAAAACCCAATGCTTAATTCGCCAAAACCGGCCGCAATGTTCACAAGCCGCAAATGAAGCGGCGATGGATTGTCATATGAATTTGATGGGCGCGATGCGGTTCGCTCCAGGCCAACAGGCCGAGCAGGGGCATTACGCGCCCCGGAAAGTTCGGGTCGTGAAGAGACGTGCTGAGATGTAGATCATCTGGCGCATGGGGTTACTCTTGGGTTTGATGGGGAGGATATAACGCACGGCCAGCCGTCATGCAACTGCGCCCCTCCCTCCTCACCATGGACCAGCTTTTCAGATCTGCAAGAGCGACTGCGACTGCAGAGAATGGGGTCGCCTCCGTCTTACAACTGTCACTTTCAAAATTCTGAAAATCAATTTAGCATTTTGTTCGAGCGCATTTTTCGTCGCGCTCGGCTGGAATGATCGTGCTTGGCTGTACTTGAGCTATGCGCGATCATTGCGTTGAGGGGAAATCAATGAAAATCAAAACCATGGCCGGAATCTGTCTAGCAGCAACCGCTGCGGCCTGTTCCATCAAACAGAATGTGCAACCGGTGAGCCTGCTCGCACAGCAGGAAATCTGCGTCATCCAGAACGATGCTGTCAGAGCGGAATTCCTGACAGCTATCAACCGAAGCCTCAGCAGTTGGAGCTATCAGGTCACCTTGCTCGATCAAGGTAGTCCAGTGACGTCCTGCCCTGTCACAATGGCCTATGTAGCCAATTGGAGCTGGGATGTTGCCGTATACATGACCTACGCACAACTGGACGTCTATCAGGACGGTGCGATCAGCGGATCTGCTGTCTATGACGCTCGATCTGGCGGCGCGAACATGGGCAAGTTCATCAATGCAGAGGCTAAGGTCGACGAACTCATCGGACAGCTCTTCCAGAAAAACGGGGCCGGAAATTGAAACACGTCATCACGGCAGCAATGGCTGCCATCGGTCTGGTCGCTTGCACAAGTATTCCGCCGGCCGAACCCTATTTTGCGTCGGTTGAGACAACCCAGACACTTCAATCAACGCTACCTGCTGATACACGGATTGCAATCGGCACCTTCACCGCGAGTGAAAGTGTGGAAAACACACCAAAATGCCGCCTTGCGGGGCGTATAAATCCTGCCGGTACGCAAACCATTCCAGACTATATCCGTTCGGCATTTGTGACGGAGCTCAAAGCAGCAGACCTTTATGATGCTGAAGCCCCAATTGTTCTTTCCGGTCAGGTACTTCAATCGGATCTGGTATCAACCGGGACAGCATCCTGGACAATCAACCTGACGCTTTCCAATGGCGATGACAGTTTCGACACCATGAAAGTCAGCGAATTCCAGTCACGGTTCGAAGCTGGTGCTGCGTGTGCAGCTTCAGAGGCAGCCTACCGCAATGCCGTCTCGGAACTGGTCAAGACCATTATTGCAAAACCGGAGTTTGCAGCACTGGTATCTGATGCCGGAGCAGAAGCCGCACCAGAGGCTCCACTGGCCACCGAAACACCTTCAGAGACACCTGAGTCCTGAGGCTCCTAAGGCTGTTTCATTGATCGGATCCGGGATCCTCCCGATCTGATGTGACCAATTGCTGCTTCGACCACAAACCATAACGCCACGGTGTAAAAATCGTGGCGTTTGCGTTTGGAAACTCCGGCACCTCGTCCACGCCGCAGGTTCCGCCCGGACGGCATCTGGTGAACCTTGCCAGGCCCATCCATCCGCCGGCCCAGAACCCGTGACGTGTGACAGCTTCGGCCATGTATTCCGAGCAGGTCGGCGCGTGGCGACACTGCACGCCGAACAGCGCAAAGGCTGGCGACAGTGTCAGCTTGTAGAGACGCAGGGCTGCGCCTGCCATGGAAGAATAGCGTTGCTTCATAGCGGTTTCATGCACCTGCATCCCGCCCCATAAAAGCATGACGCAAAATTATGAAATTGCGGCACAAACAAGAAGAAATTGCCGCAGAATTGTTTTTCGAGAATGTATTCACAAACCACTTATCAATGCCATTGGTCCACACCACTTTACGTCTCCTGTCGATAATAGAGGAGGACAGTGAATATGAAGACCATACTGATTTCTGCGCTCGCCGCCATGACCCTTGGTGCATGTGCCAGCCAAACAGGGCTCGGCAATACCGTGTCTGGCGGAGCCTATGGTGAACTGTCGCCAGACTGGGAAAAGGCCTCAAAAGCTGAAGCCAAGGCCCAGAACCTGATCGACAAGGGTGAAGCCCGTATCGAGAAGGGCGAGAAGAAGATCAAGGATGCCCGCAAGATGACCCGCGACGGTGAAGACCTCGTCGACAAGGGACAGGCGGACATCAAGAAAGGCGAGAAGGACCTCGCCGACGCCAAGGCCAAACGCGAGGCCGTTGAAGCAGACTACAAATCGCGTACAGACGCCATTGATGGCTAATGCGAAAAGCGCCTCCGTCCATACGAGGCGCTTTTTTGTTGAGAGGGCCTCAAGGGAACCTCCCCCGTCTGATGGGCGTTGACACTCCAACACCCCATGACTGATCACACATCTCCTCAAAATGTCGTCACAGGCGTTTTTCGCGCAATTGCCGGAAAACTGTCTGGAGAAATGCAATGGCTCGCCGGGTTCGGCCTGCTGGTCCTTGGCCTGTTCGGCTTTGCCTCGATCGCAGACGAGGTGATGGAGGGCGAAACCCATGCGCTGGATCTTCAGATCCTCAAAGCCTTGCGCACCCCCAATGATCTGTCAGACCCTATCGGACCACCCTGGCTGGAAGCATCCGTCTCGGACATCACTGCGCTGGGCGGCTACACGCTGCTGACCCTGTTCCTGCTGGGTGTGACGCTTTATCTGCTGGCAACGAAACGGTCTCGCCATGCCCTGATCATATTGGGAGCCGTGATCAGCGGTGCAGCACTGTCAGCCCTGTTGAAACTGGGCTTTGACCGGCCGCGCCCCGATCTGGTCGAACATCTGACCTACGCCACCAGTTCCAGTTTTCCATCCGGCCATGCCACATTGTCAGCCATTGCCTATCTGACCATGGGCATGCTGCTGGCCCATGCCCACAAGCGCAGGCGGATCAAGGTCCTGTCAATTGCCGGGGCCTGCCTGATCACCATGCTGGTTGGCCTCAGCCGGATCTATCTGGGTGTGCACTGGCCGACCGATGTGCTCGCAGGCTGGTGCGTCGGGGCCGCATGGGCCGCGCTCTGGTGGCTGCTCGCCATGCGATATCTTGAAAGTGACGACTGACGATTGCACCCGCGCAATGAATGTGCGAGCGCAGGTCCATCATGAGGAACGCCCCGCCCTATCATCCGCCGCAGGATCCGCTGAACATCATTCATTGTGATGCGCATCTGCTGGTCCTCGACAAGCCTTCCGGCCTGCTATCCGTACCCGGTCGCCAGCTGCAACATGCCGACAGCCTGGCGTCACGAGCGATGGCGGAATATCCAGATGCGCGCATCGCTCACAGGCTGGACATGGCGACTTCAGGCGTGATGGTCATGCCACGAACCGCCTCAGCCCTGCGCAATTTGTCGGCCCAGTTTGCAAAGCGGATCCCGCAAAAGACCTATCTGGCCATTGTCGCCGGATGCCCCGCGGATGAGGAAGGCATTGTGGACGTTCCCCTGATCCTCGACTGGCCCAATCGCCCATTGCAGAAGATCGACCACGAGACCGGCAAGCCCGCCCTCACCCGCTGGCGTACCCTCAAGCCAGGTCCGGCGAGCCTGCTGGAACTGACGCCTGAGACGGGGCGCACCCATCAGCTGCGCGTTCACATGGCGCATATCGGCCATCCGATTCTGGGTGATGATTTCTACGCGCCTGACCCGCAAAGGCTGGCCACGCCGCGCCTGATGCTGCATGCGGCGCAGCTGACGATCAATCACCCGCACACCGGCGAGCCGGTCACATTCATTGCGCAAACCCCGGATCTATTTGCCGTGGATCATCATCCCGGCTAGCCCACGCAACCGGCTGCCTGATTGCGCTTTTCCAGCGCATCTTCAATGGCGGCAATGATGGCGTCAAAGCCGAGCAGCACCGATGTATGTCGCTGGGCATAATCGCGCACACCTTCCAGATGGCGCAGCTCCCAGAAATCACCACGCGGCGGGTACGCCCCCTCCTTGAGCATGGCACGCATGGCGTCACGCGCCTGGATGAAATCCTGCAATGTCTTGCCGATTGCATTGCGCGCCAGCACCGAGACCGATGCCTGCCCCAGCACACAGGCGCGCGGGTCCAGGCCAAGATCAGTCACCCGGCCTTCTGCATCCAGCATCACATCCGCGGTGATCACCGATCCGCAGATCCGCGACACTTTCTGCGCCGACCCATCAGGATCAGGCAAGCGCTCGGCATGGGGAATATCCGCCGCCAGTTCCAAAACGCGATTGTGATAAATTTCACTGAACATTACAGTCAAATCGGCTGATGTTTGGCTTTCGTCAAGTCAATGTCGCCCGATGCAGGATTCAGGGCCCAGATGAAATGCCTGCAAAAAACGGCGCCATCACATCGTCGAACTCTTCAGAATCCGGCACATTGGAATGATTGGCTGCAAACACATGATATGCGGCATCCAGCCCCGCTTCATGCAGGTCACCGAACAATGAATTGGACAGCTTGACCGGCAATGTCCGGTCATCCGTTGCGCCCAGCACCAATACCTTGCCCGAAAAACCGGCCAGCGCATCGACATTGTCAAACCGCCCCAGCCCGTCATTCACTGCTGGCTGGACAAAGGGCAGATACCAGGGCTTCCAGGCCTGCGCGACCTCATAGGCATTGCGCGCGCTCGTCTCATAGATCATCGCATCGACCTGGGGCGACATCGCGACGATCTGGCTGCACACAAAGCCGCCGAGTGAATGCCCCCATAGCACAAGCGGTCTGTCATCGCCTGCCAGTCCGCTGGACAGATCCGAGATCAACGCGGCTGCATCATGGAGCGATTGTCCCGTCGCCTCGCCATCACTGTCGCCATAACCGGGATAATCAAACAAAAGCACATCGCCATATGGCAGGGCCTTGGCTGCATAATATTCGCCATCGCGGTAACGGTCTGATGCATTGCCGCCGCAATGGACGATCAGCGGGCGGCTTTCCTGTGCATCCTCATGTTCGACCAGTGTCACCGCGACACGGCCTATGCCTTCCAGCGGGATAAACTGGTGGGATATTTCAACACCCTTCAATCGCTCTTCATGGTTGAGCTTCAGGTCAGCAGCCGTGGCGGCGCTGATCGCAGGCGGCTTGGGACGAAAGGCCGAGCTTTCATCGACTTCAACCTTGATACAGCCTGCAAGCCCGAGCGCGGACAGGCAGACAAGACCAACGCAAACAAATGCTCTCACGGCGCTGGCCTTCCTTGCGCTAACCTTGCCAGAATTGGCATCAGAAAAATCCATGCACCATTGTCGCCAACCGGCCACCGACCCGCCACAACAAGATAGCGGACCCAACTAGTGCGCCCCCGGACAATATAAGGAACAGTCCGTCTCGCGCAGCCAGTCCCACACCCAGTAGAAGGATCGCCAGGCTGGGCAGCACCGGCCCCAATGGTATCAGGCCCAATGGAAATGTGATCAATGCAGCTCCTACACATACCAGGCCGATCATCTGGACGAAGGGCGATTCTGTGAGGAATGAAAATCTTGGCCGGGTGAACCTGTCGACCCGCCGTGCCCAGGGCTTTCCCGCCGTGACCGCCTGATGCAGGTAACGCCGTGGAAATGATGCCTTGAGCGCGCGCTGTGGCACCCAGGGAATGCGCCGTCCAAACACGATCTGCACGGCAATCACCAAGGTGATCAGCGCCACCAACCAGTTCGCGCCCGGTACGAGCGTGAGCGGTGAGATCGCCACAAACCCCAAAAGCAATATGATCGGACCATAGGCGCGACGCCCGATCGCATCCAGCAGATCGGCAACCGTCACATTATCTGCCTCTCCCGCAGAGTTTTCGATCTTGTCGAGCAATTGCTCGAATGTCAGCGCCGTGGAAGCCATAGCATCATCCCTGCCCGCCACTTCCTGGTCAGGCCTGACGTTGAAATTGGCCTGCGTCGGCAGGTTTGTCATGTCCAATGATGGTTCGGGGGTCAGTTTGTGCATGTGGCGACAACGCATGAGCACGCCACAGGATGCATTGATGTCTCAATCGCCATCGCGGACGCGAGCGAAAAATCCCGCAGCGTCCTGCTTGAACTGGGGTTGTAGCGGCGCATTGATATGGGTGCCGTCTTCAACCTCGATATAGGTCACATCATTGCCCTGTGCCTTGAGCGCTTCATAGAGCGATTTCGACAGCCATGCAGGCAGGATCTTGTCCTTGCCACCGCTGACTACCAGAACCGGCCCGTCAAAATCCTTGAGCGGGGCTGCATTATTGTCGCCTTCAAGAGATTTTTCTGGCTCCATACGGATGGGCAGCATGCGCATATACCAGGGCTTCCAGACCACGGATGCCTCCTTGGAATTAAGCGCGGAGGTTTCATAGACCATGGCATCGGCCTTCGCAGAACTGGCCGCAAAATGCGGACACACCCAGCCGCCCAGCGAATGCCCCCAATAGATCAAAGGCCTGTCACCTGCGATGGCTTCCGCCTTCTCGATCACAAAGGGGCGCTGGCTTTCTATGCCTGCAATGCTTGGTGTACCGGTTGTGTCGCCATAGCCGGGATAGTCAAATTCCAGCACATCCCCCCATGGCAGCAGTTTTTCAGCATAATAGACACCATGATGGGGCCGGTCTCCGCCCGAGCCATAGCACGACACGATCAATGGTCGATCATCGCCCGCTTCACCTGCAGCCTCGATCAGCGTGTAGGCTGTCGGCTGGTCTGGTGTTTCAAGATAGCCATGCGTGACCTTGGCGGGCAGCAGGCCTGCCAGGCTGTCGGAAAGATCGCTTTCGGCGTCGAGCAGCTTGCCTTCATCTTCCAGCGCCATTGTCGCCACATCAGCCGCAGCATTGTGGGATGGCGGGTTGAAGATCATGTCTTCCTTCATGGTGATCGTGCAGGCCGACATCGCCATGCACACAAATCCCACCGCAATGATACGAAAAAAATCCATCCCCAACCTCCAATCTGTGCCCGGCTCAGTCTACACATCAGATTACGCATTTTGCCAGAGACTGGATCAGACCGTGACCGATTTGCCCGACAATCCCACCCCGCCCGACAGATCTGCTGCGAAAGCCGAAGAGGTCAGCGACGCCAAAAATCCTGTGCGCGCCGCCATCATGATGCTGGTCCGCGAGGCGGGCCCGGACACCACCATAGATCCCTGCGATGCCGCCCGCGCCGTGTCACCGCAACACTGGAACAAGCTGCTCAAGGATATCCGCGCCGAAGCCGTCCGGCTGGCCCAATCGGGCGAGATCACCATCTACCGCAAGGGAAAACCGGTCGACCCGAATGATTTCAAGGGGGTTTATCGGTTGGGATTGTCGAGATGATCAGTCCAGGACCAGCAATTGGCCAGATGGTGACTGCAGAAAATCCCTGATGTCATTGGCGCGGCTCAGCATGACTTGTGCAATCTGCGATGTTGAAACATTCCCCAGTTTCAGCCAGACCAGCTTTGGGGGAGCTCCATGACGCTCGACCAGTTCCTGCATGTCATCATCCTTTGACAATAGAACAAATCCATTCGCCTTGGCATAGGCCCAAACGTCTTCGTCACGTGCTGTCATGAGTCCGCATGAAGATAGGTGCCTGCAATCGGGAAATTCCTGCTCGATCAACCGAACCAGTCTCCATGACAGGTTCTCGTCGATGAGAAACATCAGGCCGCATCACCCGCAATGCGTCGCTCACGGTCCGCAGCAAATGCCAGAGCGGCACGAATGTCTTCCGTGGTCAGTTCAGGAAAGTCAGCCACAATCTCATCTGGCGTCATACCGGACGCAAGATATTCCAGAATATCATACACGGTAATGCGCAGGCCACGGATGCAGGGCTTTCCCGACCGCTTCCCGGATTCGAAGGTGATGATGTTCTGCCAGCTCATGGGAGCACTATCCTTGAGTGATGTCAGCGCGTCAATGTCGACCGCTCCTCCTCGGCATGAGGATGAGCGCCCCCTTACGTCATTCCCGCCAAGCGTTGAAAACGCGCAGAGGCGGGAACCCACTTTTCAGGGTTTTCAACTGTTGAAACGTGGGTCCCGGCATCAGCGACGCTGCGCGTCCTGGCCGGGATGACGGGTCGGGAAGGATATACCCCAATGTCCTCATCCTGAGGAACGGCGATAGCCGTGTCTCGAAGGATGGATGCGCGCGCCCTGCTTCGAGACGGGCGCAAGCGCCCTCCTCAGCATGAGGATGAGCGTCCCCCTAAACCTTGCGCCAGCTGCTGCCGCCGGAGCCATCCATGATTTCCACGCCTTCGGCGGCGAGTTCATCGCGGATTTCATCGGCGCGGGCCCAGTTCTTTGCGGCGCGTGCATCCAGACGTTCCTGCACCAGGGCGTCGATGCGAGCGGTGTCATCCGATGCGCCGCCCTTTTCCCACTCATCCGGGGTGGATTGCAGCAGTCCCAGAAGGTCTCCGGCCTCGATCAGGTTTGCGCGGGCAACCGCCATGGCCTCCTTGTCATTGTGATCGGCGGCAATATTGGCTTCCGAGATCAGGCGCGAGAACTCAGCCAAAGCCTGCGGCGTATTGAGATCATCACAGAGCGCCTCGAACACGGCCTTGTCATTCCAGCGCGCACTGCCCGATTTCCACACCCGGCGCAGTGCCCCATAGGCGCGATCCAGCGTGGTCTTGACCGCATCCAGCAACTCTTCTGTCCAGTCCAGCGGCTGGCGGTACTGACCCGCCATCAGGGCCATGCGCAATACTTCGCCCTTTGTGGATTTCAGCATTTCATGCGGGATCTTCACATTGCCTATGCTCTTGGACATTTTCTCCGATTCAATGTCGAGAAAGCCATTATGCAGCCAGAACCGCGCGAGCGGTTCGCCATGGGCACATTCCGACTGGGCGATCTCATTTTCATGATGCGGAAACTGAAGATCCTGGCCGCCAGCATGGATATCGATCGTCTTACCCAGCGTGGCGGCGATCATGGCCGAACATTCAATGTGCCAGCCGGGACGCCCCTTGCCCCAGGGACTGTCAAACTGGGCGTCCTCCGGCTCATCCGGCTTGGCTTTCTTCCACAATGAAAAGTCCGCCGGGTCACGTTTTCCAGCGGCCACATCCACGCGCGCGCCTGCGATCATGTCATCGCGATTACGTCGGGATAACTTGCCGTAATCCTCCATCTGCTGGACGGAAAACAAGAGGCTGTCTGCCGTTTCATAGGCATAGCCCTTGCGCTGCAATTTCTCCATCATGGCAATCATCTCAGGGATGTGCGCAATGGCAGTGGGGCGATGGTTGGGCTTGAGCGCATTGAGGGCTGCGGAATCCTCTTCATAGGCCTTTGCATATTTCTGCGTGATCTTCGCCATGGGCTCGCCGGTTTCATTGGCGGCTGCGATGATCTTGTCATCCACATCGGTGAAATTGGTCGCGTAGACGACATTGCCCTCGCCATAGATGCGGCGCAGCAGGCGATAGAGCACATCAAAGGCAACCACCGGGCGGAAATTGCCGATATGTGCATAGGAATAGACGGTCGGCCCACACAGATACATCGTCACGCGCTGGGGGTCTTGCGGCTTGAAAACCTCCTTCTTCCGGGTGAGCGTATTTGTGAGTCTGAGGGCCATGATGTTCCGTCCGCGATGCGAGAGTCCTGGAAAGTCGTGTTATATGCGCGCATGATCGTGCTTTGACAATTCGGGACAGCGCCTTATCTAGTATCCCAGTGCCCTGAGGGGATAAATTCGGGCGGGCGTTAAGTCCGGGCTTGGTCAAGGGACATCTGGTCCTGCCATTAAGCCCCGGCTCGACCCTCGCCCCTCAGAAGAGGAAAGGTCCAGCTGACAATGGACGCTATAGTCAAGGGCGGCGCGGCCGTTCCGGAGGAATCGTTGAAACCATCGCGTGAAGAGGCTGAGGCCGCTGTTCGTACATTGCTGGCCTGGGCGGGGGATGATCCCAAGCGTGAAGGTTTGATCGACACGCCAAAGCGGGTCGTGAATGCCTATCAGGAATGGTTTTCCGGATATCGCGAAGACCCTATCACCTATTTGTCCAGGACATTTGAAGACGTGCAAGGATATGACGACATCGTCATGCTCCGCGACATTGATGTCGAGAGCCACTGCGAACACCACATGGCCCCCTTCATGGGCAAGGCCTATGTAGCTTATATGCCAACCAATGCAGTTGTTGGCATTTCCAAGCTGGCCCGTGTTGTGGAAATCTACGCCAAGCGCCTGCAGACACAGGAGACCATGACCGCGCAGATCTGTGACGCCATCACCGAAAGCCTCAAGCCTGCCGGTGCAGCGATCATGATCGACGCGGTTCACCAGTGCATGACCACGCGCGGCGTGCACCACCCGAATGTGTCGACCATCACCACCCAGTTCACCGGCGTTTTCAAGACCGACAAGGAATTGCGCGAGCGCTTCCTTCGCCTCTGCGAACGCTGAACAACGCCTTTACGGCAAACCTGCCTGCCTGTTTCTGATCAGGCCCGTTCGACATTTGTCGGACGGGCTTTTTCATGCGCCAGCGACAAACCTTTCATGGTGCGATCTTTTCTCGCTTAACCGGGTAAATCGCCCAAACCTATGCAATAATGCATATATGCATTGATGTTTTATGGGATTTTGCATAGCCAAATTCATTGCTATCTACGCTGCATAGCAGGCCATCAAGGCCAATTCAAACGGCTGTGTTCAGTCTCGACCAAACAGAGACCCTGAACACAATAGTCGCGAACAAATGTAGATTTACAAGGGACACCATCATGGCACCGACAATCTTCCTGGACCGTAACGCTCAGTCCAACTCCAGCACAAACACCAAGACAGACACACGCGCCAACCGGCAGCAAATGGTTGCAAATGTGGACTTCACACGCGCAACCCGCCCTCACATCCTGTCTCGCCGTCACGAACGCGCCGCACGCCGCGACGCGCACTAAAGGCTCACAGGTCGGCCGATAGTCCCTTTGAGGCCGGTCCGCATGAGGTCATCAAGACACAAAAACCCGCATCATCCGATGCGGGTTTTTTAGTGTCCAATCGTTCAGTGTGCCCAAACGCGAGCTCAGCCTCGGCGTGGAATATCCGCACTCGTATCGGCAGGTTCGCAGGTCAGGTGGTGAAAGCATCTGTCGAAATAGATCAGTGATTCAGGCTCACTGGCCAGTTTCACCGCATCAATCTCACAATACAGCACGCTGTGGCTGCCGACTTCCGCGACATCCACGATCCGACAATCAAGCGCCACGGCTGCATCCTTGAGGACCGGAGACCCAGTGACAAGCGTGGTCCATTCCTCGCCAGTCCCGAATCGTTCATCAGATGACTTGCTGGTGCTGGCAAATTCCATCGCATGGCGCTCATGACGCCCCGCCAGAATATTGACGCACAGCACCTTGTTGCCGGCGAAGATCGGGTGGGAATTTGCATTCTTGTTGATGCACACAATCACCGTAGGCGGCGTGTCAGTCACCGAGCACATGGCAGACACTGTCAGTCCACAGCGACCCGCTTCGCCATCACTGGTGATGATGTTTACAGCCGCACCGAGGCGAGCCATTGCGTTCCTGAATTCCTCTTGCGTGATCATTGCGGTTTTCCTTTCACTCGCACCGGCCCATTCACTCCGGCTTCATCCTCAACCACCGCTTAGCGGCGGCAGAAATGCGATTTCATCTTCAGCTTTCAATATGAGGGCTTCCGTCTTGTCCACAAATGCCTGATTGACGGCCAGCTTCACGCCCGGCTCACAAATGGCCTCAACCAGAACAGGGCTGACAGCCTCCAGCACGTCGACCAGCTGGGCATAGGTAAAGCTCTGCGGCAGCGCCAGACCCTCCAGCGCCCCTTCCGGCACGAGGTCTCGCAAACGCCCGAACAACAGGATCATGCTCTAGCCCCCGGTTGTCGACATTGTGCGCGGACTGGCCGGATCAGCGAGCGTCCGAACATCAAAATCATGACGCTCGGGCTTGAAGCGCACAGCCGTCTCTACCGCGCGATGCAGCTTTTCCAGCGTCGGATCATCGCGCAGGGCCTGGCGCAGATCCGCGCCATCCTCATGCCCAAGACAGGTGTAAAGCCGCCCCGTGCAGGTCATCCGCACGCGATTGCAATCACTACAGAAATTATGGGAGAGCGGCGAAATGAAGCCCAGCCGACCGCTGGTTTCACCCACGCGCACATAGCGCGATGGTCCACCTGACGAATAGGCATCATCGGTCAGTGTCCAGGATTTTTCCAGATCCGCTCGCACATCCTGAAGCGACAGATATGAGGCAGGCCGGCCCGCCACGCCCTCACCCATGGGCATGACCTCGATCAGGCTGATATCGAAAGCCTGTTTATGCGCCCATTCGATGATCTGGGGGATCTCATCACGATTGGCATCGGCCAGTGCCACCGTATTGATCTTGACCTTCAGCCCCGCCTCCCGTGCGGCATCCAGCCCCCGCAGGACATCGGCCAGCACGTCGCGGCGGGTCAGCCGGAAGAAGGTCTGCCGGTCCAGCGTATCCAGCGAAACATTCACCCGACGCACACCAAAGCGGGCCAGATCAGCGGCATGCTTGGCCAGCTGCGTGCCATTGGTCGTCAGGCAGAGTTCCTTCAGCCCACCATCATCGAGCCGTCTGGACAGACGCTCCATGAGACTGAGCATGTCCCGGCGCAGCAGGGGCTCACCGCCTGTAATCCTCAGCTTGGTAATGCCGCGGGATATGAACGCATCGGTGATCTGCACCAGCTCCTCAAAGGAGAGCACATCCTTTTTCGGCAGGAAATTCATGCGCTCGGGCATGCAATAGGTGCAACGCAGATCACAGCGATCCGTGACCGACAGCCGCAGATAGCTGATCGACCTTGAAAACGAATCGACCAGCCCCGATGCGTCATCACTCACCGCGATGCGCGTCTTTTCAGGTCCAAGAGTGTCGATCAGCGAATGGGTCATGATTGACGGTTTCCGGGGCAAGCTGGAGATCAGTGTCCGGCCTCATGAATCGTCCGTGCACGATTCAGGTCTTCAGCCGTATTGATATTCACAAAGGCCTCGTCGCCCAGATCAAGGTCCAGTGTGCGCATGGACAGCGCCTTCGTCAAACCATGAAGTGAATGTTGGCCCTGCCCGAACACGATTTGTCTCGCTTTACCCGCAACCCGGGCACGCCAGATACCAAATACAGGCTGCAATCTGTCCTGATGGCGCGCCAGGATCACATCCGCATCCCCCATGGCCTCAAGCAGGCGGGCAAACAGGTCTACCGGCACAAAGGGGGCATCCAGTGGCATGGTTCCCATCAGCCCCCCCTCCCCATAACCCGATTGTGTCGCTTCAAGCGCCGCAATGATCCCGCCTGCCGGACCGACCGATGCACCCTCGCTGTCCAGCCGGTCTTCGATCAGCTGCGCATATTCTGGCATCCAGTCAGGTGCAGCATTGGCCGATACCGCCAATTGCCGCGAAAGAGGTCTCAGCTTGTTGATCGCGATATCCGCCAGCCTTTGGTCGCCCAGCATGAGCGCACCCTTGTCGACCCCGCCCATGCGGCGTCCCTTGCCGCCTGCCAGCAAGACACCCAGATCCAGCAGCGGCTCAGCCACGTTCAGCAGCCCGGTAATCGCCAGACACGCCGCCGGTCTTTTCCAGCACTCTGACACCGTCGATGATCATGGTGCGGTCAGCTGCCTTCAGCATGTCATAGAGTGTCAGGCAGGCCACGCTCACAGCGGTCAGCGCCTCCATTTCCACGCCGGTTCGCCCTTCCACCTTCACGCGCGCGGTGACCTTCATGGCGCTCGCGGCTTCATCGGCCTCAACGCTCACCTTCACGCTGGACAGGGCCAATGCGTGACACATGGGAATGAGGTCATAAGTGCGCTTGGCCGCCATCACGCCCGCAATTTCCGCCGCTGCACGCACATCGCCTTTTTTGCCATCGCCGCTGATCGCAAGTTGCAGGGTCTGCGGTGTCATCCGCACAAATCCCTCGGCAAGTGCAATCCGCACCGTGATGTCCTTGTCGCCGACATCCACCATGCGGGCACGGCCATCCTTGTCGATATGGGTGAGACCAGACTTTCCAGCTGTGTCGGTCATAGCCTCACACTTCCTTCAGGCGCGGCATCAGCTCGACCATGTTGCAGGGTGCATGACGGCTATCAAGCTGCCAGCGGATCACCTTGTCCCAGCCATCCTTGCAGGCCCCGTTCGAGCCCGGCAGGCAGAACACGAATGTGCCATCGACAACACCCGCACAGGCGCGCGATTGCAGTGTGGACAGGCCGACGCTCTGATAGCTCACCATATGCCAGACCACGGCGAAGCCTTCGATATGCTTGTCAAAGATCGGCATCACCGCTTCGGGCGTCACATCGCGCCCGGTCAGACCGGTTCCGCCCGTGGAGATGACGGCATCCACCTCAGGGTCTGCTGCCCAGTCGAGCACCTGCTTGCGGATGGCCGAGGCGTCATCACGCAACAAGACGCGATCCGCGAGGACATGACCATCGCGCGCCACGCGTTCCGCCAGAATATCCCCGGATGTGTCATTTTCCAGCGTACGGGTGTCAGACACCGTCAGCACCGCAATCCTGACAGGCTTGAACGCCCGCTCGGGAACAATCTTGCCGCCAGGGGCCGGAGGCTGTTCGATAATGTCTGTCATGGCTTGTCTTCCCAGCTTGCACGCGCCTTCACATCCGTCATGCGCGGTTCGATCCAGCGTTCGCCTGCTGCACCGATTTCCTTTTTCCAGAATGGCGCGTCGGTCTTGAGATAGTCCATCAGGAAATCCACCGCGCCAATCGCATCCTTTCTATGTGCACTGGCAGCAGCGACAAGCACAATCGGCTCACCCGGCACCAGCGCCCCATGGCGATGAATGATCAACACGTCCTGCACGTCGAAGCGTTCGCGCGCGTGTGTTTCCATGTCGCCGATTCTGGCCTCGGTGAAGGCCGGATAATGTTCCAGGAACAGCGTGTCGACTCTGCCGTCTTCTGCGCGCACATATCCGGTAAAGCTGGCCAGGGCACCGATATCGCCCGCCTGTCGCCTGAAACGCTCGGTTTCATCGGCCGGGTTGAAAACGGACTGCTGAATTCGAACCAATTCTTCCACCCTTCCGCCCAGGAGCTGGTCTGCGCGCATAGATCGCATTTGTAATTCACCTGCGCGGCTTGCATAATAACGGCTGATGACCGAATGAACACGGGCATATAAAAAATCAACACGATTGCAGTTTGCGCAGCAACCTTGAACGGGCCTGATCCAAAGCCCCAAATGGAAGCAGCACAATGGCAAGAGACGACTTTCAGGGACTGAGTTCAAGAAGATGGCAGAAACAAACAGGATCGTTGTGATTGGCGCAGGTCAGGCAGGTGGGTCTGCCTGTGTGGCGCTACGTCAGTTCGGCTATGAAGGCGACATCACCCTTGTAGGTGATGAAGCAGCACCGCCCTATCAGCGTCCTCCGCTGTCAAAAGCCTATTTCAAGGGCGAGATGACCGAAGACCGGCTCTATGTGAAGCCGCTGGCCTGGTATGAAGAAAAATCCGTCACCCTCAAACTCGGCGAGAGTGTCAGCGCAATCGACCGGACGGCAAAACAGGTCACGCTGTCTTCGGGTGAAACCCTGCCCTATGACAAGATCATCATCGCGACCGGATCACGCCCGCGCCTGCTGCCAGTCGAAGGATCAGACCTGGACGGCGTTCTGACGCTGCGCACGCTGGCCTGTGTGCAGGACCTTCAGCCACGCTCGGGCAAGGGCAAGCGCATGGTGGTCATTGGCGCTGGCTATATCGGCCTGGAAGCGGCCGCCGTTGCACGTCATCTGGGTCTGGAAGTCACGGTTCTGGAAGCGATGGAACGCGTGCTTGGCCGCGTGACCAGCCCGATCATCTCCGAATTCTACCAGAAGGAGCATCGCGCGCAGGGCGTGGATGTGCGCCTTGAAGCACGCATGGACAAGTTTGTCGGCGAGAACGGCAAGCTCACCGGCGTGGCGCTGGCAGATGGCGAGATCATCCCGGCAGATATCGCGCTTGTGGGTATTGGTATCCTGCCGAACCAGGAAATCGCATCCGAAGCGGGCATTGAATGCGGCAATGGTATCCTGACCGATGCCGACGCACGCACCTCTGACCCTGACATATACGCCATTGGTGACTGTGCCGGACGTCCGCTGATCCATTATGGCCGTGATGGCCGTCTTGAAAGCGTCCACAACGCGCTGGAGCAGGCCAGGCTTGCCGCCGCATCCATCTGTGGCAAACCCCGCCCCAAGGAAGACGCCCCATGGTTCTGGTCTGACCAGTATGATCTGAAACTGCAAACCGCAGGCCTGCTGACAGATTATGACCAATGCGTCGTCAGGGGTGACCCGGATGCCCGCAAATTTGCGGTCTATTATCTGAAAGACGGTGTGTTCCTGGCGGTGGATGCCGTCAATTCCGCACCTGAATTCCTGACCGGCAAGAAGATGGTCGGAACGGGCGCAAAACCGGACCCGGTAAAGCTCGCCGACCCCTCGATCAGCATCAAGGACATTGTCGCCGAAGCGCTGGCCAACGTCTGACGTCAGGCTGCCTCAACTGCGCCGACGCATCAGGCCCGTAGCTGCCAGCCAGCCGCCGACCTGATAGATCACCGCGCCCAGCAACAGCATGTGCAGCAATATGCGCAAGGCATTATAGGGCGTCCAGATCAGCGCAATCACGCCGATCACTATGCAGGCCATGTCCAGCTTGAGATCGCCCATCAGCCAGCCCGTCCAGCGACGGGCTGCGAGGATCTGCGCGCGTTCGACCTTGTAGATCCCCCCTTCCATCGTAGGAGGCCCGAACACATCCTGAAGCGCGCGCGGCTCGAAGATCCCTGTCAAGTCGCGCACATGATCGACCCCGGCATAGCCTTCATCCACCGCTTTCCAGGCCGCATCCGTGCGGATAAGCCGGACAATCGCAGACAGGATGACGGTTATCGCCCCAGCCGCTATCGCAAAACCATCCATATTGCTGACCTTTCCGGCCCTGATGAATTCAAATCGCCTGCCGGAACTGGCCAGCCCCGGTCTTATCAGTAACAGCCCTCATATCATCTGTTATTGAAACATCGCTTTATTTCGCCGCCTGCATTCTCGGCCATTTGCAGCGGCGTGTTGCCAAATTCAGATCGGGCCGTCAGACGTGCACCACGCTTGAGCAATGCTTCAATGACCTCGATATTTGCCTTTCTGACCGCGACATGAAGAGGCGTTTCGGACATATCCCCGACAGCATTGACATCGGCCCCCGCTTCGATCAGCGACAAGGCCCCGTAAGTATTGTTTCGCCAGAGCATCACATGCAGTGGCGTATCCCCATCCACGTCACAGCTATCAATGTTCACAGCGGCTTGTCCCATCTGCTCGGGGAACAGCGTGTCAGAGCATGACGCCAGAATCTCTTCCAGCGTCTCTCTCGTCTTTGGCTTCTTGCTCACAGTATTCCCCCAATATGCATTTTTAGCACACCAGCGATATTATGCGCCTAGCCCTTCATCGGGATGGCCGCCCAATAGTCGAAATCCAGAATGACATTTGGCAGATATTTGCCATCTTCGCCCTTATAGGGGAAATCGGCACAGGGCAGATCCTTCGTCGCCACGATCCGCAGGCGCAAAGCCCCCAGTCCATCGCCCAGATCCGCCTTGTCCAGCACTTCAGACCACGCATAGACCGTGTCGCCGGAAAACATCGGATTGCAATGCGTGCCCGCATTGATGGCGATGATCTCCGCCGCATTGGCCAGGCCGTTAAAGGCAATGGACCGGGCCAGCGATATCGCCACACCGCCATAGATCAACCGCTTGCCAAACCGCCCCTGCGACTGAGCATGCTGGTTGAAATGGACTTTCGCCGTGTTCTGATAAAGCCGCGTGGCGATCTGGTGCTCGGCCTCCTCGACCGTGAAGGCATCGACATGGTCGATCTTCTCGCCGATCTCATAGTCTTCATAAAAATGCGGGCTGCCGGCGAGGACGGGATTATAACCCTCAACCTGCATGATCGGCCGCACAAGATCCTCCGCCGCCACCGCATCCGGCAGATCCGGCAAGACGGCCTCGGGCGCAGGGCTGGCCACATCGCGCTTGTTGACCATCACCCAGCGCACATAAGAGAGCACCGGCTCATCATTCTGATTGATCCCCGTAGTGCGCACATAGACCACACCTGTCTTGCCATTGGAGTTTTCCTTCACCCCGATGACTTCAGATACCGAATTCAGCGTATCGCCGGGAAAGACCGGGCCCAGAAACTTGCCATCGCCATAGCCAAGATTGGCCACCGCATTCAGCGAGATATCAGGCACCGTCTTGCCGAAGATCACATGGAAGGCCAGCAGCGGATCGACCGGCGCGCCTTCCAGTCCGCAATCTTGCGCGAAACGGTCGGCGGAAAACAGCGCATAGCGACTACCGGTCAGCCCGGTATAGAGCGCGACATCGCCTTCGGTCACGGTCTTTGGAGTGGCGTGCACCATTTCCATGCCGACATGAAAATCCTCGAAGAAATTGCCCGGATTCGCTTTCATGTTCGCCTTCTTTGCCACGTCATCACCAAATGCGCCGGTCAGCGCGTCCTTCAGGGACTGGTTCATGTTGTTCTCTTGCCTTTTTGCCTCACCTGACAGGTGACGCTACTTCATTTGATTGTCATCCCGGAAGCGGCAACGCCGTTATCCGGGAACCACCTCCCAGCCCGCATACCCCTGTAGGTCCCGGATCTGCGTTACGCTTCGTCCGGGATGACAAGGGTTGTCAAACAATATCCAGCAGCTTTTCATTCGGGCGGCCAAGCACGGCCTTGTCGCCATTGATACCGATCGGGCGCTGGATGATCTTGGGATTGGCCGCCATCGCCGCGAACAGCTCGTCATCCGTCATGTCTTCCTTGAGACCTTCGGACTTGATGTTCTTGGGGCGGGAAAATTCATGCGGAGACACGCCGCCCATCTTGGCGGCAATATCTCTGAGCTCATCCTCGGAGAGCTGTTCGGACGCATTCATGTATTTGCGGATCTCGACCTTCACACCCTTGTCTTCCAACAGGGAAAGGCCGTTTCGAGAATTCGAACAGCCAGGATTATGAAGTAGAATGTAGGTCATGGGCGAAATCCTATACCGCACTGCAACAAAAATCTGCCGTGCCGGGATATCGTTTTTCGCCGATGGTGTCGAGGCCATGCAGGCCTCGACACATCAGTTCGATCAGATCATGAAGAAGACGAAATAGCCGATTGCAGCAACAGCCGTGATAGCAGCAATCGTGCTGATTGTTTCCATGAAGGTCGCTTCTTCGGATGCGTGTGACTCGCGCATTGAATGGTGGCGAGAAATGATTCGTTGGGTCATCGTTTCCTCCGGGTATTTTATTTTATGCTTCATCTTAACGCATGTTACAGCAGATATGCAACAGCGCATATGAGCCATGCACGCTTGTCGCGAATGCAAAAACGCAGCGACATTTGCGGTGTCGCTGCGTTTTGAAGATTGCGCATGTTCCCAGAGAGGCCGAAGGATCAGGTAACGACTGACCAGATCACAAAGAAAGCGATCAAGGCGACCCCGGCGAGAATCGTGGACGATATCAGCACGCTTGGCATGCCTTTCTTCGTTTCTCCCTGACGGGCATTTTCAGTGGTCTCGATTACAGGTTGTTCAAACTTGGTCATGATGATCCTCCTGCATAATCAATGACCCGCCCGGACTTTCGTTCCATGGCGGGCCTGAAAAGCGTGAAGGATCAGGGGCGGATCAGCCCTCCATGGCCTTGATGGCCGCGTCCATTTCCACCAGACGGCGCGCTTCGGCCAGATGCAGCAATTCGGTCATCTTGCCATTGACCTTGAGCACCCCCTTGCCCCTGTTGTCCGGGTCAGCGAAGGCCGCGATCACATCATTGGAATGGGCAATCACCTCCGCAGACGGCGCGAAGATCTCGTTACAGGGGCCAAGCTGGCTGGGATGGATCAGCGTCTTGCCCTCAAACCCCATCACCCGGCCCTGCTCGCACTCTGCCTTGAAGCCGTCTTCATTCTTGATGTCATTATAGACACCATCAATCGCGACAATCCCGAATGCACGCGCCGCCGTGGCCGACAGGCTCAATTGCGTCTGGAAGGCCAGGCGATCCGGCGTCATCTCCGCGCGCATATCCTTGGCCAGATCATTCGTGCCCATGACGAACGCCGTCAGCCGCGTGGAGGCCGCCATTTCGGCAATCTCCTTGAGATTGAGGATCGCCAGCGGTGTCTCAATCATGATCCAAAGCGCCATGTCCGCAGAGGCACCCGCTTCGGTCAATGCCTTGTCCAGCGCGGTCACCTGCGCAGCGGTGGAAACCTTGGGGGCCAGAATACCATCCGGACCAGCCGCAGCCGCCGCCCTGATGTCGTCAGCTCCCCATTCAGTGTCCAGTCCATTGATACGGATCACCAGTTCGCGCTTGCCATAACCGCCCGCTTTCACCGCCTCGCACACCCGTGCCCGCGCCTCGACCTTGGCATCAGGAGCAACCGCATCCTCAAGGTCCAGCAGCAATGTATCGGCAGCCAGCGTCTTGGCCTTCTCCAGCGCGCGCTCATTGGCACCGGGCATATAAAGACAGGAACGACGTGGACGCGATTGAGACATGATGAACTCCCCGGAAAAACAGATATGTGGCCGAATACTAGACCATGATTGTGCAGTGCAGCAAGATCGTTCCGTCTCGCCCGACCGATCAGTTTATGCTTTACCAAAAATCATGAACCGAACCACCCTCTTCACTGTGGCAATCCTGCCTGCCGAACAGACCGACATGGATGCGCTGGCCGCGCTGATGCATGCCAGCATCCATGATCTGGGCCCGCGCGCCTATACGCAGGAGCAGCTTGATGCATGGTCGCCCCGCCCTCGCAAGGGCGATGAAGCCCGCCAGCGCTTTGCCGGTCAGACCGTGTTTCTCGCCAGCGATGATGAAGGCTATGCCGCCTTCATGACACTCAAGCCCATTGGCTATCTTGATTTTGCCTATGCGCATCCACGCGCAGCCGGCAAGGGCGCGGCAGCGATGGTCCATGAAGCGCTGATCTCTCATGCCAGGACAGAAGGCCTGACGCGGCTGACCTCGGATATCAGCATGGTTGCTCGGCCTTTCTTTGAAAAGCGCGACTGGCGCGTCATCCGCGAACAACAGCCCGTCCTGCGAGATGTGGCGCTGACCAATTTTCACATGCACAAGGATCTGACGCCGTGAAAAAGCTGGTGGTGATTTCCTCCTATGTGGCCACCTCACGCGTTGGCGGTGCCATCGCAGCGCTGATCGGTCCGGCGCTGGACATCGATCCCGTGCTCATTCCCACCACCCTCCTTGGCCGTCACCCCGGCCTTGGCGCGCCCGGTGGCGGTGCTGTTGCTGACGACATGTTCGCCAGCCTGATCGAGGGTGCCACCGCCAATGGCGCGCTGAAGGCCGATGCCATTCTCACCGGCTATTTTGCCAGCGCTGCGCAGGTACATGCCACAGCTGCTTTCATTGATCAGGCGCTGAAGGCCAATCCCGATATCCGCGTGATCGTCGACCCGATCATGGGCGATACCGCAAGAGGGCTTTATGTGTCCGCAGATGTCGCAAACGCGATTGAACAGGAGCTCATCCCCCGTGCGAGCCTTTGCACTCCCAATATGTGGGAATTTTCGAGGGTCTGGTCTAACGCTCTGGCAACACCCCTGAATGACATCCGTTTCGTGGCGGATCTTGCACGAAAAAGCACTACACCGCTGCTCGTGTCTTCGGTGCGTGACGATGACCAGATCGGCGTCATATATTCTGCGGGCGGCGATGTCTGGTTCGCCGGGAGCAGCTGTATTGACGGGCAAGTTCCCAATGGAACGGGCGATGTCCTTACCCTCGCCTTCACCGCCATGATCATCAATGGCATGGCACCCCAACAGGCCCTGTCTCGCGCGGTCGGCGCAACCCATGCGCTGATCGATCGCGCCGTCAGCGCGGGCGCAAGCAATCTGCCACTGGCACAAGCGCAAGACATGTTCAGCGCCCCAGCTGAATGCAAGGTCCGGCATATCAACTGACCAAACCCGTGCGAGGACTTGACCTTGCCTGCTTTTAGGGCGACCCACACGCCTGAAAGCAAGAGGATCTGATGTCGAATATCGCCGGGTTTACCGCACCGGGCTTCGAGCCCGTTGCCGATGCATTTGAAGAGAACTTCAATCAGGGACTGGAGCTGGGCGCAGGGTTCGCCGCCTATATCGGCAATGAGCTGATCATCGACCTGACAGGCGGCTGGGCAGACCGGCGCAAGATAAAGGCCTGGGATGAGCACACGCTGACCCCCGTCTATTCCACCACCAAACCCATTGGTGCCCTCACCGCCTGCATGGCGCTATGGGACAAGCTCGGCGAGCAGACCTATGAAACACCGGTCAGCGAGGTCTGGCCGGAATTTGCCGCCGAGGGCAAGGACAGTCTGACCATCGGCCAGATGCTGTCCCATCAGGGCGGACTGGTCGGCTTTACCTCAAAGATCGACCCGGAACTCTGGTTCGACACACATGCCCTTGCCGATGCCCTCGCGAAACAAAAGCCGATGTGGCCACCAGGCGAAGGGTCCGGCTACCACCCGCTCACATGGGGCTATCTTATCGGCGAACTGGTCTGGCGCGTCACCGGCACATCGCTCGGCACGCATCTGCGCGACCGCATCACCAATGCCGACAAAGCCCGATCAGACCGGGAGGTGATCGATTTCTGGATCGGAACACCAGAAAGCGAACATGCACGTTGCGCCGATATCCAGCGCCCGACCTCTCCGCCGGAACTCGGCGAGATCAATGAATTTCGGCAGGTCGCATTTCTCAATCCCTGGGCATCTCCCAAGCGTGGCGGGGCCGATTGGCGTAGCCTTGAGATTCCTTCCTCAAATGGACACGGAACGGCCCGTTCCGTCGCGCGCCTGTTCAGCGCATACGCAAATAATGGCATGATCGGCGACAATCCGGTCTGCACGGCCCCCGGCCAGTTTACCGCCCTGACGCAAAGACGCTGCCTCGGCGAAGACCGTGTCCTGCCCTACACGATGGAGTTTGCAGCGGGCCTGATGCGCAATAACAACCGGATCTATGGCCCCAATACAGACACGTTGGGCCATGCCGGATGGGGCGGCAGTTGCGGCTTTGGCGACCCGGACCGCAATCTTTCCGTGGCCTATGTCATGAACCGGCAATCCAACCAGCTGCAAACCGATCAACGCGCGCAAAACCTGATTGCCGCAATATATGGCTGTCTCTAAAGCCTGATCAGGCTGATGTCTGTGGCTGCCCCAATGCCAGACCGAATTGACGGGCCCATGTCTGATAGCCCTTCGCATTGAAGTGCAGCATGTCATCCAGGTAGAAAGACCTGTCCGGCATGCCCTGATCATCGAGGAAATGGCCGACAATATCGATGAACTCGCGATTGGCACGCCCCGCCATTTCGGCCTTGATCATCTCGTTGAGCTGGCGCGCCACCGGCATGAGCGGCGCACGGATTGGGCTCGGCTTGACCGAAACCGCAGACACCTTGATGTCACCATAGCGCGCCGCGATCTGCGCCAGTAAATGTCTTAAATATCCCATCACCTGTTCTGGCGTCTGGTCCTGCGCGACATCATTGTCGCCGCAATAAAGGACGATCTGCGAGGGCGTCAGATCCTTGAAAATACGATCAAAATAATGGACGCAATAATCATAGGATGCACCGCCAAATCCCAGATTGATCACATTGAGCGGTGCCAGATCCTGCTCCATGCTGGACCACAGCCGTAATGACGAGCTTCCATAAAAGGCAATCAGGTCTTCAGGTTGCGTCCAGCCCTTCAGGCGCTCTTCGATTGCCTGCACATCAGGTTCCAGGCCGATCGCATTCGCGGGGTGAACCGGTTGCATGGCTTGAGAGTCGCTCGACATTGATTGTCGCATATTTGAAAACACCATCAGGAGAGTGCTGAACGCCCGGATAAACCCGGTCGTCTTAAACCCGTCAGCCAGCTATTTAAAGGTCGCCTTGCCATGTGACCGCCTGAAGGCAGATCAGGCATGAAGCAGGTCCTGAATATCTCTGGCGAAGATCTTCCGGTAGTCCAGCAGAAACTTGCGCATGGCCTCCTTGTCATCAGGATCTGTAATGAAATCGCTGACCTTGAACGGTTTTTGCACACGACATTTCAAGGTTGCGTAATTGACGCGCTTGTCGAAATTCACCAGCGTGATCGGCACGATATAGGGTTCAGGCTTTGCCTTCAGCGCAATGGTGAACGCACCCGCCTTCAACGGACCGGGGCTGTCCTCCATGCTGTATGTATCCCCCTCCGGACTGATCACGAAATTCCGGCCAGAGGCCAGAAGCTGCACCGCCTGATCATAGAATTCATGCCGCTTGGCCCGCCTCTCCTCCGCCGTCAGGTCCAGCACATCCGTCGGATGGGAGGCCACGAACATGAAGTCGAACTTGCTGTAGAAACTCTGATGCGAAAATTCCCGGCTGGTGCTGATCCGCACCACGCGCGAGCCCAGGCTGCCATATTTCTTGTAGAGCAGATATGAGCTGACGAAATTGGAATCGACCGAGATCTGATAGTCTTCCGGCAGGGTGTAATATTCGCTATTGGCAAAATGGTTGTAGATGAAGATATGGCCTGGCTGGTCCGGCAGGTTCTCTTCACCCTCGACCACCAGATCCACATGCTCGAACATCTCGTTCACCTTGCGGTGACAGATATCCTCGATCTCCTTGCGGTCGGTAGAAGCAGGGGCCTTGGCAATGCTTTCATAAAGCTGCTTCTTTTTCAGATAATACTGATTTTCCCGATCTTGTCGGACCAGAATGTGCCGACAGATCGTGGCAAGGCATGCTTCCAATGCATTCTCGCCCTCCATCACCTCATCAAGGATCGCAAAGCCCAGAGATGTCGTCTCGGCAGTGCTCAGCAGGGCATGCACCATGTGCAGTTTTGAAAAGGTGCTGAGCTGGGGAATGTGGTGAAACAGAAGGAAGTCAACCGCGCCCAGTTCCTGGGGTGGCCCGAAGGACATGCTGACTGCGCGCGCAGCATTCAGCCGGAAGAAATCCGTGTCGACGCCCTCATCATCCAGCTGACAGTTCTCTTTATCTGCAATGCCCGCCAGACAGGCATCAAACCGGTCCGCATCCGGTAAGTCCGCACATAGCGCATCAAACCGGTTCAGAACCGACTGGCGCGCCGCATCCTTGAATTGCCCGACCAGTTCGGGAAACTGCGCGAACGCTGCCTGCACTTGCTGAACCGAACACTGGATGAGGCGGCTCTTGCGCAGGGCGCGGACTTCGACATTGTGCTGGCCGGTCTTGGACAGCATTGAAAATCCGATGATCTCATCTGGCGCAGTCAATCGCCCGACGGGCAATAAACCCTGGCGCGGTGTATGAAATCCAAGCTCCAGCTCGCCTTCCAGCAACAGATGGACATTCACGACAGGTGCATGCTGGAACGCGACCGTGCGGCCAGTGTCGAATGTCACCTCCTCACCCATGTCCTGCAGGCAATCCAGCAGCAGCATGTAATCGCGCTGGGTGTTGGTGTCTTCGCAGGCCGGTATGTGGAGCATGTGCAGAAACCCACCAGTTCCAAGTCTACAATCCGAAAAGCAGAACGTGCGCTTCTGATGGAAATTAGGAACTGTTTTGTCTGTTCAGACCAGTGTGGCGCATCATTATCGCGCCACAAAGGTGCTTCCCGCCCAAATCTTTGGCAACACACGCCAGTTTGCAGGACAATCAACCACAAGAGGCCCCATCCCACACTTCAACTGTAGCGCTAACCAGGTCGTAACCTTTTTTGATCCTGTAACCTTGTGGAATCACTTGTATTTGAAATGTCGGAAAACAAAGAAAGTGCCGGAAACCGCGTCCAATCCCCTTAACCCCAGTTGCACGCAAGGTCCCCGGTACCAGTTGAAAAGAAGTTGGCTTTCCCACCCTTTACCGCGACCAGAAGGCCACGCGCAAATCCCCGGAAAACTCACTTCCCATTATCCGAACACTCAGGAAAAAACATCCCGAAAATCCAGCTTAGTCCGTTATTCCCCAAAACCCAGGACCATGCTCAATATAACCGCAAACAATTCAACAAACACTCGAAAAGTAATTCTGACGGTGATTATAAGTTAGCCAGCAAGACCGAAAACAAATCTCGCGTCACCTTGCTTTCCTGACTTGAGGAAACAAGACCGCAATACAGAATCTGTTGTCGGTTCTCTGCACGGAAACACTCGCACCGTGCCGGACGGCTATGGCCTTGACCAGTCGCAGACCGAGCCCATGCTTGCCGGTCTTGCCTGCGATCCACTCTGGCGAGGTGTATGTTCGCACCATTTCGTCGAAGCTCGCGGCATTCACACCTGCGCCACTATCGCAGACACGCACTTCGCTGCGCCCGTTCACCTGTCGGGTGACACATGTGATTGTCCCCCCCGTTCCCAGCGCTTCGAGCGCATTCTGAACCAGATTGGCCACGAGCCGCGTGATCAGCTGACGATTGCCGAGCACCTCGACATCATCACCCAGATCAAGATCCAGCCTTGTCTTCTGGTCCGCAGCAACATCAAACAGCAGTCTTCTGACATCCTGCAGCGATGCATTGAGGTCCATAGTCTCCAGATCACCCCCGAAAGACGATTCATTCTCGGCGATTTCCAGTAATTGCTGGGAGAGCGCCAGAAGGTCCGTCAGGGTATCTTCAGCCTGATCCAGAGACTGATCGGCCTGCTCTCCCCTTTCCAGACGCGCGCGCGTGTCATCCAGCAAGGTGACAGCCCGCGACAATGGAGACCGAAATTCATGTGCGACGACATTGGAAATCTTTCGCAGATGCTCCATCTGCCGGTCGATCGTTTCCATCATTTCGCTGATCCGACGCGACAATTGCGAGATTTCATCATCTCCCGGCATCGCAGGCCCATCATCGCGGTGGCCCAGCCGGAAGGAATTGACCGATGCCGTGATCCGCTCGAACCGCTCGGAAATGTGGCGACTGTGAAGATAGGCGAAGATCAGGAATATCAGGAAGCTGGACAGCAAAACCAGCAGATTGATCCAGGCGGTTGCCAGCTGGAAGGCCTTGGACGTCGACAGGTCACGCCCCACCATCAATCTGTAATAACCATCCACAACATGCGACTTGCCCAATATGCGAGTATTGTGTCCGTTGAAGCTGGCCAGAAACTCGACCCACTCGCCGTCATCCGTCATGGTTGTTGGCCACGCCTTGTGATTGCCGGCCACATAGGTTCCATCGTCCTTTTCCACCAGCAGATAGAACCAGCCGCCATCCTGCACCTGGTCCATCATCAGGCGATGCTCAATCGCATCCACAACAGCAACGACCTTCAGCCTGCTGGTGCGATTCTCGATGTCATGGAGTTCGGTGATGATATCGCGGCGCAACTGCTCGCGGTGAACGGAACTCACCAGGCTCCAGTTGATCGCTCCGGCAACGGTCAGGCAAAGCGCGAGCGCCAGGGCCAGAGGGCCCAATATCCGGGCGACCAGAGGTGACGCCCGAAAGGTCACGCCGCATCCTTCCAGCGATAACCCCGTTTGCGGACAGACTCGATCTGATGGTCGCCGCAAAATTCGTCCAGCGCATCTCTTACTCGCTTGATGGCGACATCAATCGTGTTGTTCTGCACATCCAGACCGGAATATTCCTTCCAGACCTCGCGCCAGATCATTTCTCTGGAAACGACTTCACCCCGATTTTCCGCCAACAGCACAAGCAGGTCGAATGGCTTGACCGGCATCGTTCGGGATTTGCCCTTATAGGTGATCGTACGCGCAGCTTTTCTGATCTCCAGGTCGCCCAGGAGGATCACGGTGGAATAGTTGGACCAATTGCCTCCACGCCGCGCAAGAGCCACCAGACGCGCCCTGAGTTCGATGTCCTCAAATGGCTTGGGCAGATAATCATCGGCACCGGCTTCCAGCCCCCTGACACGCTCTCCGGTCGTCGCGATCTGCGATACGACCAGCATCATCGGTGTCATTTCAAGTTTCTGAAGCTTGCCAAGAAGGGACAATCCCTCATCACCATGTGAGCCGATATTTCGGTCCAGCACAACGATATCCACAGTGTTCGACAACAGGTAATTCAGCGCGCTGTCGAGATCGGAATGATGCTCACAATTCCAGGACAGCTTTTCGACAACCGACCGGATCTTGCGCGCCCAGTCATCTTCATCCTCGAGGACCAATACCTTCATGGGGCGGAGATTTGAGGTCATGCTAAAGAAAATTACCAAACTTGAAGAAATAGATGTGTTCATCTTCGGCAAAACTATTACATTGTTCAATGCAAATAACGGCCAGTTTTCTGAAATTGACCGTCATGATCTGGGGGGATCGCCGTGAGTCCAAGCGAGGGTAGAAGACCATGTCGACAAAAATCGGGACCGCCTTGGTACCAGTCCTGTTCTTTGCCGGACTGCTATTGAATGCCTGCCAGGCGACATCCACATCGACAACCGCCCTCAGTTCATCTCCGCAAATTCCTCACAGTATCATGTTGATGCAGCAATCATCGACATTGTACCAAACGGGCCTGGAACGGTCCGATGCAATCGCTATCGCGCTCGCCGCCGAATTGCGTGCCGAAGCCATGGGCGGGTGGACACACAAGAACAATCGCGAGGGCGGCGTTCCCACCGCCAATGACATCATGGCTGTCGCATTGAAACTGGCCGAATCCGATCCGCTGGGTGCCGCCGTAGCCCAGCGTATTCTCGAACGTCGCACGCGTGGGCGCATTGAGGGGCCGTTTGTGGAGATGGTCACGATCGATCCGTCCGAGGATTTCGTGACCGATGTGACCTTCGAGGAAAACAGGCCCGTCGTGATTTATGTTGAAACGCCGGTCGACCGAGCCTCCAATGTGACGGTACGCAAGTCAGACGGCCAGGTCGTGTTCACTGACAACCGGGTGCATTCCCGAAAATTGTGCAAATGGACGGCCGAGCAGCAGGAAACCTATGAACTGTCCATTCTGAACAGTTCCGACAGCCCATTAGAGGCGCTGGTGATCACCAACTGACCCCGCCACTGATTTACCGCCATCGGGAAGCCAAGATGCTCAAACAAATCGCCCTGGCACTTGCAAGCCTTGCATGTCTCACAGCATGCGCGTCCCACCAGCCTCACACCACAACGCCGATTGCCGCCGACAGTTTTGCGCAGATCGACGCCTTGCGCATCGCCGGCGACTGGACAGGTGCCGCGGCTCTCGTGGAAGCCCAGCTGGCCGCATTCAACGCAAGCACCGATGACGATGACCGCTATTTCGAACTCAGCCGCAGGGCGAGCGAAATCTATCATGGACTTGAAGATTTTGAAGCCGCGCAGAACCTTGAGGAAAAGGCTCTGTCGCGTGCGCTCAATCTGGGTCGCCACAAGGAAGAACTTGAGTTCACCAGCGCATTGGCGGAAACGCTCTACTGGCGCTCGGAGGAAGATGCCGCCCTTGCGCTAGTTCAGGCCGGGCTGGCCAATGCAAACGATACCCACGAAGATCTTGAAGCCACGATTTCCCTGCACATCCTGAAGATACGCCTCGCGGGTGATCGCGGCGATCAGGCAAGCGCAATTACACATCTGGAAAACGTGTTTGCGCGTCTGGATGCCGACAAGATATCCTTTCCAGACGAACTGATGTCGTCCTTCCACCTGCAAGCGTCACGCACCTATCGCAATTATGCATGGACGGTGGAGGACGATCCAGACCAGACAAAACATGTGGCAGCACGCGACGCCTCCCTGATGCATGGCCGCAAGGCGGTCGAGCTCAGCCGCAAGGTTGACCCGAACAGGACCGAGACCGCCATCAATCTGGAAACACTGTCGCGTTCCGAATGGATGTATGGCGACAAGGACAACGCCATTGCGCATCTTGAAGACGCCACATCCATTCTCGATCGCGCCGGCCTCAATCGCGGCCGCGACTATATATTGATGGCAGGCTATCTGGCCTTCTACCTGTCCAGCCAGGGCCGCTCCGATGAAGCGCTGGTGGTCGCCGAACGCAATGTCGACCGCGCCCAGACCTATATCGCAGACAAGATGCTTGATCCCGCTGGCGTGGATGTGAACGCACAGATCGCACTGACTTTCGCAGTCACCTCCTATCTGTCTGCACAATCAGACCGCCTGACAGACGGTTATCAACCCTCATCAGAAGAACTGGACCACATCTTCCAGTCCGCCCAGATGGCGCATCTCTCCCCGATCGCATCCACAATGGCGATGTCGGCGGCCTCAGCATCCAGACGCGACGAGACGCTTTATCAAAGCGTACGCCAATTGCAGCAGCTGCAATCACAATGGCGTTCGCTGGACCAGCAACTGGCCCTTGCCAGCCAGGTGTCCACACAGAGCAAGGATTTCCATACGCTTGTCGATACGCGCGCCGCGCTTGAAACCGATATTGTCCAGGCCCAGGCCGCGCTCGAGCAGGTCGACGGCAAGTATAATGCTCTATGGGGATTTGAACCGGTCGCGCTGACAGACCTTCAAGCCGTTCTCAAGGATGACGAAGCCTATATACTGATGACGAAACTCTATTCGGACATCTACATCTTCGCGGCCACGCGCGAGGCGGCCACCTTTCATGTCCGCCCCAGCGGCTCTGGCGAAATCTGCCTGCAGATCAGAAATGTCCGCAACAGCCTGACCACATCCTCGCAACTTCGATGCGAATTGGCAGGAACCCGTCTGATCAGTGACGCCTCTGATGAACAAGCCTTCGATCCCCTTGCCGCGCATACGCTGTATAATTCGCTGTTTGGCGGATTAAGCGCCGAAACGCTGTCACGACCACGCTGGACCATCACCTGGTCCGGCGACATGAGCGCCCTGCCGCCGGGTGTCCTCCTCACCGAGCCCGCACAGGCGACCGACAGCTTTGCCGATATGCACTGGCTTGGCCGTGAGAAAGCCCTGATGATCACACCGTCTGCGGAAGCACTGGTCGCCTTGCGCAGCCAGGACACAACAGGACCTGTACCTGCAACCGATCAACTGATCGCCGCAGGGTCCCCCTGCATCGGGCGCTATGCCGGGCCTCATTGTGATGAAATGATGCAGTCGGAATGGCAGCTCTTTGCGGTATCCGACACAAAGGCCATCGCCCATGACAGCCCGAACCGCATGGGAACCGATACAGATAGCGAGGACACGCCACGTGACCTGCCGGAGCTGCCCGGTGCCTATCGCGAATTGCAGTCCGTCAGTGAGCGTATTGGCAAGAATGCAACTCTGATCACCGGCAGTGAATTCACAGAGGCCGCCTTCAAATCCTTCAACTGGCCGGAAAATGGCACGTTGCTATTGGCAACCCATTCGCTGGATGTGGAGGAATTCGGCCTCACCGAACCTGCTCTTGTTTTCTCATCCGATCTTGATGGTGCAGCGCCCTCCGGCGAAGACGGCCTGCTCACCATGAGCGAGATCGCCGCGCTCGACCTGCCATTGCAACTGGCCATTCTGGCAGGCTGCTATACCGCCGGGCCTGATGGCAGCCCACGCGCCTATCCGCTGACCGGCCTGTCGCTGAGTTTCCTGCAATCGGGCGTGCAATCGCTGCTGGTCAACAGTTTCGAGATCCGCGATGACGCATCGGCTGATCTCACGCCACGCTTCTTCGATGCCCTGCTGCATGAGAATGATGTCGGCTATGCCGAGGCCCTGAGATACGCCATAGACAGCCTGCTCAAGGATCCTGCCGCCAGCCATCTGCACCACCCATCGGCCTGGTCCTCCTACATCCTCGTCGGCGTGACACCCTGAGCCCAATCCAGTCCCGGTGAGCAGATGCAGACAATCCGGACCGCCCGGAAAAGGCCGTCCTGACGATATGCGGTGTCAATTTTCAAGAGGAAAATGGTAGTGGGAGGGAGACTTGAACTCCCGACCTCAGGATTATGAGTCCTGCGCTCTAACCAGCTGAGCTACCCCACCACAACAGTCGGGCGCATCGCCGTCAGACAGGCCGTTGGCGAATGCGAGCGGCGCTTATAGTCCGGCTCGACAACATGTGCAAGCCGGACCATGCCGCATTTGAAAATTTCCTTGCATCCCCTTTGTGGGACAGGAAATCAGGAGGTCGTCTCGCCCTTCATCTCGGCGATGAAGGCGTCAGCCTCGGCGATGGAGCGCTCCATGTTCGCAATCAGCTTCTCGACATCATCCTCGATCTGCGCGCTTTCCTCTCCAAGGGCTGCAATCGCGCGGGCATTGAGATTGTGCTTGAGATAGAGCACGCGCTCGGAGAACAGTTTCAGCACCGGCTCCATCGAGGCAGAGGCAGCCAGCATCTTGGCCTCCAGCTCACCATAGCGCGCCTCGGTGCGGACCAGCAGATCCTCACTGTCGCGGCGCAGCGCGGCAGATTCATATTGGTCCAGTTCCTTGCGCCATTCCTTGAACAGGTCCTTGGCCACAACCTGCACATCCTTGACCCGTGTGCGCACGCGATCCGCCTCACGGTCGGCATCCTCATACTCACCCTTGAGCTTGTCATAGGTCTTCTCAAGCTCACCGCCATCAAAGTCCACAACTGCCTTGAAGGCTTCCAGCGCGTCAGCGAATTCTTCCTTGGCTTCCTCCTGGCTTTCGGCCGCCATCACAACGCGATCGACAAGGATCTGGCGCTTTTCAACGCCGAATTGCTCCATCGTGCTGTAATAGGCAGAAGCACAGCCACCCAGGGCAGGTGCGGCCAGGATTGTTGCCCCCATCAGAGCGGCGCGGATGACAGTCATGCGGGACATTGTGGGCTCCCCCTCACTTGGTTAACGCATGGAATATGGCGCTCTTGATGCCCCGCATCTGCGTTTCGGGCAAGCGTTCAATGCTGTTGGAAAACAGGCTCCGCCCTGTTTTCGCCCTGTTGTTTGCGGTTATTGTAACTGGACCACCCGCCCCGGACGAAGGCATGACCATGCATATGCGCACAATTGCTTTCATGTTGCTGCTGGTCTTTGCAGCGGTCGGCCTGCTGGCCGTTTTCCAGCGTTATGCCCCGACTGAGCATAACCCTTTCAAGCCACTGGCGATCACCGATCCTGTCGGCGCGGCCACTTTTCACAAGCTGGCCGGGCTGGAGCAGGACACCGAAAAATGCTTCAGCCTGCTCGATGAAGGCGGCATCTTCTATACGCGGCTGGATGATACAACGCCGCGCCGTCATTGCGGCTTCTATGATGCACTCACGCTGGACCAGTCTCTGGCCCCCTATTCGGCAACCTTGCGCATGACCTGCCCGCTCACGGCGTCGCTGGCCGTCTGGGAGCAACATGTCGCCCTGCCCCTGGCAGAAGAGATACTCGGCAGCCCGATCGCGCGCGTGGAAACCTTCGGCACCTATAATTGCCGCCGCATCGGAGGTGGCACGGCGGGGCGCCTGTCAGAGCATGCCACCGCCAATGCCATCGACATATCCGGATTCAAGCTGGCAGATGGGCGGCTGATATCGGTGAAGAAACACTGGGGACAGGACTCACCGGAAGGCAAGTTCCTGCATGATGTGCGTGAAGGTGCCTGCCGCGTCTTCGCCGTCACACTCAGCCCGGACTATAACGCCGCCCATGCCGATCATTTCCATTTCGACATGGGCGCAGGCGATATCTGCAAATAGCGGAAGACGGTGCCTGCTGGCGTACTGGCCTGAGGCGGTTGGGGAACTCAGCTACCAGCATGTCTCACCGGCAATTTCCCGACGACACCGTCTTCCGTCTGTTGAACGTCCTGGCGTTCGTTTTCCGTCGCACCAATTATTCTGCCGCGACCTGTTGCGGCGGTGTGGGTGCATTCCAGGCAGCCATCAGCTGTTCCAGCTTCTGTGCAGCCTCTTCAACCGATTTGTCCTTCACATAGCCATAACCACGGATCTGATCCGGCAATTCGGCAATCTCGACAGCAAGATCGAGCTTGTTCGCGGTCAGCTCAGCAAGCAGGCCACGAATGCGGGCGATATATTCATCGCGTAGGCGGCGTTCCTGCTTGCGTTCATTGGTCCAGCCAAACAGGTCGAACTTCGTGCCGCGCAAACCCTTCAGACGTTTCAGCACGCGGAAGACATGCAGCATCCAGGGGCCGTATTTCTTCTTCAGCGGACGCCCCTTGTGATCATGCTTGGCGATCAGCGGTGGCGACAGGTAGAAGGTCGGCTTCACATCATCGCCAAACTCCTTGCGCAGGTCAGCCATATAGGCCGGGTCCGCATAGAGCCGGGCGACTTCATATTCGTCCTTATAGGCCATGAGCTTGGCCCCATAGGTGGCAACCGCCGTGGTGAGACGATCCGTTCCGAATGCCGCTTCAGCCGCCCGCACTTCGCTGACAAGCGCGCGGTATTCCTCAGCATAGACATTGTCCTGATAGGCGGTCAGATGAGCCGCACGATGCTCGATCAGGTCATCCAGGGACATTGGCTCAACCGTCGGACGACGCGGTATATGCGCATGGGCACGTTCAGGCTCGACAATTGCCAGACGACCCAGGTCAAACGCGGCCATGTTTTCGGTGGCCTTCACACCATTCAGCTTGAGCGCCTGGTAGATCGCGATTTCCGAGACCGGCAACATGCCCGCCTGCCATGCAGCCCCCAACAGGATCGAGTTGGCATAGATCGCATCGCCAAACATCGCCTCGGCCATGCCCTCGGCATTCACAGCCTCAAACGCCGCAGCGCGCGCCCGCACCCTTGCGGAGATCAGCGTGGCATCAAAGCGTGCCGAGCGATCCAGGATGAAGTCCTTGGTGGGCGAGACATCGAAATTGGCAACCACGCGTGTGCGTGACTTGTCGGCCAACACCAGCGCGTCGCCAGAACCTGCCACCACAAGATCACAGGCAATCACGGCATCCGCAGAAGCAGGCGGCGTACGACCCGCCTTGATCTCGCTGGCATGCTTGGCAAAGCGCACATGGGACATCACCGCCCCACCCTTTTGCGCCAGACCGGTCATGTCCAGCGTCTGAGCGGCCTTGCCATCCAGATGCGCAGCCATGGCCAGCACCGCAGCCGTCGTGGTGACGCCCGTGCCACCCACGCCAGTGAACACGACGGAATAGACATCCTCCAGATCCGGCAGGTCCGGACGCGGCAGTTTTTCGACATCAATCTGCGGCAGTGGCATTTCCGGCGTCAGCGGGTCACCCCCCATCACCGTCGTAAAGGATGGACAGAAGCCCTCGACACAGGACAGGTCCTGGTTACAGGTGGACTGGTTGATCATCCGCTTACGGCCCATTTCGGTATCCACAGGCTCGACCGACAGACATTGGGACTTCACCGAACAGTCACCACAGCCCTCACACACAGCGGTGTTGATATAGGCCCGGCGACGACGCGCCTCCATCTTGCCTCGCTTGATACGGCGACGCTTTTCCGTGGCGCAGACCTGATCATAGATCAGAACACTCACGCCGGGGGTCTCGCGCAATTGTTCCTGCACCTCCTCCAGCTTTGAGCGGTCGGCGATCTTGGTTCCCGGCGGCAGATCCATCACATTGGCGTAGCGTGTGGTGTCCTCGGCAACGATATAGATCTTCTTGACGCCTTCGGCCTCCATCTGGCGCGCAATCTGAGGAACGGTCTGGCCACTCTCGGTCGACTGTCCTCCCGTCATCGCCACGGCATCATTATAGAGGATCTTGTAAGTGATGTTCACGCCCGCAGACATGGAAGCGCGCACTGCAAGCGAGCCGGAATGCGAATAGGTGCCGTCACCCAGATTCACGAAGACATGCTTTTCGGAGGTAAAGGGCGACTGGCCGATCCATGACGTGCCTTCACCACCCATTTGCGAGTGCATATCGGTGCGTTTCTCAGGCGAGAATGTCGCCATGTAGTGACAACCGATCCCTGCCAGCGCGCGAGACCCCTCCGGCAGATTGGTGGATGTATTGTGTGGGCACCCTGAACAGAAATGTGGCTTGCGGCTGGTGGTCACATTCATCGTGGCCACGGCCGAGGCAGCAGCCCCCACCCGCTCGAAATATTGTTGTGCAAACTGGCGATGCGGACCATCCGGCAGGCGGTCATTGAGCACGCGCGCAATCTGTGCGGTCGTCAGCGACGCCACATCAGACAGGAGCGGCTTGCCCTCACGATCCTTCTTGCCCTCGATGATCGGGCGTTGGCCATCCGGCAGTGCGTAGAGAATGTCGCGCATCTGGGGTTCGACCAGCGGACGCTTGTGCTCGATCACGACCACGCGCTCCAGCCCCTTGCAGAATTCGCTGATGGCAGTTGGCTCCAGCGGCCAGGGCATGGCCACCTTGAAGATCGATACGCCCAGATCGGCGGCCGCCTGAGGGGTCAGGCCGATCGCGGCCAAGGCTTCAAACACATCACGCGCGGCCTGCCCGGTCACAACCAGACCCAGTCGCGTTTTCTTCGCCTGAAGGAGCACACGGTCCAGCCCATTGGCGCGCACAAAGGCCTGTGCGGCGGGAAGCTTCACATGGCGCAGCCGCTCTTCCTTGTGCATGGGAATATCGCCCACACGCAGGCCGACACCATCAGCAGGAAACTCGAAATCAGGTCGGATGATCTTCAGCCGGTCGATATCCACATCGAACACACCGCCTGAATCCATCGTATCGGCCAGCGCGATCATGCCGCTCCACGCACCGGAAAACCGGCTCATCGCGATGCCATAAAGCCCATAGTCGAGCACATCCTGAAGCGTCGCCGGCGACAACACCGGAATCTCGGCATCCGCAAAGGCAAATTCCGATTGGGACGGCAGGGTCGAGGATTTGCAATTATGGTCGTCCCCCGCAATCGCAAGGACACCGCCATTAGGGTCCACGCCAGCGAAATTGGCGTGCTTGAACACATCGCCTGTGCGGTCCACACCGGGTGCCTTGCCGTACCAGATGCCGAACACGCCATCATATTGGTGGCCCTCAAAGGCCTGCGCCTGTTGCGAACCCCAGACAGCCGTTGCGCCCAGATCCTCATTGAGGCCTTCCCACAAATGGATGCGGTACTGGTCCAGATAGCGCTGTGCGGCCCGCAATTGCTGGTCATAACCGCCCAGCGGGGACCCGCGATAACCGGAGATGAACCCGGCCGTATTCAGGCCTGCAGCTGTGTCCAGACGGGTCTGATCAAGCGGTACACGGACTAAAGCTTGAATTCCCGTCATGAAAGCCTTGCCCTTTTCGAGGGCATATTTATCATCAAGCGTTACATTGAGGGGTTTCATGCGCATCATGCTCCCAAATTATATTTAAGCATTATTATCCCACAATTTTCGCGAAATAGTTTGTCTTTGTTGCAAACCTTTGGCATAATAATAGCAAATAATGCCCAACAATGACCAGGAGCGCGAAATTATATGCCTGTAGAGCTCGACGCCATAGACGCAAAAATTCTCGATCTCATCCAGAAAGATGCCAGCATGTCGGTCGCCGACATCGCGGAACGTGTGGGACTCTCCTCCTCTCCATGTTGGCGCCGCATCAAGAGAATGGAAGAGCAAGGCGTCATTGATCGCCGCGTCACACTGCTGAATTATGACCGTCTCGGACTGAGTTTCGAGGTGATTGCCAATGTAAAGCTCCAGCTTCCATCCCGCGAAAACCTGGAAAAATTCGAAGCCGCCGTCGACACATGGGCAGAAGTGACAGAGTGCATGACCGTCACCGGCGCGGTGGATTACGTCATGCGCATCGTCACCACCGACATGCAGGCCTATGACGATTTCCTGCGCGACAAGATCCTCGGGCTCGGCCTGGTCTCTGACATTCAGTCACGGATCATCGTGAACGTGTCCAAGCGCACCACCGCCGCCCCGCTTGGTCTGATCTCGCCCTATGTCAAACCGGCGTCCGACTAGGCAGCCCGCCACATCCGCACACAAAAAAGCCCGGATGCAGCATGCATCCGGGCTTTTTGATAGTCTGGAATATCCAGATCGAAGCGTTCTAGAAACGCTCGATCGTCATGGCGATACCTTCGCCGCCACCAATACACAGGGATGCAACACCCTTCTTGGCATCCTGCTGTTCCATCGCATTGATCAGCGTCACCACGATACGCGCACCGGATGCACCGATCGGGTGACCCATCGCACAGGCTCCACCATTCACATTGACCTTGTCAGCAGTCATGCCGAGTTCCTTCATGGCGATCATCGGCACAACGGCAAAGGCTTCATTGATTTCCCAGAGGTCAACATCGTCAACGCCCCAGCCCGCCAGCTCCAGCGCCTTTTTCATCGCTGGCACAGGTGCCGTGGTGAAATATTTGGGCTCCTGAGAGTGGTTGGCCATGGAAACGATCTTCGCCAGCGGCTTCAGGCCGCGCGCTTCAGCTTCCGATTGCAGCATCAGAACCAGCGCCGCTGCACCATCTGAAATCGCCGAAGCGTTCGCCGCCGTCACCGTGCCATCCTTGGTAAAGGCCGGGCGCAGTGTCGGGATCTTTTCCGGGCGAGCAGAACGCGGCAATTCGTCGGTATCGATCGTGACCTCACCCTTGCGGGTCTTGATCGTGACCGGCGCAATCTCACGCTTGAACTTGCCCTCTTTGGTTGCGTTCTGGGCCCGTGTCAGGGTTTCCAGCGCATAGGCATCCTGCTGTTCGCGGGTAAACTGATATTCACCAGCCACCATGTCGGCATAAATGCCCATGGGCTGGTTTTCATACGCGTCTTCAAGGCCATCCTTGGCCATGTGGTCATAAGTCTGCATCGCGCCATATTTGTGCCCCTTGCGAACAAAGGTCACGTGCGGCGCATTGGTCATGCTTTCCATACCGCCTGCAACCACGATCTTGGCCGCGCCTGCCTTCAGTGCATTCTGGCCCATCATGGCCGCCTGCATACCGGACCCACACATCTTGTTGATGGTCACAGAATGGGTCGAGAGCGGCAGATCCGCGCCAAGTGTCGCCTGACGCGCCGGGGCCTGGCCCTGACCTGCCGGCAGACAATTGCCCATGATCACTTCAGATACATCCGCAGCCGACACGCCTGCATCCTTCAACGCGCCTTCAATTGCGGTCGCTCCCAGCTGGCTTGCAGTAAGGTCTGCCAGATCACCAAGAAGCCCACCCATCGGTGTGCGTGATATCCCGACAATAACGACTGGATCTGAACTGCTCATCAAATTTTTCCTCCGGAAACAAACTTGGGATCATGTCTTCGCTTACATGCTGCGCTGCGACATAGGCGCGATTGATAACACGCTGTCAAGAAGCAGGAAACCAGGTTGGAAATGGTCACGGCCAGCAGCTTGATCAACCAAGATACAATAAAACCCTCATGCGGTGACATGAGGGTTATTGGATTCGCCACGAGGGAGAATTAGAGATCAGGCGACGCGATGCGCCTGAAGATGCGGATCGGTTCCAAACATCTCCTCGACCTGACGATTGGCCAGCACGATGCGATTATTGTTGGCACGCGCATCCTCGATCACTGCATCAATCAGTGCACGGGCCTGCGCCTTGCCTGCCTTGCCACCATCAATACGGGCAAAGGTCAGATAGATGACACCTGCACGCGGGCGCGTGTAGGAAATGATTGCGGGTTGGTCTGAACCAGTATCCAGCGAATAGCGCCCAATGGTCGCCTGATGTTCGCGAATGATCCGTGTATTACCCTTCATGATCCCAATCGATCCTCAATATGATTTGCCTTCAGGATACCAACGGACTGTTGCTCGTCTGGTTCCTGTTCAACACAACTAGTCGCGAAAACTGGCATAAGCTTGACCAAATATTGAGTGAATAAAAAGACATATTCAGCCAGACCTCTCACAACCCTTTGATCATTCTGCACTTGCGGCTAACTGGAGAGGAGCAAACACAGAATCGGGGCCGGGCATGGTGCGCGAGGCGCAGACACAACACACATGGCTAGAAGACCTTCAGGCATTGCTGATCGGCGCGACTGTCGCGTCCCTCGGCGTGGTCCTCTACACCAAGGCCACCTTGCTGACCGGCGGTGTGGCTAGGCTTGCCCTTCTTGTCGAGTTTGTCGGCTGGTCTGATTTTGGTGCCGCATTCTTTGTTCTGAACCTGCCCTTCTATGCCCTCGCCGTCCTGCGCATGGGGTGGAGCTTTGCCCTGCGCACGCTGATAGCCGTGACGCTGATCTCCGCACTGGCCCGCTATACACCGCTATGGATTGCCCTCGACCATGTTCACCCGGCCTATGCCGCCATTGGCGGTGGGGCCCTGATCGGCATGGGCATGATCTCGCTGATGCGTCACAAATTCGGGGTGGGCGGCACAAACATGCTCGCCCAGTTCCTTCAGGAACGCGGCGTGATCCGCGCAGGCTATTTCCAGTTGATCATCGATCTTGTGATTTTGGTGCTGGCCTTTTTCGTCCTGCCACTGGATCGCGTGGCCTGGTCGATTGTCGGCGCTGTCGTGCTCAATCTCGTCCTGGCGATCAACCACCGCCCCGGCCGCTATCGCGGTTTCAGCTAGCAAAGCTCTCCAATGCGCGCGCCACAGCGCTTTCATGCTGGTCACCGGGTAGACGGAACAGCTCCAGCCACTGCACGGCCGCGAAGAAATACTCAAAATCCTCCGGGGGTACCGCCTCTTCCAGAAACACCGGCAGCATGGGCTTCTTGTAGCGATCCGCCAGATAGATCTCGCGCTTGACGTGATCGCTCTCAAAGGCGCGGGCCGAACACATGATCAGCGCCCCACCTGCAGATTTGATCGCGCGCACAATCTCCCCTGCCCAGCCATGCCCGGCACGTATTCCGCCGCGATCGATCCAGACCGCCCGCCCCGCATTTTCAACCAGCCCGACTATCGCCCCGACCTTGAAATCATCGGCGTGAGCATAGGACACGAACAGGGCTTCAGGCGGGTCTTTGTCAGGGTCATTTGCCGACGGAACAGTTTGCAGCCCCAGTTCAAATCCTTCCTGCCCCGAACCGTCGGATGTCCCCTCATCATCCGACACCTCATCCAGTCGCGCCTGATGCGCCACCATGAGCGCGTTCATCCGCTCTTTCGCCGCCCGCGTGACATCGCGCCATGTCGTGATCTGGCGCGTGGTCTCGAAACTGGCGTCGATCACCGGCAGGTCACGCATACCCACAGGCAGGAAGGAATGGTCCAGCCTGACCAGCACAAGACGCTCATCCGCCCAGGCATCGAGCATCCGCTTTTCCAGTTGCATACGATAGGGCGAAAACACGCAGGCCTGCGACCACAACACGATCACGACATCGGAAGGCTGGACATATCCAAACCCGCGCGCGCCCGTCTCGGTCTGGGCAAACACACCGCCATTGGGCAGGATGTAGCCTTTCAACTCATCCGCGACGGCCTGATCAGCATCAGCATGTGCAATGAAGATCCGCATGACGTCCTCCTCACCCCTACCCTGATCTATATCAGCGTTCAGGCGAGAGACCAGCCCGGCAGGATCACAGCACTATCTTGTTCCAAGACTGTGAAAGGCAATCATCATTTCGTGATCTGCCGGAATTGCTCTTGGAAATGGCGCATCAATCGCCAGCTATGCTCTCAGATTCAAGCCAGCAGGGGCATTTTCACATGACACAAGACGCAGACCCACAAAACAACCAGCCCGCAGGATATGTCCCTCCCAAAGTGTGGACCTATGACAGCGAGAATGGCGGCGAATGGGCCAGCATCAACCGGCCGACATCCGGTGCCCGCGAAGACAAGCCCCTGCCCGTCGGCAAGCACCCGCTCCAGCTTTATTCCCTCGGCACACCCAATGGCCAGAAGGTCACCATCATGCTGGAGGAACTGCTCGCCGCAGGCCATTCCGGCGCAGAATATGACGCCTGGTATATTGGCATTGGAGATGGTGACCAGTTCGGTTCCGGCTTTGTCGACATCAATCCCAATTCCAAGATCCCGGCCCTGATGGACCATTCCACCGCCACACCCACGCGCCTGTTCGAGAGCGGATCGATCCTTTTCTATCTCGCTGAAAAATTCGGTGCCTTCCTGCCACCCACCCAGCCTGCCCGCGCAGAAGCCATGAACTGGCTGATGTGGCAGATGGGGTCAGCCCCCTTCCTTGGCGGCGGATTCGGCCATTTTTACGCCTATGCCCCCTTCAAGATGCAATACCCGATCGACCGCTACACCATGGAAACCAAGCGCCAGCTGCACGTTCTGGATACCCAATTGGCAAACCATGAATTCGTCGCGGGCAATGATTACTCAATCGCCGATATGGCGATCTGGCCCTGGTATGGAAAAATCGTGATCGGCACATCCTACAATGCACAGGAATTCCTGAATGTGAGCGAATACGCCAACATCAAACGCTGGGCCGACCAGATCGCGGACCGCTCCGCCGTCAAGCGCGGCGAAATCGTCAACCTGAAAGGCGACGACAAGCTACGCGAGCGCCACAGCGCAGCCGATTTTGATGCGCTGGTCGACTAACCCCACGTCATCCCACACCTGATGCGGGGCCCACTCGACTGCGTGTACGAGCGCTGAGAATTGGGTCCCCGCATCTGCGTGGCTTTGCCACCTGGCGGGGGTGACGTGATCAGATGCCTCATCCTGAGGAGCGGCAAGCCCGCGTCTCGAAGGATGGCTACACGCACCATGTTTCGAGACGGGCGTGAGCGCCTTCCTCAGCATGAGGAAAAAACTGTGCTGGCCCGCAACTTCACCCACCTGTCATCCCGGCCAAGACGCAATAGCGTCGCCGATGCCGGGACCCACTCCTCAACAATCCCAAACGCAAAAAAAGTAGGTTCCGGCATCTGCGCTACGCTGGGCCGGAATGACGAGGAAAAATGCCCTCATCCTGAGGAGCGGCAAGCCCGCCTCACACTCCGTCAGCAATCGTCCCGCCGGCCCCCTCATAAGCGCTCACCGTGCCGGTGATGAAGCCGCCGCCGAGCACTGTGCTCGCACCATCCACCGAATAGATCACGCAGGCCTGCCCCGGCGCGACGCCCTCTTCAGGATCGTCGAACACAAAGCCCGGCGCGCCGTCCACCATTGCCATGCGCCCGGCCTTGGGTGGACGCGTCGAGCGCACACGTCCCAGCGCTTTGACGCCTGCTGCACAAGCCTCTTCCAGCGAACCCTCGCCCAGCCAGTTGGCCTCGCCCAGGCTCAGCGCACGCGTCATCAGCGCCTCACGCGGGCCGACAATCACCTCGCGCTTGCGCGCATCCACCTTCACCACATAGATCGGCTCACCCGTGGCCACGCCCAGCCCGCGCCGCTGGCCGACCGTATAGCGGATCACGCCCTCATGCTGGCCCAGCACGCGCCCATCCAGATGCACGATATCGCCCGCGCGCCCCGCACCGGGCCGCAGCTTCTCGACAATATCGGTATATTTGCCCTCCGGCACGAAACAAATGTCCTGACTGTCGGGCTTGGACGCCACCTGCAACCCCATCGCCGAGGCCAGTTTCCGGGTCTTGTCCTTGCTCATCCCGCCGAGCGGAAAACGCAGGAAATCAAGCTGTTCATGCGTGGTCGCAAACAGGAAATAGCTCTGGTCCTTGTCAGCATCGGCGGCGCGCGCCAGTTGCGGCCTGCCAGCCTCATCCAGCGTGCGGCGGATATAATGGCCCGTCGCCATGCAATCGGCCCCCAGCTCACGCGCCGTGTCCAGCAGATCCTTGAACTTGACCGTCTGATTGCAGCGAATGCACGGCACCGGCGTCGATCCTGCCAGATAGGTGTCGGCAAAATCCTCCATCACCTGTGTCCGGAAGCGGTTCTCATAATCCAGCACATAATGGGGAATGCCGAGGGATTCGGCTACGCGCCGTGCGTCATGAATGTCCTGCCCGGCACAGCATGCGCCCTGCTTTTTCAGCGCCGCGCCATGATCATAAAGCTGAAGCGTGACCCCCACCACATCATATCCGGCATGGGCCAAAAGCCCCGCCACAACGGAGGAATCCACCCCGCCAGACATGGCCGCCACAACGCGGGTCTGCGATCGCGGCTTGTCAAAGCCAAGGTCAAGGTCAGCGCCCGCCAGATCGACGTCGCTCAGGCTATCGAGTTTCATATGTCCTCTCCAACGGGTTCAAGGGCCCGTGCAGATGGTTGATGTTGGTAGGACATATAGGCGAGATCCGCCAGCGTGTCATCCGGCCTGCTCTTGTCATCCTCACCTCATCCCTGATGGTGGAAGGGCGACGCCCTCTCCACCGCAGACCCCAGTGAAGACTGGGGTCCACGCAGCCGTCGCCAGCCACGAGAACGCTGCCCATTTCAGCTGCATGGGTTCCAGTCTTCACTGGAACCACCGGGTGGAGAGAATCGCGCTTTCCACCCCGCGTCATCCCCGATGCGCAGCATCTGGGGATCCATCCCTGACCATCTCAACACCCCCGATGGTGGCACCCATCACAACCGCAGACCCCAGTGAAAACTGGGGTCCACGCCACCGTCGCCAGCCACGAGAACGCTGCCCATTTCAGCTGCATGGGTTCCAGTCTTCACTGGAACCGCCGGGTGGAGGATATCTCACAAAACTTATCCCACCCCCTCGCCAATACCCCCATAATGCAGCCCATGAGATCACAGGCCCCAGACATATACGCACCAAAACGCGACTTCTGGCGCAGCTTCCGCCGACAGCTTGTCTGGCTCGACTGGCAGATCTGGATGCTGGCCCATCTGGGCCTGCTCAACAGCGAAAACACCGCCTCACGCTGGCTCAAACGCCAGCTGGCCCAGCTCGAACATGGCCTGCGCTGTATGCTGGTGATTGGTTGCCAGAACCGTCCCGCCGCATCTCCAGCGAAAGCTGGAGTCCAGGACATCTATCAGCAGTCTGGATCCCAGCTTTCGCTGGGAAGACGGAACCACAAACGCTTCAGCTACAGCCTGAAAGCATTCGGCTATCCCCTGTCATCCCGGCCAAGCGAAGCGCAGACGCCGGGACCCATTCCTCAAACATTGAAACCCGAGGACAAGTGGGTTCCGGCATCGGCGACGCTCACGCGTCTGGGCCGGAATGACGTGGANGANANCTCCACATCTCAACCGAAGTTCAGCTACAGCCTNAAAGCCTTCGGCCACACCCANNCCCTGTCATCCCGGCCAAGCGAAGCGCAGACGCCGGGACCCANNCCTCAAACATTNNAANCCGNNGACAAGTGGGTTCCGGCATCGGCGACGCTCACGCGTCTGGGCCGGAATGACGTGGAAGAGATCTCCACATCTCAACCGAAGTTCAGCTACAGCCTGAAAGCCTTCGGCCACACCCAAACCCTGTCATCCCGGCCAAGCGAAGCGCAGACGCCGGGACCCACCCCTCAAACATTACAAACCGCTGACAAGTGGGTTCCGGCATCGGCGACGCTCACGCGTCTGGGCCGGAATGACGTGGAGGACAGCACCCCCGCCTTCATCCAGCTTCAGGCCCACATTCATATGCTCGCAGACGTGTTCACCAACACTGATGCGCATATTGCCAGGATGGCCCGGCAGATCCAAAGATGCGGCCTGCGCGTTCGCCGCAGACTCACGCGCCCGGCCAATCAGCCCGCATCACAGATCACAGAAAAACTCACACCCGCGCATCAATCCGCGCCCGCATTCATCGACACATCCTGAGCCCACACTTCAAAATCCATCCCATCCGCCGGGCAGCCCAAGGCTGCGCCGGGCAAAAGTGCTGGCCTCAATAGCTGGCCAATTGCACAAGTCATGCTATCAGCGAACCAGCAAGGTGAATCAGGAGGCTGACCATGCATGACATCCGCGCCATCAGAGACAATCGCGACGCTTTCATCACGGGATGGAACCGCCGCAAGTCCGGCCTGGGCGATGTCGTCTCCTCCATTCTTGAGCTGGATGAAAAGCTGCGCGCGGCGGTCTCGAAAAAGCAGGAAGCCGAACAGGCACGCAATGCGGCCTCCAAGTTGATCGGCAAGGCCAAGGGGCAGGGCGATGAGGCCGAAGCCCAGCGCCTGATGGATGAAGTCGCTGCGGCCAAACAGGTCATGGAAATTGTCGGCGAGGAAGAAGCCGCCATCCGCACCGAGCTGGAAACCATTCTGGCCGGCCTGCCCAATATTCCGCGCGATGATGTTCCCGAAGGCGCGGATGAAGCCGATAATGAACAGGTCCGTAGCTGGGGTGAGCCGACTGCGCTGAAATTTGATCCCAAGGACCACGCCGATCTGGGCGAAGCGCTGGGCATGATGGATTTCGAGACAGCGGCGAAAATGTCCGGCGCGCGTTTCGTGCTCTTGTCGGGCAAGCTCGCCAAACTCGAACGCGCCCTGACCCAGTTCATGCTCGACGTGCAGACCGAGGAAAACGGTTATGTGGAGTGTTCGCCGCCACTCTTGGTGAAGGACAATGCGCTGTTCGGCACGGGGCAATTGCCGAAGTTCGAAGAGGATTTGTTCAAGACAACTGTGGATAATTACCTCATCCCAACCGCTGAAGTCTCCCTCACAAATATCGTCGCCGAGACGACCATCGCCGAAGACTATCTGCCGCGTCGCTACACCGCTGCCACACCCTGTTTCCGCTCCGAAGCGGGCAGTGCAGGGCGCGACACCAAGGGCATGATCCGCCTGCACCAGTTCACCAAAGTGGAGCTGGTCTCGGTGGTCAAACCCGAAGATTCCGACGACGAGCTGGAACGCATGACCGGCTGCGCCGAAGCCATCCTGCAAAAGCTGGAACTGCCTTATCGCGTGATGAAACTGTGCACAGGCGACATGGGGTTCGGTGCCCAGCGCACCTATGACCTTGAGGTCTGGCTGCCCAGCCAGGACACCTATCGCGAGATCTCCTCCTGCTCGACCTGTGGTGACTTTCAGGCCCGCCGCATGAATGCCCGCTTCAAGCGCGCCGCCACCGAAGAGAACAAGAAACCAAAGCCTGAATTCGTCCACACGCTCAATGGCTCCGGCCTCGCTGTGGGCCGCACGCTGGTCGCCGTGCTGGAAAACTACCAGCGCGAAGATGGCTCCATCGCCGTGCCAGAAGTGCTGCAAAACTATATGGGCGGCCTGAAAGTGATCGAGGCCTGATCAGCTCCTCGCGCCCTTCATAAAGAGGGGGCCGGGGGTGAGCGTGTATTGAAAAACCTCAGTCCTGAACACGTCATTCCGGCATCGGCGACGCGACCGCGTCTTGGCCGGATTGACGTGAATGCCGACGGTCAGCTCAAACCCACCTAGACACCATCCACAGGAGCGGGTCGCCTGCGATTGAGGATGCGGCCATCGATCAGCGCCAGGCCGATGAAGATGCCGATCATGCCCAGCACGTGAACCAGTTTGATGGTTTCATTGAGGAACAGGAATCCCAGGGCAATCGCCGAGATCGGCGCGATAAAGGTGACGATTGAAAAATTCGTCGCCCCCACGCGTGGCAGGATGCGGTACATGATCAGGAAGGCGATAGACGTGGCCACCAGCCCGATCGCCAACAAGGCACCCCATCCGGCAAGCGATGTAAGATGCGGTGTCCCATGAACCAGAAACGCCACCGGAATCGCGGCAACGGAGGCGCCGGTCAGGGCGCATGTGGCCATCACGGTCGGATCGACCTTGCCCAGCATGCGCGTATAATTGAGGGAAACAGCATAGCTGAGCGTCGCCAGAAGACAGGCAATGATGGCCCATAGCTCTGTGTTCCCCCCGGTCGACAGGGAGGGAAGGGTCAGGATGGTGATGCCGGTGAAACCTGCCAGCACGCCGAATGATTTGTTCCAACTGGCCTTCTCACCGCCGATCCAGAAATGTGAGACAATCACGGTCATGATCGGCGTCATGCCATTCACGATGGCCGCCACACCTGATGCCAGTGATTGCTGGCTGAGCGGATACAGGGCGAAGGGGATGGCGTAGTTCAGCAATCCCAAAGCGAAGAAATGGATATACAGCCCCTTGTTCTCGGGCAGCTTCTTTCTCAGCGCGAAAAATGCCAGCCAGCAACCCAGCGCGCCGACACTCACCCGGCCGGCCGACACCCACAAGGGGCCAATCTCCTTGATGAGAATACCGTTGAAAAGGAAAGAACTGCCCCAGATGGTTCCCAGCAGTACAACCCAAAACCAGTCTCTGAGTGCCATGATGGTTGTCCCTCTCCCGTTGACGTGAAAGCTATCGTAGTCAAGCGGGCGAGTCGAACTGATAGTGGCGAAAAACGGCCCTCATAGCCGCAATGAGTCTGGAGGCAGCGATCGGCTCGGGCCAGCTGCCCACGCATCAGGCACCGGCATTTATCCCCCCTCGCGCGAACAGTGTTAACTTGTGACTCAGCGAATCGTCAGCACAGTAAGCTCAATGCTTGACGTCTCACGGGGGAATGTGTTCCTGATATGTTCATGTCTGAATTTGCTAGCGCACCTGTCCAGTCCGATTCTGTTGCCACCGCGCTGACGGTGACGGTCAATGGCGCATCGGTGGACCTCTTGCCCGAAGGCGCGCTGTGGTGGGCCGAAGCCAGCCTGCTGGTCGTCTCCGATCTGCACCTGGAAAAGGCCTCCAGCTATGCCGCGCGCGGCCAGATGCTGCCGCCTTATGATACGCGCGCCACGCTGGCCGTTGTCGAGCGCCTGATGCGCCGCTTCCAGCCTGATACAGTGATCTCGCTGGGTGACAGCTTCCATGATCGCAAGGCGCAGGAACGTCTGGATGCCGACGATATCGTCACCATCCGCCGCCTGACCGCCAAGACAGACTGGTGGTGGGTGGAAGGCAATCACGACCCCCTCCCGCCAGAAGGGCTGGGCGGCCGCGCCACCATGCGGCTGGATCTGGATGTCCTGTCCTTCCAGCATGAGCCATCTGCCAGCCCGCGCAAGGGTGAGATCTGCGGTCACCTGCATCCCTGCGCAAAGGTCACGGGAAAGGCCGGGCGCTCTGTGCGCACACGCTGTTTCGCCACCGATGGCACTCGGCTGGTCATGCCTGCCATGGGCGCGATGACGGGCGGGCTGAATGTCTGTGATGAGGTGTTTTCAGGCCTGTTTCCAGATGGATTGCTGGCTGCGGCGACCGGGCGTGACAGTGTTTATGCCGTCTCATTCGCGCGGCTGGTGCCGGATGGTGCGCGGGGCGGCGCGCGCTGGCGGCTGTAGAAACCAGACCGCCCATCCCGATATCAGTCGGAATGGGCGGCGGGTCATCATGAGATGATCACGAGTCCTAGCTGGTCAGTGGAGACAGCCAGATTTCGACACGGCGGTTTGTGGCGTTCTTGACGCCATCGCCTGTCGGCACTTTCAGGCGTGTTTCGCCATAGCCGGTCACGATGAAGCGCTCCGGCATGATGCCTTGTTCGATCACATAGCGGGCAACATTGTTGGCACGTTCCTGAGACAGGTTGTAGTTCAGGTCAGCCGAACCGGATGTGTCAGTGTGGCCATCGATGTTGACGACGGTCTTGGGGTATTTCTTCAGCACAATCGCGACATCGGTCAGCACTGGGTAGAAGTCGGAATTCAGTGCAGCACTGCCCAGGCCGAAGGTCACATCGCCGGGCATGTTCAAGATGATCTGGTCGCCGCTGCGGGTCACGGATACGCCGGTACCGTCCAGCTGCTCGCGCAGTTCGGCTTCCTGCTTGTCCATGTAGCCACCGGCGGCAGCACCACCCAGCGCGCCCACGCCTGCACCAATCATGGCGTTCTTGGCGGCCTGCTTGCCGTCTGATGTGTTGGTCAGGGCACCGATCGCGGCACCTGCAACAGCACCGATTACGGCACCTTTGGTCGCGTTTGATGTCTTGGTTTCACGTGTATAGGCGTCTGTCGTCTGACAGGCCGCGAGGATCATGCCTCCAGCCAGCGCTGCAGCGAGTTGTTTTTTCATCTTGGACCCCTTGGATTAGCCCCGGAAGATTTTCCGGTGAAGGTGTAGGTATGTGGTTCCATGCGTGCGCATTGACTGCGCAACGGCCATGGAGCCAGCACACATATAATGTCGCTATGTCACACTTGTTCCATCCGATTGGATTAAATCGCGGAAAGCTGCCAGTTTCAGACAAGCGCTGAAAACCGTCAGTTTTCCTGTACCTTGCCGGCGCTGGCTTTCAGGATGCGGATCTGCGCATTCACAGCTGCTCGATAGGGACCATCGGTCAGGTTCGCCAGCCTGCGCAGGCTGTCCAGCAGGGCGTTTGTCGCCATCTTGTCAGTGGCCGCATAGGGGATCACCTGTCCCAATCCGCTCTCCAGCATCTGCTCGAAGGTCAGCGCATCTGACCGGATACGTGGCGCGCCGTTTTTATCCTGTCGTACCGGCGAGGGCGGCGACCTGCGGCCCAGCTCGGCCTGCGTTGCGACCAGCCAGTTGATACAGGTAATGGCGGTGATGGGATCATTGACGCCCGGCGACAATGCCCGCGCTGCAATCTCCACCAGCTCATTGGCCAGAAACCGCATGTCCTGCGCCGGTGTCCGGCTATTGCCGATCAGCACACAGTCACACAAGGCACCACAGATCTCGTCGCATTCATCCGGGTTCGGAGCCATTCGCATCAGGCTCTCGCCCTTGATCACAAAGTCACCCGGCTGCACGTCCAATTCGAGGTAGAGATCATTCTCCCTGAGAAGCGACATCAGGCGATTGTCATCAATGAAGCGCACATAGCCGCTTTTCTCGGCCTTGATATTGCGCGCCTCCGGCTGGTTATCATCGGGTGAGTGCAGCTCGGAAGGGGCGATATTCTTCCAGCGCTGAAGGGCTTGTGCAGGGTCTTCATCAGCGGGCTTTCCCAACTGAATCGGAAACCGTGTCTGCACCTGGTCTTCCAGGTCTGCTCCGATCTGCGCGATCACATTGGAAATATGGATCGAGCCGGGAATATGGTTGAGAAAATGGATCAGTACACCGATCGACATGACCGCCATGACCAGAGCCAGCAGCAAGGCAAAATGCGGTACGAAGAAGGTTGCCTCATCCGCCCCGGCATCGGGCGGCGCGCTTTGCACGGCCCGCAATACCATCAGGCAGTATAGAAAGGTCGCGATAAATGCGCCCAATGTCAGCTGGTTGACGGAATCGCGCATATAGTTTGTCAGCAGGCGAGGGCCATATTGCTGCGCGGCATTTGCCACGGTCACCAGCGTGATCGAGAACACCACGCCGCCCACCGTGATCATCGATCCTGCCAGCGTGGACAGCACCGCTCTGGCACCTTCGGGCTGGTTATTGAACAGCCAGTCGATATCGCCAAAGATGTCGCGGAACCAGTGACGGTCAAACTCGATCGCCAATAGCGACGCAATCACGGCGGCAAACGCCATGATGGCAGGCGCGAACCAATAGCTCGACCGCAGCTGTTCCCAGATTTCCCATAGTCTTGATGTCAAATGCCCCTCCTGAAGTCCTCGGCAGGTTCAACGCGCGAGCGGTCAGAGGGTTGGCAGGAAAATGAAAAATGCGTCACTCACGCCGACCGAGCGCTGCGCCGACGCCGCCTGCAAATACCCCAAGACAGACGGCGAAAATGCCGTAGACGACCGGCAGGTTGCGGGCCATGTGCCACAGGGTTCGTTCGGTCCCCTTGCGCGCCAGCGTCAGTGGGGCCTGCGCCTCAGAGGCCAGCACGCCATCCTGGAACATGAAGATGCGAACATCATAATCGCCGGGCGGTGCGGCTGCGGGAAGGTCTATATCGGCGCGGATCAATCCACCGCTTAACCGGGTCACACCGCCCAGCCGCGTGTAGAACAGACCGCTCTCACGCTTGAGGTTTGCAAAGGCCTCTCGAAACTCGTCCAGCTCCGGATCATCCAGGTCACCCGGGTCGACCTTGGCAGCATAGCGGTCATGAATACGGGCACGGATCAGCGCATCAGTCGTGGCAACTTCCGGCAGTTCCTCTTCCGCCGCGACTGCCAGGACGGCAGGTGCAGACACAAATTCCAGCCGCTTCTTCCCGGTGGTTTCCGTGTGGCGCGTGATCGCATAGGGACGGTGAGGTCCAACCAGCGCCACAGCATAGGCAACCTCAGCACTGTTTGGCGCGGTGGAGACTGCAAACAGGGTGATGCGTGCGCCTGTATAACTGACATCCACATCAATGCGGTCATTGGCCAGTGCAGCCGTCAGCGTCGGCGCACCTGCCACATGGCTCCTGATCGCGACAGCGTCGGTCTCCGGCTCGGACTGGGCCAATGCTGGAAACGCAATCACAGCGACAAGGCAGGAGACCCAGACAGACCTCATGTCAGCACTTCAAGCGTAAAGGCGGCCGTATCCCCGAAGAACAGGTCGAAGGCGAGTTTTGCGCCCATTGCGAGGACCACAATCGACAGGAGCAATCGCAATTGGGCGGCGTTGAGATATTGATTGGCTGCCACACCCAGCCTTGCCCCGACAACTCCGCCGAGCATGAGAATGACCGCAAGAACGATATCCACGGTCTGATTCACCGCCGCTTGCAGGAAGGTGACGAAGGCGGTCAGGAAGATGATCTGGAACAGTGAGGTTCCAACCATCACGCGCGTGGGCACCCCGAGCAGATAGACCATGGCCGGTGCCAGGATGAAGCCACCGCCAACGCCCAGCACCGCCGCCAGAAAGCCGACAAAGAAGCCGATCAGGATTGGGGGTATCAATGAGATATAAAGGCCCGATCGCGGAAAGCGTCGTTTAAAGGGCAGGATGCGTGTCCACTGGCGCAAGGCATGGCGACGTTTTGGGTCGCCGCCGCTGGGTTTGCGCACAGCGATCACGCTTTCCCAGAACATCAAGCCCCCGATGATACCCAGAAACAGCACATAGGATATCGTGATGGCGACATCGATATCGCCGGATTCCTTCAACAGTCGGAACACCCACACGCCCAGGGCCGAGCCTGTCATGCCGCCAATCAGCATGTAAGAGCCCATGCGCCGGTCCACGGCACGGTTGCGTCCATGCGCTGCGGCACCTGCGATGGAGGTCGCGAGCACCTGATTGGCCTGGGTGGAAACGGCAATGGCTGCCGGAACGCCTGTGAACATCAATAGAGGAGTCAACAGGAAGCCGCCGCCGACGCCGAACAGTCCGGAGACAAATCCTACACCCGCGCCGATGGCGATAATCACAAATGGATCAACCGCCATTTCTGCGATGGGCAGGTGGATCTGCATACGCTGCTCAAATCGTCCAATTGCGTTCGAACACCACGTCCGACACGCTTTGACTCTCAGGGATAGAACCGTCAGCGGACAATTGAAAGGGGTAGCGTGAAAACCCCGCCTTCATCTTCACAGATTTGCCGTGATTGTGATCGGAAGGCGACGAATTGTCAGCCGCCGATCGATTGCGCCCGCAGAATGTCGATGAGTTCGCTGCTCACGTTGCCCGTGATGGCAAGATTGTTATCTGCTTCAAATCTTGAGATCGCGGCGCGTGTGCGTGCGCCCATAACACCGTCTGCCGTACCGGCCTGATAGTCCAGCATGTTGAGCAGGCGCTGTGTTTCCAGGATCTGCGCCTTCAATGGCGCTTCCCAGGATTTCTGCCCGAACACACCATTGGGGCGCGGGTCGGGGTTCAAAGGTGTGAACAGGCTGGCGCGGCGACGTGCCGTGTCAGCTTCCTGCGGTGAAAGGCGACGCAGGATATCGCGGGCGCGTCGCTCTGCGTCAGCATCACCATTCTTGCCGGCAATCTCGAACCACAAGGCCGCTTCGCCCAGATTCTGGGTGACACCCAGGCCTTGCTCATAAAGGACGCCGAGATTGTACTGGCTGTCGACGAGGCCGTTATTGGCGGCGCGTGTGAACCATTCCACGGCAGCCACATAACTTTGATCGCCGCCTTCACCTTCAGCATAGAACACGGCAAGGTCATGCATGGCTTTCACATTGCCGCCGGTTGCTGCTTGCTGGGTCCAGTTGCGCGCTTCCTTGACGGAGCGTGGGACGCCTTCGCCGCGTTCATAGAGTTTGGCAAGGCGATATTGTGCCAGGGTCAGTCCACGGCTTGCGGCGCGTGTCATGGTCTCGGCGGCCAGGCGCTTGTCGCCATCGGCAAGTTGTTGCAAAGCCAGATCATGCATGGCGACAGGGTCGCCATCGCGTGCGGCCTGTTCAAGCGTCTGCTTGGGAGCTGAATTTGAGGCACCTGCAGGCTGTTGCGATGCAAAGGCTTCCAGTGCACTGACCTTGCGTGGGCCAGCGGGAGGCGTCTCAGGGGTGCTGGCCGCAGGCGGGCTGGCGGAGCTGCTTTCAGTGCCCTTGATGGAGGCGAGTTCCACAGGTGCAGCGTCATCGGCATTGAAGAGGTCATCTTCCATGCCCGCCATTGCATCTGCTTCCGTGAGGTCTTCACCTTCAGCGAACAATTCCTGTTCATCAACGCTCGTGTCAGCAGCTGAGGTCGCTGATGCAGCATCGGGGCTGGGCGGGACGGTCGTGAACGCATCTTCGCCACCAGTGGTCTTGCCGCGCATCATCATCATGCCAGCACCACCGGCCACGGCGAATGCCAGTGCGCCAGCGGCGACCATGGGCAGCTTGCCATTCTTGCGAGGTGCGGGCTCGTGGGAGCCAGCGCCATAGTCGGAAATCTGTCGGTTGTCGCCGCCACGTTCCAGCGCCGCCTTGCGGGCTTCAGTCAGGAAGTCCAGCGTGTTGACGCTTGAGCGCGCAAACGGGTCATCATTGTCGCCCTGATCATAGCGCAGGGCATCCGGTGTGGCGCTTTCGCCAAGCGGATGTGGCGGCAGTTCTGCTTCGAACTCGGCTTCGGGCGCATCATCAAACAGATCGGTGGCTGTCGCCTTGCCAAAAGCGCTTGGCAGATCCTTCTTCACGTCTTCCAGGAAGTCGGTGACCGGATCGGAATCGTCAGCTGATCCGTGCTCGAACAAGGCATCGAGATCAGGTGAGCTTTCGGTGTCAGCTTCAGCGTCATCCTCGAATGTATCTTCCGCGAATGCGTCTTCGGCTTCGAGCTCCTGCATGGTGGAGGCGAGCTGGTCGGCAAACTCACGGCGTGCAGCATGGGCTGCGACCGCGATTTCCTTTTCGTCCATCCCGATATTTTCGCTGGTCTCGAAGGCGTTCGCAACGGGTAGGGCAGAGTGATCATCCGCTGCATCAGCATCGATCAGGGTTGCTTCTTCGGTGAAGGGCGGCGGTGCTGCACCGTGGTCCATGTCCTCGATGACTTCCATGCGCCGGGCGAGCGATGCAACCGTGTCCTGAACCGGGCCGAGTGCCGTAGCAGCCGCTTCCGCGACCTGGTCCAGACGACGTCCGACACCATCCAGCGCGTCATCAAGTCGAGCCTGGTGTTCGTCACCAACCGTATCGATACGGTCTGACAGCTCCTTGGTGGTCTCGTCCTGACGTGCCTGAATGCGTTCGGCGACACGGACGACCTGTTCGCCAACCTGTTCGATGGCGGCAGCACTGCGGGTCTCTGTATCCTTGACGCGCTTTTCCAGCTTGTCAGCCATTTGCGCCACTTCGCTCGCAACGCTTTCCAATGCCGTGGCTTCGCGGGATTCAACCGTTTGCAGTCGGCTATCAAGATCAGCCGAGATGCGACCGATCTCGCCGCGCAGCTCATCCAGTCCGAGATCTCCGCCATTGCTGCGATCTTCGACATCACGAAGACGCTCATCCAGAATACCGGTCATGCGCTCGAACTGCGAGGAGATGACCTCGACCGCTTCGGCCTGACGGTTTTCATTGTCAGCGAGTTGAACCTGAAGTTCCTCAATGCGGCTTTCCAGGCGGGAAATCTCTGCCGGATTGTCGGCGGTCTCTGCGATCTGGCGTTCCAGATCCTTGCGCACTGACTGCAATGAACGCGACATTGTATCAGAGATATCGTTCAGGCTTTGCTGAAAGCTTTCCCGCAATGCGCCGCCATCATCTGAGCGTCGCTCGACCTCATCCAGTCTCTCATTGAAGCCCGAGAAGGAATCCTCAAGAGACTTGATCGCGCCTTCAGACGATTTTTCGGCTGTGTCAAATCGCTCATTGATCCGGGCCATTGCGGCCTGAAGCGTTTCAAGTGCGGTTGCGGATTTGGATTCCGATCGGTCCAGCTTGGAGCCGAGCTCGGAGACGCGACCCATGATCGCGGCGACATTCTGCTGGTTCGTGCCGAAGCGGCTTTCGACTTCCTCAACGCGCGCATTCAGGCGGTCGGCCAGATCCTTGTTCTGGGTGGTGACGGTCTCGATAGTCTCGCTGGTCTTGTCCAGCACCTTGTCCATGCGTTCGGACAATTGGCGAGTTTCCGCGCGCGCCGTGCGGATGGCATTGGCGGTGCTTTCGAGGATGTCGCCCAGCTGGTCGTCGATCCGTGCATCGGTCTCGTCCATGCGCTCGGACAGCGCTTCGGATTTCTTGCTGGCGTCTTCAACGGCCTTTGCCGTGCGTTGCATGACGCCGGCAAGCTTCTTGTCGGTCTTGCTCTCGGCTTCTGCCAGGCGCTCGCCAAGCGTTCGGGTGCTTTCCTGGGCGGCGGCGAGAGCTTCGCGTGCCTGTCTGGCAATGTCCTGAACTTCGGCACTCGAGGCGGGATTGGCGGACTTGATACGCGAGTCCAGATCCTCGGTGCGCGCCAGCGCCGTGTCGGCAAGGTGCAGGGCTTCTTCAAGCTTGTTGTCTGTCAATGTCGCGAGGGATTGCAGGCGCTGGGTCAGCTCGCTTGTGCGAATGTCCGCGGTCTTGCGCGCATCTTCTGCCGATTTGGCGGCCTTTTGTGCCTGCTCTTCAGCAGCATCCACGCGACCATTGAGTTCGCGCCCGAGCAGGCGGGCGGTCTCATAGGCTGTTTCGGTCTTCTCGGTAACGCTGGCGAGCTTTTTGTCATGTAGCTCGTTTTGTGCGGCAATGCGGTCGGCTTCACTGGTCAGGCGGGCGAGGGAATCCTCGATCCGGCGCTGGCTTTCACCACGTTGGCTGGCGGCGCGTTCGACTTCATCACGAAGCTGGGCCTGTTCGCCAGACAGTTCCAGATGGGTGTCGTGGACCTCGCGTGCCAGACGGGACAATGCGGATTCCAGGGCGCGCATGGCTTCCATCGTCTTGCGGGACGTCTCATTGGGCGACAAATTCTGCATGCGCTCACGAAGCGCATCCTGCGTGGCGCGCAGTTCAGCCATGGTCGCGTCAAATCGAGAGGCCAGCGTCTGGTGTCCGTGATCGGATGAATCCAGGCGGTCAATTATGTCCTGCAGCGTATCTTCCATGGCGGCACGGCTGCGATAACCGAAACCATCATCGCCGCGGCGTGCCGTCGACTTGGCACCGGGCGTACGGATCGTACGGCTGTCATGCATCTGTCCGGCGCGCGCCTGAGGCCCGGACCGCAAGCGATCTGCCAGTGCATCAACCTCGGCGATCACATCACTGTAACGGTCTGCAACCACGTGATCAGCACCATAGCGCTGCTGGTCTCCGAATTCGGATGAATCTTCTTCGATGAGCAGGTGGTTCAGATATTCCCCGAGCGTAAGGCCGCTGCGCTGAGCCTTTTCTCGCGCTCTCTCACGAGCTCGGGAATCAATGCCCTTGATGCTCCAGGGTCCCCGCGACATTTGAACTCCGTCCGAATCTGAACAACCAGTTAACGCAACCGGCGCAATTTATCAGACCACTGATTCCCATGGAGCCTATTAAGGGTGGGTTAATTTTGGTTACCGCCGCTGCTTTGCAGCAATCACGGCTAAACTGAAAGTTTATCTTGACGCTCGCGTTAAGGTCAATTAAATGATAGTTGACCTCGGCGTCATTGAGGTCATGATGGCGTTGCTGTGAACGTTCCCGTCAATGAGGGCGTCGCATGCCTTGAACCAGCCGCGTTTCAAAGACGGCTGGTGGGGCCAGGGAGAAAAGAAAATGCCGACTTACACCATCAGTGAACTTGCGCGTGAATTCGACATCACGCCGCGCGCCTTGCGTTTCTACGAAGACAAGGACCTTCTGCATCCTGCGCGAGAAGGTTTGAACCGCATCTATTCTCAGCGTGACCGGGCGCGACTTCAACTTATTCTAAGGGGCAAGCGGGTTGGATTCAGCCTGTCTGAGATCCGGGAAATGCTGGATGTTTACACAATGGACAGCCATTACGCGCAATTGACCCTGACGCTGAACAGGTTTGGCGATCAGATCAAGAAACTGGAACGCCAACGTGAAGATATCGATGCGGCTGTCGAGGTGCTCAGGGAAGGCATTGATTGGACCCGGAATCGTCTGAAGGAAATGGAAAGCGCGGAAAATGACGCCGAAAAATCGGTCGAGGAATTCGACCGGATTGCGCGGATGTCGCTGGATCCGGAAATGGCGGATGCTCGTACAGGTTGAAATACCCCTTGTTATCTAACCCTTCATGGACTCTTTACGGGAACGGTCTGCCCGTCACGCCTGTTTAGAGTCTCTCATTTACCTATTTAACCCTCAGTGGAGGTTGCTTCTACATGACCAGCTACAATGCGCCCCTTCGGGACATGCAGTTCATTCTCAAGGAAATGCTCGAAATCCAGACCTATCAGGACCTTCCCGGTTTTGAGGAAGTTACCGAAGATCTGATCGATGCGATCCTTGAAGAAGGCGGCAAATATGCTCGCGATGTGCTGCACCCTTTGAACAAGGTCGGGGATGCACATGGCTGTGTGCGCAATGATGATGGTTCCGTCACCACACCGCCGGGCTTCAAGGATGCCTATGATGCGATGGTGGAGTCCGGTTTCACGGCGATGGCAGCGAAGACCGAATATGGCGGGCAGGGCCTGCCACACGTTCTCAACGTTGCCTATTCGGAAATGTCATCAGCGGCAAACATGGCTTTCTCCATGTATCCGGGCCTGACCCATGGGGCGTATTCGGCGATCGAGGCGGGTGGCTCCGACGCGCAGAAAAATACCTATCTGCCCAATCTTGCGACCGGTAAATGGGGCGGCACGATGAACCTGACCGAGCCCCAATGTGGCACGGATCTTGGCCTCATCCGCACCAAGGCTGTCCCTCAAGCCGATGGCACCTACAAGATCACGGGCCAGAAGATCTGGATCTCTGCCGGTGAGCACGACATGGCAGACAATATCATCCACCTCGTCCTGGCCCGCATCGAAGGCGCACCGGAAGGCATCAAGGGTATCTCGCTCTTTATCGTGCCCAAATACATTCTCGACGAGAACGGTGAACCGGGCGCGCGCAATTCGCTGGAATGTGGCGGCCTTGAAGAAAAGATGGGCATCCACGGAAACGCCACCTGCGTCATGAATTACGAGGACGCGACCGGCTGGCTGATCGGTGACGAGAACAAGGGCATGCGCGTCATGTTCGTCATGATGAACGCAGCGCGTCTTGCAGTCGGTGTGCAAGGACTGGCGCAGGCCGAGCTGGCCTATCAGAACGCAGCTGAATTTGCCCGTGAGCGTCTGCAGAGCCGCTCCCTCACCGGACCCAAGGCACCCGACAAGCCCGCCGATCCGATCATCGTTCACCCCGATGTGCGGCGCATGCTGATGGACAGCAAGGCCTTTATCGAGGGCGGGCGTGCATTTGCCTACTGGACCATGCTGTTCAACGATCTCGAGCATTTGTCGCCGGATGAGAAAGTCCGCGAAAAGGCCTCCGACTATATGGGTCTGATGACGCCGGTTGTGAAATCCTTCCTCACCGACAAGGGCTTCAAGGCCTGTTCTGATTGCCTGCAAGTGCATGGTGGCACGGGCTTCACCAAGGATCAGGGCGTCGAACAGTTCCTGCGCGATGCCAAGATCGCGATGATCTATGAAGGCACGAACGGCATTCAGGCGCTCGACCTTGTTGGCCGCAAGCTCTCTGCCAATGCAGGGCGTTCGATCTTTGGTTTCTTCAAGGAAATCGACGAATGGTGCGAGGCCAATAGCGGCGATGAAGAGCTGAAGCCCTTTGTGGATGCGCTTGGCGGGTCCAAGGCGAAACTGCAGGAAGGCACGACATGGCTGATGCAGAACGGCATGTCGGATTTCAACAATGCCGGTGCGGCATCGCATGATTATCTCAATGTCTTTGGCTACACTGCGTTGACTTATATGTGGGCCAAGATGGCGAAGATCGCCCTGGCCAAGAAGGGCAGTGATCCATTCTACGACCAGAAACTCGTGACCGGGCGCTACTTCATCGAGCGTCTGCTGCCCGAAGCAGGCTCACATCTGGAGAAGTTGAAAACCGGGGCCAAGACTATGATGAGCCTCGACGCCGAAATGTTCTGACCCCCAATCTGCACCGCCTGTACCAACGGGCGGTGCAAACACGTTTGAATTCCTCGATACCAATGCCAGATACACTTAAATAACACGACATCAGGAGACATCTGATCATGGCTGAAGCTTATATCTATGATGCGGTGAGAACACCGCGTGGGCGCGGCAAGGCGTCCGGATCGCTGCACTCCATCACATCACTCGAACTGGCTACGCAAGTTCTTCAGGCGCTGCGCGACCGCAATGATCTCGATACCTCGCTGGTCGATGATGTGATCATGGGCTGTGTGACACCCATTGGCGAACAGGGCTCGGACATTGCCCGCACAGCCGTTCTGCATGCAGGTTACGCCCAGACGACAGCTGGTGTGCAGGTTGACCGTTTCTGTGCATCCGGGCTTGAGGCCTGTAACATGGCCGCAGCCAAGGTCATGACCGGCGAGGCCGATATCGCCATCGGATCCGGTGTCGAGGCCATGTCCCGCGTGCCGATTGGTTCCAATGGCGGTGCCTGGCAGACAGACCCGGCAGCAGCGGTGTCCTGCGGCTTCGTCCCACAGGGCGTGTCCGCTGACATCATTGCTACCAAATATGGCTTCAGCCGTGACGATGTGGACGCTTATTCGGTTGAGAGCCAGAAGCGCGCAGACAAGGCCTGGAAAGAGGGGCGCTTTTCCAAATCCATCGTGCCGACACGAGACCAGATGGGCGGCATTGCGCTCGACCATGATGAGCACATGCGTCCCGAAACAACCATGCAATCTCTTGGTGGCCTGAACCCTTCATTCCAGATGATGGGTGAAATGGGCTTCGATGCCGTTGCTATGCAGCGCTATCCGGAACTTGAGCGTATCAATCACGTCCACCATGCGGGCAACTCGTCCGGTATCGTGGATGGTGCTGGTGCTGTGCTGATCGGCAACAAGCATATGGGCGAAGTGATGGGGCTCAAGCCGCGCGCGCGGATCAAGGGTTTTGCCTCCATCGGCTCGGAACCCACAATCATGCTCACGGGCCCGACGGATGTCTCGCAGAAAGTGCTGCGCAAGCTGGGCATGGAGCCTGGCGATATTGACCTTTATGAGCTGAATGAAGCCTTTGCGGCCGTTGTCCTGCGGATGATGCAGGCGATGAATATCCCGCATGACAAGATGAACGTGAATGGCGGTGCCATCGCGATGGGTCACCCGCTTGGTGCAACCGGTGCCATGCTGGTGGGCACGATGGTTGATGAACTGGAGCGTGCCGACAAGGAAACCGCGCTGATCACACTTTGCGTCGGCGGAGGCATGGGAACTGCCACCGTGATCGAACGCGTATAGGGAAGGGCTGAAATCATGGAACTTTCAAACTTTAAATTCGAAATCGACTCAGACGGCGTGGCGCTCGCCACCTTCGACCTTCCCGGTCGCTCGATGAACACGCTCAATCTGGCATCACTGATGGAAATCAAGGCGATCACGGCTGAGGTCGTATCCAATGATGCCATCAAGGGACTTGTCTTCACATCGGGCAAGAAGAGCGGCTTCTGCGCCGGGGCAGACCTTGGCGAGCTGGGCGACGGTGCGTTGACGGGGGGCGGTTCCAAGGAAGAGCAGTTCAAATCTGCCTTTTCCTTCAACATGATCTTCCGCGACCTTGAAACCTGCGGAAAGCCTGTTGCTGCTGCGATCAACGGGCTGGCACTTGGTGGCGGTCTGGAGCTGTGTCTGGCCTGTCACTACCGGATTGCGGCGAACGACAATCCGAGAATTCAACTTGGCCTGCCAGAGGGCAAGGTCGGCCTGATCCCCGGTGGCGGTGGTACGCAGAGATTGCCGCGCCTGATCGGTGCACAGGCAGCGGCTCCGCTATTGTTGCAGGGCAAATCGCTGAAGGTTGCCGAAGCGCAAGGCCTGGGCGTCATTCATGACAGCGCGCCATCCGAGGAACTGATCGCCAAGGCAAAGGCATGGGTGCTCGCCAATCCGAATGCCAAGGCACCGTGGGATGAGAAGAAGTTCCGTGTACCCGGCGGCGTGCCCAACCAGCACCCCGGCGCATCGCAGGCCTTCACCATGGGTAATGCCATGATGATGAAGGAAACCAAGGGCAATTATCCAGCCCAGAAGGCGATCATGAGCGCGGTCTATGAAGGCCTCCAGCTGGATATCGACAACGCGCTTGCCGTGGAAAGCCGCTATTTCTTCAATGTAGCAACAACACCAGAAGCGCAGGGCATGATCCGCACGCTGTTCCAGTCCCTGCAGGATGTCTCCAAGGGTGCCTCGCGTCCGCAGGGTTACGAGCCATATGACATCAAGAAGGTCGCCGTCATCGGTGCCGGACTGATGGGAGCTGGCGTGGCTTATGTGCAGGCCATGGCTGGCATCGAGACCATCCTGATCGACACCAAGCAGGAAAGCGCCGATCGCGGCAAGAACTACTCCGAAAAGCTGGTCGAGAAAGCCGTGTCCCGCGGCAAGACCACCATCGACAAGGGCGCGGCCCTGCTGGAGCTGATCAAGCCGACGACCGACTATTCAATGATCGAAGGCGCAGATCTTGTCATCGAGGCCGTGTTTGAAAACCCCGGCGTGAAATCTGAGGTCATCAAGGCCGCAGAAGCCAAGCTGTCTGACACCGCCGTGATGGGCTCCAACACCTCAACGATTCCGATTACCCTGCTGGCTGAAAATTCCGTACGTCCTGCGAATTTCATCGGCATTCACTTCTTCTCGCCGGTCGAGAAGATGGGGCTTGTCGAGATCATTGTCGGCAAGGAAACCAGTGAAGAGACCCTGGCCAAGGCCATCGACTATGTACTGAAGATCCGGAAGACACCGATCACCGTCAATGATCACCGTGGTTTCTACACCTCCCGCTGTTTCTCGACCTACACGGAAGAGGGTCTGGAAATGCTGACCGAAGGCATTGCTCCGGCGATCATCGAGAATGTCGGTCGCCAGACCGGCATGCCGATGGGGCCGCTGGAAGTCAGTGACAGTGTCGGCCTGGACACATTCCTGAAAATCGGACGCGAGACGGCCTCCGCGGAGGGCCGCGACTTCAACGCATCGCCCACCGGTAAGCTGATGAGCTGGATTGTGGAAGACAAGGCGCGCGTGGGCCGCAAGGCCGGCAAGGGCTTTTATGACTACAATGAAAAAGGCCATACGGATCGCATCTGGCAGGGCCTGACGGAAAAAGCTCCCGTCAAGTTCGATGAGTGCCCGCCAGAGATGAAGGAAGAGCTCTCCAAGCGTCTTCTCATTCGTCAGTGCATCGAAGTTGCGCGCTGCTTCGAAGAGGGTGTGATCACCGATGCCCGCGATGCGGATGTGGGATCGATCCTCGCATGGGGCTTTGCGCCTTATTCGGGCGGCTGCGTTTCCTATATGGATCTCAAATGGGGCCTGAAGGAATTCGTTGCCGAGGCGGATCGTCTCACAGCGGCCTATGGCGCGCGGTTCGAGCCGCCCGTCATGTTGCGTGAAATGGCTCTGAAGGGTGAAACCTTCTATGAGCGCTTCCCGCCACAATCATCGGGCAGCACCAAAGCCGCCTGATAACCAGTAGAAGCAATCTGACAAAGGCCGGAGCAGGGCAACCGCTCCGGCCTTTTTGCGTTCAATCCATGGAAGTGTCAGCTATCGACAATAGCCTGCGACATCATGCGCGAAAGGTTGGCTTGCACTGGGTGACAGACATGCCAATATCCATATTATAATTATGGATTAATGAGCATACTGCCACCCTGATCAACAAAGGAGAGCCTGCCATGACGATCTATCTAGCCTTGACTGACGGTGCCGAAGCCATGCCGGCCGCAACACGATTTGCCTGCCGGCTTTCCAAGCGCATGGATGTGGGGCTGCATGGCTACACAGTCATGCCGGACCCGGCGGGCGCATTGCTGATGACCGGAGCCGGGACGGGCCTTTACATGGCGGCTGGAGCGTCAGTGATCTCCAGTGTCGAGGAGGCGCAGAAGAATGCACGTGCGGCCCAGGAAAATTCATTCCGGGAGATATGTGCAGCCGAGGGTCTTGCAGCGACGGCGGTCAGTTACAGCCATGTTACCGGTACACCGGAACAGGAGATTGGCCGAATGGCGCTTCTGGGAGATGCCCTCATCTTCCCGCATGATTGTGCACGCTCTCACGGAGCCTATGGTTCAGCCTTTGAGCACACATTGATGAGCCGTCGCCAGCCTGTGCTGGTGGTCGGCGAGGACGAAGACCCGGACCTCTCCACAACACTGATCGCCTGGGACGGCAGTCCGGAAGCAGGGCGCGCTGTGCGCTTGTTTGAAAAGGTCATCTGCGCATCTGATCGTGTCGTGATTGCCCAGAACACTGACAAGATTGATCCACAGGACATGGACGGGCCGGAAGATCCCGCGCTCGTCAAGGCATGGCTTGAGGCGCGCAATGTGCCCACCACCATGCGGACCTTCAGCGGCGATGTTGCAGATGGATTGCTGCGCGTATGTGCCGAAGAAAAAGCCGGCCTCATGGTCGCGGGCGCGTTTGGCCATAGCCGCATGGAGGAATTCATCTTCGGAGGCGTCAGCCGCTCTCTCCTGCGCAGTGATGGCGGCCCCGCATTGGCGCTTTGCCACTAAGCCTGTTTTGAAGAAGGACAATCGTCATGGCTCTCAAGCGCATCATTTTGCGATTGGCACGTAATCCCGGATTTCCTGATGGTGACATGCATCAAGGTTATACCATTGTCGCACCGCTTGATGCGGATGGTCAGTTGCTTGTCGATGAGTGGCGAGACAACAAGAAGAGCTGCACAGTCCTGCGGTTTCATCCTGACCCTGCGGAACGGGCAGATGGCCTGCTGACCCATCGCGGATCGGTCTGGTACTTCCATTATGACGAGGATGATGAAGGACCGGACGAGACAGCGCATCGTCTTGCTGATCATGTGTTCCGCAAGGGCGAATATGTGTCTGTCCGTCATCAGGGCGGAGATGAATCGCTGACTTATATCGTCTCTGAGGTCACGCCCGTCTGATCGAAACCAGAGCAGCAGTGAGTGCCTCTGGCTGTGGAGTTTGGTGGCTAGCTTGCCAAATTGTAGGGCGATTCCCCTTTGACCTTGGTGACGTTGACGTTTTATGCCCTTTAGCAGGCGCCCATGCATGATGATTCATGCTACAGGATGCTTCAGTGCTGGAGAATGGGATAGGGTCATCACGATGACGGGGATCGAGCGGACCTTGAAGGGTTTGGTTGGCGCTGCATGTCTGCTGGCCGTGAGCTATGCATCAGCGTGTTCCATGGAAAGCGATGCGGAGGCGGGCGCGCAGACAAGCCCCAGTGCAGCTGAAGAATATGTGGCTCCGCGCTATGTGGTGCCGGAACAAGAGGCTTCCGGGGCGAATGCTTCCAGTTCTGGCGGTGAAATTGATGATGCCGGCTGGCGGATCAAGCAGCCTTTCTATGCTGCTGGCCGTGAGCCTTACTGGACGCTTGACGTCGAAGAGGGCTGGTTTGTTTTCAAGCGCACCAATCTGCCCGAAATCGAATCCCCGATCACCGCGCCGACGCAGTTGGGGGCGACGGATGTGTTTGAAAGCGATTCGTTGACCGTTCAGATGACGCCCGGTGCATGTGAAGCCGCGCAAGTGGGTGAGTCACCGCTTGGCGGGGCGACGGTCGAATTCGAGAACCTGTCCTTTTCCGGTTGCGTTTATCGCGGCAAGTCTCCCGATCTGGCAGCCGGTCCACGCGCGACTGGCTGGACCCAGGAAGTGGCGCTGCGGATCATCGAGATCGATGCCTGTCTGGAGGCATTGCAGGCGCGCCAGTCAATCGATCCCGACACAGTGGCGATCACGGCGATCTATCCGCGTGAAACCAATACGATTGGCGTTGTTGCCCGTCAGAGCAATGGACGCATCTTTGAATGCGGTGCCAATTCCATGGGCGAGATCAAGTTCGCCGATGCGCTGGATGCCAGGGCGGCGGCTGACTGGATGAAGGGGCCTGAACGGTTCCTGCGCATGTCGGATGCGCCTCCACCTGAAGGCTGCCTTGAAGCCGAACCGGTCGAATCGGATGGAGCCATTCTGGGCTATCTGCTGAATCAGAGCTGCAATTACTGACCTTGCTCATGCGGGCGGCGCAGCGGAGAACATGACGAGCGCCTCACCGCGAATGAGTGCGGTGCTGGACTGATCTTCGGCGCGAAAGGCGTATTTTGCGCCTGCATCTCCCAATCCGCCCACGGCATCTGCAAACAGCCTGATTGGCCAGTGAGCCTCGTTCAATGGCGCATCGTGCCAGTGCACATTCTGTAGTCCGGCGATCAGGGCAGATTTTGGTCCGGTCTCACCGCTTTGTCCCTTGAGGATACCGTGCAGGGCAATCGCCTGGGCGCAATATTCCAATGCAGCAGAAGCGGGCAGGAACGCCGCGCCATCTGCGGTGATCTCGCGCAGAGGATGCGCGTTCACACCGGGCGTCCAGCCAAGGCAGGTGATCGAATCCTGTGACCAGTCCTCCAGACGGTCCAGCAGCATCATGTCGCCCTGATGCGGCATCAGTGTCGCGATGTCAGAGCGTTGCATGTGTGGAGGCTCCCAAGGTTGACGATAGCGGCTGGCTGGGGTTCGTCTTAACAGGAGACGAGGAGCCAATGCCATGCCCGATATCATTGATCGCATCGAAATGGACCATCCGGCGCTGGCGGGGCATTTTCCCGGCAATCCTGTCGCGCCTGCGGCTTTGCTGGTGCAACGAATCGCCGCCAGCCTGGCGCAGATCGATCCGGATCTGGTCATTCACGGGCTGACCCGAACGCGATTCCGGCACCCCCTGAAACCTGAGCAGAATTTTCAGATCAGGCTGGCGCAATCGGGTGAAAACCGGTGGAAGGTCGAGCTTGTACAGAATGACGCCAGTGTGATGACAGGGCTCGTTTTGACCGGTTAACATGCAGGCTTCACATCTCACCCGGAAGGACGCCTGGCGGCATTGACATGCGCGGCTGAATGCGACACTTGCTGGGGCGTTGACCAAGGGCCAATTCATCATGCGACGCGTCCTCGCCGTTTATTATTCTCAAACCGGACAATTGGGCGATATCACCGCCTCTACGCTCCAGCCCCTGCTGGATGATCCCGACATTCATGTCGATCTGGTGAACCTCAAACCGGTTGAATCCTATCCGTTTCCATGGCCGTTCTGGCGCTTTTTCGACACCTTTCCCGAAACGGTCTATGAGGATTATGCGCCCATTGAGCCGACCGGGATCGATCCGGATGTCGAATATGACCTCATCATTCTGGCCTATCAGGTCTGGTTCCTGTCTCCTTCATTGCCAATCGTGGCCTTCCTGAACGCACCGGAGGCCGAACGCCTCTTCAAGGGAACCCCGGTGGTGACCCTGATCGGATGCCGGAACATGTGGGTAATGGCGCAGGAGCGGGTCAAGGAACACCTCAAACGATTGGGGGCGCATCATATCGATAATGTCGTGCTGACCGATGATGCCCATTCGGCCTACACATTCTATTCTACCCCAATCTGGATGCTGACGGGTAACAAGGGGCCTTATTTCGGCGGAAAGGTGCCCAAGGCTGGCGTGCCGGATCATGAAGTGGCGGCCGCATCGCGGTTTGGAGAGGCCATCGCCGCCAAGCTGCCGAATCGTGAGCGGTCTGATAACTCACCCATGCTGGCAGGGCTGGGCGCGGTGAAGATCAATGAACGCCTGATCGGATCTGAACATGTCGCCAAGCGTTCCTTCAAGGCATGGGGCTGGATCCTGCGAAAGCTTGGCAAGCCAGGAACATTCTTTCGTCGGCTGGTGCTGGTGGTCTATGTGGTCTTTCTCGTGACCCTGATTTTGACTGTGGTGCCTTTGCTAGCCATCATTAAAAAGCTTCTTACGCCATTGACGCGAGCCAAAGTCGCCCGGCAAAAAGCTTATTTTGCAAGACCGTCCGGGGAATCGACGGAATTGCTGGGGACGAATGAGACGTAATGGCGACACCCGTTTACATAACGCGCAGCGCGGCCTTCATGCCGGGCGCTCCGGTTCCGAACGACCAGATGGAATCCGTGCTCGGCCAGGCCGGTGACCGACCGTCGCGCGCGCGGCGCATGGTGTTGCGCTCGAACAAGATCGAAAGCCGACACTACGCCATTGATCCCGCGACTGGCGAAGCCACCCACAATAATGCCCAGCTGACCGCCGAAGCCATTCGCGCGCTGGGGCCGGAAGCGAAGCTGCGCGTGGGTGATCTGCTGGTGTGCGGCACATCCATGCCGGACCAGATCTTTCCCAATCATGCCAGCATGGTGCAGGGCGAGCTGAAACTGCCCGCCGTGGAGGCCGTGGCGACATCTGGTGTGTGTCTGTCGGGCGTGACGGCGCTGAAATATGGCTATGCCTCCGTGGCGAGCGGGATGCAGTCGCGTGCGATTGCCACGGGCTCGGAGAATGCATCGGCGATCCTGGCTGCGCGCAATTTTACGGCCGAGCTTGAAAGCCGTGTCGCCGAGATGGAGGACAATCCGGAGATTGCCTTCGAGAAGGACTTCCTGCGCTGGATGCTCTCGGATGGTGCCGGGGCAATGCTGCTGGAGAGTGCGCCGCGCGAGGGTGCGATCAATCTGAAGATCGAGTGGATCGATATCTTCTCCTATTCCGGTGAGATGGAAAGCTGCATGTATTGCGGCGCGGTCAAGCAGGAGGATGGCTCCCTGCGTGGCTGGTCCGGCATGACCCAGGATGAGCGCGCCAATGACAGCGTGATGTCGGTCAAGCAGGATGTGAAACTGCTGAATGCCAACATCATCCACTATACGGTTGAAAAGCCACTGCCGGAAGTGGTGAGCAAGCGCGGCATCACGCCGGACGAGATCGACTGGTTCATCCCGCATTATTCTTCTGACTATTTTCGCACCCGCGTGATGGACGGCATGGAGAAAGCCGGTTTCGTGGTGCCGTATGAGCGCTGGTTCACCAATCTGTCGCACAAGGGCAATACGGGCTCTGCATCGATCTATATCATGCTGGACGAGCTGATCCGTTCCGGGAAACTGGAATCGGGCCAGAAGCTGCTGTGCTGGATCCCTGAAAGCGGACGCTTCTCGGCGGGGTTCATGCTGTTGAGTGTGGTATGATTGGTGGCATGAGCCATCATTCTGTCTTCCGGCAAACAGGGCGCTGACCATGAAAAAGGACGAGGTTCCCCAGGACAATTCACGTACCTATGGCGGTCACAAGAAGCTGCTTTACGCCACCAATGAGGATGGCGGGCTGGAGGGTGTGCAGTCATCCGGTTGGGAGGTCGAGACCTATGCGACGGTCTCTGCTGTCGAGGCGCTGGAGGCGCAGCGCGATGCGGCGCTGGCACGCGGGCGGGCCGGGATCACCTCGCCGCTGGAATATCACATGTTCGCCAAGCGCATGGACATGGCCACGCTGACCTCCGCGACGGGGTATGGTGCATGGCGGGTGAAACGTCATCTCAAGCCTCACATCTTCAACAAGCTGACCGACGCAAAGCTTAAACCATATTGCGAGGCGATGGATATCTTGCCCGAAGAGCTACGCAGGCTGCCGGTTCAGGAGCCTGGCGAAAGCCCAGAAGTCCCAGCCGAAAGCAAAGCCTGATGTCAGCCTTTCCACACCGCCAGTCGGCGCATTGCGAGAGCGGCGTCGTTGCGAACATGTTGACGGCCAGCGGACTGCCCATGTCCGAGCCCATGGTGTTTGGCCTGTCCTCCAGCCTGATCTTCGCATATCTGCCCATGGTCAAGATGGCAGGCCTGCCGCTGATCGCCTATCGCATGGTGCCCGGTTCGATCATGCGCGGCGTGACGCGGGCGATTGGCGTGAAGTGGAACGCACAGACCTTCAAGAGCGCCGAAGCGGGCATGCAGGCAATGGATGCGGCACTGGAAGCTGGCCAGCCAGTCGGCATTCAGACCGGGATTTACTGGCTGCCCTATGTGCCCGAGGACATGCGCTTTCACTTCAACGCGCATAATCTGGTGGTCTCTCACAAGCAGGGCGATGACTATGTCGTCTCGGATCCCCTGTTCGAGGAAACCAACCTTTGTGATGCGGCCAGCATGAAGAAGGCTCGCTTCGTCAAGGGCGTCATGGCACCCAAGGGGCGGATGTATCATGTCGAGACCCTGCCGGAGGATATCGACTATGCCCGTGCCATTCCCGAGGCGATCCGGCGCAATGCCAAGCTGATGAAGGCGCCCTTTGTGCCGATGGTCGGCATGTCCGGTATCCGGTTCATGGGCGGGGTCATCCGCAAGACCGAACGCAACAAGCCAGACCAGCTCAAACCCCTGCTGGGGCATATCGTCCGCATGCAGGAAGAGATCGGCACGGGCGGGGCAGGCTTCCGGTTCATTTACGCGGCGTTTCTCAAGGAGGCGGCGCAAAAACTGTCGGATGAGCGTCTGGCGGTGGCCTCGAAGGAACTGGTTGATGCGGGCGATGAGTGGCGTCGCTTCGCGCTCAGTGCCACCAAGATGTGCCGCGGCCGCAAGGCGATGGATGTGGCGGAGCTGGATCGCCTGCTCAATGTCGTGGCCGACCGCGAGACGGCTGTCTGGGCCAAGCTGCGCAGGATCTGAGCTGCCTGCAGCAAGATTTCGCGCAATGGGCGAACAAGCTGGAACATATTCTGCACTATTACGCGCAATACACGTTCGTGTTCCGAAGGGGCACATCGGGTAGGGTTGTGCTCATATGGCTGAGCGCTTCGTGATATCGGCTTCGCGGGACATGTTTGAATGAATTGTGTGATCGTCATTCCCTATTACCAGAAGGAAGACGGCGTCCTGCGACGGGCCCTGAAAAGCGTTTTCGATCAGACCTTCCAGAATTTCGGTGTCGTCATTGTCGATGATGCCTCGCCTTACCCCATCGAGAGTGAGCTTGCGCCGCTCAATGTGGATCAAAAGTCTCGCATCACCATCATCAAACAGGCCAATGGCGGGCCGGGGGCTGCACGCAATGCCGGTCTGGATGCGGCTGTGGAGAGCCAGGCTGATTTTGTGGCGCTGCTGGATTCCGATGATGTCTGGGACAAGGGCCATCTTGAACGCGCCGCGAGTGCGATGAGCGACCACAATGCCGATATCTTCCTCGCCACCATCACGGGCGGAGCCGAGTTTGACTATCACTCTTCTTTCGATGCTCTGCTGCGCACGGATGATGCTGTGCGGCTGGCCAACAAGAAGCCGTTCTATCGCATTGATGATCTGATCAACCACATGATCGAGGACTGGTCCTTCATGCACCTGTCCTGTCTCGCGCTCAGTCGCAAATTATATGGGACGGTACGTTTCCAGAAGGAATTGCGACTGGCGGGTGAGGACGTGCTGTTCTTCCATGATTGCCTGACAGCATCCTCCAACACCATATTGTGCACCGAGCCGGGTGCTGTTCGTGGCATGGGGGCCAATCTGTTTCATGGTGTCTCGTCCATCGAGGACATCTTCATTCACCAGCAGGCCTGTGTGCTGCGCATGTTTGACCTGATGAGCCGCCGGACCGGGGCCAGCGAGGCGCTTCGCTCGGTTCTTGCAAGGCGCAAGCAGGACACGCGGCTGGAAGTCATGTGGGGACAGCGCGACCGCCTGAAGGCAGGTCGCTCGCTTCAGGTCTCCACCCTGACCAGCCTTGTGTTGCAGGACCCGGCCTTGCCGGCGTCTGTCTTGAATTATTTTCTGCGCCGGAACGCCTACAAGCGTGCGCGATCCGGTCAGGCAAAAGCATAGAAGTGGGAGGCGCAACATGACGCCGGTTGACATCATCATCCTGTCCTGGGACCGCATTGACGACACGATTGCAGCTGTGCAGTCGGCGCTGGATCAGGAAGGCGTGGACGTGAATGTCCAGATCGTCGATCAGGGCACGCGTCAGGAAGATCTCAAGCGCCTGCTGGATTTCATCGCGCCATATGAGAACGTCTACATTGAATGCAATACCAAGAACAATGGCGTGACCGGTGGCCGCAACCAGGCCTCGCGCATGGGCAAGAGCGACTACATCATCGCGCTGGACAATGACGCCGTGTTTGCCGAGACGGATGTGTGTGCGCGTGCGGTCGAGGTGATGCAGTCAGAACCGACGCTGGCGGCGATCGCCTTTCGCGTGGATGTCTTTGACAGCGGCACCGAGAATCCTGTGCCGGATGAATCCAGCTGGATCTATGGCGAGCTGGACTGCAAGACCTATACACGCTCGACCTTCCCCGCACGCAAGTTTGTTGGCGCTGGCCACATGTTGCGCCGTGCACCGTTCGAGCTGGTAGGCGAATATGACGAGAACCTGTTCTTCATGCATGAGGAGCTGGATATCTGTGAGCGCCTGATCAATGCCGGTTTCCGTATCCGCCATTGTGGTGACCTTGCCGTGCGCCACAAGGTATCGGCAGAGCACCGCGTGAAGTGGAAATCAGGCCGCTACCAGTTTCACATGCGCAATGAGATCTACCTGATGATCAAGCAGAACCAGTCAATCCGCTGGGCGCTGACCGAATTGTTCATCATGACCTTTGGCGGGCTGCGTGGCGGCTTCACCGAAGGGTCGATCAAGGGCTTTTTCGGTGTGCTGAAGCTGATGCCGGCTGCCCTGCATGAGCGCAAGCACAACCCCTATACACGCCGTACCGAAGCGGCCGAAGCCACGCTCGCCGAGATCGCAGCCTGGCAGGAAGGGCGCCGCTTGCCACCGGGTGAGCGCGACACGCTGTCTGGCTTCAAACGCCTGATCGCGCGCTTTCGCCGGGGTGTGGATGTGGCGCGTAACCTGTCGGCGGGTGCCTGAAGACAAGATAGAAGAACACTCCGGGACCATGAGGGCGGGAGTCTTTTGAAAGAACTGATCAGACAATGCTGACGAACAAGGTCGCACTTGGCGCTTTCTGGATCTTCTTTGGAAGAATAAGCAGCCACATCATCGCGCTGGGCTCGACGCTCATCGTGGCGCGGTTGCTGTCGCCGGAAGCCTTCGGTCTGATCGCGCTGGCGATGAGCATGATGGCCATCATTTCCGCTATGGTGGATTTGCCGGTGGCGATGGCGCTGATCCAGCTGAAGGATCCGACCAAGCAGGACTTTGACACAGCCTTCACCATGTCGCTCATTCGCGGCGTGCTGGTGGCCGGGGTGGTGGCGGCGCTGGCCTGGCCGGTGACGGCCTTTTACAATGACGACCGATTGTTTCCGCTGATGCTGGCCTTTGCCGGCATTCCGCTCCTGTCCAGTCTTCGCAACTCGAATTTCGAGGTGAAGGCGCGGGAGATGAAGTTCAATTTCGAATTCTCCATGACGCTGGTGGGCAAGCTGGCGGGTACGGCGGCGACGATCTATATCGCCTATGCCTACAAGTCCTATTGGGCGATCGCGATTGGCCAGCTGGTCATGGTGGGCATGCAGACGCTGATGACCTTTGTGCTGGTGCCGGTCATTCCCGGCCTGTCGCTCAAATCCTGGAAGAAGCTGTTCAATTATTCTGCATGGCTGGGCGTGGGCTGGTTCGTGAACCAGATCAACTGGCGCTCGGACATGCTGATGGTGGGTGCGCATCTGGGCAAGACGACGCTTGGGCACTATTCGGTCGGCAACCAGCTGACGACTGAATCAACACAGATGATCATTCAGGCCGTGATGCGGTCGCTGTTCTCTGCGTTCAGCTCGATCCAGGATGAGATGGAGCGGTTGCGGCGGGGCTTTCTGAATGCCCAGAAGGTGGCATTTGCGGTGGTCATGCCGATTGCCTTCGGACTGGCGGCGATGGCTGACTGGATGATCCCGCTATTGTTCGGCTCCAAATGGGTGGCAGTTGTGTTCGTTGTCCAGATGACAGCACCGGTTGCCGCCTTCAACACCATGACCGCACCGGCAAAGGCGCTGGCCATGGCAATGGGGCAGACCCGCACGATCTTTATCCGTGACTGTATCTCACTGGCTGTACGCCTGCCGCTGATGTTCTATGGACTGATCGAATATGGGTTGGTGGGCGTGCTGGTGGCGCGGGCTGTGGCGGCGGTGTTCATGCTGGTGATCAACATGATGATGGTGCGCAAGTTCATCGACCTGAAGGTCACGACGCAATTTCTCAATATCTCGCGCCAGCTGTTTTGTGGTTTCGTGATGCTGGCGGCTGTGTGGGGAATGCGCCAGCTGGTACATTTCGAGGGTGAGTTCACCGAGAAGTTCATCAATATGTGTCTGGTGATTATGGGGGGAGCCGTGGCCTATGTGGCGGCGAGCCTGATCACCTGGCTGATGACCGGAAAGCCCAATGGGCTGGAAAGCCGGGTGCAGGATGTGCTGGGCAAGGTCTCTGCCAAATTGCACAAGAAGACCGAAGCGCCTGCGGCCTGATTGGGCCAGCACATGCGACCGGCGCAGCGCGTGTGGCTGCCCGGTCAGGATCTGGATTTTCCATAATCATTCAGGATGTATCCGCGAATGCCACGGCGCGCGCGGGCGCGCTGGTGTGGGGCATGATCATCAAAACGGGTGACAGGCCGGATGGTATCCGGCTGGGGTGTCTGCGCACGCGCAGGCCAAGCAGGGCAATGCGGGCCGTCATGCGCTGAATGTGGCGTTCGGGATGGACGAAGATATCCGCCATGGCATCAAACCGATCGGACAGGCGCATGAGCGTGTCGGGGCCGGTGAGCGCTTGTAGCTGCGTGATGTCGTCAGGGATGGGGTCTGGCGTGAGGCGGTGTCGGGTGTGATCCGGGACCGGGCGCGCGGGCAATGTGTGTCCGAATGCGGCCAGCGTCATGGAGAGCTGGCGCGGCTTGCGGCGGGCGCGCGGCGGGTGAGTGTGATGCGTGACTGCGGGTGGGGGCGCATCGGGCATGCGTGTGTCGGGGGCAGGCGCGCCGGGGCGCGGGGCCATGATCAAAAGGCAGCGCAGGCCGTGTTCAAGCTCGGACATCCGCGCCGACAGCCAGCGCGAGATCACGCCGGGCCGGTCGAGCAGACCAAGATGTGCGAGCACATAGGCCTGCGCGTACAACCAGCGAAGGTGCAGGCGCATTCTGCGCCAGAAGGCACGGCGCTGGGCAGGATCAGGTGGGGTGCAAACTCTCATGCCGCGCAGTATGGCGCAGGGGTTTGCGGGGTGGATAAGTTTTCCTGCGATTGTCATCCCGGCCGCGGCACGCGCGCCGGGACCTACTGCTGATCCCTTATACCGTTCATGGCGGGAGATGTTTCGTCGAACCAGATCTGAAGAGGTGGCATGGTGGGTCCCGGCTCGGCTTCGCCGTCCGGGATGACAGTTGGGGATGTATCGACGATTGGTGTGTGGGTGGATAAGATTTCCTGCGACTGTCATCCCGGCCGCGGCACGCGCGCCGGGATCTACTGCTGATCCCTTATACCTCTCGTGGCGGGAGATGTCCCACCGAACCAGATCTGGAGAGGTGGCATGGTGGGTCCCGGCTCGGCTTCGCCGTCCGGGATGACAGTTTTGGGGATGTATCGACGATTGGTGTGTGGGGGGGTGGATCAGTTTTCTTCTATTGTCATCCCGGCCGAGGCACGCGCGCCGGGACCTACTGCTGATCCCTTATGCCGTTCGTGGCGGGACATGTCTCGTCGAACCACATCTGGAAAGGTGTCATGGTGGGTCCCGGCTCGGCTTTGCCGTCCGGGATGACAGTTGGGGATGTATCGGGTGGGTGGATAAGTTTTCCTGCGACTGTCATCCCGGCCGAGGCACGCGCGCCGGGACCTACTGCTGATCCCTTATGCCGTTCGTGGTGGGAGATGTTTCGTCGAACCAGATCTGGAGAGGTGGTATGGTGGGTCCCGGCTCGGCTTCGCCGTCCGGGATGACGGTTGGGGATGTATCGACAATTGGTGTGTGGGGTTTATCCTTGTGCTTCCCTTGATGAAGCGGAGCGCCATCATGTCTGAGATTTCGCCGGATCAGGATCTGGTCGTGTTTGACGGGACATGTGTTTACTGCTCCGGTCTGGCGCAGTTCATTGCCAGGCGTGACCGGGCGGGGCGGTTCCGGTTTGTCACCGCGCATTCGCCGACAGGGCGCGGGATCTATGAGCGTTACGGGCTCGATCCGGATGCGATGGAAACCAATATCGTCGTGCTGGAGGGGCAGGTGTTTACCCGCATGCGCGCCTTTACCGCGGTGATGCGCGGTCTGGGCTGGCCGTGGAAGGCGCTTTGTGTGCTGGACTGGCCGCCGCGTGCGCTGATGGATGGGATCTATGACATCATCGCGCGCAATCGCTATCGCCTGGGCAAGAAGGACTGCCCCATGCCGTCCGCAGAGCTGCGCGCGCGGTTGATCGAATAGGCGCGCGCTTGCTTTGCCTAGAACTGGAAGTAGATGAAGGGCGCGGCGTTGAGCTGGACGAAGGCCAGGGCGACGGCGGAGACAGCACCCAGCGTGATCGCGAAGCGGTTGGGGCCGAGGCGTGCGAAGGCACCCAGCGCGTCATAGCGATGACCCAGCCAATGGGCGATGGCAAGACAGCCCAGGAATGGCCAGACGGGGAAATCGAGCGTCTGCGACCCGGCTGACGAGAAGGTCAGATAGGTCTGTGCCATGTCCAGCGAGGTGGAGATGTCCGGTGCGCGGAAGAAGATCCACGCCAGGTTCACCCAGTAGAAGGTGACGGCCGTGCCTGCCAGCGCGCCGATGATCTTCATGGACGGGATGAGCGGGGCGATCTTCTTGGACCAGAAGCCTTCTGTGATCTGTGCGAAACCGTGCAGTGCGCCCCAGATCACGAAGTTGAAGCTGGCCCCGTGCCATAATCCGCCCAGCACCATGGTGGTCATCAGGTTCACATAGCGGCGTCCATTGCCTTTGCGGTTTCCGCCGAGGGGAATGTAGAGATAGTCGCGCAGCCAGCTGGACAGCGAGATGTGCCAGCGACGCCAGAAGATCTGGATGTTGGGCGACAGATAGGGCGCATCGAAGTTCTTCGGGAAATTATATCCGAGCAGGCCTGCGGTCGCGATGGCCATGTCCGAATAACCGGAGAAGTCACAATAGATCTGCACACCATAGAGGAACACGCCTGCGATCACGGTCTGTGCGTCATAGCTGGACGCATCGCTGAAGACGATATCGACATATTGCGCGACATTGTCGGAGATGCAGGCCTTTTTGAGGAAGCCGATCAGGAACAAGGCGAGGCAGTAGCGCACGGGCACATCAACCCATTTGCGGGCGCTCTCCATCTGGGGGATGAAGTCTGATGCGCGCACGATGGGACCTGCGACCAGCTGTGGGAAGAAGGCGATATAGAACATCACATCCAGCGCCGAGCGGTCAGCCTTGATGTGGCCGCGCGAGATGTCGAGGACGTAGGAGATCGCCTGGAAGGTATAAAAGCTGATCCCTACGGGCAGGACGAGGCCAAGCGTCACATTGTTTACGGGCAGGCCGACAACATGGGCCAGGTCCGCGAAGCTGTCTGCGAAGAAGTTGAAATATTTGAACAGGCCAAGCACGGCCAGCGAGAAGATCACCGAGAGCGATACCCAGAGCTGGCGTTCACGCTTGTTGGGATTGTCCTGTCCTACCTTGAGGCCGGACACATAGCACACGGCGGTGATCAGCAGGATCAGGCCGAGAAAGCGCCAGTCCCATGCGCCATAGAAGACATAGGATGCGCCTGTCAGGACGATCTTGCGCCAATTATTCTTGCGCAGCATCCAGACGATCGCGAAGACGGCCGCAAAGAATACGAAAAACCGAAGTTCAGTGAACAACATTGGCCATCTCCTGTCCGTTCTGCCTGTCGGCAAGACACATTTCTGTTCCGAGCTGACGGCTCATCATCGTCGCGCCCTTGCGGCCCATATGGTTCATGTCGTCCCACAGGGCGAAATCATAGAATTCGGGGTGAACCGTGCTGCGGTTCAGGTTGAAGACATCATATTGCGGGGCCTGTGCGGCGAGCTGTTCGCCGACGGCTGCAGTGCGGTAGATCTGGTCGACATCGGGGGACACATAAAGCCCGGTCTTCACGCCAGCCTGGGTGATGCGGTCCAGCCGCTCGATGAGATAGGTCACGCGCGCTTCGATATTGGGGGCACCTGTGCCTTCGCGTTTCAGGGCGGCGTCAAAGGCCTGGGGTGCGGCGCGGAACTTGTCGCGGCGTTTCTGGATGATGTCGCTTTGCACTTCGTCCAGCGCTTCATAGCCATCTTCGCTCATGTCGAAGCCCTGTTCGACCGGGGGCTCGGGCGGCTTGAAGAACAATTGCGAGGCATAGCCCAGGCCCGACAGGTCATAGGCCGCGCCAATGACAAACAGGCCGGTGCGATAGATGCGCTTGGGGCGGCTCTCGGCAAAGCTGTTGATGCTGGAGAGGATCGCGCCCCAGTGGGACGGGCCGTGAAACCAGCGTCCGCGTGTGTTGATGGCGTGTGGCACATCGACGGCTTCGGGCAGGGGGCTTTCGATGATCAGGCGGCTGATATGGCCTTTGCCAGCTTGCAGTACCTGTTCGAGCATCCAGTCCTGCTCGCTGCCATTCAGGCCGAATACACCCAGGTTGAACACCGAGATATCGCCGCAGCCTGCCCCTTTGTAGGAGGCTTCGACGGCGGCGGGGACAACATGATAAAGCGTGCGCGAGCTGCCGAGGAATACCGTGTCAAAACGGGCGGCGTCAGCGGTATAGGCGTCCAGTTTAGGGGTAAGCACCATCATGAAGGGGCGGGGCATGATCTGGCGCAGGCCGAGCGACAATCCAACAGAGCATAACGCAAACACCAGCAGGAACAGCATGACTGCTCCAGATGCGCGCGGTGTCTTCGCCTGTTGGTCGGATTGGCCCATTGTGCTGGAAACCCCGGGATCTTCTGGTGATGCGCAATACGCCGATCAGGTGAGGCGGCTACGCGGTTTTTCGCCTTTTCAAAAGCAAGGCGCGTGCCATGCCCGGCGGATTTCAGTGTGTATATGCGGGTGGTTCGGGAGGATTGATCGCAACAATGGAATAGCCCTCTGACTTGAGTTGCCTGATCAGCATTCGCGTTGAGTCCTCGGCCGTTCCGGTCGGGGGATGAAGCAGGATCACACCCTTACCGCCTGCGCGTTCAAGATTGATGAATATGCGCTCGACAATTTCCTCGGCCGGTATGCCGCTCCAGTCTGCGCCATCGGCCTGCACCCATACCGGGATCAGCCCCAATTGGGACATTTGCTGATCAAGATCGTCATTGATGTGCAGAAATGGAAAGCGAAACAGCCGGATGGTGAAATCCTCGTCGCCGGGAATGGTGTGGACCGCGTTTTCGATGGCCTGATTGCCGCGCAGGATCTGGTCGCGGGCTTCGGAAGGTGAGAGCCTGATCAGGTCTGGATGGGACCAGCTATGGCCACCAAGAGCATGGCCGCGCTGGCGGATGAGGCGCACCAGGCTGCGATTGCGTGAGGCATTGTCGCCGCGCAGGAAGAAAGTCGCCTTGACGCATTGGCGGGACAATTCATCCAGAACGCGCTGTGTTTCATGCACATGCGGGCCATCATCATAGGTCAGGACAACCTCATGATCGCGCAGCAGGTCCATGGTCGCGACGCTGCCATCCAGCGTGATCTGGCGTGATGTGCCGATGGCGTCTGGCAGGCATTCAATCACGCGATTGGGATCATCTGTCTGGCCGGTACAGGCAGACATGATCATGAACAAGGGAACGAGCAGGGACAGGCGTTTCATATCGAGGCATCCGTCGGTTCGGATGACTGACGGTGCAAATGTGCGACCGATAATGGGCGTGGCGAGTCTTCATAACCTGCGATTAATTGAACCAGATTGAATTTAGGGGCTTTTCCTGCGATCCATTCTCAATATAGTCCCCCGCAATGATGGGAGTCACTTCATGACACTGGACCAGCTCGCCAAGGGCGTCGTCGCACATATTACCGGATTTCAGAGCAAGACCGGCGCAGACAACCAGGATGCGAAGGTTGTGTCGAAACTGCGCGAGATCGGATTTGCCGAAGGTGATGAAGTCGAGCTGATGCATACGGGGCTGTTGTTTGGCACGCCGCTGTCGTTTCGGCTGAACCGCACGATCATCGCCCTGCGCAAGCGTGAGGCCTCCCTGATCACCATTTCCACTGTAGAACAGGCGGCCTCCCGTTGAGCATGTTGAAACTCGCCCTTGTCGGCGCGCCCAATTGCGGCAAGACGACCCTGTTCAACGGCCTGACTGGCGGCGTGGCCAAGACGGCGAACTATTCGGGCGTGACGGTCGAGACCCGTTCCGGCAAATTCGAGACACTGGCCGGCGCGACGGTTGAAGTGGTGGACCTGCCGGGCGTTTACGGGCTTGACGCAGGATCTGTGGACGAGCGCGTCGCGGTGGATGCGATCCTTGGCAAGCTGCCGGGAGAGACCGCGCCTGATGCGCTGATCCTCGTGATTGATGCGGCGCATCTGCGGACCCACCTTCACACGGTCTTGCAGTTTGCCACGCTGGGCCTTCCCCTGATCGTGTCGCTGAACATGATGGATCTGGCTGAACGCGATGGCATGGTCTTCGACATTCCCAAGCTGGAAGCTGCGCTGGGTGTGCCGGTGATTGCCACGCGCGCGACGCGTTCCGCGGGCCGCAAGGCGCTGATCGAGGCGATAGACGCCAACCGCCACAAGCTGGAGAGCGCAGCTGTTGCGCGCCAGGAATTCGACCTGAAGGATCTTCAGCGTCAGGCCCGAAAGATTGCCAATGAGGTGATTGTCCACGAACCGGCGATGAACCAGTTCACCCGCATGGTGGACAAGGTTGTGTTGCATCCAGTTGGCGGGCTGGTGATCCTGTTTGCGATATTGTTCTTCATGTTCCAGGCGGTGTTCAGCTGGGCTGTGCCGTTCATGGATGTGATTGATGGCGGATTTGGATCTCTTGCGGAATTTGTCTCGGCGAAGCTGCCCGATGGATTGTTGCAGAGCCTGATTGCCGACGGAATGATTGCCGGTGTGGGGTCTGTTCTGGTGTTCCTGCCGCAGATCGTGATCCTGTTCTGTTTCATCCTGTTGCTGGAAGCGTCCGGTTACATGTCGCGCGCGGCGTTTCTTCTGGATGCGTGGATGATGAAATTCGGGCTGAATGGCCGGGCTTTCATTCCGCTATTGTCATCCTTTGCCTGCGCCATTCCCGGTGTGATGGCGGCGCGCACGATCGAGAACGAAAAAGACCGGATTACCACGATCATGGTGGCTCCGCTGATGACCTGTTCGGCGCGCCTGCCGGTCTATACGCTTCTGATTTCGGCCTTTATTCCTGCAGAGACCGTCTGGGGCGGTATCGGCTTGCAGGGGCTGGTGATGTTCAGCCTCTATATGGCGGGTATCATCAGTGCGATCATCATCTCGTTCGTCCTGAAACTGACGGCGACACGCGGGCCCTCGCAGCCACTGATCATGGAATTGCCGACCTACAAGGTGCCCCAGCCGCGCGACTTTTTCCTCGGGCTCTGGATGCGGGTGAAAGCGTTTCTGAAACGCGCAGGGACGATCATCTTTGCGTCATCCGTGGTGATCTGGGCGCTGGTGACATTCCCGCTGAATGTGGAGTTCAAGGACACGATTGCCGGACGGGTGGGGACATTCCTTGAGCCTGTCTTTGCGCCGATCGGCTTCAATGCCGAGATGGTGATTTCGCTGATCCCCGGCATGGCCGCGCGCGAGGTGGCGGTTTCCGTGCTGGCGACGGTCTATGCGGTGCAGGGCGGTGAGGAGAATAGGGACGGTATTGCCGCGACTCTGGCGGCGGGCTGGTCACTGCCCATGGCGCTGTCATTCCTGGCGTGGTTTGTCTATGCGCCGCAATGCTTTGCCACGATCGCCACTGTGCGCCGCGAGACGAACAGTTGGGGATGGGCCGGTTTCATGACCGCCTATCTGTTCGCCCTGGCCTATCTGGCCTCAATGGCGACGTTCTGGATTGCAACGGCTGTCGGGCTTTAAAGAGGCTGTCTGGCGGTCAATGCTCGCCGGATAATCATGGTCGTAACAGCAGCGCCGGGCAGGACAAATGCACTGGCTAAACCCAATATCGAGAGTCTATGCGTCACACTCCAATTGGGCAAGGCGGCTTGTAACAGCATCAAACCGCCTGACAGCTGGATTGAGCAGAGCACTGCAAAGCCGAGCAGGTTCGCGAAACTTAAGCGGTATCCAGTGCTGCTGCCGTAAGTTTGGTTACGCTCTACTGATTTCTGCGATACAACTTCATCTTCAATTTCTGCGAGTTCACGCAAAGTGCCGTGTACCGTTGAAATGATCGTATCCCAGTTCTCAGTATTCGCGATGGAGCCCGAAAAAATATTCAGCTGACTCAATTCATAGGCAAATGCCTGTGTGAGCCCTGTCTCGTTCGTTCCGTCGATAGAAATCGGGAACACATGCGCCCCTTTTTGAGAGGCTACTCCCAATTCCTTGCTGACATTCGGAGACGCCATTGAGTTGGTCGATAACAACAATACAAAGATCGGGGCTTCCTCGATGCGAGAGACAATCTTCTCTCTGAAATTACCGCTACCTAGATCTTTGTCATACCAAGGCGTGAGTCCGGCTTCGCGTAGCAGGTTGAAGCACATCTCACAGGCTTCAGTGTCTTTTCTCGAATAGCTGATGAAGACATTGGGCCGCTTCTCGTCGGAATCTTTGGGTGCATTTGGGCGACTTCCTACAGAGACAACTTTCTTGTCGTCTGTATTATGGGAAGGCTTAGCTTCTCGAACGTTACTATTATTTTCATCCAACGCAGATTGGCGATGGTGAATGATTGGTGCAATTTTTTTGAACTGATCAAGCCAGACGTCATCATTCTGCAGGGTCAAGGTATTCAAACGATTGAAAGGAACAGGGATTAGCTTGCTGTCCAGATCTGGCGTTGTTATTTGCACCAGCTTCTCCAGCTTCATGGACATTGCAGCTTCGCTTCGAATGCTTTCTGAATTGATGCTGAAAGGTGACCAGATCACTACTGCAATATCAGCAGTTTCGAGCCCTGAATGAATTGCGGCCATCCAATTTTCGCCGGGAATGATCTGATCATCAATACGCACAACATCATAGCCGGCCCGAGTTAGGCCGGTAACAACGCGCTGCGCCTGTTCGACGTCACGCCTCGAACTGGATATGTAGACTTTCAAAAAGGCACTCCAAAGATACGAGCGGATAGTGGAATTTAGCCGCTCGCATCTGTTTTAGGTTCAGGTCAGCTAGCCTCAGAGCGGTTTGAGCTCTCCGGCATAGACCTTATCGCGTTTGGGGTCTGTGACCATTTCGAAGGAGACCTTCTGGCCTTCTTCCAGCTCTTTCATACCCGCTGAGTGGACTGCTGTGATGTGCACGAACACATCCTTGCCGCCGTCATCCGGCTCGATGAATCCAAAACCTTTAGTGGTATTGAACCATTTAACGGTTCCCGTCGCCATATTCGTCTCCTGTGGATTGTGGCGCTGAAGGCGTGTGAAGCAATAACACGCCTGTTCGATCCCCTGCGGAGACGAAAGCTGGACAGCGGATATGCAGTCCGGATTTGGTCAAGTCTTGCGTCCCTTTCACCGCATGACCCCATAATTGAAGCCTTCGGTGCTTGTCTTCGACCGGCGGACGCCGAAACGTCCGGACCGGGCAGTCCGATCCTTCCGTCTTCTTCCGTCACCCTAAAATATGCCCAGCGCAGACAAGAAAACGGCGCTCCGGAAAATTCCGGAACGCCGTCTTTATAGCAGCAAATTGTCGCAGGTTATACGGANAAGTTAACCATCATTGTCAGATGCCAGGGAGGCATCCCTTATGGCTTTGAATTCATTGCCATCATACCAGGTGGGCCAGTCTGTACTGTCAGCAATTTCAGCGCCCAGTTCGTAGAAGATCTCGCCATCCTCGACGAAACCGGACAGATCCCAGCTGGCATCATACTCGTCAGCGGGCTTGTGGTAGCGATTGGCTGTGTAGTCGGCCAGCGCGGCCAGACCGGCTTCGCGGCCACCTTCGCGCAGGTCTTCACCGCCATCAGCATAGAGCATCGGCACGCCTTTCTTGGCGAGCGAGATGTGGTCGGAGCGGTAGAAATAGCCGTTCTGCGGTTGCGGATCTGGCGTGGCAATACGGTCCTGCGTGGCCAGCAATGTCTTCAGGCGATCCTCAAGCTGGGATGCGCCGGAGCCGACGACGACCATGTTCTTCGCCTTGCCGATGGGCTGCATGCCATCCATGTTGATGCCCGCAACGATCTTGTTGAGCGGAACGAAGGGGTTTTCGGCAAAATAGGCAGATCCCAGCAGGCCGGATTCCTCCAGCGTCACCGACAGGAACAGGACGGAGCGTTCCGGCGGCGGCTCTGAGGCAAACTTCTCCGCAATCTCCAGCAGCATGGCCGAGCCTGTGGCGTTGTCCACGGCACCATTGTGGATGTGGTCCTCGGTGGCGAAGTTCATCTTTTCGCCGAGGTGATCCCAATGCGCGACATAGATCACATATTCATCAGGATGAGTGGTGCCCTCGATCATGCCTGCGACATTGCGGCTATCGGCGCGGCGCACGGTCTGGGTGATCTTGCCCGAGGCGGTGAGGCCGGTCATCGGTACGGCGGTGAAGCCGGGCGTGTGAGCGGCAGTGGAGAGTGCGTCAAAGTCAAGATCGGCTGCAGAGAACAGCGACTTGGCTTCATCAAGCGAAACCCAGCCTTCCATTGGTACACGGTCCATACCGTCGCCTTCACGCACAAGATCGGCCTGTTCGCCCATCCATGAGCCGGAGACGACGTTCCAGCCATAGGCGGCGGGTGCGGTATCGTGGATGATGATCGCGGCGGTTGCACCCTGGCGGGCAGCTTCCTCGAACTTGTAGGTCCAGCGACCATAATAGGTCATCGCATTGCCCTTGAAGAGGGCGTCATCCTTGGTAGCGAAACCGGGATCATTGATCAGCATGACGACGGTTTTACCCTCGACATCCAGGCCTTTATAATCGTTCCACTCATATTCCGGCGCGACGATGCCATAGCCGACAAAGACGAGGTCACTGTCGGTAAAGTCTGTGGGGGCTTCGACCTGGCGCTTGGTCCAGAACACGACATCCTTGCCGGGTGCCAGTTCGCGCGGCTCTTCCTCGCCGGTCTTGATCTTGAAATAGGAATTGTCGAGGTCCACTTCGGTGGCGACCATCTTGACGGTCTGGAACCAGCTGCCATTGACGGCGGGCTTCAGGCCGATCTGGGCCATGTCCTTGGCGATCCACTCTGCGGAGGCTTCACCGCTGGGCGTGCCGGGGGCGCGGCCCTTGAAGGTGTCGGATGCAATGATCTCGATGCGCTTGTGCAGGTCTGCGGCGTTGATGTCGCCGGTTGTCTCCGGCAAGCCGGGCATGTTGAATGCAGCTGGCTCTGGTGTTGCCTCTGCCTGAGTCGCCTCAGTCTGAGTCGCCTCTGGGGCAGCGGATTCTGTTGTCGCCGGCGTGGGGGCTTTCGCCTCTTCCTTTGGGGTGCAGGCGGCTGCGAATGATGCCAGGATGGCACCGGTCAGCAGTGTGCGTAACATATACGACCCTCTTTCTGATGATTTGGGGGCAGAGTAGAGCCTTAAATCTGCGCTGCAAGCCAATTATCTTTCAAACCTCTTGTGGGAGACCAGCTTGATGGATGGCGATCTATCCTTGTTGACGCGTGTTCGCGCCTGCCGGATCTGCGAGGGGCGCATTCCCGAGCCGCGTCCGGTGCTGCGATTGCAGCCGGGGGCACGCATCCTGATTGCCGGGCAGGCTCCGGGTACGCGCGTGCACGCTTCCGGCAAGCCCTTCACGGATCCATCCGGCGATCGTCTGCGTTGGTGGATGGGGGTGAGTGAGGATGAATTCTATGATGAAACCCGCATTGCGATCTTGCCCATGGGGTTTTGTTTTCCGGGGCTGGACAAGAATGGCGGCGACAAGCCACCGCCTGCTATCTGTGCGAAAACCTGGCGAGCGGACTTGATGGCGCTGCTCGAAAACCCAAAACTTGTCCTGATGATTGGCGGGCCCGCTATTCGCTGGCATGCACCGGATCTGTGGACGGGCAGGGTGACGGATGCGGTGATGAACTGGCGTGCGGCAGGCCGGGCGCGCGTGCCACTTCCACATCCAAGCTGGAGAAACAATTCATGGCTGAAGAAGAACCCATGGTTCGATATGGAAGTGCTTCCCGATCTGCAGGAGCGCGTGCGCGCAGCTCTGGATGGATAATTCCTGTTCTGCTGTTGGTTTCTGCCTTTTTTTCGGCGTGTACTCCCATTACTCAAGGCGTCATGAACATGCCCTCCACCCCCGATGAACCGCAATTTGCCAATGAGAGATTCATCTCATTTGATGGCGCGCCACTGGGGCTTTCTGTCTGGGAAGCCAAGGATGTTGCGTCGCCGGAAGTGGTGATTGTCGGCGTGCATGGCATGAATGACTATGCCGGTGCATTTCGCTGGTCGGCACCTTACTGGGCCGAGCAGGGCATCACGACCTATGCCTATGACCAGCGCGGCTTTGGCCGGTCGCCGCATAATGGCATCTGGCCGGAAGAAGAGCTGATGCGAGAGGATCTGCGCATGGCTGTGGATGTGGCGCGCCGACGCCATCCGCAGGCACGTATCGCGGTGGTGGGCATCTCCATGGGTGGGGCCGTGGCGATGACGGCCTTTGCGTCTGACAATCCGCCTGACGCCGACCTGCTGGTGCTGTCCGGTCCGGGTTTGCGTGGATGGGGTGCCTTGCCACTGCTATATCGCCTGTCGCTCTGGTCATCGACGCATGTGCGGCCGGGCTGGGTGGTGGTGCCGCCCAAGCGGGTGGCGCGGTCGATCACGGCGACGGACAATGAGGAAGTGATGGAAATCCAGTGGCATGATCCCTGGTTCCAGAAAACCAATCGTATCGACGCTGTTTTTGGCGTTGTTACGTTGATGGAACATGCCCACAAGGCTGCGGCAAAACTGCCTGCGAAAGTGCCCACGCTGTTTCTTTATGGAGACCGGGACGAGATCGTGCCGCAGCGCGGGGTCAAACGCACGGCTCCGATGCTGCCCAAACATGTGCAGGGGGCCTATTATGAGGGGGGCTATCACATGCTGTTGAGGGACCTCAATCGCCAGCGCGTGCTGGATGATGTGCTGGCGTTTTTGCGTGCCCCTGGATCAGAACTGCCCTCTGGTGCCAGCGACCTGCCATGGCGCTGATGAACCCTTTGGGCGGTTTTCTCAATTTTTGACGACCATCTGGACCTAATATTAACCCCATTCCTCTAGATTCCGGGGCTGAAGTAGATTTTTCAGCGAACCGGGGTCGCACCGACGTGCTTGCGAAGCTCAAAACCATAACCGACGAAAAGGCGAGAGTAGAGCTCATCGCCCGCCTCGACGCATGGTGGGGTGGGCGGGAATTCGACCCGGACGCTGTTGCTGAAAAACTGGCCGACGCGCCCGCTGCGGGGGCACCGCCGAAAGTGCGCCCGCTGTCGGAAGATAAGCATCTTCGCAAACCTCCGCCACGTATTGCCGCACTTGAAATGATCTGGGGGCGGGGCCGCTGGTTGCCGTCTTCGGGTGAAGTGGATGGCCTGATGCTGGAAGCGCTGGGACGTCAGCGTGGCCGCATCGGCAAGCTGGGACTGGTGGGCATTGATGCGATTGCGGCTGACCTGATCGCAGGTGCAATGGGTGAGGAAGTGGTGATCGCTGACTGGCGCATGCCTTGTGCCACGCGCACCGCACAGATTGTCGACAATGGTATTGTGAAATCCTGTGACCTTGATCGCATGACCTGTTTTGACGATGGCTCGCTGAAGGCGCTGTTGAGCGTCGAGGCGATGACCTATGTTGATCACAAGGGTGGATTGGCGGCACGTGTGCACCGTGCGCTTCGTGATGGCGGGCGCTGGGCATTCATGGATTATGTTGCTATTCCGGGCTTCAAGCCCAAGGCTTCCTTTGCATCTGCCTGGGCCGAGCCGCAAATGCAGACCGAAAAGCAGATCCGCGCGCATCTGGAAACCTGTGGCTTTCGCAATATCACTTCTCGCGATGTGACGCAGGAAGTTCTGTCAGCGACACGCAGCGCCTTTGCGCGCCTGGGTGCAGCGCTTGAGGATGCAACAATTGCGGCAAGCGAGAATGGCCGCGATGGTGCGCTGATGCTTCAGGAATTGTCATGGGAAGCAACGGCCTGGAAGGCGCGCATGAAGGCGCTGGATTCCAGCTGTATCAACATGCTGATCTGGACCGCCGACAAACCCGGTGCGGACATTCTGGAAGCTGAGAGCGATGACTTCGTGGAGAGCCTCCCGAAGGAAAAGGCGATCTCGCCTGAAGAAGCGGGCTGGACAGTAACCGAAGACGAAGACTTCGATGCTTCGCCAGACTGGACAGCCGATGAGGACGAAACCAAACCAAAAACGGCCTCAGATGATGCTGATGATGACGGCCCGCTGGGGCAGGATGACATCGACAACCTCTTTGACTGATAAAAAGTCCTGGATCTGATGATCAAGACCGCTTTTCGCTTTGGCTGAAATCGCGTAACCCTCCTGAACAAACAGCGTCTTGCGGCGTATCAAACCCATTCTCAAGATGGAGCCTGTCTTCCATGTTCGACAGTGACGCCTTTGCGGGCCATGAGAGCATTCATCATTTCTATGATGAAGCCAGCGGCCTGAAGGCCATTATCGCCATTCATTCCACCGCACTCGGTCCCGGGGCAGGTGGGTGCAGGATGTGGAACTATGACAATGCGCAGGCGGCCATGCGCGATGCGCTGCGCCTGTCTGAAGGGATGAGCTACAAGAACGCCGTTGCCGACTTGCCTTTGGGCGGTGCCAAGGCGGTGATCTGGGGCGACAGCAAGACGCAAAAGACGCCAGAGCTGTTTCGCGCGCTGGGCCGTTTCATTGAAAGCCTCGACGGGGCATACTGGTCGGCAGAAGATGTGGGTGTGTCACCTGATGACATGCGACATGCCCGAGAAGAGACCCGATATGTAGCCGGGCTGGATGATGGTGTTGCAGCCTCTGGCGATCCGTCGCCCGTTACAGCGCTGGGTGTCTATCGCGGCATGAAGGCGGCGGCGCAGCGTGTGCTGGGCGTGGACAGCCTGGCCGATGTGCATGTGGCGCTTCAGGGCGTGGGACATGTGGGCGGCTATCTGGCGCAACATCTTGCCAAGGAAGGCGCGCGCCTGACCATCACCGATATCAACCAGCCCGTTCTGGAACAGGTGGCGCAGCAGACAGGTGCCAAAATCGTATCACCCGATGAGATCTACGACACGGATGCGCAGATTTTCTCTCCCAATGCACTGGGGGCCGTTATCAATGATCAGACGCTGGAGCGTCTGAGCTGCAAGCTGATCGCCGGTTCAGCGAACAACCAGCTGGCGACAGTCGATATCGGTGAGAAGCTGGTAAAGCAGGGCGTCGCCTATGCGCCGGATTTCGTGATCAATGCCGGGGGCATCATCAATGTCGCCTCCGAGATTTCGGGCACTTACAGCCATGACTGGGTGATGGGCAAGGTCGACAGGCTGGTGGAGACGCTGGTGACGATCCTTGATGAGTCCGCCGCGCAGAAGACTCCCTCCAATGTCGTGGCCATCGACCTGGCACGTCGCCGGATGACGGCAAAATAGTCTGACTACTGACGAAAATGCCTGTTGTTTGATGGTGTGTTTTGTGCGGACGGAATAATTGTTCTGTTCAGCTTGCTATCCGGTCCATTTCTTGCAGAAGTGTAATACAAATTGTCGCAGCAGCTCACCAGAACGCTGCGGTCAAATATAATGGAACCCGAAAAGGGTCGCGGGAGTTTCGAGGCAAATATTATTCCCGTTAACTGGGGGCAGTTGAGTATGTCTGAAGTCATTGTCAGGCTGAATATCGAAGGTGAAGAAGACACCGAAAGACTCATGACGGCGCTGGATTCGTTTGCGCTATGGTGTGAAAATCGTTCCGTCACACATCCGGATGATGTGCCGGCTGAATTCATGATGACAACAGAACATAATGGCCGTGGCCTGCGTCGAAAGCTGATCTTCGCTGATCAGGAACACGCGTCACAATTCCTGCGCCTGTGGGAGACGAAAGCTTTCGAAGAAGCGATTGCCAGCTAGTGAAGCGTCAGCAAGGCGGGGCTTATCGGTTTATCCAAATCACAGCATGCACGAAGCACGCTTGGAGGAATCCAAAGTTTTTCTGTGTACAGATATGAAAAGAGGGCAGGTGTAGACCCGCCCTCCAATTGATTTTGGTCGTCTGTGCGTTGTGCGCAGGTGGTGACGTCCAGGAGCGGTCAGCTTTCCGCAGATTCTTCCTTTGCATCGGTCGCGCGCTGTTCGATCAGCGCAAGCGCTGCGTCCTTGTTTTCGACCCGTTCAATCGTATCAATCCAGCACGATGAGGACATGGCTGAGACGCTGTCCGGCACAATGATCTTGTCACCAGGTGTTACACAGGTCGTTGCGGACTTGAACACCAGACCGTTGGCGTGGTCCATCTCGCGGCATTTGTTCCGGGTGGTCACAAGGTAGGTGCGCGATCTTGAGGGGGCCGATACGAGAACATGCATGCGGTCCAGCGTTTGATAGCCGGATATGGATTCATTTCGCAGGCAAGTGTTCTGGTTCAGTGGCTCGGAACTGTCTGCAGAAGCCATGGCCGTTTCATTGGGCGCGGCGGCGCAACTGGCCAGTATGACGGTTGAAATGGCGGCGGCGATGAATACGGGTGTTCTCATGATTTGTCTCCAGCTGTCCCGACTTGTAGTCCCCTCATTCGCTTTCGTACCCATATAGTTCATTCATTGTTACGTTAGGTCAATTCACAGAGTTGCGATCACGACCGCTTGAAATGATGAAGATGGGTGTTCAATGCTGATTTGCAGTGTATCTGTTCGCGCATGAATACATTGTCTTCTTCTGGTAGTGGGCCGCGCATCGCTGTTGTTGGCGCGGGAGTTGTTGGCATGTGCTGCGCGCTGTCACTGGCAGATCGCGGTGCGCGCGTGACCCTGTTCGAGCGCAATGCGCCTGGCAGAGGTGCAAGCTGGGCAGCCGCGGGAATGCTGGCACCGGCATTTGAAGCTGCCGGGGAACCTGGCGTGCATCCGGCCCTGTTTGACCTTTGCCTGGCGGGGGCAGAGGTCTGGAAATCATTCTCGTCACGTTTGACAGCCCTGACGGGGCGCGCGTTGGATTATGGTGATGCGGGGGCCCTGGCGTGTGCCATCACACAGGAGCAGGGCGAGCGTATCATGGCGCTGGCCAGTGCCTGTGAAGCGCGAGGTGTTCCACATATCTGCCTTGAGCCGGAGGATGCGCGACGCCGTGAACCTTCACTGAGCGCAGAGCTTGCGGGTGCGCTGGAATTGCCGACAGATCAGCAAATCGACAATTGGGGTGTGGTAGAAGCGCTGGGCGCAGCATTGGCAGACGCAGAAGTGCGTGTGTTGAGTGGGCTGTCCGTCACGGCAATCGATGGTGAGCCGGGCAATATGCATCTTGATGCTGCGCCGGATGACGTGTTTGACGCTGTTGTCTGGACAGTTGGAGAGAGTGCACGCTTGCCTGTTCATTATGAAGGTGAGATCACATATCTGGTCCCGGAAGGGGCGATTGTTCCGGTGAAGGGACAATTGTTCTCGCTGGCACCGCGCAAGGCAGGGCCAAGGCGGGTGTTGCGGTTCGGTCCGGGCTATGTGGCCCCCAAGGCCAGTCGCATCATTGTGGGGTCAACTTCGGAATGGAATGTGGACGACACGCATGCCGAATTGAACGTGATCGAAGCATTGCGCCGTGAAGCTGCTCAGATCTGTCCGATTCTGGCAGAAGGGCAGATCACGCGTATCTGGGCCGGGGTGCGACCCGGCACAAGAGATCATGGCCCGATCCTGGGAGCGTCGTCCATTCCCGGCGTGTATCAGGCCACAGGGCATTATCGTAATGGCATCCTGCTGGCACCCGTCACGGGTGAGCTGATGGCTGAGCTTGTGCTTGAAGGCCGGACAGGTGGATTTCTGGAGAAGTTTGGAATGAGCCGGTTCGATGGTGCTGGTGAGAATGCCTCCAGCCCGTCACTGGCATCGATCAGATGAAGTGACTTTCGCGACGGTCCGGGCCCTTGTAGCGTGGATCCTTGGCGCGGCGCCTATCCGGACCGAAATAGTCTGGAGTCCTGATGAAGTCGCGTCGTTTGGTAGTGACAGCCTGCAGGCGTTGCCAGGCTGCGAGCGGGGCAACCGGCTTGGTCAGCACTTCATCCACACCGGCATTGATCAGAGAATAGACCACCGATTTTCGCGTATCCGCCGTACAGGCGATCATGGGCAGCAATGGATCTGAACTGTCCTCGGAACGGCGGACCAGTCCGATCAGTTCGGCACCGGTCAGATCCGGCAATATCAGGTCGATAATGGCGATATCGATGGATTTGTCTTTCAGGATCTCCAGCGCTTGAGCGGCGCATTCGGCTTCAATGACGGAAGTGATGTTGAAGCCCTTCAGGATGCTCATCCATATACGCCGCATGTTCTGATGATCATCGACCAACAAAATATTCAGCCTGTTCAAATGTAGGCGTCCGGAACCCATTGATAATCTCTCTGTTCGTCAAAGACGGTACTTTCAGGCGTCCTTGCAGATTACTTCATGTGAGCACCCGTCAGGCTTGCTGCGCCTGCATTTCGTCCCCACCAGGGCGAACTTATAGATCAAGTCGCACCAGTTACCAGCAAACTTCTTCATCTGTTGAAATTTGAATCACAAGGTGTGTCGTTAACGTCAACAGCGCCCCTGAATGATCGATCTCCCTTTAACCAAAGGTAAACGTGTCACGGTGAATTATCGTGGCAGAATTCACGGAGGATTCACCATGGATGCCCTACGGCGCGTGCTCCAGAACAGTGGCCAGTTGACGGCACAGCCATCGCCCTATCAGGCGATACGTCAGGCTGCGTCCGAAACCGGCACGGATTTTGACTATCTCTGGCGCACGGCAAAGCGAGAGTCCGGGCTGGACCCCAGTGCCCGTGCGAGTACATCTTCTGCGACAGGATTGTTCCAGTTCACCAACCAGACATGGCTCAGCATGGTCGAACGCTATGGTGACAAATACGGGTTGGAAAATGTCTCCATGGAGACGGCAGAAGAGCGCAAATCCGTTCTGGCCCTGCGCGAAGACCCGGTGACGGCAGCGCGCATGGCTGGGGAGCTGGCAAAAGAAAACGCTGCAANCCTGTCCAATCTGATCGACCGCGAAGCGACACCGCAAGAGCTCTATGCGGCGCATTTCCTGGGACCATCAGGCGCTGCGAAGCTGATCAATACGGCACGCGACAATCCCACCATGACCGCCGAGGACATCTTTCCGGCGGCAGCTTCGGCCAATCCAGCGATCTTCAACGGTCATGACGGGGCACCAAGGTCTGTTGCGGCCGTTTATGCGCGGCTGACGGGCGATGTCATTTCTGCCGTCGATGCGAATCCGGCAAGCGGGGCGGTGTCGCCGCGATATTCGGTTTCCGGGCTACAGGGGCAGGGTTGGGCGCAGGTTGAGCCATCCAGCCTCAATGCTGAAGAACAGCTTCAGAAGGCCAAAGCGAGCCGCTCCCTCATGGCTGCCCTGATCGGGTTGCACACAACGGGCGAACAAGAAGACTGACCTTATTGAAATGTGATGTGGAAAGCGCCGATTGAATTGCGATTCGCAAGGCTTCGTTAACGCTGTCAGGTCAATTCTATCCGATGAGTAATTTATCTAATTCAATGGATGTGTGTCACATGACCGTCTCCGCCATGCGAAAATCGTTGACCCAGGATGATATCCGCCGACTTGTACGTGGCGCGACCCCTGAGGAACGATCCAACGCTGCCCACAAGATCTGTCGCCGCATTGATACTGCACGCCTGTCTCCCAAGGATCGCGAGAATGCCGAGCAGATCATGGCGATTCTCGCGCAGGATGCTGCCGCGCTGGTCAGACGCACCATGTCTGTCACGCTGCGCACATCCCCCAATCTGCCAAGAGACCTGGCGATCAAGCTGGCGCGCGACATTGAAAGCGTTGCAGCGCCGGTCCTCAAACACTCACCGCAATTTACCGAAGAAGATCTGATTGAGCTTGTTCTGGCGTCTTCACCGGAAAAGCAGGTGGCGATTGCCGAACGTGAGCATGTGCCTGAAAGTGTTGTCGAGGTGATTGCCGAACATGGTGACCGTGATGCTGTCGAGGCGGCCGCACTCAATGAAGGCGCTGCATTTTCCGACATGGCCTATAGCAGCACGTTGAGCCGTTTTGCCGACGATGATGGCATCAAGGGTGCCGTGATCTCTCGCGACCGCATTCCTATCCACATCGCCGAGAAAATGGTGTCGATGGTGACGGGTGAGTTGTTTGACCGGCTCGTCAACAAGCATGAACTGCCACCGCAACTGGCGATCGAGCTGGCATCCGGATCGCGTGAGCGGGCGACACTGGATCTGGTCGAACAGGCCGGACAGTCATCTGACCCGGAACGGTTTGTCCAGCAATTGCATCTGAACGGGCGCCTGTCGCCATCGCTGGTCATGCGCGGCCTGTGTCTGGGGCATATGACCTTTGTGGAGCACGCTTTGGCCGAACTGGCGGGTGTGCCTCATTCCAAGGCGTGGCTGATGCTACATGATGCCGGAACGCTTGGCCTGAAGACCCTGTTCGAGCGCGCAGGATTGCCATCGGGCATGTTCGGCGCGTTCAAGCTGGGTGTGGAGGTCTTCCATCAGACAGATTATGACGGCGGGGAGAATGACCGCTTGCGGTTCCGTCAACGTATGACGGAACGTGTTCTTTCGCAGTTCCAGGCCATTCCGCGGGCAGATCTCGAATATCTGCTGGAAAAGCTGGACGCGATCGAAGAGGGCCGTCAGGCCGGGGTCATACCGCGCGCTGCCTGAATGGGCGGCTATTCACTTTCATGAGACATGAATGGCATCCTGACGGACGGAACTGATGCGCAGTCCTGCGATCGGAACCGGCCCGCAGAGCCCTTTATCTTCGCCAGGCTTCAGGTGCTGGCGATGCTAGGCCGCCAGCTTCTTTCGCGCGACCTGTGACACACCATTCACCAGTTCTTTCTGGGTAAAAGGCTTGAGCAGGAAGAAATCTGCACCGCTGCGGATGACCTTGTGGATGCGCCTTTGTTCATTCAGCGTCGAAATGAAGATGACCGGAATGGAGGGCTGGAACGGTGTGTCACCTGATCTTATGGCTTCCAGCAGATCCATTCCTGACATGGGGGACATCATCCAGTCTGCAATGAGCATGGTCGGATTGAAATCATGTGCGATGGACAAGGCGGCTTCGCCGGATGCTGCCATCTCGACCTTGCCAAAGCCGGCATCTTGCAGGGTCAGAGCGACGAGTGCGCGAATGCTCTCATCATCATCGGCAACAAGGATGCGATGTTCAGCGTGACCGGGCGAACATGCATCAACCGACGAATATTCCGGTGATGATTCCTCCACATCGTCTGTTTCGGAAGCTCTGATCAGCAATGAATTTGGCGGCGTGATGTGGCGCACGACACCATATATGCGTGCCAGTTTCTTCTTGATGACCTGTAACTGTGCATCGACCTGTTCAGCGGGAGAGGACTTTGCCTTGAGCAGGTCGTTTTCCAGGCTGATCAGAATTGTCCCCATATAGCGATAGCCCATGCAGTGAGCTGTTCCACCCATGCGGTGGCATTCATGCATGGCCAATTCCAGCTTCTTTTCATTCAGAGGCCTGCTGTAGCAAACGGTAGCGACCATTCCTGACAGGTAGCGCAATTGGTCCGGGAAGATATCGCAATATCGGCTTATGATCTCGATGAGCTGTTGACGCTGATTCATTGATGTTTGCTCCACATGGATTCAACCTCGTCGCCGATGGCGAGGGGGTTGAAAGGTTTGCGAATGACGCCGAGCGCCCCGAGCGACATGTAGTGCTCGACTTCATGCTGCTGGGCTTTGGCCGTCATGAAAATCACGGGAAGTTCCTCGACGCAGAGGGTTTCCTTGACGAGGCTGAATGCTGTTGGGCCATCCATTTCGGGCAGCATCACATCGAACAGGCACAGCTGGGGCTGGTAGCTGACCGAAGCTGCAATGGCCTCCTTGCCGGAACCGCAGTGCAGGACATCCATGCGGGGATGTGCAGACAGACCGATCATTGCCAGCTCGGAGAGGCTTGGGTCGTCCTCGAGATACAGGATCTTCAGTGGTTGCTCGGTCATGTCAGGCAGCCTTTCCGAGAAGCGTGACAATGGGCATGTCGATGTGAAAGACGGTGCCGGTGCTTGGGCTCGACCGGAAAGCGACTTCGCCGCCCATGCCTTCGACGAGGGCCTTGGTAATAGCGAGGCCGAGCCCGCTACTGCCGGGTGAACGGGTGTTGGAACCATCAGCCTGGGCGAATTTTTCAAACACGCGTGGCTGGAAATCGTCGGGTATCCCGGGGCCGTTATCCTGAACCGATACGCGAGCAATATTGTCGTTAAGAATCGAGATAATGATCAGGACCTCGTCTCTCGCAGGGGCGAACTTGCAGGCGTTGGACAGAAGGTTGGCGAGCGCCTGATGGAAGCGGTAAGGATCTACCCGAACGGTTGAATTACCCATCTTCGCCTCAACTCTGAGGCTGACATTGTTTTGCAGCGCCAGGGGTTGATGATTATCTACAATGTCCTGGGTCAGGCTTAGCAGATCGCGGGTCTCGAAGGAGAATTCCAGCTTGCCGTGCGCGATTTTCTCAAGGTCCAGTATGTCGTCAACAAGACGTGACAGCTGGTTGCTGGCGACCATCGCAATATCGACCAGGCGTCGCCCTTGAAAATCCAGCTGATACAGGCTTTTCTCGTGAAGTATGCAGATTGCCCCATACACAGAACTCAAGGGAGTTCTCAGCTCGTGATTGACAGTTGAGACAAATTCGTCGCGCATCCTGTCCATCTGACGGCGTTCGGTGATGTCCCGTATGATGCCGCAGAAATAGCGCTGGCCCTGATATTCGAACTCACTGACGGACAGGTCGGCCGGAAACTCGTTTCCATTGGATGCGCGGCATTCGATTTCCCGGCCTACACCGATGATCTTCTTCTTGCCGGTCTTCTTGTAGTTGCTGAGATAGCTGTGGTGGTGACGCCTTTCATATTCGGGCATCAGCATGGAAACGTTTCGGCCCAGCAATTCCTCTTCTGAATATCCGAAGATCCTGCTGCAGGCGGGATTGACCTTCTCGATCAGTCCATTTTCCCGGATCACGATCAGCGCATCGTTGACGTTCTCGATGATCGAGCTCAGCTTGACTTCTTCCTGTCTGAGACCATTGACCAGCCTGTTGAATGAGCGGGCCAGCTCGCCGATCTCGTCCTTGGCGTTGATCGGCAGTTTCAGGTTGGCTTCCTTGTTGGACCACGCGCCGATCTCGCGTGCCATGACATTGAGCGGCCGGGTCATGTGTTTCACATAGAAAAAAGCGAGCCCGACACTGATCAGGACGGCAATGGTAGCAAAGGCAATCTTGTCGGCCAGCAATAGCGGAGACACGCTGACAGGGGCTGCGCTTCTGGGGGCGCTGGAGACCACGCCGAATTCAAACCCCTTTACCGGGCTTGAATGCGTTGCCGGGACATATTCAAAATAGTGATCGTCTGCAAAGTGAGACTGTTGTTCGGCTTTGTTTTCCAGCCAGTTGATCATGGCGGGTGGAGCTTCGGCATCATGGGCCATGACCCAATTGCCCGATCCTGATTCTGTGCCGCTGAGAAAATAGTTTCCCGACCCGTCGACAAGTGCAAAACCGTGACGCGGTGGCAGATGTGCGAACAATTCCCTGAGGCGGGATTCAATATTGGCATTGATGGCGATCGCGCCAAACTGGCGACCATCAGAGTGCATGATCGGGATGAAGGCACGGATTGTGGGCGTGACCGGAATGGACACTTCACCGTTTTCCCGGTTCAGGCTGACTTCAGAAAAGGCGGCATCATCCGGGCCCATCTCCTGGACGATCTGGAAATAGGGCTCCTGGGCTTTCGATTGGAGACGGGCAGGCGGAATGATGGCAATCTGGTCATTGCGCTTGTCGACCCTGACAAGCTCCTGGCCATGCGCATCCGTACGGATGATGCGGATCTGGGAATAATCGGCATTGACCTTCAGCACTGATGAGAATGTGTATTCAATCCGCCGTTTCAGATTGGCCAGCACCGCAGGATTGACGGGCCCCTGTGAAGTGCTCAGGGCGATATAGTCAGTGATCGAGTCCGATGCGCTGATAATGCGTGCATCCTCGATCATGTCGCCAAGCATTTCGGATATGCGCAGGCCGACTATTTGTGCTTCTCCATTGAGCTCGGTTCTGAAGGTGTCAATCTGAACCTGCCTGGACTGAGTATAGGACAACCATCCAATCAACGTCGCCGCAAACGCTGCGAGACAGCAGATCAGGATCATGATCCTGCTGCGCAAGGAGTGATAGAACGCTACTTTTCCGGACCGGTTCTCCATACTAGATCACAACTATGAAGCAAAATTGATAATATAACCCGCCTAGGTTGCGTTAAAAGTGTTAACAAAATGTAGTTTTTTGATAACTTCTTGAAATTCATCAATGTTATCTTGAGGGCAGTCATGGGGGGCTATTCATTGAAACGTGCTCAAGATCGGCGAGATCAAAACGACGCCTGATTGCTGATTTGCATTTCCGGTGCATCCGCAATCAGGACAGTGACAGGCCTTGTGAAACGCAAGTCTCATCATCTGGGAATTTTAGGTGGCTTGGATTTGACGCGGATACATCCGGGCGCTGACAGTCCTGTATCTGTTTCAGGTGGAGGTCATCAGATGCAACAGGACACAGGCTGGCAGGGTGATCTTCCGGCGCGAGCCGTTCAGGCTGCATTGGAGGCCGCTATTGGCGAAGCGACAAATTGTGACGCGAGGATTGTTGTCATCATTGTCGACCGTGCGGGTCTGGTGGTCGGTATGTTGCGCATGCCGGGGGCTTTTCTGGCGTCAAATGACTATGCGCAATACAAGGCATGGACGGCGGCGAGCTTTTTCATGTCGACAACCGAATTTGGTGAGTTTCTCTTCGAGCAATCAGAGGGTGTGCGCACGGGATTGCTGGATCACCCTAAGGTGACAGCGCTTGGCGGCGGTGTTCCGATCAAGGTCGACGGGGTTGTGGTTGGCGCGATCGGCGTATCGGGGGCTTCCAATGCAATCGATATTGCCTGCGCTGAAGCAGCCCGTCAGGCATGTTTGAGCGGGCTGACATCTGACTGAAAACGGTGCGTTCCGATTGCTTTGAACGCTAGAATGCGCCGGGGTAAAGCCCGCCATCCAGCAGCAGGTTCTGCGCTGTCATGTAACCTGCTTGCTGGCTACAGATAAAGGCGCATGTCGCGCCCAGTTCCGCAGGGTCACCCACGCGACCGGCGACGGCGTTTTGTGTCAGATGCATGGTCAATGGCTTGGAATTGCGCAACCGGTTGGTGTCGAATGGGCCGGGCAGGATGTTGTTGATGGTCACATTGCTGGGCGACAATTGCGGGGCAAGGCCGAACACGAAGCCGGTGAGGCCTGAACGTGCGGCGGTGGAAAGGCCAAGCACCGGGATCGGCACGCGCACCGATGACGATGTGATATTGACGATGCGACCAAATTTTCGCTGCGCCATGCCATCAACCGTGCGCCTGATCAGGTCGATGGCGCTGAGCATGTTGGCGTCCAGTGCGTCGATCCAGGTCTGACGGTCCCAGTCGCGGAAATCACCGGGAGGAGGGCCGCCTGCATTGTTGATCAATATGTCGGGCTGGCCGGCCATCTCGACCATTTCGGCGCGACAGTCCGGGTCCGTGACGCTACCTGCAACCAGCTTCACGGCCACGTCCGGGGCAAGCGTGCGGATCTCGTCTGCGGCGGTTTCCAGCCGGTCCAGCGATCGGCTGTTGATAACCAGATTGACCCCTTCCAATGCAAGCGCCGTAGCGCAGGCCTTGCCCAGCCCGCTGCTGGCGGCGCAAACAATGGCCGTACGGCCTGCAATTCCCAGATCCATGTCTATTCCTCCCATGTCCGCTTTGGTCAGCGGAACTCTAAGTCTTGATCCCAATACGGCGCAAAGCGCATTTTCGTGACTATTCTTACAATTGGCATACTTGCATGCAAGTTTTAATTTGTTATGCTGGACGCAATCACGGGATCGATGGATGGCCAGAGAATGTCGTCTACTCTGTTCCGCAATGAACAATAAAATCCGGCGCAATGGCCGATCGAGGGAGGAGACGCCATGACGACCCATGATGGTGCACCACGCAATGTGAATGCAGAGGCACTCAAGCAGAAATACAAGGAAGAGCGCGACAAACGCCTGAGCAATGAGGCGACGGGGCGCTATTTCGAGGCGAGTGGCGACTATGAGGAATTCGTCAAGGACCCCTATATCAAGCAGCCGCTGGTGCGTGAGGCTGTTACAGAAGATATCGATGTTGCCGTCATAGGTGGTGGATTTGGTGGCCTTCTGACAGCATCCGAACTGCGCAAGGCGGGGGTGACCGGCTTTCGGATCATCGAACAGGCCGGTGATTTTGGCGGCACATGGTATTGGAACCGCTATCCCGGCATTCGGTGCGATATCGAGGCCTATTGCTATATGCCGCTTCTGGAGGAAGTCGGCACGATCCCGACGGAGCGCTATGCCTCGGGCGCGGAGATCTTCGAGCACGCAAAGGCGATTGGCCGGCATTTCAAGCTCTATGACAACACGCTGTTCCAGACGAAGGTGAAAAGCATTGTCTGGAACGAAAACCTCGCGCGCTGGATCATCAGTACGGATCGTGGTGACAAGATCAGGGCGCGGTTCGTGACGGTCAGCCAGGGGCCGCTTGCCAAGGTGAAGCTACCGGGGATTCCGGGCATACAGGATTTTCAGGGCAGGATCTTTCACTCGGCCAGGTGGGATTATGATTATACCGGCGGCGATACACATGGTGGCCTGCACAAGCTGGCGGACAAGCGGGTTGCGGTTATTGGCACTGGTGCAACCGGTATTCAGATCGTTCCCAAGCTGGCGGAAAGTGCAAGAGAGGTTCTGATCTTCCAGCGCACACCGTCTGCGATTGCGCCGCGCAACAATTCGAGCACGGATACAGACTGGTTCAGGAGCCAGCCAAGCGGTTGGCAACAGCAGCGCATGGAGAATTTTCTGGCCAATATCACGCCCGGTGCGCATCCCGATGGGGATATGGTGGATGATGGCTGGACGGATTTCTTCAAGCGGGTCGGGGCCCGGATCGGAGCCGCAAAACAATCGGGCGAGGCGTTTTCGCCGGATGATGTGTTCCAGTCTGTAGATTATGAGAAGATGGAGGAATTGCGGGCTTATGTGTCCGAAGTGATCGCTGATCCAGACGTCGCAGCGCGCAACATGCCGTGGTATAATTATCTGTGTAAACGACCGCTGTTCAGCGATCACTACCTGCAGTCACTGAACCTGCCCAATGTGCATCTGGTGGATACGGATGGACAGGGTGTTACGCATATTGATGCGACCAGCATTCATGCGAATGGACAGGCTCATCCGGTTGACTGCGTGATCTTCGCGACCGGCTTTGATGTCGGGGCGGCGGCGCACAAGGTGGGTGGGTACAAGCTGGTCGGGCGCAATGGTGTCGATATCGATACCAGGTGGGCCGATGGCGTGCGCACCGTGCATGGGACGCAGATGAACGGGCTGCCCAATTTTCATGTCGTGGGCGGATCAGAACAGGGCACGACGGCGTTCAACTTCACCCACACGCTGCAAATGCAGGCGCGTCACGCCGTGGGCATTATCGGCAAATGCATCGAAAAGCGTGTGCGGACAATGGAGGTCACGCGCGCGGCGGAAGATCGTTGGCTGAAACTGATGGAACATCGCCATGCGATAGACCTGGTGCGCTATTTCAGCGAATGCACGCCGGGCTTTCTCAACAATGAGGGCAGTGTGAAGGACAAGCCAACCTATCTGACCGGCACATATGGTGGCGGGCCGATCAAGTATAATGATGTCATCACGGCATGGCGAAATGGTCCGCAGATGGATGAGGACTGCGAGTTCGAATTCGAGACACAGACATCAACTGTCGAGGCGGACGGATAGCAGGAGCGGTGCTGCCGTTTCGGTGTGACGACGCCTAGAGTTTGGTGAGCACCGAGACGGCAATCGCCGAGATATGCTCTTCAGAGAGTTTGCGGGCCTTGTCTGCAGACTGGTTCTCGATTGCCTCGATGATCTCGTCATGTTCAAGGAAGCTGTCCTTCATCAGGGTTTCAAAGCCGATGGACTGGCTGATGAAGAAGTCGATCATGTTGAAATTATTGCCCTGTTTGCGGGCAAGGATGGGTGATTTCGCCATGGTGTGAAGGTGGCGGTGAAAGGCCTGGTTCAGGTTTAGATACTGGCCAGGGGATGCATTGGCGGACTTGCTCATCATCCTGAGGCGCTCCTGCGACATCTTGAGATCCATCACTTCTTCATCCGTGCGACGTGTGGCGGCCAGCTCGGCTAGCAATCCTTCCAGCATCTCGAACAGGCGGAAGAAATCCCCGATTTCATCGCGGCTGGGATTGATGACCTCACACCCCACTTGAGGGACGATGTGCACGAAGCCTTCGGCGCTGAGGCGATTGAGCGCCGACATGATCGGCTGGCGGCTCGCGCCGGTTTCCTCGGCGAGTTCACGGACCAGCAAGCGGTCTCCGAAGGTGAAGTCCGCATGAATGAGGCGCTCGATGACGAGGTCGTACACCTCGTTGCTTTTACTCATTTCGTTCCAACCATCTCTTCATTCTAGCATGCCAATCCGTGTATCGACCGATTTGTATCTGACTTCAAGATGCGTGGGCCTCTCAGAGCCAAGTTATCGCCTGTGAATGGCAGGATGGATCTTATACCTCTTTACATGACACTCTTGCATGCTAGTATGTATAAAAGAAGAATCTTGGAGGAAGATCATGGCGTTCATCTGGCCGGAAATCGCAGGGGGAACACTGCGTCTTGGGTATGCGCAGGCGGGAAATATTCGCACCAGATATCTGGAAGCCGGTGACGGAGATTCCGACGAGGCCGTCATCTTCGTGCACGGCACGGGCGGGCATCTGGAAGCATTCACACGCAATATCCTGCCGCATGCTGCGCAGTATCGCACGATATCGCTGGACATGATCGGTCATGGGTATTCCGACAAGCCGGATCATGACTACGAGATCCGCCATTATGTGCAGCACCTGCTGGATTTTTGCGATGCTGTGGGAGTGAAGAAGGCGCATCTTCACGGCGAATCCCTCGGTGGCTGGATCGTGGCGCAGTTCGCCATTGACCACCCTGACAGAATGGCATCGCTGACGCTGAACACGGCGGGAGGTCTGAACACCGATCCCAAGGTGATGAAGCGGGTCTATGACGTGACCATGAAGGCCGTGGCGGAGGCCAGCCCGCAGACTGTGCGGGCGCGGCTGGAATGGCTGATGAACGATCCGGCGCGTGTCACCGATGACCTCGTTGAAATGCGGCTGGGCATATACACCCAGCCGGGATTCCTGCGTGCGATGGAGCACATTCTGTGCCTTCAGGACATGGATATCCGCATGCGCAATGTGCTGACGGACGAAAGCCTGACCGCGATCAAGGCACCGACCCTGGTGATCTGGACCGACCATGACCCCACCGCGCCAACCGAAACCGGCCAGCGCTTCGTGGACGCCATTCCTGACGCTCGGCCGCTGGTTGTGATGAGCGATTGTGCGCACTGGCCGCAATGGGAGAAAGCCGACGAATTCAACGCCATACACCTGGCCTTTCTCGCCGAATGCGGCGGGTGAACACATAGAACAGAAGAAGTGCCAGCCATGACGCTCAAACTGATCTGCGCAGCGCATACGCCGCTCATGGACCATGTCGAGACCGATCCGACCATTGATGCCAGGGTGCGAGCCCAGTTTGCGGCACTGGCGGATGAGGTGGCGGCCTATGATCCCGAACTGATCATTATTTTCGGTCCCGACCATTTCAAGGGCTTTTTCTACGAGATGCTGCCGGCTTTCACGATTGGCGTGCGGGCAACTGCGATTGGCGACTATGATATCGGATCAGGTGAATATGATGTGCCTGAGGCGCTGGCGCTTGATTGTATCCGGTCGGTTCACAAGGCTGGTGTGGATGTCGGCATGTCCTATCGGATGCGCGCCGATCACGGCTTTTCACAGCTTCTGGTCCTGTTGAGTGGGAAAGTCGACCGTTATCCGGTGCTGCCTGTTCACATCAATTGTGCGGGACCGCCACTGCCGCCATTTGGCCGGGTGAGGGTGCTGGGCACGGCGGTTGGGCAATGGGCCAGCCAGCAGAACAAGCGTATCCTTATCCTTGGTTCGGGAGGGCTGTCGCATGATCCGCCGATCCCGCAGCTGCTGAATGCAACGCCGGTGGTGGCGGAAAAGCTGATTGCCGCGCAGCATCAGTCTGTCGAGGAACGCCGGGCCCGTGAAGAGCAGAACTATGAAGCGGCGCGCGCGCTGGCACGCGGAGAAGGCGAGTCGCGTCCGCTGAGCCCGGCCTGGGACAGGGATTTCATGGACCGCATGGCGCGCGGTGATCTGGGCTATCTTGATGACATGTCCGATGATGCGCTGACAGAGCTTGCCGGATGTGGCGGGCATGAGGTCAGGAACTGGCTCGCAGCCTATTCAGCGCTCGCAGCCAGTGGGCCGTATCGTGCGGAAAATCTGCTCTACTACGATATCGCGCACTGGAACGCCGGAATGGGCATTGCGACGGCAGAGCCGAAAGTGGAAGCAATAACGACAGGCTGACAACAGGCACGAACCGGCCAAACCGGTTCGGCAAAATCAGAAAAAAGGGAGGAAACAGTCATGGTACTATCACTACAACGCGTAGCTCTGGGCATACCGGACCTGAAAGTGGGCGCGGATTTCTACACGACATTCGGAATGAACATGCGCGAAGGCCAGGATCTCCTTGCCTTTCGGTGTGACAATCGTCCCCATGATGAAATCGTGCTGCTTGAGACAGGGCAGGATCGCAAGTTTCACCACATCACCTTTGCCATTGACGAAGCCGGGTTCAACCGGGTTGTCGCCAAGCTGAAGGATCGCAATATCGAGCGCCTTCCGTCGCCTCTTGCGGATACGGGCGAGGGCATCTGGTTTCACGACCCGGATGGAAACCTGGTGAACTTGGTTCTTGGCGAGCGCGTGGATGTGGTTGCCGAACAGCCCGCCAGCGCCAATCATCCCGGCTTGCGCGGACGCAATAATGAGCGTGGTTGTCCGTCGCGCGATATGCCTGCGCGGCCACGTCGTCTTGGCCACATGATCCTGTTCACACCGAATGTTCCAAGGCAGATCAGCTTTTATGTCGATGTGCTGGACATGAAACTGTCTGACACGATCACCGATGACTATGGTGCTTTCCTGCGCACGCGTGGGGGCAGTGACCACCACGTGCTGGGCTTTCTCAATTCACCTGCGCCGGGCTTTCATCACGCCAGTTTCGAGATGGGGTCCATTGATGAGACCGAGCTGGGCGCGCAGCGCCTGTTCGGCAAGGGATACCGGCACGCCTGGGGACCGGGGCGTCACGGTGTCGGATCGAACTATTTTCACTATTTCCGCGACCCGTGGAACGGCATGGCCGAATATTTCTTCGATATCGATTTCATCACCGATGATTGCCCCTGGGAAGCCGTGGACTGGACCAAGAAGGACGGCATGTTCCTGTGGTCTGCCGATGGCCCGCCGCCCAAGGATTTCGGGCAGAACTACGAAGCCGTTTGAGAGTTGAGCCTGAATGCGGGCCTGGTTTGAAAATTTGAAGGGAAGATGAGTATGGCGAACGTCCTTGTTCTTTATTACTCCAGCTATGGCCATGTTGAGACAATGGCGCAGGCGATCGCAGAAGGTGCGCGATCAAAGGGTGCGCGTGTGGATATCAAGCGTGTTCCAGAAACCGTGCCTGAGGAACTGGCGAAGCAGTCTCACTTCAAGATCGATCAGGCCGCGCCCGTGGCCGAAGTGGATGATTTGCCCGGATATGATGCCATCATAATCGGTGCGCCGACGCGGTATGGGCGGGTGCCATCGCAGATGGCGGCCTTTCTCGACAAGACAGGCGGGCTCTGGAAGGCAGGGGCTCTGAACGGCAAGATCGGCGGTGCATTTGTGTGCACAGGGTCCCAGCATGGCGGGCAGGAAACGACATTGTTCTCGCTGATCACCAATCTGATGCATCTGGGGCTGACCATTGTTGGCTTGCCTTACAGCTTTCAGGGCCAGCTTACACTGGACGAGATTTCCGGCGGCTCTCCATATGGCGCAACGACGATTGCCGGTGCTACAGGCGAGCGTCAGCCAACGCAAAACGAGCTTGAAGGCGCGCGTCACCAAGGCGGCCTGATCGCAGAACTTGCTGGAAAAGTTTTCGGCTGACTTTTTGAGCGAGACCTGAAGGCGACGCCGGTTCTTCATTCCGGCGTCGCCTTTTTTTGCGTCAGCCTGCGTGGCTTATCTGGCAGCAGGATGGATGAGTGCAATGTCCAGATCCGGCCATTTCCAGCGGTCAGTTTCAAAGCCACTGCCTGAGCCATAATCGGGCTCTGCGTTCTCAAGACAATCAATGATCTTTGCCACGACCTCATCGGGCGTATCGGACCATGCAGCGAGTGCCTGGCGAAATGAGAGCAGGGTTGCGGCAGCGCTTGGATCCTGCGTCGTGCTGCGTATGGCACCGGCGGCAATATCTACGCTTTCGGTGTTGAACGGGTTGGCAGAGTTGATCTGCGTGACCGTCTGATCATCCACGCTGATCCAGTGGGCAGTGGGATGATCGAGCAATGGAGGCATGAGGGGCAAAAAGCCTTGAGGGGTTTCGCTCATGATGTTCCAGCTGGTTGCATCTATGCTTCCATCAGCGAGTGCGCCGGGCAGTTCGGGCGGTGTCAGGTCGACCAGTTCCACCTGATCGAGAATGCCCCAGCCATCGCGCAGCAGGGCTTCGGTGAACCAGCGCACGGAACTGGGGCGTGGCGGTGCGGCTATGCGCTTGCCGATCAGGTCTTGTGGTGAATGAATATCTGCGTCGAAGGCCAGAATGCCAAAAGAGACATCATATAACGAGGCCACAAATCTCAGATCGGAATTGGCTTTCGTGTAGCCATGCCAGTCTGGCGCGGTCTGATTGATCGCGGTTTCAAAATCCAGCGTTGTCACGATCGGCAGATGGAAGGGCCGGACATCCGCAGATAAAGCGTTGATCTCGTTGATGGAGTCCGGCAGCGCAATGGGCGGTGTCTGCACTTCGCCAAAGCTGTCGCATGCCGACAGGATCTCTCCCAGCTGAACATTATGGGCATGAAGCATGATGCGCGGTGGAGCCGGGGAATAGATGACGAGATCAGTTGGCATTGTGCTGGTGGGGTCCGGTATCGGCTGGGCCTTGTCGGGATCTTCAGCGGCGCAAGCAGTGTTCAGGATCACCGCGCCAGCTGACAGAAGCAAAGCCCGGATGCTATGCATCCGGGCCGGGCTCTTCGGGCGGGGCATACGCATCAGATCAAAACTCATAGTCGAGCCGGATGCCGATGGTGCGTGGTCGTGTATATTGCGCCGTTGCGCTGGTGCCGATGAAACCGGGCGAGATGTAAATGTTCGCCAGTTCGGATTCATCCTCGATATTGGTGACATAAGCAGTCAGTGACAGTCCGGTATCTGCCACGAACCAGGCCAGTGTGGCGTCGGTCTTGGTGTTGGATTCCTGAAGGTCGATATCCGCGCTGTTATATTCACGCATATAAAGATCGTCATGCCAGGTCGAGGTCAGCGAGGCGAGGATCGAGCCGCCATCTGACAGGTCGAACTCCTGCTGGAGACCGATTGTGAAGGTGTTTTCCGGCACATATGGCACGCGGTTTCCACTCAGATCCTGGCGACCGAGCCCTTCGGGGTCGTTCGGGTTGAAGGGCGGGTTCAGCTCGCGCGGGTCATTGTTGAAATATTCGTCGAACTCGGCGCTGATATAGGAATAGGACAGGCTCAGCAGGGTTGAGTCGGTGAGGCTGAAATTGGTGTCCAGTTCCAGACCGTAGATCGTTGCCTTGGCCGCATTCGATGTAAACTGTCCCGGGGCACCATTGATCGTGGTCAGTGTGGAAAGCTGCATGTCTTCATAGTCATAGTAGAAGACATCCGCATTTACCTTGGCCATGCCGCCAAAGGGGTTTGATTTGAGGCCCGCTTCATAGGCCAGCACGGTTTCAGGATCATAGGGCGATCCGCTGGAGGTGGAGTTGAATCCGCCCGCCTTGTAGCCGCGCGAGATATTGGCATAGGTGAGTGCGGTGTCGGTGACGTTCCATTCCGCACCGATCTTCCATGTGGTTTCAGAGAATGTCTCGTCGGCGTCGAACTGGTCGTTCGGCACGTCGGCCGGGAAGGGGGCACCGAAATTACCGCGTGTGACCTTTGCGCCGTCTTTCTTGTCCTGTGTGTGGCGCAGGCCTAGTGTCAGGCGCACATCATCGGTGAAGGACCATGTGCCCGATCCGAAGATGGCGGCGGTTGAGGAATTGCCCCATTCATCGAGCAGGAAGTCTGGCAGGGAAATCACACCGCCGGGCGTGAGGCCGTTCAGTTCCACCCGGCGCAGAATGTAGGTTTCCTCGTTGAAGTAATAGGCACCAAGGATCCAGTTGAGCTTCTCGGCATCGATGGAGGACAGACGAAATTCAAAGCTTTGCGCTTCGTTTTCCTGATCCTTGTGGAACACGCTGATGTCCAGATCTGAGCCGTCAAAGTCCTGGACCAGATTGGTTTCCTGATCCAGAAGGCCGGCCTGGAGGAAGGCTTCGACGCCGCCAAATTCCTTGGTGATCCTGATAAAGCCCTGGGTGGTTGTCGCATCATTGAAGGATTCATGATCGTTGATGGTCTGCAGGGGATCGGATGGTTCTGCGCCGATCTGGCTGACATAGGCCTGAACAGGCGGTGGGCCGCCGAGATTGCGTTCGAGGAATGTGTAGGGAAGGCCGGTGCTGTTGAGGTCACTGTGCAGGCCGGACAGAAGAACAGTGAAGCCGTTCTGATTGTCATAGAGCATCTGTCCGCGCACTGACAGGTCACCATCGGAGCCATAGAAATCGTCAGATCCCGGAGCTTCGGAAAGGTTCTCGTGATAGCCATCTTCCTTGGCGTGTACGACGGCTAGACGGGTCGCGAGGTTTTCGCCCAGCGGGACGTTCACCATGCCGCGATATTCCATCAGATCACGGCTACCAAAGGTTGCGCCGACCTTGCCTTCATAATGGAAGACGGGTTCCTTGGAGATGACATTGACCACGCCGCCGGTGGCGTTGCGGCCATAAAGCGTGCCTTGTGGTCCGCGCAGAACCTCGACGCGGTCGACATCGAAGAAAACGGCGCTGCCGCCTGAAGGGCGGGGGACGTAGAAACCATCCTGATAAAAGGCGACGCCCGGGTCGGTGATGCTGCCCGTGCCCTGAATACCGACGCCACGCAGCGAGATCTTCACGCCGTCCTGCTCCTGGCCGACATGGAAATTGGGAATGTAGGACTGAAGATTGGAGACATCATCAATGCCACGATCTTCCAGTGCACTGCCTGCGAATGCGGAAATCGCGATCGAGGTGTCCTGCAGGGATTCTTCGCGCTTCTGGGCGGTCACCACAACGGTGTCGAGGCCCAGGCGTGATTCCTTTTGAGGCTGTGGTGCCGTTTCGGAAGTGTCGGCGACGATTTCCTCGCCAGCCTGTTCGGTTTCCTGGGCGTGGACCCATTGAGGTGCCAGCAGGGCCGCCGCCAGAATCGCATATGTGCTTGTGCTCGTTTTCATTGTCTTCCTCCCCGGAAGTCAGCTTTAGCAAGTTATTGTATGCTTGCATGCTAACATGTTTATGAGCGTTTGGTACCCCCTCCGAGGTCCAGCGTCAAGAGCGGCGTTGAAGGGCGAGGTTCATTTTTGGAGAGGTGTGCGGAGATGGGCTGGCGCGATGTCATCATGATACAGCCATCGACAATTCAAAGGCCAAGTTGGGACATGACACCGGAATTTCGGTGAGACGCCCTGAGCGCGCGATTTTCAATCGTGGTAATCCATGTAATCCTTGCCGGGCGATTGACCCGGGATAGACATTGGCTATCAAGCTCATACCGACCGATGCGCCGTTCAGATGGCGCAGGAATTGAATTGGCGGGTCGATGTCTTTTATGTGAGTCAGAGGGATAGAACTGAAAATGTCGTTGCACTTCAAAAGCCAACTACCAAACCTGGATGGAATTTACGCGGCATTGTTTTCAGCCTCTGAAGTTATCTATGCAGAACTGAAAAAGGGCTCCGGCCTGAAATTCGCGACCTCGAGCAATGAATCGGGCGATGACCAGATCGAACTCGACGTGATCGCGGATGAGGCATTTTTCAACGCGCTGAAGAAAGATGGCCACGTCAAATATGTGGTTTCGGAAGAACGCCCCGGCCTGAACAAGATTTCCGATGGTCCCTATAGTGTCGCGCTGGACCCGCTGGACGGTTCCAAATCTGCGCTGATCGGTATTCCGTCAGGCGCGATCTTTGGTGTATTCAAGGATGCTGATGTCGCCGCAGACTTCAGCGGCAAGAACATCATTAGTGGCGGGTTCTTTGTCTTCGGGATGAACCTCGAAGTTTATTTTGCAGATGGCGACAAGGTCTATAAGGGCATTTTCGATCAGGACGCCTCGACATGGGATGTTGTGGAGATTGAAGGTGGTCTGCCATCGGCGGATGTGCTGGCGATCAATGCCCAGAACCAGACCGTTTGGGATGAATGGCTTCAGAAGCACTATGCCAGCCTGCTGGAAACAAAAGGCGGCAAGAAGCCTCACAATATGCGCTGGTTCGCCTCCATGGTGTCAGACATGAAGCGCATGGTGTTGCAAGGCGGGCTGTTTGCTTACCCAAGTGCCAATATCAAGGGCTATGAGGACGGTAAGCTGCGCCTGGTCTATGAGGCCATTCCGATGTCGTTCCTGATCGAGGCAATGGGCGGTGCATCGACCAATGGCGATCAGTCTCTGCTGGAAATGCCGGTTGAGCAGCTGCACCAGAAGACGGCGGTCTTCATTGGTGAGAAGTCCAAGATCGCAGCATTGGAAGCAGACAAGAAGCGCTTTTCCTGATCCTGAAGACACAGGTTTCGAAAGTCGGGCTAGAATCGTCGGATCACCGCGGAAGATCGTTCGCGGTGCATGCCTGTGCACCAGATCAGCTAGCCGGGCGGTGGCCGGTTGGCGGGGGTGAATCCATTGGCGAGAATGTCTACCATTGTAGAGGCAATCTCGCCGACATCCTGTTCGCCGTCAGGATTGTGCCAGCGCGCGGTCCAGTTCAAGGCCCCTGCAAGCGTGAAGGAGAGAAGCCTTGAGTCCAGCGCTGCGATTGATCCGTCTGCAATGCCTTCCTCGATCAGCTCGCGCATGGCTGCGTCTATCTTGCGCTTGATGTCTCGATATTCGGGCAGGCTCTGGGGAGTCAGGCTCTCCTGAGGTGTACGAATGACGCAGCGGCCGAAATCATCCATCATCACTTCGGCATAACATTCAAGAAAGCGCACAAGCCGGTCAAAACCGCTTCCGGGCAGGGTACGCGCCTGTGCGACCGCTTCCAGCAATTGTTGCAGGCCGAGTTTCAGGCATTCAAGAAGGATCTGATCCTTGTTGCCGAGATAATGGTAGATCGTTGGTTTCGAGATCCCCAGTGACGCGGCCACATCATCAAGGGAGGTGGCGTGAAAGCCGCGCGCATTGAACATCTGCACCGCAGCCCTGAGCACAGCGTTTCGTTTGGCGGCGCGGTCTTCCAGCTTTTGTTCGGCTGTACGAAAGGGGGAGCTTGTCGAAGTCAAAGCGGGCTGTCTCCTTGTCATTTCCGGCTTGACACATCGATGTCCGGAACTCAACCTACTCACGAGTAGAGAATATTCTCTGGGGTGTTCATGGGGTCAATCACCGGGGGTGCAATATATGTTGCAACCTGTTCTGGTGCTGGCAGATTGAACATGGTCTCCAGACTATCGTTGCAAGAAGAAAGAGCTCATGGATATCAACGGACAAGCAGCAATCGTCACTGGCGGGGCATCGGGGCTGGGAGGAGCAAGCGCTGCTCGTCTGGCCAAAATGGGTGCAAAAGTCACCATATTTGACCTGAATGCGGAAAGCGGTGAAGCGCATGCGGCAGCGATTGGCGGTCGTTTTATCAAGGTTGATGTCACGGATGAAGACGCTGTTCTGGCCGCACTGGAAGAGGCCGAAGGTTATCACGGCAAGGCGCGTGTGCTAGTGAATTGTGCTGGAATTGCTCCGCCGGCCAAGGTGGTCAATCGTGACGGCAGCGCGATCCCGCTGAAGGATTTTTCCAAGATCATCTCCATCAATCTGATCGGGACGTTCAACGTATTGTCAAAATTCGCAGCGCGCATTGTCGATGCCGAACCAGTGGGTGAAGAGCGCGGTATCATCATCAACACGGCCAGCGTGGCAGCCTTTGAAGGACAGATCGGACAGGCGGCCTATTCAGCCTCCAAGAGCGGTGTTGTTGGCATGATGTTGCCGATTGCGCGGGAATTTGCGCGCTATGGCATTCGCGTCAACACGATTGCACCGGGCCTGTTCCTGACACCCATGATGGAGAGTCTGCCAAAGGAAGCGCAGGATTCGCTGGGTGGACAGGTTCCGTTTCCAAACCGTCTGGGCAAGCCGGAAGAATATGCGATGCTGGTCGAAAGCCTGATTGGAAATCCGATGTTGAATGCTGAAGTCATCCGTCTGGACGGTGCGATCAGAATGGCACCGAAATGATGGGGCCTGACGCTTCGGCATTCATTCAGGACCACACGACATTTCCATGATGACGGTCTGACCGGGCCGAAACGCGCAGAGACTGCCGGAGTACGGCCGTTTCTGCGCGTTTTTTCGTTAGGCCGGATCTTCCGGTCAGGCATTGTGCGGAAGCGTGAACCTCTGTGCGCTTGTAGAAGTCACCCCACCTGAACCGGATTTCAGTCGATCGGGTGAAATACATTGCGAATGCAAATGACTTGCAATTACAATCTGTGACGCTATGACTGTCCTCAATTGAGAACCGTCCGCAAGTAGCAGAATGCGAGCATACCGCCATGAAATTTCACAAGAAGTCGATCGGGCAATGGAGCGGTGCTATTGTGGCTGCAAGCGCGATCATTCAGCCAGCATGTGCGGAAGTCTTTGCGTATCATGCCGATCATGTGCTGGGCACTTCGCTGGACATGCAGATAGAAGCGCGCTCGAAGGCGGGGGCAGATCTGGCGTGGCAGGCAGCACGCGCAGAAATTGATCGGCTGGAGCGTATCTTCTCGACATGGCGTGATGACAGCGAGATTTCGCGGCTGAACCAGACCGGGCAGGCTTCGGTTTCGGATGAGCTGGTCGAGCTGTTGAAGCGCTGCGAATACTGGCGTGCGCAAACCGGTGGCGCTCTGGATTGCCGCTTTGGAAATGTCATTGCGGCCTGGTCGAATGCTGCTGAGCAGGGCAGCGTGAATCTGAAGCATATTGCAGAGCTTGCGGCCCTGTCGCGTTCTGCCGAGATCCATGCCGATGACAGTGTCGCGGAGGTGACGGTGGGCGCAACGCTGAATGTGGATGCGCTGGCCAAGGGTGTGATCATTGATGCTGCGGTGACGGCCGCGCGGGCTGCGTCCACCGAAGCGCAGGCCGTGCTGATCGATATTGGCGGAGACATGCGGCTGGATGGTATGTTCACCAGCGGTGGCGTGCGTGTGGGTGTGGCCGGGCCCGGCGCGGCGGACAATGAAACGCCTGCCGAAATCATGTTGCTGAACAATGCGGCGATAGCGTCCAGCGGAACGGGCGGTCGGGATGTGATCATTGGAGGCAGGACGCATTCTCATATCATTTCACCTCTGACAGGCCAGCCTCAGGAGGCTGTTGAAACCGTGACCGTGATCGCACCAGACGCGGAAGCGGCGGACGGGTTGGCGACAGCCTTTGCCGTGATGGGGGTCGCGGCAAGCCTGGGCTATGCCAACAGTCATGAGGGTATCGAGGCGCTGATCATCACCAGGGGCGGGTCGCGGTTTGTCAGCAATGGCTGGTCGCAGCTGAGCGCGCCGGTGGAAAAGGTGACGGCAGAGGTCGCAGGCGTGGCCAATCCATGGCCGGAAAACTGGTCTGTCGACATTGCGTATGAAATCCCGAAGATCAATGCGGGGGACTATGAATATCCCTATGTCGTTGCCTGGGTGACGGATGCAGACAACAAGCCTGTGCGTCATCTGCTGATGCTGGGGGACAGTCCTCGCTGGCTGGAGGAAAACTATGTGCACTGGCGCCGGGTCGGTCGCAAGAACCCTGCGCTTGTTGATCATGTCGCCAGGCCGACGCGCCCGCCGGGGCGATATGACATCGTCTGGGATGGGCGCGATGATCAGGGCCGTCCTGTCGAGCAGGGCGAGTATGTGCTGCATATCGAAGCCTCACGCGAACATGGTGGCCATCAATATGAGAAGACTGCGCTGACACTGACGGACAAGCCGGTTGCGGTGGTCACTGAAGCGGGTTCGGAGCTAGGCAAGGTCAGCATTGCGTTTGGCAAGTCCGACAAGGGGTCGTGATCGTGGGCGATCAGATCACTGCGACAGCGAATGAGGCCACAGGACGGGCTGACGGGAGGGCGTGGTTTCGCTTGCCCAAAGGATGGCGCAAGCCGGTCATCTATCGGTTTGCGCGGGCCACGCATGGCTATCTGTCAGCCTTTGCCTTTATCGGCCTGATATTCTTTGCGGCCAGTGGTTTCCTGCTGAACCATCCGGAATGGTTTGCAGATAAAAGAGACGCGCGGCAGGTCGAGCTGGTTCAGCTGCCTGATCCGCTGATTGTCGAGGCGCTGAAACAGGATGACAAGGGGGCGGCCCTGGCGCGCCTGCTGGAATCACAAACGGTCATGGCCGGAGAATTTGCCAGCGCGGAGATCCTTGATGAAGACGCCATGCTTCGCTTTACGGGCGTGAAGGCAAATGTGGATGTCTTCATCGACCTTGCCTCTGGAGAAGCGGAAATCGAAACGGCCAGATCCGGTGTCATGGCGGTCATTCGAGACCTTCATCGTGGCAAGGAGGCAGGTGCTGTCTGGCGTTTGCTGATCGATGTGATCGCGATTGTGACGCTGGTGCTGTCGCTTGTGGGTTTCTTTTTGTTTTTCACAATGAGATTTCGGCTGGCAACGAGCCTTAAACTGACCGCCGCAAGTCTCGCGGCAATGGTGGCTATCTTCGTGTTTGGTGTGTCCTAGACCGTCGCGTTTGAGCACCGATTGACGCGGCTCATTGCGAAGATTGGCAAAAGACTTTCCCCAAATCACAAATTGAGAACGATAATGACTTGCAATCGCATTAATGGGCTGGCAAACAGGATTGAGAATGAGGAGGGAAGATCCATGAGATTGAAATTTGCAGTGCTTGGGGCAGTGACCTGCCTGGCTGGCGCGGGTGTAGCGAGTGCGCACACATCCTATATCAAGCCGCAGGCATTTGACCTGACACATGGCAAGCAGGTGACGCTGATGTCTTCCTTCACGGAGGACTTCTCGAACCC
>PAQI01000004.1 GCA_002709235.1 Hirschia sp.
CAAACGCATTGGCCCATAAAAGGTTCCCAACTCATAGTATTCAGCTGAAGTTGCGAAGCTCGTGAGGATACATTGGGTCCTTGATGCGTGTGGGTTGGGCACTGGGGGAGGAGGATGATGCCTGCTGCAGCAATTCCTGATGCATTCGCTTCTGGCCGGGCATGGTCATTTCAATTGTGAACGGCACGCTTCACAAGAAATGCACAATATGCATCTCCAGAAGGACGTCAGACCTTGAAGACACAACTGTTCTCGCTCGCCGCGCTTTGCGTTGTCTTCTTTCCAGCGGCCTGCGCACCCAATGCAGACACACCCGCACTCGCCGCGCCGTCAGAGGCTGTGCTGCAGAACGAAATCCTCTGGGACAGCTATGGCGTGCCGCATGTCTATGGCGAAGACGAGCAGGCGGTCTTTTACGGCTATGGCTGGGCACAGGCGCAAAGCCATGGCGATGTTATCTTCCGCCTCTATGGCGAGGCGCGCGGCAAGGGGGCTGAATATTGGGGCGCGGACTATGAAGACACCGCCGTCTGGCTGCTGACCAATTCCACGCCAGAGCGTGCACAGGACTGGTATGACGCGCAGGAGCCCGGTTTCAAGGCTGATCTGGATGCCTTCGCCAGAGGCATGAATGATTATGCCGCTGCAAATCCTGACGATATAGACCCCGACGTGTTGAAGGTCCTGCCTGTCTCGGGTGTGGATGTGGTGGCGCATGCCCATCGGCTGATGAACTTCATCTATGTCGCCAACCCTTCGCGCACAATCGGGCCTTCAGCACCGCCCTTGAAGGCGGGCTCCAACACATGGGCAATCGCGCCTTCGAAAACCGAAAGCGGCAACACCATGCTGCTCCAGAACCCCCATCTGCCATGGGCAACGGGGTTCTTCACCTATTATGAAGCCCATCTCACCGGACCGGATTTTGAGATCTATGGGGCCACACAAGTCGGCCTGCCGGTCATCCGTTTTGCCTTCAACAGCCAGATGGGCATCTCCAACACGGTCAACAGCCTGCTGGGCTCAACCTCCTATGCGCTGACGCTGAAGGATGAAGGCTATGTCTTCGATGGAGAGGTCAAACCGTTTGAGGTAACCGAAACCAGCTACAAGGTTCTGCAAGATGACGGCACGCTGATCGACAAGCCCCTGACCATCCGCAAGAGCGTGCATGGCCCCGTATTCACCCGAGACGATGGCGTGGTGATCGCGCTGCGCGTGGCCGGGCTGGATCGTCCCGGCATGCTGAAACAGTATTTTGACGCGCTGAAATCGAAGAGCTTTGAAGAATTCAACACCGTGATGTCGCGCCTTCAGGTGCCGACCTTCAACATCACCTATGCCGACAAGGACGGCCACATCCAGTATCTGCACAATGGCATGCTGCCCCGGCGTGACAGCGGCGATCTGGAGTTCTGGTCCGGCCTCGTGCCGGGCGATACGTCCGATAATCTGTGGACGGATATCCACCCCTTTGCAGAATTGCCACGGGTGGCTGATCCTGAGTCGGGCTTTGTCCAGAATTCCAATGACCCGCCCTGGCTGGCGACATGGCCTGCGCCATATTCGGCGGATGATTTTCCATCCTATACCTCGCGGCGTGGACCGGAGAGCCTGCGCGCACAGGCATCCATTCAGATGATGGCGGACAATGACCAGATCAGTTTCGACAAGCTGGTCGAGCTGAAAATATCAGAGCGCGCGGGCATGGCCGATCGCGTGCTGGATGACCTGCTTGCTGCTGCTGTCGATGACCCCGACCCGGAGATGCAGGCAGCGGTCAGTGTGCTGACCGAATGGGATCGCAGTTTCAGCAGCGACAATCGCGCCGGGCTCCTGTTCGAGGAATGGGCGGGGCTGTTCACCGGCCCGCGCTTTGCCGACGACAGCAATTTCGCCCAGCCCTGGAGTGAAGACGCACCGCTGACCACACCCAGCGGGCTGAAAGACCCGGCAGCGGCCGTGGAGATGCTCCGCAAGGCCATCATGTCCACCAAGGAGAAATATGGCGCAATCGACCGGCCCTTCGGAGAAATCTCGCGCTTTGATATCGACGGCAAGAACGTGCCGGGCCATGGCGGCTATGGCAATCTTGGATCTTTCAATGTCATCACCTGGTCTCCTCTCAATGAGCAAGGATACCGCACGCCGATCCATGGCGAGACATGGGTCGCCATGGTGGAGTTCTCAGATCCGGTGAAAGCCTATGGCCTGATGACCTATGGCAATTCGCGCAAGGCCGGGACGACACATTACAACGATCAGCTCGACCATTTCGTGAACAATCAATATCGCGAACTCTGGCTGCAACGATCAGATATCGAAGCGAACATGGAGAGCCGCACGCTCTTTGATCCAGACGGCGATTGACCAACAGGCTTGTGAATACAAAGCCGGGTTCTGAAATATCAGCAACAAACGCAGTTTAGCGGGGTCTGTCAGGTTGACGCCATAGCCAAACCGTCCGACCTATCTGGCTGGTTCCGGCGCGCATTGTTTTGGTGTTTCGTGCGTCGGGCAAGGATGCAGGAGCGCACACATCATGCGGGTAGTTTCGGTCGTGAACATGAAGGGCGGCGTGGGCAAGTCCACCAGCGTCTGCATGCTGGCCGAGGCATTGGCGTCCCAGGGTGGCATGCGCGTGCTGGTCGTCGATCTCGATCCTCAGTCCAATGCGTCCATGATGCTGGCCGGGCTCGACCAATGGTCCCGCCTGCGTGAGACCGACCGCACGCTCGATGCCTTCTTCAACCAGTTCGTCCACGGCACCGAGCCGCGACGCTTTCATGAGTTCATCGCACCGCGCGTCACCGATCTGATGGATGAACCACAGGTGGATCTTGTCGTCGCCACGCCCGAATTTCGCTATGTAGAGCGGGATGCGCTGGACAAGTTCATCCGTCAGGGCTTCCTGATCAACGCCGTACAGGACCGACTGGCGCGGCTGACATCATCGGCCATCGCAAGTGTGGAATCGCGCTATGATCTGGTGCTGTTTGACTGTCCGCCGGGAATTTCGCTGTTTGCGGAAGCGGCGATCTCGATGTCAGAACATGTCATTATCCCGACCATTCCAGACTATGTGTCACGCCTGGGCATCTTCGCGTTTCGCAAGCGTGCGGTCCGCGCAATGGAAAAGCGCCGCTTTACCGAAGACAGCATCTTCACCCTGATCACAAAGTTCGACCGCAATATCATGCTGCATGAAAGTGAAGTGCAGTCGCTTCAGGCCAGTTTTGCGACCTTCAACACGATCATTCCGCAAAATGAGAATATTGCACGAGCGGGCGAATGGTCTGATATTCCCCGCTCATTCGAACAGAAATATGGCGACGCATCCGCGATTGTGCGGGCCCTGGCAGCGGAATTTTCGGAAAAGATCGGATTGGTATGATGCAAAAGGCGCTCAACTCTCTTTTTGGTGTGATCTCTTCAGAAGCAGACCGCAATCAGGCCTTCGCTGCAGACCTTCAGGAAGCCATCATCAAGATGGCGGCACAGTTCGACAAGTCCAACCTGATCGAGCGTAAGGTCAAGGGATTCAACCCTTTTGCCGCCTTCAAGGAAGGTGGTCGTGAGGGTATGACAAAGATATTGAACAAGGAAACATCCGAGGTTCTCAAGGCGATGGTGCGCATGCATAATGCAGACCCTACCGGCGCACTTGGTGGCAAGGCGCGCAAAGCTGATCTGGTCGAAGCAATGGTCTCCCTCGCGGAAAAACGCGCCGCTCGTGATGCCAAGCTCTTTGACTATTGATCCATGCTTGATCGTTCGCTCATGAAGCGACATTCAAGATAGCGTTACTGTCAATTTGGCGCATGAGTCTTGCGCTAACCCGGCTGCGGCGTCTATGTACCCGAAATATCCTTGCAGAAATGAAGACAAGAGCCATGACGACCTGGTCGCCTGACAGCTGGCGCGCACTGCCAGCCAAACACATCCCGCAAGACTATCCGGACGCAGCAAAGCTGGCCGAGGTAGAAGCCACGCTTGCCAGCTATCCACCGCTGGTTTTTGCAGGTGAAGTGCGCAAGCTTAAGAAACGCCTCAGCGATGTGGCCGAAGGAAAGGCGTTCCTGCTCCAGGGCGGCGACTGTGCCGAGAGCTTCAAGGAGTTCAACCCCAATAATATCCGCGACACGTTCCGCGTGATCCTGCAAATGGCAGTCACGCTGACATTCGCGGCCAAGCGGCCGGTGGTGAAAGTCGGCCGTATCGCAGGCCAGTTCGCCAAGCCGCGTTCGAGCCCGGTCGAGAAGAAGGGCGACATCGAGCTGCCATCCTACCGTGGTGACATCATCAACGGCATGGAATTCACATCCGAAAGCCGCATGCCGGACCCTGAGCGTCTGCTGAAAGCCTATGGCCAGTCAGCCGCGACACTCAACCTCCTGCGTGCCTTCGCACAAGGTGGCTATGCCGACCTGCACAACATCCATAAATGGAACATGGATTTCGTCGGCAATTCGGCTCAGGGCGAACGCTTCGAGAAGATGGCCGAGCGTATCACTGACGCGCTGGATTTCATGGAAGCCTGCGGCATCAACTCTTCAACCACACCTTCACTGGGTGAGACCGAGTTCTACACCTCTCATGAAGCGCTGTTGCTGGGTGTCGAGCAGGCCATGACCCGTGAGGATTCCACACAACCGCATCAATTTGTCGACACGTCGGCCCACATGCTCTGGATTGGTGACCGTACGCGTCAGCCCGATCATGCACATGTCGAGTTCCTGCGGGGCGTGATCAATCCGATCGGCATGAAATGCGGCCCCAGCCTGGAGCCGGACGAACTCATTCGCCTGATCGACATTCTGAACCCGAAAAACGAATCCGGCCGCATGGTCCTGATTGCGCGCTTTGGTTCGGACAAGGTTGCCGATGGCCTGCCAGCGCTTGTTCGCAAGGTCCAGCAGGAAGGCCGCAAGGTCGTCTGGTCATGTGACCCCATGCACGGCAATACGCTGACGGCCAATGGCTACAAGACTCGGCCAGTGGACCGTATCCTGTCGGAAGTCACCCAGTTCATGGATATTGTCGGTGCCGAAGGTGCCTATCCGGGCGGTGTGCATTTTGAGATGACCGGGCAGGATGTCACCGAATGTCTCGGTGGGGCGCAGGAGATCTCCGAACAGGATCTGTCCGACCGCTACCACACACATTGTGACCCGCGCCTCAATGGTCAGCAGGCGCTGGAACTGGCCTTCCTGATCGCTGAAAAGCTGTCAGGCGCTGGCGGCCTGGCAATGGCTGCGCAATAAACCTGCATAACGCCGTCTGCGTAAAACGCGGACGGCGTATCGTCTTTTACCACGTCTAGCCAAAGGTGAAGAAACCCGCGCGGCAATCTTATTGGTAGATACCGAGCAACTGGTCTTCATTGACGGGTTTGAACAACACGCGCGAGGCATTGAGACTGTCCATCAGTGCAATATTTGCTGGCTCTGCAGAGGCAGTGATGAAGATCACGCGAGTATCAGGCATCTCGCCAAGGACAATTCTGGCAACATCCACTCCGGTCATGTCCGAACCCAACATCACATCCATGAGAATGTAAGAGGGCCTGGTGCGCCGGATGAGGTCTATCGCCTCATAGGGGTCACCGGCTGTACCAGCGACCGGAATGTTCTCTTGTGCGAGTAACATGCTCCACATTGTCGAGATGATATAATCATCTTCCACAATGACCGTGCTTTTGTCTTCCTGCATCCGACTTCCATCCATCAAAACAGTCGTCGAAGTGGAAAAGGCTCAGCACCACTATCGGGTTTTCGACTGCTCGACAGTGGTTTGGATTTGAAAGGGAATCAATTGACAAAATAATCCATGTTGTGTCCTGCCCATCGAATCGATCAATTTGTTGATTGATGTTAATCGGGTGGCTGCGCATTTTGTCGGGGTCAGGCAATTCATTGTTGCTGCGTGCTGGTTAGTGTCACAGCACTTTCTCGACCTTGATGCAGACAGGTCGAATCCGGCGATGTAGGTAATATGGAACACCTGTAACCGCCGACGCGTCCGAGGGCATATTTGTGACTGAGTATTTCCGATACGCCGCCTTCATCAGCTATTCCAGCAAGGACGCCAGATTTGCCAAACGCCTGCACAAGGCGCTGGAATCCTATGGCGTGCCTGCGGTTCTCGGCGAATTCGATCTCATCGGCGAAGGGCGCAAGAACCGCATCTATCCGGTCTTCCGTGACCGTGAAGAACTGTCCGCCGGTGACCTGAACACAAGGCTGCTATCAGCGCTGAATCTATCCGGATCACTGATTGTCATCTGTTCGCCCAATGCGGCTGCAAGCCCTTGGGTGGCCAATGAGATCGACTATTTTGTCGGGCTGGGCCGCAAGGACAGGATTTTCGCGATCATCGCCAGCGACGCGCCCCTGACGGATGCCGAGGGCAATGATCTGACGCGCAATAGTTTTCCGGCACCCTTTCTGGGCGACGTGCTGACAGATCCTAATGCGCTGGAGCCACTGGCTGCTGATGCGCGCCCCGGCAAGGACGGATTTCGCAAGGCATTCTTGAAGATCGTGGGCGGGCTTGTCGGCGTCACCCCCGGTCAGATCATCGATCGAGACACAGCGCGTCGCAGGCGCAATGCAGGGCTTGTGGCTGCAGGCTTTGTGACCCTCGCCATAATTGCCGGATTGGGGGTCGGCACCTACCAGACCATGTCATGGCGCTCGCGCATGACAGCGACGGCTGAATCCCTGGCAGCAGCTGGCCAGCCCTTTGAGGCGCTCGGCTATGCCATTGCAGGCACACCGCCCCAGGGGGCTGTGATCAGCGCGCGCGCCGGGCGGGCTGACAGCGTATTGAGACAATTGGGAGACATACCCATAGTTGCCGCACCCGGTGGTGTTTCCATGTGGCAGATGAGTGCGGATGGTCAGGCGCTGGTGACGGTCGGTGCCGATGGGCAGGGCCTGCTGCGCCGCTTCGGATCACCCGAAGCACCTGTCACGCTTGGCATGCTGATGAATATCAAGATGTCCGCGGATGGTGCCTGGCTCGTCGTGCACAATATGGAAGGCAAGGTCGTTGTTCATGACCTGTCCGGAGCGCTGGCCCCACGTCTTGTTGCACAGGGAATGATGTTTCCCGTCTTCAATCTTCTGTCGGACCAGCGCACGCTGGCGCTGATGGACACTGAGCATAATGCGAGCCTGATCAGGCTGGCTCCTGACGGGGAGACCATTTCACTCGGCAAGACCGCAGCAATGACCGTGTCCGACAATGGTGCTCGCATCCTTCTTCGAGATGAGCAGGGCGTGATGTCGGTCATCCATGCCGCTACGCCCGGTATCTCAAAGCCGCTGGATATCGCGGACCTCAGCGACATCCATGGCATTCCCTACATGTCGCCCAATGGCCGCATTGCCCTGTTTCGACATGCCGATAGCACGGCAACAGCCTTTGACATCGACACGGCACGACGCGTTCCGCTTCCGCAGGTCGGCGATCTTCATCCCTTTGAGGGTGTTTACGCCAGCGATGACGGAGCGTGGCTGGTAACACAGACCACGCGCGGCGAAGGACGCCTCTTCAATCTGGAAAAAGCAGGAGAGGTCACGCCACTTGGCAGCTTGCAGAGCCTGAAATTCTCCGCCGCGACAGGCCGGCTTGTCGCCATTGATCGCGCAGGCGCAGCCACGCTCTATGATCTTTCCCGGCCGACACCGCCTGGCCCGATCGGTGTGCTGGATGATGTTCTGCTGTCTGAGAATGGGCAAACACTTGTCACGCTGGGACGTGACCGCCGCGCCTATGCATACCGGTTCGATCAGCCGGGCCCGGCGCTGGAACTGGGCGAAGTCGANTANCNNNACTTCTGTTCAAGCTGTCACCGGATGGCCGCTATATCGTGACACGCAAACATGATGATACGGGCGAGCTGATCGATATTGCCAGGGGTGGAGCACGCACACCTCTGGGACGTATCTGGGATGCAGACTTCCAGGGCGGCGGTGCCATACTCGGCGTTCTGGACACAAAGGGGCAATGGACCGTTCTGGCACCCTCGCTGACAATGGATCTGGACAATGCAACCGGCCACAGCCTGCGCGAACAGATATGCGTGACCAGCGCAGATGCGCTGACACCGCTGGCAGCAAGTGATCACCCAAAGCATGACAAGGCATTGACCGGACGCCTGCACAATCCCTGTGATTGGCGTGGTCTGGCGTCTGTCGAGGGCGCGGGGCAGTGGTTGAAGCGCCTGCAGATCGGCATTTTCGGAACGCAGGATTTCAGCTGTGAAGCCGCCCGTGCATCCGGTGCCAGCAATATTGCCCGACAAAATGCCTGCGAACGCCCACAGGCCGGCGGCATGTTCTTCGGGGCTCCACCCGAAGAACCTGAACAAACAACTGATGGTCCGCCCGGCGCAATGATCGCACCACCTGAAGGGTTTGAAGCTCCCTGATAGCAGCTTGGGCTAGATCAGATTGATTTCACGCAGGCGCTGCATCAGGAAATCATTGGCGGTGATCGGTTCAGGATAGGCGTTGGGTGTATCATCCGAAATACAGCTATCGAGCGTCTCGATCAGGAAGTCCGGCCTGAAGTGCAGGAAGAACGGCGTTGAATAGCGCGCAAACCGTGCCCGCTCCGGCTTCGGGTTCACCACGCGGTGAAGCGTTGAAGGCAGATAATTGTTGGTCAGCCGCTCCAGCATGTCGCCCATATTGACCACAATGCAATTGGGGGGCGGATTGATCGGCAGCCATGTGCCGTCCCGGTCCTTGACTTCCAGTCCGCCTTCTTCTGCGCCCAGTAGCAGGGTGATGACATTGATATCGCCATGCTCTGCGGCCCGCACGGAGCCTTCCGGCGGTGGTTCGGTCTGGGCCGGGTAGTGCAGCAGCCTCAACACCGAATTGCCATCACGCACCGTGTCGGCAAACCAGTTTTCTTCAATCCCCAGATAGGTCGCAATGGATGCCAGGATCTGACCACCCAGGGCATCAAGCGCGTCATACATGGCATAGCTTGCCTGATGCCAGTTTGCGATCTTGTCCACATCCACATTGGGCGGCATCACGTCCGAATAGGGGTGTCCTGGCGGCAGCTCGCGACCGATATGCCAGAATTCCTTCAGGTCGATCGCGTCAAACCCTTTGGCGATTTCCTGACCAAAAGGGATATAGCCACGCTGACCGCCACCACCGGCAATGTGATAGGACCGCTTTTCGGCATCGCTCATTGCAAAGAAGGCACGTGCTTTTTCCAGCGCCGTATCAATGACAGTCTGATCCAGCCCATGATCAGCCACCACACCAAATCCATAGCGCTGGAAACTGTCGCCCAACGCCTGAGCGAAGGCTTGTGGGTCAGTTTCGCGCAGTTTCATGGAAACCGGTTCAAACGGTGTGGATGCGCCGACGGCGTCTGTCATGATGTGCTTGCCCTGTCAGGAGACTCGTTGACGCCTAGACTAGCGCTGCTTTGACGATAGGTGAATGCTGCAATTGTCGTGGCCGTCCATTGCACTCAGGCAAGGCGTTCAGGACGATGCACATCAAACCGGCTAGATCGTGCGGCCTTGACCGGGTTTGGCACCTTCTTTCCCAGCAGGCAGAATGAAACAACGAATGCGAACAGCATCGAGGAATGAAAGTTCTGTTGCAATAGCAGGCTCTCGGACAATGAGAACATGATCAGCTGCAACAACATCATCAATGGAATAGGACCATGCCGCCCGGTCATCAGATGCATGGATTTGGTCAGCGCCATTATGGTCATGATGATCAGGACCGCCAGCCCCGGATAGCCAAGACTCAAGGAGACCTCCACCCAGCTGTTATGTGCATTGGGCACATCCCATTCCAGGGTCTTCTCTAGAAACAAGGCCGGTCCATCGGCGACCTTCCAGAAAGCCCCATAGCCATAACCGGTCCATTTTTCCTTGGAGACCAGGAAGAAGCACAATTCCCAGATATCCGTGCGGCCGGAGAAGGTCAGATCCTTGCCGATCAGCTTCACCAGCTCATCGGAGAAATTGGCGAGGATGAAATAGCCAATCCCGGCAAATGACACTGCGCCCCAGATCGAGAGCAGGCTTATGATCACCGAGCCATGGGCGATCATGTAGACTGCAAACAGGCCATAGGGCGCGATCATTGCCAGCAGCGCCGTCTTTGATGTCGAACCGAGGACACAGAGCGCCGTGAGCGCCAGCCCGCTGATCCAGGCGGCACGGTGTTTGGCATCATAAAACAGCAGACCCACAAAAATCAGATGCGCGCGCGCCATCTCCCCGCCCATCAGGTTCTTAGTCCCTAAAAACCCGGTCCAGGCACCGACATGCGCATCATGATCAATGCCCTTGGAGGGGAGGAGGAAGATGAAGCCCAGCGAGATGATGGTAATGGCAAGCCAGGTCCAGCCCAACAGCCTCAACGTATCGAGCAGCGGCGCGCGGGCCGCCAGATAGAAGCCGAAATGCAGCGTGAAGAACAGCGCAATACAGCGGCGCACTGTGATGGACGGCGCAATCGACCACTGGATCGACAGGAAGGCGAGCGTAAACAGCAGGATGATCGGCCACGCCTTTGGCAGAGTTGCCAGCATGGTTCGCCATCGCACGATAGAAATGATCAGCACAGCCAGATAGATCGGATACCAGGACGCCCGCGCCGGTCCACTGACATCGGGGAAAATGGCGGTCGGGTCGGCATCGGCTCCCCCGAGCAGAGCAAATGCGATGAAATTGGTGAACCCGACAATGGCGAACACCGTGATCGTGCGCTCAAAGATGTCGAAATAGCTGGCCCGGCCGGTCAGCACTTTCTCATCGGGATAAAGGGAGTTGGCGATCGACACGCGAGAGGCTCATCCTTATGCGCGCATTCAGATGGTGATGCGCAACTGCTAAGTGTCTGTTCTTGACCTAATCGGTTAAATTTTCTTTGGCTCGCACTGGCAAGCCTTTATCACTGACATCGAGACTATCGGATTGTAAATCAGGGACACCAGCCAATGAGATATTTAAAGACGGTCATGATCGCAGGGTTGGTGATGTCGGTGACCGCTTGTTCAAAGGCGGAGGATGCACCTGACAATACCACCGCTCTTGTATCCAATGGCCCCAAACTGATGTCGCCGGATGGGCCGATCCGCCGTTGCATGAATCTCGGCAATGGACTGGACGCGCCATATGAGGGGGCATGGGACTACCAGATCGAAGACCATCACATCGTCGAGATCGCCAGGGCCGGCTTTGATACCATGCGGTTTCCGATCCGGTGGGATACGCGTACCCAGCTTGCGGCACCCTATACCATCGAACCAGAATTCTTCGACCGTGTGGATCACCTGCTGAACCTTGCGCTCGACAATGGCTTGCAGGTCATTGTCGACATGCACCATTTCGGACCCCTGATGGATGACCCGGCAGGGCAGGAGGCGCGCTTCCTTGCGATGTGGGAGCAGATTGCAGACCACTACAAGGACTATCCTGATACGGTGATCTTCGAAGTGTTGAACGAGCCCGTGCGCAAACTGAACAATCGCAAGCTGGAGCGTCTGTTTCCAAAGGTCCTGCCGATCATCCGCAAGACCAATCCGGACCGCTGGGTGATCCTGTCAGGCGACAATTGGGGCTCGTTGAGTGGATTGCTTGGTGTTGAGCTTCCACGGGACGACAAGACCATATGGAGCTATCACTCCTATGTGCCGTGGACGTTCACTCATCAGGGGGCCAGCTGGGAAAAGGATTCACCACCAGTCGGCACGACCTGGGGCACACCCGAAGACTACACGCTGATCGAACAACGCACACAACGCGTGGCAGAGCATGGCGCATTGAACGGCCATCCGATCCTGCTGGGCGAATTTGGTGCCTTTGGTGCGGAGGGGAGGGCCCCGCGAGAGTCCCGACTGGCCTGGCTCACCCATATGCGCCGCACAAACGAGGCCTATAACATAGGCTGGTGCGCCTGGGATTTCGGCGCGGCCTTTGCCTATTATGATGTCGAAACCAATCAATGGGACCAGGAATTGCTCGATACATTGCTGGGCGACTGATTGGATGGTGAAGACTTGATCAGTTCAGTTCAGGTTTCATTAAGTATAGTTATTATTCAAAGAACATTATGTAAAACTTCGCCAATACTGCTTCTTTTTAAGCAAAGAGCGGTCGCTGTTAACTAACAAGCAATGCGACTGGGGTTCACTCATCCATGACGCCAAAAAGGTGTCGTCTGGGTATTGGGTGCTTCTCGAAACGTGGATCGAACCACGCGCTTGGGAGCAATAACGTGTCGAAGGATAATCCAAAATGGCTTACGCCGACGCAACTTTCGAAGCCCCTGAAGCGGGGCTGGGTAAAACCGCATCACATGAAGAACTGTACCGTATCGGTCTGATCTACGCGACCGGAATGGGTGTCGCTGTTGATTACGTCGCTGCGCACAAATGGTTCAATCTCGCTGTCATGAAGGGCAATCGCGAAGCACGCCTGCTTCGCCGTGAAATGGCCGATTGCATGTGCAGTGAAGAGATCCGCCGCGCACAACGTGCCGCGCGCGAATGGAAATTGAAAGCCAACTGAGGCTGACAGCTCTCAAACAGCGCCGCTCGCATAACTGCGCGGCCGGATTTGATGAGATGAACGATTGACGAATCCCATATTCGGGAATTTATTCCGAATATGGAAAATCAATCTCTGCCTCAACATGAGCTCGACACTGCATTGGCGCGCAGGCTCAAAGCACTGCGTCACGAGCACGCCTTGTCTCTGGATGAGCTTGCGTCGCGTTCCGGGGTGAGCCGGACGACGCTCTCGCGTCTGGAAAATGCCGAAACGAGTCCGACAGCGAATGCTCTCGGCAGGCTCTGTACCGTTTACGGCCTTACGCTGTCCCGCCTCATGAGTATGGTGGAGACGCAGTCCGCGCCCTTGCTGCGCTATAGCGACCAATCTGTCTGGAAAGATCCCGAAACCGGGTTCGTGCGCCGCATCACATCGCCGCCCGGCCCTGATCTGCAGGGCGAGGCCATTGAAGGCACGCTGCAAGCCGACACCCATATTTCCTATGACGCTTCACCCCGACCCGGCCTGGAACATCATCTGGTGTTGCTGGAAGGGCGATTGACCCTCCAGTTCGCGGATAGATCCTATGATCTGTCTGCCGGTGATTGTCTGCGTTACCGATTGAATGGCGCGAATGCATTCCAGACGCCGCCTGATAGTGGCGCGCGCTATCTGATCTTCATGGTTTGAGGGTGCAATGACATGACTGACACTCTCATCATAACCCGATTGAATGCTGATGAACTGGCCGCGCGGACATCTGATCTGGCGGGCCTGCTGGTCGCTGTCGTGGAAGACGGCGGCGCGATCGGCTTCGTGCTTCNCCTGGCGCTGTCATCAGCCGAAACCTACTGGCGTGAGCGTGTGGCACCAATGGTTCAATCAGATGGTGTTGAGCTTTACGTCGCGATGCTTGCCGGACAGATCGCAGGCACGGTTCAGCTCGTGCTGGCCACGCCGCCAAACCAGCCACACCGCGCAGATATCTGCAAGCTCATGGTTCATCCCGATGCGCGCAGGAAAGGCGTGGCCAGACAACTCATGCAGACAGCATTGTCTGCTGCCAGGTCAAACGCCAGAACCCTTGTCACGCTTGATACACGCACGGGCGATGGCGCGCAGGCCCTCTATACGGCAATGGGGTTTGAAACTGTGGGTGTCATACCCCAATATGCACTCGATCCGGATCGTTCCGTCTTGCACAGCACAACCATCATGTATCGTGATCTGACCGACGATCAGTAACGCGAATCTTTGAGATTGTAGTAGAAGCTGAAATCCAGCGGCAGGGCATCAAGAATGTACTGGCGCACAAACTTGTTCTCGTCTGCAATCCAGGTGCGGCTGACAAATACAACATCAAATCGCTTGAGCGGGCCGATATCATAGACCGAAGGATCGACCACACCCTTCTTCACATTGATCACGGCGCGCAGCACCTTGCCTTCAGATGTCCGTCGAAGCACCAGCACCTTTTGCGGCTTGGCCGTCTCATTCCAGCCGCCAGCCATGGTGATGGCCTGCAGGGCATCGATCTTGCCGGGCAGGGCGAACACGCCGGGATTGTTGACTTCGCCGCCGACAAACACCTGCTGGGACCCGAACTCCACCGGCGCAACGGTCAGTGTCGGATCGACAAGCTCGCTTGCATAGGCCTGTTCCATCAGGTGGCGCAGCTCACGTGCCGATCGGTCCGCTGCCATGAAGTCACCGACCAGCGGCATGACAACACGGCCATCAGGCGCGACAATCAGCTCACGATCCAGTTCCGGTGCTGTCGAAAAGCTCACCGATAGTTTGTCACCCGGATAAAAGCGGTACGCATCGTCCTGTTCTGTCCATTCCGGATAGCTGGAAGCAGGGAACGCAGCATTGGTCGACGGGGCGCGCGAAGAACAGGCACCCAGCAGCGAGCAACTCACCAAGGCAGTCAGAAAGAGGCGACAAATCATCATGAGAGACTTATTCCTCATTATTGGCTAAACCTTTATTAAGGACACCGGCGCGAAATTGCGTTCAATTCAATCGGCCGGGAAATAAAACCATCGCCATGTCCTTCGATCAGGAAAATCAGTCTGAGTCTGGCGAATCGAACGCTGAACCCAGAACAGGTGTCACACGGCCAAGCCTGGGACTGTCGGAACTTGTCCTTCAGCTCTGGCGCGCCAAATGGCTCATGCTGCTTGTGTTCCTGCCAATCTTCCTGGTCGGGCTGTTTGTTGCGTCGCAAATGCCCAAGAAATACACCGCTTACAGCCGGGTGCAGGTCTCGCTGGGCCGTGAATATGTCTATGAGCCGCTGGTCGGTGATGCAGGCAAGGGGGCGGCACTGGAATCGGAGGCCGTCGTTCGTGCCGAGATCGAAAAGACCTATTCGCCGGTGATCCCGAGACGGGTTCTGGCGAAGATCGGTCTGGGNAAAATCTATCCGGAACTGGCGGAAAAAGCAGCGCAAGCCACCACGGATGAAGAACGGATCAAGGCGCGCGCAGCTGCATTGAAGGGCTTGCAGGCCAATTTTGTAGCGGGTGCTGCACCGGGCTCGCCTGTCATTCGCATCAATTTCACCCATAAGGACCCGGATGTGGCTGCCGAAGTCACAGATGCGTTTGTTGATGAATATCTGGCCTATCGGATCAATCTTCTTTCTGACGATGTCTTCAACTCGGTCAGCCGTCAGCGGTCTGAATTCGAAGGCCAGTTGAGCAAGGCGGAAAAAGAGATCCGGGCGTTTCTCATCACCAACCGCATCAGTGATTTTGAAGCGGAAAGAATAGCGCTGGGTGACAGGCACGCAGCCATTTCAAATGAATTGTTTCAGGTGGAAGCGAGCAAGCGCGAAGCCGAGGCTCGGCTGTCTGTGTTGCAACAACAGCTGGCGAACATGCCCGAAGAGGTCGAACTCTATGTCGATACGACCGGGGACGAGCAATTGCTGAATCTGCAGATCGAGCGTGAACAATTGCTGGGGCGCTATCGAGCTGACAGTCAGCCAGTGCGTGAGATCGAAACACGGATCTCGAATTTGCGCCAATTGTTGCAAAGCTCCGAAGGGGGGGTGCGTCGTCGCGGGCAGAACCCTGCGCATGTCGACCTGAACAGCCGTGTTGCGATTCAAAGCGCAGAACTGGATGCCATGCGCTCACGCGCGCTGGAACTGACCAGCCAGCTTGGCAAGGTCGAGAAACGTCAGGTCATGCTGATCGACCTGCTGCCGGAATATCAAAAGCTCGTTCGTGATCAGGCGGTTCTGGAATCCTCGGTCAAGAACCTGGCGGAACGCGAACAGACACGTCGGGCGGAAAGAGAACTGAATGCCGCCAGTACAAGTGTGACCGTGCTGGAGCGCGCATTTCCGCCGACTGAAGGCAAGAGCATGAAGATGATTGCCGCGCTGGCGTCACTTGTCTTTGCCGGTTTCACGGCGCTCATGGTTGGTCTGGGCTATACATTGACCCGGAAGGGCCTTGCGACCCGCGCCAGTGCTGAACGCACTTTGGGGCTTCCGGTTATCGGGCAGGTGCCGAAACACAAATTGCAGCGCGCCTGAATTCATTCCCGATTTCACCTATCGACACGCTTGGTTAACCGCATGTCTATAGCGATGATGGAAAGACGGTAAGAATAGCAAGAGCGCCATGATCGACCTTAGACGAGATTTGACCCAGACCTGGCGTGCCATCAGCCGCACACCCTCGCGTGGCGGGGCGCGGGCTGTCATGTTCATCTCGGCGCGAACAGGCGAGGGCACATCCAGTATTGCGGCATCATTTGCCATGCTGGCTGCACAAAGATCCTCAAAGGGTGTCTGGTTGATGGATCTCGACCTGACAAACAACGCCCAGTATAAATCCTTCAAGCATGGTGCATTCTCACAGATCAATGGTCCGATGGGGCCGGCGCATACAGCTGATCTGGGTGATGTATCCTTTTTCAACGTCACACCAGTCAATCCAGAAGCCTCTTCCGAGCGTGACAGGCTGGTCGTGCATCGCGCTGGCAAGAGCCGCTTGCTGGTTTCGCATTTTCGCACCGAACTGCTCAAACCCAATCAGGAAGTGCGCATTCGTACTGGCGCGGCCTATTGGCAGAAGGTCCGTTCCATCGCCGACTGGATCATCGTGGATGCGCCTTCCATTGATCAATCAGGCGCGGGCCTGGCTGTCTGTTCTCAGATGGATGCCGTGGTCACTGTTGTGCGTGCCGACAAGACACCGGTTGCAGAAGCCGCGCGCATCAGTCAGGAAATCGAGGCGCATGGCGGGGTCTGTGCCGGGGTCGTCCTGAACGCCGTCAAGGGTGATGCCCAGTTCATGGATCAGTTCGCAGGCTGAGACGCCTTGTCACCACTGGTGGCAGGTTCAATCTCCCGCAAGGTTTCCGCTTCCATGTCTTCTTCCAGATCTGATGTCTGATCTGCATTCGGCTTGCGCTGATTATAGGCCGCACCATAAAAGCGCAGCTGGAAGGGCGGAAACCACAAGACCTTGCCAACACCGCGAATGGCCTTGTCGGCCCAGTTCGCCCATGTCTCGTCACCGAGAATGCGTAGCGTCAATGCGCTCAGTCCATAAATCGTGGACTGACCAACCCCCACACCCATCCAGTAAAGAAGCTTGGGCACATCCGGCGGTGATCGGCGTATGGCTGAACAGCTCGGCCCCTGCCCATAAACGAAACTGCGCTGAAGTGTGTAGCTCAGCTTGACCCTGTGTGCAGGCGGATGCTCATGCGCGACCGCCTGCCGGTTCCAGGCAATCGTGCCGCCCTTGTCCAGCACCATCTGGAACAGACGATCATCCTCGCCGCCAAGGTCATTGGCTTCAACATCGAAAAGCGGTGCATTCTCCGGCAGCATCTGGCGAATGGCCACCAGGTCGATCAGCGAGTGACCACAGCCGAAATACGCATCGATCAGTCCGTCTTGCGGTAGCTGCGGACGCTCGAAGAAGCGGGTGAAATAGGAGCGGTATTTGCGGGTGCTTTCCGGCAGGACCGGAAGCGTTGGTCCGAATGAGACAGTGGCACCGTATACGTCATGCGCCTTCACCAGCTCATCCAGCCAGCCGGGCTCAGCCGTCTGGTCATCATCAAGCCAGGCAACAAGCGACCCTTCGGCGATTTCCAGCGCGGAATTGCGGACATTGGAAACGCCCGGCGCAGTTTCCGACACATATTTGCAGGGCAGAGGCGCATTGGCGGTCAGCGTCTCGAACACATCGCTGGCGTTTGCATCGGGTGAATTGTCAGCCACGATCAGCTCGGCATTGGCGATATTGGTGTCCGACAGGGCAAACAGGCTCGACAGGCAGCGCTTCAGACCGTCATGACGGTTGAAGGTGGGAACAATGATGCTGATGCGCGGATGCGCCCTGTTCTGAGACATCATTTCGACCAGGCTCCCGCAAGAATGGCGGCTTGGGTCATTGGTGCAATCACCGCGCCCAAATCAACGGCCCTCTGGCAGAGCGTTTCAATTGCCTGGGGTGTAACGCCATAATCGCTCGGTTTATCGCTGACATCATGGCTGAACAGTATGATCCAGCCACAGTCTTCCTTCAGCGAATTCATGCCCGCCAGAGCGCTGTCCAGACTGGCCTGGCTCGGATCAAGTGTGTAGGATTTCAGGTGAGAGCGGTCCATGCGACCATGATTGACGCCGGGAAACACCCCGCGCCCCACAGCAAATCGCTCGGCAATCCTCGCCTTCACATCCAGCCGGGTTTCCCCGAATGGATAGGCAAAGCTGGTCACGTCGGCGTCGTGACCCATCTCACGCAAGCTCTGGAGATTGAGATCGATATTGCTCAGAACCTCATCTGGCGAGGATATCGAACAATCCAGATGGGTATGTGTGTGTGACCCGATTTCATGGCCGCGTGAATTCAGATCAGCCAGCGTGTCAGCGTCAAACATCTCACCATACGGACCGGTTTTGCCGGCCATGGATGTGCAGGCGTAAAAACTCGCCTTTCCGCCATGTCGTTCGACGATATCAGCGCCGTTCAGGGCAGATTTTGGAAAGTCATCAAAGGTGAAGGATACAATGGGCCGCTCGATCTGGGTGATGACCGGTGCAGCCATGCGCCATTGTGTCAGGCGCCGGTTGATCCGTGCAGCCAGGTCATTGCGAGCGTTATAGGTCCAGTCAATCATGACAGTGCCTCCGCATAGATCAACGCACGCCACAGCTTGAGACCATTGCCGCGCATGGCTGCTGGCAGGGCTTCATTGCGCGCTATGGCACCTGACAATGCCTTCAGCGGCGCACGGATGGCGTTGGGCCATTGCGCCAGTCGCCGCGAATGGCGTCCCAGGGGAGTGGGCTCCAGATGTGTTGGGTGCTTGCTGAGCGCATAGGCGAAATTCGGACCTGATTTGCCATATTTGGCCATCAGGTTCGCTGCCGTGTCCAGGCCCATATGTGTTGCCGGATTGTCCAGATGAATGACGGGTGCGATCTGCGCGATACGCAGGCCCCAATCGACATCCTCCCAGCCCCAGCCACTGAAATTCTCGTCAAAACTGATTTTGGTCAGCACATCCCGATGTGCAAGCACATTGGAAGTGTAGGCAAAGCGGCCCGGATCGACATTACGTTCCGCCGCGCTCAGGCATTCAGACCGCGCAGCCTGCCAGCGGTGCAGCGCAAATTCACGCGTTTGCGGGGCCTGCTTGAGTGAGAACCCACCCACGATCAGGCCCGGCTCTGCGTCTGCTTCGATCCGCGATATATATTGCGTCAGAAAATCAGGCGCATCCGGCAGCATGTCCGCATCCAGCAAGAGCAACCAGTTTGAACGCGCGTGCGAAATCAGGCGATTACGGGCTACCGAACGACCGGCATTGTGCGCGGCGGAAACCACGCGCATCGCGCAGGACGTCGTGTCGCCAGCCGCCACAAAGGCCTGCACCAATGCTTCATCGCCGCCGCCATCATCGAACAAGACAATCTCGACATCGCCAAACCGCTCGCATGTCGCCAATGCCTCAATCATCGGCACGGCATCATCGCGAAAGGTTGGAATGGCGATGGTCAGAATGCCCCGCTGAGAACTTGCCCACAGCGCATTGTCCCAGACACGCTCATCCGCCTGACGCGGTTCATGCGTCAGAGCAGGGGCGCTGCTGGAAGTCTGCGGGTTGAGCATTCTAAAGGGCTTTCCTAACGGATCGCGTCGGAGTCGCCCAGCAGGCGAGGAGCGGTCATCAATACGATATATAGATCAAACCAGAAACCGGCGCGTTCCATATATTCCATATCCAGCCGGACACGCTCACGCACTTCGTCAGCAGAATGCACCGGCCCGCGTGAACCATTGATCTGGGCCCAGCCGGACAGGCCCGGCTTCATACGGTGGCGGTGTGCATATTCGGCGACGATATTATGCACTTCAACTTCTTCTGCCGTCATCGAGATCGGATGAGGCCGAGGACCGACGAGAGACATGTCACCGGCAAAGATGTTGAACAGCTGAGGCAGTTCATCAAGGCTGGTGCGACGCAGAAACTTGCCGATCCGTGTGATGCGTGAATCATTGGCTTCCGTCTGCTGGATCCGGCCTTCTTCAGCCTTCTTGTCCGGCCGCATGGATCTGAACTTCCAGACCCGGATCTGCTTGTTGTTGAAGCCATGACGCTTCTGGCGGAAAAAGATTGGACCGGGGCTGTCCAGTTTGATCAGCATGGCGATCACAAGCATGACCGGCGCGAAGGCCAACAGCATTCCGCTGGCAAGGACTATATCCATGATGCGTTTGACCGCCGCGCGGCGTGCATCGCGTGGTGCACCAGAAATATAGGCTGCGGGCAGGTCACTGATCGCAGCAACCGATGTGCTTTCCGGTGCAAAGCCGTCCAGATCCATAACCAGGATGATTTCCTGCGGCAGGCCACGAAGCTTGTCGATCATCTTGCGTACGCGGTCCTGCGCAGTCGATGTCACTGTCACGATGATCCGGTCAATGCGGGGCAGGTCTTCCCATTGCAGCAGCTCATCGACCGTTCCGATCACATCAATGCCATTGATCTGGCTCGGTGCACGGTCCAGCCGGTCGTCGAAAATGCCCAGAATGTTCATCTCGCGGATCGCAGCATTCTTGCGGATGACTTCACCAGCGGCCTGTGTCGCGCCGATAATGGCGACATTTTCCGACAATCTGCCCGAGCGTACCAGCGATTTGAAGGCCACGATGTAATGCGCGTGCAGAGCGGTGAAACCAAGGAGCAATGTGGCGCTGACATAGGTCAGGATACCAGGATCTCCCCCAAATCCGAGCAAGCGCGACAGGACATTGATAACGACCAGTGCGCACCCGGCACCCCATACCGTCCTGACCATATGCGTCGATGCGCGCTCGTCATAAATGAACCAGTAGGCACCTGCCATGCGCATCCCGAAAAACGCCGCGATGGGGGCGATTACATAGGGAAGAGCGATTTTCAGGCTGATGTCGAACAGCTGGATGCCGAATGAAGAGCAGGCCACGAAGATCAGCGTGAGGCCGAGCACGATATCCATCGACCTTGCGAGGTATCGAATACCGCTGCGGTCAATCGGGAACCGGCGCGGTGGTTTTCTGACCGTATCTGTATCGAGTTGGGCAGGGATGATTTCCACACGCGTGCCGGTTGTTGAAACCTGGCCGGATTTGTCCGCTTTCGAGCTGTGATAGGTCATCGATCACCCAGTATTCATTCGCCTCTTTACACAGAGGTCTCGATTAATGGACATAAACCCAAAACATTAGGGATCTGTAATTTATTAGGCGTGATCTGTCTGAACTTCGTTTCGGAAGCGATCATGAATTCGATCACTGACGCATCATTTTGAGCGCAATGAACGAGATTTATTCGATGCATGAGCAAGTTCAGCCCCCTGTCTGCCCTATACTTGAAGTTAATAATGCAGAGGGGAGCAGATGGCTACGCTATTCAATCTGCAGGCGATAAACTTTTGCAGTTGGGGCCTGTTTCAAAAGCCACCGCCGGTCTTGAAACCGCCGCGCCGTGATGATCCTGGCAATCGCGGAGGAGATGTCCGCCGCGTCGGTCGCGTCCCTCCGGAGGAGCGTTTGGTCGACCCGCGATAGCCGCCACCATAACTGCCGGAACGCGCAGCTTCCTTTGCAATCTCGATCGCGATATCTCCAAGAATACCCGGCAATCCCAGCGTGTCGGCGCGGCGTCCACCGCCAAAACCCGGATCAACGCGCGGTTTGGTACGGCGCATGTTCTTGTTCACATACCGCATCGCACTGTTGATCGTGTCGCCGCCACGCAACAGGCCAGAAATGGCAGCATCAATCGCCGAGCCCCTGAACGAAGCATAGGGGCTGTCATAATTGGCAGACTTGAAAGCACGTCTGAATCCCTCGAGCGTATCCAGCTCGCGGCGTCTGGCGCGGGGGCGTTCTTCAACTTCACGCGATGCCAGCTCGAATTCCATTTCCTCGGCGCGCAGCTTCACCAGCTGATCGACTAGCCGGTCGTCCTCGCGATCTATGGTCTGGGAGGCAAGCACACGAAGATCAGGAAAGCTTGCCTCGCGCAGGGCATGCTCCAGCACTTGCCGCGCCTGCGCACCGGGGCCGGTCTGCGCCGCCAACGCATCTTCATGGCCCTGGGCCAGCTCCTGATGCGTGGCTTCATGCTTGGCAATCAGGTGATCCAGCCCGGCCACACCATCACGAATGCTATCGGCTTTTTCCTTGAGCTCATCAGCGCCGCCAGCTTGCAGAGCCGCCGCTTCGGCAGCCTCCAATGCGTCCTCGGCGGCGTCCCTGTCGGCATCCTTGCGCTGGGCATGCTCTCGCAGCCGCAGCGGCAATTCCGTCAGGCGTTTATAGTTCAGCCAGGCATTGTCATAGTCACAAAGGTCGGCCACCCACCCATCCAGAAAGCGAAAGAACGGGAAGGCACTATAGCTGGGCTGTCGAAATTTGCGTTTCCACAGATATGAGAACAACGGGTCATTCTCATAGGGTTGACCCTTGGTCTGCCGGTCCTTTTCAGCCACAGCCAGCTTGGAATGCGCCCGTTCACTCACCGCGCAGGCATCTTCAAACGCCTCTGACAGTGCCTGATAGTCCGGATCGTCATGCAGGCGCGCTTCAATCTGTTCGACCTTGTCCTCATAGGCGCTCACTGCAAGGTCGAGCTTGTCGGCCAGATCCGCGCGTTCTTCTTCCAGCCGCAGGATCTCGGCAGCGGCTGCATCCAGCTTGCGCTGGTTTTCGGCCACATGGTCCTCATGTGCAGCCAGAAGGTCCAGCGCCTTGCGTTCCGATGCCATCAGGGAGTCGCGCCCCTGTCCGCTTGACAGCAGTGACAGCCGCAGATCGGCCAGCGCGCGATAGGCCATAACCTGTTCCTGGCGAACCTGGGTGCGTCTGGCCTGTGCCTCGTCGGCGGCTTCGATGGCGTCAGCCACCTGGGTTCGAAGCTGCGCAATCACGCTGTCGATCTGGCGGACACTGTCGCGACCGGAAATCATCTGGGCCATGACATCACCATTCGAAGATCGCTCCGCCATTGGTCTGCACCAGATAGTCTGGTGTCAGAAATCCGCGTTTCTTGGTGCCGATCACGGCATTCTGGATGATCTGGTCGTCCTCCTTGTCCTGCGCGACCTTGTAGAAAGCCTCCTCGGTCACGCGCAGGCCCCATTTCTGCGTGCGCTGCGTCGTCTGGTCTTCTTCACTGACAGCAGGCACCGTGAGGACCTTGCCAGTGGCATCAACCGCTTCGACGATCAGATAGTAATTGCGGGCATTGGGGTCGTCATTCGGGATGCGGAATACGCCGGATCTGGGTTCACCGGGACCATAGACCACGCGCACTTCGTAAATCGCCTTCAGATCGTCGATCAGCGTGCCCAGATCCACCGCGGCGATCTTGGCAAACGCCGCATTACCATCCTCAACCGCACTCATGCCGTTTTGATAATAGGTCTCCGCAAGCGTATCGACGCGCTCTTCCTGCGCCAGTTCCTGGGCATCCTGGCGCAGTTTTTCCAATTGGGCGGGCAGGGTTTCGGTGAGCGCAACCAGCTCGCGCCGGGCCTCCGCCTTTTGTGGCATGACAAACCCAAACTGCCACACACCCAGCAGGGCAATCAGCGAGGCAAAGGCCACGCTGACGGGCTTGCCCCATTTGCCGCGCGAGACATAGACCTTCGCCAGCCTTGTCGCAAAACTCTGCCTGGGCGGGGCATAGACAAAACGGTTCTCGTCCAGCGCCTTTACCCCGTCACGCAGGATGTTTTCGGGCACCTCGATACCCTGCGCCGTGTAGATCTCCTTGAGCCGCTCGACCAGTTCCGCCTCACGGCCATCCTTGTCCAGCTCGCGCAGCACCAATTGCTCGCGATGGCGCAGCGTGTCCACCACATCCATCGCCATCATCACATCATCCAGCGTTTCCGCCTTGTGCAGTGACTGGTCTTGCGGTTGGTCTTCGCTCACGCTTTTGGCCTCATGCCTCCGCTGGCAGCAGGGCAGCGGCAGCGCCTTGTTCAACCAGACGCGTCAGGCGGCGCTTGCCATCCTCCACGGCCTCGCGGATCTCCTCGGAGTTCTCCGTTGCCAGCACACGCATCTCCTTGATGATGTCCTGGCTGCGCTCCTGGAACGAGACCACACTGTCGACCAGCATCTTGACCGATGCCGCCGATACAGTGGGGCCATATCCGGCCTTGATTGCCGCTTCCTGCACCTGTCCACCGATCTCGGCGAGCGTCTCCAGAGACTGATCAACACCCTTCTTCATGGCTTCCAGCGTCTGCGTGCTCTCATGCAGGCCGTGCAGGCCGGTGAAAGAGGCGGTCAGCGCGGTCAGCACAACTTCATTGGTGCTGAAGAACGAGACCGACTGGGCGTAAATGCGTTCCTTGGCGGATGTGGTCTGGACCAGCCGTGCCATGATCACTTCGGAGGTATTGTAGCCGATCGTGATATTGTCGGAGAGGTCCTTGGAAACCTGATAGCGTTTTTCCTCGGCCTGCAAGAGGCGCAATTTCTCGTCACGCTTGAGCTCAAGATCCGCACGCTCGGCGGCATTGTCGCCCGTGTAAGCCTCGATCACCGACATGGCTTCACCCACGGCGGTCTTGGCGGCATCCAGCTTGATTGCGGCTTTTTCCAGAACTTCCAGCGCCAGCACTTCGGATTGTTTCAACGCGCCACGAAAATCCAGATAGGCTTCCAGGATCTGGCGTTCTTTCCTGATCTGGTTGTCGGTTTCTTTTTGAACCTCCAGATAAAGATCCTTGATCTTGNCGAAGCGGCTGGCGATATCGCCGCGCGTCATCTTCATCCAGACATTGGAAACCCGCTCCATCGTGGAGATCTTGCCATCGGCATATTGGTTCACCATCGCCTTGCTGTCATCGCGGATGGAATTGAACGCCGTGGTGATGCCCTCATAGCGCTCACCCACTGTGATGCCGGAAATATGCTCGCGCACCACATCATTGAACACCGACATCTGGTCCAGCGTGCGGGCAATGGCTGCCACGCGGTCCGGGTCAAGATCGGTGATCTGGTTGAGCAGGGCAACGATAGGGGCAGGATCGCNTGATTTTTCCGGAACCAGACCGATTTCACGCAGGCCACCCATGGCCTTGTCCAGATATTGCAGCGCCGTCGGGCTCTTCGTTGCAGCCATGATCAAACATCCCTTCCACCACCAGGCGCGTTCCGCCTGTCATATCCATATGCGATCTGTTTAACGGAAGTTACAGAACTTGTGGAGGATTTTCCCTGATGAGGGGAGGATAGAACTGCATTCTTTTACCGATCACGTTGTCATCAGGCGCATTGCACCCAAACTGTCCCTGTCCAACAGACGTTACCGGTGTCGCGCAGTGCTTAATGCAAGCCGGGGATTGGAAGCGTTGTCCTTCGGTGATAAATTAGCCTTATGTCGCAGACTTATCTCAATGGCCGTATCCACCTGACCTCGCTGGCCGCCCCCAGTGAGGAAGACAAGCGTATTCTCAATTCGCTTTCCGAAGAGGACCGGCGAACCTTGATCGCCGAGGCATTGGAGCGCGCCGAAACCTCGGGAACTGGCGAGCGGACACCGGAACAGATCTGGGAAGCAGCAAAAGCCCGAGCCTCACAGCTTGCTTCAAAGCATGCCGTATAGGCTCACGCGGCAGGCTGAACAGGATATTGAGGATATCCTTGTGCAAGGTATTCTCGGTTTTGGCGAATATTAGGCATCACGCTATCAGGCTTCTTTGTTCCGGACTTTTGAACTGCTTGCAGAAGCTCCGCTGATCGGCAGAATACGCGAACCCGGTCGAGATCACGCAAGGCGGTTTGTGCACAATACACATGTCATTTTTTACAGTCTGGAAGAGGGTGGGGTTTTAATTGAAACCATCATCTACGGACCGATGATCAGGGATGTTTGGGGGGAAGACTGAGTTGTTTCAGCCAACACTGTCTTTTAGTCATTTGAGCAAATCCGTTTAGCGAGCTTGATAGCTGGATCCCTCAGCTCACCTGTTGCTGAAATCCGAACACATGTTCTCAAGCCTCCTCGATCAGCTCCGGGCCCTGATTGCGCACATTGCCCACATCGGGTTTGACCGGCCAGGCGTCGATATCGGCGGCGGCGCAGGGTTTCATCAGGTCGAACACCTCCTGATAGGGCGCACGCATCCAGCGCTCATAATCCTCCGGATAGATGATCACCGGCATGCGTGAGTGGATGCCCGCCGTGGCGTCATTGGGGTCGGTCGTCAGAATGGTGAACGTGTCCAGTTCCGAGCCCTCGATCATCACCCGGTTCCACAGCCCCGCCACACAAAACCAGCGCCGATTGCGCATGGTGATCGCAAAGGGCACTTTGGGTGCTGACCATTCATAATAGCCGCTCATCGGCACCAGACAGCGAAAATGCCGGAACGAGCCCTTGAAGCTATTGGCCTCGTTCACCGTTTCGGAGCGCGCATTGAAGGTCGAGAACTTCTTCTCCGACAGCGGCTTGCGCCACCATGACGGCACCAGAGACCACTGCGCCGGGATCAGCTCATTGCCCGTTTGCCCGTGCTCACGCGGCTTGATGATCGGCGCAAACGACATCGGCGCGACATTATACTTCGCCTCCGGTGCCTCCACGCCGTCAGGCTGGATGATGCTCAGCGAAGCGTGATACTCGTCCCACGAGATCTCATGTCTGTAAAAGCGTCCACACATGCGCGCAGATTACGTCATTGGGAACGGGCGGCAACTAAAACCCGCGCAGGTCAACAACTTCGTCCAGCGGTGCGCGCTCGGTGCGGTAATTGTTCATCGGCGAGCTCCAGTCAGGATGGCCCATCGCCATGCCGCACCAGACCATCTCATGTTCGCCCAGTTGAAAATGCGCTTTCAGCGTGGTCCGCAGCAGGCCCCAGAATTCCTGGAAACACGTGCCCCAGCCGCGCTCTTCAGCCAGCAAAGCGACGGTTTGCATATACATGCCGGTATGGCCCCATTGGCCATGTTCGAAACGCTCATCGACGATGTAAAACAGGCCGACAGGTGCGTCGAAGAAATCAAACTGACGTGCCATCAGTCGGGCGCGCCCTTCCTTGTCGCTGCGTTCGACATTGGCAGCCTCCGACATTTGCGCAGCGATGCGCATATAGCGCGATTTATAGGGCTCCCACATGTCGGGCAGGATGATCGGATAGTCGGTCGGGTCTCCCTCGGGGTTCTCCGCCAGTCTCTTGTGTGCAAGCGCGACAACATCCGCGCGCGCCTGGCCACTCACCGCAATCACCCGCCATGGCTGAAGGTTACAGCCGGATGGTGAGCGCTGTGCAGTGGTGAGCAGGTCTGTCAGCTCTTCGCGGCTGATCGGCGTGTCCTTGAAGGCGCGGATCGAGCGGCGATGTTTGACAGCGGAAGTGACATCCATGATGGGGAATCCAATTGCAGTTTGGGCCAGAACAGCCAGACAGATGACCCCTAGATCAGGTGGCATGCTGCAAAACGCAAGTGCCCGCCTTCTGCAAAATGGCAAAAAGTGGAGGGAAGGCAGGGCCATTGCCCATGCCGTGATCCTTATTGAGTGATCACATAGGCCGGATCGGTAATCGCATGAAAGGCAGGCTTGGGATTGCGCTGGCGATCAAACAATAGTGGGAAATTCTCACGCTCGACCGGAAAATGGTTCAGCCAGGACTGGTCATCACAGACCCCCCAGCTCGTGACGGATGTGACCGATGGACGTGCCTTCAGGCCGTTGAACAGGTTTCTATAGGTGCGCGCCTGCGAGATCAGGGCTTCCGCCGGTGCGCCATTGGTATAGGCGGGCGCACAATTGATCCCGTCCGAATAGCAAAGGGCGGAGTCATTATAGACCGTCATGTCCAGTTCGGTGACATGATTTTCCAGCCCGGCATTGAGGACATCCACAGCATCAATCGCATCCAGCACATCCCCGGCCTTGGTGGTGCGGTCGATATGGCATTGATGGCCAATTCCATCCAGCGGCACGCCCTTGTCCAGCAGCTGCCTGATCACGGTCATGAACCGCGCACGTTTTTCCGGCAATTCGGTGTTGTACTCATTGATGAACAGCCTGGCATCGGGGTCAGCGGCACGTGCAGCGCGCAATGCCCATTCGATATAGTCCGGCCCGCCAGCAGCCTGATACCAATTGCTGTTGCGATAGGGAGAGGTGGAGCTATCAAAATCTGCCACCACCTCATTGACCACGTCCCAGGCCTGAACCCGGCCGCGATAGCGCGTCATCACCTCGGTGATATAATTCTCCAGCCTGGAGCGCACATCTGATGGTGAGCCATCAAAGAAATAGTTCGGCGTTTCCTGATACCAGACGAGTGCATGCCCGCGCACATGATGATTATTGGTCGTGGCCCAATCAACCAGCGCATCTGCATCGTCAAATGTGTAGACGCCCGGCGAGGGTGCCAGATAGGCCGGTTTCATCACATTCTCGGCCGTGATCGACGAAAAATGGCGTTGCAACAGCGCCAGATCCGGCGACCCGTTTGTCACCTGTGCAGGGCCGATGGCGGCACCGATGCGAAAATGGTCGGCATAGACATCCCGCAGCGACATGACAGGTGCAGGCGTGGGTGTTGGTGTGGGTGTTGGAGAAGGAGAGGGTGTTGGCGTGGGATCAGACGAACCGCCACCTCCGCCGCAGGCAGAGAGCGCCACACTGGCAGCAATGCCTGACAGGAGCTTCAGTCGATCGCGTGCGCTGAAGGTCTTCATGGTGTCCCGGCTCCATTGCGCGCCAGTCAAAGCGTGCAGCAATGGTGCTGTTACACTGCGTCCCCTGGCCGTCGCCTAGGACAGAGCAAAGCTCGTGCCGCAGNCGCAGGCAGCCGTCGCATTAGGGTTGCTGATACGAAAGGCGGATCCGATGACTTCGGTGACATAGTCGATTTCCGAGCCTTCAAGGAAGGGCACAGACACTTCGTCAATCACGACCTTTGCGCCATCGCGCTCGATCACGATATCGTCTTCATTGGTGTCGCTGGCAAAATCGAATTTATAGGAAAAACCGGAGCATCCACCACCTTCAACGGCAACCCGCAGCATTGTGGCACCCTTGCCCTCCTTGGACAGGATCAGCTTGATGCGCTCAGCAGCGCTTGATGAGATTGTGATAGGTGCAGTCATGGCCTTGTATCCAGTCGCATCGCCGTTAACAAAGGATTAGGGCGAACAGTCTCAATGTAGTCTCGCGCCGCATGAATTCAAAGCTTTGTATCGAAAACGAAAGAAGGCAATGGCCGAAACCTTCGTTCCGCCGCCTCGCGCGATCTTCGCGAGCGACCCTTCCTCGTCCCGTGGACGCGTCCATGACGAGACCCCCTCTGCAACGAGAACATCCTTTCAGCGTGACAGGGATCGCATCATCCATGCCTCGGCATTCCGGCGTCTGAAGCAGAAGACGCAGGTGTTTGTGGCGCATGAGGGAGACCTGTTCCGCACGCGCCTGACGCATTCGCTGGAAGTCTCTCAGATCGCCCGCTCCGTCGCGCGGACACTCGGATTGGACGAGGATCTGGCCGAAACGCTCGCACTTGCGCATGACCTTGGCCATCCCCCTTTTGGGCATGCTGGCGAGGATGCGCTGGATGAGTGCATGAAGAATTTTCAGGGCTTTGACCACAATGCACAGGCCCTGCGCGTCGTCACCCGGCTGGAACAGGTCTATCCGCGCTTTGACGGCCTCAACCTGACCTGGGAAACCCTTGAGGGGCTGGTCAAGCACAATGGACCGCTGATCGACAAGGGCGCTTCAATCGACAATCTGCCACTGGCTTTCAGAGACTATGAACAGCTTGAAGGTCTGGAACTTTACACATTCGCTGGTCCCGAAGCGCAGGTCGCCGCACTCGCAGACGACATTGCCTATAACAATCATGACATCGATGACGGTATCGCGGCTGGCATCTTCTCCATTGAGGACATTCTGGATGTGCCGATGGTCGGCGAGGTGTTCCATGCCGTGCGCAAGGATTATCCTGACCTCGACCGCAAGCGTATGGTGTCAGAAGCCGTGCGCAGGCTGATCGGTATGTGGATCAATGATCTGGTCAAGGAAACACGCCGCCGCATCAAGAAACACAAGCCGCAAAGCGCCCAGCATGTGCGCGAGCTGGACGAGCCTATCGTTGCGTTTTCCAGGGGGCTGGATGCCAAACAGCGTGAACTGCGCGCCTTCCTCTATGAGCGCATGTACAAGCATTACCGGGTCAACCGCATGCGCTCCAAGGCGCGTCGGATGCTTGAAGACCTGTTCGAGTTGTTCAATTGTGAGCCGAACACATTGCCCACCGATTGGCGCAATGCGGCGGAGACTGTTGATGAATATGCGCGTGCCCGCATTGTCTGCGACTATATTGCAGGCATGACCGACAATTTCGCGATCGATGAGCATAAACGTCTCTTCGATCTGGAAGTGATAACGTGATAAGGAAAAGTCCGGTGCCCAGCGCTGGATGAGGAGGCCGCGACATGCCTGCCGATCATTTTGACGACAAGAACCAGCCCACGATCCATCGTCGTGAAGGACATGGCTTTGCGCCCTTGCCGGAAGAGGGCGGAGCCTACAGGGCCCCGAATGACAATTCACGCGGACCATTGGTGCTCATGCTCGCAATCGTGGTCATGTTGGTTTTCGGCGTTGTCGTCTGGAACGCCTACAGGCAGGGCGTGCGCAATTCCGACCAGCAGGTGCTCACCCAGATCGCATCGGAAGGCGCGTTCAAGTCACGCCCCGATAATCCCGGCGGTCGCGCAGACCAGAATGTCGACATGGAGGTCATGCATCAGGGCGGCAGGGAAGCCGATGAAGACTTCACAGCGGCCAAGGTGCGCGAAGAGCCCGTGCCTCTGGGGGCGGAAATCGAGAATGTTGCACTGGATGGTCCCGAAGATATGGCGGGACTTCAATCCAAGAGTGGACCTTCAAAACCATCGTCTGCCGGCAAGAGCTCGGAACGGATTCTTGGCCGCAATGGAGAGCCCGTCGATCTGGAAAACATGATGGGCGATCTGGATACCTCTCCGGCACCATCGCCAGCGCCGCGCCAGACAATGGCCGCCATTGATACGGCAAGGACGGCACCGAAACCCAAGGCAACACAGACTTCACAATCGTCCTATCTTGATGCTGCCAAACCAACGCCCAAACCTACACGCACAACCGCGCCCATCCCGGAACCCACAAAGATTGCCGCTGCGCCAATCGTGGCTGCGGGCGGCAATTTCGTGGTTCAGCTGGCAGCAGTCCAGGATAAGTCGGCGATTGATACAGAATGGAAGAAAGCCTCAACAAAGGCACCGGACCTCTTTCTTTACGCCCAGAAATCCGTGCAGACCGTTGACCTCGGGGCAAAGGGCGTGTGGCATCGTATCCAGGCTGGGGGATTTGAGTCGCGTGATCTGGCGAATGCATTCTGTGCATCCTTCAAGGAACGCGGCGGTGATTGCATCGTGAAGGCGAAATGAGCAAACCCAAGGCTTGTATCCTGTCTGTCGCCGGTGAACGGCTGCACCGGGATGAGGCTCTGTTTCTGGCGCAATCAGACCCCTGGGGTGTGATCCTCATGGGGCGGTCGGTGAAGACGCGTGCGCAGGTGCGGGCACTGGTCGACGAGATCTGGGCCGCGCTTGGTCGGGCCTGTCTGATCTTCATTGATCAGGAAGGCGGCCGCGTGCGCCGCATGAGACCACCCGAATGGCCCGACTTTCCAGCCGCTGGCGTCTATTCGGATCTATACGAAATTGATCGCGGGCTGGGCATCGAGGCAGCCTTTCTGGGCCATCGCCTCATGGCGTGCGAGCTGACACCCATCGGTATTCACGCCGATTGCGCACCCGTTCTGGACCTGCTGCATCCTGGCGCACATGACATTGTCGGGGACCGCTCATTCGGTGCCACGCCGGAGAAAGTGGCTGCGCTGGGCTCGGCTGCGCTGGAAGGGCTGGCCGCAGGCGGGGTAGTGGGTGTGATCAAGCACATGCCCGGTCACGGTCGCGCCTTGGCAGACAGCCATGAATCACTTCCCGTCGTGACCGCGGACGCCGCAGAGATCGCCATTGATTTCGAACCGTTCTCCCGCCTGTCCCATGCGCCAATGGCGATGACAGCCCATGTTGCCTATACGGCGATTGATGGAGATACACCTGCAACCTTGTCCCGGCGCATCATCAATGATGTCATCCGTACACGAATCGGATTCGGGGGATTGTTGATGTCGGATGACCTTGGAATGAATGCACTTGGCGGATCACTTGCCGAACGCACGCGTAGCATATTCACAGCTGGCTGTGATATTGCGCTGCATTGTGCGGGTTTCGTGAAATCACCGGAGATGATCCTCAATGAGATGCGCGAAGTGGCCAGCGCCACGCCTGCCTTATCCGGTCGGTCGCTACAGGTCGCACAGGCCGCAGAAGCGCTCGCCCTGAAATCCGAACCCATCGACACGGCCTCCGCATGGGACCGCTTCAATGAATTGCTGGCGATCCGCTCCGAGGCGGTTGCGTGATGAGCGCCCATGATGGCGACGAAACACTCGCCAGCGCTGCGCAACACGCTGATGATGCCGCGCCCGATGAACAGTTCTGTGTCGATGTTACAGGTTATGAAGGCCCGTTGCATCTGCTGCTCGATCTGGCCCGCCGCCAGAAAGTCGACCTCATTCATGTCTCCATCCTGGAACTTGCCGAGCAATATCTGGCCTTCATTCTGGAAGCGAAAAGCAAGCGCATTGATCTGGCCGCCGACTATCTTCTGATGGCCAGCTGGCTGGCCTGGCTCAAATCCAGATTGCTGTTACCAAAGGCCGAGAGTGCCAAAGAGGGTGAAGCCGTCGATGGTGATGTCCTCGCGCGGCGTCTGTCGTTTCGCCTGAAACGGCTCGAAGCCATGCGCGACGGCATGAAACAGCTTCAAAAGGGTGATGTGACCGGGCGCGATGTATTCGTGCGTGGTGAGCCCCAATTGGCGACAGTCATCCGCAAGACCCGCTACAATGCCACGCTCTATGACCTGATGCAGGCATTCGGCAATATCCAGTCACGCCGTGCCACCCCCAAACGCCATGTCGTGCAACGCCAGCCGGTTCTGGCACTGGAGAATGCGCGCAAGTCACTCAAGAAACTCGCGCCCAGGCTGGATGACTGGGCCACGATCCGCTCGCTTGGCCGCCCTGAAGGCGAACCGGACGAGACACCCTATCGCTCCATCATGGCCAGCTATCTGTCGGCAGCGTTGGAATTGACGCGCGATCACGCTATGGAAGTGCGTCAGGATCGTCCGATGTCGGATGTCTATCTGCGCCGCGCACAGGACGAGGCACCGCCACAGGCCGCCCAATAGGGCAGCAAGCACATTATCAGGAGCACGGCGCACATGCCGAAGTCCAGACCCGCAAAAACGTCTAATGTCGAGCCTGTCGGCACCGATGCCGTGGAGGATATCCGCGAGGCCGTGGCCGCGCTGACGCGTGAGGATCGCCGCCGCAGCAAGCAGGAAAAGGTGCAGGCCCAGACCGAGATCCAGGCCCAGACTGCGCCCGCATCAGACCCTGAACAGACCACCAGCGAAGATACAGACCCTGATCCCAATCTTTCCGACGCTCTCAGACGCGCCGAAGCCGTGCTGTTCGCCGCCGCCGAGCCTGTCTCCGCTGAAACCCTCGCCCAGGCCCTGCCGCCCGGTGCTGATGTCGCGCGCACGCTGATGGAACTCAAACAGACCTATGCCGGGCGCGGTGTCCAGCTGGTCGAGATCGCAGGCAAGTGGCGCTTCCAGACAGCCTCCGATCTGGGCTTCCTGTTCGAGGAAACCCGCGAAGAAGAACGCAAGCTCTCACGCGCCGCGATGGAAACCCTGTCGATCATCGCCTATTGCCAGCCCGTCACGCGCGCCGAGATCGAAGATGTGCGCGGTGTGGCAGTTTCACGCGGCACGCTGGATGTGCTGATGGAGCTGGACTGGGTGCGGGTGAGGGGACGCAGGCGCTCGCCGGGCCGCCCCGTCACCTATGGCGTCACTGATGCTTTTCTCGAACATTTCGGGCTCGACAGCCTCGATAGTCTGCCAGGGCTGGAGGAAATGAAGGCGGCGGGTCTGCTCTCATCCGCCATCCCGGATGACTTCGACATGCCGCGTCCGTCTGATTCCGAAGCCGATGAGGATCTGATCGAGGATATTTCCGAAGATCCCCATGCGCGAGAAGATGGTGCATTCGTGACCGATTTCATGACAGATAGCGACGATTAGCCCACATTGCATGACGCAAGTGAAAGCCTGGCTTCCATTTACATTGGGCCGCGTCGATAATAACTAGAGCATTCATCCCCTCTCACTGGAGTTGGTTTTATGGGACTTGGCGGAATTCACCCGATCCAGCTGATCATTGTTCTGGTTCTTGTGCTGCTGTTTTTTGGCGGTCGCGGAAAGATCTCGGCGATGATGACGGATCTGGCTTCGGGCGTTAAGAGCTTTCGCAAGGGCCTTCAGGACGAAGAAGAGGACGACAAGCCCGCTTCTTCCGAACCCAAGAAGCTCAACAGCAAGGGCGAGCCGATCAATGTGACGCCGTCCAAGGATGAGACGAAGGTTTGATCCACGTCACATTCCTTGCGCATGGCCAGCTGGCACATGCGCGAATGTTTATAGTTTAAGTCTGGAGTAGCGCTGCGATGCTTCCGCAGATCGGCATGTCGGAAATGCTCTTGCTGGGCATGCTAGCGCTCGTCGTTCTGGGACCGCGTGACCTGTCGCTGATGATGCGCAGGGCCGGACGCTGGACGGGCAAGCTGCGCGCCATGGCGTGGGAATTCCGACAGAGCTTCGAGGAAATCGGCCGTCAGGCCGAGCTGGACGAGCTGCGCAAGGAGGTGGAAAACCTCAAGAAATCCACCGGCCTTGATGATGTGCGCAAGGACATTGAAAACGCCGACGCCCAGATCGCGCGTGACGCGGGTGCGGCGGATATGCGCGCCAGGGCCAATGCCGAAAACAAGGTGAAGTCCGGCTCACAACAGGCTGCTCCCAACAAGGATGCGGCTGAATGAACGACAGCGCATCTGTCATGCATGAGAAGGGCGCTGACGAGGTCGAAGCCAGCCGCGCCCCGCTCGCAGAGCATCTCTCCGAACTGCGCAGCCGCCTGATGCGGGTGATCGCGGCCATTGCGCTGTGTTCGATCGCTGCATTCATGTTCTCCGAACACATGATCGATTTCCTGATGGTGCCCTTTGCGCGCGCCAAGGAAGCCTTCGGACAGGAAAACCTGATTGATGGCGTGTTTTTCGACAGCGCGTTCGAGATCCTGTTCATCAAGCTGCGCCTGTCGATCATGGTCGGGCTGGCCATTGCCTTTCCCTATGTCGCCTGGGAAATCTATGCCTTTGTGGCACCGGGGCTCTACCAGAATGAACGCCGGGCCATGCTGCCCTATATGATCGCCACGCCTTTCCTGTTCGCGGCGGGCGGGGCGCTGGTCTATTATGTGATCCTGCCCTTCATCATGCGCTTTGCCTTCGGTCAGGAATTTGAAGGCGTCACTTTCCTGCCCAAGGCCAAGCCCTATGTGGATCTGGCGCTGTCCCTGTTGACAGCCTTCGGCCTGGCCTTCCAGACGCCCGTGGTCATGTCCCTGCTGGCACAGGCGGAAATCGTCACTGTGCAGGGCCTGCGCAAGGGCCGCAAATATGCGCTGGTGGTGATCTTCGCGATAGCCATGTTCATGACCCCGCCAGACCCGTTCTCACAATCGGCATTGGCCGTGCCCGTTTACCTGCTCTACGAACTGGGCATCATCGCCGCCTGGCTGATCGAACGCAAACGCAAGAAAGCCGACGAAAAAGCAGGCATCGGCACCGGCGCACCTTAACTCTTTCCAGCGCCTTCCCCCCCCCCCCCCCGCAGACCCCAGTGAAGACTGGGGTCCACGCAGCCGCCGCCAGCCACGAGAACGCTGCCCCTTCAGCTGCATGGGTTCCAGTCTTCACTGGAACCTTCGGGTAGAAGGTAGCTCACAAAACTTATCCCACCCCCTCGCCAATACCCCCATAATGCAGCCCATGAGATCACAGGCCCCAGACATATACGCACCAAAACGCGACTTCTGGCGCAGCTTCCGCCGACAGCTTGTCTGGCTCGACTGGCAGATCTGGATGCTGGCCCATCTGGGCCTGCTCAACAGCGAAAACACCGCCTCACGCTGGCTCAAACGCCAGCTGGCCCAGCTCGAACATGGCCTGCGCTGTATGCTGGTGATTGGTTGCCAGAACCGTCCCGCCGCATCTCCAGCGAAAGCTGGAGTCCAGGACATCTATCAGCAGTCTGGATCCCAGCTTTCGCTGGGAAGACGGAACCACAAACGCTTCAGCTACAGCCTGAAAGCATTCGGCTATCCCCTGTCATCCCGGCCAAGCGAAGCGCAGAC
>PAQI01000005.1 GCA_002709235.1 Hirschia sp.
CCCCCATCCATATCATGATCAGGACCACGCCCGTGACCAGCATCCAGATTGAATAAGGGATCATCATTGCGGTGAGAGACCCCAGGCCAAAATCCTTCTGCCAGCGTTGCGCAAAAATCAGGACAAGGGGGAAATAGACCATCAATGGCGAGATGATGTTGGTCGCTCCATCTCCGACACGATAGGTCGCCGTGGCACCTTCCGGACTGATTCCCAGCAAGAGGAGCATAGGCACCAATACGGGAGCAAGCAGCGCCCATTTGGCGCTGGACGAACCTACAAACAGGTTCAACAGTGCAGAGAACAGCACGATGAAGCCGAGCGTGATCGGTAGTGGCAACCCACTGGATCTGATGGCATCAGCGCCATGCACAGCGGAAATCAATCCAAGATTGGACCAGTTGAACATGGCCACAAAATGTGCCGCAGCGAATGCAAGGACAAGATAATATCCCAGATCCTTCATGGCATCGCTCATCATGCCGACCAGGTCGCGATGGTTCTTTATGGTTCCAGCGGCTGAGCCATAAGCCCAGCCAGCGGCCAGAAAGAGAATGAAGAATGCGGCGACCAGTGATCTGAAGAACGGAGTTGCCGTGACATACCAGGGCTGGCCTTCGGTTCCTGGTCCATCATCAAGCAAGGGTGTATCCGGACCAAGGGTCATGAGACCCCAGACGATAACCACCCCTATGATGGCCAGACCAGCACGGCCCAACCCGTTCTTTTCGGCCTCCGTCAGTGGCGCATCTTCCTTGCCATATGTGTTTGCATGTTCTTCGGAAGGCTTCCATTTGCCAAGCTTGGGTTCGATGATCTTGTCGGTGACATACCAGATCACGGGCAGATAGATGACGAGCAGGGCGGATATGAAATACCAGTTTCCCGCAATGTTCATGGTCCAGTCGACATTCAGGTTCGCGCCGTCCATCGCAGCTTCGGTGATGCCGAAGAGGAGCGCATCCAGTTGGCCGGGGGAGATGTTTGCCGAGAACCCACCGGACACCCCTGCAAAGGCTGCGGCAATACCTGCCATTGGGTGGCGACCTGCAGACGCGAATATGATGGCCGCCAGCGGGATCATGACAACATAGCCAGCATCAGCGGCATGATTTGACAGCATGGCTACGGCAGCAACCACAGGCGTCAGCAGGACTTTTGGTGCATCACGGACAGCTGCACGGATGCCACTTGCAAACAGGCCGGACCTTTCCGCAACGCCCGCGCCCAACATCACGACGAGTACATATCCCAGGGGATGAAAATGAGTGAATGTCTTGGGCATCTCGACCCAAAGGCGCTGGATGTTTTCTGAACTGATCAGGCTCTGAGCCTTGAGGATTACAGCCTGACCGTCTGCGTCAAGTTGCGTGGGATGGTCCGCCGTCACGCCAAATAGAGAGCAGGCGATGGAGATCACGACAAGGATGGCGATCAGATAAAAGAATATAAAAACGGGGTCCGGCAAACCATTGCCAACACGCTCAACAAAACCAAGAAAGCCCTTTTGCTTTGGTGTGTCGTCTGTCGCATTGGTCATTTGTGGAACTCCCCGCGTCGATTATTTCAGCCCGTTATGTGGAATGAGAGCGAGTTTGAAGGAATTTTGCAACAAAAACCGCTCGGATCACTCAACCAATACATCTCTTAAGGCATTCACAACGCGGGTGACATCCTTGTCTTTCATGGTGGGAAAGAGGGGAAGGGACAGGCAGCGCGCGTAGAATGTATCGGAACCGGGCAGTTCCAGTTCTGCGTCGAGGCGTTTGTAGTAAGGTTGGTGGTGGACCGGGATATAATGAACCTGTGTGCCCACGCCTTTGTTTGCCAGCTCAGCCATGACTTGCTGGCGCGGCTTGTTCAGCGCCTCAAAATCGATCTGCACCACATATAAATGAAGGCTGGGAGATTGGCCGACCAGGTGAGACATGGGGGTCAGATGTGACAGATCGTTCAGTTGTTCATCATAAAGTCCGGCAAGGTGACGACGCCGGGCGATGAACTGATCCAGCTTTGTCAGCTGACTGAGGCCTAGGGCAGCCTGAATGTCTGACAAGCGATAATTATATCCCAGCGCCTGCATCTCATAGGCCCAGGGCAATCGTGTTCCTTCAGCGTCACAGGACAGGCCAGGGTCTGTTAAATCAGCCTCTTCACGCACCATTCCATGACAGACAGCCCGGCGCAGGCGTTTTTCCAGTTCCGGGTCATTTGTGGTGATCATACCGCCTTCTCCGGTCGCGATTGTCTTGACCGGATGAAAGGAAAAGCACGCCATATCGGAGTCTTCACAAGCCCCGACGGTGAACCCTTCGGAATCTATCGATCCCAGAGCATGACAGGCGTCTTCCACGATGAACATTCCATTGTCGCGGGCGATCCTGGACAGGGCAGGCATATCACAGATCTGTCCCGCATAATGCACTGGTATCACCACGCGCGGTGTCATTCCGATCGCGTGGGTGCGGATAATCGCTTCCGTCAGACTTTCGGGCGTCATCAGACCGGTTGCAGGATCGACATCGGCGAACATCACCCAGCCATTGCAAAAACGCGCGGCATTGGCAGTGGCCAGAAAGGTGATGGAGGGTACAATCGCTACATCGCCGGGCCCGATATCCAATGCCAACATGGCAGCATGCAAGGCAGCGGTGCCATTGGCGCATGCAATGGCGCGTTTCACGCCCATTCGAGTTGCAAAAGCTTCTTCAAACGCCGTGACACGTGGTCCCGTGGTCAGATAGTCCGAGCGAAGGGCCTCGGCGACAGCGGCGATATCGTCATCGTCGATCTGTTGACGACCATAGGGCAGAAAATCGCTGCTCATATGGTTACGCTTGCACGTCGATAATTGTCTTGAAGCTCATCTCGGACTCCCGCGTAAAATCGCTGATTCCGCGTGAGACTGAGTGGAAGGTCTTAAACTTTCATTTCACGACATACCGAGGCCCGGGCCAAGTGTAATCAGGTTCAGAGATTTTGAGACTAACTGATGGTTAAGGCAATTGATGCAATCTTGCCGAAATTGACACTGTGGAGAGTGGAGCGACCTTCGCATCTGCTTCATGACAGAACTGGTAAGTACAAGCATGACGACCCTATTGCGAGATTTTGCGACGCCCGCGCCGGACATGAATGGCAAGGTAATCCTTGTAACGGGCGGAACAGGGTCGTTCGGAAAGCAGTTCGTGCGTATGGTTGCCGCACGCTGGTCGCCGCGCAAACTGATCGTGTTTTCGCGCGATGAGCTCAAACAATATGAGATGGCGCAGGAATTTCCTCAGTCGGAATTTCCGTTCATGCGCTATTTTATCGGTGATGTACGCGATGCCCAGCGCCTTGAAATGGCGATGCGTGATGTTGACTATGTTGTGCATGCAGCCGCGCTCAAACATGTGCCGATTGCAGAGTACAATCCGATGGAGTGTATTCGCACCAATGTTTTCGGCGCCGAAAACGTGGTCAACGCATCCATCCGTGCGGGCGTGAAGACGGTCGTGGCGCTATCTACCGATAAGGCCGCCAATCCGCTCAACCTGTATGGCGCTTCCAAGCTGGCGGCCGACAAGATCTTTGTTGCCGCGAATAATCTGGCGGGTCATGACGGTACGAAGTTCTCGGTTGTGCGTTATGGCAATGTGCTGGGGTCTCGCGGATCTGTCGTGCCGTTCTTCCGCAAGCTGATTGCGCAGGGGGCCAGCGAATTGCCCATCACCGACCAGCGCATGACGCGGTTCTGGATCACGCTGGAGCAGGGCGTGAATTTCGTTTTGTCCAGCCTTGCCACCACAAAGGGTGGTGAGATTTTTGTACCCAAGATTCCATCCTCCCTGATCGGTGATCTGGCCAGCGCTATTGCGCCAGGCTTGCCGCAGAAGGAAATCGGCATCCGTCCCGGCGAAAAATTGCATGAAGTCATGGTGCCAGAAGATGATGGACGCTCGACGGTAGAAATCGAAGACAGGTATATTCTCCTGCCGCATGGTCATGCGGCCCGCATGGAGCAGTGGCTTGCAGATGGCGCAACACGGATGCCTGACGGTTTCGCTTATGCATCAGATGCCAATTCGGAGCTGATTGGCGTAACAGCCTTGCAGGAAATGCTCGCTCTGTGCCTGCAACCTGGCGAGGGGCTGGCTCACATGGCTGGCCTGATGCGCAGACGCAATGATGATAGTGTGCCTGAGCCACTCGCCGACACAGATATTACGGTGACCTCGAAACGAACAAGTCGAGGCCGTAAGCGAAGTTGAACTTAAATTGGGTTCAACTGAAGATTTAATCTAAATCCCCCGAATTCAGTGAAGACTAATCGGAATATTTATTCCATAACGTCCCCTGTTCCTGGGTTGGAATTTTAGGGACGCTTCAAAACGGCGCACCAGTGCAAACTGAGGCGCCGTTTTGTTGTCATAAAAAAACGTTTGATTTCAGGCTAGTCCGAAAGCACCTTTGATCCCGTCGATCAGGAGCTGCACGGAAAGAGCAGAGAGAATTACACCGAAAATACGGGTGATGGCACCTGCTATTGATTCTCCCATCAGCTTCATCAGCGGTGCTGCGACCAGGAAAATTGCAAGACACAGGAGCAGATTGGCGAGGATAGCGCCAATCACAACACCCTTGGCTGCCATTGATTCCGCATTCTGCATGTAAAGCATGGCTGTCGCGATCGAGCCCGGGCCGGCCAACATCGGGATGCCAACAGGGAAGACGGAAATATCCTCCAGCTTTTCATGTTCGGCCTTGTGGGTTTCAGCGCGGTGTTCGCGGCGTTCTGTGCGCTTTTCAAACACCATGTCCAGCGCAATCAGGAACAATAAAATTCCGCCAGCAGCCCTGAATGCATCGATTGAGATGTGAAGGGCATTGAGAAGCCAGGCGCCGCCAAATGCGAATCCCGTGATAATGATCGCCGCGACCAGGACTGCTCGAATGGCCATTCTGCGGGCATAGGCGCTACCTCCCGGGGCCGTCAGCGATGCAAATACCGGCGCGACGCCGACGGCATCGATCAGCACGAAAAAGGTGACAAAGGCCGCAAGGGCAAAATTGAGCAATTCTGGTGTCATGCGTGCCTGCTAACCGAGACAGGGTGCAAGAGCAATAGCTGTCGCACGGGCAGGTCTGGAGATTGTCTGCTGTTCTGTTCCCTCTAAGGGGGAGCGGGTTGCGCAATTCATTGGTTAACCTTGCGGTCGAGTGCATGTAAGGTCACCTGCATGAATTAATGGCTCGCGACAGTTCAGGAGCGCGTGATGGAACAATTGATGGAATGGCTCACCCAGATTTTTGGTGAGGGTGCAGACCTTGCTGCTATCGCATCTGCAGCAGGCGTGGGCGGCGGAGCCCTCAGCGTGGTGACGGCGTTTTTCTTTCGCGGCTTCTTCATGAAGCTGCTCGCCCAGATCGTGACCACGGCGATCATGACCGGTGTGGGGTTTCTGGCGCTGCTACATATGCTGGGTTTCGAGATCGTGCCCAAGGACGGCACGCTGGCTGCGGATATTCCGATCTTCCAGCAGGGCTTGGCTCAGCCTGAATCTGCTCCACGTCGTGCGGAAGACGAGGATGACGGGAAGAAAGTGAAGATCTATTACAAGAGCCCCTGGCGACGAGGCTGATTGTGCTTGTGGAGATCACCAGTCCTCGTCGCCGGTGTCGGCGATGAGGCTGATGGTTTCAGGGTCGAGGATTTTCACCCGGCCATTTTCGATATCCAGCAGGCCGTCGCGGGTCCATTGCGAAATCTGCTTGGAGACGCTTTCACGACTGGCGGCGATGCGCTTGGCTAGTTCGCCTTGCGTATAGCGAGATTGCAGCGTCACAACGCCTTCTTCATCAACATCGGCCCGGGCGGCCAGAATCAATAACAGGCGCGCAAGCCGTGGTCCGAGCTCAAGGAAAGAGACGCTTTCGACCAGTTCATTGGTCGCACGCAAACGCTGGCACATCATGATCAGAAGTGCCTCGGCGATATCACTCTGTTCGCGCAGGATTGACCAGAAGGCCTGGCGTTCCAGGACGAAAAGGTTGGTGTTTTCAGCGGCTGTGGCGTCAGCGGACCGCGCGTCACCATCTATCAGCGACAATTCACCAAACAGATCTCCGCGCTCCATACCGGCCAGGGCAATCTCCTTGCCTTCACTTGTCACGCGGGAGAGAAGGATGCGGCCTTCCAGAACTGCATAGACTGCATCGCCACTGTCGCCGACTGAAAACAGGCTCTGGCCCTTCTTAATGTTCCGAGTCCTTCCAGCACTGGCCAGGGTTGTCAGCATGTCATCGGAAAGATTCTGGAAAAACGGGGTCTGGCCGAGAATTTTCCTGATGTCTTCGTCTTTCATCCACGCTCTCCCTTGGATCGATCTCCTGAAGCATTGTAGCAGATCTTGTTGTGATCCAGTCGTGAAATCAAATCGGTCGTGATTTTTGGGCGTTGCTTCACTGTTGGGCGGGCTGAGAATAATTCGCCGATATTCGCGAGTCTCCGTTTTCTTTGTGGTCGGGGATGGTTAAACTGGGCATAAAACAAAAATACGATTGCCGACACCATATCGGCAATTGAAGCCAGTCCGGGACCTGGCTGCGATCTTTTGCGTTGTCTATCGGTCGTCCTTGCTTGATTTCAGGGGCGACGTCTTGATGTTTTTCTCTGGGGCGTCCCATCCATGACCATTTCCAAGATACTTGTTGCTAACCGTTCGGAAATTGCCATCCGCATTTTTCGCGCTGCCAATGAGCTGGGGCTCAAGACTGTGGCGATATGGGCGGAGGAAGACAAATATTCCCTGCATCGCTACAAGGCTGATGAAGCCTATCAGATTGGCCGCGGGCCGCATCTGTCTGCACCGATGGGACCGATTGAGAGCTATCTGTCCATAGATGAGATCTTGCGCGTTGCGAAACTTTCCGGGGCAGATGCGATCCACCCTGGATATGGATTGCTTTCGGAAAGTCCTGAATTTGTAGATGCCTGCAAGGCAGCAGGAATTACTTTTATCGGCCCCAAGGCCGAGACCATGCGACGCCTGGGCAACAAGGTGGCGGCACGAAATCTGGCGGTGGAGGTGGGTGTGCCTGTCATTCCTGCTACTGAGCCCTTGCCGGATGACATGAAGAAAGTCGCAGAGATGGCCGATGAGGTTGGCTATCCTGTCATGCTCAAGGCCAGTTGGGGCGGCGGTGGTCGCGGTATGCGCGTGATCCGCGCAGCATCCGAACTTGAGCGTGAGGTGACCGAGGCCAAACGAGAGGCGATGGCTGCCTTTGGCAAGGATGAGGTCTATCTGGAAAAACTGGTCGAGCGTGCGCGACATGTCGAAGTGCAGATCCTCGGCGACACGCATGGCAACGCGGTTCACCTGTTTGAGCGCGATTGTTCTGTGCAGCGCCGCAACCAGAAAGTGGTTGAGCGCGCACCCGCGCCCTACCTCAATGATGCGCAACGTGCCGAGCTTTCCGGCTATGCGTTAAAGCTGGCCACTGAAACCGCTTATATCGGTGCGGGAACCGTCGAATTCCTCATGGATATCGACACAGGTGCCTTCTATTTCATCGAGGTGAACCCGCGTATCCAGGTGGAGCACACGGTCACGGAAGAAGTGACCGGCGTGGATATCGTGAAGGCACAGATCCACATTCTGGATGGCTTTGCGATCGGCACACCGGAATCAGGCGTACCAAAGCAGGAAGACATCAAGCTCAATGGTGCCGCCCTGCAATGCCGCATCACAACCGAAGACCCCGAACAGAATTTCATCCCTGACTATGGCCGGATCACCGCCTATCGGGGCGCAACGGGTTTTGGTATCCGACTGGATGGTGGAACGGCTTATTCCGGTGCTGTGGTCACACGCTTTTATGACCCGCTGCTGGAAAAGGTGACGACCTGGGCCCCCACGCCCGAGGAAACAATCCTGCGCATGCACAGGGCGCTGCGGGAATTTCGAATTCGCGGCGTGGCCACGAACCTGACCTTCCTCGAAGCGATCATCACGCACCCTAAATTTCGCGACAACACCTATACCACCAAGTTCATCGATAATACGCCCGAGCTGTTCCAGCATGTCACCCGCCGTGACCGGGCGACCAAGTTGCTCAATTATGTTGCCGATGTAACGGTGAATGGCCATCCTGATGCCAAAGGTCGGGCGACGCCGCCCGCCGATGCGGCCTTGCCTGTTGCGCCCTATATTGATGCTGACGTGCCCGATGGCTCGCGGCAATTGTTCGAAAAGCTCGGGCCTGAGAAATTCTCGCAATGGATGCGAGATCAAAAACAGGTGTTGATAACGGATACGACCATGCGCGATGCGCATCAGTCGCTTCTGGCGACGCGTATGCGCACGCATGATATCGTCAAGATCTGTGGCACTTATGCGCGGTCTCTGCCTCAGCTCCTGTCGCTGGAGTGCTGGGGAGGGGCGACCTTTGATGTGTCCATGCGGTTCCTGGCGGAAGATCCGTGGGAGCGTCTGTCACTGATCCGGGAAAATGCCCCAAATTTCCTGTTGCAGATGCTGCTGCGCGGGGCCAATGGCGTGGGCTACAAGAATTATCCTGACAATGTAGTGAAGCATTTCGTCACCCAGGCTGCTGCAGGCGGTGTGGACCTGTTTCGCGTGTTCGACTGCCTGAACTGGGTGGAGAACATGCGTGTGTCGATGGATCAGGTGCGTTCGGAAGGCAAATTGTGTGAAGCGGTGATCTGCTACACAGGCGACATGCTGGACCCGGATCGCTCTAAATATGATCTGAAATATTATGTCGGTATCGCAAGAGAGCTGGAAGCTGCGGGTGCGAACATTCTCGCCGTCAAGGATATGGCGGGATTGCTGAAGCCTGAGGCGGCGCGTGTCCTGTTCAAGGCACTTCGAGAGGAAACGGATCTGCCGATCCATTTCCATACGCATGATACATCCGGCATTTCTGCGGCGACAGTATTGGCGGCGGTGGATTCCGGCGTAGATGCAGTTGATGCAGCAATGGACGCGTTTTCCGGCAACACCTCTCAGCCCTGCATGGGGTCTATCGTCAGCGCCCTGAAGGGGCATGAACGTGATCCGGGGCTGGATCCTGCGGCGATCCGCAAGATTTCCTTCTATTGGGAGGCTGTGCGCAAGCAATACGCAGCTTTCGAAAGTGATCTGAAGGGCCCGGCTTCCGAGGTCTATCTGCATGAGATGCCGGGTGGTCAGTTCACCAACCTGAAAGAACAGGCGCGTTCGCTGGGGTTGGAAACGCGCTGGCACGAAGTGGCGCAATCCTATCACGACGCCAACATGATGTTTGGTGATATCGTGAAGGTGACGCCGTCCTCGAAGGTTGTCGGCGACATGGCGCTGATGATGGTTGCGCAGGGATTGTCACCTGAAGACGTGCAGGATCCGAAAAAGGACGTGGCGTTTCCAGATTCTGTCGTTGCGATGATGCGTGGGGATCTCGGGCAGCCGCCAGGAGGATGGCCGAAGGCATTATCCAGGAAGATCCTCAAGGGTGAGAAGCCCTATACGACCCGTCCCGGCGCGCATCTTGAGGAAGCAGACCTTGTGGCCATGCGCAAGGAAATCGAAGACAAGCTTGATCGCAAGCTGACTGAATTCGAGTTTGCATCCTGGTTGATGTATCCCAAGGTCTTCTCTGACTTTGCAGTTATGCAGGACGATTATGGCCCCGTCAGCGTGCTTCCGACACATGTGTTCTTCTATGGTGTTGAGGCCGGTGAAGAGATCTTTGTCGATATCGAGAAGGGCAAGACCCTGTTCATTCGCTGTCTTGCCATTGGTGAGCCCGATGACGAGACGGGCATGGTTACCGTATTCTTCGAGCTCAACGGTCAGCCACGACGTGCGCGTGTGCCGGATCGCTCACGCACATCAACGATACAGGCGCGACCAAAGGCAGATCTTTCCAATGATTCCCATGTCGGCGCTCCGCTACCCGGTGTCATCTCGACATTGGCGGTGTCTGTCGGTCAGGAGGTCAAGGCTGGTGATGTCCTTGCGTCTATTGAGGCCATGAAGATGGAAAGCGCGATTCATGCAGAAAAAGACGGCAAGGTCGCAGAAGTCTTTATCAAGGTTGGTGATCAGATCGACGCCAAGGACCTGTTGATGCGCATCGAATAATACGGCAAATCGCGCGCGCCGGGTCGCAACGCGCAGACAGACGGTGACAACATCAAAAATCCGATTGCGGATAATCGGTTCAGTTTGCCTGCATTCTCCTTTAAGAAGCAGGAAATGCGGGATGATTCCCGATCGGGTCGTAATCTCAGGAGATGTTGATGGCCATCTACAAGCATGAGGGCGACTTGCCCAAACCGGGTATGTTCAAGGGATCGGTCGCCGTTGATACCGAAACAATGGGCCTCGATCTCAATCGTGATCCGCTCTGTGTTGTCCAGCTTTCAGCGGGCGATGGTGATGCGCATGTCGTGCGCATGGATCGTCCGACCTATGATTGCCCGAATTTGAAAGCCGTGATGGCTGACGACAGCGTGATCAAGATCTTTCATTTTGCACGCTTTGATGTGGCGATGATGAAAAAATGGCTGGGTGTCGAGACCACGCCGATCTTCTGCACAAAGATCGCTTCACGTCTGGTGCGCACCTATACGGATCGCCACGGCTTGAAAGAGATTTCACGTGAATTGCTGAGTGTGGACATGTCCAAGGCGCAGCAAAGTTCTGACTGGGGCGCGCCGACCTTGTCGGAAGCCCAGCTTGAATATGCCGCATCAGATGTGTTGCACCTTCATGCCCTGCGCGAAAAGCTGATCACCATGCTGGAACGTGAAGGCCGGATGGAGCTGGCGCAATCATGCTTTGATTTCCTGCCCAGGCGCGCTGATCTGGATCTGGCTGGCTGGAACGATATCGATATTTTCGCTCATTCCTGAGATGCCTGACCTGCAGATATTCATCCATAGGCGCAAAGCTGACATGGTTTGATCTCAAATTGCTGTTAGACATGTCTATCATGAGTGCTGGAGTGGAGTTTTCTTGAACGCTGTCGTCGAACATAATGCTCAATTGTGGGAACCGAGACGGTCCATGACGCTAGCGCAGGCCCGTCGCCGGACGGGCCTTGTCGGCGTGATGCGCATGGGGTTTACGGTGGGCGCAGCCGTGTCAGCAGGCGTGATGCTGGGTTATCTGATCGCGCATGCGCTGGTGTCTCTTAATGAGGTTGCCCCGCCTCCTGCGCGCGGTGTGACCATGTTGAACCCGCGTTTCAACGGCCGTGACGCCAATGATCAGCCCTTCATCATTACAGCAGCAACAGCCAAGCAAAGACGTGGTGAAAAGCAGGCGGTGGACCTTGAATCTCCCGTTTTGGAAGATTCCATGGGCACAGTGGTGAGTGCTGCTGATGGGGTTTATGACCGGGCCGCACGCACATTGCTGTTGAATGGTGATGTGGAATTGCTGGATGCCAGTGGTTATCGGTTCACCTCTGAAAGCGCCACAATGTATGTTCAGGACAATCGCATCGAGGGTGACACGCCGCTGACAGGTGGTGGGCCGCTTGGTGAAGTGCGCGCCGACACTTACAAACTGGAAAATGGCGGACAAAAGGTCATTTTGATCGGAAATGTATGGACGCGGATCATTCCGCAAGACGAACCCGAGCAGGTTGAGTTAGAAGAATGAGGGGCTGTCAGTCAGATATCATGATAGCACATCAGAGAGGATGATCATGGCTCTTGTTAAGAAATTACCGCTTGCAGCGCTTTGCGTATGTGGAGCAACATTGTTGGCACCATCAGCAATGGCGCAACTCAGCCGGGATGGTGGGGCAATCGAGATTGTCGCTGACCGGGGCGAGTTGGACGACGTCAAGCGTCAGGCAGTTTATATCGGCAATGTTGATGTGGTGCAGGGTGATGCCCGGCTACGTGCCAAGGAAGTCGTGATCAACTATAATGCGCGCCAGGGGACGAGCGGTGCTGGTGGCGGCATTGGATCATCAGTGGGCGATATTCAGAACATCCAGGCGACAGGTGATGTCTATTACATCACGGCGCGGGAAAAAGTAAAAGCTGATCGCGGCGTCTACAATGCGAAGGACGAAACCATCAATCTCACGGGCAATGTGCGTGTCACCAATGCCGATGGTGTGATTGCCGGCGAAAATCTCAAGATCAATATCCAGACAGGCCGTTACATCATGGATGGAGGCACTGGCGGGCGCGTTCGCACAGTTATTGATCAGGCTTCAAAAGAAGAACCAATCCAATAAAAAGCAGAATAAGAATTGATTTGCCTTTCAACCTAACCTGATTTTAATCGAACTGAGGTGTCATGACTGAGCGGACGACAATGACGTCGCAATCTGCGGGGACGCAAGCTGGAGATGGCTTGCAGGCGAGGAACCTTGCGAAGGCCTTCAAAGGTCGTCGTGTGGTCAAGGATGTGAGCCTTTCCCTGCAACGCGGAGAGATTGTCGGCCTGCTGGGGCCGAATGGAGCGGGTAAAACCACCTGCTTCTATATGATGATGGGACTGATCGCTGTGGACGCTGGGCGTGTGGAAATTGACGGAGAGGACGTGACGATGCTGCCAATGTATCAGCGCGCCCGTCTTGGCGTCGGTTACCTGCCTCAGGAAAACTCCATTTTTCGCGGTATGTCAGTCGAAGAAAACATCATGTGTGTGGCTGAGCTGTCCGAGCCTGCCAAGGCGCGGCGCAAAGAGCTGGTGGAGAGCCTGCTTGAAGAGCTCAATGTCACACATCTTCGCAAGCAAAGTGCAAATTCCCTGTCTGGTGGTGAACGCCGCCGGGTGGAGATAGCGCGTGCGCTGGCGTCGCGGCCGTCATTTATGTTGTTGGACGAACCCTTCGCCGGGATCGACCCTCTAGCGGTGTCGGACATTTCCGATCTGGTCAGGTATCTGAAGAAACGCGGGATTGGCGTTCTTATTACAGACCACCAGGTTCGCGAGATGTTGGATATCGTGGACCGTGCTTCGATCATCTATGATGGCGAAGTGCTCTTCGAAGGCCAGCCAGACGAAATTCTGGCCAATGAAGATGTCCGTAGGGTTTATCTCGGAGACCGGTTCGCGGCCTAGAGGGGGCGTGAGAGTAGAGTGGCGTTAGTACCGAAATTACAGATGCGGCAGGGGCAGTCCCTGGTTATGACGCCGCAATTGCAACAGGCGATAAAGCTGTTGCAGCTTTCAAACATCGAACTTGCTGAATATGTCGATGCCGAGATCGAGCGCAATCCGCTGCTGGAACGCGGCGAAGAAAAGGACCGCGCGGAAGCGGCTCTGGAACTGGATGCGCCTGAAACGTCGTCCAAATCCGATCTGAAGCTCGACGAAGGCAGTGGCCTGACCGAAGCGCGCGATAATCTCGATGCCTCGAATGTGGATGTCTATGAAGCTGACAGTCCTTCCGAACAGGGGGGGGGTCCGTCCGCTACACTGGATTGGTCCAATGCTGGTTCAGGAGGCAATTCGCGCGGTGGAGCGGATGATTTTGATTTTGAATCAATGCTGTCTGAAGACAAGACTCTCCGCGGCCATCTGGAAGAGCAGCTCGCCGCCGCCGGTCTTGACGGTGCTGATCACTTTATCGCTCAACGTCTGATCGATGAGACCGATGACAGCGGCTACATGCGCACAGACACCGCCGAAATTGCGACCATGTTGGGGACTAGCGAAGACAGCGTCTTGCGTGTATTGAAAACCTGTCAGGGCTTTGATCCTGCCGGTGTGATGGGGCGAGATTTGAAAGAGTGTCTGCGGCTTCAGCTTGAGGAGCTCAACCGCTTTGACCCGGCCATGGACGCCATGCTGGATAATCTTGAGCTTGTCGCGCGGCGTGACATGAAGAAACTGGCTGAGTTGTGCGGCGTTGACCGCGAAGACCTGGCCGAGATGCTGTCGGAACTTCGGGAACTCAACCCCAAGCCGGGAGCTGCATTTGACGCCGACAGGTCGCCGGCAATTGCGCCTGACGTATTTGTGCGTGAATTGCCAAATGGCATGTTCGCGGTCGAGTTGAATGTCGACACATTGCCGCGCGTATTGGTGGACCGCAGCTATTATGCGGAAGTCTCGCGTGTGTCGCGCACCGAAGACGAAAAGAGTTTCGTGACAGAATGTCATTCCAGCGCGAACTGGCTGGTCAAGAGCCTTGATCAGCGTGCGCGGACGATCTTGAAGGTCGCACAGGAAATTGTACGCCAGCAGGATGGCTTCTTTGCACGCGGTGTCGAAGCATTGCGTCCGCTGAATCTGAAAACGGTCGCCGATGCTGTAGAGATGCACGAATCCACAGTCTCGCGAGTGACATCCAACAAATACATGTCGACGCCACGTGGGGTCTTCGAGCTGAAATATTTCTTCTCGGCAGCTATTCCGGCAACGGGAGGTGGTGAGGCTCATTCAGCTGAAGCCGTGCGTCATAGGATCAAGGCCTTGATTGACGGTGAGCAGGCCGGAGCTGTGCTCTCGGATGATCAGATTGTCGAACGTTTGCGAGCGCATGGTGTGGATATCGCTCGTCGGACGGTTGCAAAATATCGAGAGTCATTGAAGATTCCCTCCTCGGTTGAACGACGACGCATATTGGCTGGATCAGTATGATTCGATTGACATTTTAGCTACGTGCAAGCAGATTGTTCAGGCGGGGTGCTGGCGGGGCCGTTCGGTTCAGTCAAACGTCAAAAGTGGAGTTCCCCAATTGCAAATTCAGATTGCCGGTAAGCAGATCCAAGTTGGAGAGGCCCTACGTGAGCGTATCGCGGGCGGCCTTGAGGCGAGTGTCACAAAATATTTTGATCGGGCAGGTGAAGGCCATGTGGTCGTGTCGAAACCTGCGCGAACCTTTGAGGTGGATTGTTCCGTACATCTTCCCTCCGGCGTGACCTTGCAGGCACATGGCGAAGGTGACGATGCTTATTCGGCATTCGAAAAAGCGCTGGAAAAGATGGAGAAGCGGGTACGCCGTTATCACCGGCGCCTGAAAGATCATCACCAGCGCCAAAAGGAAGCCATTCGTTCTGAAGCTGTTTTTGAAGGTGTGATCCGTTCCAATGAGGACGAGGAAGCAGAGGTCGAGGATGTCGGTGAGGCACCAGCAATCATCGCCGAAACCGATACACAATTGAAAACAATGACAGTTTCCATGGCAGTCATGCAGTTGGAATTGATGGATAAGCCAGCGTTGATGTTTCGAAATGCCAAGCATGGCGGATTGAACATGGTTTATCGTCGTGCTGATGGCAATGTAAGCTGGGTTGATCCTGGCGTTGCTAACTGACCCCGTAGAGTTGACAAACCAGACCCAGGACGCTTCTTCCCAGCCAATGGCAGATATTCTCGACCTTCTCTCACCTCAGACGGTACTTCCGCGCGTGCGCGGTGCCAGTCGTAAGGCAGTCCTGTCTGAGCTTGCGGATGCGATCGCGGTTCAGGCTGGTCTCGATTCATCACTTGTCTTTGACAAGGTGATGGAACGTGAGCGCCTTGGGTCTACAGGGGTCGGAGAGGGGGTTGCGATCCCTCATGCCAAGGTGCGTGGGTTGTCCCGGATCTATGGCGGATTTGCCCGTCTGGAAACATCGGTGGATTTCGAAGCCATAGATGAAGTGCCCTGTGATCTGATCTTCATGCTGGTTGCGCCGGAAACGGTTGGCAATGATCATTTGCGGGCACTCGCGCGTGTATCGCGCGTGATGCGTCAGGAAGTGCTTCGCAAGGAATTGCGAGAGGCCCATTCGGTGGACGCAATTTTGGGTTGTTTCGCCGGTCCGGCGAAATCTGAAGACAATGCTGCCTGACTTTTGCGCCTGATGGCAAGATGTTTGCTGGGAATCCAGGAACAGGTCATAAAAAGCAGGCTGTCGGCTCATGTCACACAAACTCGCCTATCCAACGAAAACGTCGAAGTTCATTCTCAACCGTCATTTTCTGGAGGGAGTGAACTGTGATCCCGCTTTTCGTGGGACAGGCCGTTTTCTACGTGAGATGCGTGAAGCCGGATTTGGTGGCTTGAAATGGGACCGGGATCTTATCTGCGTGGACGCGATTACGGGTCTGACGCGCTATCGTGGCGATATTGCAAGCTATATTGCGATCACATTGGCGCAGGAACCAGGGCATCATCTGAAAGTGCGCCGGGGGTTTGAGCTCATCGGTGCGCAGCGTTGGGCCGCGGGTATCGAAGCGCTGCACCGCTATGGCTGCAAGCTGGGCTCTGCACGTGCCTTGATAGAGGCGGCAATGCTTGGAGACGCCCACATAAAAAAGCTGTCTCGCTTCTTTCAATCAGAAGATATCAACGAGATGTCGGATTTGAGAGCAAAATGGCTTCGTGCGCGGCCTGATGTCAGTATTGAAGAGCCCAGTGACTATCGATCAGCATTCAACGCACAGACATCATATCTGCGGCGACGTCGTGCTGCATAGTGTATGGGGTCAGCCTCGTGTTGAGGGCTGGCGGCAAGATCATATTTGGGAAATGGTGGAGCTAGACGGAATCGAACCGACGACCTCTTGCATGCCATGCAAGCGCTCTCCCAACTGAGCTATAGCCCCGTACGCGAAATTTCGCCCCGGAAAGGGAGCGCGTGGGATAGACCACGCGCTCGTCCTGATCAAGTCATTTTTTCAAAACAAGTCACATGAAATGCGGATTTTCCTTCATCCGCAATGCGCTTGTCACTTCACCGGATCTTCATCCTCATCGTCGCCCAGATCAATGGCGTCGTCACCGGTGTCGATGTCGTCAATGTCGTCGATCTCTTCGTCGCCATCTATGATGGAGATGCCATCTTCGTCATCAACATCATCGTCGACACTCGTCCCCTTGAAGACGGGCTTGGCACCAGGGGTGTCATCGTCGTCATCTTCCAGCTCGATGGTGTCGGCTTCCACATCGACTTCAACGATGTCATCCGGCTCGTCTTCTTCTTCGTCATCGTCATCAGATGTTTTCGCAACGACGTCGTCTTCCTCGTCGTCATCGTCTTCATCATCCTTGGGATGTGCCTTTTCCTTCTCCTTCGCGCGTTTCAGCTTGATGGAGTCTTCGTCCGGATTAAAGGTCGTTCCGCATTTGGGACAAATGGCGGGCCGTTTGGTGAGGTCATAGAACTTTTTACTGCACTCTGGGCAGGTTTGCTTTTCGCCAAGATCTGTTTTAGCCAACTTTCATTCCCCTGAATTTTTCCGGGCGCGGTTGCCATGTTCTTCGCGCTCTGTAAAGCGTCTGACGGAAATTCGTTTAACAAAGTGGATGCGTTTGCATCCGAAAATATTGGTGGGAGCTGCCATGCGCGCGATTTCACGTCCAGTTAGCCGACTTGATGGCGCCCTTCGCGCACCTGGCGACAAATCCTGCTCCCACCGTGCATTGATGTTTGCTGGGCTTGCCGAAGGTGTCTCCCATATCGAGGGATTGCTTGAAGGTGAGGACGTCGTCAACACCGCAAAGGCAATGTCTGCATGCGGAGCACAGGTCGAACGCCTGTCACTACGCCGTTGGCGAGTGACTGGTGTCGGTGCTCAGGGGCTGCGTGCGCCAGAAACCACGCTGGATATGGGCAATTCCGGAACGGGTGCCCGATTGCTGATGGGATTGATTGCCGGCCAGCAGATTACAGCTGCTTTTGACGGAGATTCCAGCTTGCGATCACGTCCGATGAGCCGCGTACTGGAGCCCTTGCGCCAAATGGGGGCGCGATGTGATTCGAATGATGGGCTTTTGCCCCTGACCCTCGAAGGCGCACCTTTGACAGGTATGGAATATGTCACGCCGATGGCTTCGGCGCAGGTGAAGTCCTGTGTGATGCTGGCGGGACTTGGTGCAAGCGGTGACACAATCGTTCATGAGCGCCGCAAGACCCGTGATCACACCGAGCGCATGCTGAAGGCGTTTGGTGTGAATGTTGGCCAGAGCGAAGATGGCGAAGGCGGCCAACGCATCACTGTGCGGGGAGGCCAGCGCCTGAAAGCTTCAGATGTGCTGATCCCGGGTGACCCGTCTTCGGCAGCATTTCTGTGGGCAGCAGGACTGCTCGTCGGCGATGGTGAGGTGAGTGTGTTGAATGTGATGTCCAATCCCACGCGTGATGGCCTTGTGGAAGCTGTGCGGCGTATGGGGGCGTATGTGGATGTCACCTGGGAGTCGGAATCGGGCGGAGAATCGCTGACACGGCTGACGGTGAAGCCGAGCACTTTGGCCGCCTACAATCCCGAAGATGACGTCGTACCCAACATGATTGACGAGTTTCCGCTGTTTGCAGTGCTCGCGGCCTTTGCCGAGGGTGACACAGTGGTTACGGGTGCAGAAGAGCTGCGCGTCAAGGAATCAGACCGTATAGCCGCAACGGTTGCCATGCTGGTCGCAAACGGTGTGTACGCTGAAGAGCGCCCAGATGGATTTCTGGTGCGCGGCTGCGGGCGTAATGGAGTGCCGGGAGGCGGCGTTGTGACAACTCACCATGACCACCGCATTGCAATGTCAGCACTGGTAATGGGCTGTGCCGCCAAGGCTCCCGTAACGATTGATGATGCTGCCATGATCAATACAAGCTATCCGGACTTCTTCGCCCACATGACAGCGCTGGGTGCAGACATGGTGCGTGAGGGTGACGCGGAGAGCGACTGGTGATCATTGCGATTGATGGAACGCTCGCCTCGGGCAAGGGGACACTGGCCAAGCGGCTTGCGGTGCATTTTGAGCTGCCGCATATGGATACCGGGGCGTTATACCGCGCAACCGGTGTAGCAGCCTTGCGCGCGGGGGTGGCGCTGGATGATGCGCAGGCATGCGCGCAGCTTGCCGGTCAACTTGATCTCTCTGAGTTTGAAGACAGCGAGCTTCGTACTGCTGAAGCCGGGCAGGCCGCCTCCAGAGTGGCAGCGCTGACGCCCGTCCGGGAGGCGTTGTTCCGGTTGCAGCGCGACTTTGCATTTCAGCCAGGCGGTGCGGTTCTTGACGGGCGCGATATTGGAACGGTGGTCTGTCCGGAAGCGGATGTGAAATTCTGGGTGGATGCAAGCGTCGAGGAGCGCGCGCGCCGACGTTGCCTGGAGCTGGAGGCCGCGGGCAAACCGATTGCCTTTGATAAAATGCTCAGCGAATTGAGAGAACGAGATGAGCGTGATCGAAACCGCGCCACTGCACCCATGAAACCCGCTGAAGACGCGCTGATGATTGACACGACAGCCATGAACCCGGATCGTGTGATGGAGGTTGCGCTGGCTCATATCAAAGACCGGTAACTCGCCATGGCGCGTCGACCAGGGTCGGTGTAAAGTTAAAGACAAACAGCAACAGCACGTTTTGAAAGCGGTTGCTGTTGAGTCTATTTGCCCGATGGCACTTGACTTTCGGCGCTAGCGCAGGGATACCCGCGCCTTCTCCTGTGGAGAATTTGATGATGCTGCATAATGTGGCAAAGACCGCCGGAAAACGGCTGGCCTGCAACGAATGAATGATTTGGAGCTTGGATGTCTGATCCAGAGACGATGAACCCGACAACCGACGACTTTGCTGCGTTGTTCGAAGATTCCTTTGCCGGAAGTCAAATGACTGAAGGCCGTGTGGTTCCTGCCACCGTCGTGGAAATCGAAAACGACTTTGTCCTCGTAGATGTTGGTCTGAAGACCGAAGGCCGTATTCCGGTCAGAGAATTTTCCCTTGACGACAAGCAGCCTGAAGTTGGCGGAATCGTCGAAGTCTACCTTGAGCGCATCGAAAACGCGCTCGGTGACGCAGTCCTCTCTCGCGACAAGGCGCGCCGTGAAGAGGCATGGAACCGCCTCGAACAGCAATATGCCGAAAAAGAAGTGGTCAAAGGTGCCATTGTTGGCCGGGTCAAGGGTGGCTTTACCGTTGATCTTGGCGGTGCGAACGCATTCCTTCCGGGCTCGCAGGTCGACATCCGTCCAATCCGCGACGTCGGCCCGCTCATGGGTCAGGAACAGCCTTTCGCCATTCTGAAAATGGACCGTCCTCGCGGCAACATCGTTGTTTCGCGTCGTGCCGTTCTTGAAGAGAGCCGCGCCGAACAGCGTGCTGAGATTGTTGGCAACATGGCCGAAGGCGAGAAGCGTCGCGGCGTGGTCAAGAACATCACAGATTATGGTGCGTTCGTGGATCTTGGCGGCATTGATGGCCTTCTGCACGTCACTGACATGTCCTGGAAGCGCGTATCCCACCCGTCGCAGGTTGTTGAAGTCGGTCAGGAAGTCGAAGTCCAGATCATCAAGATCAACCCGGACACCCAGCGTATCTCGCTCGGCATGAAACAACTCATGTCCGACCCATGGGATGGCGTTGCTGCAAAATACCCGGTTGGTGCCAAGCTCAACGGTCGTGTGACCAACATCACCGATTACGGTGCATTCGTTGAACTGGAAGACGGCGTTGAAGGCCTGATCCACGTTTCTGAAATGTCCTGGACGAAGAAGAACCTTCACCCAGGCAAGATCATTTCCTCCTCTCAGGAAGTGGAAGTCATGGTGCTGGATGTTGATCCAGAGAAGCGCCGTATCTCGCTTGGTCTCAAGCAGACCATGAACAACCCATGGGAAGCGTTCATTCTCGAGAGCCCGGTTGGCTCCGACGTTGAAGGCGAAGTCCGCGGAATCACCGAATTTGGTATGTTCATCGGTCTGGGTCCTGATCTGGACGGTATGGTTCACATCAACGACATCGACTGGAACCGTTCCGGCGAAGAAGCCATCCAGGATTACAACAAGGGCGATGTCGTCAAGGCACGCGTTCTTGATGTCGACGTGGACAAGGAGCGTATCTCGCTCGGTATCAAGCAGCTGGGTTCCGACCCGGTCGCATCTGCAGACATCCGCCGCAACAAGACTGTTACCTGTACGGTTACGGAAATTGCATCCGGTGGGATCGAAGTTTCCTTCGGCGACGAGGGCCAGGAAATCAACGCCTTCATCCGCAAGTCCGACCTGTCGCGTGATCGCGCTGAACAGCGTCCGGAACGTTTCGCGGTTGGCGACAAGGTTGATGCGCTGGTCACCAATTTCGACAAGGCTTCGCGCCGCGTCGGTCTGTCGGTGAAGGCTCTGGAAATCCAGGAAGAAAAAGAAGCTGTCCAACAATATGGTTCGGCTGACTCCGGTGCATCGCTCGGAGATATCCTTGGTGCCGCCCTGAAAGGCGACAACGAAGAGTGATCCAGGTGGCAAGGCGCATCATGCCTTGAGTGTGATGCGCCAAGCTTCCCGAAGCGGTTGAACAAGCCGCTGAATGGGTCTCTTGGTTAATAAAATTGGAGCAAGGCCCGAAATCTTCTTGATTTTTGGGCCTTTTTCTATTGTAGCTGTATGACGTGTCTGTATCTTTTGGAATCAGACTGGTGGTGACCTTCGTTGAGGTTGTCGCGTCTATTCTGTATCCAGGTCCGACGATGGGGGTGTCGATGGTCCCGGTTTTTCCAGCCCCGCACGGTCACTTCCGGCGCACCAGCGCATATAGAATTTGAAACAACTGCTCATGCTTCGATCAGAACTCATAGCCAAACTCGCAGAAGAACACACTGAAATGCGTCCACGCGAAGTGGAACGGATTGTCGATGTGGTCTTTGATGAAATCACAGCGGCATTGGAACGAGGTGACAGGGTGGAGCTTCGTGGGTTCGGTGCTTTTTCTGTGCGCGAACGCGAAGCTCGCACGGGTCGCAATCCTCGCACAGGTGATGCGGTAGAAGTCAGCCAGAAACATGTGCCGTTCTTCAAGGCTGGAAAAGAACTGCGTGCGCGTTTGAATGATGGCGAAGATCCTGAAGACCGTTAAGCCCTTGATCTGGACTTCATCGTACTGAGGTCTTTGCTTTACAAGGTTCAACTTTCAGGCGTTTATTGGCTGGTAGGTTCAGGTATCAGGTTACCTGAAGGAGCAGTTTGAAGGGGCCGTCTTATGGGCGTTATCAACGAATTCAAAGAATTCGCCATGAAGGGCAATCTTGTCGACATGGCAGTGGGTTTCATCATGGGTGGGGCTTTCGCCACTGTGGTGAAATCCTTCGTATCAGATGTCATCATGCCGCCGATCGGCTTGTTGCTGGGCGGTGTGGATTTCAGCGAGATCAAATACACCTGGCAACCGGCCGTTGTTGAAAACGGCGAAGTCGTCAAGGAAGCCGTATCATCCAATGTCGGCGTGTTCCTGAACAACACGATTTCCTTTCTGATTGTGGCTGCTGTTGTGTTCTTCATTATCAAGGGCATGAACAACATGATGAAGAAGAAAGAAGAAGAAGCGGCTGAGCCGGAAGCGCCACCTGCGCCGACAACTGAGGAAGTTCTTCTGACTGAAATCCGAGACTTGCTCAAGACTCGCTGATCGGTTACAACATACTCATGTAGAGTACATGAGTAGAGTGTGGAGGGGCGGCCTATTGGCCGCCTTTCCTGTTTTTGAATAGGGCAATGTGTCCTTTCGAAAACTTGAAACTCTCGATTCAATACAGAGTCCTGGCAAGTATTAATCAGGCATTTGTGGTGTAGGGCACCGGGCGCAATCATGCACGTGAAGATCTGCGGTCTAAAGCATGTCGACATGATTGATGTGGCGATCGATGCCGGTGCCGATCATGTCGGCTTTGTCCATTTTGCAAGATCACCGAGACATCTTGAGCTGGATTCCATCCGCAGGCTCGGTCGTCATGCAGGGAAGCGAGCAATGCGCTGGGTTGTGCTGGCATCCCCCTCTGATGAAACCCTGCGTGCCTGTGCGGCGCTGCATGGGGATATAGACGGGCTTCAGATACATGGGCGCTCAAATGATGCGCTGATCAATGAGATCAGCGCAGGGCCTTCGTCGCTTGAAATCATGCGTGCCTATTCCGTCGCATCCCGCGAAGATGTGGAGGGGGCAGATCTGCAGTGCCAGGCTAGCCATCTCCTGTTTGATGCGCGACCAAGACCTGATGACAAGCTCCCGGGCGGCAATGGTGCCAGCTTTGACTGGCAGATCATGGATGCGCTGGACATGGCCGCTCTGGCGGGGCGGCCCTGGTTCCTGGCGGGTGGATTGAATGCTGGCAATGTGGCCGATGCAATCGCGCAATCCGGGGCAGGGGCAGTGGATGTTTCTTCCGGGGTGGAGCGCGAACCGGGTGTAAAAGATGCCGCGCTTATTGCCCAATTCGTCCGGGCTGCTAAATCACTGTGAAACCCGTTGTTTCCGGACCTGATCCGGAGCCTGCTCACATGCCTGTTGGTGCAGTGTGGGCGCGTGATCGGGTCAGGTTGAAGGACGTTCAAGATGGATCAGCAAAGCACTCTGGCAAATTCATGGAGCCAATGGCCCGATGTGAATGGTCGCTATGGTGAGTTCGGTGGGCGCTATGTCGCTGAAACTCTGATGCCGCTGATCCTTGAGCTTGAAGCTGAATATGAGCGGGCGAAGAAAGATCCTGCCTTTCATGCCCAGATGGATGATCTGTGGGAGCATTATGTCGGTCGCCCCAGCCCGCTCTATTTTGCGGAACGGATTACCGATCATTTTGGCGGCGCGAAGATCTATTTCAAACGCGATGAGCTGAACCATACAGGCAGTCACAAGATCAATAATTGTCTGGGCCAGGTCCTGCTTGCCATGCGCATGGGCAAGACGCGGATCATCGCAGAAACCGGTGCGGGCCAGCATGGTGTGGCCACGGCAACGGTGTGCGCGCGCTTTGGTCTGCCATGCACCGTGTTCATGGGGGCCACCGATGTCGAGCGTCAGAAGCCCAATGTGTTTCGCATGAAGCTGCTGGGTGCCGAGATTGTCCCGGTCACATCCGGCACAGGTACGCTCAAGGACGCCATGAACGAAGCCCTGCGCGACTGGGTGACGAATGTGAAGGACACATTCTATGTCATCGGCACGGCTGCAGGTCCGCACCCATATCCTCAGATTGTCCGTGACCTGCAATCAGTGATCGGTCGTGAAGCGCGTGAGCAGATACAGGCGCGTGAAGGCCGCCTGCCAGATGCGGTCATGGCCTGTATCGGGGGGGGCTCAAATGCTATCGGCCTGTTCCATCCTTTCATTGAGGATGAAGGCGTGCGTCTGATCGGCGTGGAAGCTGCGGGCCATGGCATCGAGACGGGCGAGCATGCTGCGGCTCTCAATGGAGGTGAACCAGGCATCCTTCACGGAAACCGCACCTATCTGATCCAGGATGATGACGGGCAGATCATAGATGCGCATTCAATCTCGGCGGGGCTGGATTATCCCGGCATCGGGCCAGAGCACTCCTTCCTGAAGGAAACCGGACGCGCCGAATACCTGACCTGCACCGACACCGAGGCGCTGGACGCTTTCCAGCTCTGCACAAAGCTCGAAGGTATTATCCCCGCGCTCGAACCCGCCCATGCGCTTGCCCGTGTCGGCGAAGTCGCCCAGCAGATGGGCAAGGACGGCCTGATCATCATGAATCTCTGCGGCCGTGGCGACAAGGATGTGTTCTCTGTCGCGGAAAAGCTTGGCGTGGTGATTTAGGAAGCAAGGCGGGAGATGAAGATCGCGCTTTTGTGAGTGCTCAACGGCCTATTTTAACGCGCCCGCAATTGCGGCTAGTCTCGGAAATCTCCTTCATTCAGGGCTCTGACCATGCTTCGAAAATCTAGTCTCGTACTCGCCGCGATGGCCCTTATTGCCTGCGCCTCCACTGGTCCGCAGACCGCGTCCAGCTTTATGCTTCCCACCGGAATCGAGATCGCTCTCGTTGAGGGAACCTCGCCTCAGCCTGAATGCGATTTTTACGACAAGGATGAGGACATCACGCCCGAGATCGCAACTTGCGTGGAATTCGATGCGTCGGAAGGTGAGAACCCGCTCGACCTTTATGCGCAAGCGCTGACAGCTGCAGGGTATGAGCGTACAGGCGGGGCAGACAATGTCCATTGGTTCAAGGTGCCGGTCGAGGCTGGGTGCCGCCAGAGTCTGAACCTTGTGGAAGTGCCGAAATTCGAAAGCCAGACAGATGACGCGGCAAAGGCTGGCACTTATGTCATTGCTGTCGTGGCAGAGCCCAAACGCTGCGGCTAGAATAGTGTTTTTTTCGCCAGGAGGCGGGCCATGCTTTCACACGTCACAGTCGGCACGAATGATTTCGTCCGCGCGCTTGGCTTCTACAATCCGATCATGCAGGCGCTTGGACGTCCTGTGCGGCGAGAGGATGCATCTGTGCCGTGGAAGATCTGGACCAGCGATGATGGCCAGCGCCCGTTCTTCTCATTGATGGGCCCGTTCAACGGCCAGCCGCATGAAAAAGGCAATGGCCAGATGGTGGCACTTCTGGCGAAGAGCCGCGATCAGGTTGATGACATCCACGCGATCGCCCTGGCCAATGGCGGTGTTTGCGAGGGGCCACCGGGCCTGCGAACCCAGTATCATGAAAACTATTATGGTGCTTATTTTCGAGATCTGGATGGCAACAAGCTCTGCGTCGTCTACCATGGCGCAAACTAGCGCGGGAGAAGTTTGAATGACCCATTATACAGGCGGGTGCCATTGCGGGCAGATCGCATTCGAAGTCGAGCCAGAGTCCGATTTCACTGAGGCAATGGTCTGTAATTGCTCGCATTGTTCGATGAAGGGGTTTCGTCTGGCCTTTGTCCCGCGTGACCAGTTCAACATCACCAAAGGCGATGGAAGCTGGTCGACCTATCACTTCAACAAGGGTGCGATTGATCATAATTTCTGCCCCAAATGCGGCGTCCAGCCCTTTGGCTATGGCAAAATGCCGGACGGCTCAGAGGTTGCGGCAATCAATCTCAATTGCGTGGATGTGCTGGACGCGGCCGCATTGCCGGTGAACGAGGTCGACGGCAAGAACTATTAGTTACCGATAAAAACAACTTGCCGATTGGGTTCGACAGCGCGAAAGCCGACCGATGACAGATATCATCCTTATTCGTATCAATTGCCCTGACGAGAACGTGGCCCAGCATATCGGTGAGACGCTGGTGCGCTCCAGGCTTGCCGCATGCATCAATATCGAGGGGCCGATCTCCTCCATCTTCTGGTGGGAAGGTGAAGTCGAGCGCGGCGAGGAATGGGTGCTGCTGGCCAAGGCACCCGCCGCCAACTGGTCGAAAATCGAAGCAGAAGTGGCCGACCTTCACCCCGATGAAGTTCCGGCAATTCTTGCTATCCCTTGCGTTCAGGCGAATGCGCGCTATTCAGACTGGCTGAAATCGGTTTCCGGATAATTCTCACACATGACCATTGCCCGTATCACAGACCGCTTCGCCAAGGCTGAAGCAGAAAACCGCGCAGCTTTCGTGGCCTATATGATGGGCGGTGACCCTGATCTGGAAACATCCTTTCAATGCCTCAAGGCCTTGGCGGAAAATGGCGCGGATGTGATCGAGCTGGGTGCGCCTTTCACTGATCCAATGGCTGATGGCCCCTCGATCCAGCTGGCTGCGCTCAGATCGTTGAAGGAAAAAACGAAGCTGCGTGATGTGCTTGGTCTGGCACGTCGGTTTCGCGAATCAGATATGCAAACGCCATTGATCCTCATGGGGTATGCCAATCCGGTTCATCACATGGGATATGCTGAATTTGCAAAGGCGGCTGGTGAAGCGGGTATTGACGGTGTCATCACTGTGGATCTGCCACCGGAAGAGGACATCGAACTGCGTGAGGCGCTGGCTGCCAATGATATTGCGGTGATCCGCATGGCAACGCCAACGACGACGGAAAACCGAATGAAAGCAGTTGCCTCTGGTGCATCCGGATTTGTGTACTATGTATCAGTTGCAGGCGTGACCGGTTCGGGGAGCGGCGTAGCGACAGACGTGGAGGCGGGTGTGGATCGCGCACGGTCCGCGTCAGGATTGCCCGTCGCTGTCGGTTTCGGTGTGAGGACTCCAGAGCAGGCTGCCGCTTTTTCTCGCCTTGCAGATGGTGTCGTGGTAGGATCTGCACTTGTTGATTTGGCGCGCGAAGCAGCTGACGCTGGTGCGCCGCATACAGCGCCCGAAAAAATGGGTGCGCTGGCCCGATCGATTGCTGAAGCCATCGCGACCGGCCGAAACTAGAAAAACGGAGCTTTGCCGTGAACTGGCTCACCAACCCTTTGCCGAAATTCCAGCGCATGCTGGGCAAGAAGGATTCACCGGATAATCTGTGGGTGAAATGCCCGAAATCCGGTGAGCTGGTCTATCGCGAAGACCTCGACAAGAGCATGTGGGTGACGCCATCAGGCGCACATATGCGTATCGGTCCGGACAAGCGTTTTGAATACATGTTCGATGATCTCCTGTTCACGGAAATCGAGATGCCTTCCGTGCCCAAGGACCCGCTCAAGTTCAAGGACGACAAACGCTATGTCGATCGCCTGAAATCTGCACGCGCCAAGACAGGCCGTGAAGACTGTATGGTGGCGGCACATGGAAAGATCGGCGGTCGTCCGGCGGTCGTTCTGGTGCAGGACTTCTCCTTCATGGGGGGGTCTCTCGGCATGGCGGCGGGCGAAGCCTTCATCAAGGCAGCTGAAACAGCTGTGCAGCGCAAGAGCGCCCTGATTGTCTTCACAATGTCCGGCGGTGCCCGCATGCAGGAAGGCGCTTTGTCTTTGATGCAGATGCCGCGCACCACTGTTGCCATTCAGGAAGTCAAGGAAGCAGGCCTGCCCTATATCGTGGTGTTGTGTGACCCGACTTCAGGCGGTGTCCTGGCATCCTATGCCATGCTGGGTGATATTCACATCGCAGAACCTGAAGCCATGATCGCATTTGCAGGTCCACGCGTGATCGAGCAGACCATTCGTGAGAAGCTGCCAGAGGGCTTTCAGCGGTCGGAATTCCTGCGTGAGCACGGCATGGTCGACATGGTGCTGGATCGCCGGGAGATTCCCGCGCGCGTGGCCACAATCCTTGACCTCACCATGGGATCGAATGATGGGTCGGATATAGAAGCCCCTGTCAAAGAGGCGGCCGAGTAGAATCCATGTCCCCTGCGGATGATGTGGTTTCCGACCCGCTGTCGCAAAGACTGTCGCGATTTCTGGATCCGCGTGGGCGTACCGATATTCGATTTGGACTTGAGCGTATTACTGCTGCATTGCAGACGCTCGGAAATCCTCAGGACAAGATCGTAAACCCCATCCATATTGCCGGCACGAATGGCAAGGGGTCTGTCGCTGCATTCCTGCGCTTCATGGTGCAGGAAGCTGGGCTCACGGCGCATGTGTTCACCTCTCCTCATCTCGTGCGCGTCAATGAACGTATTCGCATTGCCGGGCGGCTGGTGACGGATGATGCACTCGTTGAAGCGTTGGATGCCGTGCATGCCGCCAATGCAGATCTCACCTATTTCGAAGCGCTGACAGCGGCGGGTTTCAAGCTGTTTGCTGAACGCAATGCGGATGTGTCGGTGATCGAAACAGGGGCGGGTGGCAAACTGGATTCGACCAATGTGATGCATGCGCCTGCTGCCTGCATCATCACGCATATATCGCGCGATCATGAGCGCATGTTTGGCACAAATGACGTGAAGGAGATCGCATGCACCAAGGCTGGGATCATGCGCAGCAATGTGCCTGTGTTCATTGCAGAACAGGACAGTGCACCGCGTGACGCACTGTTACAGGCAGCCTGCGATATCGGTGCACCTGCGCGGTATATGGGGCGAGACTTCACCGCCCAGTGGCGTGATGAGGTCTTTCATTTTGAAGATGAGCAGGGAACATTGCGGACGCCCTGGCTGGGGTTGACGGGCGAGCATCAGCTGGCCAATGCGGCTGTTGCCTGTGCGGCACTCAGATCACTGCGATTGCCTGAACTGACAACAGACAACATGGCGGCAGGATTAAGAGAAACGCGATGGCCTGCGCGGCTCCAGACGCTCCGTGACGGTCCGGTCACACGAAAGTTGGGCGCGCGCGTCATTGTTGATGGTGCTCATAATCCTGCAGCAGCCCAGTCGCTGGCACGTGAAATGACGCGTATTGCGCTGGGAGACGGCGTAAAGCCAGCTGTTATCTTTGCTGTGCAGGGCGTCAAGGATGCCTCTGCCATGCTTGGTCATCTTGTGGACGGGGCTGATTTCTTCGTCACCTGCCCATTGCCGTCGGCCGGGCAGGAAGGGGGCGCAGGTGAAGATCCACAGTCGCTTGCGCTCATGATCGAAAATCTGCATGCGCATGGCTGTGCAACGGCATCGCTCGATGATGCACTCAGCATGGTGGCAGCATCCGGCGCGAAGACCGTTTTTATCTGTGGTTCGCTGTACCTGGCCGGAGCTGTCCTGGCACTGAATGGTGAAATGCCGGATTAAACCTCTGGAAACGCCTGTTTGAGACGTCCACCGACCCGGATGGGGTCGATCCTGGTCGCAAGGCCTGTCTTGTCATCGGTTTCCACATAGACACCGCAAACCGTTGCTTCGCCGTCTGCAGGTTCCATGCGTGGGGCCGGCAGGCGCGTGACTGTACGCTCCAGCACGATCTCCTTTTTCATGCCGATCACGCTGTCATAATCACCGCACATGCCAGCATCTGACTGGAAGGCGGTGCCACCCGGATAGATCTGCGCATCGGCGGTGGGGGTATGTGTATGCGCACCAACAACAAGCGATGCCTGCCCATCCAGAAAATGCGCCATGGCAGATTTTTCAGATGTCGCTTCAGCATGAATTTCCAGCACGACCGCATCTGCTGCCATCCCGAGAGGAGCGGCCTGTATTGCGCGCTGCGCACCCTGGAACGGATCATCGAGGCTATCCATGAAGATCCGGCCATGGATCTGCACCACATAGACGCGGCGGCCATCCTCCAGTGTGAATAGCTGTGCGCCGCGCCCGGGGATATCCAGCGATTCAGGATAGTTGAACGGACGAATGAGGCGCTCTTCACGCTCGATATAGGTCAGCATGTCGCGCTGGTCCCAGCTGTGATTGCCAAGCGTGATGCAATCTGCGCCAGCAGCGAATATCTCTTCGGCGATCTTTCCGGTCAGGCCAAAACCTCCTGCGGCGTTCTCCGCATTGACGATTACAAAATCAAGCGACAGATCACGTCGAATACCGGGAAGACGGTCGATGATCGCGTTACGACCGGCCTTGCCGACGACATCTCCAAAAAAGGCCAGACGCATGTGATGTGTTCTTTCTACTCCCGAGCAGGGAGAGCTTGTAAATGTCGTTCAGTGCGCTGCACTGATATCAGGATACAGTCTTGATATCAGTGATATGAACGATCTCTTTGCCATTGCAAAGCACGCGGACGCTTTCATATAGCGGATTCGGCGCTGTTTCGCGATATCCAGCCGCTGTCAGACCGAGGCGCTCATCGCTGGACGTGGCCAGGTCCAGCACCAGTGTTTGATCGGTTGTTGCATCTGAACGGCTCAGCCGAAGTGGCACTGTCTGACCCTTGATGCGCAACATGATCTGTAGTGTGGGGCCATTCTCGCTGATGGGGCCGGGCATGCGGTTGATCCACGCCTTCGCGTCGGTCACGTCCATGCTGCAATCCTCATCGCTGTGCTGGTCAAGCGACATCATGCCATCGGCATCATCATTCGGGCGAAACAGGTTACATTGCGCAAGCATGCCGAAACTGCAAAGCAATAACGGCAGGGCTATCGCGCGCAGCATTACCAGCTCGTCCCAAGGCTGATCCAGACGACGCCCTGAAGGTCTGACGACTGGGAATGCCCCGCCTGCGAAACCAGAGCCGCTGAAGTATCCAGCCGGGTGACCGCGTTGAGGTTCATGCGCCACTGCGCTTCAAGGTCGAGCTCGCGACCAGAAGGGGTAAGAGATGCGACCCGCTCAGCAAATACGAGCTGGCCTGCTTCGTTTACGGCGATAGGCGCAATGAAGGCATAGGCCCCATCTTCCGCGCGGCGAGGCTGAGAGAGGATCAGGCTCCATTGGGAGCGCCCGCGTACAGGTGCATCCAGTCCCAGGGACCAGGCGCTGGTCCAGATGCCATCTGCTTCCACCCCATCAAGACGGGCAGATGCTGTTTCCACCGAGCCGCGCAGCTTCCAGTCGCCAAATAGTTTTCGCTGGGCTTCCAATTGGACTGTGCTTGCCGAATAACCATCATTTACGGCGTTGAAGCGGCTTTGCAGATGCCCGCCCAGCGTGGTTCTGGTATCAGTCTCATTGGCAAATTCCGCGCGGATATCCCAGGAACGGCCGCCCTTTGAAAAACCCACGCCATATGCATCGCGCCCGTCATTGGCTTCTGTAAAGAAGTCAGCCTTTATCGGCCCTATATCGTGTGCGGCCATGAACCAGTAGTCAGATCCTCCCACAGCGTCCTGACCAGATGCTGGATCGAATACCAGTGAAGTTTGCGGAGCTATGGTGTCAGCGGAACTGCCCCGACCTGTCTGGATATCAAAGCCATTGATCGAGAATGCCGCCTTGAAGCTGGCTTCGGGTTCATCCTGATAGGGAGCTACGGGATCATAATCAGGGCGCGCCTGTCGCCAGGAGAATGACAAATCGCCATAGGAAAATGCGGCACTGTCTCCAGTCACATATCGCTCACGCGTTTCCAGATCGGCGAATGTGGCAGTATTGCCAATCCGAGGGGCGGTTTCCATGACGAAGCCGCGATCATATTTATCGGTAAAGACCAGTCCCTCAAACGCACCGGATGCTGTTGCCCAGTCACCAAAAGCGCCACCTGACGGAGCAAGATAATTTGCCAGTTGGGCTTTTTGACCATTGATCTTGATCGATTGCGTACCGCTCGGCTGGAAGGCCGCGGCAAGGTTCATGACACCGACACCCGAGACCGCATCTGTGCCTTCACCAGCAGCAATGCCAAGAATGGGGTCAGGGTCGGGATCGACATAATCATCCGCTGTATCCAGCAGCAATTGCAGCGCTTCTTCAGCAGATAGTGTCGGGAAACTCTGCAGCAGGAGCGCCAGTCCGCCGGCAACATGTGGTGCCGCAAAGGATGTTCCCGAGACATACCAATAGTCGCCATCTGTATCGGGGTCGTTGTCCGGTTGGCCAGGTGTCAGGATATCGTCGTCGGGACCTGTGGAAACCACGCCTGTCTGATTGTTGAAATCGCCGGGGGCAAGCAGGTAGTAATCCTGCGTGTCGCCAGCCCTGTTGGAAAAATCGGATATCTTTCCATCTGGTCCTATGGCTCCCACGACCACGACACGGCCTAAAGCTGAAGTGCTGCCTGCAACATTGCCGGGTTCTGTGGGTGACGTACCGGTTGCCTCTACCGTATTGCCATTGCTGTCTGTGCTGGCAGGGGCTGCTTCATTGCCAGCCGAGATGACGACCAGAATGCCAGCAGATGCGGCGCGAAAGACTGCGTTTTCAAGGGTCTGGTTTGCGTCTGGATCCTTGCCGATGGAAAGGTTGATGACATCCACATCATTATCGATGGCGTGATCGATGGCGTCTGACAGATCACTGTCGAAAAAACTGCATTCATCTTCCGTCTGGCAGGAACCGGGATCATCTGCGCGGATATCCAGAATAGTCGCTTCCGGTGCAACACCATGGATACCTTCGCCATTTCGAAGCGCTGCAATGATGCCGGAGACAAAGGTGCCGTGACCATCGGTGTCGATATCGTCGGCTGAACGTGAGCCTTCGAACAGGTCGATGGAATTGGAGGAAATCTGGCCGATGAGGTCTGGATGCGTTGCATCTGTACCCGTGTCGATGACAGCAATTGTAATGCCTTCGCCGGTCGCGCCAGCTGCGTAGGCCGTGGATGCGTTGATCTGCTGCAGGCCGAATTGAAAATTATACTCTTCGGTCTCGAAATCCGCAGGTGAGGCTGTCGGCGTCGGGGTGGGTGTTGGCGTAGGCGTTGGTGCCGGGGTGGGTGTTGGCGTAGGCGTCGGCGTTGGAGTGGGCGTAGGCGTTGGTGTTGGCGTAGGAACGGGGGTCGGTGCGGGGCTTCCACCGCCGCCAGACGCACAGCCTGTTACTGCAAGCATGCATCCCAACAATCCGCCCTGAAGCAGTCTACTCAGAGATGGGCGGGATACGCCGCTTTTGAGCCGTGCCTGCATTCTCTATCCCTCACTCGACCATATATTCGCCGCAACGCTAGCGCTGAAACGTTAATCTATAAAGTCACCGGACATGACAATGAACGAAATGATATCGTGAGATGTCAGTTCTGTTCCTGACGCGCTGCCCGCGCGAGAAACAGTGGAACGGAATTGTCAGGCGTTTCTACCCAGTCGAGGGGAATGTCATGGCGTTCGCTGGGTACAGCGTCGACCTGCTGTGCGGCATGTGCCAGCCCGACATAAAAGCATCGACCATCCTTACGGATATCGGCCATGGCGCGATCATAATGGCCCTTGCCATATCCCAGCCGTGTGCCGCGACTGTCAAAGGCGAGCAGGGGTGCCAGAACCAGGCTCGGTTGCACCGGCACAGCCGTTGACGAGGGTTGTTGCAGATTGAAGGGGCCGGATACGAGTTTGTCGCTCGTGCCATGTATGCGGAAGGTCATTGCGCCATCGGCTTCGATACGCGGCAGGGCAATGACTGCCCCCATATCCTTCAGGCGGGCCAACAGCGGGGCAGGGTCCAGTTCGTCATTGATTGCGATATAGCCAGCAACGACAGGCCCGAAGCGCTCCAGGAGCTTGGCGGGAAAACGCTCGGCAAGCTTCTCGGCGGAATCGGGGTCCCGCGCATCGGCTTCCGCGCGGATCTCGCGCATATGGCTTCGCAGCAATTGCTTGTGATCTTCTGCAGATTGGGTCAAACGCGTCATCCAGACGGGCGACGAGGCACCCAAAACAAAAAAAGAAGCGGCGGCGCCGCAAACGCCGTAGGGACATGTTTATTCCCATCGACCCAGCAAGCTAGGTGGGCGCCAGGTGATCAGGACCACGGTCCCGGCCAGAGCCAGCTCCCTGATGAAAATGTAAGGTCGCTGGAGTAAAAGTTCCCTACGCACGCCGCAGCAATCCGCCTGACATCAATCTAGGCACGCATCGGGTTAGCGACAAGTGAATTCATGTCGCAATTGAATGTCGATCCGGCAATCTATCGCCCTTTAGCCGATTGCAACTGGCATGAGCGAGCTGCAGATTTGACCGCTCATCGCCTCCGCCTTTTGCAATGGGGATGATGTGATCGAATGTCGGGCGGGTCTTCTTCCATATGGTGGCATGCGGCGTATCGAAACGATTGTGCGGCATGGGCTCGCTACACAGGGCGCAAAGACCCGATTGAACGGACCAGAGGTCATCGAACCAGCTGCGCAGCAGGCGTTGGCGGTGCGAAGGCGGGCGGCGTTTCGCCAATAGAGGTTCATCCTTGTTGGTTGGTCATCCGATACACCACCAGCCATGNGGTCATAGGCCAGCTGGAATTTCCCATCCTCGGCGAGCACAGGCGGCGAGCACGGTGTTCTGCAGCAGGCAGGCAATGGTCATCGGACCGACGCCGCCGGGTACAGGCGTGATGTGAGCTGCGCTCTCGACACATTCTGAAAAGTCAGCATCGCCCACCAGCCGCGTCTTGCCTTCACCCTTTTCAGGTGCGTCAATGCGGTTGATGCCGACATCAATGACGGTTGCGCCAGGTTTGACCCAGTCACCCTTGATCATCAGCGGGCGTCCCACGGCAGGCACGAGGATATCGGCCTCGCGGCAGGTTGCAGGAAGGTCCTTGGTGCGCGAATGCGCGATGGTAACAGTGCAGTTCTCTGCCAGAAACAGCAGCGCAGCCGGTTTGCCGACCAGAATGGAACGCCCGACAACCACGACATGTTTTCCAGACAGATCGTCGCCCAATGCGCGCTTGGCAAGGATCACACAGCCTGAAGGTGTGCAGGGGCGCAGGCCCGGTTTGCCGAGTACCAGCCGACCGGCAGACGTTTCCGTCAGTCCGTCCACATCCTTGTCAGGGCTGATTTTCTCGATTGCTGCGTCTGCATCCAGCCCCTTGGGAAGGGGCAATTGCAGCAGGATGCCGTCGACTTCCGGGTCCTGATTGAGTGCATCGATTTCTTTTTCCACGGCATATTGGGTGGAATCAGCAGGCAGGACACGGTGCAGGGACCGCATTCCGCATTCTTCCGTCTGCTTGATCTTCGAATTCACATAGACTTGGCTGGCAGGGTCTTCACCGACCAGTATGACCGCGAGCGTAGGCTGACCGGGCAGGGCTTTTACAGCAGCAGCCACATTGGCGCGCACGTCCTGAGCGATTGCCTTGCCGTCGATGAGTTGCGCTGTCATGTCAGGTCTCCGAATTGCTGTTCAAGAGTTGCAGCCAGGTGGACCCCGTCTGCAATTTTCAGCGTCTTTACACGATCAGTCTCGCCCTTGACTACCGTGATCGAGGATTTGGGACATTTCCATGCTTTCGACAGCAGTGCCAGGACAGCATTGTTGGCCTTTCCCTTCTCCGGTACGGCCCGCACGCGCACACGCAGATAAGCACGGCCATCGGCATCACGATCAGGGCCTTCTATGCGGTCACCCGAGGCATTGGGCGTAACCCTAACCCTCAAGGTCAGGTCATCGCCATCAGTCCGCCAGAACGGGTCGATCAGAGCCCGGCCTGTGCAAAGGCGGGCCAGATATACATCTTGATGATCAGCTCAAGCAGAATGATACCAAAATAAAGGGCGAGGAAGGACAGATCCATGCCGTTGAAGGGCGGTATGATTCGACGGATCGGTCTGAGAAAGGGTTCGGTCAGCTGGTTTGTAAACTGATAGACCTGCGCCACGAACTGGTTGTGGGTATTGATCACGCCAAATGCGATCAGCCAGCTGAGAACAGCGGTGACGATGAGGATGAACTTGAACAATCCGAGGATCATCAACAGCACTTGCAGCACAGCCAGCATGGAATTCGCCTTTCAATTTCATCACATTATGCCCGTCATATCGGGCAGGTGTTACGATCTGCCTAGCGCGTTTCGCTACGAGTGCAAGCCTTGCAATGGTCCGCTGCTCGGATGAACGGGTGGGAGCTGCTGCAATATTGGGCGGCGTTTGGTGGCCTTGCTGACTTTTCAGTTCAGTTTTTGATCCTGTGGAAAACGTGATTTTTCGTGGTTTTGAACCAAGTCCTTGAAAAGCCTGCACTCTTGGTGTGGTCAAATTGTCGCGCCCCAAAAAAGCCCCGCAAATGCTGGAATTTCTTCATTGCACGACAGAGTCTAACGTCACATTCTGACATCAGGGCAGGGGAGAAAGGGACGTGCAATGCCTATCTCCAAACACAAGAACGAGGCTCGATTTACCTATAGGGATGTCGATCGCGACAGTCTGCTTCTGGGATGGCGCAGGCCCGATAATGATGTGGCGAATATCGGGTTTGACCTGTCGCCAGAAGAAATCCAGATGCCGCCCACGCCGGTGGAGCTGGGCCGTGAAGGCCATGTGCTGACAATCGCGCCAACGGGGTCTGGAAAAGGTGTCAGCTGCATCATTCCGGCCTTGTTGACCTATTCCGGTCCGGTCATCGTGATCGATCCAAAAGGAGAGAACGCAGCTGTCACGGCGCAACGTCGGCGCGATATGGGCCAAAGGGTGCATGTGGTTGACCCATTCGGCATTTCCGGCGAGACCCCGGCCCGGTTCAATCCGCTGGACCTGGTCGAGCCGCAATATGCAGACGCGACGGATGATGCCGCGATGATCGCCAAGATGATCACGCCGCCCTGTGACAAGGACCCTTACTGGAACAACAGGGCCGTTCAGGTGATCACAGGGCTGATCCTCTATATGGCATATGACATGGAGCCCCAGTTCCGAACATTTGCCACCATGCGTGAACTCCTGCTGGAAATGTCTACAGATCGGCCAGCGGCTCAGGCACGTTACGCCAAAGCACGCCATGAAGAGGCGCGTAACCTTGGAACCGTGCTGACGGATTGTGCGAGCAATACGATATACGGGATCCTGTCATTTTCTTCGGATGCGGTGGATCGCTTTCGCGGTGATTCGCTGAAATACAGTCTCTATACCTCTTCGTTCAGTCTGGATGAAATAACGCGCGGTGATCCGGTAACGGTCTATCTGGTGCTGCCGCCTCATATGCTGGAATCGCATGGTTCGATCCTGCGTTTATGGGTCGGGGCATTGTTCACGGCGCTCACCCGTCGCCAGTCGCGGCCGGACGTTCCGACGCTGCTCATGATCGATGAAGCGGCACAATTGGGATATTTCCCACCGCTCCTTTCAGCCATTACGCTGATGCGGGGCTATGGGGTCAGGACATGGACATTCTGGCAGGATGCATCTCAGATCCAGCGGCTTTACCCTGACTGGCCGACCATTGTGAACAATTGTCACGCTGTGCAGATGTTCGGGCGCATGGGACCGCTGGCCGCACGCCATGCAGCAGAGCTTCTGGGGCTGCCGCGTCCGGATATCCTGCGCAATATGAAGTCTGACGACATGATGCTGGCATTGGGGCAGGACGATCCAAGGATCGTTGCGCGCCCCAACTATCTGGAAGATGACGAACTGTATGAGTTGGCATCCCCCAATCCGTTTTACGGCGGAGGTGCTGCCAAACAGACGCGGCGTTTGTCGGATATTGCTGAAAGCGAACCGGCAGCTCCGGTCCAGGGGCAGCTGGACCTGTTCAAGAAGCGGCGGCGGCGGCGCGGTTCGTCAACGGATGACGTCCCGTTTTAGCGAGGCGGTATTTCACTGAAACCAAAAAATGCGCTGGTGGAGATCTGAACGTCACCATCAGCGCATTTTGTTCATCAGCCCAGTTCAGATTGCAGATCAGATCAGTCGTCAATCTGCAGCGGTTGTGTAAGGGCGGCTGGATCGTCTGCTGGAGGGGGGTCAAAGGTCTTGGCCAACCACGGCATGGACAGTGCCAGAGCCACGGAAATCACAATACCCAGCGTCGCCTTGGCAAGGTCCATACCCACGATGCGTGCTGTTGCGCCAGTCGATCGCACCTTGTCGATGGTCGCGATGGCAAATTCACGTCCGGCAATCAGTCCCAGAAACACCCATGTGGTGGACATTGGAACCTTGGATATTCCGAGAAAATCCAGTTCGCCGGAGAAGATGAACAGCAAGGTCGCATAGACAAAGTCGATAATGGTAGCGGACCGAATGTCTGTCACTGAGGTCTTGGTCAGCAGGATCTTCTGCACCGGTCCACCACGGTTCATGAAGGTGATCAGCAGGAATAACGAGATCAGTGCGACACCAAGCGTGGCACCGAAAAGACCGAGATTGTCCTGACGACCGATCATTTCCCCGGCATCATTCAGAATCGGCAGGTTGCGCGGCAGATAAACGAAGATATTCGCGAAATCATTGACCAGCCAGACAGACCACAGATAGCCCGTCGTCACCCATTGCAGGACTACCCAGCCTATCGCGTGTTGGCTCTCGGTTGTCCGAAGGAACCAGCGCTCGATTGTCGGTGCGATTGCTGCGTAGATCAACAGGCCGCTGACAAAGGCGACACCATATCCCATCAGGGATTTTGTCAGCATGGATTGCATGCCGGACAGGGTGGCGAATGTCGCAAGCACCATGAATGTGGTGGAGACCGGGACCCCGATCCGTGTGAGCACCAACAGAACCAATGGCGGTAGCGTATGGTACCATTTTACCTCGAATATCGGGAATTTCGAGATGTTGTCGAGCTTCCCGTAGGAAACGTCTCCACCATTATTGTACCAGCCATAATAGAAGCTGACGAGCAGGATCGTTACTGCAAAAAGATAAAGGACCCACCAAGGCAGGCGGCGGTTGGAGTTGATGAAAGTCCCCAGGGTCTGGAGTGCATCATTGCCAACGACAGCGTAGGCGGCGAAAGCAAAACCGACTATCGCCCAGATGTTCACGCTGGCTATCAGATCCATCGGTGTCTTCCCGGTGACAATTGGCACAAATACGCTTCAGGCTTCCTAGCAAGTGTTGGGTGACACTTTTATGAAGGTGCTGACAAACGATTGTGAACGGGGCGGTTTTCCTTAGCTTTTGGAGTCGCGCAGGAGACCTGCAAAGCGTTCGAAGAGGTAAAATGAATCCTGTGGTCCGGGACTGGCTTCAGGGTGATGCTGGACAGAAATGATGGGTTTGCCAGCGACCTTCAGGCCGGAGTTTGTACCGTCAAACAGTGACACATGGCTTTGCTCGACCCCGTCGGGCAGGGATGCTGGGTCAACTGTGAAACCATGGTTCATGGACACAATCTCCACCTTGCCGGTCTCAAGATCCTTGACCGGGTGGTTCGCGCCATGATGGCCCTGTGGCATCTTGACCGTCTTTGCTCCCAGTGTCAGTGCCAGAAGCTGGTGACCGAGGCAGATCCCCAGAATGGGTTTGCCAGAATCGATCAGGGCCTTGATCATGTCGCGGGCAATATTGATTGTCGCGGCGGGGTCGCCCGGGCCATTAGACAGCACAATACCGTCAGGTTGATGGGCGAGAATGTCTTCAGCACTGCTGGACGCTGGAACCACCTCTGCGGAAATACCGACATCGGCGAGATTTCTCAGGATGTTCTTCTTTACACCAAAGTCGACCACAACCACCTTCAGGGAGGTGGAGGACATGTCGCTATAGCCGTTTGCCGGTCTCCAGAGACGTTGGGCATTGATGAATTGACCTGAGGTCGTGACATCGGGAGTGAGGTCTGCCCCTTCGAGCCCGCGCCATTCACGCGCTTTCGCCACAAGTGCGTCGATATCAAGATTACCGTCGGGTGAGTGACAGATCGCCGTGCGTGGCATGCCAAGTTCCCGGATGCGTCGGGTCAGGGCCCGGGTGTCGATCCCTGACAGGCCAACAATGCCCTTGCGGCGCAGCCAGGCACCCAGATGGTCTTCAGACCGCCAGTTCGAGGGCGGAGTCGGATGACTACGAAAGACGGCACCTCGCGCGGCACGCGAGGCCTGCACCGAAGATTCTTCATTATCGTCCGGGTTGGCACCAACATTGCCTATGTGGGGAAAGGTGAACAGGACGATCTGTTCGGCATATGACGGGTCTGTCAGGATTTCCTGGTAACCCGTGATTGCCGTATTGAAACACAATTCGCCTATGGCGAGTCCTGTTGCTCCTGAGCCGCGTCCGTAGAACACGGTTCCGTCTTCAAGCGCTAATGCGCCGGTCGGTTTGGTCGGTGACGTTTGCGTCAACATGTTATTAGGGACTTGATCAGAGATTGGATTCGACATAAGAGCGCGCCTTCCTTAATTACGGCGTGTTCATCATTGGGTGCGCAGGTTGCATTTGGCGCGAAGTAATAGGGGCCAAGTCGCCCGCGTCAAGCGAGACCTGCCGAGTAGAAGTTGTTTAACCGCGCAAGCCGAGCCTGAATTGCTCGAGAGTCTGATTGATCATGAATATGAACGTGACTGCAACGCTGAATAACGATGCGCCTAACAAAAATCTGCGTGCGAGAATCAAGCAAGCGATTCTCGACGCTGAATTAAGTGGCCAGGAATTGCGCTCAGCGACCTTGAGGCTTCTGAAATGCGCGGTGCTTGAGCGTGATGTTCGTGCGCACCAGAAGGATGAATGTCGTGGTTGTGAAGATGATGAGATCATTTCCGTCATTCAGTCGATGATCCAACAGCGTAGTGATGCTGTGCTCGCCTTCGAAGAAGAGGGGCGCGTGGATCTGGCCGAAAAGGAAAGAGCAGAGATGGCGGTACTTGAAGAGTTCCTGCCACGCCGCTTGAGTGAAACGGCTGTACAGTCTGCTGCTGAGGATGTGGTAGCTGAACTGGGAGCTTCATGCCTCAAGGATATGGGCCGGTGTGTGACCGAACTGAAAACACGCTTTCCGCTCCAGATAGATTCGCCGTCAGCCAAGAAGGCTGTTAAGAAGCTTCTCCTTTAATCCCGAGACGTTTCGTTTGTTAATTTTTCCGTTGATAAGCTATGGCGGTCTGGCCACAATAGCTGTTCGGGCCTAGCTTGATCAGCTGAGGGAGCATATGCGTTTTTCCGAGGAATTCCTGGACGAACTCAAGGACCGGATCCGTCTGTCTGATTATATCGGACGGAAGGTCAAGCTTGTGCGCTCGGGCAAGCATATGAAGGGCCTGTCTCCCTTCAAGCCGGAAAAGACTGCTTCTTTCTTTGTGGACGACGACAAGCGCAGCTTCAATTGCTACGCCACCGGCCTGCATGGAGACTTGATCAGTTTCGTGCAGGAAACCGAAGGTCTGGACTTTACCGAATCCGTGAAGAAACTGGCTGACTTTGCCGGACTGGAGCTGCCGACATCCTCTCCTCAGGAACAGAAGGTCCTGCGTCGTCGCAAGAGCCTTCAAGAACTGATGGAAGCGACCGTTGTATTTTACGAAAATACCCTGCGTGGCCCTGACGGTGCGGAAGCTCGCGAATATCTGTCTCGCAAGCGTGGTCTGAACGAGGCTGCATGGGCACGTCACAGAATTGGTTATGCCCCACAGGGCTGGCAGGCATTGCGCGATTATCTCGTCGAACAAATGGACGCTACGGACCAGGAACTCATCGAGATTGGAGTGGTGCGTCCATCCAACAAGCCCGGCAAGCCGCCCTATGATGCATTTCGCAATCGTGTGATCTTTCCGATCAGCGACGCTGCCGGCAAGCCTGTTGCGCTTGGCGGGCGCGCGCTTGAGCCTGCTGATGTCCTCAAGGACAAGGGCATCCCAAAATATGTGAATTCGTCAGAAACGCCGCTCTTTCGCAAGTCGTCGACGATTTACGGCTATGGCCCGGCTCGCGATGCCCTGCATCAGAGCGCGCGCAATGGCCAGGGTGCACTGACGCGCGGGCTGGTGCTGGTCGAAGGCTATATGGATGTCATCGCTCTGGTGGAGCATGGCTTCCCCACTGCCGTGGCCCCGATGGGAACAGCACTGACAGACGACCAGTTGCGCATGTTGTGGCGGGTCGGCCCGGAACCGATCATGTGTTTCGATGGCGATGGTGCAGGCGTGAAGGCGGCCTACAGGGCGATAGATGTGGCGCTGCCAATGCTTGAGCCGGGGCGCTCTGTCTATGTGACCTTCCTGCCGGATGGGCTTGACCCGGACGATCTTCTCAAAACCAATGATGGGGAAGGGCGCATGCGCGACCTTCTGACCGGCGCACGGCCATTGGTGGATATCCTCTGGGAGCGTGAGTTGGCTCTGGAGACCCCTGATACGCCTGAGCGCAAGGCGGGTCTGGAAGCGCGGCTTTTCGAACTTGTCGGCACCATTCAGCATGAACAGGTTCGTACGGCATATCGCCGCGAAGTGAAGGAGCGCCTCTACCAGCTTTCCATGGAGAGCCGACGGCGTGAGCGCGAGGCCAGCTGGCGCGGCGGCTCCCGGAATGATCGTGACAAGCCCTATGCACGTTTTGGCGGTGCACGGATGACTCAGGATATCATCAATGACAAACTGGGTCGTGGCGGCCTTGGATTGCTTTGCTATGCCATTGAGAATCCGTCTCTCATAGAAGAAGCACGCGATGCTTTGGTGATTGCCGACTTCCTCGATCCGGATGTTTCAGCCATTCGAGATGCCATGCTGGATCTGCAAGATTTCTGTGGAGAGCTTGACCGAGAGGCTGTTGGGGCCCATTTACGAAATCTTGGCCGCGCACGCTCTGTGAAACTGCTCAATGAGTATCCTAGGACCGAGCCCATAGACCTCAATACCCCTGAAGGTCGTAGATGGCTCGACGCACTGGAGCGATTTCCAACCGTGGCGGCTCTGCGTGTCGAAGCCGGCGAGGACAGCGCCGAGGCTATAGATGACGGAGTCGATGAGTTTGCAGCCCAGTGGGAACGTCGGAAACGGCTTGTTGCTGAACGTCAGGCGCTTAAGGCGCGAGTTCAGGAAGATGCCGATTCGGGTGATCCGGATGCTGCGTAGAGCGAGAAAAAATTTGTTCGCATATTCAACATGCGAACGAGCCGGGAGACAGGCATGAGCAAAACGGACGAGCAGAACACAGACGTTCAGGAAGGACAGTCCGATGGACCGCTCCTCGACCTTACTGACGCCAGCGTCAAGAAGTTCATCAAGGCCGCCAAGGCGCGCGGTTATGTAACGCATGACGAGTTGAACAAGGTTCTGCCCTCTGACGAAGTGACGCCGGATCAGATCGAAGACGTGATGTCTGCGCTTTCTGAAATGGGTATCAATGTCGTTGAATCCGAAGACGAGGTAGAGGACAACGACGAAACCGAGACTGAAACGACCACCGTCGCCAAGACGAAGTCCAGCACGGTTGCCACCACCGGAAAATCGGATCGCTATGACCGAACCGATGATCCTGTGCGCATGTATCTGCGTGAAATGGGCACGGTCGAGCTGCTCTCCCGCGAGGGTGAGATCGCGATCGCCAAGCGCATCGAGGCTGGCCGCGATGCCATGATCCGTGGCCTGTGCGAAAGCCCGCTGACCTTTGAGGCCATCATGGTCTGGCGTCAGGAATTGTCTGACGAGCGCGTCTTGCTGCGTGACATTATCGACCTTGAAGCCACTTATGCCGCTGAAAATGGCGGCGTGCCTGACAATTCCGCGCGCGGCCTTGGCCTCACCGAAGACGATGATGAGGATGAAGACGAGGCTGAAAAGACCGAGTCGGAAACCGATAGTGATTCCGAATCCGGCGCAGAGTCTGAAAATGCGACCGAAGGCGATGAGGGTGCTGAAAAGTCTTCTGATGATGACGATGACGACGACGAGGATGATGGTGGTTCCATGTCCATGTCGGCCATGGAAGCAGAACTGCGCGAAGGTGTAACGAACACGCTTGATGCGATTGCTGCGGACTTCCAGAAATATCGCCGTCTACAGGAAAAGCTCGTCACACGCCGTCTTGAAGGTGCTGAACTCGCCGCCAAGGACTACAAGGAATATGAAGGCCTTCAGACGGGCATCATGGAAGAGCTCAAGACGTTGCATCTGAACAATGCGCGTATTGAAAGCCTGGTTGAGCAGCTTTACACCATCAACAAGCGCCTTATGGGCCTTGAAGGGCGTCTCATGCGCCTTGCAGATGCCCATGGCGTGCCGCGCAAGAGTTTTCTCGACAATTATTTCGGCACGGAGCTTGACCCTGAATGGTCTGAGAAAGTGTCGGGCCTTTCTGCAAAATGGAAGAAATTCGTCGCATCCGAGGCCAACCAGATTGAAGACATCCGCGCGCAGATCGGAACGCTGGCCCAGGAAATGGGCGTGCCGATTGACGACTATCGCCGTATCGTGAACTCGGTCCAGAAGGGTGAGCGCGAAGCCCGCGTCGCCAAGAAGGAAATGGTCGAGGCAAACCTTCGCCTCGTGATTTCGATTGCCAAGAAATACACAAACCGCGGCCTGCAATTCCTCGACCTGATCCAGGAAGGCAATATCGGCCTGATGAAGGCTGTGGACAAATTCGAATATCGTCGCGGTTACAAGTTCTCGACCTATGCGACATGGTGGATCCGTCAGGCGATCACCCGGTCTATCGCAGACCAGGCCCGCACCATCCGTATTCCGGTGCACATGATCGAGACGATCAACAAGATCGTCCGCACCCAGCGCCAGATGCTGCACGAAATCGGCCGCGAGCCGACCCCGGAAGAGCTGGCCGAAAAACTGGGTCTGCCGCTGGAGAAGATCCGCAAGGTGCTGAAAATCGCCAAGGAGCCGATCTCGCTGGAAACCCCCATCGGGGACGACGAGGACTCCAACCTCGGTGACTTCATCGAAGACAAATCGGCACTTTTGCCGGTGGATGCCGCGATCCAGTCAAACCTGCGCGAAACCACAACACGCGTCCTGGCCTCGCTCACCCCGCGTGAAGAACGCGTGCTGCGCATGCGCTTCGGTATCGGTATGAACACGGATCACACGCTGGAAGAAGTCGGCCAGCAATTCTCGGTCACCCGCGAACGTATCCGCCAGATCGAGGCGAAAGCGCTGAGAAAGCTGAAGCATCCAAGCCGGTCACGGAAGCTGCGGAGTTTCCTGGATACTTGATTTTTTCAAAGCCCGATCGAAAGATCGGGCTTTATTTTGTTGGGGTTGGGAATATCATGTTTTTCACGTCTCGAAATACCTGTTTTCTTGATGTTGAAATTGAGCAATTTCACATAGAAACATGGGCGTGGTTGATCCATTGCACATCGCCAACCAGACTCCAAAAAGCTCAACTGATACTTCCTACGCCTGATTTCTTTCCAAAATCAGATGCCGTTGGGACTGCCCGTGCAGCAGTGATATTTGATCGTGTTGTGCATTTTGCGCAGATGGATGGGGTTCCTATTGAGCTGCGCCCGGAAAAGCCTCTAGCGGGTGAAGTTTCGACTTTTGGTCATGTGCAAAATGGCAAACACGCATTGGGTACACATGCTCATGAGGGCAATCACAGTGTCATTACCTATGGTGAGGAGCTGATAGGAAAGCCGATAGCTTTGATAGCGACTTTCGCACATGAATTAGGACATGCTCTCAATGGTGGTTTTCCCTATTCTCCACCTGGAGGGTATGAGAACACTGAACCTGCAACTGATATTACATCCGTATTTTTAGGATTTGGGGTGTTTGGTGCGAATGCCGCATTTAATTTTGAATCCCATCAGGATTTCGATCGTCAAGGGTGGTCAAGTTCGCGATCGGGCTACCTCACCGAGGAGGAGTGGGCTTTTTCCATTGCTATCTTTTGCGCGCTCAAAAGCATTGATGTCGATCTGGCAGCACCCTTCCTGAAAAAGCATATTTGGAAGATGGTTTCACGCGCTGCAAAATACGTAGATAGGGCGGATATTGTCGCGAAGATCGAAGAAGAGGCCAAATAGTCACTTGTAGCCGCCGTATGTTTTGCCAAAGCGGGTGAGGCAGTCATGCACTGCAGCTAAGGCAGCTCGATTGACAGACATTGCCTTGCCCGATCATTCCAGCCCCATTCCTTCAAGCCAATGCCGTTGCGATGTGATAGGCATGCTGTTGAAAACCCATACTCCAGCCTCAGGACCACACATATGCGTATACTTACCCCTGAGGGCGACGCTCTTGTCGCCGAGATTGCGCAGCGCCATGGGCTGAGTGTTGATGCCGTGACCAGTATGCTCAATGCCGTCGCCAATGGCGGTGGAACGATGGCGCAATTTTCCATTCAGGAGCTGGGCGGGTCCGGCCAGTGGATGATGGGCGGCATGACCATGGTCGGCGACATGTTCAATCATGGTCTGAAGGCGCGGGTGGATAATCTGTGCCTCGAGCTCTCCAACCTCTTGCAGAACAACCAGCTTTTCACCCCGCCGCCAAAGGCGCAAGGCGCTGCATCATCAAATTCGCAATCGCAATATCAGGGATCAGGCGAGGCCAGCGTCGCGATGATGGGGCAGGGCAATGGTTTTTCAAACTGGTGGCCGGACGATCTGGGACAGCCTGCTGCAACCGGTGCGCAGAATTCCATGCGCTATGCCTATTTTCCACAAGCCAGACGACTGGCACTGGATCTGGACGGCCATATATCGGTCTATGACACGTTGGACCACGCCATTGGTGGCTTTGGCCAACAGCAAAGCGGCGATGCTTCCATCACCTTTACCAGCCAATATGGAACGGTGCGTCTCGACAGCCTTCCGCGTGTCGAAGACGGGGTGTCCCGTGCCGATATGAACCAGCCAGAAACTGCGGCCCAATCAACACCAGACCCGGCCATTACGCCCGAGCAGGTAAGGCTCGAATCTGCCGCTGAACCACCCGCCGCACAGGCTTCGCCTGTTGCCGAAACGGATGTGTTCGCCACGCTCGAACGCCTGGCCGGCCTGCGTGACAAGGGTATCATCACTGCTGAGGACTTTGATGCCAAGAAAGCAGAACTGCTTAGCCGCATCTGATCGATCAGGTCATGCGTTCGGAAGATGAGTTGACGCCAGCACGCAGCGTACACACATCTTGCCGAAAGGAGATCATCCATGACCGAGCACAATATCACCTATGGCCAGGAAGGCGGACCGGATCGCGGGCGTATGATCGCGACGGTGGACGGATTTGATGGCGAGGGCGAAGTGCGCTGGTCCATGGCCGATCCCGCCACGATCATCGCCGAGTTTGCAGGTGTTCCCAAAACCTGGGAGGGCACGGGCGTTGCTGCCAGGATGGTGGTTCATTTTTTCGAGCAAGCCAAATCCAAGGGATACAAGGTGATCCCCCGCTGCGGTTATGTCGCGGCGATGTTCCGACGTTACCCCGAATGGAGTGATTTGCGCGCCTGAGCGCCTGATCGTCGCTTTGACGCAGATTACAAAAGCATCTGGACCAGTCATCCCGGTCCAGATGCTTTTATTGAATCAGCTGGCGGTTTTCAGCGCCTGGTCGAGATCGGCCTTGAGATCCTTGACGTCCTCGATGCCGATAGACAGCCGCACCACATCCGGTTCGGCCCCCGCAGCGATCTGTTGATCTTCGGTCAATTGGCGGTGCGTGGTGGAAGCCGAGTGGATCACCAATGAGCGCGCATCACCCAGATTTGCGACATGACTGAACAGCTTCAGGCTGTCGACAAATTTGAGACAGGACTCATACCCACCCTTGAGCTTGATCGTGAACAGGGCACCTGCGCCTCTGGGATAGAGCGCCTTTGCACGCGCATGATAAGGCGATGAAGGCAGGCCGGCATAGGTCACAGCCGCAACAGCCGGATGTGTCTCCAGCCATGCTGCAAGCGCTTCTGCATTCTGAACATGACGCTCCATGCGCAGAGACAGCGTCTCTATCCCCATCAGCGTGTAATGCGCCGCCTGGGGGTTCAGGGTCATGCCCAGGTCACGCAGTCCAACAGCGATGGAATGAAAGGTGAAGGCCATCGGCCCCAGTGCTTCATGAAACTTCAGCCCGTGATAGGCGGGCTCCTCAGCCGACAGAGACGGAAACTTGTCGGAAGCGGACCAGTCGAACTTGCCGCTATCGACAACAGCGCCGCCCATGACCGTGCCATTTCCGGTAAGATATTTGGTCAGCGAATGGGTGACGAGCGTCGCGCCCTGCTCGATTGGGCGGCAGAGATAAGGTGTGGCGGTAGTATTGTCGACGATCAGCGGGATGCCTGCGTCGTCAGCAATCCTTGCCAGTGCCGGAATGTCGGAAAGATATCCGCCCGGATTGGCGATACTTTCGCAATATAGCGCGCGCGTATCTTCATTGATGGCGGCTTTGACAGCGTCCAGATCTTCAGTGTCGACAAAGGTGGCAGACCAGCCAAAGCGCGTGATCGTCTTTGAAAACTGGGTAACCGAGCCACCATAAAGGCGCGTGGAGACAACAACATTCCTGCCCGGACCCATAATCGGAAACAATGCCATGATCTGTGCGGCGTGACCGGATGAGCAGCAGACCGTCCCTGCGCCGCCTTCCAGCGCGTTAAGGCGGTCTTGCAGCGCGCTGACGGTCGGGTTGGTCAGGCGTGAATAGATGTAGCCGACTTCTTCCAGGTTGAAGAGGCGCGCGGCGTGATCAGCATCCTTGAAGACATAGGCCGTGGTCTGGTAGATCGGCACCTGTCGTGCGCCAGTGGCTGGATCAGGCTCGGTGCCCGCATGGATCTGCAGCGTGTCGAAGCCATAGCTCTGTTCGTCGCTCATATCATCGTCCTCCCACTTTGTTCTGATTTACAATCCGGGTGTAGGTTAACAGGCGTCTCGCCGCAAGGAGATCCGGGACCAAGCTCGAATTTGCAGACCTTTTGCAGGTCAATTCATGTTAGAGCGTGTTGCGAATGTTGGCCGAACCGGAGGGGGCTTCAATGAACACGATCATTTCCCTGCATACCAATGGCCCGGGGCTTTATGAAATATCTGACCATGTGCGCGCCTTTACGGCTGAGCGGGGCGGTATGGGGGTGTTGACGCTGTTTGTGCAACACACTTCCTGTTCACTGGTGATCCAGGAAAATGCCGATCCGGATGTGCGCCGGGATCTGGATGAATTTTTCCGCCGTCTGGTTCCATCAGGCGATGACCCGTCCATGTCATGGTTGCGCCATACACTGGAAGGGCCCGATGACATGCCGGCCCACATCAAGGCAGCCTTATTGCCGGTCAGCCTTTCCATTCCGGTGCAGAATGGGCGTCCCATGCTGGGGACGTGGCAGGGCGTTTATCTGTTCGAGCATCGAGATGCGCCGCAAACACGGCAGGTCATCGCAGCAATGTCGTGACGGGTGGTTGTTGGCCGGGCAATATCTGCATTCAGGGCAGATTCTCCGTCAGTTACGGAACACAGGCCAGCGCAAGGCATTGGTCAGGACATTCAGAACAGGAGCGGTTTCATGACACTCACCACACAACATTTCGGGGTGGAAATTCCCACGGTCGGTTTTGGAACGTGGCAGTTGGAAGGCGCTGTCGCACATCATGGCGTTCTGGAAGCGATCCATGCCGGATACCGCCATATCGACACGGCGCAGGCTTATGGGAACGAGGAGTTTGTGGGGCGCGGGCTGAGCGACTCTCAATTGCAGCGTGACGAATACTTCCTGACGACAAAGGTGTGGAAGGACAAATACCGCGACGGAGACCTTCAGCAATCTGTCGAGATCTCGCTTGAAAAGCTCGGTGTCGACAGTGTCGATCTTCTATTGCTGCATTGGCCCAATGACGATGTGCCGATGGAAGAAACCATTGCCGCCCTGAATGATGCGCACAAACAGGGGCTCACGCGTCATATCGGCGTATCCAATTTCACCACTGCTCTACTGGACAAGGCGGTTAGAATATCCGAAGCGCCTATTTTGACGAACCAGATCGAATATCATCCGTTCATCGACCAAAGCGCGGTTATCGAGGCTGCAAGCGCCTTGGGCACGTCCATCACGGCATATTGCCCTTTGGCGCAGGGCAAGGTGATGCATGATCCTGTCATTGGTGAAATTGCGAAAGGTCACGATGTATCGCCCGTGCAGGTGACGATGCGCTGGTTCGTCCAGCAACCTGGCGTGATCTGCCTTCCTCGCTCATCCAAGGCCGAACACATCCGCACGAACAATGATATATATGATTTCGCGCTGACGCCCGACGAGATGGCGCAGATTACAGAATTGAACCGGCAAAATATGCGCCTGATCAATCCCGGTTGGGGGCCTGACTGGGATTAGCGCACTGTGCCAGAACAAGGCTTGATCTGTCAGCATGAAAAAAGCCCGCCAGAAAATTGGCGGGCTTTTTAAATATCGGGTCAATCAAGCGCTTCAAGCAGCTTTCTTCAGCGCTTTCTTGGCTTTTTTCAGCTTGGATTCTTGAGTGGAAATGCGCTTCTTGCGGGTCTTGATTTCAGACTTGAGCGCTTTGATCTTTTTCTTCGACATTATTGTGTCCTCCTTTTCGTTATTGAATGCATCATCCATATGTGTCGTTGAAGAGACTCAATATGCACGCGCAATGGATGTTGTTTGTATATACATTTGGTCCTGAATCAACAGTCTGGCTGTAATTTTTGGAAGTAACATTTGGGAGGCGGGCGGTGTGACTGAGGCTTCAAAGGATAGTGTGGAACGTCCTGCAACAGCAGCGATGCAGGTCCTGAAGGCGCTGGTGGAAATCAGCCCGCTTGTCGCTGGTCCGCTCTTGTTCATGACGGGTACGTTCCGTCTGGTCTCTGCCGCATTGCCTGGATTGTCTGACAGACTTGAGTCACTGTCACGATGGGTGCCGCTCAGCGTCATTGAAGCATCTCACCTGATCGGTTCCGTGCTGGGTACATTGATGCTTTTCGTATCGGTCGGCGTATTCAGGCGATTGCAAGGTGCCAGGCCGGTAGCGATCGTGCTGTTGCTGTTTGCAGCCGGATTTGCCTGGTTGCACGGTTCGTCCCTGTATGAAAGCCTGTATCTGCTGGCGATCGCCTTTGTTTTCGCAGTCACGCGAGATGCATATTGGCGCAAGGGCCGCCTGTCTCAGTTCAGACCCAAGCCTCTGGCTTTTGGTGCGATTGCACTCGCGATCATTCTGGCGGGCGGTGCAGGATTGCTGGCTTACGACAAGATTCCCTATACCGATGATCTGTGGTGGCGTTTCCTGCTGGAAGGCGATGTCTCGCGCTTCCTGCGAGCTTCCGTTCTCGTTGTGATCATTGCGGCGTGCCTGATTGTCTGGCTGTCGCTTCAGCCGCATCGCCCTGAAAAATCAGAACAGCTGACTCCTTCGCAAATCGCGGAATTGTTTGACCAGGCGTCAGTGTCGCGTCCGATCACCCGGCTGGCCCTGACAGGCGACAAACGAATATTCCGCTCTGAAAGCGGGCGTTCATTCCTGGCATTCGGAGTGTCTGGCAGTGCCTGGATCGCCATGGGTGGCCCGGTCGGAGATCCGGCAGAGTTCGTCGATCTGGTCTGGCAGTTTCGTCGCGAGGCCGACCAGAACAATGCCTGGGTCGGACTCTACAGCCTTGAAGAGGGGGAGTTGGGCCCCGTGCTGGAAGTGGGGCTGGATGTGCGCAAGATCGGCGAGACGGCGACAATCCATCTCGACAGTTTTTCAATGGACGGGTCAGCACGGTCCGGGCTTCGACAATCCTTGAGAAAGGGCGACAAATCCGGCCTGGTGTTTGAGTTCGTGGAAGCGGCCGATGAAACATTTGACTGGGATGCGCTGAAACAGGTCTCGGATGAATGGCTCCTCAATCATGGGGGATCTGAAAAGCAGTTCAGCCTCGGTCGGTTCGACCCCGAATATCTTGGCAGGACACCGCTGGCGCTGGCCCGGCTTGAAGGCCGGATCGTGGCTTTTGTGAACTTGCTGGCAGATCCTGTTGGCAAAGGGCTTGAAGTTGATCTCATGCGTCATGCCGCTGATGCACCACCTCAGACGATGGAATGGCTCTTCATCAAGACGGCGATATGGGGAAGTGAAAATGGCTGGCGTGAGCTGGACCTTGGCATGGCCCCCCTGTCGGGGCTCAACAACAGACGATATGCGCCTTTGATGTCCCGGTTGGGTGCGCTCATTTTCGCGCATGCAGATGCGTTTTATGGTTTTGAAGGGCTCAAACAGTTCAAGTCAAAGTTCAAACCCGATTGGCGGCCCGTCTATTTGGCCGCCCCGTCGGGCACTGGTGCAGCCAAGGCATTGCTGGCGGTAGCCTTGCTGACCTCTGGCGGCTGGCGGGCCATGCTGAGTCCGAAAAGCGCTTGAAGCTATGCTTTCAGCGCAGTGTCGGATCAGTCAAAGAGTTTGGAAACAGACTCTTCATTGGCGATCCGGCGAATGGCTTCGCCCAGCAGGCGTGCCACGGAAACGCGGCGGATCTTGGAGGCTTTCTCGATCTCCGGCGTGGTTGTGATCGAATCCGTGCAGACCAGTTCAGTCAGGGAGGATTCCTCGATCCGTTTCCACGCGCCATTGGACAGCACACCATGCGTCACATAAGCGGCGACCTGTGTCGCACCTTCCGCCAGCAATGCATCGGATGCATTACACAGCGTTCCACCTGAATCGGTCATGTCGTCGATCATGATGCAGGTTCGGCCGTTGACGTCACCGATAATGTTCATGACTTCCGATTTGCCCGCTTCGGGGCGGCGCTTGTCAACGATCGCCAGTTCACATCCCAGGCGTTTGGCGAGTGCCCGTGCGCGGACCACACCGCCGACATCAGGTGAAATCACCATCAGCTTCTCACCGCCATAGCGGCGAAGAATGTCATCTTCAAAGACCGGGTTGGCGAACAGATTGTCTGTTGGAATGTCGAAGAAACCCTGGATCTGACCGGCATGAAGGTCGACGGTCAAAACCCTGTCAGCTCCTGCGGTGGTAATCAGATTGGCGACAAGCTTGGCAGAGATTGGTGTGCGGCCATCGGTCTTGCGGTCTTGCCGGGCGTAACCGAAATAGGGGATCACAGCGGTGATGCGGCGGGCAGAGGCCCGGACCAGCGCGTCACACATGATCAGCAATTCCATCAGATGGTCATTGGCCGGTGCTGAGGTGGACTGGATCACGAATACGTCCTGGCCGCGGACATTTTCATTGATGCGGACAAAGACTTCATTGTCCTTGAAACTCTTGACATCGACGGAGGTAAGGCGGGCATCCAGATAAGTCGCGATGTCCTGCGCCAATTTTGTGTTGGCGTTACATGTGAGCAGCTTCATGACGGTGTTCGCCTGCGTTGAGTGAGGGTGGGACGGGGCACTTACACTACAATTGACGGCGGCACCGGGGCACCGCGTTGTCACGCTTCTGTCGCAAACAGCGGCAGGCATCAACCACCTTCGCAAAGAGAATCCTGTCAAAAACTTTAAAAAAAGGGATGCGTTGCAAAGAGTCCCCAATTCGTTCCCGCTAGTTGCGAATCGCAATCAGAAAATGTGTCGAATTGGCCTAGCCAAGCAGCATGATGGAGGATGCGTTGCGGCCATAATCATGGGCACCTTCACGCTGTGAACGCCGGAATGAATGAAACATGTCCGGCTCGCTTACCGTATCGTCTGCCAGCGCCTCGGCTTTTCCGACGCCGCACCGCGCAAGCCGGTGCAGGCAATAGCGCTTGAGGTCAAATTGTAACCGGTCATCCTTTCCCGGAATGAACAGGTTCTGGGCCCAGGGTGACTGGTCCAGTATCTGATCCTCGAATTCCGGCCCGACCTCGAAACTTGCCTGTGAGATACAAGGGCCAATCGCTGCAATGATGTTTTCAGGCCTGGCACCCAATCCACACATGACCTCGATGGTGTTTTCCATCACGCCAGAGACCGCCCCGCGCCAGCCTGCATGTGCGGCGGCCACGATATTGGCGTGGGGATCACACATCAGAACCGGGGCGCAGTCGGCTGCGAGTGCTGTGATCACAAGGCCGGGCGTTTCGGTGACAATCGCGTCGGCTTCTGGTGCTTCGCCAGGTGCGAATACGTCATCCACAATGACAACGCGGTTGGAATGACATTGCGCCAGTGTGACCATTTTTCCGCGTTCTGCACCAATAGCCTCACAGACCCGGTCACGGTTTTCCTGGATGTTCTTGGGGTGATCCTTGGAACCCGGCCCGACATTGAGAGATTCAAACGGCTTGGATGACACACCACCCTGACGACCAAAAAAACCATGCCGGATATGCATGGTATAGGTCGCCAGTGCCGGAGCCTGCAGATAGGGGATTCTCGCCAGTGTATCGGTCATGTGTCTACTCTGCGATAGTTCGTTGCGATGCGCAAAGCGGTCTTGTCTGCGTATGTCAAAATCCTGCAGGCAATCCCAGATTTCCTGACGACAGGCAAATCGCCTTGAACCGAAGGCCCATCTCGTCAGGGGATGCAATCCGCATGGCGGCTTCGCCGATCCTGGCTGCATCTGCGGGGTTTGCTGCCATCAATGTACTGACACGCGATTCAAGGCCAAGCGATTTCAAGAACAATCCCTGAGGCAGAGGTCCACTCACATCCAGTCCGCGTGCGGAGGCGTAACGGGAGAGTGCGGCAAAATCGACATCGGCGGTCATGTCAACTTCGCCCGGATGGTCCAGGGGGGAGACCTGTGCCCCATTCTGATAGGCACGAAGCGTGTCTGCTGGTGTGATGGCGTCGGGACCATAGTCAATCAAAAGGGCGCGTCCCTTATGCTGCGTAAAGCGCCTGGCGATATCGTCGGCCGCTGCTTCCAGGGCAGGGGAGTATTCCCATTCTTCTGCACCCGATGGTGCGGGCTCGGGCAGTGTGTCCATGACAGGTGAGAGGCCGAATACCAGGGCCTCATCCTCGCCAAGCCCGACCACGCGTTCACGCCAGCCTTCTGGAGACGTCACAAATTGTCGAATGGGCAGACAGTCGAGCCACTCATTTGCAATGATGATGGCGTCATTGGCGGGTACCTGATCAAGACCGGTGTAAAATTGAGGGTCATACGCGCCAAGGCGTTCGGCCTGCACGGTCTGAAGCGCAGGGCTTGGCTCGATCAGTCGCAATGTAAGGGCGGCCATGAAGTCAGGATCAGCCGATGCAGCGCGCAGGGCGTCTGTCATCAGCACACCGCGACCGGGCCCAATCTCGATCAGATCGAAACGGGCAGGAGATCCCATGGCCCGCCATTCATTCACGGCCCACAACCCGATCAGTTCGCCGAAGACCTGCGAGATTTCCGGTGCAGTGGCGAAGTCCTTCATCAGGCCGGGGCGTGTTGCGTAATAGCCATGCTGGCGGTCATGCAGGGCAAGCTGCATATAGAGCGAGACAGGCAGCGGTCCATCGATCCTGATCTGCGCCTTGATACGGTCTTTCAGAGTCTGGCTCACGCCGTCTCCATCAGGCTGTCGCGACAGTGTTGGAGTCCTTGCGCAGGGCTCGCATGATCAGCCAGGCCCCACAGATATACATTGGTGCCGAGAGCAACATGCCCATGGTCAGGAAATCACCAAAGATGAAATCTATTCCCGTATCGGGTTTGCGGAAGTTTTCGATGAAAGTACGTGCCGATCCATATCCGATCAGGAACAGTCCGGTAACAAGGCCGGGGCGCTTCAATGCCTTGAAGGACCAGACGGCAATGGCCAGGATCACGAGCAATAGCATCCCTTCCAGCGCGGCCTCGTAGAGTTGGCTAGGGTGAACAGGCACTTTTGAACCAACAGCCTGACCGAACTGGTTTTCATAGACCCACTGCTTGCCGGTCCATTCGGGAAATCGAATCGCCCAGGGCGCGTCGGTAGGCCGACCATAGAGTTCGCCATTGATGAAATTTGCAAAGCGTCCGAGCAATAATCCGATCGGCGTGGCGGCTGCGGTAACATCGGCAAGGCTGAGCAGCGGGATCTTGCGGGCCCGTGCGACAAATATCATCGCCAGTGCGACACCTATCAGGCCGCCATGAAACGACATGCCGCCTTCCCATGTCTTGAAGATGAATAACGGGTCTTCGATGAGGCGTCCGGGATTGAAGGGGAGCTGGTAAAACAGGATATAGCCGAACCGACCACCTGCCATCACACCGACCATGGCCCAGAAGGCAAAATCGTCAATGTCATCCTTGGTCATTGGCGCGCCGTTTTCCTTGCGCCACAGCGATGAGCGCTGAACAATCAGATTGGCATAACGCCACGCCAGAAGCAGCCCGACAATATAGGCCAGCGCGTACCATCGCAGGGGGAATGGTCCGAGATTCATGTCACCAAGTGAAAATCCGGGAATGGTGAAAACCGCCGGATTGATTTCCGGAAATGGTATGGCTGCGAACATCCAGTACCCCTTCTTTACATCACGCTCAGCGGCGGAATGGCGCGCTAATTGGAATTGCGCTAGACCCTTACCCATGTATTGATGGTTCAACTGCCACGGCGACGCCGCCGGGTCTATAGGCGAGGCGCAGATTGCAAATGAAAAACCCGATTATCGATGACATGTCCCGGCTCGTTACCGGCGCGATGGGCGCAGCTCAGGCCGCAGGAGACGAGGCAAAAGAGCTGGTCCGCGCGCAGATGGACCGCGTGGTTGCGGATATGGACCTGGCCGGTCGTGACGAGGTGGATGCACTGAAGGAACTGGCGCGCACGGCGCTGGAACGCGTTGACGCCCTGGAAGCACGAATAGGCGAGCTGGAAGCTCAGCTTAAGTCAAAGAGTTGAAAATTATCCTTAAATTTCAACCGGGTGGATTTTGCTTACTAAAATATGAAGGCTGTTAACCGCACAAGGATTGTCTTGCGGAGCAACCCCCTATAGGGCTGGAAAGATGGACGTTCCGTCTTGCACGCACTTGGTCAGGGGCCTGAGCATGACCGCTTTCTATACAGAGACTTTCGAAGCTGCCGATACTGCGCTGGACGTGATCGAGCAGTGTCTTACATCTTCTGACTGGTCCTCTGAACGTGGTGAAGGTTCCACGCTTCACTGTGCTGCGCCAACCCGCTGGGGTGAGTGCGGGGGTATGTTTGCATGGCGCGACAATCCCAATGCGGTCCATTTCACTCTGAGTGCAGAATTGCGGGCACCGGGCGTGCGCCAACTGGAAATCGTACGCCTCCTGTCGCTTGTGAATGAGCGTTTATGGCTTGGCCATTTTGAATACTGGTCGCATGAAGGCGTGGTGATGTTTCGTCACACATTGCCAATGCTGGATCGTCCGGGCCCTGAGCCGGGTGAAATTGTGGCCCTGATCACGGCGGCAACAGAAGCTGTTGATCGTTTCCTGCCCGCTTTCAATTTCGTTGTCTGGGCAGGAAAATCAGCCGAAGATGCGGTTGAGGCATCGTTGTTCGACACTTGCGGAGAGGCATAGAGCCGTGCCTGCGAAGAAAGCAGCAGATGGATTGAGCGCCGCCATGATCGGTGTGGGCCGCATGGGTCAGGCACTGGCGCGCAACTGGGTACAGGATCCACAATCAGCGGGGCTGACCTCTGTGGCGCTGATCGACCCAACGCCATCAGATGCTGTCATCGCATTGGGCAAACATCCTGTAGCCGTGATCAATCCTGATCCGAAGCCGGTCGATGTGCTGATCATGGCCGTCAAGCCGCAGGTCTTTCCCGATATCAAGGCCGAAGCCGCAAAATGGGCCAATTCGAAAACTCTGGTCATGTCGGTCATGGCCGGGATTACCATCAAGCAATTGGCAGAAGCCTTTCCCGGCGCACGCATTGCGCGTTGCATGCCGAATACGCCGGGCGCAATCGGTCTGGGCGTGACGGGGTTTTGCCTGTCTGATAACTGCAAATCCATAGATACGGATCGTGTTGAGAACCTGCTTTCGCCGCTGGGATTGGTCGAAGGGCCAATACGCGAAGAACAGATCGATGCACTCACGGCTGTTTCCGGGTGTGGCCCGGCCTATGTATTCTTGCTGACCGAAGCGATGGCTGCTGCGGGTCGCAAGCTGGGGCTGAGCCAGGACATGTCAGACCGGCTGGCGCGTCAGACTGTCATCGGTGCGGGCGCGTTGATGGCAGAGGATGCCGACACTTCGGCGGCAGATCTTCGCCGTGCGGTGACCTCGCCAAACGGTGTCACACAGGTTGCTCTTGACGTGCTCATGAAGCCGGGCGGCTTGCCTGATGTTATGCGACTGGCATGTGAGTCAGCGGCCAAGCGGTCTTACGACTTGTCGCAGGAGTAACTTGCCCCCATTCTTCTGGAATGGATCGCAATGCATGACAGGAGACCCGCATGGCCCGCAAGGATGAGCGTACAGCACAGACGCCAATTCGCGCTGCCGCTATGGCGGCGCTGGAACTGACCGCTGACAAACCCTGGGACCACGTGTCCATCCACGCTATCGCCCGCAAGGCTGATATCGGACTGGACGACCTTTACGACATGGGCGGCAAGTCAGCGGTACTGGGAGAGATCGATCGCGTGTTCGACCGGGCCATGGGCGCAGGCATGGAACCGCTTGCCGATGATGCCGAACCGATGGAGCATCGCGAACGTCTGGTCGAAGTGATGATGCAACGTTTTGATATCATGGAAAAACATCGCGACGCTGTCACCAATATCCATGACTATATCATGTCTCACCCGGCAGAAGCTGCAAAGGCGACGGCTCGGCGGCTGAAGACTGCGCGCTGGGCATTGGCCGCGTCGGAGATCGATGACGGTACAGGTGTACGCGCATTGGCGCTGGCGGCCAGTTTCATGCGCACCAAGGGTGTCTGGTTGTCCGATGAAGCCCCGAATGATCGTACGCTGGCGGCCATCGACAAGGATCTGCGCAATTATTCAGACTGGATGGATGATTTTTCGGGGGTCACCGACAAGGTCAAGGATTTCTTCTCTGGCCTTGGCGACACGATATCCGGCGAGTTCAAGTCACGTCGTGCCGGTCGTCGCCGAGATGAAGAAGACAGCGATGACGACGTCAAGAGCGAAGCAACATCTGACACAACGTCGGAACCAGATTCCGGCAAACCTTCAGGCGCACCACCTCCGCCGCCACTTTGAGGTTATTTCCGGCTTCTTGGCAGGATGATCTCGGCTCTGAGGCCACCCCTGGCTGCGCGTGAAAGTGCAAGGCGGCCGCCATGGGCGCGAGCAGCATCCCGGGTGATTGAAAGACCAAGCCCGACACCGGACACATTCTGATTGCGCGCCGCGTCTAGCCGACCAAAGGGGCGAAGCGCCTCTTCAAACTGTTCTTCGTCAATTCCAGGGCCATCATCTTCAACGGTGATGCTGACATTTTCCTCATTGGCCAGAAGGCTCACCCACACATGATCTGCATGGTCGGCGGCATTGTTGGCGAGATTGGCGATTGCGCGTTTGAGCGCCAGTGCCCTTGCACGCAGCAGGATATCATCTGGCAGATCATAGCTGAACCGCGCGCGTTCTGAAGCGGCCTGACATGCACTCCGGATCAGATCCCCCAGATCGATGGTTTCTGGCGGGTCGCCTTCTTCGCCGCGTGCAAATGCCAGATAGCCTTCCAGCATGCTTTCCATCTCGGTGATATCAGCCTTGGCGGCGCTCAGGTCATGTCCCTTGATCAGGGCCAGCTCCAGTTTCAACCGGGTGAGGGGCGTGCGCAGATCATGGCTCACACCGGCCAGCATGGCTGTGCGCTGGTCAACATAGCGCTTGATGCGATCGCGCATGCGGATCACGGAAAAGGCCGCTCGCCTTACCTCGCGTGCGCCCGCCGGCTTGAACAGGGGCAGGTCTTCGCCACGTCCGAATGCATCAGCAGCCTCCGATAGCAGGACGATGGGTTTGACCTGATTTCGCAGGAATATCACTGCCACCAGCGTCAGCAAAAGCGACGCACCCATGATCCAGAAAATGAAGATATGGCCGGTCGTGGCAAATGCACGGTCACGATAGACCAGCGCTCTCAGGACATCGGGGCCGATCTGCACACGAATATCGACATAGCCAGGATAGCGCGTGGTATCGAACCAGAAGGGCTTGTCCAGGGCTTCGGTCAGTTCCTGTTGCATGGTACGGTCAAGCACCGAAAAGAAGGATCGGCGTTCCGCGACAGGCAGTTCCTCATCCTTGCGCAGAACCGCAGACATGCGCGTGGTATTACGTGCACGTGCCAGATAGGTCTGCAGCTTGTCGGGGTCGACTTCATTGAGCGCAATGATGAAGGCAATATCGCCGGCCACGCTCTCGGACAGCTTCGAAGAGACCTGGCGCCAATGAATGTCGAAGAAGACATAGGTGACCGCAACCAGAAGCAGGGAAATGGGAAGGATGATGATCAGGATAGATCGCGCATAAAGCCCACGCGGGGTAAAGTCCCGCAGCCGCAATCGTCTCAGACGTCGCCAGGAAGGCAGGCGTAAGTCCATATTGCGGCGTTACCTCACTTGGCTGATGCTGGTTGGATGCGTTTCACTCGCGCTGCCAGCGGTCAATCTCCCGTCAGGCGATAGCCTATGCCGCGGACTGTCTGCAAGTACACAGGTTCACGCGGATCCGGTTCGATCTTGCGGCGCAGGCGTGTGACCTGCACATCGACCGTGCGCTCGACCCCTGCGGATGTCAGTTGCGCAAGCTCGAGGCGAGATACAGGCTCACCATGGCTTTCTGCCAGAATACGCAACAATTGAGCCTCGTTCTCCGTCAGCCGTACAATGCGTCCGTCGCGGCGTAGTTCACCCTTGTTCAGATTGAAGACGAGGTCATCCATGAAGATATCCTCGACAGGATCAGTCGGCGCAGCGCGGCGCAGGATCGCGGAGATGCGCAAGGACAGTTCTTCTGGTTCAAAGGGCTTGGGCACATAATCATCCGCGCCGCGCTTGAGGCCCTCTATGCGGTCAGGTGGCATGTCCCGGGCAGTCAACAGGATGACGGGTGTGTCGATTTCCTCGCGGATGGACGACAGGAGCGACAATCCATCTTCGCCGGGCATCATCACATCCAGGATGATCAGGTCAAACGACATGGATTGCATCATCTTGCGGGCAGAAGCGGCGTCCGACGCTGTTGTAACGCCGAAGCCTTCCATGATCAGGAAGCGCTTGAGCAGGTCACGGATGCGATCATCATCATCAATGGCAAGAATATGAGCTGCGGTTTTCATCCGCCTTTATCTCCTGCGTCATGGGCATTGGCCAGCATGGCAAGCAACCGACGGGTGCTGGCAACATCTTCCGGACCTGCTGCCATATAGGCGCTGGACATGGCGTCTCTCCATCCTTCTGCGGCGCGCGTGGCAATTCTGGCACCTTCAGCTGTGAGGGCCAACAGGCGTCGCCGGCCATCGCGGACACACCGTTTGCGTACCAGAAGTGCTTTGTCTTCAAGACTTTGAAGGTGGCGTGTCATGGATTGCTTGGGCATGTTCATCTGGGTGCGAAGTGTCGTGACATCAGCATTATCCAGATTGATGAGCTCAATCAGAATATCCAGCTCGGACTCTGTCAGATCAATATCTCCAGCGGCCTCAGCGGCGCGCGCACGCAGGTTTCGCCAGGCTGCGCGCAGCAATCTGGCACCCTGATCGAGCTCGCTTTCTCGAAGGTAAAGCCGGGCGTCTGCTGCCCCAGCTGTTCCGAATCCACTTGGCATGCGTCTCACGGACTAGTTGACAGGTACGACTACCATCGGACAATGAAGCTCTCTTCAGTAAAACTCAAGCTGTTGAAGCTGCGGTTTCCGCGATATGGTGCGGGTTCAATAACAGGAATCAAGGTTTCGCTTATGTCTCTTCTGCCTTTTGATGACCGTGATGGATGGATCTGGCAGGACGGGGAGTTCGTCCCGTGGCGTGATGCCAAGGTCCATGTGCTTACCCATTCGCTGCATTACGGGTCCGCCGTGTTCGAGGGTGAACGCGCTTATGATGGCAAGGTTTTCCGGACCGAAGAGCATTCCCGCCGCCTTTTGAGGTCGGCGGAATTACTGGATTATTCCATTCCATATACTGCCGAGGAAATCACCCGGACCAAAGCCGAAGTGATGGACCGGATGGGGCTTGAAAACTGCTATGTGCGCGCATTTGCCTGGCGTGGATCGGAAATGATGGGTGTTGCCGCCCAGAACAACACGATCCATCTGGCCGTTGCGGCCTGGGAGTGGGGCGCATATTTCGCCGACAAGATGAAGGGCATCCGGGTCATGATGTCGCAATGGAAGCGGCCATCGCCGGAGACCATTCCCTGCGCCTCGAAGGCGGCGGGTCTTTACATGATCTGTACCATGTCCAAGCACAAGGCAGAGCAGGAAGGCTATGCCGACGCGCTGATGCTGGACTATCGTGGATTTGTCGCGGAGCTGACAGGTGCCAATGTCTTTTTCATCAATAATGGTGTGATCCATACGCCTCTGGCAGATTGCTTTCTGGATGGGATCACCCGCCGCACCGTGATCGGACTGGCGCGCCAGATGGGATATGAAGTTGTGGAACGCCGCATCCTGCCTGATGAGATCCCTTATTTTTCCGAAGTGTTCATCACGGGCTCAGCGGCCGAAGTGACCGCAGTTTCCGAAATTGCTGGTGCGACATTCAAACCAGGTGAGATCACGGCCAACCTCATGGAAGCCTATGACAAGGCGGTGCGTGGCAAGGTGCAATTGCCCGAGCTGGGGCCTGCCAACCAGGTCTGATGCGACAAGTCGCGCAGCCATGACGAGCGCTTATTCCCAAGCGCATCGAAATAGGCTAGTCACGCAGCTGATCGATTAATTCCCGGAGGACCATCATGGCCGCCTTTTACGCAATCCTTGCGACCTTTATTGTCTTTGGTGTGTTGAACATCCTTGAATACAAGCGTCTCGACTAACACCTGAACGCCTGAAGCTTTTCACGGATTTCAGGTTAGGGGCCAATTTATGCTTTCCCAGTTTGTCTGGCTTGCCGGCGGCATTCTCTTGCTGTTGTTTGCTGGCGATGCACTTGTGCGCGGATCGGTTGCGGCTGCAATCCGCGCAGGTGTCTCTCCACTCATCGCAGGGATTGTGATCGTCGGCTTTGGCACATCCCTACCGGAGATGCTGGTGTCGGTTCAGGCCGGGCTCGAAGGTGCTCATTCGCTGGCGCATGGCAATATTGTCGGGTCGAACATCGCGAATCTTCTACTGGTGCTAGCGGTTCCGGCGATCATTTCTCCAATAGCCACACGCACATCAGGTCTGCGCCGATCAATAACCGCCACATTATTGGTGACGATCTTGTGGGTTGTGGTGACATTCTATTTCGGACTGAACCCCACAATCGGCGTGATCTTCCTGGGGCTGCTCTGCCTTTATGTGGGCTATATGGTTCTTTCCAACCGCTCTGAAATGGCGTCGGAAAGTGCCATCAGTATCGAAGACCTCAAGGAAGAGGTCGGCGATATACAGATGCCGGTCTGGAAAATGATCGCATTTGTCCTGATCGGCCTGGTGGGGCTGTTTCTGGGGGCGCAACTGACGATCAATTCCGGCGTCGCCATCGCGCAGGCACTGGGCGTATCGGAAGCGATTATCGGCCTGACTCTGCTGGCGGTTGGTACATCCTTGCCGGAAGTTGGGGCCGGTATTGCGGCCGCCATGCGCAAACAAAGTGATATGGCACTGGGCAATGTGGTCGGCTCCAACATGTTCAACCTGATGGGGGCCGGTGGTGCGGTCGCGCTGGTTGGCCAACAATCGCTGGGAGAGAGCTTTTTTGCCTTCAGTCACCCGGTCATGCTCGGCGCGACATTGCTGGTTGCCTTTTTCATATTCACTCGCCTGAATATCGGTCGCATTGCCGGGATTGTTTTCCTGGTCGCCTATGCGGCTTATATATGGGGACTTGTGAATGGCTGGAGCATTCCTGCCATCACAGGATGATCAGGCCCCTCGATCCTCACAGACAGGATTTGATATGCTAGAAAAACGCGCATTGGTTACAGGCTCAGGCCGAAGGCTGGGCCGCGCCATGGCTTGCGCGCTCGCAGAACGCGGCTGGTCTGTCGCCATCCACTATAACAGTTCCCAGCAAGGCGCGGATGAAACATTGCGGGCTGTGCGTGAAGCGGGTGGTGACGGCGCAATGGTTCAGGCAGACCTGAGTAGCGAGGCTGACGTTGAAGGTCTTGTTGATCGCGCTGTGGAGGGCCTTGGAGGCCCATTGGGGCTGTTGATCAACAATGCATCGACCTTCGAAGCCGACACATTGAAGGATCATTCCCGGCAGGACTGGGATTATCACATGCAGGTCAATCTGCGGGCACCGGTGAGGCTGACACAGGCTTTTGCTGCACAGTGCGCTCCAGACAGTCAGGGACTGGTCGTGAACATGATCGACCAGCGCGTGTTGAAGCTCAATCCGAATTTCTTCTCCTACACGCTGTCAAAGTCGGCGCTGTATACCGCAACCACCACAATGGCGCAGGCGCTTGCTCCCAACATTCGAGTCAATGGCATCGGGCCAGGCCCGACCATGCGCAATGCGCGCCAGTCCGAACAGGATTTCAGGGCCCAGAAACAGGCAACGCTGACAGAGCAGGGGTCGCCCCCGGGAGAAATCATCCGCGCGCTTTTGTATCTGATTGATGCCCAGGCCGTCACAGGCCAGATGATTGCTGTGGATGGCGGTCAACACCTCATATGGCAGACGCCGGATATCATGGACATAACGGAATGAGTCAGATGACGAAGAAGACGACCACTGACCAATATGTTCCACTGGAGCGCGACCCGGAACTGACCGAGGTTTTTGTCGAGAACATCGAACTTCCAGCGCGCATCGGTGTTTACGCACATGAACATGGTCGTACCCAACCATTAGTGGTGACAGTTCGTGCCTGGGCAAAGATCACACCGCAGAAAGATGCGCTTTCGGAGACTGTGAACTATCGGGTCTTTGTCGACAATGCTGCTGAGCTTGCCAGCACCGGACATTTCGATCTGGTTGAAACCTTTATCAACCAGCTTGCTGACCGCTTGATGGCGCATACCCAGATCGTCGCCTTGTCCATCCGCGCCAGTAAGCCTGAAGCCATCGAGAATGCATCACATGCCGGTGCTGCGATCTTCCGCAGGCGCTAGACAGCTTCAAGTGGGCAGCTTGATGTGTCAGCTTAGATTGCGCAGATCAGCAGGTGTTATGAATGAGGCGAGATCCCAATCGTCTTGAGCGCTATCCATTCTTTGCAAGACTGCCATTGAAGCCGTGGGAAAAGATCTTCGCATATTGCTGGCAAGAATCGACCCCATGGGGCTGAGACGTGTCGCGAGTTCACGCGTGCCTGGATTATGTGCGATCATCATCACCTTGGATGCGCCGGTTTCGGCAGCAGCCTGAACTGCGAGAGACAGCATTCTGTTGGGTTCAGCCAGGTACAGCTCACCGCGAAACTCAACCGAAATGCCGGAATACATGTCTTCGACGGCTTCAAGTGTCTGGCGACACCGCCGTGCAGTCGAGCATAATATCAGATCTGGTTGTCCGCCACGCGCCAATGTTGCGCGGGCAACGCGAGGCGCATCATCCCAGCCCTGAAGCGCGAGGGCGCGATCATGGTCTTCTAGTCCCAGTCGTGACGGTTCGGCCTTGGCATGCCGGAACAGGATCAATTGGCGCATGTGGTTCCGTTATGGGAGATCAGTCGACAGTGCCTTGGCAGGCGTGCTCTGATAATGATTGTCACAGTCCAGCGCCGACTGGTCAACGTGCTAAACGTGACAGTCTTTTGTCAGGACCGTCCGACAAGGCCTGAAATGGCATTTTGCACCCGACAAACAGCGCGTGATTGTCGCTTCAACTTGAGGAAGAATCAGTGCTTGTTGTCGCCAAGTTACCGGGGGGTGAGACATTCAACTCAGCAAATATTACTGAATCAGAGACCGTATAGGCGAGCCTTTACGACGCGGCTCAGGTAAAGCGCGACCTTTTTGGGGCTGGTCGCAAGCAGAACTACCAATTAAGGACACTGTTTCCAATACAGGAGACCGGGCCTTTCCAGATGGCTTGAAATGAAGAATTTGAGAATTCAGTTTTCAACAGCCTGGCTGGTTCTTGCAGCCATAGTGACCGGAGCAGGTGCACGGATCGGTGCATTGTCGCTTGAATCGGCGATTGATGGCATGCCATTGATTCATTTGCCGGTTGCTGTGCTTGTTTCCTTGCTGTTCATGGCACCGCGCACAATGAGTTGGGATCGATCATTGATCCTGGCGGCATACGCAATCGGCGGCGTGCTGGCCTTTTTGAAAATCGGGTTCGACGCTGCTCCCTGGTTGATCCTGGAAATTCTGGAAGTTCTTCTGATCCAGAAATTATGCCAGAAATATTGCGACGAAGGCGTGTCGCAGAATGTTCCCGCCACGCTCGTTTATTTCAGTATCGCAACCGTGTTTGCCTGCTGCATTTTTGCGGTAGTCGGGTTTGGTGTAACCATCACGGTGTTTGGTGCGGATCTGATCACGGCGTCCCGGAATTCCATCGGCTGGGCGATGTCTCATATGGCGGCTTTCCTGACGATCACGCCGTTTGTCCTCATGTGGATATCTCCACAACGCCGGGCTTTGCTGCGGGAAACCAGGCATCAACCCATCCTGTTCCTGACATTTTTGATGACAGGTGTGGTGGTTGTTCTGATCAGCGTTGCCGGACAACCACTGCTGTTTGCAGACCAGATGAATCTGCCTGTATCGTTGTGGTTGTTGTTCCTGATGGCACCCGGCGCGGTATTTGCGGCCTATCGTATCGGGATTTTTTCCAATCTCCTGATCATGATGACCTGCTCACTTCTGGCGATGGCATTGGCGTCATCTCGCATGGGTGCTTTTTCGGCCATGGACCCAAATCTCCTGCGCCTCATGCTCACCATGGGAACGTTGAGCAATCTACTGATCATGGGTTACGTGAAGATGTTGCTCCACGCTTTGGCTGAAGCAGAAAATGCCAGCAGTGATCGCAATCGCTTTCTTGCTTCTATCGGTCATGAACTGCGATCCAGCCTGACCGGGGTGATCGGTGCTGCAGAATTGCTCCAGAAGGAGATGCCGGAAGACGCAGATCCGCAAGGCAGGCTCGGCCTCATACAGCGCACCGGCGTTCTGATGAGCCGGCTGGTCGAGGATGCAGTGGAATATTCCCAGCTTGATGACGAAGGTTTCGAACTTTCTCCAGTTGATTTTTCGCTCGCTGATGCAACACGCGATTCAGCCGAGCTATTCAGGCAGCGGCTCAATGACAAAGGCGTGAAACTGATCCTTGATGTAGGTGATCTCGACGAGATCCCCCTTCATGCCGACAGCGCACGTATTCGACAGGTGCTGATCAACCTTATTTCCAATGCCAGCAAGTTCACCAGCTCTGGTGAAGTCAAACTGACACTGCGCGCCAGGCCCAAGGGTGATGTCTGGGTCGCTTGTGAAGTCGAGGTCGCAGATACTGGTCCCGGTGTACCGGACAACAAGAAGCGCGACATCTTTCAGGCTTTTTCCCGATCCAGTGCAGATGCCGGCGGTGGGCTTGGATTGGGGTTGGCGATATCCCGCGATATAGCCCATGCCATGCAGGGCTCATTATCCGTATTTGATAGAGAAAACGGTGGAGCAATATTCCGCTTCAAATTCGTTGCTGAACGTGCGCGATCACCTGAAACGGTACTTGGGCAGGAAACTATGCCGGCCGGGAATGTTCCATATCCGGCACGTTCTGTCCTTGTCGCGGATGACAATAATGCCAGCCGCATCATTCTGGAAGCCATGCTGAAAGCTGCAGGGCACCGTGTGACGGGTGTTGAAAACGGGCTGGAAGCGGTCAACAAGATGAAGACCGAATCATTCGACCTCGTTCTTCTGGACATGCACATGCCGTTGATGAGCGGGCCGGTTGCGATCAACGAGATCCGCAGAATGGAAAATGGTCGCGTCGGCACGCCAATTCTCGTGGTCTCGGGCAATGAGGGCGATCAGGTGCGCGAACAGCTGCGGCAATTGGGTGCGGTGGGTCTCGTTACAAAGCCGTTTTCTGCAGAAAACCTGCTACAGGCAGTCAACGCCGCGCTGGCAACGCAATAGCCGCAGGGCTGGAATTGCGGATTGACCCCGTCAGTTCAACCACTTAGCCATGTCAGCCATGTGGGAGAAGTAAATGAGATATCTGCCGTTTTTGCTGGTGCTTGCAGCCTTTGGTCTCTTCTTGTGGGGCGCACAAAGCTGGGTGTGGTTCTATATCCCCGCAGGCGTCTTTGGACTGCTTGGACTGATCGGCATCTATGATCTCGTCCAGACCAGACATGCGCTCTGGCGAAATTTTCCGCTGTTGGCCCGCACGCGCTGGCTCGCCGAGGAGCTTCGTCCCTTCCTGCGCTCCTATATCGTCGAGAGCGAGACTGAAGGTCGCCCCTTCAATCATGAAGACCGGGCGATGGTCTATCGCCGGGCCAAGGATGTGGCGTCCGTTGAACCGTTTGGCAGCCATCTGGATATTGATAAGCCGCCTTATGAATGGGTGGCGCATTCCATAAGTGCCAAAACAGCACCGGGTCATGATTTTCGCGTGCTGGTCGGGGGCAAGCAATGCAAGCAACCTTATGATTGCAGCGTCCTGAATATCTCGGCGATGAGCTTCGGGGCCCTGGGCGCGCGGGCTATCGAGTCGCTCAATCGTGGGGCTGCCATGGGTCATTTCTATCACGATACAGGCGAAGGCGGTGTGTCGCGATATCACCGGATAGGCGGCGGTGACCTGGTCTGGGAGATCGGGTCGGGCTACTTTGGATGCCGTGCGGATGACGGCAGTTTCGATGCGGACAAGTTCGCCAGGACAGCTACCGATCCGCAGATACGGATGATCGAACTCAAATTGTCTCAGGGCGCAAAGCCGGGTCATGGCGGTGTCTTGCCGGGCCATAAGGTCAGTGCCGAAATTGCCGAGGCGCGAGGTATAGCTATGGGGCAGACCTGCGTGTCACCGCCACATCATTCGGCCTTTTCCACGCCACGAGAATTGCTGGAGTTCATCCAGAAACTCAGGGATCTCAGCGGTGGCAAGCCAACCGGGTTCAAGCTCTGCATCGGTCATCGCTGGGAATTTCTTGCAATCGTGAAGGCGATGCTGGAGACCGGGATCAAGCCGGATTACATCGTTGTGGATGGCGCGGAGGGCGGAACAGGGGCAGCCCCTGCCGAATTCCTCGACCATGTCGGTGCACCCCTGCGAGACGGGCTTGTGTTCGTGCGCAACGCCCTTGTCGGAGCGGGGCTGCGCGATGAAATCCGCATCGCTGCTTCGGGCAAGTTGTTGTCAGCCTTTTCCATCGCCAGCACCATGGCGATTGGGGCAGACTGGGTAAATACAGCGCGCGGCTTCATGTTCTCTCTTGGCTGTATCCAGTCCCTGCAATGTCACACAAATCGTTGCCCGACCGGCATTGCCACGCAGGACGCTGGCCGTCAGCGCGGGCTGGTCGTCTCCGACAAGGCCAAACGTATCGCCCAGTTTCACAAGAATACGCTGCATGCATTGGCAGAAGTGGTTGGCGCTGCCGGGTGCACCCATCCGTCGCAACTCAAACCAGCGCATATCACCCACCGTGTCACAGCGGATCTCGCACATCCCGCGGATGAGGTTTACAAGCTGCTCACGCCCGGCCAATTGCTGACAGAGCCAGACAAGACCCATCTGGCCAGTGACTGGAACCGCGCACAGATTGATAGCTTTGAGCCGTCTCTCCAGTCGGCACCTGTCGCATGAAGATGTTGTCTGCATCACGCTTTTGGCAATGGTGCAGGAAGAAGCCATTTGCGGCGTTTACATTGGCAATCATTCTGCTGGTTGCGCTGGCAACGCTATATGGCGTGACCCGACCCGCGCGCCATGATCGGGATTGGGTCGACCACCTGTCCCGCTTGCCGCATGTGAATCAGGCCCAGGATGTCTTTGCTGTCGTCCCGCTACGTGACTGGACCTATGATGCCAATGGTCCGGTTGCTCAGCACTGGATAGATACGCCGCAGGAATATGCCGTCGATCAATTGCGAAATGTCTGGCTGATGGTCGAACCCCATCCGGGGTTGGAGGCGATGGCGCACACACTCGTCCTGTTCGAATTCGCCGATGACCGTCTATTGGGCCTGACCATAGAAGCACGCCGCGAAAAGGACGAAGGCTTCGATGCCTTCTGGGGCAATTGGGGCCGGTTTGAACTGATTTATGTATGGGCCAGCGCACGTGACCTGCTCACTCGCCGCGCGGTCTATCTGGACCATGATGTGCAGGTGTTCCCGCTGACATTGACCGATGACCAGCGAACCGATTTCCTGCATGCAGTGCTGGCAGAAACAGAGCGGATCGAAGCGAGACCACGGCTTTACAATACGCTGTTTTCCAACTGCACCAATGAACTGGCCAAAGCGGCAAGGCTGGATTGGGATCCGGCCTTTGTGACGACAGGCCATGCCGCGTCGCGTCTGCATGAGATGGGGGTTATTCCGCCATCGGATGAACCTTTCGCGCTGGTGCGTCAGCGCGCGAGCATTGCCGATGATCTCAAACTGCTGAACCTCTTGCCACCGGCCAGTTTCGATGCGGCATTTCTCACATTGCTCCGAGCGCGAAGTGCCAGAAACCCGGCCACCGGAACCGGTTAGCGAATCCAGAATTTGGCGGGCAGGCTGTCCAGTGCATCCAGCATGTGTTCGCGCAGTTTTTCGCCGAGCCGTTGAATCTCATTGGGCTGAAATGCCTTGCGATGGGCGGGATAGTCAAAATGTTGTGCGCGGGCCACCTTGTCGGCACCTACAAGACCTTCCAGCCAGGCAATGGACTCCGCACGCGGTTTTCCATTTTCGTCCTGCTCAAACCCCAGAATGATCTGTTCGGCGCGCTTCTCGTGAAAGATGGTCTGGATTTCCCAGGCGATCTGGTCAGTCGCCTCCGAGATATCCATGAAGATCAGGTCAGAGCGTTCCACTGCGCGGCGCACCACATCCTGCCAGTTATTATCCGCGACCTTGAAGACATGGATTGCCCCGGTTGGATGTTTTCCTTCTTTTACCAGGTCAAAAAATTCATCCAGCGCCTTGAGTGATTTGTTAGTGTTGCTGGTCAGCCTTGCCAGGCCCAACCCGCCTTCCAATGCGCGCAGTGAATTCCAGACCAGCCGCGCAATCAGAAACAAGAGCCCAAACAGCACGATCGTGCCCAAAATGCCCAGAAGGGCGTTGCGGTCAGGGTTTTCCAGAATGGTAGGCAGGCTCATGAGGCTGCCCGTTATCGTGGCCACGAGGAATAGGCCCATGAAAAAGCCAAGGGTCCATCTCAGAAATTTGAGCCCCGCAGCAATGGCGGACCCGCTCTCCAGATCGCTGGTGATCTTGCGATCGCGCAGGGTGAGCGGTGCAACAGTCTGATGGCGGCCGGATTTCAGGAGCTTCTCAATCGGAAAATAGCGCCAGTCCGTACGATGAAACTTTCGCAGCCATAACAAGGTTGCGCGAGGCCGGATATCCTTGGCCATAAGCCGATAGGGCAGGACCACCAGCGCACCGCCCAACATCAATAATCCCAGACGGAACAACCCATCAAATGGCGCAAGGGGTGCCCAGGCATCCGACCCGATAACCGCTTCCACCGCATTGGGCCCCGCCGCGCATCCGGCGATGCCTGCAATGATGGAAAACACCGCCCAGCCGACAAGAAATTGTAACTGCTTTGCGAAAAACTCCATCCGGCTCGACAGGTCTCGGCGAGAGGCGGATCTGGCTAATATCTCCGGCGGATAATCAAGGCCGAGACCTTCGATCATTTCGTCTGAATGCGGGTCCTGTTCCTTCGCCATACTCACCCCTCCGTGCAGGCATCAGGGCAGCTTAGAGCATGATCCGCGAAAAATCGCCTCTTGATGAGGTCAGATGAAAACCGGGCCTATTCGTCGGGTGTGAAGTCCACCAGCAGGTCACCTTCGCCGACCTGATCGCCCACACCGAAACGATAGGCATTGACCACACCCTTGGCGGGAGCCTTCAGCGTATGCTCCATCTTCATGGCTTCCATGACCACAAGTGGCACCCCGGCGTCCACATGCGCGCCAGGTTCAACGCCCAGCGCGGTGACGATGCCGGGCAGGGGCGCGGTCAAGCCGCCGCCTGCAATGTTGGTGGTTGTTGCCGCAAGTGGATCTGCACGGCTGACATCCATGCTCTGTGCGCCGATAAAGATCCGCCAACCATCCAGATGGTCGACGACAATTGCGCCCATCAGCGCGGGCGTTTGCGTAATGATGCGTGTGTCTGGCGTTTCACCATCCCGGCGCGCTGTGGCATGGGAGTTGGTGCCGAGGGTGATCATATCGCCTTCTATCGCCAGCTCATGGATCTGATCATCAAGCATGACCCATTGTGATTGGCGCGCAGCTGCATTCAGCCGCCAGCCATTGGAGATATCGGCAATGTGCTGAGGCGTGGCCTTGACCAGATGATGCGCCAATGCGGTCAGCGCGGCATCCTTGTCGATCGACATGTTTAGCAGTTCAGCTTCGTTATCCGCGATCAGGCGGGTGGATAAGTCCGCGTTTCGAAAGGGGGCTGATTGTGTCAGGCGATGCAGGAAACCCGTATTGGCATCGAGGCCTGCGACCCGTGTGATCTCCAGTGCGCGGGCGAGGATATTCAGACTTTCAATCCGCGTGCGCCCTTTTGCGATTATCTTGGCAATCATCGGGTCGTAATTCGCGGAGACGACCTGGCCTTGCTCCACACCTGAGTCGACGCGGGTGATGGTGGAAGGTAGCTGAAGCGTGGAGAGTTCGCCGATGGATGGTGCGAAATCCCTTTCCGGTGCTTCAGCATAAAGCCGCGCCTCGATGGCATGGCCAGAGCACGTGATCTGGTCTTGTGCGAGGGGAAGGGGCTCACCGGCAGCGACAAGCAGCTGCCATTCGACGAGGTCGATGCCGGTGATCTCTTCTGTAACGGGATGTTCAACCTGAAGACGGGTGTTCATCTCCATGAAATAGACGCCGTCCTGCCCATCATAGAGGAACTCGACCGTGCCCGCGCCGATGTAATCCACCGCCCTTGCCGCATCCACACCGGCTTTCAGCAATTGCGCACGCACATCTGCCGACAGGTTGGGCGCGGGGGCTTCCTCCAGCACTTTCTGGTGGCGGCGCTGCACAGAACAATCGCGCTCGAACAGGTGGACGATATTGCCATGGCTGTCGCCAAAGACCTGCACCTCGACATGGCGCGGGGCGGCCAGATATTTCTCGACCAGAAACCGGTCATCGCCAAAGGCCGATTTTGCCTCGCGTCTGGCACTGTTGAGCGCATCTTCAAGCTCGCTGGCTTTCTCGACAATGCGCATGCCCTTGCCGCCACCACCCGCAGTGGCCTTGAGCAGGACAGGATAGCCGATCCGCTTGGCTTCGGCCTTGAAAGTGGCCAGCGATTGATCATCGCCCTGATAGCCTTTCAGCGTCGGTACGCCCGCAGCTTCCATCAGGTCCTTGGCCGCTGATTTGGATGCCATGGCGCGCATGGATGTCGGGCTGGGGCCAATAAACACGATCCCGGCTGCCTCACAGGCTTCGGCAAAGTCCGCATTCTCAGACAGGAAGCCATAGCCGGGGTGGATCGCCTGCGCGCCCGTTTCTTTTGCCGCCGCCTGGATCTTGTCGCCGACCAGATAGCTCTGTGCCGCTGGTGCCGGACCGATATTCACCGCCATGTCCGATTGTCGGACATGAGGCGCATCAGCGTCAGCATCGGAATAGACCGCAACGCATTTGATACCCATGGCCTGCGCCGAGCGCATGACCCTGCAGGCGATCTCGCCCCGGTTCGCGATGAGGATTGTGTGGAACATGGGTGTCAGGCTCCGCTCTTTTCCCCTCTCCCTGCAGGGAGAGGGGCTGGGGTGAGGGTGTGGTTCAACAAGCAAAGTTGGCGGTGGGATGGATGGGGAGGTCCCTCACCCCTTACCCCTCTCCCCTGCGGGGAGAGGGGAGCGTGTGCATCAACGGCCGTATGCCCAGCGAAAGCTGGGGTCCAGATTTCCGAGCAGCCACGTCGCTGATGGATAGCTTGCCTGGTTCCCAGCTTTCGCTGGGAATGCGGAGTGGCGGAGCTTTGGTGTATGAAATCAGACATCATCCTCCCCCTACATCCTGAACACGCCAAAGCGCGTGTCTTCGATCTCGGCATTGAGGGAGGCGAACAGGCACATCGTCAAGACGGTGCGGGTGTCGGCGGGGTCGATGATGCCATCATCCCAGCCGCGTGCAGAGGAATAATAGGGCGAGCCCATGCGCTCATAGTCTGCGCGGATCCTGTCCTTCAGGGCGGCTTCCTTTGTCGCGTTCCAGTCCTTGTCGCCCGCTGACTGGATGGTGGAGAGCACGCCTGCAGCCTGCTCACCGCCCATGACGGAGATACGCGCATTTGGCCACATGAACAGGAAACGCGGATCATAGGCGCGCCCGCACATGCCGTAATTTCCTGCGCCATAGGAGCCACCGACAATCACGGTGAATTTGGGCACTTTCGCGCAAGATACCGCAGTCACCAGCTTGGCCCCATGCTTGGCAATGCCGCCTTCTTCTGCTGCCCGTCCGACCATGAAGCCGGTAATGTTCTGCAGGAAGATCAGAGGGATCTTGCGCTGACAGCACAGCTCGATGAAATGCGCGCCCTTCTGGGCACTTTCAGAGAACAGGATACCATTGTTCGCGAGGATACCCACCGGCATGCCGTTGAGATGAGCAAAACCTGTCACCAGTGATGATCCATAATTGGGTTTGAATTCCTCAAACTCCGAACCATCGACGATACGGGCAATGATCTCACGCGCATCATAGGGCTTGCGCGCATCGGCCTCGACCACGCCATAGAGTTCGCTTGGATCATGCAGCGGTGCTCGTGCTTCGCGGCGTGTGAGGCGACCGCGCTTTTCCCAATTGAGGTTCTTTACGATATCGCGGGCGATGCCCAGGGCGTGATCGTCATTCTCAGCCAGATGGTCGGCCACGCCTGAAATGCGCGTATGCATGTCGCCGCCACCAAGATCCTCGGCGGAGACATCCTCGCCCGTGGCAGCTTTCACCAGCGGGGGCCCAGCAAGGAAGATTGTCCCTTGTTCCTTCACGATCACCGCTTCATCAGCCATGGCAGGCATATAGGCACCACCCGCCGTGCAGGAACCATGGACAACCGCGATCTGGGGAATGCCAGCCGCAGACATATTGGCCTGGTTGAAGAAGATACGACCGAAATCATCCTTGTCAGGAAACACCTCGTCCTGCATGGGCAGGAATGCCCCACCACTTTCGACCAGATAGATGCAGGGAAGGCGGTTTTCCGCAGCGATCTCTTGTGCGCGCAAATGCTTCTTGACCGTCATGGGGTGGTAGGAGCCGCCCTTCACCGTGGGGTCATTGGCCAGCACCATGCACTCTACACCATGAATGACGCCAATCCCGGCAACGGCACCCGCGCTGTGCAAATCGCCCCCATACATGTCCCAGGCAGCGAACTGGCCCAGTTCCAGAAATGGCGCGCCAGGGTCAAGCAGGCGGTCAATGCGTTCGCGGGCCGTCAGTTTTCCACGTGACTTGTGGCGGGCCGTGCGCTTCTCGCCGCCGCCCTGCATCACAATGCCTGCGCGTTCGCGCAGTTCTGCGACGAGCTTTGTCATCGCGGCCGTGTTTGCCTTGAAGCTCTCTGAACGTGGGTCAATCGATGTCGTGATTACCGGCATTGCGCCACATACCTCGAATAATGGTTTTGTACTTACTATCACATTATCGCATTGTCGGACAACCGGACTTTTGATAAGGTGGCTTGGAACAATGCGAGCGGCTCGACTTTGAACCTCATGTCATCCCGGGATGACCGTCAAAGAGCAGGGCCATGACATGAAGGACGCCCCATGAGTTTTCCATCTCTCAATTTCGGTCTTGACCCCATGATCGAGGAAATGCGCGATGTCGTGCGCCGCTGGGTGGATGACAAGCTGGCACCGCGTGCCGCAGAGATCGACAGTTCCGATACTTTTCCACGGGATCTATGGCCCCAATTGGGTGAGATGGGACTGTTGGGGATCACGGCGGATGAAGCCTTTGGCGGATCCGGGCTGGGATATCTGGCCCACACGGTGATGATGGAGGAGATCTCACGCGGGTCCGCTTCGGTTGGCCTGTCCTATGGTGCGCATTCAAATCTCTGCGTGAACCAGATCCAGCTCAATGGATCTAAGGCTCAGCGTGAAAAATACCTGCCCAAACTGATCACGGGCGAACATCTTGGCGCGCTTGCCATGTCGGAACCGGGGGCCGGGTCTGATGTGGTTTCGATGAAGCTGCGTGCCGTGAAGAAGGGCGATCATTACGTCCTCAATGGTAACAAGATGTGGATCACCAATGGCCCATCGGCCGATGTGCTGGTCGTCTATGCCAAGACAGATCCAGATGCAGGTTCACGGGGCATCACGGCCTTCATCATCGAGAAGGGCATGGCAGGATTTTCTATCGCCCAGAAGCTCGACAAGCTGGGCATGCGCGGCAGTGAGACCGGCGAGCTGGTGTTCACCGATTGCGAAGTTCCGGTTGAGAATGTCATCGGTCAGGAAGGCGATGGCGTGCGCATCCTGATGAGCGGTCTGGACTATGAACGCACGGTCCTGTCCGGTGGCCCGCTCGGCATCATGCAGGCCGCAACAGAGCTGGCCCTGTCCTATGTGCGCGAGCGTGAGCAATTTGGCAGGCCGATCGGCACGTTCCAGCTGGTGCAGGGCAAGATCGCCGATATGTATACATCGCTGAATGCCTCGCGCGCCTATGTCTATGCCGTCGCAGCGGCCTGTGACAGGGGAGAGACCACACGCCAGGATGCGGCCGGCTGCATTCTCTATTCAGCCGAACGGGCCACACAATGCGCCCTCGATGCCATCCAGCTCCTGGGCGGTAATGGCTATATCAATGAATATCCTGCAGGACGCCTTCTGCGCGATGCAAAACTCTATGAAATCGGCGCAGGCACCTCCGAAGTGCGCCGTATGCTGATCGGACGTGAATTGTTTGGAGCATCAGCATGACGACCACATATCGCGCGGCCCCAATCGCCCGCCTGCCAGCCTACAAGCAGGTGGCCGACTCCATCGAGGCCGACATTCTCGCCGGACGTCTGCAACCAGGTGATGGTCTGCCGACCGAGGGAGAGATGGCAACACAATTCGGTGTCACACGCTCAACCGTGCGTGAAGGCGTACGCATGCTGGAGCAGACCGGAATGGTCGAGCGCGGCGGTGCCAAACGCCTGATCGTGGCGCGCCCTCGGGCAAGTGAAATGGCGCAGGCAACCTCACGCGGACTGGCTGTTGCAGGCGTCACCTTTGGTGAGGTCTGGGAAGTGCTGGTGATCAATTTTCCGCAGGCCGCCAAGCTTGCAGCAGGCCGCATGGACAAGGCCGCACTTGCAGACCTTGAAGCGGTGACAGCCGAACTGGAAACTGTAGCTGACAAGGACCATGACGCAATCGTGCGGCTCGCCATGCAATATCTGGAAGGCGTGGCGCGCGGCGTGCAGAACCGTTTCATGTTCATGACGCTGGTTTCGCTCAACAATCTGATCGGTGCCAGCCTGTCGCGTGTGATCGCAAGAGCACCGGAGGCACGTGCGCGCATTATCGAGGCTCAACGCGAGATTTCTGCAGCGCTGGCCGCAGGTGATGCCAAATCTGCCAAGACATGGATGCGCAAACATATCGACGATCTCAAGCGCGGTTATGAAATCGCGGGCGTTGCCGTGGATACTCCAGTGTCGGTGTGAGGATGCTTGCGCAATTCAAACAATCTGAAGGCCACGAAAACATCGCTATTTGCCTTCAATCCAACATGTGAGTTTCATAGTTAATCAAGATCCTCACGCTAACGTCATCTCCCATGATGACACGCACAGACCGCACACCGCCCCAGGCGATTATTTTTCTGTTCGGCGCACTTAGCGGCGCGCTGATTGCTGTTGCCATGTGGGGCATGCTGATCCCGCAGGACCCGACTCCGCACATGTTCCCCAATCAGGACAAGCTGCTGCATTTTCTGGCTTTTGCCGCAATGGCTGGCCCGGCGTCATTGATCCTGCCCGTGCGCTATCTTGGGTTCATGCTATCTGCCGTGATCACGGTTGCTGGCGGTGTGGAGATCATTCAGGCAGTGACCAATATCGGACGTCAGGGCGATGTAATGGACTTCCTCGCTGGCGCATTCGGAGCGGTCGTAGCCTGTGCGATCGGTCGTTTCATCGTCACACGCTTCTTCCCGGCTTGAACATTCGGAAAATAACGCCATCCTGCGCCTCGATAAACATGCGCAAGCAAGGCAGTTAAATGACCGACAAGGCTCAACCCATCCTGATCCTCACGACGGGCGGAACCATCGACAAACAATATTTCGATGCACTTTCCGCCTATCAGATCAGCGACACCACAATTGGTCGCCTGCTACAGGTCGGTCGCGTGACGGCACCGGTCCGCATTGTGGAACTTATGCGCAAGGACAGCCTGGAGCTGACCGATGAAGACCGGACAATCATTCACGATACTGTCCAACAGGCACCAGAAACCCTGATCGTGATCGCGCATGGTACTGATACGATGACCGTGACAGCGCAGGCCTTGTCAGACATTGAAGGAAAGACGATTGCTCTGATGGGGGCCCTCGCACCAGCACGCTTTGCCGAGTCCGATGCGGCCTTCAATCTGGGCATGGCAATGGCCACAGTGCAGACAGCCGGGCCGGGTGTCTACATTACCATGAGCGGACATGTTTTCAGGGCTGGCGAAGTTGCCAAGGACCGCGAAGCTGGGGCATTTGTGCATCTCTGACAGGGGCCCCCCTGGATTTTGCAGCAGGCATGCCCTTTGTGTGGCCCATTTATAATTCACTGGAAAGATCAAGATGATTCAGTTGCGATTTGCAAATCAGACGCGTGTCCGGGAATTCTTCAGATACGCCCCTGTTCTTGCGTCGATAGTGCTGTGTCACACCGTTGCGGCTGCACAAACAGATCCGGAAGTGCCGCAGTCTGAAGAACAACTCAGGCTGGACGTTCAGGATGTCGTGTATGTCAGGCCATTGGGGGATCCGGGTGCCTGGACGCATATTGCATCTGAACTGGCGTCTGATCCATCAAGCGACCATCCCGCCCTTGTCATGAACACGGCACCCGGCGTGAACATTCAGATGAATTCCGGCCAGGAGCATCTGGTTTCCATTCGCTCGCCTGTTCTGACAGGTGGAGCCGGGCAGGGCAGTTTTCTTGTCCTGATTGACGGCGTACCCACGCGCGCGCCCGCCTTCGGCAATGTGAATGCCTTGTTCGAGATTCCCTATGAAACGGCCGCAGGCATCGAGATCGTCAGGGGCCCGGGGTCTGCGCGCTATGGGTCCAATGCCGTGCATGGCGTCATCAATGTGATCGAACGCAGTCCAGCAGATACCGAGAGCTTTGCCCAGGCCAGTATCAATACAGAAGATCGCCTGCGATTTGATGGCGTCTCAACCCGCAAAATCGGAGATCATGACTGGATGCTGGCTGGATCTGTCCTGTCAGATCCAGGCTGGCGCGAGGCATCGGGTGTTGAGCAGCAGAAGCTGACGGCGAAGCTGGACGGCAATATGGGCCCCTGGAACTGGCTGTTGACCGTTGATGGCACCAATCTTAATCAGGAAACAGCTGGCTATATACAAGGCGAGGACGCTTACAAGGATCGCGATTTAGCCAGAAGCAACCCCAATCCCGAGGCTTTTCGCGATGCCTGGTCAGCGCGCACCAATCTGCGCCTGCAGCGTGAATTGGGGCATGGTGAGTTGACACTGATCCCCTTCGCCCTGACCCAGCGCATGATCTTCAAACAACATTTCCTGCCCTATAAGGGGTTGGAAAAGAATGGCCATGATAGCGTCGGCCTGTTGTCTCGCTACGCCTTGAATGCCGGAAATGTTGACTGGACGATCGGCGCAGATGCGCAATGGGCAAATGGATATCTGACGGAAACCCAGGATACCCCCTTCGGGTTCTTTCCCGGAGACAGCCGGTTTCCGGTCGGTGTCCATTATGACTATACCGTCGAAACGATCAGTCTGGCGGGATTTGCAGAGGCACGTGTCAGGCTCGCGGAGAACTGGCGACTTCTTGCAGGGTTGCGCGCCGAGCATCATGATTATGACTATGGTACAGATATTCCCGCCGGTGTTTTCGGACGCTTCAAGGTTGCAGCTGATCGCAGCGACAGGTTCACGCTGATCACTCCGAAGCTGGGTGTGACCTGGAGCGCTCCTGCCGGGGTCGATATCTACGCCAATTACTCGCGCGGTGAACGTGCGCCGCAGAGCTCTGATCTGTATCGCCTGCAATCGCTTCAGGAGATTGCGGATGTTGACGTTGAAACCAATGACAGCATCGAGATTGGGATGCGCGGCCAGCTTTCATCCGGGGTGGATTACAATCTGGCGATATATGCGATGGAAAAATCCAACTTCTTCTTTCGCGATGCCGATGGTCTCAATGTTTCTGACGGCGCAACAAATCATGCGGGCATCGAGATCGATGCGGCCTATCGACCAGAGACCGGATGGCGCTGGTCAGGCCGGCTCAGCTATAGCGAACATGATTATGACTTTGACAGGATCGTTGCCAATGGTTCGGAAGTGATCATGAAGGGTAACCAGATCGATACCGCGCCAAACTGGATGGGTGGCTTTTCAATCGGATATGCCTTTGACAATGTCACCATTGATTGGGCTGTCGAGCATGTCGGCCGCTATTATTCCGATGCCGCAAACCAGCATGACTATCCGGGCCACACTCTTCATGATCTCCGGGCAAACTGGCAGCTGAACGATGCCCTATCGCTGTTTGCGAGTGTCCAGAACGTCACGGACGAACGCTATGCAGACCGGGCCGATTATGCCTTCGGGGAAGATCGCTATTTTCCGGGCGAAGAAAGACGCGCAACTTTCGGCCTGCGAATATCGGACCAATAATGGCGTCTGCGGTCCTCTCATGACAGAGAAACTGGGCGTCAGCCAGCCAACCTCAACCTGTAGCGAGCACTTTCAAGTTTATCGCCCAGAGCAACCCGAAGAAGCCCGGCAGCAAAGCACACACGCGCTATGACGCGCTGTTGAAGGCAGGGAAGACCGACAAGGTATCGCTCGAAAACGCCCTGAAGGCTGGCTACACGAAAGCTGACTTCGCCCACGACAGGGAGAAGGGGTTTGTGGGAATGTCTGAGACTCGCTCATGATTCAAAAATGCAATCAAGCTGGCTTGCTTAATTGGGTGCATATTGAAGCAATACATGCTTGTTGTATGAATGGTGCGTGGGGAGATCTTGGGGTCTCTTTTGAATAATAAACAAAAACAATAAGTTAAAACAAAATTATTCTTTTTGTTTTGCGCTTGGTTGATGCGTAAAAGAATCAAGATTTAGAATTTCTTTGAAAAAATTTGAATCGCTGTCTTGAATTTCTGGTTGTGCTGCATAAGTGCAATTGGAAATTAGAGGAGCTTTGATATGAGCGCGACAGATCAGGCAGGAGATGAGTTTTCTGCCATCAAGAATATTCACGCCGAACTGCATCCGCTGTCACCGGACGCCAGAGCGCGCGTGGTAAAATATTTGGTTGATCTATTCGAGGTGGAGATATCGGGTGGCGTCTCGGGAAAATCGAACCCTGAGAAGCCTATTGCAGCTAAAGAAGCACCTGATGCAGCTGATCAGGCGGGCTTCGATACCTTCGCTGAGTTGTTCGATGCGGCTGACCCTCAGACCAACTCCGATAAGGCGCTCGTTGCGGGCTACTGGTTGCAGAAGTTTGAAAAAGTAGAAGGATTTGACTCGCAGTCGGCGAACAAGTTGCTCAAGAATTTGGGGCACGGTCTTGCAAACATAACTTCAGCATTGACGGCGCTGAAGGATCAAAAGCCGGCACTCGCACTACAGTTGAAAAAGAGTGGATCAAGTCAACAGGCTCGTAAGTTGTACAAGGTTACAGTTGCTGGGTTCAAGGCAATCGAAGACATGATGCAGAAAGGGGACTAGAATGGGCATCAACAAGGTAAGGCTAAAGCTTGGCCATGCTGAAGTGGAATTGGAGGGTGACCAAGACAACCTTCACGAGGAAGCCATCGGAATTCTCGAGCAGATGGCGCAACTTGCTCCACCTGTTTCAGAACCGCCTCTCCAGGCGGTCGAAGCAGAGCGGCCTTTTGCGGCGATTGATTCAAAGCAAACCGGACATGGGTATGATTTTTCCGTAGACATGATCGCAACCCATCTGGGCGGCAGGTCCGCCCCTGAGTTGGCCAAGTCGGCATGTGCTTACTTGCACTTCGTTGAAAGTAAACGTGAGTTTGATCGAACCGAAATTCACACAGCTATGAAAGAAGCTACGTCATATTATCAAGAAAACATGCTTAGAAATATGGGGCAAACATTGAATTCTCTTGTGAAAAGCGGCGTTCTTCTCGCTCGATCAGGAAAGAAATATTCAATTTCCAGCAACGCTAAGCAGGCCATGGAAGAGAAACTTGCTGGACTTGAGTGATCTGAAAAAGTGGCTGCATCGGGACTCCAGCGCTGAAGACAAGCTTCTTGCTGTATTGGCGACGTTCGAGGTTGGCTGTCAGGTAAAAGACATAAAAGTTCGTGCTACCGAGGCAGGCTTCCTAATTCCCAAAAATTGGAACATATCCCAAATTCTAGGTCGTTCCCAAGGAAAAGCAATTCGAACACCAACCGGATGGGAAATAGGCGAGTTAGGCGAAGAGAGGTTGGTCGAAATCGGTATCCTGGGCAAGAATCCGGCTGTTGAAAGAGTGGCGGTTGAGCTTCGAGCGTACATAAACCGAATAAAAGACGAAGACACGCGCCGCTTTCTTTCTGAGGCGGTGCATTGTTATGAATTTAAGCTTTACCGATCGGCCATCGTTATGTCGTGGCTGGGAGCTGTAGCGATACTGCAGCGCAAAGTAGTAGAAGATCATTTGGCAGAATTTAATGCCGAGGCGACGCGTAGAAAAAACAACAAGTGGAAAGTGGCAAAGTCGGCGGATGACTTGGGGTTGATGCAAGAGCGAGAATTTTTGGATGTTCTGCAATCGCTCTCTATTATTGGCAAAAATGTAAAATCAGAACTGGTTCATTGTCTGGATAGAAGAAACAGTTGCGGGCATCCAAATAGCTTTAAGCTGTCCGAAAATGTTGTCGCTGCCCATGTCGAAACGTTGATGCTCAATGTCTACACTCGGTTCTCATGATATCATTGAAAACTGGCGACCCCGGCAGGACTCTAACCTGCGACCTATCGCTTAGGAGGCGATTGCTCTATACAACTGAGCTACGGGGCCATTAGTTTCCCGGAAGTTTCTAGCCTCCAGAGTTGAGTGCGTCAACGCCTTGTAATTGCTCGGATATTTCGTGAAAGAACAACCGCTTAGGAGGCGGCTGCTCTATACAGCTGAGCTACGGAGACGCACTGCGGGGTCTTTTAGGGTGTTGTGGTGCGCTTGGCCAGTGCGTTTGAGGCGTCTCTCAGTTTTCCGGAGTCCTGGCTTTTGCAAGTTCAGCATCCAGCGAGGCGCGCTGCTCGCGGGTCAGAGCGGCGCGGGCGACCTGAAAGGTGTGAATGCCGAACACCAGCGCGCCGGATTTGGGTAGTTTCATGATGGTCTGATACTCCACCCGCATGAACCAGGGCTTGTTCGCGGTGAAGGGTTTGATCTCTTTTTCACGGCGCGGCTGGTAGAGCGTGGGATCATTATAGCGCAGCCAGTTCGCGCGCCAGACCGGCGAGGCAGGGGCCAGATTGTCAATGATGCGCTGAACACGCCGCGCCATCGCGTGATCATATTCGGTGACCGGATCGTGGATCGCGGAGAGGGGACGACCTGTTTTCTGCGAGAGTGTCCAGCTGGCTGGAAAACACAATATACCGCCGTCAAGCACATGCTCGCCGCGCGGGCCGGGAGTCAGGATCAGCAAATCCTCCTGCACCAGTCGCGCAAGCAGCTTGAGCGGATCGTCCAGGTCCAGCGGAACCTCGATTCCATCAGGTCGCTGCAGGGCTGCAACATCACCCGACGCCGACATGACAGGTTGATAGCCATCATCCCGCCGCAACAGGCGCAAGACGGCCTGTAGTAGCTCATGGGCAGCGCCAGCAGGTGCTGATGCAATCACCTGTGCGCGCTTGAGGGCGACCAGCCGGTCGCGCTGCGCCATCTGCTGATCAAACGCATCATCGCGAAACAGCCATTTTCCGTCGCGCACGGGCTGCACGCCGGGAAGGCGTCGCGTTGCTGGCGTCATCCACGGGGCGATGGGCAGGTGAGATTGGCAGATCGGGCTTTCATCCATGAGCATAGTAAAACGCCTATTCGTGTCTCTTCGCCAGCTACTTTTTTGTGTGTTCGGCGACAGCTTTTCGTCTCGCCTGCGTTTCAGTCTGTGGAAAAGCTAGGCTGGAGGTGAAGATTTCATGGTGAAGAACAAGACGCAGCGATTGGCACTGCTGACAATGGGCGCATGCCTGATTCTGACAGCATGTGCAGGCGGATCAAAACGCCCGCCAGAGCGTGAAAATCGTGGCGGCCCTGGTGGCCGTGAAATGGCGAATGCAGGGTCATTCGCGCAGCCGGTCGCACTTTTTTTCGCCGGAATGGAACGCGATGGCGACATGTTCGTTTCTACACAGGAAATGCTTGATGGCGTCGACGCGGCCTGGATCGCGGCAGCCCAGCCAGATGGCATACGTGCGCTGGATTATTCCGATTGGGCTCTGCTGGCCCTTGGATCAAGCGATGCGCACCCCGCCTATGTGGCCTTCGATACGAATTTCGACGGTCGCATCACGGCAGACGAGTTTAGAGAACGTTTCCAGCAGGAATTTCGCCTGATGGATTCGAACAGGGACGGTGTTCTGGCGAGAATTGAAATGGTCGCCCGCATTCAGCGCCAGAACACCGGTCCTGATAATTCAAGATCCTCATCAGAAGGCGGACAGAGACGCCCACCACCCGGAGGACGCTAGCGTCCGGATCAGGACCGCGCTGCGCTTTCATGCGCCTTGAGCACATAAGCCAGAATATCGTTGAAATGGCGGTCCGATAGTTCCTGCGGTGGAGTTGGCGGCGGAGCTGTCAGAATCACCGGACAGATATCAGGTCGGCGATCCGGGTGTGTGGCCGAGCGCTCAAGGGCATAGCGCCATTCCTTGGCCACCCATTCGGATTTGGCAGAACTCTCAGACCAGAACAGGTAAAAGGCGTCTGCATCATCGATGTGGCGGTAAAGCTCATTTGCCCAACGGTCGCCGGGTGCCAGGTCCAGCACATCCTGAAACACTTCCAGACCGGCAGCCTGAAGCCCCTGAACCCTCTTGAGAACTTCAACGCGGTCCTGTGAGGAATAGGACACGAAGGCGCGCCTGTAACGTTGCAGGGGAACATATGCCCCATCTTCATTGGCGACATCCGCATCCGGGGTCAGCACAATACGCCAGACAGCCGATGCGACAGGCACGCCATCCAGCGCCACCTGAAGCTTGGCGAGTGTCGACACTGCCTCTTCCTGTGCGGGAACCGTGACGATGAATTGCAATGGCTCGATATCACCGCGCCAGACAAAGGCCTGAACTGGCTGGTCTATGGTCGCACTGGGGATGTCGAGTGAAGCCGTTATGATCTGCCCTTGCTGAACCGCCTGACGCAAGGTCTTCGTCACGCGCCTTTGAGCTTGCGGGTCTATGGCCGCAGCAATGGACGCAACATCGTCTGCCTGGTCATCGACATGAAAGATGGTTTGCAGGATGAAGGCCTGATCAGGCTGTACCCGTTGGGGCGTGAAGACAGACACATCCACGTAACTTGGCGGAGCAATGGGCGGGGGTGGTTCACTCGCGCCGCCGGGGGCGTTCGACGCATCCTGACGCTTGAGAGCATCCAGCGCATTGTCGAAGGCATCATCATCATCCGCTTCAAAGGGATCATTTGCGGGCGTTTCCGATATGGTCGAACCATATGGATCGAGTTTGGACAGAGGCGCATCGATGGAAGGGGGAGCATCATGAGGAGGCAGGGCTGGCAGATCGTCCAGATCGTCTTCTTCGAGACTTAACCCATCACTTTCCTCGAATATCTCCGCTTCAAGCATGGCATCGATTTGTGCAACCGCCTCATCGGATAGCGGCTGGTCGCCGACCCATGATGTGTCGATTTCGATATCCGGTTCCTCATCGGCCATGAAATCATCCACGACGTCCGCAGCTGCAGGCGAGGGTGCGGTATATTCCTCACTGGGAGCAGAGATATCGGCGGTTTCACGCGATACGAGCTCTGGCTCATCGATGACGACAGATGGCTTTTCAGCGGCTGGCGGTGCAGGCGCTGGTTCGGGAGCGGATGGCTTGGCAGCTGCGGAACGCTTCTTTTCCGATTTGAATATGTCAGGCTCGCCACGTTTTTCGACGACATCGGCTTGCGATGATGCGGGTGCTTCGAATTTGCGCTTTGGCAACATCATGCGAACGAGCGTGACCAGCAGCCACAAGGCGGCAACCGCTGCAGCCCCGGCCATCACGGCATCGACGCGCAGAGGATGTGCGGAGGCCCATTGAGTAATGGCCTCGCGCCAACTTTCCATGACTTCATTCATGACGGGTCACCTCTACTCGGCCCGTTACCACTAACTTCGCCAGCGCAGCGTACGCGGTTCGATAGGATTTTCAAATGGCGTATTCTGCGTACGCGACTGAACCCAGCTGCGTTTGAGTATCTGATACCATTTGGCCTGTACGTCGATATCGTCGATCCACATCATCGCTTTCTGGTAAGCCATGCCGGAATTCTGAAGATCGACCATGCGCTTGTCCTGCCGCAGAAAAGTGCGGCCCATATGTTTGCCGACCGGCTTGAACAGGGCGAGCATCGGCAAGTTGGACCACCAGGTAATCTGGGTGATGCGGGTGAGTTTGGGCTGCTGAGGGGTCAGACAGGTCAGGGTGAAAAAGCGTGCTTTTTCGTTTTCCACCACCTCCCATCGAAAGCCGGGGATCATGAAACAGATCTCGGTTGTAACCTTGTCTCCGAATGCCCAGCGATAGAGTTTTGAGTTCGAAGAGGGCTGGTGGCGCTCAATGGCCCAACCGCGCTCGCGTGGGATGAAGTTCTTTTCCTTCACCTTGAAACCGGTGGAGGGTGGTCTCCACCACCATTGGTTATGCACAAAGGGCACATGCGCCGGGTCCATCAATCCGACCACAGCGTCATCCATATGGGCGTTGAAATCTTCCTGAATCACGAAATTCGGTTTATCGGGCAGATCGCCAAAATCCGGAGGCAGCACGACCGGATCGCCGGTGTCGCGGGCATTATGCGCAATATAAACGAAGACCAGCCCGTTTTTTTCATGTGTTGGATAATGACGGACCTTGACCCTGGAGAGGTCCATTTCGGCATCCTCCAGCAGCGATGGCATATGCTTGCAAACGCCATCAGCAGCACCGAACCGCCAGCCATGATAGGGGCATTCAAGTGTCGGCTCGCCATCGGTATCCAACTGTCTTCCTGCCGATAGCGGCACCAGACGATGCGGGCAGATATCGCGCAAGGCGAATGCATCGCCCTTGTGTGTGCGGCCAAAGACGACAGGCTGGCCCATGATCTCACGGCGAAACTGGCTTCCGGCTTTCAGCTCATTGGAGACAGCGCCAAGATACCAGCAATCCGTCAGCCAGCCTTCAGCCGTCATGCCTTGCTGTTTTTCGGATGTTGCACCATCTGCCATGAATATCCGTCCTGAATCCTGTCCTATTCAACCGTTTGGGGCAATGCGGTCAAGCGAGGACTTCATCTGCACTGCGCCGGTCGGACGCAAGAGGTCGCCGCCTAATCGCGGACCACGAGCCGGACCTGGAAACGCCCTTCGACACGGCTTTTCCAGTCAGGTTTCAATTCGCCTGAATCGTCAAACAGTTCCCATTGGCGTCCTTCGATCATGACCAGGTCATAATCTCCGGGCTTCAGCGCCTTGAAGGAATGGACGACATAATGATTGCCCCCAGTGAAACCGGGCTGCATCTGAACTTCGGGATTTGTGGGCTCCATGCCGAAGTCCTCATCCATCTCGAGGCCATCGGGCAAATGGGTGACAAACCAGGCATATCCAGCCGTCGGAACACTCTCAAGCCGAGTCCTGAAGCTGTCACCGACGCCTAGCACGAAATTCTCCCTGTTATCGGATTCGACCAGAACCAGTGTCGTGTCCTTGGGAGGGGCAGTCTCGGAAGTGTCCATTGATATGGCTGCATCCTCATTCACATTGGTCGGCAGGGCAGTCTCGGTGCTGCAGGCCAGCAAAGCAATCACTGACAGAGTAGATATGAAAACTGATCTCAAGGGGATGACCTCCACCACTTAGCCCGCCCGGCATTTGGGACGACGACAAAGCCTAAGAGCAAATAAGCATGTGAGTCGACAACCCGCGTCACCAATCGATAACTTTTCCTGATCTTTATTCAGGAACAAATCGCTTGGTTTTAAACCGCTTTTGACCAAAGAAGCGTGTGGAAGCCCGGATGCAAGGATATCCAGCGCTCGCATGCGCATCCTTTCGGGAGCCCTTCAATGCCGGACGAGATCATGAATACAGACAGTCAGCGGCTGAAGAGCGATTCGATCATATTCCGCCCATAAGGCCCATGGGCTTGAGTGGGCAGGCGAATTTCTCCAGAGGACCGCGCGCTCTCATCTAAACGCTGTCTGCATCTGCTGACCGCTTGTGAGATCTATCATGCATTCCTGAACAGGAAAAAAAGCGCGCCCCCAAGTTTGTCATTGAGGAGTATTTCCCGGTGAAATGCGGGAAATGGCGGAGGCGCGCTGGGACAGGTCTGTAATTATTGGGGTCAGGCCGTGACGGGGCCTGCTTGCAATACTTCTTCAAGCGTTCTCAGGCCCGGTTTGGGCGATTGGACCAGCACGGCCATATTGCCCGGCAGGTGCTTGTTATCGAGCATCTTCTCGTGAGCGGCAGGAATCTCGGCCCAGCTGAACACTTCGGACATGCAAGGGTCGATACGCTTCTGGATCACCAGCTCGTTTGCGGCGGCGGCCTGTTTGAGGTTTGCAAAGTGGCTGCCCTGAACGCGTTTCTGGCGCATCCAAAGGAAGCGGGCATCCATGGTCAGGTTGAAACCGGATGTACCTGCACAGATCACCACCATGCCGCCGCGTTTCACAACAAACACGGAGACCGGCATTGTCGCTTCGCCGGGATGTTCAAAGACGATGTCGACATCCTTCTTGCCGGTGATCTCCCAGATGGCCTTACCGAACTTGCGGGATTCTTTCATATAGTCCTTGAATTCAGGGCCGTTCACTGTGGGCAATTGGCCCCAGCAATTGAAATCCTTGCGGTTCAGAACCGCAACAGCACCCTGATCCATAACAAACTGTTTCTTGTCTTCGGAAGAGACCACGCCGATGGCATTGGCACCGGCCACCTTGGTCAGCTGCGTCGCAAATGATCCCAGTCCACCGGATGCACCCCACACCAGAACGTTCTGGCCGGGCTTCACTTCATGCGGCTTGTGGCCGAACAGCATGCGATATGCCGTGGCAAGGGTCAGCGTGTAACAGGCAGACTCTTCCCATGTCAGATGCTTTGGGCGTGGCATGAGCTGGCGATCCTGCACCCGGCAGAACTGCGCAAATGAGCCATCCGGCGTTTCATAGCCCCAGATGCGCTGGCTGTCGGAATACATGGGGTCGCCACCATTGCACTCATCGTCGTCGCCATCATCCTGATTGCAGTGCACAACAACTTCATCACCGGGCTTCCAGCGCTTCACCGCAGCACCCACGGCCCAGACAATGCCGGAGGCATCGGAACCGGCGATGTGATAGTCGGAATTGTGAACATCGAAAGGCGAGATCGGGTCGCCGAGACCTGCCCAGACACCATTATAGTTCACACCCGCCGCCATCACGAGCAGCAGGACATCATGTTCGCCCAGTTCTGGCGTATCAACCACTTCAAGCTGCATCGCCTCGTTCGGGCGGCCATGACGCTCGCGGCGGATCGCCCAGGCGTGCATCTTGGCAGGAACGTGAAACTCGGGCGGGATCTCGCCGAGCTCGTAAAGATCTTTCTTTTCCATCGTCATGCGTCTCATGCTCCCTGTGTTCTGTTTCACGGACGGCTAAAGTGCGCCGTTTTCTGTCGCCGTTTGATGCAATGCAACATTGATACCCGAAAACAATGCTGCATTGCAATATGAGTTTTGAGATTGTGTCTGGAAGACAGGACTTGCGTGTGCACTCGCGACAACGCATCCTGTGAGCAGTATGAGTAATCTGGAGGCCACCATGACTGCGCACCTGACCATTTCCCGTACATTTTCCGCTGCGCTCCTGCTGACAGGATTGATGACAGCATCGGCGGTCGCGCTGGATGGTGATGGCTTGAAAGCTTGCCGTTCAATCGAAGATGATATGGCGCGTCTGGCCTGTTATGATGCTGCGATTGACGATGCGGCGACGGTCACGGCCGATCCCTCTGATATTGCCACGCCTGCAACCCCGCCCACGCCGCAGATCAGCGCCGAACAGGCCGCGATCAATGCATTCGGTGCTGAAGATCTTCCACAGGAGGCCAAGGCCAAGCCGGAAAAAATCGAAGTCGATGCCATTACCTCAACTGTATCTGAAGCCTCGCTGACGGCCCGCAAGAAAGCCGTGATCTTCCTTGCCAATGGTCAGGTCTGGCGTCAGATCGATGCAGATGATACGCGCGTGTCCATCAGCCGTGCCATCGGAAAACCTGTCGAGGTCAAGGAAGGCACGTTCAATTCCAAGCGCATGAGCATTGATGGCAAGCGTGCCTTTCGAGTCGAGCGCATCAGATAGGGTAAGGGCCCGATATGGCAGTTGGTGATTTCGTCTTTCTGGATGGTGCTTATCTGACAGCGCCAGAAGCGCGAATTTCTCCGTTTGATCGCGGCTTTTTGTTTGCCGATGCCGTTTATGAAGTCACGGCTGTTTATGATGGCAAGTGCTTTGACATGGATGGCCATCTGACGCGGCTGAAAAGATCGCTGGGCGAACTCGCGTTTGATGCGCCACCAGCGCTTGACCAGATCGCCGAGATGCATGCCGAGCTGATTGTTCGCAATAATCTGACAGAGGGCCAGATCTATCTTCAGGTCTCACGCGGGGCCTATGGCGACCGTGATTTTGTTGCACCCGCCAGCACGGTGCCGACTGTCTTCGCCTTCACTCAGGCCAAGCAATTGATCGACACAGCCGCAAGCCGTAACGGGATCAGGGCCATAACGGTAGACGACATTCGCTGGGGCCGAAGGGATATCAAGACCACCCAATTGCTCGCGCAGACACTCGCCAAGCAAACAGCCAAACAGGCCGGTGCACAGGACGCATGGATGGTTGAAGAAGGCCTTGTCACGGAAGGGGCCTCGGCCAATGCCTGGATCGTCACGCAGGATGATGTGCTGGTGACACGCCAGATCTCCAACAGCATCCTGTCTGGCATCACCCGCGCCAGCGTGATCTCACGTCTGGGCAATCTTCATTTCGAGGAACGCGCCTTCACGCCTGATGAAGCCAAAGCGGCAAAAGAAGCCTTCTCCACATCAGCCTCCGCCCTGGTCATGCCGGTTGTCCAGCTGGACGATACGCAGATCGGTGATGGCACACCCGGCCCGGTGACACGCTCCATCCAGCGCGCCTATTACGAAGCCATGGGGGCAAATGTGCAGGCTGTCGCGCCATGGGCGTTGGCGTAGTGTGACCAGGTCTGCAAATGCATACCCAGTTGCGGCCGGGTCCAGCAGTGTCCATAGTCCCGAAAAATTCACAGGAGCCCAAAATGTCGCTGACGAATTTCTTGGTCCCAACCTACACACAAATGCTTCAGGCAATGTCCAACTGGCTTGAAAAGGCCCGTATCCAGTCCCCTGACACGGCAGATGCGCTGATGTCGGCCAGGCTGGCTCCGGACATGTTCCCACTGTCGTCGCAAATCCGTTTTGCTTGTGTGCAGGCGCAGGAAGCCATTTATCGCCTTCAGGATCAGCCCTTTTCTGAAGGCCTGAAAACCCTGACGCAGGAAGGCCAGAATGCCGGCGACACTCCCGGCACTCTGGCCGAGGCGCAGACCCGGATCAGCGAAACGCTTGATCTGCTGAATGCGCTCGCGCCAGATGCATTTGACGCTGCGGCAAAGCGCATGATCGCCCATGAAGTGCCCAATGGCATGATCTTCGACATGGATGGCGAACGTTACGCCCGCGACTGGAACATCTCACAGTTCTATTTTCACCTGATGACGGCCTATGCCATCATGCGCAATCAGGGCATCGAGCTTGGCAAAGCCGATTATGTGCAGCACCTGTTTTCATGTATCCGCCCGGAATCCATGCCCAAGGGATGAAGCCGTCAAAAGGGCCGACAGTGATCAGTCGGCCTTCTTGCCGCGCGAGAACAGGCCACCAAACCAGCCGCGCACATCATTCATGCCAGCACCATGGACAGCCCCTGCGCGATAAACGCGAGTGGCTGTCCAGACGACCAGCGCGGTGAACGCCGTCATCAGCGCGAACTGTCCCAGCGTTTCCCAGATCGATGGCTCCAGCGGTGCCCGCAGGATCATCAGGAAGGGTGTGAAGAAGGGGGCCCAGGTCAGGATATTCAGGAGCGATGAATCCGGATTGGTGATCGCCACCACGACCAGTGCCAGCGGGATCATCAGGAAGATGATCAGCGGCGTCATCAGGGTCTGTGCTTCCTGTATCGTGTCACACAGTGAACCGAGCGCGAGAAATATCGCGCCATACATGACATAGCCCATCAAAAAGCCGATCATGGCGGGTGCAATCAGGCTTGGAGCCAATGCCGCGCCAAGGAACTCTGTCATGGCCGGGCCCATCTGTTCAGCCGCCTGAAGCCCACCCCACAGCGCCAGAATGGCCCAGACGCCCACCAGCGTCAGTGACAGCATCAGCACGCCCAGCAGCTTTCCAAACAACAGATCCGTCAGGCGCACACAGGTCAGCAGGCTGTCGAATATCTTGTTCGATCGCTCTTCGATCGTGCCGGTCAGCAGGAAATTGACGACCGAGAAGATCAGAAGCCACAGCACCAGCGCGATCAGTGAGGCCGCAATAAAGGGCGCACGGTCCGTGAGCGTCACTTCCTTCTTGGCTGCATCCCCGCTCCCGGAACTGCTTGTGCGAGCGCCATCAGAAAAGCGCTTGTTGATCACGGGCGGAATATCGGCTTCGGCGGCGCGCACATCCAGATTGCTCAACCCGACCTGTGACAGCAATCGCTCCTTGGCGAGCCGTTTCAGCGCCCCTTCCGCAGCAGCGCGAAGATCCGCCACCACAACATCGCGGGATATATATTCAATCGTCTCGATCTCGCCCACCTGATCCCGGCGTACAATCAGTGCGGCGAACAGCGAACGCTCCCCACTGGGACCATTGAGCGTCTGCTCACTTTTCATTATCCGCTCCAGCTCCTCCACCCGCGCAGATGGCGCGCGCACCGCAACGAACTTGGCTTCGGGAGCCTCCACCGTTTCCGGTGCTTTGGCAGCATCCAGAGCTTCTTCAGGTGATTTGCCTTCACCGCGTGCCTGTTCAAAGGCGCGCGTGGCGGCGCGTTGTTCTTCAGGGGGAAGGGGGGCAACATGCTGTTCCAGCGCCATCAGGGCAGCCCCGGCACGCCAGCCATCCAGATGCTCCTGCACGGCGTCACGAAAGTCATCCTTGGTGTCGACAACGACGTAATAGCGAACCGGCTGGTTGGATTCGATGGCGCGCGGCAACACGGCCCCCGCCAGAATTCCCAGCGGTGTCAGGATCAATCCCAGCCAGAACCCCCAGGCAGAGACATAGCCGATATATTCCCGGCGAGCGACGAGCCAGATAGCGCGCATCATGAGGTCGTCTCCTCTTCATCCGCTGAAGCGTCAGTGGCAGGGGCGGTCCCGTCTTCACGGCGAACATGGGCCGTCTCGCCCGTCAGCTTGACGAACACATCGCGCAGGCGCGCCTGTTGTGGGGTGAAGCTGACAATCGGCGCATTGGCATCGATGGCAGCGCGCAGGACATCCTGCGCCGCACCGCCATTGGGAAAATCCACCCGCCAGTTGACGCCGATATCCGTTGTCTCCAGCCGCGTCGCCTTGAAGCCGCGCGATTCCAGTGTTGAGGACAGATCCATATCCGTTTCCAGCGTCAGCAATGCGCTTTCCGGAATCAGCGACAGGGCCTCATCTATCGTCCCGTCAAAGCACTTCTTGCCAGCCCCGATGATCAGCAAGCGATCACACAGGCGTTCGGCATGTTCCATGACATGGGTAGAAAACACGATGGTCGCACCGCGCGCATGTTCTTCGCGGATCAATTGTTCAAGATCCTGCTGGTTGACCGGGTCGAGGCCGGAAAACGGTTCGTCGAGAATGATCAGATCAGGCGTGTGCGCCAGGGCCGCAAGAATCTGGACCTTCTGTGCCATGCCCTTTGAGAGGCGCGACACCTTGGAGGATTTCTGCTCTCCAAGCCCGTGACGTTCGAGCAGATCGTCTGCGCGTGCCAATGCGTCTTTCTGGGTCATGCCCTTGAGGCGTGCGAAATAGGCGATGACCCCGCGCGGTGACATCCGTCGATACAGACCGCGTTCCTCCGGCAGGAAGCCGACACGTTGAAGCGATTTCAGATTGGGACGTTTGCCAAACAGCTGTGCCTGGCCTGAGTCAGGTGTCACCACGCCCAGCGCCATGCGCAGGCTGGTCGATTTTCCAGCGCCATTGGGGCCCAGAAATCCGAGAATATCACCTGGCGCGGCCTGAAATGACAAGGAATCGACCGCCTTGCGGTGGTTGAAACTCTTGCTCGCGTCGATGAGTTCCAGCGCGGCGTCTGTCATTGAATATCCCCGGTTAGGCGCAAAAGCGTTCACCGACCCGTGGTAAACGGGACGGTGAACAATATCGAACCAACAGACGACATTTGGATGAAGCGCGGGTTAAGCCGCCAATATCCGATGATCAGCCAGCACTGGCTTCATCTTCGTCGGTGCGCACCTTGAGGTCATATTCGCGAACCTTGCGATACAGCGTGGACCGACCAATGCCGAGCTTGCGCGCGACCTGGGACATGTGCCCCGAATAAAGGTCAATGGCGTACTGGATCAGATCGCGTTCAATGGCTTCCAGTGGACGCAGCTCACCTTCAGCATCGGTGATCTCGATCGGACCATTGGAGCTGTCCATTTCCGGGGCCGCAATCGTGGCCGCACCGGTCGGTGTGGAGACCTGTACCATGGGTGTATCCAGAACCGGGACCAACCCTGATATCTGCGGAAAGTCGTGAGGCTCCAGATATTCCCGGTCACACAGGACGACAGCACGGAAAATCGTGTTCTCCAGCTGACGCACATTGCCCGGCCAGTCATAGGTCGATAACATGGCAAGCGATTCAGGCGTTGCGCCGGCAATGTTCTTGTTTTCCTGCGCGTTGAAGCGGCGGATGAAATGTTCGACCATTTCGCGCATGTCTTCCTTGCGTTCACGCAGGGCAGGGATCTCGATCGGGAAAACATTCAGACGGTAATAGAGGTCTTCGCGGAAGCGGCCCTCGGCAACAGCCTGTGCCAGATCAACATTGGTTGCCGAAATGATGCGCACATTCACCTTTGTCGGACGACGCGAGCCAACAGCATCGACCTCGCCTTCCTGAAGCGCACGCAGCAACTTGACCTGCATGTCCAGCGGCAATTCACCGACTTCATCCAGGAACAGCGTACCTGTATCGGCTTCCACGAACTTGCCGAGCTTCTTGTCGACAGCACCCGTAAAGGCACCCTTCTCGTGGCCGAACAGAATGCTTTCGACGAGATTTTCAGGGATCGCACCACAGTTCACCGTCACGAAAGGGCGGCCGGAGCGTTCGGATGCACCTTGAATGCAGCGTGCGACAACTTCCTTACCCACACCGCTTTCACCCAATACAAGGATCGGGATGTTCGATGCAGCGGCGCGTTGTCCCAGTCTGACGACCTGTTTCATCGACGGCGAACCGGCGATCATGTCTTCAAAGCCCATCGCGCCTTCGCTTTTGCGGGTCAGACGTTTGACCTCGCCGCGCAGGTCGGACACTTTGAGGGCATTGCGCAGGGAAACTACGATGCGTTCAGGAGATGCAGGTTTGACGAAGAAATCGACAGCCCCACCGCGCATGGCCTGGACAACGGTATCGATGCCACCGGACGCAGTCAGCACGATCACTGGAAGGTCAGGTCGGCGTTCGATCAGCCGTTCGAGTGTCTCCATGCCGGACAGTCCGGGCATCACAAGGTCGAGAAGGACAACATCAACACCATTCTTGGCGTCGGAAGCTTCTTCCAGTGCGCGCTCACCATTATCGACGAGACGGGCGCGGAAACCCTGGCGCTCTACCGCTCCTTGAAGGAGGCGGCGTTGGGTCGGGTCGTCGTCCACGATCAGAACAGTTTTCGCCATCACCTTTACCATTACTCTACTGCTCCTTGAGAGGAGCGTTATTTAACTTGGACCACAATGGCACGAAGGCATGAAATCCAGCTTAAAACTTGGCAACAATTTTGACAGGACTGAATGAAAATGACGCGAAGCTGGCTCCGACTGCTTCAAAATGAACAGAGCAAGCCTTTCGAGCGGCTTTACCAAGGTCCTGTGGATCCGCGTCTCCGGCGCGACCGAGATCGGCTCAGCGCACAGGTGGAGCAGCTCCTCAAAGATCAGTTAGACGGTTTCGCTCCCCCCTTCGTGCAGATCGAGCAAGCCGCAGGTCTCGCCAGCAGGCTGAGAATGTTCATTCAGATTTGGCTATCCCTATCCAATCACCCGCGCAAGGACCTCAGGGAAGAATCCATTACTTTTTTGCAAGATTTGCGCAGTGACAGTCTTCAAATTCGAGCATTGCTGCTCAATCGCATCTCACTCGGAGGGGATGCGCCCGCTGAATGGGTCACGATGATGCGTCGCCGTGGCCACACCATACTGCCCTGGCGCGCTGCAATCGGTGTCGCAGAACAACCTGAACATGATGTCGACATTGCATGGCTTGGAAGGTTCGAAGCCGAGCAGGCGATCAATGCAGCAGCCGGTGAGGCAGGGATCGGAAAACTGGCGGCGCGCCTGCGTGCCACACAGGTGTCAAAGAGAACCGCAGCAATTGCCGATATGCATGCTGTCTTCAAACGGGTCGAGACCGATCTCGAAACGCGTTTCAGGGAAGCTGCACGTTTGGCTGCGCTGACACAGTTCAATCATGCACGTCTGGATGCACAGCCGCAGACAATGGAGATCGCGCTCAAGGTCGCCGCACGGCGCGCACCTCGGCTGGCGTCCAGATGGTATGGGAGCCTTGGGGTGTCACAGCCAGGCATGCATCAATGGCATGACCGTTTCGCAGATCAGCCGGTTGTCCTGAACCTGGCAACCTTTCAGGCCCGAGAGCGTGCGATCTCTGTATTGGAGCGCCTGCACCCAGAGGTCGCACGGGCAATGATCAAACTGGTGCGAAAGGGGCGGGTGTTGCAGCCCATGGGGCGCGGCGGCGGGTTTACCACACCAATGCTGTTCGACCACAAGGGTCGCTGTAATGGCGAGCTGATAATCTATGCACCCTTTGACAAGGATGTGTCTGCCCTCAGAACACTGGTGCATGAGATGGGACATGGTGCACATGCCTATCTGTCGCGCCGCAAGGGCCCGCTTTTGTCCGATGCAGGATGGGCTGTATCCGAAATGATCGCGCTGAGCTGTGAAACCCTGCTGCTGGAAGCCTTTCCGCACGCTCATCGCGAACAGGATTTTTACATGCTGGTTCATCAGGCGGCGATTGCCCGGTTCGAACGCGATCTGGCAACTGACAAGTCTGGTCGCAGCGTTGATGATATCTGGGTCTCGGCAATGGCAACCATGTATGGCGCGGATATTTCGCTGACGGGATATGAACCCTATTGGCGGCGACATACATCAACCTTGTCCAGCGTGGGGTATCCCACGGCCTATCTTCTGGGCTGGGCACTGGCGCAACATGCGGCCAGGCGCCGCGAGACGCTAGGCGAAGCCACACAGGCAACCTATCTGGATATCATGAAGTCTGGCAGCACAGTTGGATTTGAGGATTGCGCTGCCATGCTGGGTGCAGACGATATGGAGGCCATGTTCGAGGCCGCCTATGATTGCGCCGAGGAAAGGCTATCGGCCGGGAGTGCCCAGGATGACCGACAGAAAAGATCCGGAACGTAATCGCTTTTCGGCACGCGCCGGGCGAATGGCCAGCGTTGGTGCCAATCTGGCAGGCGCAGCCCTTTCATTCGGTGCCAATTCAATGTTTGGCAGTGCCGAAGGCGATGAACGCATCGCGCGGGCGCTGAAGGAAGCGCTTGGGCGGTCCAAGGGGCCGCTGATGAAGGTGGCGCAGATGCTGTCCACCATTCCAGATTTTCTGCCGGAAGAATATGCCAGCGAACTCGCCGGGCTTCAGGCCCATGCACCGTCAATGGGCTGGGCCTTTGTTCAGAGACGCATGCGCGCTGAACTGGGCGATGATTGGGGCGGCAGGTTTACAGCTTTCGGCCGGGAAGCCGCGCACGCGGCGTCTCTTGGTCAGGTGCACAAGGCCAAACTGCATGATGGCCGGTTTGTCGCCTGCAAGCTGCAATATCCGGATATGGCCAGCGCGGTGGAAGCTGATCTGTCGCAACTGCACGCATTGATGGGGCTGTTCAAGCGCGTCGATGGCGCGATTGATCCTGATGACATGTTCGAGGAAATCGCCGACCGCCTGCGTGAGGAGCTGGAATATGAGCGCGAAGCAAAGCTGATGGCGCTCTATGCAAACATACTTTCCGACTCCCCAAATGTCGTGACACCAGAACCCATTCGCGAATTATCGACACAGCGCCTTTTGACCATGACCTGGCTGGACGGGCAGGGGCTCTCAAGCTTTCAGGACGCCCCGCAGGAGGTGCGTAACCGGATCGCCAGGCTGTTGTTCGAGGCATGGTGGGGACCATTGACCAGCCACGCCGTCATTCATGGCGATCCACATCTGGGTAATTATTCGCTGACACCAGAAGCCGAGCAGCTCAACCTGATCGACTTTGGCTGTGTCCGCATTTTCCCACCAAGCTTCATTGCGGGTGTCGTCGCGCTCAAGCATGCGCTGGAGCGGGATGATTTCGAGGGGACGCGGGAAGCCTATCGCATATGGGGTTTTGAAAACCTGACGAATGATCTGGTCGAAACCCTCAATATATGGGCGCGCTTCATTTATGGTCCCTTGATGGATGATCGCGTGCGCACCGTAGCTGATGGTGTTGCGCCCGGCGCGTATGGCCGCAAGGAAGCCTTCGCTGTTCGCAAGCGCCTCAAAGAGGTGGGCGGGGTCAAGGTGCCGCGCGAATTCGTGTTCATGGACCGCGCAGCTATAGGGCTGGGTGCCGCCTATCTGCGTCTCGGTGCAGAAATCAATTTCTACGAGATGTTTGAAACCCGCATTGAGGGGTTCGATGAAGTGGCTGTGGGTCAGCGTCAGTCTGAGGCATTGCAAAAGGTGGGGCTGTGAAGGGCAGCTTGTTGGCCCTCAGGACAGTTGTTCCTTTACCTGCGACGTTTTGGACCATTATTGAATGATTTCACCTTAGGGTGTCGCGCATTTGCGCCAATCATGGCATATACCGGCGCTGCAAACCATAAATCAGGTTAATGTTGCATATGCGAAAGCCTGTTAGCGTTTGCACAATTCTGAAGCTCCTTTTATGTAAGTGACGAAAGTGGGAGAAGCGCCATGAGCGATGCAAGCGGCGAATATGTGCACGGTGAGATGAATGTTGATGACCAGAAGGCGACCTTTTCGGGTTTCCTGACGGCGACCGCATGGTCGTCCCTGATCATCTTGATGGCGGTTGGTTACGCCACATTCACGATAACAATGGGCGTCAACTGGTTGGTTGCGCTGGTTGGTTTCGCACTGTTTGGTATTGTTGCTGGCCTCGCAATGAGCCTGGGATCAGCCTGGATCTTGACAGTCGTCGCGCTCTGCGTCGTCGCGTTGTTCGTTCAGCTGCTTGTCAGTCTCGGTGGCGCGTTGATGTCATAAGAGCATAATAAATGAAAATTGCCGTTCTAAAGGAGCGTCGAGCGGGTGAACCCCGTGTCGCCGCAACCCCTGATACTGTCAAAAAATTCGTGTCCGCAGGGCATGAAGTTGCAGTGGAAGCCGATAGCGGGACGCTTTCCGGCATTCGAGACGGTGATTTCGCCGATGCAGGTGCAAAAATATGCCCTGACGCAAAAGCGACACTTGCTGGCGCAGACCTGATTTTGAAGGTCCGCGCACTGATGGCTGATGAGTTTGAGCTCGTCACTGCCGGTCAGGCCGTTGCTGCGCTGATGGAGCCACATGGTGATGTCGAGCAGGCCAATAGGCTTGCCGAGGCGGGCATTGATGCCTTTGCCATGGAATTTGTACCGCGCATCACCCGTGCCCAATCCATGGATGCATTATCCTCCCAGTCCAACCTTGCAGGCTACCGCGCCGTGATCGAGGGGGCGCATCTATATGGCCGCGCCTTTCCAATGATGATGACGGCAGCCGGTACGGTTGCCCCCGCAAAGGTCTTTGTCATGGGCGCAGGTGTTGCCGGTCTTCAGGCCATTGCAACAGCCCGGCGTCTAGGCGCAGTGGTATCTGCCACGGATGTCCGCCCGGCCTCCAAGGAGCAGGTCGCCTCTCTGGGGGCCAAGTTCATTGCGGTCGAGGATGAAGAGTTCAAGGCTGCCGAGACCGCTGGTGGTTATGCCAAGCAGATGTCACCTGAATATCAGGCCAAACAGGCCGAACTTGTGGCCTCTCACATCGTCAAACAGGACGTCGTCATCACCACAGCGCTGATCCCGGGCCGTCCGGCACCTGAGCTGGTATCAGAAGCGATGGTCCGCACCATGCGTCCCGGATCGGTCATCATCGATCTGGCAGCCGCACAGGGTGGTAACTGCAAGCTGGCCAGACCGGATGAGGTTGTGGATGTGGATGGGGTCAAGATCTATGGCCCGACCAATCTGCCCGCCGCGATCGCTGCTGATGCCTCGGCGCTTTATGCAAAGAACCTGCTGGCGCTATCACCCTTGCTGGTGAACGAAGAGGGTGGCTATGCGCCCAACTGGGACGATGAGATCGTGCAGGGTGCAGCGCTGACGCGCGATGGCAAGATTATTCATCCGTCGCTGACCGGCGCGTGATTTGAACAGACAGGCGACGCGCCATGCGTGATCGCTAAAGATGATGGGGCGTGCAACGACGCGTGCCGAGGGAGACAGGCGAGATGAGCATTTCAAGAACTGGATGGGCCGTTCTGGCCGCATTGTGCTTAACACCGGCGGCATTCGCTGCCAGCGGTAATGAGCAGGTGGATCCGATGATCTTCCGAATTGCGATTTTCATTCTGGCTGCCTTCATTGGCTATTACGTGGTCTGGGCCGTGACGCCTGCGCTGCACACGCCGCTCATGTCGGTGACCAACGCGATCTCCGGGGTTGTGATTGTCGGGGCGATCATCGCCGCGACGGCCAGCGTTCTGGGCGAATCCAACCCTGAAATTGTCAACAAGATCTGGGCCGCCAAATGGCTGGGGGCAGCATCCATTGCCTTTGCGAGCGTCAATATCTTCGGTGGCTTCCTCGTCACCAATCGCATGTTGGCCATGTACAAGAAAAAAGAACGCCCCGCCAAGAAAGCCGATGCCGCTTAAGGCTGGCAGTGCACCAGATTCAGGATTGAACGATCATGTCTGCAATTGATATTTCCGCACTGCTATACCTTGTGTCAGCGGTCCTTTTCATCTTCTCCATTCGTGGCCTGTCCAGCCCGGAAACAGCGCGTAATGGTAACATGCTCGGTATTATCGGCATGGTGCTGGCGGCTGGCACGACCGTCTTTCTGGTTCGCGAACATCTGGACCCGACCACATTCGGGCTGATTGCGGGCGGTATCATCATCGGGGGTGGTGTGGGTTCCGTGCTGGCCCAGAAAGCACCGATGACGGCGATGCCGCAAATGGTCGGTATGTTCAACGCATTGGGCGGTATGGCATCCTTGCTGGCGGGGCTGGCAGCATTCTATGCGCCTGCCGCTTTCGGCCTGATTGACGCCGAAGGCCTGATGTCGCCACGCTCCCTCGTGGAAATGTCGCTATCGGTGCTGATCGGTGCCGTGACATTCTCTGGATCGGTGATTGCCGCGTTGAAGCTGAACGGCTCCATTCCAGGCGGCCCCATCATCCTGCCAGCACGCCACTTGCTCAACCTCCTGATCCTGCTGGTCCTGATCGGTCTGATCGTGATGCTGGCCATCTCACCGGATGCGCAGGCGGGTAATGGCTATCTGCTGGTCGGTATCGCGGCCCTGGCGCTGGTCGCGGGTATCACCCTGGTGATCCCTATTGGTGGTGCAGACATGCCCGTCGTGATCTCCATGCTGAACTCCTATTCGGGATGGGCCGCTGCGGCGCTGGGCTTCACACTTTCCAACTTCGCGCTGATCGTGGTTGGTGCAATTGTCGGGGCCTCCGGCGCAATCTTGTCCTACATCATGTGCAAGGCCATGAACCGTTTCTTTGTCTCGGTGATTGCAGGTGGATTCGGTGCCGATGACGCTGCAACCGGCGGTGCTGGCGGCGGTGTGGATGATCGCCCGGTCAAGATCGGTTCTGCCGAGGATGCAGCCTTCATCCTGAAGAACTCCTCCAAGGTCATCATCGTGCCCGGTTACGGCATGGCGGTTGCCCAGGCCCAGCACGCGCTGAAGGAAATGGGTGACAAGCTGAAGGAAGAGGGCGTTGAAGTCGCCTATGCCATCCACCCTGTTGCTGGCCGTATGCCCGGCCACATGAACGTGCTGCTCGCAGAGGCCCAGGTGCCTTATGATGAGATCTTCGAGATGGACGACATCAACTCCCAGTTCAAACAGGCTGATGTGGCCTTTGTGATCGGGGCCAATGATGTCACCAATCCCGGTGCCAAGGATGACCCGCAATCGCCGATCTATGGCATGCCGGTGCTGGAAGTCTGGAATGCGGGCACGACCATGTTCATCAAGCGCTCGCTGGCCTCTGGCTATGCGGGTGTCCAGAACGAACTCTTCTACCGCGATAACACCATGATGCTGCTCTCGGATGCCAAGAAGATGGTCGAGAACATCGTCAAGGCGCTCTAGGCGAACTCGTTTCAAAAAATCGGATGAGGGGCCTGTCGTTCTAACCTCTCCACATCATCAGCGCCGATGCCAGAACCCACGCGTCCACAGTCACAAGCGTTGAGGCGTGGGTCACAACATCTGCGCGGCTATATACTGCTGGCAGGCCTCATCCCTTGCCACCCTCGATCACGCGCAAGGCAGGACGCGCCCCAGCGCTGGGGCGAGGTGTTGGCTGATGATCACCCCCTGACTGGACCAGACGCGGCGGTTCAGGCGCAACCGGCATCTCCACTGTCTCTGGCGGCGCGTCTTCATTGATATCCCGGCCAGAGCTGCGTTGCGGTGTCTTGGATTTGAAGCTTGAGCGCTTCATGCCCTTGCCGCGCGCTTTCTTGTCGATCTGCTTGACGATCTGCGACTGGCGCGCTGACAGGGCCTCGTCCAGAGCACCTTTTTCAGGGTCACTGAAGGCCGAGCCATAAGTGTTCAGGCGCTCTTCGACACCTTCGACAAATTCCTGTTCCCATTCGGTCAGGCCGGGACCGCCTTCGGATTCCGCACNATCACGCGCCTTGCGCAATTTGCGCAGGGCCTTGCGGGTTTTCTTTTCATCAATGTCGCGTGGCATGTCCTGAATCTGCGACTGTTTATGGGTCAACAGACTGGAACATAGCGTGAATCATCAGATCTCGCCAAGAGCCGCCAGGTAAGTTCCGAGGATCAGCTCGTGTTCTTCGCGCTTTTCACGGTCTTCCTTGCGAAGTTTGACCACCGCACGGATGGCCTTGGTGTCGAAACCATGGGCCTTGGCCTCGGCATAGACATCCTTGATCTGCTCGGCAATTTCCTTCTTTTCGATCTCCAGCCGTTCGATTTTCTCGATGGTCTGGCGAAGACGTTCGCGCGTGGCATTGTCGATTGCGCCCGAGCTGCCTACCGAGTGGGATTCGTCGTCCATGCTAGCAGGATCTCCCCTGAATGATCATTGCCGAAAGGCGCGCAAACTACCCGTTTGCCAGCGAAGGTCCAGCCCTTTGAACGCATTTATTGGTTAAAGCGAGCGGCCTTCCACAAGCGGTGTCAGTCGCTTGACACCCTGTGCCGGAATTTTCGCATAGGGATGGATCTTCAGCGCCTCTCGATAGGACTTCAGAGCAGCCTTGCGTTGCTCTATGGCCTCGAAGATAACGCCCAGCCCTGTCCATGCGCCAAAGTGCCTGGGCTCGCGTCTCAGGGCTTCTTCAAGGTCGGCAATGGCCTCATCATAGCGCCCTGCTGCATAGAACAGCGTGGCGCGCCTGTGCCAGACTTCAGCATAGTCAGGATCGATCAGGATGATCCGGTCGAACATGTCGCGTGCCAGCGCATTGTCGCCAGTCTGCATCGCCGTCACACCGCGTTCCATCATGATGTCCACGGTCGGACCGCTTTCCGATAGCCAGGCATCCCAGACATCATCCTCACGACGTGCAGCGTCTGACTCGCTATGTGCGGCTGTCAGCTTGTCGAGCAAGGGCTGTGATGCGCGCGGGGCATCCGCCTGTGCGAGGATCAGCCCCATGAAGGCAATAAGGGAATGTGTCAGGCTCATAGCCAAGATATGCGCAAGCCATGCGCCGCTGGCAAGTCAGTTGTCCTCATAACAGGCCATGTTCTGTCAGTGCGGCTTTCAATCCGGCTGCAGTGACGAAGCGGTGCGTGATCATGCCCACAGACGAGGCGACATCGATATTGTCCTGCCGATCATCAGTGAAGAACACCTCGCCCGGTTCAGGATTGCCCATGCGCTCAAGCGTGAGGGCGTAAATGGCCCGGTCCGGTTTCGCCATCCGGACTTCGGACGAAATCACGACATCCGCAAAATCATTCAGGACAGGAAAGGCATCTGCGGTCTCCGCCCATTTTTCACCGGGAAAATTGGTCAGTGCATAGAGGGGAATTTTGCGCTGGCCAAGAGCTGTGATCAGCTCCGGCACGCCATCGACATAGCCATGGAACATGTCCAGCCAGCGGCTCGACCAGGCGCGGATAAGCTCGGCCTTGTCCGGATGTTTCTCGATAAGGGGGAGGGCATTGTCCACCATGGAAACACCGCGATCATGCGCGTTGTGCCATTCCATCGTGCACACTTCTTCGCAGAAGCGCGCCGCAGAGTCAGCATCCATCAATTGGCGGTAAAGGCGTGCAGGTTCCCAGTCCACGACGACATTGCCCAGATCAAACAAGGCGATCCGGGCCGTCATGGAGAACTCCGCGCACGAAGAGGGCTGATCAGCCTTGTTTGGCCTTGAAGCGTGGGTCGGTCTTGTTGATCACATAGATCCGGCCCTTGCGACGCACAACCTTACAGTCCTTGTGACGGTTCTTCAGGGATTTGAGAGAGCTTTTGACTTTCATCGGAATTGAGCTTTCTCGGCCTGGCCGTGTATCCGGGCCGTTGGTTTGGTGTTGCATAGGTACAGAATTAAGAGGGGCGGACATACACGCCAAAACAGAGGGCTGTCAACGTGATTCATCCTGTCCTGCGGTGCTTTTTCCGCAGCTGCAGCCATAATACCGCCCAATCCTCGGGAAATCTTGATCGCTTTATGTCGCATGGTTTTCAAAATCACGATATGCCCTCGCCAAGAGGGCGCGGTACGGGCGAGCGAGGAGATAAGACAATGGCACATTTGGGACGTATCCAGTTTGTCGTTTGCGCAGCAGGCCTGATGACGGCATGTGCGACGGCTGAACTTCCGCGGCCGGACACAATTCCCGGCCAGCCGGACCCGGTATCCACACCGACTCCCACACCCGGAGGAGAGGTTCCGACACCCACACCAACGCCGAGCCAGCCGCTTCCGGCTTTCACCTCATCAGGTGATCTGGAATTTGATATCTGGCGGCGAGATTTCGCCCAGCGCGCACAGGCGGCAGGCCGTGACCCTGCCGTGCTTTATCACCTGCTGGAAGGGCTCTCTCCCATGCCGCAGGCACAGGCATTGAGCTTCAATGACAATCAGGCAGAATTCGTCAAACCGATCTGGGACTATGTAAACTCGGCAACCTCAGCATCGCGTGTGAATGCGGGACGCGCCAAGCTGGCGGAAAACCCGGCCATGTTTGAACGCATTGAAGCGCAATATGGTGTGCCGCGTGAGATCCTGTCAGCGATCTGGGGCATGGAAACCGCCTATGGCAAGGTGCTTGGCAGCTTCGATGCCCCGCGCCAGCTTGCAACGCTCGGCTATAAGGGCCGCCGGACCAAACTGGGTGAAGAACAGCTCATCGCAACCATGAAACTGATCGAGCGGGGCATAGTCACGCGCGAGCAAATGGCAACGGCGTCTTGGGCCGGGGCGGTGGGCCAGACCCAGTTCATGCCGGGAACCTTCCTCGCCTATGGCCGCGATGGTGATGGCGATGGGCGTCAGGATCTGTGGAACTCCACAAGTGATGCGCTGGCCTCGGCAGGCAATTACCTTGCTGAATCAGGTTGGAAGCGCGGTGAGCCCTGGGCGCTGGAAGTCACGTTGCCTGCCAATGTGGACTATATGCTGGCAGATGGTGAAAAGCGTCCAATGGCCTTCTGGCGCTCGCAAGGCTTCAGCATCACGGATGGCCGGCCTGCTGCCGACGATCTGCGCGGTGAACTGTTCCTGCCCGCCGGGTCTTATGGTCCCGCCTTTTTGTTGTTCGACAATTTCTACAAGATCCGCATCTATAACAATGCCGATAGCTATGCGCTGTCCATTGGATTGCTGGCGGATCGACTGGTTTCGCGGCCAGAGCTATCTCGTCCCTGGCCGACCAATATCCAGCTTCCGACCAAGGATCAGGTCATGCAGCTACAGGCAGGTTTGAACAAGCTGGGCTATGACGCCGGGCCTGTCGATGGACTCGCAGGTCGCCAGACCCGTGCAGCGCTTCAGCAATTCCAGAATGATCGCGGAATGACACCGGACGGTTTCGCAACCCGAGCCATGGTCGCCAGTGTGACAACTGCGGCGGGCGGTTAGGCCGTTTGGGATGGCTCGTGTGTTTTCAGGGCGATGATGGCTGCGACAGCCGACATGATGACAATGACGACGCAAAATGGAGCATATGGGCTGATATGCTCATAGGCCCAGAGGCCGAACAGCGGTGAAACAACAAAGCCCAGACCGTTTGTTGCGACAATCAGGCCAGCCACTTCGCCCTGTTGCTCGGGAGTTCCGGCAAGGGATGCTCCGGATGTGAATCCGGGCCGCGCCAGTCCCATGCCGATGCCCAGCATCAATTGTATGAGGCAGAACGTGCCAAGGTCGGCCGCAAACAGCATGGACGCTGCGAAGATCAATATGGGCACAACCCCAAGCAGGGTGAAATTGCGTGGCGATAGTCTGAGCCGTGGGATCAATACCAGCTGCGAAATCAGGGTTGCCATCGCGCCAATGGTCATGGCCGCTGCGAGAAACTGGGATGCCTGCGGCCCTTCAATCTGCATACGGTCCATCATCGCGAACGGGAATGTCTGCACCAGGATGCCGGTGCACATGGAAAGGCCGACTCCGAAAATGATGAAGGGCCCGATTGCGGGGTCCTTCAATGCGGATATCGAAGTGGATGAAGTCGCTATGGTCGTCTTTGGGGGGCGGTTTTCAGGCAGTTTCAGGAAGACCCAGACCGCCAGTCCGACCACGATAAATCCAATGAAGAAAAGCGGGGTGAGCAATCCCATGCTGGCAATGATGGCTGCTGCTGCCGCTGGCCCAAGCGCGGCCCCCAAAGTCATCCCTGATCCGAGCATGGCGATTTCCGCCGTTCGGGCTTCGGGTGTGGTCCGGTCGGCAATATAGGCCTGAGATGCTGTCGGGACACCGGGGCCGACAATGCCTGATATGCCGCGAGACAATAGCAGGCATACAAAGATCCAGAACCAGTTGGTGATGACACCTTGAAGGCTGAGATAGGCGACGAAGGCGAAAAGAAAGGTTGAGGTTGCGTATCCAATCAGACCGATCGCTATCACGGGGCGTCGACCAAGCCGGTTCGAAAGGCTTCCCCAGAAGGGGCTGAAAAACGCCCACAAAAGTGCCGACAATGAAAAGATCGCTCCAGCCGTCCAGTCCGGCAAGGCGAGCTCACGCGTCAGGGGTGGCAAGATTGCACCAATAAGCATGGTGCTTCCTGCGCCCACGGCGAGCGAGCAGAAAAACAGCATACGAAATGCGCCGGATCTTTCATGCGGCGCATTGGGTGGGGGCAGGGTATCAGAATCAGGAATCACATCACCTGCTTAGCCGCAGGCTGCAAAATATCCAACAAATGGTTTTGGGGGTTTAGGCTAGCCTGCCGGGTTCATGGGCTGGCAACCGCCTGGATATTGTGAGGCGTGGGAGGCTTCCCAGTTCACACAGGCCAGGTTCAAATCGCCCCATACGGATGCCCATTCATAGGCATATTCCTGATGCGCCTTTCCGGCCTTCGAGACGATCGGGTCTTCTGGAACATTTGTGTAGATGATCTGATCCAGGCATTTTAGATAGGATTTTGCATGTTCCAGATAGGAATCGCCGCGCATCTTGATGCTCTTGAATTCAGGCAATGACATTTGCGACGTGTCGAGAGGAATGTCCACAACCTGCGGCTTTTCGCAGTTTCCAATCGCGAAGGCCGGACTGGCCATCATCATGACTGCAAGTGTGGCAACAAATGTCTTCTTCATCGGAACGGTGCTCCTGATTACTAACTCTGGTCGGTCTAAGGTCGGACTCTGGGCGGTTCAATATGACGTTCAGATCGTGAAGCATGAAATGATCTGGCGCGTGGGGAATTATCTCGTGTTTCAGTTACCATTGAGGGATGCGAGTTCTTCGGCGAGCTGCGCCTGGCTGTCGATGACCGACGCGGCCTTGGAATCATGGGCCGCCTGAATCGCGCGGCTTGCCTGGGCTGCCTGAAAATCTCTGGCGACGACATCATAGCGCTCATAAAGTGACTGCTGATCTGCGGAAATGGCATTGTATGCGGTCAGCGCAGCACTCCAGCTTTCGCGAGTGTGATCCTGTGGCGCTTCAAGAATGGCATCCAGACAGGAGCGGTAGTTCCGGGTGGCGTCGTCATAAGCGGTCAAGCCGATCGTGACGGCATTGAACTCATCCACACTCAAAGAACCGCCTGGTGTTGCCATGCGCGGGGCGACAGGCGCGGTGCAGGTCTCAGCCAGAGCTGGTGCTGCTGTCAGGAAAGCGGCTGCCAGCATAAAAACGGCACGGTTCATCTGCGAAGGCTCCCTAAAATCATTGCCCGGCAGTGGGAAGCTAACAAACTCAACCTATGACATCAATTCTGACCTGCACATGAATGGGCCGCTTTGGAGCGATGAAAAGGGCAGTGCGCCCTGAAACATGTTCGGAAGGTTAATGCCGGACCGCCAAATTCCTCCATTTGCACACCTGAATTTAAGGTTGACGCGTCATAAACGGCGATAACGAAATTTCTGTGTGGTGGGTGTCCCCAAAATGTTTCAGATAATCGGTATCCTTGTCGTCTTCGGGATGGTGTTCGGCGGCTTCGCGCTCGCCGGGGGTCATTTCGATGTGATCATCAAGGCTGCACCATTCGAGTTGATGATGATCGGGGGTGCAGGTGCCGGAGCCTTCCTGATCGGTAACTCCATGGGCGGTATCAAGGGCGGCCTTGGCGGTTTCGTCAAGGCAATGGCCGGGTCCAAATGGAAGAAGCAGGATTATCAGGATCTGCTGACATTACTGTTCGTCTTGACGAAGACGATGAAGACCAAGGGGGTGGTGGCGATTGAGGCCCATATAGAAAACCCCAAGGATTCCAAGATATTCCAGAACTATCCCAAGATTTTGAAGGATCATTTTGCGTGTGATCTCATCTGCGACACGCTGCGCATGATGACCATGAACCTGGAAGACCCGCATCAGGTTGAAGACGCAATCGACAAACAGATCGAGAAACATCACAATGAGGCCCATCAGGGCGCACATGCGCTCCAGAACCTGGCAGACGCTCTTCCGGCGCTGGGGATTGTGGCCGCTGTGTTGGGTATCATCAAGACCATGGGCGCGATCTCCCAGCCACCAGAATATCTGGGTAAGCTGATCGGTTCAGCGCTTGTGGGAACGTTTCTGGGTGTGTTTCTGGCGTATGGATTTGTTGGTCCATTTGCCGCGCGCATGGGTTCAGTCCTCGATGAAGAAGCCCAGTTCTATCACCTCATCAAGGATGTACTGGTCGCTCACCTGCACGGAAACGCTGCTCAGATCTCGGTCGAACTGGGGCGCGGTGTTGTTCCAAGTTCACTTCAGCCAAGCTTCGCTGAACTGGAAGAAGCCCTGAACAACGCACCTGCAGAGATCTAGATCTCCACAGGTACATTATCAGACATTCGGATCGATCAGTTGGGCTTTGGCAACTGGTCGATCAATTGCGAGATGGCTCCAGCGGGAACATTGGCTTCAAACAGCTTGGCCTGCAGGACGGATTTAAATTTCTCCACATCCCCTTTGCCTTGCTCCTGAGCGTCGTTCCAGATCTTGTCGAACGCGTCTTTCTCCATGCCCAGTGCTGCCAGGTCGACCTGAATTCCGCCGCCTTGTTGTTGCTGCTGCTGTTGCGCAAGGATCTGGCCGAGAATGCCTTTTTGCTGTTCACGGTCCATCGCCTCGAATGTTGAAGGCGCATTGTTCGCCTTCAGCATGGCGTTGATCTGCTCCAGCGCATTGGTGTCGGCCAATACCTGATCGAGAACCTCGTCCGGCGCAGGCGGGATGGCTTGCTGCTGCGCATTCAACAAGGCTGCAACGGCTGCCTTCTTCATCTCGGGGGGCAATTCATCAATGGATTGCGGGATGTTGTTGGCTTTGAGCAATTGCTCGATGGCTTCGCGTCCCTTGGGGTCAGCAAGGACCTGCTGAACAAGTTCGTCGGGGATGTCAGGAATATCGTTCATGTAGCCTCCATTTGGGCATGCCAAGGATTACACGCGCGCACATGCCGGAGCCTGTGCAGGGCGTAGAAAGAAATGATCAGAATCGGCGGGCGCCGCTGCTATGCTTTTGGGCGGCGTGGGGCGCGTTGCCGCGCTTGTCTCCGTGCAGCAGCACTGCGCGGCATGAAATCACCGGCCAAAATTCGCCAGCGATAGGGTTATGCCATAAAGGTCTAGGACATTGCTCGCGCACGATGCAAGGGCGAGGGGCGAATTAGCTGCCAGACTGTCCTGACATGTTCGCAATTGTGACAATCCTTGCCGGACCGATCTTTTTGCGAAAGATATCGCGCAGATACCCATAATGGAGCCACGTCCTTGTCTGACGACACCCCTGATCCCGTCCCACGCCTTCCACCGCGTCCGCATCTGGAATGGCGAGAGGATGGCGTGCCGCGGGCGCAGGATATGGACGATGTCTACTATTCCACCAGTTCAGGACTGGATGAGACGCGCGAAGTATTCTTCGCTGGTTGCGGCTTGCCCGAGCGCTGGGCAGATCGGCGACAGTTCACGGTGGCAGAGCTGGGTTTTGGAACCGGTCTCAACATGGCGGCCCTTGCCGGATTGTGGACAATGCACCGGCCTGCGCCCGCCGCGCGTCTGCATCTGGTATCCGTTGAGGGGCGGCTCATGTCGCGTGAAGATGCGCAGCGTGCATTGTCACCCTGGCGCGATGAACTGGGCGAGCCGTTGGAGCTTCTTTTGGCCCAATGGCCCCACCGCGCGCGCGGCGTTCAGCGCATGGATCTTGGCAGCGGCGTGACACTCACCCTGTTGCAGGATGATGTGAAACCAGCGCTGGACGGCGCGGACTTTCAGGCTGATGCATGGTTTCTCGATGGGTTTTCTCCCGCCAAGAATGACGCCATGTGGTCGCCGGAGGTGATGGCGCAAATCGCCAGACTATCGGCTCCCGGTGCCGTGGTCGGCACTTATACCGTCGCCGGTTTTGTCCGGCGGGGATTGGCAGACGCCGGATTTGATGTGGCCAAGAAGCCGGGCTTTGGCCGTAAGCGTGAAAGGCTGGAAGCGATCTGGCCAGAAACTGCCAGACCTGCCAGACCAGACCCGCTATTGATCGATATCAAGCCTGAACGTCCCGCACGCGTGGCGATCATCGGTGCCGGGATCATGGGCGCGGTGCTGGCCTGTCGTTTCCACCAGATGGGATCGGATGTCGTGGTGTTTGACGGCGCTGACGGTCTGGAACAGGGCACAAGTGCCAACCCGCTGGCTTTGATCATGCCGCGACTGGATGCGGGCGACACACCCGCCGCGCGAGCCATGCTGGATGCGTATCTGAATGCACTGACCTTCTATGATGCTTTCCCGGATGCTGTCTCACGCATTGATATCAACCAGCCGGCAAGTGACGAAAAATCTGCGCAACGCTTTGCCAAGATCCTCAAAGATCCGCCGCTGGATGAGACATTGCTGTCCAATATGGATGTGACGCATGGCATGATCCATCGCAATGGCATGATTGCTGATCCCATCGCGCTACGACGTGCCCTTCTGGCGGGGATTGATGTGCGCTGGAACACCAGGGTTTCGGCGATCAGGGCGGGCAGACCGGCTGCCTATGCTCTGGAAAATGGAGACATGGGTGAAGCAGAGCTGATCATCTGTGCAGGCGGTATGGGATTGCCGACCTTGTTGCAAGGTGCTTCGCCACCTCTGGCGGGTCGATCAGGCCAACTGGAATGGATGGAGCATGAGGATGGCACTCACGAGGCCTGGGCAGGCGGTCGCTATGCCATAGATGCGCGTAAAAAGCGCTTGTTCGGTGCGAGTTTCCTGCCGACCGACACTGCACACCCGCCTCATCCGGATGCGGGCCTGCGTCTGGAAAATATCGAGGGATTGAAAGCGCTCGCCCCCGCTGTCGCGGCGCGTATTGATGATGCACGGCTATCCTCCCGTACCGGCGTGCGCGCTACAACGCCTGACAGGCTTCCATTTGTAGGGCGCTTGCCGGATGAGGCGGCCTATCTGTCGCTTTATGGAGAGGATCTGGAAAAAGGGCGTAGCTCGTCAGCGCCATATTGTGATGCCCACTTGCCGGGTCTGATGGTGGCGGGTGGTCTCGGTGCGCGGGGCTTTACCTGGGCACCCTTGCTGGCCGATATCGCCATTGCGCTGGCCAATGGTGGTCCCATGCCAACAGGCCGTGCCAGTCACGAAACACTGAGCCCGGCCCGGTTCATCATGCGAGATTGCAAACGCGGTGTCAGGCGACCCCGCGTTTAGCGTCTTCTCTCAGCTGGTCGAATTTGCGTGTCAGTTCACGATCTTCATCGGTAACAATGGCTTCCAGCGCAGCCAGTCGCTGGGACATGGCATCAATCCGCGCCATCACTTCATCATTCAGCCCGCTTGATGCTTCGGCCTTGGCGACCTGTCGCTTGGTCTTCAGGTAATCGGTAACGATCCCTGTAAACATGCCGCCCAGTCCGAGTGCCAGGACCATGATGACGATTTCCATAGGCATATATCTGTTCCCCTAGTGTTGATTCTTGTCAGTGTCGCTATTCACGTCAGGCGGACGGGCGATGATTACGCGTGTCCAGATCGTCGAATTTGCGCCTCAGATCGCGATCCTCATCGGTAACGATCTTCTCCAGAACGCCCAATCGGTCAATGACTGTGTCCAGGCGTGCATTCAACGCCGCCAGGGTTTCGTCACGTTGAGCCTGACCTGCGGCTGTCTCATTGTTGCGTGATCGCTTTGATCCGCAACTGGAATCCCGGCCCAGCACGACCGTTTTGATAATGCCCGTCAGCATGACGAGGGCCACGATGATGACAACCATAACCTGTCCACCACTCATGATAATCGTCCTTCCTTGTCTTTTCCTGTTGTCTTGTTATGTGGCGTGTCAGCGATCAGCGCACGTAGCGGCTGACCAGAAGCAATGTCGGATTTGCCTGTGTGCGTTCCCAGCTGAGGTCGATAAAGCCGCATTCTGGTGGGCAGACCCGTTCACCGACATGGATGGCAAGCGCAGCCTTGTCGCCGCGTTCAAATACCAGCTCCACATCACCTGCTCCCAGGCGTACATGTCCGCTCATTGCAGCTGAAACAGCGATGACGAGGCCAAGCGTAAAAGCGGAGGCCGCCGCCAGATATTTGTTTGAGTAATACCGAGCCATTGTTCTGTCCCTCTAATTTGGCTCTCGGCTGTGCCAACCGGTGTCCTTGGTCCGGTTGGCTAGCAGATAGGTTAGCTTTCCAGGTCGCGGAACTGGCGTCTGAGGCGCCACTCATCATCCGTGACCGAACGTTCCAGATTTCTCATACGCTCTTCCATGTCCTTGAATTTGTATCGGATATTGGAAAGCGTGACTTTCGGGCGGTCTGACACCCCTCTCCAGAAGGTCTGTTCTTCAGGCGAGAGGTGAGAGGCAAAAGGGCGAGTAGGTGTCACCATCCATGCAATCAGATAGGCGAAGAATACAAAGCCCGAGAAGAAGCCCGTGATCATCGACACAACCGCGACAATGCGCACCAGTGTGACGTCCCATCCCATGCGCTCGGCGATTCCGCCGCAGACGCCGCCGATCATCCGCTCGCGAGAGCGATAAAAGCGGGTGGGGTTGGGGTGGCGGGAATATTCGTCCATTTGAGTCTGCTCCTTTATCGTTATCAGCTGTCGCGGCGGGGAGGACGAAGATTGTCCTCGGGGGCGCGACGCGGGCGTTGGTCGGGTTCGACCAGGTTTTCCAGTGTTTCGATCCGGCGCTCCATTTCGCGTGCGGAGCGCCAGAGGTCTTCCAGCATTCGCTCATCATCAGGGCTGAGGCCGTTCGAGGAGCGCCACTTCGTGAGGAAGTGGAGGATCATCCCCGGCAGGATCACGAAGATCGAAAGGATCGCGATCAGGCCGAGGGACATTCCCATGAATTCTTCGGCACCCATCAGCCTTCAGCCTTCTTGCTGGAGCCGCCACGCTTGGCTTTCATCGCGGCCAGTTCAGCCTCGACGGATTCAGATGCGGCCAGCTCTTCAAACTGGGCTTCGAGCGAGCGACCCTTGGCGTCATAAGTGTCAGCGTAAGCTTCCAGCTCATCGACCTTGCGCTCGATCTTGGCGTAGCGGTGCATGGCGTCGTCGACCTTGGTTGAGTCGATCTGGCTGCGGACCTTGATGGTCTGTTCAGCGCTTTGGCGACGCACCATAAGCGTGCGGTGCTTGGCCTTGGCTTCGTCCAGCTTGGCCTGGAGCTTGATCAGGTCGTCCTTGCGCTTTTCAGCAGCTGTGTCGGCGGCGGCAAGAGCGGACTTGCGTGCTTCGATTTCGCGTTCTGCCTTCTGCTTGGCGGTCAGTGCGCCACGAGCCAGGTCTTCACGGCCCTTGTCGATGGCGAGTTCGGCCTTGGCAGCCCAGTCATCGCGAGTGTGTTCAAACTCGTTGATCTCACGAAGCAGCTCTTTCTTGTCTGCCATGGAGCGGGCGGCTGCGGTGCGAACCTCAACCAGCGTATCCTCCATTTCCTGGATGATCAGGCGTGCGATTTTTTCCGGGTCCTCAGCCTTGTCCAGCATGGCATTGAGGTTGGAGTTGATGATGTCTGAAAGGCGGGAGAAGATACCCATGTTTTTTTGTTCCTTGTGTCGTCGAGGCAAGATTAGAAGAGGATGCGGGCGATCAGTATGCCGGCGGCGAAGAAGCCCCAGCTTTCAATCGGACGGGCTGACAGCCAGCGGCCGAAGCGGCGGAATGTGTCGCCGGTTTCTGATCTGATTGTCGTGTCTGCGTCTCGCATATCGTATCCACTCCTTGGTGATGCGCCCCTGTGTTCCGAGCATGCCAACGTATATGCATCAACCGTGCCAGTTTTTTATTAATTTTATAACACATTGAAATAATTAGATAAAAAAGTTCTACATGCACGATAACGTCACATAAATGCATAAAATATGCATTTTCATAATGTAAGAATAATGCTTTTAATGTATGTATAGTGCATGTTTACACCGTCGGCCCCTGAACTCATCGGTCAGTCCTCTGCCTGGCTGGAAACGCTGGAGCGTATTTCGCTCGCGGCCCCGCTGGAGCGTCCCTTGCTGGTCGTTGGGGAGCGGGGTTCCGGTAAGGAGCTGATCGCCGAGCGTGCGCATTTCCTCTCGCGGCGCTGGGAAGGGGCCTATGTGAAGGTCAATTGCGCGGCCCTTTCAAAGGACCTGCTGGATTCAGAACTTTTCGGCCATGAGGCGGGTGCCTTTACCGGAGCCACGCGCCGCCGGGCAGGGCGGTTCGAACAGGCCAATGGCGGAACACTGTTCCTCGACGAGATCGCCACGGCGAGTGTCGAAGTGCAGGAAAAGCTGCTGCGTGTCATTGAATATGGCGAATATCAGCGGCTCGGCGGGGAGGATGTGCTGACCTGCGATGTGCGCGTTGTGGCGGCAACCAATGTCGATCTGCCTAGCCTGGCTGATCGCGGCGATTTCCGGGCCGACCTGCTGGATCGTCTGGCATTTGATGTTGTTACCGTCGCGCCGCTCAGGGCAAGGGGTGAAGATGCAGCCTTGCTGGCGGATTATTTCGGCCAACGCATGGCCCGCGAACTGGGACGACCTTTTCCGGGTTTCTCACGAGCAGCCGAGGCGCTCTTTGTCTCGCATGACTGGCCCGGCAATGTGCGTGAACTGAAAAACACAGCCGAACGTGCCGTCTATCGCGTGCTTGCGACCCGTGATCCCGATGATATCGACAAGATCCCCGTCACGCCGGACATGCTTGATCCCTTCTCCTCGCCCTGGCGTCCGGGCTCTGATTTGGGCGGCGGTTCCAGATCCGTTGCGGGTGCAACCCGATCCGCAGAGCCGGAACTGTCCGCAGCCGATATCCGTGCCGCGCTGGACCCGTCTCACCGCATGGCACCGGTCAATTTCCAACGCCAGACCGCAGCCTTCGAGCGGCAATTGCTGGATGATGCGCTGGCGGCCTGTGATGGGCACCAGAAAAACGCCGCGCGTCATCTGGGGCTTACCTACAACCAGATGCGCGGCCTTCTGCGCAAACATGACTATGTACGTAAGCGCAGCGATGACGATGAAGATGAAACACCGCTCAGCGGTCCGCAGCCGGGAATGTGAAGCAGGCACTGGCGTCTTCGCGGCGAATGAGGCAAGAATCAGTGCTCTGTAATTGTCACGCCAGACGTCAGGTTCACCATTGTCTCATTCATTTCACTATCTGCGCACGGATCAGGTCGAAGGCGAGCCGGTGGATGAGCTGCTCGAACGCCTGAAACATGCCGGTTTCGATATGGAGCTTTATGCGCTGGGTCCGGGAAAGCTCGACCGACTGGCGCTGGCTTTCCTGTCGGCGTCGGACAGTGAAGCATTGGGCACGGTCTCCGAACGTCGCCTGACACTGCACATCATCATTGATACAGAACCACCCAGCGCAAATGCAGCCCTGCGCAATGTCGTACATATCAAGCCGGATGACATTCTGGACTGGACACCTCTGGCGGACTCGCTGTTGAGCCGCATTGCGCGTCATCTGGACGGCGAGCATGCAGGTGATTCAGCGGCCATCCCGATTTCCTCGCTTGAGCGTGAAACGATGGACCGCCAGCTTGAGGACAGTCTGCGTCGCAAGCAGGCTGCGCGCGAGAAAGAGATCAAGCAGAGGACGGGTCGCGTCCAGTCATTCCTGTCAGATTCCATCTGGGAACCGGTTGTCACCCTGCCGAAAAAGCCCGATTGGTCTCCGGAAACCAGCTATGCCTATATCGCTGCGATTGCGGCTGAAAAAGCTGCAAACAAATCTGCACAGGAAGCAGATGAAAAGCTTGGTGAAAGTCTGGGGCATCTCAGGATTGATGCATCGCTGCGTCCATTGACGCTGGCGCGCCTGCGTATCGGCAAGGACCAGATCTATCGCGGGGAAACAAACGGGTTTGAGCCGCATGGTTATGGCGTCATGGATTTTGGCGATGGCAAGACCTTTTGCGGTGAATTCATCGAAGGACGCATCACCGGATGGGGTGTCGGTCGCCAGAAGAAAATCAGATGGTCTGGCGGATGGCGCGACAGCGAACCCACGCTGACGGGTGTGTTCGAGCAGATTATCGGTCAGGACAAGCGCGGCGTTGCGCAGGGTGTGGTCCTGAAGGAGCATGGCGAGGCGCGCTCCATTCTCGTCTGGCACAAGGCGCTGGATGTATTCTCAGGCCTTGGGCGGCGGATCGGGTTTGACCTCTAGGGGGATTTCATCATCCTTGAGGCGTTGTAGCTCTTTGTCCTTTCTGGGATCATATTTCGGATCCAGATGCTTGTTATAGGCTTTCAGCAGCGGGTTGAGATCAAAAGGCTCAGGATAGCGCGGCTTGCGCTCGGCCTTGCGCTCCATGGCAGAGCGCACAAAGGTCAGGAAGAAAATCCCCGCATCCACAGCTATCGAGGCAAAGAGCGCGATGAATTCCTTTTCACCAAAGGGGCCACCACCATGCTTGGTGAACGGTGATGTCAGCACACGGGCCAGGTTGAAAAAGGCCGCGCGCGTTGCCTTGGGGCCCTCGGTAAACTCAAATTCCGGTGCTGGCATGTTTTCCAGATTGCGCAATAGCGCGGCAGATGCATTCAGCTTTTCATTCAGCACTGTGTCCCAGCAATAGGACGGGTCATCGCCGCGCGCCGGATTGGGCCGACCGGGGCTTTGCGGGTCCGGGCCAACCTCCGCTGCCAGCTGGTCCAGTCGCGCTGCAAACGCAGGGGCCTGGCGTTGGCGCAATCCATTGGCCTTTGCGGTAAAGGCGCGCGCATCGTCGAACACATGGGCAAACAGCTTGCGTCGCTGATCACTCTCCAGATTGCTGGCATTGGCCAGCTGTTGCAGAAGCACTGCTTCACTTCCGCCAATGGCCAGCGCCGCCACAGGGGCTTCTCCCTGAGACAGTGCCTCGATCCGCAACGCCAGTGTCTGCCGGTCCTTGCCAAGCTGTGACGTCCAGTTATTGCGCACGTCATCACTTAGCGCTTCGGCGCGGTCGGCAAAGGCAAAGCGCGCGCGTGTCAGCGGGCCATCGCCTGATTGTGAGCCCGGCCGGTTGGCGCATGTGCCGCCGAGTGTGGCCTCCACCTCTGCACGCTCGCGGGCGGTGGAAGTGGCGTCAGTCACCGAATTTTCAACAGCGGTAAGCGCCTCGGTCGAGCGCGCGACGGAATTGGAAACGCTTTCAATCGCGGTCCTGAACTGGGTTTGCGTGTGCTCCTGTCCGGCAAGCTCTTTCCAGAAGAAGCCATAGCCAAATCCGACCGACCAGAAAGCAAAGAAAATATAGAAAGCCGCCGCCAGAAAGCGCAGCCCGATGCGCTTTTTTAATCTGCCATCTGCTTCGGGTGAAAATCCCACGCCCAGAGCGGCATTCAGCGCCGCGACCATGGCCAGAATGACAAACACCGTCATCCCCCAGACCGGCAGTGCCTCGCGCCAGCCCAGAGACGGCTGATCGAGATTGGCCAGCCGCAGGTCCTGAAAACCCATTGCTGTCGCAAAGATGGAGACGCCCATGAAGCCGGTGAGCGCGATCACGCTGGCACCGCGCCCCGTTATCCATGAGAATGACGAAAACTGTGGCCTTGGCTGCGACACGTCCAGCCGCCCTCCGAATCAAACCAGATGATATTCTTCATTGCGGTCGCACACCTAAGCCGAGGCAGGCAGCTCCCGCAAGGCGAAGTAGCCGATTGGTTGATTAACGAAAGGTCAATTTCGTCTCGCGCACTGCGATGCTTATTGTGGCTTGGCTATAGAAGATCACTCGAAGAGTTATTTGATATGGGTGTTATGGGAAGCAATTTTGAGCAGGTGCGATGCATTCCACAAGCTCTTCTTGAGCAGCATCCACGCAGGCCGACAGCAAGTTATAATTCCAATAAGTGTTGCCTTCTTCTTCATCAAAATATGACATTGCGTCAAAGCCTGCTGCACTTCGACATAGTCCGGTGTTTCTTTGATGCGCTTGTCTGCAATCTTCAATACACTCCCGGAACTGGTCTTCATCATCTTCTTGATCAAGTGTAGAAATGGAATTTGCAATTGTAATGTTGCTTCGAAGTAGTGCGACATTCATGATGCTCTCTTCTAAAGCCTCATAATCGCTTGAACAATTTGCTCCAAAACAGACGCTGCTTTGCGCAATAGCTGTTGGTAAATTTGCGACCAATAATAACGCTAAAACAAGTTTTCTCATCAACCCCACCCCACTTAACCTTGAGTAGAAAAAATCAACTAGCATACCGGGGCCGGGGGGACTAGAGATAACAAGTCACTCTTGAGATGAAAAAGCGCTCTACTAGATTTCCAATCTCTTGAGTTGAAACCGAATCGATCTGGTTGTTGAAACTTTCACCTCGCTTGCGTTGATCCGCTTTGCTAGGTTCTCATCCAAGGACAGATGAGGGACAAGTATCGTATGAGTGTTGATCAGGACGCAGCAGGCGAAAAGCGGGAAGTGGGCAATACCCAGGACCGGCCCACAGAGGTCTTCATCTCCTATTCTTCCAAGGACAAGGACAAGGTGGAAGCCCTTGCCTATTCGCTGGAAAAATCCGGCTTTGCTGTCTGGTGGGACAGGGCGCTCCTGCCCGGTGACAGCTATGAGGGCACAATTGAAGTCGCCCTCAAGCAGGCCAGGGCGGTCATTGTGTGCTGGACCCAGAATGCCGTGGCGTCAGACTGGGTGCGCTCCGAAGCCGATGATGCCCGGCTCAATGGCAAATTGCTACCGATCTTCATGGAAGAGATCACCCTGCCAAAGCCCTTTGATCGCATCCACACCGAAAACCTCGTTGGATGGCGCGGCAATCGCGATCACCATGCCTATCAGGAACTGGAGGAAGCAATCCGTGCCCGCGTCGAGGGGCGCGCGGCCAAGACCATCCCGTGGCGGCGCAAATGGATCACGCGCGGTGCCGTGATTTCCTTCATCGCAATGGCCGGCGTCGCAGCCGCCAATGTGTCGCTGATCAAGGATGTTTTCTTCCCCACCGAAACGCTCACTGCTTCGCAGGTTGAGCAGATCGTGGCGGCGGCGCTCGCCAATGCGGGCCGTCAGGGCATGGATCTGGATGATCGCGGACAGGAAAACCTGCGCGATGCGCTGGCATCAGTTCTGCAATCTGCCGACACTGATAAGGCTGCGGCCAAGGAATCATTGATGGCGGGCCGCGTAGGGGAGGCTGCTGACAGCCTGGCCGATGTGGCGCGTCGTCAGGCCGAAGCGGCCGGAGGGGCGGTGACTGCTGCGGCCAAAAGCTATCGCGAGGCTGGCGCGCTATATTCGGCAACCAATACGGATGCTGCGATCAACGCCTATCGTGAATCTCTCAAACTGGTGCCCGTGTCCCAAAATCCGCAAGCCGCCAATGAGCTGGCGCATATGCTGGAGCGGACCGGAGACATCCAGGAAGCGCGCAGCCTCTACACACAGGTACTTGAATCCAACGGCAAGACCAGCCCTCTCTGGAAAGCCAAGATGCTGGGCAATCTCGGGCTCATGGATGAGCAAAGCGGCGATTGGGCCGGTGCTGAGGCGCGCCTGCTGGAAGCCATGGAAATCTTCAAGACCGAAGGCGACGAACTGGCCGTTGCCAAGGCTCTCATCAATCTGGGGCAGATCGCCCAGTCAGATGAAAGATGGGAGGAAGCGAGCAATTATACCGAACGCGGCCGGGCCCTGTCCAAACGTATCAACATGCCACGTGGAGAAGCCACAGCGCTCGCCAATATGGGCTATCAGGCCATGATGCTCGATGATTTCGCGGAAGCGCGGCGTTACTTCTCCGAAGCTGAAACGCTGATGCAGGCCAACAACATGAAAACCGAGCTGGGCCTGATCTATATCAATCTCACGCGCATGCTCAGCATTGAAGGCAAGCAAGCCGAAGCCGAGGAGATGGCGCAAAAGGCACTAAAGGTATCGCAGGAGATGAATGTCCGCATGGTTGAGGGCGGTGCCTATAACCATCTGGGCAATCTGGCGCGCGATCAGGGCCATTATGATGAGGCGGAGCTCTACCAGAACAAGGCGATAAAGATCTTTGCCGACCTGGAAGCCCCGATGAAGCTGGAGCAGCAATATCGCGCTTTCGCCATGACAGCAGAAGCGCGCGGCGATCTGGATGTGGCGATCGAGCGCTACACAAAGGCTCTGGATGTGGTCAAGGAACTGGATGCCCCAACGGCGCAGGCGAGCACCCAGCTGGAAATTGCGCGTCTTTATGCCCGCACAGGTGAGTTCGAGAAGAGCTTGGAACTGGTCGAGGAGGCCAGCGCCAATTCGCGTAAGGCAGGCGATGCCAGGGGCATTGGTGAGGCATTCTCCATGCGGGCCAAGATCAGTAATGCCATGGGTGATCCGCAAAGTGCCGTGGATGCCTATGCCAGTGCACGCGACAGCTATGTTGAAGCGGGTGCCCCCGCAAGAGCGGCGGAAGCCATGGTGATGATCAGCGATATCGCGTTTCAGTTTGGTGATTCCGGGGTGGCGCAGGAAGCCCTTGAGGATGCGCGTGAGCTGATGCCGGAAAACGCGCCTCTGGATCTGAAAAGCTATGCCGCGATTTCTCTGGCTGAAGCACGCATGATGAATGGCGATCAGGAAGGCGCGCTGGCTGCGGCTCAGGCCAATATCGATGGATTGGCATCTGCCGCGAAGACGCGTCCTGAGCTGCGTGCGGATGCGGATCTCGTCATGGCCCGGCTTCGGCGCGCTACCGGCGATGAGGCTGCCGCAAGCAAGTTGTTCACCCGGGCCGCGTCACTCATGCGCGAAGCTGGCGACCCATTTGTCCAGCGGGCTGATCAGATCGAGGAAGAACGCGACGCGACGCCGACGCCGTAGATCAGAACAGCCGATATTCCAGAAGGCCGGGAAAGCGCAGCGCCAGTCCTAGCCACAGGAGTTTTGAGGCAATGTGCAAAGCCTGATCGAGATGAAAGGCCATGGCACGCGCCTTTTCGCTCTTTGCGGGATGGTCACTGCGCGCCTTCACAAAATCCAGCAGCCAGTGCACAGCAAATTCGGCCAGCCCGAACAGGGGTGACAGGACAAAGCCGACAGCAGCGGCATGCCCGGCGGCATGCGCAGACAGCACCCATGGCCAGACATGGCCGCTACCTGGTGACTTGTTGCGTGCAATGAAGTCGGACTGAAGCTGGAAATCGAAGATGAAATGAAGGACGACGAGCCAGAAAAGCTGATCGAGCGGCGTCATGCGGCGTCTCCGGAATTATGTGACGCAGATAACGCGTCGGATATTGGAGGGCTCATAATAGGTCGCACCCGAATATCGGGCTGTGATGTGGAACACAGTTGTGCCGGAATGTCTGCGCTAAGATCTGGGGTTTTTCGGGGCATGTCAGGGTAAGGACTATCAATAGAAGTGAGGCATCACATCGAGCCTTCAAGATCAAAAAACCTGATCACAAGAGTTTTAAGGCTTGCTCAGATGTAAAGTGAAGTAAATGCAATGTGCGTCCTGCTGTGAGCTCTTTTTGATTTGCGCTGCCCTTAATCGATTCGTCTATTTGGCGAGTTGATCGTGCACAATTCTCCAATATGGAGATTATTACTTATTATTGTTCAATTTTGGCACCGATTTCACTTTGTGGGATATGAGGCTTTGCCTATGCTCGCCCTGATTCCTTCACGGGATTGAGTTGCTTCCCTTGAGTTGAAGCCTTCAAGGCCCGACGCCGCACATAGCGTCGAAGAACCATTGTTCTTCTGGTGCGTTAACCATGATTCATGCGATTTTTCAGAAATGAATGGTGACGAATGAGCATTACCGAAAACAGTTTCATTGTAACCGACATCCTCAATGGTGATAGCCGTTTTGGTGTCACATCAGTGCTCTTCGGGCCAGATGGAAATCTGTATTCGGCTGATATAACCGGCACGATCTATCGCTATGACATCGACCCTGATACCGGCCTTGCTACCTCGGTAACAGCCATTTTCGAGTCGGAAGGTGCGCAGATACTCGGCGTCAAATTCGATCCGTCAGACGACAACGCCCTCTGGATTTCCTACGCGACACGCGGCGAACGTCATTCCGGCACGATCTCGAAAATCGACCTGACCACGGGTGAGGAAACCGAATACATAACCGGTCTGCCCAATGGTGCGGATCTGGAGCATCAGGTCAATGGCATCGATTTCGGACCTGATGGAAAACTCTACATCTCTGTTGGTGGCACGCGGTCTCTGGGTGGCGATGGAACATGGTCCGAGCCTGAAACACCATTGTCCGCGGCCGTCGTCGTTGCGGATGTGCGCAATGATCCAAGATTTGATGATGGGCCGATCGATGTCACCGCCGAAGCGGATGGCTCCGGATATGACCCCTTCGCGGATGATGCGCCTGTCTGGCTATACGCTACGGGCCTGCGAAATTGTTATGACATTGAATGGTCCGAGATAGACGGTGAGTTCATTCTCGTCGGCGGCATCAACATGAATGACCGTGCGCCGGGACAATCGCTCACCCCGGATGATCCTGACACCGAAGCCAATGAAGCGATCTATTCACGGCCAGAGCATGAGAGTGTCGTGATCATCAAGGAAGGCTTCTACTATGGCCATCCCAACCCATCGCGTGGCCAGTACATTCTCAATGGCGGCAATCCGACCGAGGATGTCGACCCGTTCGAGATCCCGGAATATGAAGTGGGCACGCTGCCAGAAGATGGCTTTGATCCCTCACTCTTCCTCAATGTTGCAGACCTGTTTGACGGCTTCAGTCCGAACGGGACCGAAACCTATGTGAACGGCGAAATCCTTCAGGCCAATTTCAATGGCGGTGAGGGCATTCACGTCTTTGCCTATGTTGACGATGCATTGGTCTATAATGGCGCGCTGCTCAACCAGCGCGGCGATCAGATCTTCTTCGATGCCCCGCTTGATGTGGCTGTCGACCCTGCAACCGGACGCATCTATGTCGCCAATTTCGGCGAGGGTCAGAGCAATCCGTCCAATGGTGGTATCTTCCTGCTCGATCCGACCGGCGAAGTCGTCGTCGNCACGGGTGGATCGTCCGGCTCGGACAGTGAGACCCTGTTGATAGAAGCCGAGACGCTGATCCAGTCCGGTTTTGTGAGCACTGCGGTTGTGGATGCATCGGCAGGCGCTGCGGCGATCCTTTCACAGTCGGGCGATACCGGGTCGATCTTCATCGATTTTCGCGAGGACTTTGGGCTCTATAATATCGAGATCGGCTATTTCGACGATAATGGTGGCCTTGCCAGCTTCGAGCTTCAGATCGGTGATCAGGTCTATACATGGATCGCAGATGCTGATCTGGGATCGGGACAATCTGTCGACACCGCCGCATCNTTCACGCTCACAGGCATAGAGCTTGGTGCGGGTGATGGTGTCACCATCAGGGGCGTTGCCGACGGAACGGATTTGGCTGCACTCGATTTNATCGAGTTCACAGCACTCAACACAGCCCCCATACCCATTGTTGATAGCCTGGATCGCACGGTCGCCACGGGCGAAACCCTCACTGTGGACCTGTCGCGCTATTTTCAGGATGCAGATGGCGATCTGCTGACTTTCGTCTTCGATGAGGCGACCCCTCCGGGCGTGCAGATATCCGGNAGCTTCCTCACCTATAGCCCACAGGTCGGAGAAGAGGGCGTCCACACCTATTCCATCCTTGCAGATGATGGCGAAGACCAGAGCGCGGCAATTCCCATCACCATCACCGTCACGGAACCCGGTCAGCTACCGGTCAGCGCGCCGACAGATATCGACGACACGCCAAACACCATTCTGGAAAATGCAATTGGCGGTACGCTGGTCGGGATAACCGCCGAAGCCATAGAGCCCAATAGTGCAGACATGGTGACGGGCTATACGCTGTCAGACAACCGGTTCGTGATCGATGTCGACGGCATTGTCAGCGTCGCAGACGGCGCTCTGTTTGACGCAGAAACAGAAGCGCTCATCTCATTGGGCATCACCGCATCCTCATCCGATGGCAGCACAGGTCAGACACTCTTCGACATTGCAATCGGCGACGTCAATGAGAGCCCAATCGGTGCTGTCAGCGATGTGGACAGNGCCGACAACGCCATCACCGATATGGCGATCGCTGGAACGCTGGTCGGCCTCACGGCATCTGCGACAGATCCCGACCTTGCAGATATGGTTGCCTCCTACACGGTGGACGACGCCCGTTTCGTGATTGATGCCTCTGGTGTAGTGACGGTCGCGGATGGTGCCCTGTTCGACGCAGCAGCAGAAGCCGTGATCCCATTGCTGATCACAGCGATCTCGACAGATGGCTCCACCAGCCAGCAGGCCTTCAACATTCTCGTCACTGAAATCGCCGATGCGCCCGTGGGCGCAGTGGTCGATATCAATGGTGCTGCCAATACACTCACCGAAGGTGCCTTGGCAGGGGTATCGGTCGGCATCACTGCTGAAGCTGTTGATCCCACGGAAGGAGACAGCGTCAGCTACAGTGTTGATGACGCTCGCTTTGTGATCGATACAAGCGGTGTTGTCACCATTGCCAATGGTGCTGTGTTCGATGCGGCGGGCGAGAGCCTGATCACGCTCAATGTCACCGCGACCTCCACCGATGGCTCGACCAGCGCAGCAGGCTTCGACATCACGGTCGATGCCGCGCCGCCACCACCTCCGCCGCCTCCACCACCGCCAAGTGATCCGATCCGGATCGAGGCCGAGGACATGGCGCTGGCGGGTGGCTATGCCGCCGAGACCCTGTCCAGCGCTTCAGGTGGCCAGATCGTGCGCAATGAAGCGGCTGTCGGCTCCACCGCCACCGCCAGCTTCACCTTTGACGGGGCCGCAGGCAGCTATGCCATCGTGGTGCGGGCCATCGACGAAAATGACGGCAAGGCCCAGCTGACCCTTGTGGTCAATGGCACAGCCATCTCAACGCTGGTGATGGATGATCCTTCCGGCGGCCCCATCGCCCGGAACGGTGCGGTCACACTCTGGACCGCCGCTGACGAGCTGCCCCTCCAGCCGGGTGATGTCGTCACCATTGAGGGCACGTCGGAAGGCAAGGGTTCCTTCGAGATGGCCCGGTTCGATTATGTCGAGCTGACGCCATTGACGGTCAGCCCGCCTGTCGGTCCGGTCAGTGATGTGGATGCTGCTGCGAACACGCTTGCCGAAGATGCAGTCGAAGGCACCCCGGTCGGGATCACCGCATCTGCCAGCGATAGCGACAACATTGTCAGCTATGCGGTAGATGACGCACGGTTCGTGATCAGTGCGACCGGCGTGGTCACCATCGCCAACGGCGCTGTGTTCGATGCGGAAACAGAAGCCAGTCTCTCACTTGTCGTAACCGCCAGCTCCACCGATGGCTCAAGCAGTCAGCAGGGCTTCGAGATCACCATCACGGATGTGGACGAGTTCGATGTGGGCCCGGTCAGTGACAGCAATGGTGCTGCAAACTTCATTGTTGAGACCGCCATTGCGGGAACACTGGTTGGCATCACTGCAGCAGCGGCAGATGCAGACCTCACCGACAGCGTCAGTTATGGCGTCAGCGATGCGCGCTTCGATATAGATGCGTCAGGCGTCGTCAGCGTGGCAGATGGTGCCCTGTTCGATGCGGCAGCGGAATCGCTGATCACCCTGACCGTCACCGCGACATCGACCGATGGTTCAACCAGCGAGGCAGGCTTCGATATTCTGGTCAATGATCCTGATGCGGTGCCTGTCGGCCCGCTCAGCGATGTGGATGCTGCAGCCAATGAGATCGCGGAAGATGCAGGCGAGGGCACCCCGGTCGGCATCACCGCCCAGGCCGTGGACGACAATGAAGACGACACGGTCAGCTATGCGGTGGATGATGCACGGTTCGTGATCAGTGCGACCGGCGTGGTCATGGTCGCCAGCGGCGCTGTGTTCGATGCCGAGAGCGAGAGCTCTGTGTTGCTCACCGTAACCGCCAGCTCTACCGATGGCTCGAGCAGTCAGCAAGGCTTCGAGATCACCATCACGGATGTGGATGAGGTCGATGTGGGCCCTGTCAGTGACAGCGATGGTGCCGCAAACCTCATCGTGGAGACCGCTGGCGCAGGCACGCTTGTCGGGATCACGGCAAGCGCCATCGATTCAGACCTCACGGATACTGTCAGCTACAGCGTTGATGACGCTCGCTTTGTGATCGACACGAGCGGTGTTGTCACCATTGCCAATGGTGCTGTGTTCGATGCGGCGGGCGAGAGCCTGATCACGCTCAATGTCACCGCGACCTCCACCGATGGCTCGACCAGTGCAGCAGGCTTCGACATCACGGTCGATGCCGCGCCGCCACCTCCGCCGCCGCCTCCACCACCAAGTGATCCGATCCGGATCGAGGCCGAGGACATGGCGCTGGCGGGCGGCTATGCCGCCGAGACCCTGTCGAGCGCTTCGGGTGGTCAGATCGTGCGCAATGAAGCGGCCATCGGCTCCACCGCCACCGCCAGCTTCACCTTTGACGGGGCCGCAGGCAGCTATGCCATCGTGGTGCGTGCGATCGACGAGAATGACGGCAAGGCCCAGCTGACCCTTGTGGTCAATGGCACAGCCATCTCCACGCTTGTGATGGATGATCCGTCCGGCGGCCCCATCGCCCGGAACGGTGCGGTCACACTCTGGACAGCCGCAGATGAACTGACCCTCCAGCCGGGTGATGTCGTCACCATTGAGGGCACGTCGGAGGGGGGACAATATTTCGAAATGGCGCGTTTTGACTATGTCGAGCTGACGCCGACAGCTTCTACTGTCACTGCCCTTGGGTCTGGAGAAACTGCACGCATCGCCATGCGATCAGCTGATATCGAACCAACCAAACAGGCAGAGACGGCCTCATCCGACATGTTTGCAATGGAGGCCGTATCGACTGGATCACCGGATGATTTCCTGCTTGTCGAGACGGTCAGTTCCGTTCCGTCGCGCCTTGCGGTTCCCGTTCAGGATGTCATGCCGTCCGGTGCGGATCAGGCGTTTGCCGATACCCATCTGAGTGTCGAGCCAATGTTGGACGATACGCTGCTGGTGAACACGCCATTGGATGATCTCTTCCTGGCCTGATCGTTCAGGCCGCACGCGCTTTCTGCCAGGCGTCGAATCGCGCGACGCCTGCAGCGACGCCGACCATTGAGAGCCCTGCGATCACCAGTGTCCACGGCGCTGCCCCGAGGGTTTCAAACAGCTGGGTATAGGCGTGTATGGCGAGGAACACGACGGCGGTATTGGCCAGAAAGCGCCGATGGTCGCGCGTGCCCAGCCAGATACAGGCGACCAGGAATGCAAGCCATCCAATCGAGAATATCCCTTCATGGATAAAGATCGCATGTTCGCGCCATTCCTGGCTGGCACCCCACCAGCGGTCTGGCGCGGCCCACATCTCGCCGATCCAGTCACCCCAGAGCGAGCCGACCCAGAAGGCGAAATTGACCATGAAGAAGCTCACTCGTGCAGCAACTGTGGTGATGCCCTGCCAAGCCTCGTCCAGACGGTTGCGCAGCCAGTAGAGCCAGCCTGCCACAGCACTGAACAGCAGGATGGAGAGCGTCGCCTCGCGCACGAAAATGCCATAGCTGGCGTGCCAGTAAGCTGTGCCTGATCCGACCAGTGCGCCTAGTGCAAGAGGGGAGAGCGCGGCCAGGAAGGGCTGGCGAAAGATCACGGCTGCGCCAGTGAAGATCATGAAGGCGAACAGATGCACCACCCAGCCCATGCCGTCTGGCCATGTCTCCTCGGCCTGCCAGGCCATCCACCCGACCAGTCCCACACAGCCCATGATGACAAGGCCATGGGCCAGCACGCGCCAGTCCTTGCCGGTCGTGAAATAGAGCGCTGCTCCGCCGCCAAGTGCGACCAGCGCCAGTAACAGGCCGATTGCGGGGGAGGGCTCCAGCGCCACCACGCCCGCCGCGACCGCCAATGCGCCCAATATGCAGAACAGATTGATGAACACGCCAATGCGGTTGGACGGTTCCCCCAGCCCTTTCAGGCGATTGGCGTCTTCGGCGGAAAGCGATCCATCAGCGACCAGCTTGTCGAGATCCAGTATTGTTTTCGCCATGACCTGTCCCTGCCTGCGAATGACATTTGTGTCATCCTGCAGGGTGAGTAGGGCCAGAATGGGGCCTTGCCCCCCAAACGGACTCGGCCGAAACTTCACCCCAGCATCAACACCAGACGATCTGTTACATGGCCAAACTCTATTTTATCTATTCGGCGATGAATGCCGGCAAGTCGACCATCCTGCTTCAGGCGGCCTATAACTATCGCGAACGCGGCATGCGCACGGCCCTGTTCACGGCGTCTCATTATGCCGAACTGGAAGATGGCCGGATCTCCTCGCGTCTGGGTGTGTCTGCCGAAGCAGAGCTGTTTGATGCCGATCATGACATGTTTGACTGGATCAGGCGGCTGAATGAACAAGCCCAGCCGGTCAGCTGTGTGTTCATCGATGAGGCACAGTTCCTGACCCGCGCGCAGGTCTGGCAGCTGGCGCGGGTGGCCGACAGGCTGGGTGTGCCAGTCATGTGTTATGGCCTGCGCACGGATTTTCGCGGGCAATTGTTCGAGGGCGCTGCCGAATTGCTGGCGATTGCCGATGACCTGCGTGAAGTGCGCACGATCTGTCATTGTGGGCGCAAGGCGACCATGGTGCTGCGCAAGGATGCGCAGGGGGCTACCACGCTGGAGGGGGAGACAGTTCAGGTGGAAAAGGACGTCTATGTCTCTTTATGCCGCATGCATTGGGAGGAGGAGACGGGCCGGTGGCCGCTCGCCTAATGTACCACGAACAACACATAGGTGATCACGGCTGAATAGATCGCCATGACTGAAGCCATGCGCAGGATGACGACGCCCGCGCGGGTGCGCACGATGCGCACGCTGGCAGCGGCGGCGACCTCCGACAGTGCCTCGGCGACATGGGTGGAGATCTTTTCCGGATTATAGCGCGAGGCGGCGATCCAGTATTTCACCTTCTTGTCGCGCGTTTCCTCCATCACATGGGCATAGGCGCGGTCAAACACCTCTGCCGCCACGAGGTCACGCAGGGCCTGGATCATGTTCCATTTGGCACGCTTTGCATGATTGAGCATGAGCTTCAGGTTCGGCCAGATATTCACCAGGTCGAAGATCATGAACCCGCCCAGACTGGCAAGGATCAGCCAGCCCATGATATCGCGCGAATAGAACTCGAAGATCCGTCCCAGAAAGATCAGTGACACCAGGCTCGATTTGATCGCCAGATTGCGAGAGAAGGTGAGAAACTGGCGCTGAACGAAACGGTCCACCGCGCTGTCGAGATCGGCAATGGCCTCATCGCGGGCCTGGTCGATACGCGCGTCCAGCTTCTTCTCGATCTCCTTGTCGAGACGGTTCCTTGCCAGCGCAACACCGCCAGACACGACACCTGCAGCAATAGTAAGGGCACGAAAAATCGACATGGACTCTATGTAGGTGTGTTTGGCGACAAGGGAAATGGGGCGATGTCAGCGTTGGCGATCATGGCATCAGTCTCGGGTCAGTTCTGCAACAGCTTCGACATGGGCGGACCAGACAAACTGGTCCACAGGTGTGACGCGGCGGACCGAATATCCCCCCGCAGACAGCACCGCCAGATCGCGCGACAGCGTGCCCGGATTGCAGGACACATAGGCGATGCGCGCCACACTGCTGGCGGCCAGCTGTTCCACCTGCGCTGTAGCACCTGCACGCGGCGGGTCCAGCACGATCGCATCATATCTGTTGAGCTCGCCGGTCAGCAGGGGGCGTCGGAACAGGTCGCGATGTTCTGTCGTTACCGGATGGATAGTGCCTTGAGATGCCCGCGCTGACATCTCCAGGGCGGCAATGGCTGGCCCATCTCCTTCTACCGCATGCACGCTGGCATGTTCGGCAATTCGCAGCGCGAAGGTGCCTGCACCACTGAACAGAACAGCGACCTTGCCTGCACCTTTTATATGGTCGAGCACCAGCGCCGCCATGTGAGTTTCACCCGGTGTCGTTGCCTGAAGGAAACCGCCGGGCGGCGGCAGCAACCGGGCGGTGCCTGCCGCAAGCCAGGGCTGCTCTCGTGTCAGCGTATCAAAGCCCTTCAGGCTGATACGGATGAAGCCAAGCTCCAGCGCAAATGCTGTAACCTGCATCGCATCGCGCTCGCTGAATTTTCGCGGCAGTTTGGGAATATGTAGATCCAGCCCATTGCTGGCATCCGTCAGCAGGAAGGACAGTTCATCCTTCGGGGCCTTCAATATCATGTCGGCCAATTGGCGCAGGGCAGGCAGGACATTGGTGATGCGCGACGTGCTCACTGGACATTCAGTCAGATCGACGAGATCGTGGCTCTTGCGCTTGTGAAAGCCCAGCACGATGGCTTTGCCGCGTCTGGCGGCCGCGAAGGTCGCCCGGCGGCGCCCTCCGGCGGGTTCATGCAGGCAGGGTGCGATTTCCACCTGCTCCAGTCCACGAGATGTCAGCGCATTGGCAACAAGCTGGCGTTTGAAATCCTGATAGGGTGCCGGTTTGAGATGTTGCAATGTGCACCCGCCACAAATACCGAAATGGCGGCAGGCTGCGTCTTGCCGGTCATCAGAAGACACCTCGATTGCAGTCAGTTTCAGTGAATCAGCCGGGCCGGTCACTCGCACATGCTCACCGGGCAGGGCAAAGGGCACATGCACTCTGGCATCGTCCAGTTCGGCAATGCCATCGCCCTTTGAGCCCAGCGCATCAATGATCAGTGTCTGTTCGGTCATGCGTGATGTGTCGCGCATCGCGCTGTACCGTCAATACCCAATCTGGCAGCTGGGCGGGAGAGTGACGTCACTCACCATCCCGCCGCAACTGCCAGGCGCTCGGCTACGGAATGCAGAAACGCCGTACGTTTCGTGATCGCGCCCTGCTGGGTCACATAGGTGCGTATCTGCTGGCGCAAGTCCGCGCTGAGTGGCGTATTGGCATGGCCCAAAGCTTCTCCCAGCATCCAGCCCTGCTGGGGATGACGCAGCAATTCGACAATCGCTGGTTCATTGCCCAACACCTCGTAATAGGCCGCATGACCTTTCAGCATCCAGCCGATACGTGTCTCGAGGCAGTTACGAAACCGCAGGGCAGCGTCGCGAATGCGCGCACTCGTATCGATCGGGCGCAACCAGCTCGTGCCAGGAATGGGCGCAGGCGATAGCACTTCGATACCGATCTCCTCGACCAGCATGCGAAAGAGGTTCTGAAGTGATCGGGCGCGCTCCAGACGTTGAGCCATGCGGTACTCATCACCACCCGCCTTGCCATGCTTGACGTAGAGGTTCAGCCCGGCTGTTACGAGTTGCGCGGCATTGGGAGTCTCCACAAGCGCCAGAATGCGTGGACGACGCAGTGATTTTGGCAAGGCCTTCAACACCTGCACAATGCGTGCATTCAGCCTCTGGCAATGGCGCAGCGCCTTGGCACCATCATCCGACAGGATCTCGACCAGCGCCTTGAGCGTTGCCATGTTGATGGATTGATCACCCAGCTTGCGCAGGGCTTCGGCCAGGCCATCGGGTGCATCCGGAATCAAGGCGTCAACCAGACGGCGCAGCGCCCAGCCTTCAGCCTGACGTGCCAGATCAACGTCCAGCATTGCACGGCGCGCTGCCAGACGCAGCACATTGCGCCGCGGGGCATCCAGCTCGAAAAAGGCTGCATGCGGGCTCGGCCAGACCTGAGCAATACGCTCGGCGGCGAGTGTGTCACCAATAGCCGCCAGCAGGCGACCGGATGGCGCGGGACGCGATTGCGCAATCCCGGTGTGAAGGGAAGGCATTGGTCTTTCTCCAGCCTGTGGGCGGTGTGCCCAGGCCGGAGACAACAGTCACCGAATCTGGTCAGCCGCCCGAATGGGGGGTGTTTTTCAGATGCAGCTGGCCGCAAAGCGGACTGTAGCTGCGATGTTCGGTGCGTGATTGCATGTTGTGTTTCCAATTGATCGCGCTGCCGCTCTCGACAACGCATTGCGGTGTTTTACCAATAAATGGGGCAAAAATGCGGTGGTGGTGAAGCAGGAGAAAAATTACACCCTGTTCGGTCGGGTTAGTAGCCGCTTCAACCCCATGGATCTCATCATGGTTGAAATAAAAAAGAGCTGCCTTCCTGTCTGGAGAGCAGCTCTTTTTGTGAGTCACTTGTGTTCAGGCAGATACGCCTGAACAGGCAGGTCAGGCTTGTGGACGGCCAACACTGTCATATGAGAAGCCACGGCGTTTCATGTCAGCAGGGTCGTAGACATTGCGCAGGTCAACGACCACATCACCCTTCAGCAGGCTTTTGACACGGTCCAGATCGAGAGCGCGGAACTGGTCCCACTCGGTCAGGATAACCATTGCGTCGGCATTCTCTACAGCGTGATAGGCACCGTCACAGAATACGATGTCTGTCATCATGTTGGAGGCTTCATGCATGGCTTCGGGGTCGAATGCACGGATCGTGGCACCCGCTTCCTGAAGCGCAGGGATGATGTCCAGAGCCGGTGCATCACGCATGTCGTCAGTGTTTGGCTTGAATGCCAGACCCAACAGCGCAATCGACTTGCCCTTCACATCGCCGCCCATGGCCTTGATGATCTTTGTCGCCATCGCCTTCTTGCGTTCGGCGTTCACTTCCACAACAGCATCCACGATCTTGATCGGGGAATTGTAGTCATTCGCCGTCTTGGTCAGCGCCAGCGTGTCTTTCGGGAAGCAGGAGCCACCATAGCCGGGGCCAGCATGCAGGAATTTCTTGCCGATACGTCCATCCAGACCGATCCCCTTGGAGACCTGCTGGACATCGGCACCAACGGCTTCACACAGATCAGCAATCTCGTTGATGAAGGTGATCTTCACGGCCAGGAATGCGTTCGCGGCGTATTTGATCAGCTCGGATGTGCGGCGATTGGTGAACAGGATCGGCGTTTCATTGATGAAGAGCGGGCGGTAAAGCTCGCGCATGAGTTCCTGCGCGCGCTCATCATCTGTACCCACGACCACGCGGTCTGGAACCTTGAAGTCCTTGATTGCTGCACCTTCGCGCAGGAATTCAGGGTTGGAGACAACTGCAAAATCACCGTCTGGGCGCTTCTTGCGAATGATCGCTTCTACCTCGTCACCAGTCCCGACAGGAACGGTAGACTTGGTGACGACGACAGTGAAACCGTCCATGTAGTCCGCGATTTCATCTGCAACCGCATAGACATAGGACAGGTCGGCATGTCCGTCGCCACGACGTGATGGTGTTCCCACTGCGATGAAGACAGCGTCAGCATTCTTGACGGCTTCTTCCGCTTCAAGCGTGAAGAACAGGCGCTCCTCCCGGACGTTCTTGGCGACGAGGTCGTCAAGGCCTGGCTCGAAGATCGGGATCTCACCTTTCTCAAGGCGTTCGATCTTGGACGGGTCCTTGTCGACACAGGTAACCGTGTGTCCGAAATCAGCAAAACAGGCCCCGGAGACCAATCCCACATATCCTGTTCCGATGACTGCAACTTTCATTGCGAATATCCTCTGTATAACAATACTTTAGCTGAGAGCGCCGCGTGAGCGACCTGCTAGATTTCCTGGTTGTAATCGCCGACTTCCTCGAAAGCCGCCAGACGTGGTTTGATCTCTTTGCGGAACAGCTCGCGCATGTCCGCGTCCGATTTCATGCTTTCGACAACAACGACCAGTTCAGGCTTGTTGGAAGATGCCCGGACCAGAACCCAGGAACCGTCCTCCAGCGTGACACGTGCACCGTTGACTGTGTTCACCTCTGCAATCTTCCGGCCACAGATCGACCCGCCTTCAGCGCCAAGTTGTTCATAAGCGGCCACAACCTTGTCGACGACCGCATATTTCAGTTCATCATCGCAATGACAGGCCATGGTCAGCGAGGTATAGGCCACGCCCAGCTCGCCCTTGAGGTCTGACATTTTCTTGTCGGGATTGCGATCCAGCATGCGCAGCACTTCAGCAGCCGCAACGAGGCCGTCATCATAGCCATAACCCAGCGGTTGACGGAAGAAGAAGTGTCCGGACTTTTCAAAGCCGGCCAAGGCATCCAGTTCCGTCGTGCGGCGCTTGATATAGGAGTGTCCGGTCTTGAAATAATCAACCGTCGCACCGTTCTCTTTCAGCACGGGGTCGGTCTTGTAGAGGCCAGTGGATTTCACATCGACAACGAATTTTGCGTTCTCGTAATTCTTGGACAGGTCACGTGCCAGCATCAGGCCGATCTTATCAGCAAAGATCTCTTCACCGGTGTCATCGACGACACCACAGCGGTCGCCATCGCCATCAAAACCAAGACACACATCTGCGCCATATTTCTTCACGGCCTCGCCCATGGCGTGCAGCATTTCGCTGTCTTCCGGGTTGGCATTGTAATTGGGGAATGTGTAGTCCAGATCGCATTCAAGTTCGATCACTTCCACGCCCATCTTGCGCAGGGCCGCAGGAGCGAAGGCACCAGCCGTACCGTTACCTGTGGCACAGACCACTTTCAGCGGGCGCTTGATCGCCACGCCTTTGGTGACGGCGGCTTCATATTTCTCACGCATGTCATCAACACGGATGATCTTGCCGCCTGGTGCGGTTTCGAATTTTCCGCCCAGGACAACATCCTTGAGCATACCCATTTCATCGGGGCCGAAGGTCAGAGGCTTGTTGGCTCCCATCTTCACGCCGGTCCAGCCATTCTCATTGTGGGAGGCTGTGACCATGGCAACACAGGGAATGTCGAGTTCGAACTGGGCGTAATAGGCCACCGGGGAGAGGGCCAGGCCAATGTCGTGAACTTCCATGCCGCCTTCGACAAGTCCAGCGATCAGAGCGTATTTGATATTGGCGGAGTAGGAGCGATAGTCATGGCCGACCACGATCTTTTTCTCGACGCCCATCTGGCCGATGACAGTTGCAAGGCCAAGTCCCAGCGCCTGTACGCCAAGGATGTTCAGCTCAGGTGCCTTGGCGGTCTTGGGGTCATCACCGGGTGCACCAAACCACCAGCGCGCATCATATTCGCGAAAGCCGGTTGGTTTCACCAGCGGGATGGTTTCAAACTCAAGCGTGTTGGCCTTGATGTCAGCCCGCGGCGTCATGGTCATTTTTGGTAATCCCCGTAGAATTTAAAACGTGTCAGGAAAAAATCCCCTGATGGTTGAAAGCAGGATCATCACTAGCGCCTGTCAGGCAGCATGACAACGCGAAACGGGCCGCACCGATCAGCATTCAACCGATATTGCCACGAAGTGTGGACCCATCAGGCAATACTGGTGTGGCGGCAACGTTCCACAGGTGGAACATGCGTGTTCAAATCCAGTTCTCAACACCCCCCATTCAGCAAGAAACGCGCCGGAAGCATCACTCACGCGGGCGTTTGTCTCCGATTCCGCGCAGGCGAATGGACCGGACCGTCATGGATCTTTGCTTTTCCGGGACAACCGGGCGGATCGCCAGATAATCGTGACCCATCGAACTATCCGTATGTGGGACTTCATAGATGAAAGAGTATGATTTGAAGTCTGGTGTCAGATTGAAGGTTTCCCAACCGGATTCGCCAAATCGGCCGGTGGAATAATTGACCTCCATCGCGCTGGCTCCCCATTCTTCGGAGCTTCGCGCTTCTACGGTTATTTCAAGATCGCGTCCCTCATAATTGCGCTCAAGATCCGCTTCCAGCACGAGATGTGGCCCGTATAGCGGGGTATCATAGGCTTCTCGTGCTTCCAGCGAGATCGTGATCAATGTGGGGTTGCCACCTTCAGCGTCGACCAGGTCCAGCGTGCCGACCGTACCAGCGACAAAACGGTAGAGCTCATCGCCTTCGATTGTCAGGTTCAGCGCGTCACGGCCCGCGCCACTGACAGGACCGGACGGCTTGCGGTCCGCAAACGGACGCAAGGCGAGCACGACCATTGTGACTGCAAGCAGCACCACAATGGGAAAGAAGAGCTGATCCGGTAAGGAGCGTTCGGACATGTTGTAAACCGTTCGAATGATTGCTGGACGGAGTTAGCAGCTGAAACGATCATATGCGAGGGATTTGGCCCAAAAATGGACGGCACTTGCATTTTCGGATAGATAGCAATGCGTTTGGTAATGGCTTGGTAATGCTGACAGGTTAACAGACGTGCTGGTTGAATCATTTAAGGTGGGATTGTGAGCGTGTCGACACAGGTGCTGGATAAACAGGTGCTGGCCGACGCTAACATCAATCCAGAAACCGGCCTGGCGACCGATTATCTCAATCATTATAATGAAGTCGCGATGCTGATCGACATGCTCAACAGCATGCCAGATGTCGTCGAGGACATCCTGGAATGGTCGCCGATCACCTATCCTGAACATTTCCATATTACCGGTTTTCGGGCCAAGGAACTTGCGATCGAAGCATTCAACAATTGTGACCCGCAGGTTCGAAGCGCATTTGATTCGGCTTGCCGCAAGGTTGAACGCGCCATTCAGGACGTGCAGGCACAGCTTGCGACAGATGAGCCGGATATCGCCGCGGCAGCAAGCTGCTCCGGCGACATTTACAATCACATCGCGGCGGTCGGTGGTTTGATCAATCCGGGCAGGGGCTCTGGCGAAGAGTCCGATGTCTGGAACATGTCTGGCGATGCTTCAGATGACGATCAGGCGGCTATTGACGCCTTGTTCGATTGATCCGCCTTGGCTGAAGACACCCCTTTTTGGAAATCCAGATCACTTCAGGAATTGTCCCATGATGAATGGGAGAGCCTGTGTGATGGCTGCGGCAAATGCTGTCTTCTGAAGCTTGAAGAAGAAGACACAGGCGAGATTGCCTATACGCGCCTTCACTGCCGCTTGTTCAATCCCGACACATGCCGCTGTTCCAACTATGATGACCGCAAGCAATATGTGCCTGATTGCGTGCAGTTGACGCCTGACAATATCCCCATGCTCAAATGGATGCCGCGCACCTGTGCCTATCGCCTGATCGCCGAAGGCAGGGATCTGCCCGACTGGCACCATCTGGTGAGTGGTGATCGCGCGGCCATCCACAAGGCAGGCAAATCCGTCCTCGGCAAGACCCTGTCAGAAGACTCCGTGCTGGAAGAAGATCAGGTCGACTGGATCATCGACTGGGAGTCAGCCGGGATGGGTGAGGAAGACTTTTAGCAGCCCGCCATCATGGACGTACCAGATCAATCCGCCAGCGATGCGCCGCGCACATAGACATCGCGCGCAAGAAGCTGGATGCGGCGCTCCATCGTGGCGATGAGATCCTCCAGAATTACAGCTTCCGCGTCATGCTTTTCTCGAAAGATGCCAAGGCTGGTATTTTGTGGTGCACTCGTCCAGACCGAAATCAGCACACCGCCTTGTGCGGCATCGATCAGATGCGCCTCGCCATAAATGGCTGGCAGGGGCGTGTCGCCCGCTTCAGGTGCCACACGCTGGGCGACTCTGGAAAACAACCATTTGACCCGCTTCTTGGCGGCGCGTCCGGGCATGACAGCTTGCGCCTCGGATGTGTCCTCACGTCCAGCCTCTTCCGGCACGACAGAACTGTACGGGTCCGCCGTTTCGACAATGGGTTCAGGATAAATCAGAGCGTAGAGCAGGACATAATCATATCCCGCGCGGGTGGCCATGTTTCGGGCGTTGAGTGCCGCGGCGGCTCCGCCATCATTCATTGGCGCGGGCATGGGCAATATGCGAGAATATTCAAACGGCTCCATACGCTCTATCATCGGACCCAGCCGCATGGACATCGCTTCCCAGTCCTGGCGTTCCTTTGGCGAGAGTGTCTCTGCGCCGGTCTGTGAAAATCGCATATAGGCAATCGAGGTCGGCAGTTTCATCATGCCGTCTGCTGCATCTGCGCGCGCAGGCAATGTGCCGATGCACAGCCACATTGCACCGAATGCTGCAAGCAGGCTGCGTCTGGCAATCAATGTGAGAGCGGTGTAGGGCATGAGGCGTATCGTGACCGGTCTGTTGAGGACAAACGACAATTTGAGCGGATCGCGTTAACATCCTGTTCGCATCCAGACGTTTCCATGCAGGTAACAGCCATTCGAATCATGCTGAAATGAGAATATGGCTATTGGGACAGGACAGATCATGACCGAGACGGCCATTCGTATTCTTGGCGTAGACCCCGGCTTGCGCAAGACCGGTTGGGGCATGATCGCCGTCAGCGGTGCACGCATGGCGTGGATTGGTCATGGCGTGATCCGCCCGGCAACCGATGCGCCGCTCGCCGAACGCCTTCGCGCGATCGTGCAGGGATTGCAGGCGGTCATCACCGAGCACGCGCCTGACTGCGCAGCCGTCGAGGAAACCTTCGTCAATCAGAACCCGCGCTCCACACTCCTGCTGGGTCAGGCAAGGGGGGCGGCCATGGTGGGCCTGTCTCTGGCCGGGCTGGCGGTTGAGGAATTCGCCGCGCGCAAGGTCAAGCAATGCATTGTCGGCACGGGTGCAGCAGACAAGGCACAGATGGGTTTCATGATCGCGCGCCTTCTGCCCAAGGCTGGCAAGATGGGCGAAGATGAAGCCGATGCACTGGCCGTGGCGATCACCCGCGCCAATCACCTCAATGCGCCATCAGCCGCCACATCGGCAGCGCGCAGTCCCCGCATCGGCAAACGACCAGACTGGAAGGCTTCGGCATGATCGGACGTTTGAGAGGCCGCGTCGCTGCCACTGGCGACGGGCAGGCGATGATCGATGTGAACGGCGTAGGCTATGTGCTGCATGCGGGCAGCAAGACGCTTTCGCGGTTGAGCGTTGGCCAGGAAGCCGAGATCTTCATCGAAACACAGATGTCGGAAAACGCCATCAAGCTCTATGGCTTCAACACAGCAGAAGAGCGCGCATGGTTTGCCCGCCTTCAGGATGCTCCGGGTGTGGGCGCCAAGGCGGCCATGTCCATTCTGGACGTGTTGAACCCACCACAGCTCATGGATGCCATCGCGCTGGGCGATGCCGCCAGCGTGCAGCGCGCCCATGGTGTCGGCAAGAAGCTGGCCGAACGTGTCGTCTCCGAATTCAAGGGCAAGCCACCTCCCGCGGGGCTGTTCGCTGAAAGCTTCACGCCGACTGACAGCGTTGCCACACCGGCACCAGAAGCAGGCGAGGGCGGTGCATCCCGGTCCGATGCGGCCTCCGCGCTGGTCAATCTGGGTTACCAGCCTGCCGATGCCCAGCGCGCGGTTGCGCAGGCCGTGCGCGATCTGGGCGAGGATGCCACGGAAGGCGCGCTGATCAAGGCCGCCCTTAAGCAGCTTTCCCGCATTTAACCTACCGGCGGAACCGCCTGTTCAGCCGACGCGTTGGTCCCCTGAAGGGAGACGCTGATGTCTTATATCGAAAAACGCGTGTTTGAAGGCGAGACGATTGTCTATCGCGGTGAGTTTCACTGGTTGCACAAACTGGCACCCTGGCTCGCCTTGATCTTTCTGGGCGTGTTCCTGATCGGTATCTACCTCTTCATCAAGATGATGGTTCACATCAAGACCACCGAATTCGTCGTGACCTCGCGCCGCGTGATCATCAAGCGCGGCTTCTTCAATGCCCGCATGGATGAGCTGGCGCTGGACGCGATGGAGGGGGCTCACACCCGCCAGAGCCTGTTTGGGCGTTTGTTCGGCTATGGTGATGTCAGGATCTCAGGTCGCGGCGAGGGCGGGCTGGACCTGCCCGTCATGGCACGGCCCGGACAGTTCGTGGCCGCTACCGAGCGCGCCCGGTCAGATGCCGAACACGCACCGATGGACCATCTTGCTGACGAGCTTCACAATGACCTCGCAGGCGTGGCCTGATAGATTTCTGCCACCCTCAATGGGGTGGTGCAGATCCTGTGAAATCCGCCATCTGCCCCTCAATGGCTTTGCGATAGGCGGGGCGGGACAGGCAGCGCTTCTGATAAGGCCCCAGAACAGAATCGGATTTGACCCAATCGGTTGAGTCCAGCTGTCTCAACACAGATGCCATGAGCAGGTCGGCCGCCGAGAACGCGCCAACCAGCCACTCACGCCCGTTCAGATAGTTTGCAAGATGCGCCAGCCTGTCCCGGATCATGATTTCCTGCGCAGTCATGGCCCCTTTGTACCAGTCTTCCTTGCGATACATGATGGTAGTTGCAACCATTTGCGCGATGGGAGGCTCGACAGTATTGAGCGCCGAGAAGATCCAGCCCTTGGCCTGTTCACGCGCAACCGGGTCAGCAGACAGGAGGATGTCGCCCTTTTCGGCAATGTGCTGCACAATAGCGCCGGATTCAAACAGGGTCAGGTCGCCTTCCTCGTAAACAGGGATCTGGCAGAAGGGCTGTTTTGATTTCCATTCATCTGTCAGCTTGTGGGTGTGAGAGATGGTCTTCACCTGATAGGCAAGCCCGCATTCTTCAAGTGCCCAACGCACGCGATAATCGCGCACCATGCCTTTTGCAAAACCCGGCACCCAGTCATAGGCATAGATCGTGATCATTTTGATGCTCCGGTGATTGATCTTACATATCCAGCGCCAGGTCGAAGCCGGCAAAGATCATGCGCTTGCCGTCCAGCGGGGCCTGCTGCATCAGGTCCATCATCGCTTCGTCCTGTTGCATGTTCTCCCAACCGGCATCAGCGGTGGCCTTGTCCGGCCACTCGATCCACGACAGGACGACGGTTTCATCGTCTTCCTTTTTCACGGCCATGGGAAAGGATGTGAGCTTGCCGTCAGGAACGTCCGTGCCCCAGCATTCCACATAGCGTAGCGCGCCGTATTTCCTGAACAATGGGCCCAATTGCCGGGCAATGGCCAGATAATCGTCTTTCTTGTCTGTGGGTACGGGGGCGATGAATGCGGCTATGTGGGGCAATTTGATCTCCTGTCTCGCGGGGCCATTTGTTCAGGATCCTTGATCCCACAAAATTATGTTGATATCAACATATATATCTCGGATAATGTCTCATGACCGATTCGTTCCTACCTTCCATGCCATCAGATGGCCCGACCCTTCAGGAGACTCTGGAGGTCCGCGACCGATGCTTGTGCTATCGTGCACAGCGTACTGCCCGGGCGTTTGCGCGTCATTTCGACAATGCTTTCAGGGATATCGGGCTGACCCATGGCCAGTTCTCGCTGATGATGGTGCTCAACCAGCCAGACCCACCGGGCGTGGCACGCCTGTCCGAGTTTCTCGGCATGGACCGCACCAGCCTGACAGCAAAGCTGAAAGCGCTCACCAAGCGCGGCCTTGTCAGCGTGACTGCCGATGAGACAGACAGGCGCAGCCGCCGCATCGCCCTGACGCCAGAAGGTCGGGCATTGTTGAAAACCGCCCTGCCGATCTGGCGTGACGCGCATGATGCAATCGATCGGCAACCCTCTCCATACTCGCAGGCTGATCTCAGAACAGCATTGAGTATATTCTGGGAGCATGAGGGGGCGGATAAATAAAAAACCCGCACTCCAGTGAAGGAGCGCGGGTTAAAGTCTGATTCGGTTAGTCGTGGCGGCCGATATCAGGCCGCGTCAGCGTCAGCGTCGATTGTCGCGTGCTGAGGGTCCGGATCACGCAGCACATAGCCACGTCCCCAGACGGTTTCGATATAGTGTTCGCCGCCGGTGGCGTTTTGCAGCTTCTTGCGGAGCTTACAGATGAAGACGTCGATGATCTTCAGTTCCGGCTCGTCCATACCGCCATAAAGGTGGTTGAGGAACATTTCCTTGGTGAGCGTCGTCCCCTTGCGAAGGGAGAGCAGCTCGAACATCTGATATTCCTTGCCGGTGAGGTGAACACGCTGGTTCTTGACCTCAACCGTCTTGGCATCAAGGTTGACGAGGATGTCGCCGGTGCGGATGACGCTCTCGGCGTGACCTTTGGAACGGCGCACAATGGCCGTGATCCGGGCGATCAGCTCGTCCTTGTTGAATGGCTTGGTGAGGTAGTCGTCAGCGCCGTAACCCAGCGTCTTGACCTTGGCCTCGATGTCCGGGTTACCCGACAGGATCAGCACAGGCGTATTGATACGGGCCATGCGGAGCTGCTTGAGCACCTCGTAGCCGGAGATATCCGGCAGTGACAGATCAAGAATGATGAGGTCGTATTCGTAGATCTTGCCCAGATCTACACCCTCTTCACCGAGTTCTGTAATATAGATGTTGAAACCGGCTGCTTTCAGCATCAGTTCTATGCTGCGAGCGACGGCTTCGTCGTCTTCAATCAACAAGACCCGCATGAGGTTCTCCCGAATCAGTTCTTTCACGACTACGCGTTGTTAACCAAGACTAATGAGCCTTAAAAGTGTTAACAAAGAGTGTCACTATGGGTAGGGAGTCCTTCACGGAGTCAGAGGATTCAATTTAAACAACTTTTCCGCTGTAAATTTTTTCTGAATAAAATCGGTTAACTTGGGCTTTAAGACTTTAAGGCCAGCTGTCTGTTCAGAATCATTCGTTTCACAGACGGAGACCCGCCATGCTCGCGCAGGCCATTCGCGACGTCAAAGCCATCCAGACGACTTCCTATGAAGGGCGTATCACCGCTGTAGAAGGGCTGCGCATCGAGGCGGCAGGACCTGTCGAGGCGCTGCGTCTTGGCGCCTATGCGCGCTTTGGAGATCCCGATGGTCCGCGCGGCGAGCTTGTCGGCTTCAATGGTGAAAGTGCCATCTTCCTGGCCTGTGATGACATTGAGGGCATCCGTCCGCATTCGCCGGTTTATTTTTCTCACACAGACAGCCAGGTGCGCGTGTCCAATCAATGGCTGGGCCGGGTTGTTGATGCGTTCGGCGTGCCGGTTGATGGTGGCCCGCCGATCCCCTCTGGTGGCCGGGCACGACTGGTCAAGGCTGCTCCGCCGCCCGCGCAGTCTCGCGCGCGCGTTCATGAAGCGATGTCGCTGGGTGTGCGGGCGCTGGATGCGTTTGCACCTTGCGCACAGGGGCAACGCATGGGCCTCTTCGCCGGGTCGGGTGTAGGTAAGTCGACATTGATGTCCATGCTCGCGCGCAATGCCGGTGCGGATATTGTTGTGATCGGGCTGATCGGTGAGCGGGGCCGGGAGGTGCGCGAATTTGTCGAGGATACGCTTGGCCCTGATGGTCTCAAGCGTGCTGTCGTGGTGTCGGCCACATCCGATGAGCCTGCTCCAAGGCGTCGCCGCGCGGCATGGATGGCGATGGCGGTGGCGGAACATTTCCGCGATCAGGGGCTGAAGGTTTTGTGCCTGCTGGATTCGGTCACCCGCTTCGCCATGGCGCAGCGTGAGATCGGACTGGCCGCGGGTGAGCCGCCGACCACCAAGGGGTATACACCATCCGTGTTTGCCGAATTGCCCAAGCTGCTCGAACGCGCAGGGCCGGGGCCGGTAGCCATCAAGGGCCAGCCACAGGGGCATATCACGGGACTGTTCACCGTGCTGGTGGATGGTGATGATCATAATGAACCCGTGGCTGATGCGGTTCGCGGTATTCTTGATGGCCATATCGTGATGGATCGCAAGATTGCCGAGCGTGGGCGCTATCCGGCGATTGACGTGCTCAAATCCCTGTCTCGCCTGGCGTCCCAGCTTTACAGTGCAGAGACTGCGGATATCGCCAGACAGGCGCGCCGGATACTCTCGCTTTATTCCGATATGGAAGAGCTGGTGCGCATTGGTGCCTATGCACGTGGATCAGATGCAGAAGTTGACCAGGCGGTGATGCTCGCGCCGCAGATCGAAGCCTTGTTGACTCAGGACGTGTCTGACGCGACGCCGCCGGAAGAAACCTTCAGGCTGTTGGCGGGCATTCTTGGCCTTCAACAGGAAGCTGCACCAGCCGCCCCGCAGCGGCCATCATTGGCGCGCCAGCTGGGCGCAAAGAAGTGAGCGCGCTTGAATGAAATCCCTTCCGACCTTGTTGAAAATTGCCCAGTCGCAGATTGATGCGATTGCAGTAGAGATCGCCAGGGCGCAATCGGCGCTGGATGGATTGGCAACTCACCGCGCCATGATCCTCGCACGCGCTGAAGCCGAAGTGAGTTCCGCAGGTTCGCTTGACTTCGTAATGCAGGCCGCATTGCCGCAATATCTGTTTCGCAACAAGGCAGAGCTTGCGCAGATCGACCGCGAGCTTGAGCAGGGCGAAGCCATGCTTGAAGGTATCCGCGAACGCCTGATGGTCGCTTATCGGGAAAAGGCGAAACTGGAATCACTCGAGCGTCACCATGCTGAAAGGCACCGTCTGGACGAGCAGGCTCGCGAGCAGGCCGCGCTGGATGAATCCGCGCTGACCCGCCGAGGATGAAGCCTGCCTGTTTGCAATGCCGTGTAACCATGCACCGCTTATAACCCTAGGATGTGGCACCGGGGATAAGGTGTGACGGTTCAGACGGCGGGCGCGTTACCGGCCTTTGGGTCAAACACGATCAGGCAGGTTCAGAAGCGGCGTGTTGCCGATACCGAGAAGATATTCACGGATGCAGAATATTCGCCGGTGACCGTCTCGTTGAAATTGCCGACCTCGTTGAAATCGACGTCTTCAAAGTCCAGCAAATTATAGGCGGCATCAATCTGCCAGACATTGTCTGAGTCAGACCAGCTCGCGCCCACAGCATAGAGCCAGCGGTCATTATCGGGTATGCGGACCGTGCGGAAATCGTCTTGGGTTGGGGTTTCGTCCAGTGTCAGACCTGCACGCAGTTTCCAGTTATCGTTCAGCTTGTAATCAGCACCTGCCGACCAGCGCCAAGAATCATCATAATTGAGTTCTTCCACAGAATCCGGCTGGGCAGGATTGTCAAACTGGACCCGCAATTCCTGCATGGAGGACCATTCCATCCGCAATGCCGACGCATAAAGGTCGATCTTGTCCGTGGCCGACCATTTGATCCCGGCTTCAAGGCTGGCTGGAAGATCCAGATCGGCCTTGCCGCCTGTATCAGCGAATGCACCTGAGGCTGTCAGCGGCAGGGCGGCTGTGGGCACTTCAAAATCGGCTGACCCCTCAAGCGTGTGGTCCACATTCGAGCGATAGGTCAGGCCGAGCGTGATGTCTTCGATCGGGCTCCAGGCCAGGCCAGCATTCCAGCCAATCGCCCAGCTGTCGCCTTCAACCGTCACACGTCCATCTGCACCCTGAGGTACAAGACCGATTGCGCCACAGCTGGCTGGATCAAGCGCGCCAAGGCAGGTTGTTCCAAAGTCGATGGCCGAGCTCAGCGTGGCGTCGGCATATTGGGCGTCCAGACCAAAACCAATCGAGACCTTGTCATTGAAGGCATAGGCCACACTCGGGTTGATATTGATGACCTGGAGTTCCGATTTCAGCCCCTGATAGCGGCCGGGCCAGTCATCATCATAATCCGTTGCCAGGCCGAAGGGGGCAGTGACGGACATGCCAAAGGCCAGATTGTCCCTGACGGGGTACACGACATGAAGAAAGGGGACGTAGGCATCTTTCAGAAAGCCGCTTGTATTGCCGCCAAGCGGCTGGCCCAGTACATCAGTGGATCCGCGGTCTTCGAAATCGGAATCGCCAATAATGGCCGAAAAGCCCGCCGTGGCGGTGATCTTGTCATAGCGGGTCATCAGGGCCGGATTGCCGAATGCGGCGGCGGCATCATCGGTCTGGGTCGGGCGTCCGGATGTCGAGCGTCCCAGATCAGCTGTTGAATATTCGTTGATCGCGAAACTGTCAGCGATGGCGGTTGGCGTTGTTGCAAGGACGGTGGCGAGGGACGCCAATATAATCAGCTGGCGCATTATATTGCCTTTTCTGGGTGATCGTTTCCTTCCAGCCGCTATCTGCGGCTGGTTCACCCCTTTAACTGGGTAGCGCCGCAAAAAGTTCCAGTCAGCCAACTGTAGAAGATCTGATCGATTTACGCCGGATGGCTGTATTCACGATCGGGGCGTTGATTTCGATATGCTCGATGATCTTGCCCGCAACGTCCTTTCCGGTGGTTTTTTCAATGCCTTCAAGGCCGGGCGATGAATTGACCTCGAGGATCTTGGGGCCCGATCCTGATTGCAGGATATCCACGCCTGCAACGGCCAGCCCCATGGCGCGGGTTGATTTTACCGCAGCGCGGCGCTCTTCCTGGGTCAGCTTGATGACATGAGCCGTTCCGCCGCGATGAAGATTGGATCTGAACTCGCCCTGCGGGGCCTGCCTGCGGATCGCGCCCACGACCTTCGAGCCCACAACAAAACAGCGCACATCCGCACCGCCCGCTTCCTTGATGAATTCCTGCACCAGGAAGTTTGCATCAAGCCCGCGAAACGCATCGATCAGGCTTTCGGCGGCCTTGCGGGTTTCGGCCAGGACAACGCCCTTGCCTTGTGTGGACTCAAGCAGCTTCACCACCACCGGGCCATCACCGACAATGCCGATCAGGTCCTTGGTGTCCTTCGGGCTGGAGGCGAAGGCCGTGGTGGGCATGCCCAGCCCCTGACGGGCCAGTAGCTGGTGCGCATAGAGCTTGTCGCGCGAGGCACCAATGGAGGCGGGCGGGTTGAGGCAATAGGCTCCCATCATCTCGAACTGGCGCAGCACCGCCATGCCATAATGTGTCATGGAGGCCCCGATGCGCGGGATCACGGCATCATATTGGGGCAGGGCCTTGCCATCATAATGCACTTCCGGCTGGCTGGCATTGATCGCCATGTAGCAGCGGGCCGTATCGACCATTTCAAGGACATGGCCACGCGCTTCTGCGGCTTCTTTCAGGCGCATGCTGGAGTAATTGTTCGGCTCACGCGTCAACAGCGCGATGCGCAGGGGGCGGCGTGTGGCCTTGCGGCGCGGAAACCCCTTGTAGAGATCATAGGAAAGTTCCGGCTGGATGCATGAGATTGCGGGGATCACCGACATGTCGTCGCGGATCGCCGTTCGGCCGAACAACATGCGGTAGGACATGGTCTCGCGATTGGTCAGTGTCATCTCGATGGGCCACGACCGATCGGCGAAGGAGACCTTTGTGGAGATCACATAGCGAAGCTCTGTTTCGCCATTGGAGGAGGTGACTTCGCGCCGATCCACGATGGGGGCCGCGCAGACGACCTCAAGATCAGGGTCATTGGGATTGGGAACGATTGTGAATCGGATCTGCGGGTTCTCGGCAGGGCCGAATGGCTCAAGCGCAGTGGCGTGAAGAGCAGATGTGCGCGCGCCAGTATCAACCTTGGCCTTGATGGCCGGCAGACCAAGATCGGGCAGAGCAAGCCATTCTTCCCAGCCAAGGGAAAAGCGGTTGTTGTCAGATATCGGGGGATCAAACTGGGGTGGCCGGGACGTGTCCGTCATGACGTTGCACTCCATCGCAGTTCATGTCGCCGCCCCATAACGTGATAATGCGCACGCGTCCATGGCTTTGATGGGATGAGTTTGATGGCGTTGAAGAAGCCAGTGCGGATTATGTCCACACTGGCCTTTCAACACGCCTATTTCGGGTTGCAGTAATAATAAAGCTGGGCCTGATGTTCTTCGAAACCTTCGGCGGATACCAGAATGCGTGTGTCACCCCGCATGGTGTAATCGGCGGTTGCAATGGCAATTTCCGAAGAGCCTGTCGGTGAGACGATATCGGTGCGCCCCGCTTCGGTCATCGCCTTGATGGTCAGCCAGTCAATGGGAAACACGAATTCGCTGCCGCCATCTTCGCCAAGCCGGTATGCGCCATCCAGATCCTTCACCACACCATCTGATGTGGTCAGGCCGAACACGCCCGACTGTCCGGCCAGGGCTGCGGGTTGAAACTCCAATATACCTGTCAGCTTGCCGGTGTCGGTATTGCAGACAAATGACAGGCCGTAGCTGTCATCATCGGGCATGGAGGAGTTCACCACACCCATATAGGGGTGTTCCGGCCAGAGCTTTTCGACCGAATACCACTGTGTCTCCGCACTTGCATCAATGCCAGCCGGAGTGGACCGGTTCGAAGCGACAGGCGCGGAATTGGCCTCTGAACCGGCCATTGGTTCGATATCGGTGGAAGTGCTCGATGTGGTGCAGGCGGTCACGGACAATGCGGCTGCGACCATACCGGCAAGTGAAAGACGAATGCTCATGCGAAAAGGAACTCCCTTGTTTATCGCGCGATTCAGCCTTCAGGGTGTGATCGTGCGACATGGCGAAAATGCGGGCGAAATTACGGTCGCTTTGTGAGGGGGCCAGAAATGGGCAAGCGATTTCAAAGGCCGGGATGGCAGATTGCGTCAGCTTATCATCAGGCGCAGGGCAATGATAATAAGCGCCCAAAGGCCGATTGTGCAGGCAATGACGAACAATGTCGTGGCGCGCGCAGACCATCGACGCAAGCGCGAAAACTCAGCGGGTGCATCGGGCACCGCATGATCGGAATGGGCATCGACCACGCGGAGTCTTGCTTCAGCCTTCTTGCGTCGTTGGAAAGGCGTTCTGCTGTGGCTGGCTGTTAGTTTCTGTCCGTCATCAACGGGCACGAAATGAGTCTCCTTGAATTGCAACCTGATTATATTCTCTTGATTCAAATGTAGTGACCAAAGGTCGCGGTCTAACTTAAATATCGTCAATGCTTATCTGAGGGATGCGAATATGGGTGAAAGAATCTTGAATCACAAGCACTTTGTTACTTAACAAGCGTGGACATACCTTTGTTGGTGGATTCAAGATTATCCATTTCTGCGAGGATCAGGCCGCGATAAAGCGCTGTTCTGGAGCTGTCACTTTACGAAGAGGGTGCCGAAGCGTCGAATTCCATCCAAAGTTGAGAAAAAAGTGCAAATTGTTAATAAAAGTTGTAAAAAAGGCGGAAAATAGGTGGAAACCTTTACGAAAACCGAATTTTTGTTAACCATTGAGTAACTACAAGTCGTGTAATCCTGAATTCGAGCAAGGCGGATCCCCTCACTCTCTCCCCATTCGCCCGCTCAAACAGGTCGTTTCGGTTCACCCTCCTTACCGAAGCTACCCGTTAAGCGTGAAGGCCGCACCCGTCCATCCCACCCGTCCCCACTGCGGGTGCGGCCCAACGCTCCCCTCAGTAGATTTCAAAGAAAGACGACCGGAATAACCACCGGTCGTCTTTCTTTTATATTGGGTTTTATATACCGGATCTGGTCGGTGTCGGATTAGTTTTCCGTCAAACTTCGCCGGGTATTTCGCGACGCGCACCAGTCGAGGTCAGATATATCACGCCGGTCAATACTGACAGGATGGCGGCGGCCCAGAGCAGGACAAGCCAGACTGAATTGAGGACCGCGCCAGTGGCCATGAAGGGCAGGGCGATAAAGATCGGAGCAGCAACCGCGATCAGCTCCAGCGTGGTTTTCCATTTGGACAGCATCATCACGGGAGCGCCTTCACCATCCGCAGCAAACAGGCGCAATACGGTGATAAGCAGGTCACGCGCGACAATGGCCAGGACAGGCACTGCAATCCAGATATTGATATTGGACCAGCTGAACAGGGTGTCTGATGTTTCGTCAGCAGAAAAGCCGGAGATATAGGCGAGGACCAATAGTGGCAGGCCGACCAGGGCCTTGTCTGCGATAGGGTCCAGTATGCGACCGAACTTGCTGTCTGCATCAAAGGCCCGCGCGGCCATGCCGTCGAACAGATCAGTCAGTGCGGCAAAGACGAACAGGCCGGCGGCTGCGAACTTGTACTGGTCTCCGATCGCCTGTGCCGTCAGGACAGCATCAGCGGTCAGGTCACGCGCTTGCGGACCGAACTCTGCCTGATAGGGAATGGAGAAGCCCTGCCAGATGCACCATGCGACCACGGGCGCAAGGACCAGGCGGGCCAGCGTCAGCAGATTTGGGATCATTGTCTTCATGGCGGATTTCCCCCGGCCGATTTCAATTGCAGATCTTGTAGCCGGGAATGGCGCGATTGTGGAGTGTGGGTTTCAGCGCGGTATGATTTCCACATTCTCAATCAGGGCCCGCAATCGCAACTTCTTCAGGAAGATGCGTTCGGCTTGGATTGGAACTGGACGAAGTTTTCCAGCCCCATCGACTTGATCAGCGATTGCTGGGTTTCCAGCCAGTCGACATGGTCTTCCTCATTGTCGAGGATCTTCTTGAAGAGATCGCGGGAAATATAGTCGCGTACAGATTCACAATGCTCGATGGCGTCGCGCAGGACAGGGATGGCCTGTTCTTCGAGTTTGAGATCGGCCGCGATGATTTCCTCGACATTCTCGCCAATGCGAAGCTTGCCCAGATCCTGCAGATTGGGCAGTCCTTCAAGAAACAATACACGCTCGATCAGCCAGTCTGCGTGTTCCATCTCCTCGATGGATTCCTTGTACTCTTTCTGCGCCAGTTCTGTGATGCCCCAATCCTTGAGCATGCGCGCGTGGAGGAAGTATTGATTGATCGCGGTCAGTTCATTCTTGAGGACCGTGTTCAGAAACTCGATGACTTTTGGGTCGCCCTTCATGTGCTGCTCCTGATTGTTTGATGGGGCCTTGCCGCCCGAAATGATTCCGGTCGGACGATAAGGTCTTGATGGAGGGGAGTCACGCGAACAAAGGGCGCTAAGTCAGATTATTCCGCAGCAATGGAGCTTCCGGCGATTTGAGCATCATTGTTCTGAACCAGCATCTCGTGCATTTCTTCGCGGCACTGGCCACAATTGAAACGCTGTCCATGATGCTTCATGATCGCATTGGGGCATGCGGCCCCCTGCTGGATGGCGTCCCCGACCTGCTTGTCATTCAGGCGTCGGCAGATGCAAACGATCATTGATCTCAACCTCGACTCATTAGCTCATGAGAACCATTCGCACACAAATGCGAATGATTGTCAATGGCGAAAATGTCCCGATCCGGTCGCGTGGCTGTGGAATCTTAACATTTTCGTTTCATGACTTTGCCCTGCCAGTCTCATACCAGTTCAACAATCCGGGCGAGTGATATGACCGCATTCCGATTTCGCATTCTTTCTCTCCTGATCGCGATGAGCGTGGTGGTTCCGATGGGGGCTGGTGCTGCTGAGCCCGCTTCTGAGGACGCGCATGGTGAAGAGGCGGCGGATGGAGATGGGGCCAAGAAGAAGGGCAAGGATGAGGTCGCGCTGACATGCTCCGAGGAATTGGTGGGTGATTGGACGATTGCCTATGATGCCTTTGCCTTTCGCGTGATGAATGCGGAGGCCGAGATCGAATGGAAGATCCGCACACATCTGGACCCCGAGAGCACGCATGGCCTGCTGATCAAGGTCCAGCGTCCTCGCAGGACATCCGGTTATGTGCGCAGCCCGGAGCTGGACATCTGGTACAATCCGCCGCGGATCAAACTTCAAAATACCCATGGCAATGAATATCACGCCTTCGGCAAGGCGCTGAGCCACAGCTATGATCGCGCCATCGGGTTCGGCATGCGGCAGATCTGGCTGGAGCCGGATGAATTCTGGTATCCGCATGAAGATGCCTTCACTGTCCAGATTTCCCAGATGGATGCGCGCAAGGCGATGACATTCGAGAAGACCCTTGCAACCACCGAGCAGAAATTGCGGGTGGAACTTTATGCGCCGATGTATTCGCACAGCGAGCCGGTGGGGTATGGCGAGCTGACAGATACGCCGGGTCTGGCGGAGGCGATGAAAGTGGCGGCCTACAAGAACCATGAACTTTGGGGCATGGATGCTGAATGTCGCATGGGCCCGGCCACGCTTGCGCCGGTAGAGGCGGCAAAATCGTCCAGCGGACACTAGCAAGGCGGCCACTGGCAGGGCGGACACTGGCGGGGCGGACGCTGGCAGGTTTGCACCGCGCCAGCACTGGCGGCCCGCACGGATATATCCGGCGGACGATTGACCATGCCTTTTGGTGAGCCGAACCCGGATGAGGCTCCTAGCTGCTATCGGGCGGGGCGGATGATAGCAGACGTGATCGCTGGTCCTTTGCCCGCCGATCCATGGCGCAGACAGCAAAATGATGGGTATTGAGCACCACTTCGCGAAGTTCGCATCGTTGTGGCACGGGTGGAGCGCCCAGTTTCAGCGGCGTGGCGCGCCGATAGGGTTCGCGCCTTGCCAGCCATGATGCGAGCCGTCTTGCGGCACTGTCCGGCTTGTCCAATATCGCCACCAGCCCGTTGAAGCGGGCCAGCACATGCGCGCCGGGGGCAAGGGGGATCGGGTCTGGTGGTCTTGGCGCACCGATCAGAAAACCATCCTTGTCCCAGGCCCAGATGCGCGGCGCTGGCCGGGCAAAGGGCTTGCGTAGGTGTGGCGGTTTGATCGAGGGCCAGGGTTCGAACAGGCAGACCCCGCGCGCCCGGCGCTGAAGTGGAGTGTTGCAGGCGCGATCGGAGGTCTTTTGGGGGCGCGGTGCATCACGTGGTTCAGACGGCGTCAGGCGCAGCGCCATCACCAATACAAGCCGGCGCACCAGCGCTTCGATGGGCCGCAACATGCGCGCCAGTATCAGGCGTTGTGCACCCCACAATACCGTCATCTGCGCGGCGCTGGTGAACCCGAACACAGCCAGGATCACTCCCACCTGCTGGCGCACCGCCGCCCAGCCCCGCTCAAGGACTGTATCCTCCCATCGTTCTTCATATGTCATGGCGCGGAGTATGGGGGTACGCGCCGGGGAGTGGGATTATTTTTTTTTGGATAAGGAGATGCGGATCTATTCGGAGGTCGAGCATGGTACATCCGTCAAGCTCATCATTCCGCGTGGGATCGCAGAGGGCCAGGATGAATTGCCGGTGCTCAAGAGCATCAAGGCGACGGGCAATGGAGAGGTGATCCTGCTCGTGGAAGATGAGGCAAACCTGCTGGCCATCGTTACGGACATGCTGGAGACCTTCGGTTACAGGGTCATCACTGCGCCATCCGGTGTGGAGGCACTGGAGCTGGTCAGGAATGGTGCTGTGTTCGACCTGTTGCTGACGGATATCGTCATGCCCGGCGGACTTGACGGGTTTCAGCTGGCCGCGAAATTGCGGGACCTGCAACATGATCAGCCGGTCGTCTACATGTCAGGCTATTCGGGGTTTCATGAGACGGAGATGGGCGAGGTTATCGCTCCAATGGTGCTCAAACCCTGCAATCCCGGTGTCCTTGCGGAGACCATCAAGGAGCAGCTGGCGGCCTCTGTTTCACCAGATGGATGATGGTATCTGCGCTTTGGACGCATTGACCCGCGCCTCACACAGCGTTACGCCGCTGGCAACCATCAATCATATTGACGAGTAACATGTCGCGCGACCTATCCGAACTCGCTGCGTTGGCTGACAACGCAAAAGCCTGGCCCTTTGAGCAAGCCCGTGCACTGCTCAAACGCATCAAGCTGGCGGAAGATCACAAGGGCCGCGCCAAGGATCGTCCCGTGATCTTCGAGACCGGCTATGGTCCATCGGGCCTGCCGCATATCGGCACGTTTGGCGAAGTGGTGCGCACGACCATGGTGCGCCATGCCTTCGAGGTGCTGACAGCGGGGGCCTATCAGACCCGGCTGATCTGTGTGTCTGACGATATGGATGGCATGCGCAAGGTGCCGCCCACCGTGCCGAACCCGGAGGCATTGGAGCCTTATCTTCAAAAGCCGCTGACCGATGTGCCTGATCCATTTGGCACGCATGACAGCTATGGCGCGCACATGAACAACCGGCTGTGCGGATTTCTGGACTCATTCGGCTTTGACTATGAGTTCCACTCGGCGACCGCGCATTACCGCAAGGGTGATTTTGACGAGGCCTTGCTGAAGGCGGTGGAAAAATTCGACGCCATCATGAAGGTGATGCTGCCGACATTGGGGACCGAGCGTCAGGCGACCTATTCGCCTTTCCTGCCGATCTCGCCGACCACGGGCCGGGTGCTCTATGTGCCGATGAAGGATGTGAACGCGAAAACCGGCGAGATCACATTCGAAGATGAAGACGGCACGGATGTCACGCTCAAGGTGACGGGCGGGGCGACCAAGCTGCAATGGAAGCCGGATTTCGGCATGCGCTGGGCGGCGCTGGGCGTGGACTTTGAGATGTTCGGCAAGGACCATCAGGCCAATGCACCGATCTATTCGAAGATCTGCAAGATATTGGGCGAAGAGCCACCGACGCAGTTTGTCTATGAGCTGTTCCTGGACGAGAAGGGCGAGAAGATCTCCAAGTCCAAGGGGAACGGGATCTCCGTGGAAGAATGGTTGGCCTATGCGCCGCAGGAATCGCTGACCCTGTTCCAGTTTCAAAAGCCACGTGCGGCCAAGAAGCTCTATTTCGATGTGATCCCCAAGGCAGTGGATGAATATCTGCAACATCTGGCGGCTTACCCAGACCAGACCCCGGCCCAGCAGCTGGAAAACCCTGTCTGGCATATTCATGGTGGCAATCCGCCTGCCGAAACCGCGCCGATCTCCTTTGCGCTGCTGTTGAACCTCGTATCGGCGGCGAACCCGGAATCAAAAGAGGCTCTGTGGGGCTTCATCTCACGCTATGCGCCGGGCGCGACGGCGGAAAATGCACCGCTGGTCGATCACCTTGCGGGCTATGCGATGCGCTATTTCGAGGACTTCGTGAAGCCCACAAAGACCTTCCGTGCCCCCAATGACAAGGAGCGCGCCGCGATGGAGGATCTGGCAAAGCGGCTGGAGGCCTATCAGGGCGAGGAAAGCGACGAGGCGCTGCAAACGCTCGTGTTCGAAATCGGCAAGGACCATGAATTCGAGAATCTGCGCGAATGGTTCCAGGCGCTTTATGAAGTGCTGTTGGGCCAGTCTCAAGGCCCGCGTTTCGGTGGCTTCATCGCGCTTTATGGCGTGACGGAAACAGCAGGCCTGATCCGCAAGGGGATTGCTGGCCAGCTAGGCTGAAACGGGCAATATCGAACAGGTGGCAGGTGTCGCGCGCAGCTCTGTTGAGGTGCCGCGATTTGCGTTGCTGCAACAATTTGTGACAATTTGATTAATGATTCGCAGTTTTCTGTGTAGATTATGAATTGACTGTTGCGCAGGCGCCGCAAGGTCTGTTTGCCCCTGATCGGGGCTTTTGATCGCTTTTCGGTTAAAGTTCACTCTTTCGTGTTAATGGAACCATGACTCGATCATGTTAGTTTGTCTGCTTGTTATTGCCTCCAGCGCCTATGCGGGATCTCGTGAAATATTTTCTTGATACAGAGTTTAATGGATTTGGCGGCGATTTGATTTCGCTGGCGCTGGCCCCTGAAGAAGGTGAGCCGATCTATCTGTGTCTCACGCAGGCCGAGTTGGGCGACAAGAAGATTACACCCTGGGTCAGCCAGTATGTCCTTCCTGTGCTGGCGACACCTGGCGCTGCGCCCGAAAGGCTGGCGCGCAAGGACTGGTCGCGCCGTCTCGCCAGCTATTTCAAGAATGCCACGCGCATCGAATTCGTGGCCGATTGGCCGGATGATATCCGCTATCTGATGCAGGCGATCACGGTGAAGCCGGGAGAGGTGATCCCACTGCCTGATTTTTCCATGTCCTGTGTGCATGTGCCGTCATGGCCGAACCAGATCAAGGGGGCCGTGCGCCACAACGCCCTGTGGGATGCGCGTGCCCTGCGTGAGGCGATCATGCACCCGCCTGAGCAACAGCGCCGCAGCGCCTGACACTGCCGCCCGGCGGGTGTCTTGCGGCGTCATGGAACACCCGGTTCAAAACATGCGTTAGTCTCTCTCACAGAGGAGATTCGATATGGCTGATGGAACCCGGTCCGGGATTGAAAACACCTCGCCCGATCGCATTCACAACAAGGGCGCAGGCAAGATAGCCGTGCTTTATCGCATGGTGATGGAAAAACATGTCTGCCCCTATGGGCTGAAATCACTGCATCTGCTCAAATCCGAGGGGTTTGAAGTGCATGATCATTACCTGAAAACGCGTGATGAGACAGATGCCTTCAAGGCTGAGTATGATGTGAAGACCACGCCGCAGACCTTCATCAATGATGAGCGGATCGGCGGCTATGACGCACTGGCGAAACATTTCGGCAAGCCTGTGAAAGACCCGAATGAGAAAACCTATGCGCCGATCATCGCCCTGTTTGGTGTAACGGCACTGATGGCGCTGGCGGCGGTCTTTGCGATGTTGGGCACGGTGTTGTCGATCCAGACGGTTGAGTGGTTCATCGCCTTTTCCATGTGTGCGCTGGCGATCCAGAAGCTTCGCGACCTGACCAGCTTTTCCACCATGTTCCTGGGCTATGACCTGCTGGCGCGCCGCTGGGTGCGCTATGCCTGGGTCTACCCATTCGCCGAGCTGGGGGCGGGTGTGCTGATGATTGCTGGCGTGCTGGGCTGGATCTCGGGGCCGGTGGCGCTGTTCATCGGTGCAGTTGGTGGTGTGTCGGTCTATTACGCCGTCTATGTGCAAAAGCGCGACCTGAAATGCGCCTGTATGGGTGGCGACAGCAATGTGCCGCTGGGCGCGATATCCCTCACCGAAAACGTGATGATGGTGCTGATGGGCCTATGGACCATTGGCAGATTGATTGTGTGACGCCTATTGGCTGGCCCATAATATGCGCGCGATCCAGTCTATCTGGGCGCGGGGTACTTCCAGCGGGGCATAGGCGGGATTGGTGGAGATCAGTTCCACCCTATCGGCTGTCATCCGGCCCAGTTCCTTGGCCAGCACCTCGCCGCCATGCAGGCGCGCGACAATACGGTCGCCCCGGCGATATTCCGCGCCCGGTTGCACGATCACACGGTCACCTGCGCGAAAGACGGGCTCCATGCTGTCGCCGGTGATCTCGATGGCATAGACGATTTCGTCGCCAAGGCCGGGAAAGTTGATCTTTTCCCAGTCGGGGCCATCCGGTCTGCCCTGCACATCGAAATAGCCACCCTGACCGGCGCGGGCGAGACCGACCAGCGGAATGGCGCGTCCGGGGCGGCCCAAAGCCAGATCGACGAACTCGTCCCAGTCGGTGCCCACCGCATCCAGCGCGCGCGAGAGGCTTTCGGTCGACGGCCAGCGCAGGCGTGAGCCATCCGCGCTGGTCCGCTTGGACTTGTTGAAGGCCGTCGCATCCAGCCCGGCCAGCCGGGCCAGCCCGGACGGCGTCAGGTCATGACGCCGCGCCAGCGCGTCAATGCCCTTCCAGAGATCCTTATGGCGCATGGGAACATGTCCTCATGTCGTGAGAGATATGGGACTATAGCGCTGGTTATAGGAAAGTAAACCTATTTCGGCACGCGCAAAATGTGGCCCGGTTGGTCCCGGATATCGCCTGTGTCGATTCCGGAATGACAGTTTCAGGATGGCAATCGGAAACGCTGTCATCCCGCACAAGATGCGGGATCTACGGGACCAAGCGTGATATCGGGCAGATGCCGCGATGACGTGGGTGCCCTTATGCCTTCAACCGGAGTGGCCCAATAGCTGGGCTCCAGCGTTCGCTGGAGCCCAGACCTTCGAACCGTTTACGCCGCCAGCATCTGCTGCGTGGATCCCGATTTTCAGTGGGATCGGCTGTAAGGCAGAAGAAGGCGGTTGAGAGATGCGCCAAGTCGCGCATAGTGGGGGGATGGGAGATCCAGATGCGCATTTCGGTTTTCAGCACCAAGCCCTATGACAGGCAATTCCTGACAGATGCCAATGGCGGGGCGGGGCATGAATTGACCTTTCTGGAGCCGCGATTGTCGGTGGAGACCGCGCCGCTGGCGGCGGGAGCGGATGCGGTGTGTGTGTTCGTAAATGATGTGGTGGACAGGCCTGTGCTGGAGAAATTGGGCCAGCAGGGCGTGAGACTGGTGGCGCTGCGCTGTGCGGGGTTCAACAATGTGGATCTGGCGGCGGCGCGTGATCTTGGGATTTCGGTGTGCAGGGTTCCGGCCTATTCGCCGCATTCGGTGGCCGAACACACGCTGGCGCTTATCCTGTCGCTGAACCGCAATATCCACCGGGCCTATAACCGGGTGCGCGAGGGTAATTTCGCGCTGGATGGCCTGTTGGGTTTTGACCTTCATGGCAAGACGGTCGGCGTGGTCGGCACCGGCAAGATCGGCGCAACAGTGCTGGAGATCCTGAAGGGCTTTGGCTGTGTGCTGAAGGCCTATGATGTGGCCCCTGATCCAGACTGCGTGGCCATGGGGGTGGCGTATGTGTCGCTGGAGGAGGTGTTTGCCGTCAGCGATGTCGTGACGCTGCATTGCCCGCTGACGCCTGACACGCATCACATGGTGGATGAGGCCCTGCTGGCACGGGCGCGGACGGGGCTGATGCTGATCAATACGGGCCGGGGCGCACTGATCGATACGCGCGCGGTGATCGGGGCGCTGAAAAGCGGCCATCTGGGGAGCCTGGGCATTGATGTCTATGAGGAAGAGGCTGAGCTGTTCTTCGAGGACCTTTCCAATTTCGTGTTGCGCGATGATCTGTTTGCGCGGCTTTTGACCTTTCCCAATGTGCTGATTACCGGCCATCAGGCATTTTTCACGCGCGAGGCGCTGTCTGGCATTGCCGAAACCATGATCGCCAATGTGACAGCATTCCAGGACAGTGGCGCGCCCCTGCATCCGGTTTCGGTAGAGCGACTGGCGTGACCATTCTGGCAGCACAGCGGGGATGACGAATCCGTCGGGGCGCTCTAGGGTGTCGCTGCGACGGGGAGAGCATGGGCATGGCCAAGATTTTCATCAGCTATCGGCGGTCTGACAGCCAGCATGCGGTTGACCGGCTCTATGAGGGGCTGAGCAAGCGCATGCCAAAGCGTGATATCTTCATTGATGTCGACAATATCCCCAAGGGCGTTGATTTTGTTGACCATCTGTCCTCGAAAGTGGCCGAGTGCGAGACCTTGCTGGCGATCATCGGGCCGCAATGGCTGACGGCTACGGATGAGACCGGCGAACGCAGGCTGGATGATCCGGGTGATTTTGTGCGCATCGAGCTGGCAGCGGCGCTGAAGCGCGGCATTCCGGTGGTACCGGTGCTGCTGGATGGTACACCAATGCCCACAGCGCGTGATCTGCCGGCGGATTTGCAGGGGCTGGAGCGGCGCAATGCCGCCCATTTGCGCCGCGATACATTCCGGGCGGATGTGGAGCAATTGGTGAATGACCTGCGGCCTGCGGGTGGTGGATCGTCAAACATTGCGGGCAAGCTGGTCATGGGAGTTTGCGCGATCGCGATTGCGGCGGGAATTGGCTGGTATGCAATGACGCGCGTTTCCTCTGTTGAAGTGCCGGATATTGCTTTGCAGGATGAAGCGGCATCTTCGATGGGCGGCGAGGCGGACACAGGTTCCGGGACTGAGGCCGCGCCGACACCGACATCCACGCCGACAACTGACCCCACGCCGACATCAAGGCCACAGGCGGTGGAGACGCCCAAGGTGCAGCCTGCCGCTGCGAGCGGGCCGCAATGGCAGACGACATCAAGCGGTCTGAAATATCGGGCGATGCGCGAGGGCGCAGGCGCGCATCCGACCATGCAGGACAAGGTGGTCACGCATTATGTCGGCAAATTGCTGGACGGGACGGTGTTTGACAGTTCGCGCGCACGCGGTGAGCCGATTGAATTCAAGCTCAACCAGGTCATCCCCGGATGGGGTGAGGGGCTGCAATTGATGCGGCCGGGCGGGCTTTATGAATTCGTGATCCCGCCAGAGCTGGGCTATGGCGAGCGCGGGGCCGGAACTGTCATCCCGCCCAATTCACCGCTGTTCTTCGAGGTTGAGCTGATTGCGGTCAATCCGGGCTGAATGCAGTCCGGCCCGATCTTTCGACCGGGCCGGTGGGATGCATTACCAGATGCGGATGCGTTTTTCCGGCGGCAGGTAGAGCGGGTCGTCCTCGGTGATGTTGAAGGCTTCATACCATTCATCAAAGTTGCGAACGACGCCGTTCACGCGATAGTCCGCCGGTGAGTGCGGGTCGGTGTTGAGCTGGCGGCGCAGATATTCCTCGCGCGCCTTGTTGCGCCAGACCTGGGCCCAGCTGAGGAAGAAGCGCTGATCGCCGGTCAGACCGTCAATCACTGGGGCTTCCTCGCCATTGAGCGACATCTTGTAGGCGCGATAGGCCATTGAGAGGCCGCCCACATCGCCAATATTCTCGCCGAGGGTCAGCGCGCCATTGACGCAGGTTTCGCCATCATCCAGCGGGCAGAAGCCGTTATACTGGGCAACGAGCGCTTCGGTCTTGGCCTTGAAATTGGCTTCGTCCTCGGGCGTCCACCAGTTGCGCAGCACGCCATCGCCATCGGATTTGGCACCCTGGTCGTCAAAGCCGTGGCCCATCTCGTGGCCGATCACTCCGCCAATGGCACCATAGTTCACGGCCGGGTCAGCGGAGATGTTGAAGAAGGGTGGTTGCAGGATGGCGGCGGGGAACACGATCTCGTTGCGGTTGGGCGAGTAATAGGCGTTCACCGTCTGGGGCAGCATGAACCATTCGGTCTTGTCGATGGGCTGGCCGAGCTGGGAGATCATGTCGTCCCAGGCCCATTGATTGGCCGCCAGCTGGTTGGCCAGCGCGCCTTCATCCTGTGAAATGACGAGATCATCATAGGTCTCGAATTTTTCCGTGTAGCCGATCTTGGGCGTGAACTTGGCGAGCTTGTCGCGGGCCTCGACCTTGGTGGCTTCGCCCATCCAGTCGATCTCGTCGAGATTGGCGGCCATGGCCTTGCGCAGGTTTTCCACCAGCTCATCCATGGCGGCCTTGTTTTCCGGCGGGAAATATTCAGCCGCATAGACCTTGCCGACACCTTCGCCGAGTGAGCCTTCAACTGCGGAAACGGCACGCTTCCAGCGCTCGCGCTGTTCTTCCTGTCCGTAGAGTGTCTTGCCGAAGAAATCGAAATTGGCTTCGTCAATATTGGCTGGCAGCACATCGGCATGGTCTGACAACAGGTTGACCGTCAGCCACGCCTTCCAGACATCAATGTCATAGGTGTTGGCCAGCTCGATCAGGCGGAACACGCCGCCGCCGGAAACCAGATCCACCTGTTCGGCGTCCAGTCCGTTTTCCGCGATCTCATCGGCTGTGGGCGTGACCTGGCGCACGATGAAGGCGTTCTGCTCACCCAGACCCATATTGTCGAGCATCTGCTGGACGGGGAAGGTGGTCTTCTTGACCAGTTGTTCGCGGGTCAGCTTGTTGTAGGTCAGGTTGCGGTTACGGCCTGCGGCGCGGTCCCAATGAGCCTTCGCCATTTCCTTTTCGAGGCCATAGACGCGACCGGCCATGGCGTCTGCATCCTCAATCCCGGCCTCATTGAGCATGAAGGTGAGGAATGTGAGATATTTGCCGCGAATATCGAGGTTCTTGTCGGTATCCTTGAGGTAATAATCGCGGTCACCCAGGCCCAGACCGCTCTGGTTGATGTAGAAGATATAGGTGTCGGGGGCCTTGGAATCGACATCCACCCAGCCTGCGAAGGGCGAGTTGTAACCCACGGATGAGAACAGCTCGGCCAGGTCCTCGCGGGTTTCGACCGCTGCGATCTTGTCCAGCATGGGCTGGATCTGGGCCAGGCCCGCTGCTTCGATGGCAGCTTCATCCATATAGGCGTTGTAATAGGCCGCGATCTTGCCTTCCAGCGTGTCAGGTGCGGGGGATTTGGCGGCGAGGTCGGCAATGATGTTGCGCACGCGCTGTTCGGACATTTCCGCCAGCATGGTGAACGCTCCATAGCGCGAGCGGTCAGCCGGGATCTCGAATGTGTCCAGCCATTTGCCGTTGACGTGTTTGAAGAAGTCCTCACCCGGCGCGACCGTGTCATCCATGGAGGCCAGGTCGAGGCCGTATTCACCAAAATCCGAGGACATTGTCGTGACGATCTCGCGCGAGACCGTGTCGGCTTTCATCGGATCGACAATGGGTGTGTCGGCAGAGGAAGCGGGCACCTCCAGCTCGGCATCTTCAGCGGCTATTTCCGGTGCGGTCGCACAAGCGGCAACCAGCGCGAACAAGGATGTGGCGGCGATGAGTTTTTTCATCGGTCAGGTCTCTCCCGAGTTATCATGTCCTGCTGAGGCGGGTTGCTGGCATGAATTGCCTGCTACTGCCCCAATTATGAGAACATGGTTACTATTCTGCCGGGTCCGGGGCAACACTGGAATGTGCTTCGCCCAGCACGTCGACATCGATGCCGGTAAAGCGGTCACCGATCTTGCGATAATCCTGTCCGGTGAAGATCCAGAGATAGAGACGGCGGATTTCCGTTCCGATCAGGTAGAGCGATGGCACGAGGAACAGTGAGACCAGCAGGGCAAACAGAACGGCTGAACCCATCGCAACCACCATGGGACGCAGGAACCCGGCCTGGACCGAGCGGTCCATGATCATCGGCAATACACCGATAAAGGTCGTCACAGAGGTCAGCAGGATTGGCCTGAAGCGCTGCACGCCCGATTCCACCACGGCTTCCATGGCAGCCACGCCCTGTGCGCGGCGCTGGTTGAGATAGTCGATCAGTACGAGGTTGTCATTGATCACAACACCGGCCGCAGCAGCCACACCAAACCAGGAGAAGATGTTCATCGAGACGCCAAAACCCAGATGCCCGAACACCGCGCCGGCAAAGGCGAAGGGGATGGCTGTCATGATCAGGAGGGGCTGCCAGTAGGATCCAAAGGCGATGGCCAGCAGGCAATACATCACGAAGAAGGATGCAAGCTGGAGAACCATGATTTCCTGGAAGAACTCGGCTTCTGATTCTGCCGTGCCGATGGCACCGGAGGTCAGTCCCGGGTGGCGCTCGACCAGTCCGGGAATGAAGTTCTTGTTCACCGATTCAATGATGCTGCGCTGTGCCGATCCGTCCACTTCCGCAAAGACGGACACGGAGCGCTGGCGTTCGCGGCGCAGGATCCGATTGATGCCCGGCGCAAATTCAAGGTCGGCAACCTCCATTAAAGGGATCTCGCGGCCATCACTGGTGCGGATGCGCAATTCCCTCATGCTGTCGAGCGAGCGACGCGCTTCTTCCGGGAATTTCAGCATCACACGTACATCGTCGCCATTACGTGGCAGACGCTGGACTTCCGTGCCGTAATAGGCCTGCCGCACCTGCTGCGTAACCGTGGCCAGAGTGACGCCAAGGCTTTCAGCGCCCGGTTTCAGATTGAGGCGGATCTCGTTTGCGGCGGCGGATATGTTATCGCCGACATTATAGGCCTGCGAATAGGTCGCCAGATGGTCCTTCAACTCGTCGGCTGCCTCACGCAGCACGTCAAGATCCTCATGGTTGAGGGCAAAGCGCAGGCGGGCATCATCATTGCCGAAGCTGGCGCTGAATCGGGCGTCCTCGGCATCGGGGATCGGCCCGGCCAATTCACGCAGCTGTTCGGCGATATCCGAGGAGGAGACATTGGTGGGCCGGTTTTCCGGCGGCATAAGCCCGATCCACGCATTCACACCGCTATCGGTGGCGACAAAGGATCCGCTCTGAACCATGTCCTCGCCCAGATAGGCATATTTCGGGTTGATATCAGCGCGCAGCTTGTCCAGCCCGCTTTCCAGCTGGTCGGCGACTTCGGTGATGCGCGAGAAGGGGGTCCCGTCGGGCATCTCGATATTGACGAAGATCAGGTCACCCTCGACATCGGGGTCAATGCGAACCTTCACGAAACCGGTATTCATCAGGCCGATGGCGATAATGAACAGCATGATGAAGAAGGCCAGCGTTGCATAGCGCATCTTCAGGGCGACCTCGAGGATCGGCTGGTAGATGTTCTTGGCGAACCACAACAGGCTGTCGGCAATATTGCGCTGCATCCGGACAAAGCGGCTTGGCTTGCCCTTCTTGTTGACCATGCGCTGAGGTTTGAGATGCGCCAGGTGGGCCGGCAGGATCAGGAAGGCCTCGATCAGCGAAAAGGTCAGCGCGGCTATGACTGTCAGCGTGAAGTTCTGGGTGAACTGGCGTTGTTCGCCGGAGATCAGCGCCCAGGGCGCAAAGGCGATCATCGTGGTCAGCACACCGAAGATCACAGGCTTGGCCATCGCCATGGTGGCATGAATGGCCGCATCGGGACCGGTTCGGCGGCCACTTTCAACCTCGGTATGGATATTCTCGCCAATGACGATGGCATCATCCACCACGATCCCGATCACCAGAAGGCAGGCGAACAGTGTCATCAGGTTGAGCGATACGCCCATCATGGGCAGCAGCAGGAATCCACCGGCAAAGGCGGTGAGGATACCGGCAGAGACCCAGAACGCCACGACCGGACGCAGGAACAATATCAGGATGCACAGCACCAGAATGGTTCCCATGAAGGCAGAGCTTCCGATGATGCTGACCAGCTTGGAGAAGAAGTCATCATCGCTCCACAACACGTCGAGCTCTACACCTTCAGGCAGTGTCTTGTTGCGCTCCGCGATGAAGTCCTTGATGGCATTTGAGAACTTGGGCAGGTTCATCTTGTCGACGGAGCCGAACATGATGAAGGCCGCTGGCTCACCGTCATAGGTGGAGCGCAGGTCCGCATCCACGAAGCCGTCCTTCACCGTGGCGACATCGCGCAGACGGATGACGCCACCATTATTGTTCTGGCGGATCACGATCTCGCCAAACTGGTCGGCGGTGTCTGCCAGCATCCGGGCCTGGATGCTGACACGGCCGGTTTCGGTGCGCACATCACCGCCGGATGCGTTGAGCGATTGGGAGCGGATGGCCTGAGCAACTTCATCGAAGGTCAGATCGAAGCGCCGCATGGCGGATTCAGACAGCTCAATGGTCACTTCCTCGCCCAGCGTACCATTGACTTCGGCCAGTTCTGCGCCGGAAATCTGGGCGACTTCATCGCGGATCTTCTCGGTATATCGCTTCAGTTCGCGACGATCGATATCGCCATGAAGGACGATGCCCATCCACTGATTGTCCCAACCCATCTCCTGGACGACAGGGCGATAGGCGCTCTGGGGCAGGTTGTTGATACTGTCGACGCGCAGCTTGACCTCGTCGAGAAACTCCTGGTGGTCGACCGATACCAGCGCCCGGATATAGACACCGGCACTGCCTTCGGAGGCCACGGATGTCAGCTGGTCGATGCCGTCAATGTCCGCAACAGCTTCCTCGATGCGAACAATGATCTGCTCCTCGATCTCCTGGGGGGAGGCTCCCGGCCAGGCCAGATGGACTTGCGCACCCGCGGCAGACACACCCGGGAAGACTTCCTTTTCCAGCCGGAAAAACCCAATTGCACCGCCCACAAGGGCGACAATCATCAGGAGGTTGGCGGCGACGGAGTTGCGTGCCCAGAAGCTGACAAGCCCATGCATCAGTTTGTACCTTCAGTAGATGAAACGCTGGCGGTTTCCGCTTCGGCGTCGGTGACGGCATCGACGGTTCCGTCCGCATTGCGCGTGAGGACTCGCAGGCGCATACCATCAAATGCGGCCTGGACAGCAGAGAGCACGACACGTTCGCCTGGTTCGATGCCGGACAGGAGCAAGGCGCGATCGGCTTCACTCTTGAGCACTTCCACTTCGCGAATGCGCAAGACATCGACTGGACCGGTTTCAAGATCGGCGACGGTTTTCGAGGCATTCTCGGAGTCCGGTTTGGCCTTGTCGTCCTTCTTGTCCTCGGCAGCGGCATCTGTGGAGCCGGAGGCGCCGTTCAGCTTGGCGCTGCGGGCATCACGTTCGGCGCGCCACTCTTCGGCATCAACCGTTTCCACGACATAGACAGTATTGATACCACGCAGGGCCTGGCGCGGGATGATGATCACATCCTCGACGGTGCGGCCGATAATGGATGCATCGACAAACAGGCCAGGTGCGAGCGGAGCTCCCTCATCGGCACCCTCACCAAACGGGTCCTCGACCTCGGCATAGACCGAAATCAGGCGCGAACGGCTGTCGATGGCGGCACCGGTACGGGTAATCTCACCGATCCATTCACGCTGGCGACCGCCGACATTGGCGCGCAGACGCACTTCCGGTCCGGGATTATTGGCGGTCGCGTTGAAGGCGATGGGCAGGCCAAGCTCACCCATTTGCTGGTCGGAGATCTGAAGCTCGACCTCCATCACATCCGTGGCGAAGACTTCCGCGATAACGGCACCGGCACCGACAAACTGGCCGATATCCACGGTTTCATTCAGCACCATACCGTCAAAGGGGGCGTAGATGCCGGTCCGCTTCAGCTGGAGCTGTGCGTCCTGCAACTGGGCCTGGGCAGCTGCCAGCGATGCGCGGGCCTCTTCCAGCTGGGGCACTTTGAGGGCGAGCGGGGAGGCATCGTCAATGCCAAGATCCTGCAATTCGCGCAAGGCAAGATCAGCTTCGGCCTCGGTCTGTACCAGGGCCTGACGGGCACTGGCGACCGTGCTTTCAGCACGCACGACGGAAAGCTTGTAATCGGCATCCTCAAGGCGCATCAGCAATTGGCCCTTCTTGACGAAGCCGCCATTGACCAGATTATCGGCCACATAGTTCACGCGGCCTGATACCTGTGGTGCCAGATTGGCCTGGTTGCGCGGGGCGACTTCACCCTGCGCCGTGATCGACAATTGCACATCCTCGCGCACGGCTTCGGCGACAAAGACTGCCAGCGCCTTGGGAGCTTCATTGCGCTCTTCGGGTTTGGGTTTGAGAGCCCCCATCACCGCGATCGACCCGATACCGAGAACGATGAAGGCAATCGGCAGGATAACTGCCAGAATGAGAGCGATGGTGCGGTTACGGGTCATGGCGCGGTCGAGCCTTCAGTGGACATGTCGGCATTTGGCAAGTCGGCAAGGGGCAAGGCCCCGCCGCCCAGGGCGATGTGATAGTTGATACGATTTGCAGCGCGATTGGCGCGGACGTTCAGCAATTGGCGTTCGGCGCTGATCCGACGGGTCTGGGCGTCGATCAGGTTGAAAATTGTGATCAGGCCGCGTTGATATTGGCGTTCGGCCAGGGTTTCTGCCGCTTCGGCCTCGGTGAGGGCTTCGGCAAGGGCGATTTCCTGTTTTTCAAGGGAGATATCTGCGGCACGCGCGGCTTCCACTTCGCGCCAGGCATTCAGGACCACACCGGCATAGTCCGAGATCGAGGCGCGTGCGCGGGCGATTGCGGCTTCAGCGTCAGCTTTCAGTGCGCCGCCATTGAAGATCGGTGCGGTCAGATTGGCAAAGACGCGGCCGGCCAGCTGTTCCACATCGATCAGATCGGCGATCTCGTCGCTGCTGAAAGTGGTTGAGCCACCAATGCTGAGCGAGGGCAGAAGCGCCAGGCGGGCCAGTTCTGCGCGCATGCCTGCGGCGGCCATGCGAGCTTCTGCCGCGGCTATATCAGGGCGGCGTGCGAGAAGGTCGGTCGGGTTGGACAGATCCACCATCGCATCGAGCTGCGGCGGGACATCGGGCGATTCAACGGCTGCGGCGGGGTAGCGCCCCAACAGGATTTCCAGCGACCTTGCGGCATCTGACACCGATTGTTCTGCGCTGGCGATGGAAGCGCGGGTGCTGGCAACGGCGCTGCGGGCGAGGCGCACATCAAGGGCGGTTGCGACACCGGCGGAAAGGCGGCGTTCCGTGACCTGTGCGGAATTCTGACGGACGCGCAATTCATCCTGGGTGAGGATCAGCTGGGCGCGGGCATTGACCAGGGAGATCCAGGCGCGGGCGGTGGCACCGGTGATTGACAGGCGAATGGCCGAAAGGTCTGCATTGGATGCGATGTAATCGGCATCCGCAGCGCGAACCCGGCGCGAGACACGGCCCCAGAGGTCTGGCTCCCAGCTGGCGGTAATGCCGAGGCTGTAGGCTTCGGTGCCCTGATCGAATTCTTCCACCAGTCCGGAATATGAATTTTCTGAACCGCCTGTGACAGATGGCAGGGCGCGGCCACGAGCAGCGCGATATCCGGCACGTGCGGCATCGGCAGTTGCGACAGCTGATGCAACATCGGGATTGGCCTGCATGGCCTCTTCGATCAGCTCGGCCAGCACGCCGGAACTGAACTGGGCGATCCAGTCTGACTCGGCGGCGGGTGCAGGCAGGGTCACGGCCCATTCATTTGGGGCGTCAGGCAGCGATGCCTCACGATAGTCACCCAGCTCTGCGCGCTGAGAGGAGATGCCAGCGCACCCTGTTACGAGCAGGGCGGCCGCCAGTGAAGAATAATTTTTCATGCAAACCTCAAATTGCGTTCCATCCAACTGAACGCGAACGGCCTGAATAAATGGTTCTTACGTGATCTGCGCCTCGAATGTCAACAAATTATTATCGAATTTCAATATGTCACAATTTTCGACTTTTAAGTGTGGCTGACATGAAACTGTCAAGTGTGACAGGTTATTGTATAGTTGATTCAACAAGTACGTGTGTAACTGACGGGGACTTAAATATCCGTTTCACGTCGAGATCACGGAGAATATCTGGTTGGCGCAAAAGTCCACCCAAATGCAGACTAGCAAGACAAGCGGAAAAAAGCCGGGCGCTGGGAGTGAATTCTTGCGCCAGACTGCGATATTCTTCTGCCTTGGCGCTATAGTCTTGCTCGGCTTGTGGGGGGTGGGTGAGCTGTCACCCAGGGCGCTGGGTGGTTCGCTTTTGGGGCTGGCTGGGTTGAGTGTCGTTGCCGGATTTCTGGTTCGGGGCGTGTTTTCGAGTGGCGCAGGCGGCGCTTCCCTGGGGCCATCTGACGCGCTGGGGCTGAAAAATTTTCGGACAAATCTGGTCAATGCCCTGCAGGAGCCAGCTCTTTTTGTTTCGCCTGATGGACGAGTTGATTGCGCAAATGCCGCCGCACGCAAGAATTTCCGGTTCATGGGGGAGGCTCCCTTCCTGTCATCGATTATCCGGCGTCCTGAATTGCTGGAGGCAGTGAGCACTGCAACGGAGAGCCGGACCCAGCAGACATTCTCGATCGTGCTGCTTGATGACCTTGATCGTCACTATGCCTGCCGGGCGACTCCAATCGACATGGAAAGCGGCGTGGGCGTGCTGGTGACCATGCATGACCTTACCGAAGTCAAACGCGCTGAACGGGCACGCGCGGATTTTCTGGCCAATGCCAGCCATGAATTGCGCACGCCGCTGACCTCGCTTGCGGGTTTCATCGAGACCATGCGCGGACCGGCCAAGGACGACCATGAGGCGTGGGATCGCTTTCTGGAGATCATGTATGGGCAGGCCGAACGCATGCGCCGCCTGATCAATGACCTCCTGTCGCTGTCGCGGATCGAGCTCAATGAGCACCGCCGCCCAGAGACAGATGCGGATTTTGCGGCCGTGGTCAGCGAAGCGGTAGATGCGCTGGAACCGCTCGCCACGGAAAAGGGTGTGACGCTGAATTTCGAGGGTCTGAAGACCGGTGTGCTCGTGCATGGTGTTCGCGATGAGCTGGCACAGGTCGCGCAGAACCTGATCGATAATGCCGTCAAATATTCCGAGGATGGCCAGACTGTCACGATCACGGTCGGTTCCAATCTGTCTCGCGATGAGGCTGTGTCCCTTGCTGGGCGGGGCATGGTGGGGGCATCGCGGATGACGATTTCCTCCAGTCCTTCAGGCACGGCGCAGGGCTATGCCGTTCTGCGCATTGAGGATGAAGGCCCGGGTATTGATCGCAAGTTCCTGCCGCGTCTGGCAGAGCGCTTCTATCGGGTCGATCCCGGACGTGGTCTGCGGCGCGGCACCGGGCTGGGGCTTGCCATCGTCAAGCATATCATCTCGCGCCATCGTGGGGATTTCCTGGTCGAAAGCCTTGTGGATGCGGGCACGGCCTTTGGTGTGCTATTGCCAATGGCTCCGGCCACACAGGACATTGCGCAGGGCGTTTCTCCGGCGCTGACGGATATTGTCGAGGAGGTCGAGATCCATGATTGACACCTTCGCACGTCAAACTGATGCCATCATTGTGTTTCCTTGCTATATCGTCCGAATACGGATGATTACAGGTCGATCCCCGGCGGGATCCGAAGGAGAGCGGGATGCGTAGTCCACTTGTGCCGACTGGCGCGAAAAAATCGGCGGATGCAGAGCTTGAAGCGCTGGCCGGAGAGCTGGCGCGCATGGGTGGCATGGTCGAGGACATGCTGGAAAAATCCGTACGCTCGGTGGTTGGGATTGATCACGACATGGCCCGCGCCGTCATTCGCCGTGATGCGGATGTGGATGCATTGCAGCTCATGGTCGACAATCGTATCCAGGACCTGCTTGAAGCCCAGCGGTTGAATCCACGCGGCCTGCGTCAGGCGATTGCGAGCATGAAGGTCGCCGCTGATCTTGAGCGTATCGGTGATCTGGCCAAGAACATCGCCAAGCGCGCGCTGAGCTTTGACGTGATGGAAAACACTGAAAGCGGTCAGGACCTCTCACGCATGGGGCGGCTGGTCTTTGCCCAGCTCAAACGCGTGCTGGATGCCTATAGCGCCGAGGATGACAATGCGGCCGCGCTGGTCTGGGAACGCGATGAGGAAGTGGATGAGCACTATAACTCTCTCTTCCGTGTCTTGCTGACCTACATGATGGAAGATCCGCGCACGATCAGCGCATGCACTCATTTGCTGTTCATGGCCAAGAACCTCGAACGCATCGGGGACCATTGCACCAATATTGCAGAAACCATTCACTTCCTCGTCACCGGGGACAAGATGACCGCCGAAAGACCGAAAGCCGATGACCTATCAAGCTGAAGCCACGCGTACATCCTCGACCAAGAAGGTCGCTGCCAAACCCTATGCGCTTGTCGTTGAAGACGAAGCCGCGCTGGTGGAGTTGTTGAGATATAATCTCCAGGCAGATGGCTATGAGGTCGAGATTGCCAATGATGGCGAAGAAGCTCTGTTGATGGTCGATGAGCGCCAGCCTGATATTGTCCTGCTGGACTGGATGCTGCCCAAGCTGGCGGGGATCGAGGTCTGTCGCCGCCTGCGGGCACGGTCTAGCACGCGCAATCTGCCGATCATCATGCTGACCGCCAAATCCGAGGAAGTCGACCGTATTCGCGGGCTGGACACAGGCGCGGATGATTATGTGGTCAAACCGTTTTCCATGACCGAGCTGAAGGCCCGCGTGCGCGCCGTGCTGCGCCGCATCCGCCCGGGTCTGGCCGATGACAAGGTGATCGCCGGTGATATCGAGGTTGACCGCACATCACACCGCGTGCTGCGCAATGGCGCTGAAGTGCATCTGGGCCCCACCGAATTTCGCCTGCTGGACTATCTGATCCAGCATCCGGGCCGGGTATTCTCGCGTGAACAGCTATTGGATGCGGTCTGGGGCTCTGACGTCTATGTCGAGGCGCGCACGGTGGATGTGCATGTTGGCCGGTTGCGCAAGGCGCTGAACAAGCATGGCGAACATGACCCGATCCGCACGGTGCGCTCGGCGGGATATTCGCTCAAGCCGGAATAGGCTCTGGCTCAGTCCTCGTTTGCCGGGATCTCGTCCGCAGTCTGCTCACTGATCCAGGCATCCAGATTGGCTTCGACCACGTTGAACGGGATGCCGCCCTGCTGGAGCAGGACATCGTGGAAGGTGCGGATGTTGAAATCCTCGCCCAGCGCGGTTTCAGCCTTTGTGCGCAGGCGGTGAAACTCGATCTCGCCGATCTTGTAGGCCAGTGCCTGTGCGGGCCATGAGACATAGCGCTGGAGTTCGGTCTCGATATTGTGCTCTGACAGCGCGGAATTGTCGGTAAAGCATGTGCGCGCCTGCTCAACGCTCCAGCCTTTCCAGTGCAGGCCAGTATCGGCGACAAGGCGGCAGGCCCGCCACATCTCGTAGGAGAGGCGACCGAAACGCTCATAGGGCGTGCGGTAAAAATCAGCGTCCTCGCCAAGGCTTTCGGCATAAAGCCCCCAGCCCTCGACGAATGCGGTGGTCATCAGGTTGCGGCGAAAGTCTGGCTGGTTGTCCAGTTCCTGTGCCAGTGCGATCTGAAGGTGATGGCCGGGCACGGCTTCATGCAGGGTGAGCGCGGGCAGCTCATAAAGCGGGCGGGCGCCAAGGTCATAGGTGTTGACGTAGTAGATCCCTGCGCGCCCCTGATGCTGGGAGCCGGTATAGTAACGTCCGGTCGTGTAGGTGGGCGCGATCTCGTCCGGCACGGGCTTTACCGTATAGGGCAGGCGCGGCAGGGTTTCGAACATTTGCGGCAGGAAACCATCGGCGCGCTTGGCCATTTCGGAGGCTTTTTCGAGCAGCTCTTCAGGCGTGCCTGCATAAAACTGCGGGTCCGTGCGCAGGAAGGCGAGGAAGTCTGCAAAACTACCCTCGAATTCGACCTCTTCAATGATGGCTTCCATGCGGGCGCGGATGCGGGCGACTTCTTCGAGGCCGATTGCATGGATCTCGTCTGGTGTCAGGTCCGAGCCGGTTTCGGTGGCGACGCGGAAGCGATACCAGGCTTCGCCATCGGGCTGGTCACGGGCGGCGCTCAGTTCGTGTGTGGCGGGCAGATAGTCGGACTTCAGGAAGGTAATGGCCTCTTCCAGCGCGGTCCGGGTTTCGGCAGCAGCGGTCTCGGCACGGGCCTTGATCTGCGGGTCGGCATCGGCAAACGGCGCGGTGAGCCGCGAATAGTCGGCCTTCTCCATGTCGGCGATGATGATCTGCGTCGTGGAGCGTGAGCCGACAAAGCCTGTCTCGATACCGCGGCGCATGTTTGCCGTGTTCTCGCGGATATAGGCAGGAGCAGCTTCAAGCCGCTGGACGAGCAGGGCGGCTTCGTCGCTATTGCGCACGGGCGTATCGGCAATGGCATAGAACAGCAGTGAATGCGGGCCCCAGTCATTGGTGAAGGGCAGGCGGTCTTCGTCAAAGGCGATGGAGGTCAGCTGCTGGTCGATGAGATCGGAGAGCAGCTTGCGATTGGTGGCATCCGGCGCATCGGTTGGCAGGGCGTCAAGCTGGGCCCTGATGTCTTCCAGTGCGCTTTTCTGGGCTGCGCGGGTCTCGGGCGAGACGGAGGGCATGCGCGCGAGTGCCTGCGTGTCGCCATAGGCGGCTGCGGTGATGGGGTCGTTCTGCGTGTCGAGTGCGGCATAGGCGGCGAAGATGGCGTCGAGCTCCGCCTGGCTGGAGGCGGCAGGCTCTGAGGCAAGCGCAGTTTCGGTGTGGGGTGTTTGTGTGGCGCATCCGGCCAACGCCAATGAGAGTGCGGCCAGAGAGATGGTGTGGTGTCTGAACATGGCGCGGGCCCCTCGTGGATCAGGTGATTTGCACCGAGCTTATGCGCCGAAGGTGGATATCGGCAATGTAAAGAGTGGAATTTGCCGGCCGCTTTGGTGTTAAATGAAGCGCTCGGATACTACCCCCACAACGGCTCCGGAAATCGAAGCGAGCATCACGGCCAGCAGCTTCTGGTCAACGTCGCCGGTCGCGCTCCAGAAATCGCCAAGTTCAAGCGGGGTGTTTGTCAGTAATGCCAAGCCTGAAAAAATCGCACTTGCATTCGTGCATATGAGTAGGCTGACTGCTGCGCCGATAATGGCAGCGCCCAGATATGTGAAGATGAGGTCACGACGATCTGGATAATGATAGTGAACGATTAGACCTGCCATGCTGGCGGCTGATATAATCAAGGCAATCAACATTGAATAATCGAGCCAAGTCACATCTCCGCCACTGATGAGTGGCGGAGCAGTTGCCGTTTTGGATGCGATCATCAGGCACAATATAGGAGGCAGTAGTAGCCATCGGTTCCATTCCCAATCATTGGCGTAGTCCAGAATAAATGCTGTAACAACAAAGGCAGTAAATAGGGACGCGGGCCCAATCGTTGTTGCGGACAAATCCTCATTGAAGGGAGTGTTCATCATCCAGCCAGCCATCAGGAGACCAGCAGCAATTCCGGACAATATACTGATCGTCCTGGGAGGCTCATCATAGGCTCCATGGAAGAAATATGCGCCGAGCAGTGCGGCCGGTATGACCAGGACGAGGTAACCCAAGTTAGAAGACACGAGCTGTATCGCTGGTAGGCCAAATATAATCAGTACGAGCAAGCCTGTCAGACTCGTCGTGATGATCGACAAGGACTTTTTGTTGATCAGAAATTCGTGCAACGGTTTTGGGGGCTTGCTGTCGAACACATTGGAGGTGCGTCGTCGCGAAGATCTTGCTGCAGCAATTTGTGATTGTATTGAATTGTCTTTTGTCAGAACCGTTGGTGTAAACTGAGTGCCGCTATCAGCAGCTGCAGCCTCTCCCGCAGCAAAAAGCTCATCCAGAGAAGCACTCCTGTCCGAACTTGCAGGGGAAAATTTGTGGAGCTGGGCTTTCATGATTTTGAGCGTTTTGTCTTTTGATTTGATGAGATCTTCTGCGCTTTTGAGCTGTTCCTCCTGGGCTGTGCGGGCCTTTTCGGATTCCAGAAGCTTGCCTGTCAGGTCTTCTATCTTTTGAACGGTGGTTTTTAAAATCGCTTTCGTATTGGCAATCTCATCTGTTTTTTCATGTAGTTGCTGTTTCAGGGTGTCGATCTGTTCTGCCATGTCTTCAGCGCGTGTGTTGGAAACGGCCAGTTCCCTTAATGCGTCTGCCTGCTGACGTGCTTCCACTTTCAATTGTTCGTTCAGCGCGCTTGCGCGTTCTTCGGTATCCGTACGCCGTGCGCGTTCAGCTATGAGTGTGGCATTCACCGATGCCATGCGTCGTCTGATCCATGCGGGTGCGTGAGGGGCAACAAGCTCCTCGATACGGTCAATGAAGCGCCGCCATCGGGCATCAGATGTATCACCTACCCAGTCTGTCAGATCTTCAGCCTGAAGTGAGCCGAACTCGACAGGAACAGCATCTGCATCCAATAGGATAGGTAGTAATTTTGCGCCAGCTTCGCGATGCTCAGTCTGGACATAGGACAGATTGGAATTTGTGCTTCTGGTGAAGATTCCATCCTGAACAGAGACATTCGACCAGCAACCAACAACACAGTGTGCCTGTCTCAATTGCATTAGAATCTGATCAAACCAGTCTCCGCCGGTTTCGATTTCATAGTCGAACCAGACATCAAACCCTTCAGATTTGAGGGCGGATGCCAGAGTATCAATTCTTCCTCGGTCTTCCTTTTTATAAGAAAGGAAAATATCAGCCAATTTCGTCCCCTGATTTGCCTGTCTGGTTACTATTGAAGACAAAGCGGGATCAATCAACCAGCATATTCTTCCATGCATCATCCGATCAATTTCTCTTGCCGAGATGGCATGTCGCTGGCATGTTGCGGTGCAACATAATCAGGGAGAGACCAGATGGGTGAGAGACCTTTCCAGCATGATGCGGACCGGCCGTGGATCTTCCGCACCTATGCGGGCCATTCGACAGCGGAAAAATCCAACGCGCTTTACCGCACCAATCTCTCAAAGGGTCAGACGGGGCTTTCCATTGCCTTTGACCTGCCCACGCAGACGGCTTTTGACGCGGATCATGTGCTGGCGCGCGGTGAGGTCGGCAAGGTGGGCGTTCCGGTCAAGCATCTGGGCGACATGCGCAAGCTGTTTGACCAGTTGCCGCTGGAGGAGATGAACACCTCCATGACCATCAACGCGCCTGCAGCATGGATGCTGGCGCTTTATGTGGCGCTGGCCGATGAGCGCGGCGATGACCGCAAGAAATTGCGCGGCACCACCCAGAACGACATCATCAAGGAATATCTCTCGCGCGGCACCTATGTGTTTCCGCCTGCGCCCAGCATGCGCCTGATCGCGGATATGGTGAGCTGGAGCTATACGGAAGTTCCAAACTGGAACCCGCTCAATGTATGTTCTTACCATTTGCAGGAAGCGGGCGCGACGCCGCAGCAGGAACTGGCCTATGCGCTGGCGACCGCGATTGCCGTGCTGGATGCGGTGAAGGCAGGCGGACAGGTGCCGGACAAGGATTTTGACATCGTCTATGGCCGTATCTCGTTCTTCGTGAATGCGGGCGTGCGCTTCGTGACCGAGCTGTGCAAGATGCGCGCTTTCGTGGACATGTGGGAGGAAATCGGCCGCAATCGTTATGGTGTGCAGGACGAGAAGGCGCTGCGTTTTCGCTATGGCGTGCAGGTCAATTCGCTGGGCCTGACCGAGCAGCAGCCGGAGAACAATGTCTATCGCATCCTGCTGGAAGCGCTGGCGGTGACGCTGTCCAAGCGCGCGCGTTGCCGGGCCCTGCAGCTGCCGGCCTGGAACGAGGCGCTGGGCCTGCCGCGTCCGTGGGACCAGCAATGGTCGCTGCGCATGCAGCAGATCATGGCCTATGAGACAGATCTGCTGGAATATGAGGACCTGTTTGATGGTTCGCATGTTGTCGAAGCCAAGACGGCTGAACTGGCCGAAGGTGCCCGCGCGGAACTGGCAAGGATCGACGATATGGGCGGGGCAGTATCGGCGGTGGATTACATGAAGTCCGAGCTTGTCAATTCCCAAAAGGAACGCGTTCTCAATATCGAGAATGGCGACATGAAAGTCGTCGGCGTCAACGCGTTCACCTCGACCGAGCCCAGCCCGCTGGGCGGCGGTGAGGATGCGATCATGACGGTCGATCCCATGGAGGAAAGTGCGCAGGTGCGTGACCTTCAGGACTGGCGCAAGTCACGCGACAATGGCGCAGTCGAACAGGCGCTGGCAGAGCTTCAGGCGGCGGCGCGCGAGGGGCGCAACATGATGGAACCTTCCATCGCCGCGGCCAAGGCGGGCGTGACCACGGGTGAATGGGGTGAGGCGCTGCGCGAGGTGTTTGGCGAATATCGCGGGCCAACCGGTGTGTCTCTGGTGATCTCCTCGGAAGGCGACGAAGACATCGAGGCGGTCAAAAAAGAGGTCGAGCGGGTGTCAGACATGCTGGGCCGCACGCTGACCTATGTATTGGGCAAGCCGGGGCTGGATGGCCATTCCAATGGTGCCGAGCAGATTGCCGCGCGCGGCCGGGCCTGCGGCATGGATGTTCATTATGACGGCATTCGCTTTACCCCGGAGGAGATCGTCAACCAGGCCATCGAGAAGAAGGCGCATGTTGTCGGGCTGTCGATCCTTTCGGGATCTCACCTTGATCTGGTGCGCGATACCGCTGCGATCATGCGTGAAAAGGGCATGACCATCCCACTGGTGGTGGGTGGTATCATCCCGCCCGAGGACGCCATGGCGCTCAGGCAGATGGGCGTCAAGCGCGTCTACACACCAAAGGACTTCAAGATCACCGAGATCATGGGCGATGTGGTGAAACTGGTGGAAGCGGAGCTGGGTTAGTGAGTATCAGGCCGCTTTCAATATTGGCCATGTCCCGCTAGCTTGTCATCTGGGAGTCGTCGGGGACGATGAAGCTGGTTGGGGGGTGGCTGTGTTGCACCGCATATTCTGGGTATTTGCTTTCACATTGATCCTGTCGGGGTGCCGCCTGGACGAGATGTTCAAACAGGACCCTCGTGGCGTTTTCGATGAGCCAGAAATCTATGAGGCAGCGGATCGCTTTGCAGCTCTGTTCGAGAGCAGGGATGCAGAGGGTCTGGCAGAGATGGTACATCCCCTACTAGTAGATGTTTTCGGTGGAAGCGAAGGAATGCGGGGGATATTCGGCCAACTTCCAGAAGGTGAAATACATGTTTCAATGTATTTTGCGGAACCTAGAATCGGAGATGATCGATATGGCGATTTGGAGGGCGCGCCACTTTATCTGTTCCTGTATGATGTGCGGATCAACAATAACAACGCTCAATTACAGCTGGTATTGGCACAAAACGACGACACGTGCTGTTCCGTGACGTACATTTTGCTCAACGAGACCATCGGGCCGCCGTCGAAATATCATGATTTCAGCTTTGCGAATAAAGGTCCGCTACATTATCTGTTTGCATTTCTTCTGGTGGCGATGCCAGTGTTTCATCTGGTGACGGCAGTGCATTGCGGGTTCAGCAAGGGCGTTGTGCAACGCAAATGGCTGTGGATCCCCTTTATCCTGATCGGGTTCTGGGGATTTAAGTTCAATTGGACCACAGGTGAAGTCGTCTTCATTTTGCTGAACATAAAAGACGGCATGGTCAATTTCAGCTTGTTCAACTTGAACTTGCTGGGGGCAGGTTACTTGAGAGCGGGCATGTTCACTCCCTGGATCATTACCATTGCACTACCTATCGGGCCGGTATGGTACTGGATACGCCGCGCGAGAATGGTGCAGAAGTCGGCGGTTGAAGACAATTTCTGATGAAATGCACCCGCTCAACCCCTTAAGACCGGGTTGAGCGGGTAATTGTCCGGTATCGATGATCTAGAGCCGCGATGCTTCCAGGTCGACATCTGCCATGGCCCAGATTTTCTCGAAGCGGGCGCGTTCGGTTGCGGCTTCCTCGGTCTTGCCCTGTGCGGTGAGGGACTGGATCAGGCCAAAGGTCGACCAGCCATTATTGGGAAAGTCCGACAGATCCTTGCGATAGACTGCTTCCGCATCTGCTGCACGGTCAGCCTTGAGCAAGGCCACGCCCAGTGACTGGCGCGTCGGGTAATACCAGAAGGGTGGCTCGGTATAAGGCAGTGCATCCTGAGATGCGACAGCGCTGGTGAAATGGGTGATGGCGGCGTTGGTCTCGCCCTCGGCCAGTGCCATTTCGCCCAATAGCAGGTCGCCGGCGATGCCCAGCAAGGCGCTCGCAGGATAATCAGCGCCGTCCAGATAGAGGATTTTTTCCGTCGTCATCAGGGGCATCATGGCATCATGCTCGACCCTGGCTGCCTCGATCTCACCTGTGCGCGCAAGGGCGATGCCGCGTGCATAATGCCAGATGGCGTTTGAAAAGGAGAGGTCTGCGCGGGGCTGGGGCTTTTCGAGGATCTCGTCCCAATGGGCAAACTGCACCAGGGTGAGCAATGGAATGGTGTGAAAGAATTCCACGGTCGGGAACTGGTCGATCATTTCAAGGCGAACATTGGCCGCAACTTTTTCACCCGCTTCAATTGCCACGGAACTGCGCCCCTGCATGGAGGATGCGGCCCACAGGAAGTGGATATTGTGCGGGTAATAGAGCGCAGGATAAAAGCCCTGTGCATTGCAGGCCGCGATATAGTCCTCATCGACCTTTGCGGCGCGGATATTGGCCTCTGAGGCGTCGTGATAACGCCCGACGCGCCAATAGATATGCGCTGGCATGTGCACGAGGTGGCCCGAGCCGGGCACCAGATTGGCCAGTGTGTCGGCGGCGGCTTCAGCGCGGGCAGGATTGGCGGATGCTTCAACGGCATGAATGTAAAGATGTAGCGCCAGCGGGTGTTCGGGCGCGCGGGCGATGATGGCTTCCAGCATGTTGATGGCGTTGACGGCTTCGGGACGCGGGGTGCTCCCATCCGACCAATAGTCCCACGGCATGGTGTTCATCCACGCTTCGGCATACATGGCACCGATATCATTGTCCTTGGGGTATTTTGTGACAAGGCGTCCAAGTGCCTTTGCATATGCGCGATCCAGCGTGGTGCGGTCTTCGACGGGTTCAGCGGCATATCGTGCCTGAAGGGCGGTGATCAGATCCTGTTCGATCTCGCTGGCACCGGGTGCGAGTTCAACGGCTTTGGATAATGCGGCGAAGGCGGCCGCTTGCTCATCCTCGGACATCACAGCCTTGCCGTTTGCGGTGACATTGATGTTGGGACCGGTGGCGAGTGCTTCGCCCCAGAAACACATGGCACAGCTCGGATCCAGCGTCTGTGCCGCGCGGAAGGAGCGGATGGATTCAGCGTGGTTGAAGCCGAAGGCCAGCACCATGCCCTGGTCGAAATATTTCTGGGCGTCGGGATCGCTCGTGGTGATGGGGCGATGAAAATCGCCCATGCCCTCAAATAGTGGCGCGCCCGCACGCTCTGCCAGAGTGGGTGCTGCGAGTGTGGGTTCTGTGACCTGTTGCGTTTGCGTGACCGGTTCAGTTGAGACTGGATTTGCGGTGCAGGCCGATAAAATGGTTGCGGACATCAGAGCCATGAGCGGCCGAGATATGCGGCGTTCGTTCAATGTGTTTGAGTGTATCATGATCGTCCCCTTTGCGGCCCCAACTACCAAGGCCAGGGGGACAATCTAACAGTTAACGCCGCTTTGGGCCAATTGAGGCCCTGGGCAGGCCCTCAGCCTCCGAATGTATCGCAGGCATTGGGGTCGCCGGTTTCATAGCCGTGCTTGAGCCATTTCATGCGTTGTTCGGAAGAGCCATGGGTGAAGGCTTCCGGTGAGACGCGGCGGCCTGCATTGCGCTGCAGCGTGTCGTCGCCGATGGCCTGTGCGGTCTTGAGGCCTTCTTCCATGTCGCCCGGCTCCAATGCGACAGCGCCGCCGGAGACAGCCGAGGCATGGGCCGCCCAGACACCGGCATAGCAATCGGCCTGAAGTTCCAGCGAGACCAGATAGCCATTGGATTCCGCTTCGGTGCGGGCACCCTGCTGGGCCTGTCGCACTTTCTGCATGGCCCCGGTAAGCGACTGGACATGGTGGCCGATCTCATGGGCGATGACATAGGCGCGCGCAAAGTCCGCGCCGGAAGCACCCAGGCGGGTTTCCATTTCCTCCCAGAAGGACAGATCCAGATAGACGGTGGAATCGCCGGGGCAGTAGAATGGCCCCATGGCGGCTTGTCCGGCTCCGCAGGCGGTCTGTGTGCCCTGAGAGTAAAGGACGATCTCCGGCTTGCGATAGCCGTCGAAATACTGCTCCCAGACATCATTGACATTGGTGCCCACGACATCGACGAACTGGCCGGCGCGGTCTTCGGGTGTGCCGACCTCCGCTTCGCCCTGGGAGGAGGATGTGGTGCCGCCGATCTGGGAGGCGACCTGCTGGGCGGTTTGCGGGTCCACGCCGAAGACGTAATAGGCAATCAGCGCGATCACGGCCACGCCGATGCCACCGCCTGCGACTGTGCCGCCCATGCCACGGCGATCCTCGATATTGCCGTCACGGCGACCTTTTTCCCAGCGCATGACCCATCTCCCTGAACTTGCCCAACCCAGCCGGAACGTTCCAGCGGGCATGTGGTTTCAGATTAACGCAAGATTGGGTGAGATGTCAGGAGATTGTTTTGGCGACGACGATTTCGGCAGATGAACTCAGGGGATCGTGGACGACACCGACCATGATGGGTTCGCCGGTGCAGACGAGTTCGGTCAGCTGGCGCGCTTCACGCTTGGCGACGGGATCGAATTCGTTGCGCTTGTCGCCGATCCGGAAGGTGCGACCATCGCTGGTTTCGACCTCGGCAACATAATGGCCAGATCCGACATAGGCATCCGCGCGGCAATAGTCTGCGGTGATGATTGCGCGGGTTTCAAAGCTTTCAACACTGGTGAAGGTGACGAGGCTGGCAAAGCAGGCGGTGACAATGCTGAACAGTTTACCGGGATTGCGGTTCAGCCATCGTGATAGGGCGGATTTGCGCGCCATGTTGTCTGCTTCCTGCAATTGCTAATGTCGGCAGGGTTCAGATTAACAAAACGACCTGAAACCTTTGTCAGGCGCGCTTGCGAATTTTTACGCAAATTTCCGGTGCGGCGGATATCTGGAAAAAAGAAAGGCCGCATCCAGAGGATGCGGCCTGAAAAGGTATGCCTCGGGGGGAGGAAACGCCCTTTGAGCAAAACTCGAAAAGGGTTGCGAGAGAGGCACCTCGCATAAACACTAAATTATTTTACAATCGTTCAAAAATCAAGTCATAGTTTCGAAGGGGTGATATGTAATTATGCATAGCTCGCGCGGGCGGTCCTGGGGTCAGGCGCGGAGTTCCGTTTTTGAGGCTTCAATCTCCGACACCAGCCAGTCACGGAATACGGATATGCGCTTGGAGCGCCGCAGATCGGACGGGTAGATGAAGAAGAGGTCAAAAGTCGGCCCGATATGATCCGGCAGTACCTTTTTCAGATTGAAGGAGTCCATGATCATGTAATCGGGCAGGTCGGCAATGCCGCCGCCATCGCGCACAGCCCGCATCATGCCATTCACATTGTTGATCTGAAGGGTCGCTTCGCGCAGATTGCGGTCATCGCGCCCGATGCGCTGGGCCCAGTTGACGATCTTCATGTGCTCATCGGCCGGGCCATAGGTGATGATCTGGTGACGGTCCAGATCTTCTGGACGTTCGGGCACACCGGCCTCTTCAAGATAGGCAGCAGAAGCATAGAGGCTGGTGCCCACAGTGGTGAGCTTGCGCTGGATCAGATCTGCCTTGTCAGCGGCCCAGAGGCGGATGGCGCATTCGGCCTCCAGTGTCAGCAGATCATATTCGCGGTCATCCAGTGACAGCTTGACGCGCATGCGAGGGTAAAGCTGGAAGAAGCGGTGCATGCGCGGGGCGAGCCAGAACGAACCAAAGGCCACAGGTGCGGTGACATGCAGTTCGCCATGCGGAGTTTCGCCGGTATCCTGTAGAGCGCTTTCGGCCGTGCGTGCCGCTGACGACATCTCCGCGGTGGCGCGGTGCAGGATGCGTCCGGCTTCGGTCAGCATCAAACCGCGCGCATGGCGCTGGAACAAAGTGGCTTCCAGCTTTTCTTCCAATGACGCGATCTGACGCGAAACGGCTGATTGGGAAATTCCCAACCGTTCGCCTGCGGCGGTCAGGCTACCGGTTTCAGCGGCAGCATGAAAGCTCTTGAGCTTGTCCCAGTCCATCAAGGATCAGTTCCTCCCAAACCCGCATATCCTGCAGGTTGCCGTACAAAGAGTGACCCAGCTTTCACCGGACATCAACCAAGAGGTTATGGCTTTTGCGATGATTGGGTGAAATTGCTACCAGCTGGCGTCGGTTGGTTTCTGGTGAGATACGTTCTCAGCAAACCAGCGTTCGGCTTCCAGCGCGGCCATGCAACCCATACCAGCGGCAGTGACCGCCTGACGGTATTTGTCATCCGTCACGTCACCTGCTGCATAGACGCCGGGCACGGAAGTTTCGGTCGTGCCGGGTGTGGTGACGATATAACCGCCCTGTTTCATTTCCAGTTGTCCGGAGAACAGTTCGGTCTGCGGGGCGTGACCGATGGCGATGAAGACACCGTGACAGGCCAGTTCAGTGATCTCGCCGGTCTGGGTGTTTTCCAGCTTCACGCCAGTCACGCCAGGGGCGGGCTGTTCGTCACCGACGACTTCTGCCAGCTGGTTGTTCCAGACGATCTCCACCTTGGGATGTGCAAACAGGCGCTCTTGCAGGATCCGTTCTGCGCGCAGGCTGTCGCGGCGGTGCACCAGCGTGACCTTGGAGGCGAAATTGGTCAGGAACAGGGCTTCTTCCACGGCCGTGTTGCCACCGCCGACAACCACGACTTCCTTCTCGCGATAGAAAAAGCCATCGCAAGTGGCACAGGCGGAGACGCCGAAGCCCTTGAATTTTTCCTCTGATGGCAGGCCCAGCCATTTGGCCTGTGCGCCCGTGCAGATGATCAGCGCGTCACAGGTATAGGTGCTGCCGCTTTCGCCCTCCAGCTTGTAGGGGCGTGAGGACAGATCGGCCGACTTGATGTGGTCATGCACGATTTCGGTGCCGACATGTTTGGCCTGCGCTTCCATCTGCTCCATCAGCCAGGGGCCCTGAATGGCCTCGGCGAAACCGGGATAGTTCTCGACATCCGTGGTGATGGTCAGCTGGCCGCCGGGCTGCATGCCTGCAATCAGCATGGGCTGGCGCATGGCGCGCGCCGCATAGATGGCGGCGGTATATCCGGCCGGGCCGGAACCAAGGATGATCAGTTGACGGTGGTTCTGGCTCATGGCGGGAAACTTTCTTCAGTCTCGTGCGGTGCAATCGGTTGAGGAGTGATCGCGACAAGGATCAAGCGATGAGTTAGGGGCCCGAAGGTGATTTGGCAATGGAGGCGAGTCACGACTGCGTGAAGTTAGCTGCACTGACCTGTGGAACACGGGTCTGCAGGGGCCTTCAATGTGAGTGTGGTGCTTCAGTGGGCGCATCGCTGATGCAATCGCAGCAATCTTCGCCCTGGGGCCCGCTTTCGTCGATCTCAAGCGTGACATGGGTCATGGCGTGATGGTCTGTCAGGCGAGTGCGCATGGCGCGGCGGACGGTCTGTGCATCCGCATCCACTTCCAGCCGGGCGTGCAGGGTGACGAGTCGGTCCGATCCGGTCAGTGTCCAGACATGGATGTGGTGGACATCTGCAACGCCGGAAATCTCTGTTTCAAGGTCTGCCCGCAGGGCATCGGGGTCAAAGCCGGTGGGGGCACCTTCCAGCAGGATATGGCCCGAGCGCTTGATCACGCGATAGCCGCCCCAGCCGACCAGTAGCGCCACAAAGATGGAGAGCAGGGGATCAATGGGTGTCCAGCCGGTCCACATGATCACACCAGCGGCGATGATTGCGACCACCGAGCCCAGAAGGTCTCCGGCGACATGCCAGAGCGCGCCTTCAAGATTGACATCATCATGCCCGGCGTCACCGCCATGCAGCACGAAGAAGGCAACAATATTGACCAACAGCCCGACAATGGCGACGCCCAGCATCATGCCGCTTTCAATCGGGGCGGGGGAAAAGAAGCGTTGTGCGGCCTCGACGATGATCCAGCCTGCCAGCAGGATCAGGGTCAGGCCATTGGCGAATGCGGCGAGGATACGAAAGCGGGCAAAGCCGAAACTGCGCTTGGCGTCTGCCGGGCGGGTGGCGAGGTGAAAGCCGAACCAGGCCAGCAACAGGCTGCCGGCATCGGTGAGCATGTGTGCGGCATCGGCCAATAGTGCCAATGAGCCAGAGATGATGCCGCCTGCAACTTCCGCCAGCATGAAGGCGGCGGTCAGCCCACCGGCAATCGCCAGCCGGGTCTGGGAAGCATGGGCGGCGTGGTCATGGTCATCATGATCGTGACCACCATGATCATGCCCATGCCCGTCATTGTGGTCATGCCCATGATCGTCGTCATGAGCGTGGTCGTGTGTATGAGAATGATCATGCGGCATAAGGCGGATCTAACATGATGGTACGTGAATAAAAAGTGATAATAATCAGATATTTATGAATGTTATATCATAACCCGAAATATGGGGGTCGCTGCTTTTATGCCACCATCAGGCCGATTGAGTCACCCGGTGTTTTTCCAGCAGCAGTTCGACAATCCGGTCTGCCACACGGTCGATTTCGCGCAGGGGCTCGGTCTGATAGAGTTCGACATCACCGTCGAACCAGCGGGCAATGCCGCGTTTGAGGAAGCTGTCATGCAGGCGATCGAACTTGTCTGAACGGCCTTGCAATCGCAGGAGATAGATCGGTTTGGCGAACCATGCGGCCTCCGAAATCATGTTGGAGGAATCCTCCGTCACCATCACGATATCGGCAAGGCTCAGATAGGCCAGATAGGGGTTGGGGCCATCGGTTGCTTCGTTCTCGAAGAAGCGTGCACCGAGCTTTTCTGCCATGCGACGAAACCGGATACGGGCGTGCTCAGGCGTGCGGCGTGACAGGGTGATCCACAGCTTGGCACCCTTTCCGGCCAGTGCCGTCAGTTCCTGTTCCAGCTCAGCAGCACGGCCAGGGGGCAATGAATGGGTCTTTGAGCCGCCACCGATGATCACAGCGATCTTGAGGCCCGGAGCATTGGCCAGGTCGCCGAAATCCAGCGCGGCCTGTTCAATGTCACCAGCTGCGAAATAGGCGGGTGAGCCTATGGTCGACAGGACATTTGGGCCGTCCAGCTGGTCATGTTCGGGCGGTATGACGAGATCGAAATTGTCCAGAGGAGCCTTGGGGTCCTGCGTCTGAACAACCAATGTCTTGCCCTTTGACCAGGATTTCACGCGCAGCGAATAGGGCACGGAGCGGCGACCTGATCCGATCCAGATATCGGGCCAGGGAGCCTTGAGCTGTGCACGTTCCTGCGCAGGCAGGGCACCCAGAGGATCTGGCCATGCCGTCGGAGGCAACCAGACCTGGGGCGCGCTGGGCGTCAGGCGTATCGGGTCCGGCCGATGGGCTTCGGACCGGATATGCGCGATAAGCGGCCAGCGGTTCATGTCGCCAAGGGCGCGCGCAATCGCGAGCGCCTGACGTTCAATGCCTGCACGTCCGTCGGAGACAACCCAGATGGAAGGTCCGACGGTGCCTTGGCTGGCCATGGTGCAGGTCCTTTCGCGTGATGGCGAAGCGGTTACTTGTAGGCGATATCCACGATCTCGTAGGACTTGGCACCACCAGGTGCAGCCACTTCAACAACATCGCCTTCTTCCTTGCCGATCAGGGCGCGCGAAAGCGGTGAGGAAATCGAGATCTTGCCGACAGAGACATCAGCTTCATCGTCACCCACGATCTTGTAGGTGGCTTCTTCCTCGCTGTCTTCATCCATGACGGTCACGGTCGCACCAAACTTGACCGTGTCACCGATCAGGCGGGATGTGTCGATCACATCGGCACGACCGATCTTGTCCTCAAGTTCCATGATGCGGCCTTCAATGAGGCTCTGGCGGTCCTTGGCTGCGTGATATTCCGCATTTTCGGACAGGTCACCATGTTCTCGCGCCTCGGCAATGGCCTGAATGACCAGAGGGCGTTCGACGGATTTCAAATTTTTCAGTTCAGCTTCGAGAGCCGCGTGGCCCTCAGCCGTCATAGGAATGCGTTGCATACGAGTTTACCGTTATAGTTACAGGCTCAAGAAGCCAGCAAGCATCAAGAGTAGGATTGGAGAGCGCCCGCATCAAGAGGGCGCGCTTTCAGAGCTTCAATTGCAAGTGTCGCAGCCCGCGCACCGGACATTGTGGTATAATAAGGCACATTCTTGACCAGTGCTGTTCTGCGGATTGATGCCGAATCACGCATGGATTGGGCACCTTCAGTGGTATTGAACACCAAATGGACATCGCCATCGGTGAGTTTGTCAACGATGTGCGGACGCCCTTCGAGAACTTTGTTGACGGTCTGGACGTCCAGTCCTGCATCGCGCAGGATTTGCGCGGTACCCAGAGTTGCAAGGATCGAGAAGCCCATATCGATGAGCAATCTGGCCGTGGGGATGATTGCATCCTTGTCGCCGCTCTTGACCGAAATGAACGCTGTACCCGCAATTGGCAGCTCTACACCGGCGGCGATCTGGGCTTTCAGGAACGCGGCAGCGAAACTGACATCAATGCCCATGACTTCACCGGTCGAGCGCATTTCGGGGCCGAGCACGGGGTCAACACCGGCAAAGCGCGCAAACGGGAAGACCGCTTCCTTGACTGCGATGCGAGGTGGATTGATGGGGCCTTCACCGATGGAGAAGGGGGCCAGTTTCTCACCAATCATCAGCTTGGCCGCAATCGATGCGAAAGGACGGCACACCGCCTTGGCAACGAATGGCACGGTCCGAGAGGCGCGTGGATTGGCTTCCAGCACGTAGATTTCACTGTCCTTGACCGCGAACTGCACATTCATCAGGCCGACAACATCCAGCGCCTTTGCCAGTGCGCGGGCCTGGCGGGTGAGTTCATCCTGCACGGACTGGGAGAGTGTGTAGGGCGGAATGGAACAAGCGCTGTCACCGGAGTGAACGCCAGCTTCCTCGATATGCTCCATGATTCCGGCGACATGCGTGTCTGTACCATCGCACAGCGCATCCACATCCACCTCAATGGCGTCTGACAGATAGCGGTCGACCAGCAGCGTGCCACCTTCGGCTGCTGACAGGGCTTCTTCACCGAAATTGGCGAGGTCATTTGCGTTGTGCGCGATCTCCATGGCGCGGCCACCGAGCACGTTGGAGGGGCGAACCATGACCGGATAGCCAACACGCTCGGCAATTGCCACAGCATCAGCGATGGAGCGGGCAATTCCGGACGGAGCCTGTTTGAGGCCGACCTTGTCGAGCAGGGCGGAAAAACGCTCACGGTCTTCGGCAAGGTCGATGGAATCGGGTGATGTGCCAAGGATCGGAACATTCGCCTCGCCCAGGCCGGGGGCGAGCTTCAGCGGGGTCTGGCCACCAAACTGCACGATGACACCGGCGAAATCTCCAGTGGATTGTTCCACATGGCAGATCTCCAGCACGTCTTCGAGGGTCAGCGGCTCGAAATAGAGACGGTCGGAGGTGTCATAGTCGGTCGAGACGGTTTCGGGGTTACAGTTGACCATGATCGATTCAACGCCGAGATCCTCCATCGCGAAGGCGGCGTGACAACAGCAATAGTCAAACTCGATGCCCTGACCGATCCGGTTGGGGCCACCGCCGAGGATCATCGCCTTGCGGCGATCCGACGGCATGGCCTCACATTCAGGCGGCATGATCTCGCCATTGGCGTTCATGTAACCGGTTTCATAGGTAGAATAGAGATAAGGCGTCTTGGCTGCAAATTCTGCTGCACAGGTGTCGATGCGCTTATAGACCGGACGCACATTCAGACTGTGGCGGTGGGCGCGCACATCGGCCTCGCTCTTGCCGGTCAGCTGGCCCATGCGCTTGTCGGAGAAACCAAGGGACTTGATGGCGGTCATGTCGGCGGCGTTTTGTGGCAGGCCGTCGCGCTTGAGATTGCTCTCGATCTCGATCAGTTCCTTGAACTGGCGCAGGAACCAGAGATCAACGCCTGAGGCTGTGGCGATGTCTTCCACGGAAAGGCCGTGACGCATGGCCTGTGCGATGACCAGCAGGCGGTCTTCGGTCGGGTTGGCACAGGCGGCGCGCAGCACATTGCGGTCATCGCCCTGACCCAGATTCGGGATGTCGACTTCATTGAGGCCGCACAGTCCGGTTTCCAGTGAGCGCAGGGCCTTCTGAAAACTTTCCTGAAAGTTGCGGCCGATGGCCATGGCTTCACCGACCGATTTCATCGCGGTGGTCAGCTTCTTGTCGGCACCCTTGTATTTCTCGAAGGCGAAGCGTGGAATCTTGGTGACGACATAGTCGATTGTCGGTTCGAACGAGGCTGGGGTGACGCCGGTAATGTCATTGTCGATCTCATCCAGCGTGTAGCCGACCGCCAGCTTGGCGGCGACCTTGGCAATGGGAAATCCGGTCGCCTTGGAGGCCAGCGCGGAAGAGCGCGACACGCGGGGATTCATCTCGATGACGACGAGGCGGCCATCCGCGGGGTTCACGGCGAACTGGACATTGGAGCCGCCGGTTTCCACGCCGATCTCACGCAACACCGCGATCGAGGCGTTGCGCATGACCTGGAATTCCTTGTCGGTCAGCGTCAGGGCCGGGGCGACGGTGATGGAGTCACCTGTGTGCACGCCCATCGGGTCGATGTTCTCGATAGAACAGATGATGATGCAGTTATCCGCCTTGTCGCGGACAACCCCCATCTCGAATTCCTTCCAGCCGATCAGGCTCTCATCAACAAGGATCTGCGCCATGGGTGAGGCGGCGATACCCGAGCGGCAGATCTCTTCATATTCTTCGCGATTATGGGCAACGCCGCCGCCGGTTCCGCCGAGGGTGAAGGCCGGACGAATGATGGCGGGCAGGCCGACATTGTCGATGGCCGCCATGGCGCGTTTGAGGCCTTCAATGCGGTCAAAGCCCGTGCGCTTGCCATTTTCATCCTTGATTTCCGGTGACGACACGATGGTCGCGCGCGGGTTTTCCAGGCCGATCTTGTCCATTGCCTTGCGGAACAGTTCACGGTCTTCGGCTTTTTCGATGGCTGCGGCCTTGGCACCGATCAGCTCGACATTGAATTTCTCCAGCACGCCTGATCTGTCGAGTTCCAGCGCGCAGTTCAGCGCTGTCTGTCCGCCCATGGTCGGCAGGACGGCATCGGGGCGTTCCTTTTCGATGATCTTCGCCACGAAGTCCGGCGTGATCGGTTCGATATAGGTGGCATCCGCCAGTTCCGGGTCGGTCATGATGGTGGCAGGGTTGGAATTGACCAGGATGACCCGGTAGCCTTCTTCCTTGAGCGCCTTGATGGCCTGAACGCCGGAATAGTCGAACTCGCAAGCCTGTCCGATCACAATGGGGCCAGCGCCAATCACCAGGATCGAGGAGATGTCGGTGCGTTTGGGCATGGTGGCGGTCCTGTATGTCTTGCGCGCCGGAAAGGCCGCAGCGAACTGCAGCGGCGCGACAGCGTCTATAGTCTTAAGGGCAAATTGCTGGGCTGTTTAACGATTGAACCCGGCTCCTGCAAGTGTCGATGTGGCGTTTAGCTTATCACTGCCTGCGTGCAAGTTGAGGTTGGATCTGGTTAAATCAAGTGATTCATGGATAATGTGACGCTTCGAATCCCAGAATGCGATAAGGTTGCTGAAATGATGTTCAGTGCGGATCGGAGATCGGAACAAGTGGTCACTTATCTCCGGATCAGGAAGCGGGTTTGGGCTTTCGGTGCGCTCACCGGCCTCGCTATCGCGTTGACAGCGTGTGCGACTGCGCCTCCTCCAGCGCCGCCACCGGAGCCAACTCCACCTCCACCACCGCCGGTCGAGACCGTGGCACCTGAGCCTGAGCCGGTTTATGAAACCTGGATGGGACCGCGACCAAAGGCAGCGCCGACTCTTGCTGTGGGAGCCGATGAATTGCCACCGCCCGTCAATGAGCAGGGGGAGGTGCTGGAGCAGGCTGAGCTGGATCTCAATCATCCACGCGCAATGGAAACGCTGCATTCGGGACTAATGGCGCGGCGTGGGTTGTCGGCACCAGTCTGGTCGGAGACGCTGGCGGGGCAGGCCCAGTCCATGGCGACCCAGTTCAAGTTGGCCCAGGGGCCTTATTCCTATTGTGAGCGCAGTTACAGCGTAAATTATTCAGCCAGGGGAGAAGCGGTTCATATTTCCGCACCGCGCTACACTACGAGCGGGCTGAAAACGCAGGACGGCGTTTCGGCACGTGATGTGGTGCTGGAATGGGCGGCGGAGAATGTTGGCGCTTTCGACCCTCAGAACCGGCGGATGGTGCAAATGGGATGTGCGCGTGCGGTATGCCCCACAAACACAGAAATATGGGTCTGCACATTCGATTGAATTATGCAGTGAAATCCCGGTTTTCAATCAGTCGGGAAAGCAGGTGTTAATCGGCTCTTGATAGAACGAATTCGGGTGTGGTGAGTAAGCTACGGGGCTCGGGTCGTGTCTAGAATGAATTTGAGTGCGGTTGATGTTCTGATCTATGGGAACAACCGCAATCTTGTGACTCTTCAGAAAACCGCGCTGGCGGCTTTCAACTTCAAGAAAATACATTGGAGTCCGACCTTCACCGACATGCGTGAAAGCATGACCCTGGCGTTTCGTGACATCATCATCATCAATGACCATGCCGATCTGGATATGGAAGCGATGCTGACAATGCTGCGCACGGAAAAGTCCATCGCCAACCCGTTTGCCGTGGTGATTCTGGTGACGCCCAATTCCTCACGCAAATATATCCAGAATGCCCTGCGTATCGGTGCTGACGGCGTGATGGGGCTGCCATTTTCCGCAACGGATATGTGGAAGCAGCTCTCATTCTTCATCAATCACCAGCGCACATTCCTGCGCACGGGCTCCTATTTCGGCCCCGATCGTCGGCGGATCAAGGGGATCAGCTATGATGGCGACGAGCGCCGCGATGCTGATGAGATCGACGAAGATGACCGAGTGGCAGATCGTTCACGCCTGGCGGCAGCGAGCTAGGAGCGCGTCCTGTGTGTCACGCCCTGTTCATGGCGCTATCGGACACATAGGGGTTCATCTTGCGCTCCTGGCCGAAGGACGACATGTTTCCATGGCCGGGCACAAAGCGCATGTCCTCACCCAATGGCCATAGCTTCTGCGTGATCGAATCAAGCAGGGTCTGGTGATCACCGCGCGGAAAATCCGTGCGGCCGATCGAGCCCTGGAAGATCACGTCGCCGACAAAGGCGATTTTCGCATCCTGATGGTAGATCACGACATGGCCGGGTGTATGGCCGGGCGTGTGCACGACATCGAATGTGATCTCACCCAGTTTCAGCTGGTCGCCATCATCAAGATAGCGGTCTGAACGCGTATTGCGGCCTCCAGGGAAGCCATATTTGGCACCCTGCGCCTCGATGTCATCGAGCAGCCACTGGTCTTCCTTGTGGGGGCCTTCGATCGGCACATCGTATTTTTCCTTGAGGGTCTGGGCGGCACCGGCATGGTCCAGATGGCCGTGGGTCAGCCAGATGCGGTCCAGTGTCAGGTTGAAATGCTCCAGCGCCGCGATCAGCTGGTCGGAATCGCCGCCCGGATCGACAAAGGCGGCCTTGTTGGTCGTGGTTTCCCAGATCAGTGAGCAGTTCTGCTGGAAAGGGGTGACCGGAATGATCTGGATCTGCATCAATGCGGCCTGGCCGGCATTGGAATTTTCCTGTGTCATTCAACTGACCTCTTCTGCTGTGGTGAGGGGATGGCCCGGGCGGATGTGAGTTTTTGACCTGTTCATGTCGTCCAGACTGTCCCATAAAGACGCCCACAGGCAAGGTGGTCAACAAAGGCCATCGCTACAAGGGGGTAGAATATCATCATGCGTATCCCGGCATATTCACGTCGTCGCTCTTCTGGCCGCGGCCTTCTTGGCATGTTGCAGGGGCGTTTGCCCATCATCCTGCTGGTGATCGGTGGATTGGCCTTCTACTGGTTTTCCAACCAGAAGGAAGGATTATCCGGCCGCAAGCAGATGATCACGATGGGTGTGGAGCAGGAAGTCGCGCTTGGTGATCAGTCCTATATGCAGATCCTGTCTTCCGAGCCTGTGCTGTGCGGCGGCAATGCCACTTCATGCGGTACGGATGAGCGCCAGGTTGTCGAGGTGATCGAGACCGTCGGCGAACGTATTGCCCGTGCTGCAATCGAATGGGAAGCTGAAGGTGCGCCGGTGCTGGGATTGGGCAAGACCAGGGGTGAGATACCCAAATGGGGCACGCTTGCAGACAAGTTTGACTGGGAATTCAAGGTCATTGCATCCGATACGCCCAATGCCTTCTGCCTGCCGGGTGGAAAGGTGGCCTTCTATACCGGCATTCTGGAAACAGCGGCCAATGTAGACGGTGTGGCCGTGATCATGGGCCATGAGATCGGCCATGCGCTGGCGCGTCATGGTGCCGAGCGGATGAGCCAGCAGAAAATCATGCAGTTTGGCCAGATGGCAGTTGGGGCCACGGTGGGTGATATGGGGGCAGGTGCACAGCGCGCCGTGATGGGCGCATTCGGTGCGGGCGCGCAGATGGGCGTGTTGCTGCCATTTTCGCGGGCACATGAGAGCGAAGCCGACATGGTGGGGCTGGAACTTCTGACGCGCGCCTGTTTCGACCCGCGTGAAGCGCCGCTGCTATGGGAACGTATGGCAGAACTGGGCGGTGGCCAGCGGCAGGCGGAAATCACTTCGACTCACCCCGACCCGGTCAGGCGTGCGGAGGCTTTTCGCAGGGAAATGCCGAAATATCTGGCACTCTATGAACAGAAATGTGGTGCATTGCCGCCACGTTGATATCTGAAATCAACAGATCCACTGTGTGACAGGGTTGAGTTTCAATCGCAGTGGATCGACACTATATTGATTGATCCGGCACATGGACCGGGCATTGCTCATCAATTGTCGTTGTAAAAAATCACCGGCAGAGTGTCTTATAAATCAAGAGGAAACATGGGAAACTGGGATCCTCAATCAGCATCTGGCACATCATCCGACGACATGCGCGCGGCGGTGGATACTCACCTTGCCAGCCATATCGGCGATCATGAAACGGCCTTTTGCGACGAAGAGGGCTGGGCCGGTCACTCACGCGAGGACGGTCCGCCAATAGACGTGCTTGTCGTGCCGCCTGAAGGAGAGCGCCTGTTCGCCTATGTGGCAACATTCGGATGTGCGTTCCGGCCGTTGCCCAGTGAAGCCTATCATGATGAAGGCGTTGAACGCCGCGTGGAATTCGTGCTGGCGGCTCAGCAGGTCGGCAAGGAAGATCCGGATCTGCATTCGCTGAACCTGGCGGCCAATACAGTCCGTCAGTTTGCCAAGCTGGTGCATCTCAATGGTGTGACTGTCGAGCCGGGTGAAACGGTCGCGTTTTCCGATGATCCCAAGCCGGTTTATGATGATGCCGATTTCTGTGCTTTTGCATTCATCCCGCCAAGATTGCCGGGGCCGGGGTTTGAGTGGCTGATGCCTTCCAACACCGCTCTTGGAGAGCCGGTGCGCTATATCGCGCCTATTCCGATCCACAAGGCGGAGCTGGAATATGGCGTCGAGCTTGGCGGAGAGGCATTGGTGAAGCTGCTGATGGATGCTGGCGCGACAGAGATGATTGATCTCAAGCGTCCCTGCGCGGTCTCAGCCCGGCCAGACTTGCAGATGGCGCTTGAATCCAAACAGGCCGAGCTTGCCGAGAAGGACAAGTCCGGCAAGCCGGAAGCCGAGCTGGAAGAGTTCACAGCGGTCGGCAAGGCGGCACTCGTATCGGGTAACGAGAAACGCGGCTTGTTCAGCTGGATTTTGTCCCTTGTCGGCATCCGCTGAAGGACGGGCATTATCTGATCGACAGGAGACTGCTCCATGGCGAGGCTGTTGATCGTCTATCATTCACGCACGGGCTGTAGCGAACAGATGGCGCAAGCTGCCGAACAGGCTGCGCGTGAGGAAATCGAGACAGTGTTGAAGCGGGCGAAAGATGCCGGGCCGGAGGATCTGCTGGCGGCGGACGGCTATATCTTTGCTGCGCCGGAAAACCTGGCTGCAATCTCTGGCGAGATGAAGGATTTTTATGACCGCTGCTATTATCCGGTCCTCGGCAAGCTGGAAGGGCGGGCCTATGCCCAGATGATCTGCGCGGGATCGGATGGTGAGAACGCAGCGCGTCAGACGGCACGCATTGCGACGGGCTGGCGATTGAAGGACGTGCAGCCGCCGCTGATCATCTGTACTCATGCCCAGACGCCTGAAGCGATATTGGCCCCCAAGACGCTTGGTGAGGCTGAGCTGGAAAAATGCAGGGAGTTGGGGGCAGCGATGGGGGCAGGGCTGGCCATGGGGGCGTTTTAGGGGGCGCGTCAGCTGAACAGCTCCGACACATCATCCACACCCAGTGGTCTGAGTGGATCTTCACCATATTTGTTGGGGCCGACCGTGCCCGGCAGGAAGCCCATGATGATGAATTGCGTGATCAGGGCGATCAGCGAGGTGATCAGCATCAGCGCCCCGATTATCTTTTCAGCAGCGCCGAAGCCCATGACATTCATCGTCATGGATACACCCAGTGCATAGCCGCCATAGACCGCCAGCAGGAACCAGAGCACCCACCAGCCGGACATGTTGCGATCATGAAGACGCTTCATCGAGACGGCTATGGCGGCCCAGATATTGGCCAGCGTCATCAACAGCCAGATCAGTCCCAGTCCGGCGAACATGACCACGCCGATCACATCTCCCAGCGTTGAGAGTTGTGAAAAGCCGACGGTCAGCATGACGACAAGGAAGGAGACCACGAAATTCAGGCCAAACATTACCAGAATATAGTTCAGCCAGAACTGCTTTCGCGAGATACGGCCTTCCAGGGTGAACAGGAATTTCAACAGCTTCAGCATGGCGCAGATCATGTCCCCATCAGGCGGCAGTTTGTTGCGCCGATTGCGACTTTGACGCGCATGCAACAAATTTCAACGCCTGTTCCGTCGAAGGCATTGATTTATTTAATGGTGTGATGCGTAAGACAAGATAAAGACAAATGTCTTCTTTTGAGCAAAAGCCGCTTCAAAGGGGCTATGCATTTTGAAATCGAACGCTACATTGCGCCCAAACATGCGCTACAGGGGCAGATACTGATATGGTTGAGCTGACGCTTCCACAGAACTCCAAGATCAAGACCGGCAAGACCTGGGAGGCCCCCGCTGGCTCCGACGGCCCGATCAAGACTTTCCGCATCTATCGCTATGATCCGGCAAGTGGCGAGAACCCGAGCTGGGATACATACAAGGTCGACACGTCCAAATTCGGCCCGATGGTTCTGGACGCGCTTATCTACATCAAGAACGAGATCGACCCGACATTGTCCTTCCGCCGCTCCTGCCGCGAAGGTGTGTGTGGGTCATGTGCGATGAATATTGGTGGCCGCAACACGATTTCCTGTACCAAGGGACATGACGAGTTCAAGGGTGACAAGATCACCATCTCCCCCTTGCCGCACCAGCCTGTCGTCAAGGATCTGGTGCCAGACCTGACCACATTCTACGCACAGCACGCCTATGTGCAGCCTTACCTGATCACTCAGACGCCAGAGCCTGAGCGCGAATGGATGCAATCGCCCAAAGAGCGCGAGAAGATGGATGGCCTCTATGAGTGCATCATGTGTGCAAGCTGTTCGACATCCTGCCCATCCTATTGGTGGAATGGTGACAAATATCTCGGCCCCGCTGCGCTCCTTCAGGCCTATCGCTGGCTGATCGACACGCGCGATGAAGGAACGGGTGAGCGTCTGGATGATCTTGAAGACCCGTTCAAGCTCTACCGTTGCCACACCATCATGAACTGTACGCAAGTCTGCCCCAAGGGTTTGAACCCGGCCAAGGCCATTGCCAGCATCAAGCACATGATGCTGGAGCGCGTGACCTAAGAGCAGCTCAAGTTCTCAACTGTATCTTTTCCTGAAAAGGCTGCGCTGGCGAATAGTCAGCGCGGCCTTTTTCTGGTTAATTGACGTTAACCCTCAGAACAGATTGGAGTTGGGATCATGGCGGGACTAAACATGTTTGACATGCTGACAAGCGGTGCTGGCCAGGCGGCCATGGGCCAGCTGTCAAAGCAATTCGGACTGGACGAAAGTCAGACGCAAAGCGCCGTAAAGGCACTATTGCCAGCCCTGTCTGGTGGGCTGAAGCGCAATGTGCAGCAACAAGGCGGCCTTGAGGCGCTGATGGGTGCGCTGCAAAATGGATCGCATGATCGCTATCTCGACAAGCCTGAAGAACTGACGCAGGGCGCGGCCGTGCAGGATGGCAATGCTATTCTTGGCCATCTTCTGGGCTCCAAGGAGGTCTCTCGTCAGGTTGCTGCCAAGGCATCGGAACGCTCAGGTGTGCCTGATGGCCTGCTCAAGCAGATGCTGCCGGTTGTGGCATCCATGGCGATGGGTGCTCTGTCCAAGCAGACCAAGGAACCTTCGATCCAGGAGAGCCTGATGGGCGCGCTGGCCGGACAAGTCATGGGCGGAAGCTCCAAGGGCGGTGCGCTTGGTGGATTGCTGGGCGGTCTGCTCGGCGGTGGTCGCAAGCAGGCGACGGCGCAGGCCGCCTCCGGTGCAGGTGGCGGTGCTGACATGATGGGCATGCTGGGCGGTCTGCTGGATGCAGATGGCGACGGCAACCCGATGGACGACATCATGCAGATGGTTTTGAAGCGCTAGGCTGGGTTCAACCTGTTTGAAGACGAGATTTCGGCCTGTGGCTCACGCTGCAGGCCGTTTTTGCGCAATCAAGGCTGATAATCGGCAGATGGGTCCTGAAGCGTGACCTTTCACGTATGCCCCGGCATCAAGGCGCTGGCATATTCATACAACGCACGCTATTTCAGGCGGTATGAGTGATCTGATATCCCGAATGCCGGAGGTGCGTGGCAAGCTGTTGCCCGATGCCGAGTTGGCCCCGTTCACATGGTTTCGCGTTGGCGGAGCGGCCGATGTGTTGTTCCTGCCTGAAGATGCGGATGACCTGGCCGATTTCCTGCGGGCTCTGCCACTGGATATCCCTGTGACGGTATTGGGTGCTGCGTCCAATGTGATCGTTCGCGATGGCGGGATCGAGGGTGTGGTCGTCAGGCTGACGCCGGCATTCGGCAAGGTCAGGGTGAACCAGTCACAGGTGATTGCCGGATCAGCTGCGCTGGATGCGCGCGTCTCACAGACGGCGGCGCGGTTTGGTCTGTCGGGGATGGAGTTCTTCTCCGGTGTGCCGGGCACGATTGGCGGCGCGCTGCGGATGAATGCAGGCTGTTATGACCGCGAGACCGCCGATGTGCTGATCGAGGCCACGGCGCTGACCCGCAAGGGGCAGTGGGTGACGCTCAGCAATCGTGATTTTGGCTATTCCTACAGGCATTCAGAAGCGCCCGAAGAAATGATCTTCATCGAGGCCGTGTTCCAGGGCACACCTGACAAGCCGGAAGCTGTCAGAGAGCGGATCGAAGCGCTCAAGGCGCGGCGGGAAGAGGCCCAGCCCATCCGCGACAAGACGGGTGGCTCCACCTTTGCCAATCCCGACCCGCCGGGCACGCCGGACCAGCGCAAATGCTGGAAACTGATCGATGAGGCAGGCATGCGCGGAGCAAGACGCGGTGGCGCGCAAGTGTCGGAAAAGCACTGCAATTTCCTGATCAATACGGGCGATGCCACGGCCGCCGATATTGAAGGTCTGGGCGAGGATGTGCGCGCGAAGGTGAAGGAAACCTCTGGCGTGGACCTGCGCTGGGAGATCAAGCGGATCGGGCGGGCAGGCTGAGGGCAGGCGCAAGGCAGACAATGGGTGGCGTGTACGATGAACCTTTCGTGACGCGTCTTTGCAGTTGTTTCAAAGCCATCTATCTGCATGGCTGAACAAGGTAAACCAAGTTCTGGAATGGGGAGATAACCATGACGACGAAACTCTTTACGGCTGCTGCGATAGGCGCGCTTGTTCTGGCTGCCTGCCAACACGCACCGGAGAGCCAGACAGCAGAGGCCGAGATCGTTGAAGCAGCGGCCCAAGCCAGCGAAGCGGCTGCCATTGCAACCGAACAGGCCGCCGAGAGTGTGGAAGCATCCGCCCGTGCGGTGGCGTTCCTGGCCAAGCCTGTCGATGCGCTGAAGATCTATGTGTTTGATTGCGGCAAGATCAATGTGTCCAATGTCGGTGTGTTTTCCGCCAATGGCTATTTTGAAGGCCAGGAGCGGGACTTTTCCGACACCTGCTATCTGATCCGTCACCCGGAAGGCGATCTGTTGTGGGATCTGGGCTTGCCCGGTGGGCTGGCCGGTATGGGGCCGCAGCCAAGTGAAGGCAGCGTGTTCACGCCATCGCTGGAGCGCACGCTGGTCGATCAGATGGCCGGTATCGGCGTCACACCGGCGGATATCGATTATGTGTCGATCTCTCACTATCACTTCGACCATATCGGCCAGCCTGATGCAGCGGGTGAGGCGACATGGCTGATCAGCGAGCGCGAATACAATGCGATCTACCAGTCCGGCAATGACGAGCTGAAGGCACAGTTTGCCGGGTTCGAGGCGCTGACACCGAAGGTCTTCACGGGTGATTTCGACGTGTTTGGCGACAATAGCGTGCGCATCCTGCAAACGCCGGGTCACACTGAAGGCCATACATCGCTGCAGGTCGAACTTCCCGAAACAGGCACGGTCTTGCTGACGGGTGATCTCTATCACCAGTTCGAAAGCCGCACCGAAAAGCTGGTTCCGGGCTTCAACACATCGGCAGATGAAACGCTGGCCTCGATGGACAAGTTCGAAGGCATTGCAGATGTGAGCGAGGCCAAGGTCATCATCCAGCATGAGGCACGTGATTACGCCACACTGCCCAAGCCACCCGAAGCATTGAAATAAATCAGTGCCGGAATTTTGAGTGAGCCCCGCCAGTGCATTACCGCATTGGCGGGGTTGCTTTTGTATTATATTTCCATATACGTGGAAATATGGAAATGAATACAGCGCTCGATCAATTGTCCTCGCTCGCCAATGAACGGCGACTTGCGGTGTTTCGCTATCTGGTCACGCTTGGCTCAGGCGGAGCACCGGCAGGCGATATTGCGGTATATATGAATGTGCCGGCGAACACGCTGTCGGCACAGCTGTCGCAATTGTCGCGCGCCGGTCTGATCACCGGGCGCAGGGAGGGGCGGTCGATCATCTATTCGGTGAATTTCGATGCGATTGGCGGTCTGATTCTGTTTCTGCTGGAAGATTGTTGCAACGGGCGGTCTGAGGTGCAGACGCGCATTCTGGCTGCGATCACGGATGTTTGCCGAGACGATAAAGACTGTCTGGACATGGCGGATGCTGTTCAAATGAAGAAGGTGCAAGACGAATGACCAATGAGACCGATGTGAACAGCAAGACTGATGTGACGCCCCATCTGGATGAAGACGCATTTCGCGCTGTCGACATGCGGTCGCTGGAACCGGAAAGCCGAAGGACTGACCCACCGCGCATTCTGTTGCTGCACGGCTCATTGCGGCCACGATCCTTCAGCCGGTTGGCGAATGAAGAAGCGGCACGAATACTTCGGCGGCTGGGCTGTGAGACGCGGGTATTCGATCCGCGTGGCCTGCCTCTGGTGGATGAGGTGGAGGACAGTCATCCAAAGGTGCAGGAACTGCGCGACCTGGTGATCTGGTCCGATGGCATGGTGTGGTGTTCGCCGGAACGTCACGGAGCCATGACGGGTCTCATGAAGACGCAGATTGACTGGTTGCCACTGTCGATTGGAGGCGTTCGCCCCACGCAGGGCAAGACGCTGGCGCTGATGCAGGTTTCCGGCGGATCTCAAAGCTTCAATGCGCTCAACCAGATGCGCGTGCTGGGTCGTTGGATGCGGCTGATCACCATTCCCAACCAGTCTTCGGTCGCCAAGGCGTTTCTGGAATTCGAGGAGGACGGCCGGATGAAACCGTCGCCCTATTATGACCGGATCGTGGATGTGATGGAGGAACTGGTAAAGTTCACCTTGCTGACGCGTGACCGGAAAGACTATCTGGTTGACCGCTATTCAGAGCGCCATGAAGCGCCTGAAGAGCTCTCCAAACGGGTCAACCAGACAGCTATCTGACCGAAACGATCATGCGTGACCTAAACCGTCGGGTTCAGGGTTTCCAGAATGATCATCTGGGGTTCGCCATTGCTGGTGCGGGCGGGGGACAATCCGCGATTGTCCAGCGTCGCGTTCAGGCGGTAGCGAAGAGCGGAAAAACTCTCGAACTGCACGACATCGACAGGCTTATCCAGTTTTATGGTGACCTGAAAATGCGAGCCATTGTTCAGTGAGCTGACCGAGATCAGTTCACCGGCGAAGGGCTGTTTGAGATAGATCCCGCGCAATTTGTCACCCAGTTGGGGATGAAAGGTCGCGCGCGGGCCAAGCCGGGCCGCCAGCGTGTTCCAGTCCTTGAAACCCATGCGTTGCGCCGTGATTTCCAGGGCGCGGGCGTGGGTGATGTGCTCTCCATTGGTGGCCATGTCCCGCCGCAGCGAGCGTGCAAATGCCTTTGCTTCGTTCATGGAGGCAAGCAGGGGAGTGGCAAGAGTGTGTGAGTCCGTCATCATACCGATCCTTATAAAGCAGCGGTCGTGTTTTGATGGGGCTCGCATTTCCATCAGACCGCCAGATAAAGCTGGTGTGTGTCGGTCAAATTGGAGCCGCACCTGATGGATCAGGCCGGGAGGCGCTTCACCTTGGACGTTTGCCCTGCGAGCGGCGGGAAGCCTCGTTTCCCTAGGGGAGCTAGATGATGTTTGGCACCGGATTTGTCAAGGTTTTGAGCGGGCGCGTGCCATGGAGCGTCGAAAATGGCCATTCCGTGTGAATTCGTTCTGCTTAGAATTGTATGACTCCGGAGAAAGCCCTAAACTTGATCGACGCTGACAGAGATGGGGGCAGCATGCATATTCTTGGCATCATATTGGGCATTCTGGCGGCGGCTGGAGTCTGGTATTTTCGAGCTCAGGGTGCAGCGCGCGGTATCGAGTCAGCCGTGGATGCGGCGGGGCATCTCAAGGGTGCCTATAATCGGCGCAAGTTTCGCAACAAGGTGGAAGGGTCGGTTCTGTCCAATGTCCAGGACCCGGCGGAAGCCGCAGCGGTTTTCCTTGTCGTGCTCGCCAAGGAAAAGGGCACAATGACATCTCACGTGGAAAGCCTGGTGTCGGCTCTGCTCTCGGATCGTGCCGGATTGCAGGGAATGGCGCTGGAAGAAGCCATGAGTTTTGCCAATTGGGTGTCTGATGAAGTCGCCGATGGTCATGACGTGGTGCGCAAGTTCCTGCCGATCTGGCGGAGCAAGCTGGGGACTGCAGAACGCGCTGACCTGATCGATATGGCCAATATCGTGGCACTTGATGGCTATGGTGCGATACCGCAGCAAACCGAACTGATCCGTCGCCTGGCTGATGGGCTGGCGACAGCGCGCTGATCCCGACTGGCCGCACGAAGCTGCTTTAGTGTTGTGCAGGTTATGGTCCCGTCGGGATGACACTGCCAGTGTGTGGGCGTTCCTGTTCGTTTTTTTCAAATTACGCCGGTTCATCAAATTTCCGCCGGTTTCGCCATTTTTGCTTAACCAAGGCTGGGCATGTTGTGCGTCCGGCCAGTTAGCCCCTTTGCGGGCGTGATCCGGCTCGGAAGGGAGTGATGATGAAACGCGTTGCGGTTATCTATGGGGGATGGTCGTCGGAGAGGGAGGTGTCCCTGTCCTCCGGCAAGGGTATGTCGCAAGCGGCGCGCGAGGCTGGCTATGATGTCGTTGAGATCGATGCTGGCCGAAATCTCTATCAGCAACTCACAGATGCCAGTCCGGATGTCGTGCTGAATGGACTGCATGGTCCTTTCGGTGAAGATGGCTGCGTGCAGGGCCTGCTCGAGGTGATGGGGCTTCCCTATACGCATTCAGGCGTATTGTCCTCAGCGCTGGCCATGGACAAGGCGCGTTCACGGGTGATCTATCGCCAGCATGGACTGGATATTGCCGAAGGTGCTGTATTTGCACGCGACGATATTGCGCGTGAACATCCGATGGAGCCGCCTTACGTGATCAAGCCGATTGCGGATGGATCATCCTATGGTGTGCTGATTGTGGACGAGGACGCAAAGGGCCCGCCCGCTGAAGTTACCGACCCCAAATGGAATTTCGGGGATGATGTGCTGGTCGAGGAATTCATTCCCGGACGCGAGCTGACAGTCGGTGTGATGGGTAATCGCGCTTTAGTGGTCACAGAGATCACGACTTTAAGGGAATATTACGACTATACCGCCAAATATACATCCGGAGGTTCACGGCATGTTATCCCTGCCGAGCTGCCCGCAGATGTGACCGAAGCGACGCTTGAGGCGGCGCTGACGGCGCACGATGCACTGGGCTGTCGCGGGGTGACACGTTCGGACTTCAGATACGATGATAAAACGGGTCGATTGGTGATTTTGGAGACGAATACTCAGCCAGGAATGACGCCGACTTCGCTTGTTCCCGAACAAGCGGCGTATTGCGGCTTTGACTTTCCGGAGCTGGTTCGTTGGATGATAGAGGACGCTTCATGTCGAAGGTGAGTCATGGTGGGAAGGGACAAGGTCAACAGGCTGTTCCCCCTACGGTATTGACCGAAAAACTATCAACCTATGCGTTTGGAACCGTGGTGGCCGGCGCAGTGATGGTTGCTGCGGCTGCCTGGATGGGCGGATCGCTTGCCTCGATCGATGAGCGGATCCAGAGCGGATTCGACAAGATCGCAGGCGCAACCGGATTCACAGTAGCAAACATTTCCGTGGAAGGGCTCGGCCCAGGCGCAAAGGCAGATATTCTCAATGCGATCGGCATGGAGAAGGGCGCAAACATGTTTCGCGCCGACCCATTCCTGATCAAGGCACGGCTGGACAAGCTGGACAGTGTCAGCCAGGTCAGTGTGATGCGCCAATGGCCCAATGAAATCTGGGTGATTGCTGATGAGCGCAACCCGCTGGCGTTGTGGCAGCATGACGGCGAATGGCATGTTGTCGATCAGTTCGGCGTTGCCTTCGAGCACATCGAACCGCAGGCACATTCCGATCTGCCGCGTGTTGTTGGTGTCAATGGCGGCGAGGCAGCCCCCGCATTGCTGGACCTGCTCAAATATTATCCCGATTTTGCCGAGAACATCGAAACCGCGCTGCGCGTAGGTGGGCGTCGCTGGGATCTGCGCATGACGTCGGGCCTGGAGATCTCCATGCCGGAGGATTCAGGTTTTGCTGAAGCGCTGGAACTGGTGCTGAAGCTGGATGAAAGCACGGGTATCCTGACCGGCCACGCAGCACGTATCGACGCGCGCGACCCGGTTCACTTCGCGATCCTTCCGGATGCAGACATGGCACGTCTGCAGGCCGAAACCACAGATATTCCTGACAGAGGCGCATGATCCATGTCTTCGCTGACCAGTCGAAGAATTTTACGCGACCGAATGTCTGGTCGAAGCCCGCTGGTGGCGGCATTAGATATTGGATCGTCCAAGATCGCGTGCCTGATTGCACGGCGTACCGACATGGAGAACGGTCAGGTTCGCGTCTGTGGTGCAGGACATCAATCTTCCAAAGGCGTCAGGCGTGGCGCAGTGGTCGATATGGGCGCGCTGGAGCGTTCGATCAGGCTGGCTGTCGAGCAGGCTGAACGTGCTGCTGAAGCGCGCGTGACGGATGTGATTGTCGGTGTCTCTGGTCCCGATATTGAAAGCGAGATCATCACTGCCGATGTGCCAGTGGTAGGCCGTGAAATCACGCCTTACATGATGCGCGATGCGATGTCGGCGGCTGTCGAGGGATTTTCTCGTCCCGGCCGCGAATTACTGCATGCCACCACGCTGGGCTTTGCCGTTGATGGATCACCCGGTGTCAAGGATCCGGTCGGCATGATCGCCAATACGCTGACGGCGCGATGCCTGGCGGTATCCGGTCCTGAAGTGTCGATGCGCAATATCGCTCAATGTGTGTCGCGTGCTCACCTGAACCCTGTGGCCATGGTGGCAGCGCCCTATGCGTCCGGCCTGGCTGTTCTTGTCGAGGATGAGCTGGAGCAGGGGGCGACGGTGATCGACATGGGCGGCGGTGTGACCAGCCTTGCCTGCTTTTACGAGAACACATTGATTCATCAGGACTATCTTCTGGTTGGCGGTAGTCGGGCGAGTTCTGACCTGGCGCAGGGGCTGGGCTCGACCTTTGCCGCGGCGGAACGATTGAAAACGCTCTATGGTGCAGTGACACTGACGGATATTGCCGGGTTTGACATGGTGGATGCACCACGCCTGGGAGAAGATGGACGTCTTGAGGCCTCTCAGGCATCACGTTCCGAAATTGCTGCCATGCTGCGTCCGCGCGTCGAGGAAATCCTTGAATTGCTGGAACTGCGCCTGTCGCGGGCATCTGCACGTGGCCGGCCTCTGCCCAGACGCATTGTGTTGACGGGTGGTGCCTGTCAGTTGCCGGGCACACGTGAAGTCGCCGAAGCCGTGTTCAGGGCACCCGTGCGGATGGCGCGCCCAACGCGGATCTCCGGCATGGGCGAAGCCTTTGAAACGCCCGCTTTCGCGACTGCTGCAGGGCTGCTCAAATGGGATATGGCCGGAGCGACCGGTGCGGTGAGCAGCTCGTTCTCGCTGAAGCCCAGTGAGCCGGTGAGCATGTTCAGTCGCGCGGCGAGCTGGATCCGCGAATATTTCTAGCCAAAATTTAATTTCTCCGCATTGGTGAACAGGGATGCAATTCCTTCTGGTTAATTGCTAACTTTACACTAATCATTAACCGCCGCTTAGCTTTCGGCGCGCAGGGTGGGGCCCAAATCCACATTTTGTGGATGGCAGGCGGATGCTGGCAGAAATTTCAGAGGTGTGACCATGGTGGTCGAATTGAAACCCCGCATTGTGGTGTTTGGCGTCGGTGGCGCAGGCGGCAATGCTGTCAACAACATGATCGAATCCCAGCTTCAGGGCGTCGACTTCATCGTTGCGAACACGGATAGCCAGGCGCTGCTGCATACCAAGGCAGATTCCCAGATTCAGCTCGGGGCGACCGTCACTGAGGGGCTGGGCGCAGGCGCGCAGCCTTCGGTTGGGGCAGCTTCCGCAGAAGAATCCATAGACGAGATCAACCAGGCGCTGGAAGGCGCGCACATGGTGTTCATCGCGGCCGGAATGGGCGGCGGAACAGGCACAGGCGCGGCACCAGTGATTGCCCGCGCAGCCCGCGACAAGGGCATTCTGACCGTAGGCGTCGTCACCAAGCCGTTCGACTTTGAAGGTCGTCGCCGCATGAACATTGCCGATGGTGGTGTGACCGAGCTGCGCGATGTCGTCGATACACTGATCATCATTCCGAACCAGAACCTGTTTCGCATTGCCAATGCGCAGACCACGCTGGCCGATGCATTCGGCCTGGCCGATGACGTGCTGCATGCCGGTGTGCGCGGTATCACCGACCTCATGGTCATGCCTGGCCTGATCAATCTGGATTTTGCGGATGTGAAAACCGTGATGAAGGAAATGGGCGCAGCCATGATGGGCACCGGCGAAGGCGAGGGCGAAGATCGCGCGCGCAAGGCTGCCGAAGCTGCTATCAACAATCCGCTGCTGGATGATATCTCGATGAAGGGCGCACGCGGCGTACTCATCAACATCACCGGCGGTGGTGACATGACCCTTTATGAAGTGGATGAGGCTGCAAACCTGATCCGCGAGGAAGTCGACCCTGACGCACAGATCATTCTTGGTTCTGCCTTCAATGCGAATATGGAAGGCAAGATCCGCGTGTCCGTCGTGGCAACCGGCATTAAGGCCAGCGCATATGCAAACAATGACGGGCACAAGCCTGTGGTTGCGGCACCGGTTACGGACGAGTCCGACAATTCCGATTCAAACCTGGGATGGACCGAACCTGCTGAACAGGACCAGTCCGAGCCACAGGCACATGCCGAAAATGAAGCCCAACCGGCAGATGCACAGGCATCCGACGAGATGGCTGAAGATCCTTCCTCGGTCATCGTGACCGGACAGGCTGCACCTGAAGGTGTGGATGCGCGCAGAGAGGGTGACAATTTGATGCCGCAACGCCCTGTGATCAATCCGCGTCCGGCTGTCAGCGAAGAGTTGGAATCAGCGGATGACGATGGCTATGCGGCCGCATCGTCCGAGGGCATGTCCGACACCGGCGCTGATCAGGGGGCTCCGATCTTTCGTCCTGAGCCCGAACCGATCTCGCCACCACCACAAGAGACTGAAAAGAACGGCTTTTCCGGTCTCTTTGGATGGCGTCGCAACAAGGAAGGTGCGGGCGAATCTGCTTCACCTGCTGCTTCGGGTGATGTCAGCGAAGATGACCTTGAGATTCCTGCATTTTTGCGCAGATCAGCCAATAACTGATCATGCAGTGCCCTATGGCTGGGCCTACCGATCTTTCATATTGGTTAATTGAAACAATTCAGAACCCTGTAATATATTGATATTGCAGGGTTTTATTGTTTTTGAGGCTGTGATTGCAACATCCCGAAACATTCATTCATTTGAGAGTTATGCCCTGCGGCCCTTTATTGGGTTTCAAGAGCAGGCCTCACCGCGCGCAGACTGACTGTGTTCAACGGGGCCGCCCTGAAAGTTCCTAAGCGGGTTTGTAAGCGTATGACATATCAGACGACTCTTTCCGGTCCGGCCCTTTGCGCCGGTGTTGGTCTCCACACGGGAGAGCGTGCGCGCCTTGCTTTCAAACCTGCCGAAGCCAATACCGGAATCGTCTTCGTCCGCACGGATGTTTCCAGCGCAGAGCGTGTCATCATTGCTGATGGTCGCCATGTGACCACGACCCAGCTGGGCACGACATTGGCCAATGAAGATGGCGTGTCAGTGTCGACTGTCGAGCATCTGGTTGCCGCCTGTGCCGGCGTGGGTCTGGACAATGTGATTGTCGAGATCGATGGACCTGAAGTGCCGATCATGGATGGCTCATCAACGCTTTATTGCCAGCTGCTCATGCAGGCAGGCTTGCGCCAATTGCCAGCATTGCGCCGCCGTATCCGCATTCTCAAGCCGGTTGAAGTGCGTGATGGCGGCAAATATGCGCGGCTGGTACCGTCTGAAGTTGCGGGCGGACCGATGGAAATGCGCATTCGCATTGATTTTCCCAGCGCAGCAATCGGTGAACAGGTGTGCCGCTTCACGCTGTCGCCCGGCGCATTCTCCGAAAGCCTGGCCTTTGCGCGCACATTCGGCTTTGCCAATGATGTGGAAAAGTTGCAAGCCATGGGTCTGGCGCGGGGTGGGTCGATGGAAAATGCCATCGTTCTGGACGGTGACAACATTCTGAACCCTGAAGGCCTGCGTGCGGATGATGAATTTGTGCGCCACAAGATGCTGGATGCCGTAGGCGATCTTCACCTTGCCGGTGCCTTTATCGAAGGCATCTTTGAGGCTGACCAGCCCGGACATGCGATCAATAACCGCCTCGTGCGTGCCTTGTTTGACAATCGCGATGCCTGGGAATGGACTACGGACCGCCCGGCGAGCCAGGTGCGCGCAGCCGCTGCGCGAGTGTCTTCCGGCCCTGTCGCCAGAGCTCAGATCTAATGATTGCTGGCGCAAGACGCGGCTTTCAGCATTGCGATCACGACCTTTAATCACATTCAGACTGCACCTTGTGCATCGCTGGCGCTTGGCGCAGGCTCAAGGCTGAGCTAGGAAGATGCTTCCAGCGAGGAGTTTCGAGTATATGTCGCCCATTCGCACCACCCTTCTTCTTCTGACGCTCGGCGCGTCATCCCTGTCCCTTGTCGCTTGTGGCGGGAAGGGACGCCAGGAACAGCTGGCCTATGTGGAAAAGCCTGTCGAGCAGATTTATACCGAGGCCACACGCAGCCTCGACAAGAAATTGTGGGATCAGGCGGCATTGCAGTTTCAGGAAGTGCAGCGCCAGCATCCGTTCTCCGAATGGGCGCAACGGTCCATGTTGATGGCCGCCTATGCGCAATATCGTTCGAAGGATTATGCCGAGGCGGTTGCCAGCTCCGAAAGCTATCTGGCGCTTCACCCGGGTGGTGAAGGTGCGGCCTATGCCTATTACCTGATCGGCATTTCTCATTTCGACCAGATACTCGATGTCGGGCGGGAGCAGTCGCGTTCCGAACTGGCTCTGGCGGCATTGAGTGAAGTCGTGCGGCGCTATCCGACATCGGAATATGCGCGTGATGCTTCGTTGAAAGTGGACATGGTTCGGGATCAGCTGGCGGGCAAGGAAATGGAGATCGGGCGGTTTTACCTGCGCCGGTCAAACTATCTTGCAGCGATCAATCGTTTCAAGCGTGTGGTTGATGAGTTCCAGACCACCACCCATGCGCCTGAGGCAATGCACCGGCTGGTCGAAGCCTATATTTCCATTGGCCTTTATGGTGAGGCGCAGTCGATCGCGGCTGTGCTGGGGTATAACTATCCCGGCAGCAAATGGTATCAGGACAGCTATCGCCTGATGACATCCCGCGATATCCCGATCATGGAATACGCAAGGAACGCCGAATAAACTCCGCTCTGGTGGAAAATTCAAAATTATAAGAACATGATGAGAACATATGTTCCCTTCTTGTTCTTTATGTGCTATCGCTCTCATCATGTTGATAGCTCTGTCCATACGCGATTTCATCCTCGTCCGGAGCCTCGATCTCGAGCCCGGAGAGGGATTCACCGCCCTGACCGGGGAAACCGGCGCGGGTAAATCTGTCATTTTGTCGGCCATCGGCGCTGCACTTGGTGCCAAGACGGATCGGGCAATGATCCGCAAGGGTGCGATGAGTGCGACCCTGACGGCAGCGTTCGATCTGGCACCGGACCATCCGGCCTGGCAGGCCTGTCGCGAGAATGGTCTTGATCTGGACATCGATGAGCCGATCATGTTCCGGCGCGTCATCAAGCGCGCGGGCGCGGCGCGCGGCTGGATCAATGATGCACCGGTGAGTGCGCGGTTGATGCAGGAAATCGGCGCGCTGGTCATCGATATTCATGGCCAGCATGCCGGGCAGGGCCTGCTGGATCCGGCGCGTCATCGAAAATTGCTCGACGCCTATGCGGGCGCTCGGCAGGCATTGGCAGATTGTGGTGCGGCATGGGCTGGCTGGCGTAATGCACGCGAAGCGCGCGCAGCGGTAGAGGGGCGATTGTCGCGTGCCGAAGCGGAGCGCGCTTTCCTGATGCATGCGGTGGAAGAGCTGGACAGGCTGGACCCGCAACCGGGGGAGGCCGATAGCCTGGCGGCTGAAAGGCTGGTCCTGCAATCGCATGAAAAGACAGCGCAGGCTGTGTCTGATGTTGTGCGTGGGTTTGAAAAAGGCGGGCCGGAACAGGCATTGTCGTCGGCGGCGCGCGCATTGGGTCGACTGGCCTCCATGCCGGTCATGGAGAATATGGACCCGGAGGATGGCCTCAAACAGTCACTGACCCTTGCAATGGATGCGATTGAACGCGCCCTGATCGAGACCGGTGAGGCAGGTGAGGCGATCCGCAGCCTCTATTCCCAATGTGAGTATACACCTGACAGCCTGGATCAGACCGAAACGCGTCTTTTTGCGTTGCGCGCGGCGGGGCGAAAATTCGATATTGACCCGGATCAGTTGGCGGCGTTGAGAGATCGGATGCGGATGCAGCTTGATGAGATCGAGCATTCCGATCGTGCACTGGCGGATGCGCAAAAAGCGGAAGATCTGGCGCAGGCCGTCTTTCGCAAGGCAGCTGATGTGTTGACCGGCATACGTCAGCAGGCGGGTGAGCGTCTGGCCTCGGAGGTAGAGGCTGAGCTGGGGCCGCTGAAACTGGGCAAGGCAAAATTTCGTGTCTGCATGGACCGTTTGGCGGATGATCAGCTTGGCCCCAATGGTCAGGATGCGGCCATGTTCGAGATCTGCACCAATGGCAATGGCGAATTTGGCCCGTTGAACAAGGTTGCTTCCGGCGGTGAAATGGCGCGGCTGTTTCTGGCATTGCAATTGTCGCTGGCGCAGGCCGGTGAGGTCGATACGCTTGTGTTTGACGAGGTGGATGTCGGTGTGGGCGGTGCGGTGGCGGCAGCCATTGGTGAGCGGCTGACGAGGCTGGGTGCGGAACGCCAGGTGCTGGCGATCACGCATAGCCCGCAGGTTGCTGCTGCGGCGGATGTGCAATGGCGTATTGCCAAGGATGAAACCGAAGCAGACGATATGGAGACGCGTATCGACGTGTTGGGCAAGCGCGACCGCAAGGAAGAGATTGCCCGGATGCTGGCTGGTGCAGAAATCACGCGCGAAGCACGTGCCGCTGCTGGAAAGTTGCTGGCGCGGGTCTAGGGGGCTGGGGTATGAAGGGGCATGTCTGACGATTCCACTGCCTTGCCCGACCTTGATCTGTCCGCCCTGTCACCGGATGAAGCTGCAGCCCTGTGGGACGAGCTTGCCGCGCGTATCAGGGAGGCCGATGAGGCCTATTACCAGAATGATGCGCCGGAACTGACCGATGCGGATTATGATCAGCTGCGCCAGCGCCTGATTGCGTTGGAGACTGGTTTTCCGCAATTGGTGCATGAAGACAGTCCGACGCAGAAAGTGGGCGCTGTTCCGTCCGGCCCGTTCTCCAAGGTCGAACATCTGGCTCCCATGCTGTCGCTGGACAATGCGTTCACCGATGAGGATGTGGAAGATTTTCTCGGTCGGATCAGGCGCTTTTTGAACCTGGGGCCGGATGAAGAACTGGCCGTGACCGCCGAACCCAAGATTGATGGCCTGTCCGCCAGTCTGTTATATGAGAATGGCAAGCTCATACGCGGTGCCACGCGTGGCGATGGCCGGGTGGGTGAGGATGTCACCGCCAATCTACGCACGATTGATGATATCCCACCGACGCTGAAAGGTGAGGGCTGGCCCGACCGGATCGAGATCCGCGGCGAGGTCTATATGAGCCATGCTGATTTCGCCGCGCTCAATGAACGCGAGGCCGAGGCCGGGCGCAAGACATTCGCCAATCCGCGCAATGCGGCGGCCGGATCACTGCGCCAACTTGATTCTGCGATCACCAGATCGCGTCCCTTGCGCTTCTTTGCCTATGCCTGGGCCGCATCTTCTGATGATTTTGCGAGTGGCCAGTTCGAGGCTGTCAAAGCCTTTGCCGACTGGGGGTTCCAGATAAATCCACGGATGACATGTGCCACATCAGCGGCCGGATTGATTGACGCCTATAATCAGCTGACGCAAATACGCTCAGAGCTGGGCTATGATATTGACGGTGTGGTCTACAAGGTGGACCGGCTGGACTGGCAGGCGCGGCTGGGCTTTGTTTCACGCTTTCCGCGCTGGGCGATTGCTCATAAATTTCCCGCCGAGCAGGCCGTGACCACACTCAATGATATTGAAATCCAGGTCGGGCGCACGGGCTCATTGACGCCAGTGGCCAAGCTGGAGCCGGTGACAGTGGGCGGTGTGGTGGTCTCCAATGCCACGCTGCATAATGAAGACGAAATCGCACGCAAGGATGTGCGTATTGGCGACCAGGTCATCGTGCAGCGCGCGGGTGATGTGATCCCTCAGATCGTTGCTTCGCTTGCCGACAAGCGCCCGCCGGAAGGCCTGCCGGAATATGTTTTTCCAGATAAATGCCCGATCTGCGATTCAGCTGCCGTGCGCGAGCTGGACGATAAGGGAGAGCCGGATGTGCGGCGGCGGTGCACGGGCGGGCTGATCTGCCCGGCACAGGCGGTCGAGCGGCTAAGACATTTCGTATCACGCAAGGCGCTGGACATTGATGGCCTGGGTGCCAAACAGGTCGAGCTGTTCTTTGAAAAAGGCGTGGTTGAGCGCCCCCAGCATATCTTCATGCTCAAGCAGCGGATCGAAGAGATGGGGCTGCCGCCGCTGGAGGAGTGGGAAGGGTTTGGCGAGACCAGCGCTTCCAATCTCTATGCGGCCATTGATGCAAGGCGCAGGCTGGATTTCACGCGCTTTCTGATCGGACTGGGTATTCGCCATATCGGAACGACGAATTCACGCTTGCTGGCGCTTCACTTTGGTGAGTTTTCGGCCCTGCGCGAGGCGATGTCGCGTGCGCAGGCTGAACAATCCGGCCCGGCCTATCGGCGGCTCAGTTCCGTGCCGCGCATCGGCGCGCAGACGCTCGAAGCATTGCTGGCGCATGTGGCGCAAAATGGCGTACCGGAAGAACCGCCGGTGACGGCCAATGGACAATTCAGCCAGCAGATCGAGGCCCTGCGTGCCCCACGCCTGAATACGTCGGCTGCACGCGAATTGGCTGCACGATATGAGGGCTGGGCGCAATTGCGCGCAGATCTTCTTGCGGCGCAAGACCAGAAACCGGGGCCGGTCTATCAGGATATCGCCTCCATTGATGGTATGGGCGAGGTCTCGGCCAAGGCGCTGATCGATTTCTTTGCCGAGCCGCACAATCTGGAAATGCTAGACAGCCTGTTGGTGCAGGTCGAGATTGCCCCCGCGCAAGCCCCGAAGGCCGATGGTGCGGTATCTGGCAAGACGGTTGTATTCACCGGCAGCCTGGAACGCATGACACGCGACGAGGCCAAGGCCCGTGCGCAGACATTGGGGGCCAAGGTGTCTGGGTCCGTCTCGAAGAAAACAGATATTGTGGTCGCTGGTCCTGGTGCCGGGTCAAAACTGACCAAGGCGCAAGAGCTTGGCGTTCAGGTGATGACCGAAGACGAATGGCTGGCGCTGATCGAGGGACTATAGAGGCGCGCAGGCCTTCAGCAGCCATTCATGCTCGGCAGCAACCAGACGATCGGCAAGGATTGTCGCCACGCGCTTGTGGTAATCATCCACCCACAGCCATTCTGCCGGGCTCAACATGCCAGTCTCGATCAGTCGGCGATCCAGCGGAGCCAGTGTCAGCGCCTCAAAGCCTAGCATGGGGCGTTCGCCACCAGGAATATCAGCCGCCTCGGTCACGAATTGCAGGTTCTCGATGCGGATGCCATAGCCGCCCGGCTTGTAATAGCCCGGCTCGTTGGAGACAATCATGCCAGGTTCCAGCGCGACGGAATTGGGGAGTTTGGAAATCCGCTGCGGCCCTTCATGCACGCCCAGATAGCTGCCGACGCCGTGGCCGGTGCCGTGGTCATAATCAAGGCCATGTTCCCAAAGATACATGCGGGCGAGGGCATCCAGTGCAGAGCCCGTGGTGCCCTTTGGAAAGCGGATCCTGGAGAGTGCAATATGGCCCTTGAGCACCATTGTATAGCGTTCACGCATTTCCTGCGTGGGCTCGCCAATGGCGATTGTGCGCGTCACATCCGTGGTGCCATCCAGATACTGGCCGCCTGAATCGATCAGGAACAGCGAGCCGGTTGCAAGATTGCGATTGGTTTTCTCGTTCACGCGATAATGGACGATTGCACCGTTCGGGCCAGCGCCGGAAATGGATTCAAAGGACAGGTCCTTCAGACCCTGACCCTCTTCTCGGCAGGCTTCCAGCTTGCTGGAGGCCTCGATTTCCGTGACGGAGCCTGATTGCACTTCTTCACTGTCGAGCCATTTCAGGAATCTGACCAGCGCTGCACCATCGCGGATATGGGCGCGTTTCGAACCTGCGATCTCCACAGTGTTCTTGCGGGCGCGGGGCAGGGAGATGGGGTCGTCTTCCTCGATCATCCTGGCACCGCAATCTTTCAGCACATTGGCGAACCAGGCCGTGGCGATTGATGGATCGATGGAGACCGATTTGCCGGACAGCTTGCGCAGACGGCGCTCGAGTTCATTCACGGGGCGGACCACAATGTCATCGCCAAGATGGCTCATCAGAGCATCCGTCACCTTTTCGGGCCTCAGGAACAGCTCTGCGCCGCCATCCGCATGAAGGATGGCGCGGCCTAGCGGCAGGGGCGTGCATTTCACGTCACCGCCGCGAATATTGAACAGCCAGGCCACGGACGCAGGCGAGGGAATGATCAGCGCATCGGCACCTGATTTTTTAAGGGCGGCGGCGATCTGTTTGCGTTTGGTTTCGTGGCTTTGGCCTGCATATTCCAGATCGTGAGGTACGACCTTCGTCAGCGGTTCGCCGGGTTGGCCAGCCCAGCCTGCATCGATGGGGTTTTCGCTGAGCGCCTTCAGCGTGGCACCTGCTGCGGTTACTGATTTTTCGAGGCGGCGCAAGGCGTTGATCGAGACAAGATTGGGGTCATAGCCGATGGTCTGGCCGCTCAGATTCTGTGTGCTGATCCAGCCAAAAGGGCCCGGGTCGCCAAGGTCAGCGCTCGCAAACAGGCGTCCATCAAGCTGGGATTTGGCCTGTTCGGTATAGCGACCATCCACGAAGACGATTGCAGATTTCGTGAAGATGAAGGCCGCACCTGCCGAGCCGGTGAAACCGGTTGCCCAGGCCAGACGGTCGGATCCATTTGGCAGATATTCGTTCTGGTAGGCATCCTCATGAGGCACATACAGGCCGTCCAGTTTCTGCGCCTTCATCTGAGCGCGAACGAGAGGCAAATTGGATCGGCCAATCGCCGGGCCACCAGTTTCTTCGTATGTCTGTCTCATGTGTTTTTTCTTTTCGGCGGCAAGGATGCCCAATGTCCTGAAAATAGGAAAGGTTTGGCTATCAGCCAAGCGCCATTCGAAGGAAGCCTCGCGTGCGGCGTCTTTGAATGGCCGGCTCTGTCGGCGCTGTCAGGGGCTTGCGATAGACCAGTGTTGCCCAACGGTTCAGCCTCAGGCGGTCAACCAATACCAGATTGCGACCGGAAAAGGCGGCTTTGACCTGGGGTTGCTGGTAATCCAGCAGACCGGAGAGGATGACGTGCCCGCCCGGCTTCAGCACGGACAGGATATCGGGTGCGAGGGAAACCAGAGGACGCGCCAGAATGTTCGCCATGATCAGATCATAAGGTGCGCCACTACGCACTTGCGCCAGTTTTGTGCCATTTGCATGGACCAGTTTCAGCCGACGATCCATGCGATTGTTGTGGGCATTCTCATGCGCCACGCGGATTGACTGTGCGTCAATGTCTGTGCCGATGGCGGAATGCGCGCCGAGCTTCATCGCAGCAATTGCGAGCACGCCCGAGCCTGTTCCCAGATCCAGGACCTTTCCGATCCTGCGTTGCCGCGCCAGTTTTGACAGGGCCAGCAGGCAACCCTTGGTGGTGCCGTGATGGCCGGTGCCGAATGCAGGGCCAGCTTCAATCCAGATCGGCGTTCGTCCGCCCTCATAGAAGGCAAGTTCATGCGCGCCGGCGACATAGAACCGGCCAGCCTCAACGGCAGGCAGGCCCTTCAGGCTTTCAGCGACCCAGTCCTTGTCTTCAAGCTTTTCGATATGGGGAGACACGCCCGGTGCCTCTGATGTCATGATCGACAGGCAGGCTTCCGCATCATCTTCCAGTTCGGCAAAAGCGTCGATACGCCAGACGACATGGGAGACTTCTTCGGTGGAGACGGCTCCGGCCGGTGAAGGGTCCATCATGTGCAGCAGATCGGAAAGGCGATCTGCCGTGGCACGGTCTGTCTGTGCGCTGACCTTGTACATGTCTGAAAACGGGCCCCTGAAATATCTGGATTGGTGCTTTGGCGAGGGACACTAATGTGCAGATTGACATGTGGAAAGCAGCTTATGGAGCTGCGTGACATGGAATATTGAGAGAAGCGATGTTTTTACACGGAAAATCGTCTCGACTGACCGTGAATGTGGCTATCTGACAGCAAAAGGGCTTTGTGTGGATCCGCTCAGTCGTCGTCGCGTTTCTTGTTGTCGAGGTCCTTGTCGGCCTTTTCCTTGGTCGTCTTGTTGAGCGTTTTTTCGTCCTTGGTCTGACCATGCAGGACACGGTTCACTTCCGCAGCTTCACGCGCAGCCTTGCGCGCTTTTTGTTTGCGAAACGTGTTCAGATTGACGACTTCGCCCATGCTTCGCTCCTCGTTCTCCATTTACTATAGTCATGCAGCCTGCCCCGAGAGGCAAGAGGGTTTCATCGGATTTTGAACAATGTCAGGTTGAAATTTGAATTCACGCGGGCCTCAGGGCGCTGTAAAGCGGCCTGATAATGATATCAATCGCCTGAACTTTTGCCAATCAGCCCTGCTCGTCGCGCCAACGTTCCATTGACGACGAGATCGCGAAAGTCTCGCGATATTTCGGACTGTCGGAAGGGCGAGGAGGCTTTGCGGTGGTCAGTTGCATGATTTCCGCAAGCTTGTTGTGTGCAGCCCCGGACTGACCTGCCCCGATATAGGCGTGCAGCTCGACCAACGCGTCAGACAGCGTGTCATGCGCGCGAATGACGAAATATGGCTCATCATCAGGCAGGTCCGGGTAACAATCGAATTTGGAAGGGTTGGCCTTGGAGCCCAATGGCGCGTCAGTCATACGGATATGTCCCTTGAATGAATGCGAATCTGCGCGCAGCATAATCACGTTCTGACCTGTGTGACAGGGTGATTATGCCTTGCCCGAGAGGATATCTGCGTTCTCGGTCAGGATGTCTGCTGCGCAGGAGATGCTGGCCAGTTGACCGGGCGCGGTGGACAGGATGTCTTCGGCGAAAAAGGCAGCCGTGGCGATCACCTCGCCTGATGTGGGGTCAGCTTCATCAGCCGCCATTGCCAGGGCGGCGCGGGTCAGGAAATAGCCGCCAGCGACATCGCCTGCCAGTTTCAGGTAAGCGGTGGCACCAGCCTGTGCGCGAGCAGTGTCAGACCTTTGGGCAGCCAGCATCCAGTCTGTGGCGTCAGACAGAGCATCGGCGGCAGCGGACAGGCGAGCGGCTATTCGCGTGAAGGGCGCGTGGCCATAGGTCCTCGCGCGCTCTGCTGTTTTGCGCACATCATCGAGCAGGGCGGCCATGCCCGCGCCCTTGTCCGATGCCAGCTTGCGCCCGATCAGGTCGAGCGCCTGAATGCCGTTCGTGCCTTCATAGATGGGAGTGATGCGGATGTCCTGATAAAGCTGGCAGGCAAGTGTCTCGCTCATGAAGCCCATGCCACCATGCACCTGCACGGCGAGGCTACAGGCCTCTACCGAGCGATCTGTGGACCAGGCCTTGGCAATAGGTGTGAGCAGATCTTCGCGTTGCTTGGCGGCTTTTCGGGTGTCGGCATCAGCAGCGTATTCAGCCATGTCGGCTGCGAATCCGGTCGCGTAACAGATGGCGCGAGAGGCGAGCGTTGTCGCGCGGATGCGGGCGATCATGCGCTGAATATCGGGCATGTCCTGAAGCAGCGTGTTGAACTGTCTGCGCTCGGCGGCATAGGCAATTGCTGACTGTGCGGCTGCTTCCGAGACGCCCACGCCCTGGACTCCGATATGCAATCTTGCTGCATTCATCATCGTGAACATGGCGGCCAGGCCCTTATGTGGTTCACCGATGAGATGAGCCCTTGCCCTGTCATATTCCATCACGCAGGTCGGTGAGGCGTGAATGCCCAGTTTCTTCTCCAGCCCGATGCATTTGAAGCTGTTGCGACCAGCCAGCGTGCCATCATCTTCGATATGGTATTTGCTGGCCGCAAACAGCGATATCCCCTTGGACCCCTGTGGCGCATCAGGCAGGCGCGCCAGCACCAGGTGAATGACATTGTCCAGATGATCGTGATCGCCCCAGGTGATGTAGATCTTCTGGCCGGTAATGGCGTATGAGCCATCATCATTGGGCGCGGCTCTGGTTTTCAGCGCGCCGACATCAGATCCCGCCTGCGGTTCGGTGAGCGCCATTGCGCCGCTCCATTCACCGGAGATCATTTTCGGCAAAAAGCGTTGTTTCAAGTCATCACTGGCATGCGCCTGAAGTGCATCAATTGCGCCGAGTGTGAGAATGGGTGCGAGCGCGAAGGCGGTGTTCGCGCCATTGAGCATTTCCATGAATGCCAGTGACAATGGACGCGGCAATTGCTGTCCGCCAAATTCCGGCTGAGCGCTAAGTGACATCCATCCACCATCACGCAGGGCCTCGAAACCGGCTTTCAACATCGGAGCAGCTGTCACACCCTCATCTCCGAGCCGGGCACCGAATTCATGCGCGGGCTGGTTTGTGGGGGCAACAATATCACGTGCCAGTTTTCCAGCTTCATCCAGCACGGCGTCCATAAGGTCTGTGTCAAACTCAGCAAATGCGTCGAGATTCGAGAGTGTCTCAATGTCCGCGGCGTGCTGGAGCATGGCGCGCATGAGTTTGATCGGGGCCGAGTAGGACAAGAATCACCTCTTGAGATTGTCTTGCGACTTTGACGTTGGTTCATTTGTCTAAAGCATTGACGGCGTGGTGCAAAACCCGGATTTCATGTAATGCAGGCGCGCGGGTGTTCCGGTCTTGCAGCATACGGCTCAAGGTGAGGCACAATTCCCACTGTGACAATCAGAAAGCATGCTCTGGCTTGACGAATGAAACTTGGGCCGTAGACCCTTCACAGAAGAGTGATGATTAGATTGCGCTTTCAGCGGCGCATTTCGTGACCGAGAGGACGAACGAATGAAGGTTTTGGTGCTGGGCGGTGATGGTTTTTGCGGCTGGCCGGCGGCGTTGCGTTTGTCCAAACTGGGCCACGAAGTCGTAATTGCCGACAATTTTGTACGTCGGAGCATTGAAGAAGAGCTGGGCGCAAGCTCGCTCACACCGATTGCTTCGATCAATGACCGGCTTTCCGGATGGAAAGAGGCAACCGGCAAGACGATTGATTTTGTCGAACTGACCGTCGGCAAGGACTATGACAAGCTGCGCGGCCTGATCGCGGAGTTCAAGCCTGATTCCGTTGTGCATTTTGCCAAGCAACGCTCTGCGCCCTATTCGATGAAGGATGCGCAGCACAAGCGCTACACGGTCGATAACAATATCAACTCCACCAATGATCTTTGTGCAGCTCTGGTTGAGACCGGAGTGGATGCGCATATTGCCCACCTCGGCACGATGGGCGTCTATGGCTATGGCGTGGGTGGATCGGATGTGCCGGAAGGCTATCTGCCGGTGCGCATCGAAACGCCAAAGGGATGGACGGAAGTCGATATTCTCCACCCGGCTTATCCCGGCTCGATCTATCACCTCACCAAGGCGCAGGACGAACTGATGTTCGCCTTTTATGCGCGCAATGACGGGCTGCGCATCACAGACCTGCACCAGGGGATTGTGTGGGGTACCGATACCGAGGAAACCAAGCTGGACGAGCGTCTGATCAACCGGTTCGACTATGATGGTGACTATGGCACCGTGCTTAACCGCTTCCTGATGCAGGCAGCGGTTGGCCACCCGCTGACTGTGCATGGCACGGGCGGACAGACACGGGCCTTCATTCACATCGCTGACACGCTGCAATGTGTGGAACTGGCGATCACCAACCCGCCCAAAACCGGTGAGCCGGTTAAGATCATGAACCAGATGACCGAAACGCGCCGTGTGCGTGATCTGGCGCAACTGATCGCCGACAAGACCGGTGCGGAAATCCAGATGGCGCATAATCCGCGTCAGGAAGCAGATGAGAACGAGCTTCGCGTGGATGCCAAGGCCTTTCTCGGCATGGGGCTCAACCCCGTTACGCTGGATGAGGGACTGCTGGACGAGGTCACGAATATCGCGAAGAAATATGCGGATCGCTGTGACTTCTCGAAGATCCCCTGCGTCAGTTATTGGAACGAAAGCCGCAAGCCGAAATAGGGGAAACTATTCGGGTGGATGGCCTGATATTCTCGCCGGTTGTCGAATTGGACGTTCGTGAAGGTCGACAACTGGCGGATATTGCCGCCGTCAGGCCAGCCAGTAGATTGCGCAGCAGCTGACCAGTCCGATCCAGATATTCATCGGTCCGCCAATCTTGAGAAAATCGGTGAAGCGATATTGTCCGGCGGCATAGACCAGCGTGTTTGTCTGATATCCCACAGGCGTGGCGAAACTGGCGCTGGCCCCGAACATAACCGCATAGACAAGCTGGTGCATGTTGAGGTCGAGCTGGATCGACAGAGCGATCACCAGCGGCGTCATGATAACCGCCACGGCATTATTGGTCACGGTTTCGGTCATCAGGGATGTCAGCGAATAAACCAGCACGAGGATCACGAAAGGCGATGCATTTTCAAGCGTCGGCCTGACTGCATCGACAATGGCTTGAATCGATCCGGATTCCTCCAGCCCTGACCCAACGATCAGCATGGCAATGATCAGGATCAGCACATTGCCGTCCAGCGATCCCCAGGCCTCTGAAGCATCGACGCAGCGTGTGACAAGAATCACCGCCACACCGATCAGGGCCAGCGATGTGATCGGCAGGACGTTGAATGCTGCCAGAAGTACAACGCCCAGCAGGCTGGCAATGGCAATGGGTGCCTGTTTGCGCCGGAATTCTCGGGCACCCGGTTCATGTGCGATCACCAATTGGGTGGTCTCACCAAGCTGATCCAGCGTATTGCGGCTGGCCTGGACTAGCAATGTATCGCCAGGCTTGATGCGTGTGTCTTTCAAGGTCGGGCCCGGCTCGTTCAAAGCCCGACTGATACCCAGAATGCGCACGGCAAAGCGTGAGAGCAGGGGCAGGTCTCCAAGATGGCGGCCGACGGTTTCAGCATCGGTTGGAATCGTTATCTCGAAGATTTCCTTGAACTCTCCATTCATGTTCCGACCTGTCAGACCCATGCGCACATCCTTGCGCTGAGCCAGGGTCATGGTCTCTTCCTGCGTGGCGCGGATGATCAGTGTATCTCCTGCCTGCAGGATCTCGGTCAGCTCCGGGTGTGGGATGAAATGCCCGGCACGCTGGAGGCCGACCAGCTTCACGCCGCGCGCTGCAATCAGCTTTGTGGATTGAAGGGAGTTTCCGACAAGTGCGCTGTCCTGCGGAATACGCAATTCAGTCAGGAAGAGAGGAGCACCTTTTCCCTTGGATGTCAGGCCCGGACGTTCAACCGGCAATAAATGGCGACCGAACAGGGCAAGATAGGCCATCCCGCTGAAGGCGCAGATGACACCGATCAGTGTGATGTCGAATATGCCGATAGGGGCCATGCCATTGTCAGTTGCAACTCCGCTGACCAGAAGGTTGGTGGACGTGCCGATCAGCGTGCATGTGCCACCCAGGATCGAGGCGTAGGAAAGAGGGATCAGCAATTGGTGCGGCGTCGCAGACAGCTTGCCCGCCAGCTCGATCACCACCGGGATCATCACCAGAACGACCGGCGTATTGTTCATGAAAGCGGATGCCAACAGAATCGACATCATCAGGCCCAGCAAGGCGAGTTTCGGCCGTGTATCAGCCGCCTGGATCATGTAATGCGCCAGCGCCTCAATCGCACCGGTCCGCACCAGCGCGCTGGAGAGGATGAACATTGCACCAATGGTGACGGGTGCCGAATTGGAAAACGCCATCAGCGCTTCATCCGGTGTGACAAATCCCATGGCAAGCATGGATGCCGCCCCGCAAATTGCGACCACAGAAGGCGGAAAGCGCTCCAGGAAAAAGGCAACAAACATCGCCCCGAGCACCAGCATGCCGAGCAATTGGGAATGATCCGTGACGAACGTTTCGATCACCTGCTTCACCCTGCAAAAGACGGCCTGTAAATTAAGCCCCAAGGTCAGAAATGGCGAGCGCGTAAAAAGGTTTCAAAGGGGAGCTGAAAAGATTTTCCTGTTGGTGTCTTAGGCAGCAGCGACACCTCCACTTCCGTTGAGGATGACAGGCATAAAGCCCTTCTCCCTTGGGGGGAGAAGGGTTGGGATGAGGGGCGAAGCTATCTTGAATTCAAAACGCGGGTGAAGCGGCTAGCCCCCTCACCCCCGGCCCCTCTCCCGCGAGCGGGAGAGGGGGGTACCTCTAACCCTTCGGCGTCGGGCCGATCATCTTGGCGGGGACGACGATGGCGTCGAAGTCCTCTTCGGAGATGCCGAGCGCCAGCGCTTCGATCTTCAGTGTGGTGCCGTTCTTGTGGGCGTTCTTGGCGACCTTGGCAGCGAGGTCATAGCCATATTTTTCCTTCAGCGGTGTGACCAGCATGAGCGAGTTCTCGAGGCCGCGCTGAATGTTGTCGAGGCGCGGCTCGATGCCGACAATGCAGTTGTCGGTGAAGGAGATCGACGCATCGGCCAGCAGCTTGACCGATTGCAGGAAGTTATAGGCCATCATCGGGTTGAACACGTTGAGTTCGAAATGGCCCTGCGAGCCTGCAAAGCCGATCGCGGCATTGTTGCCGTGAATGTGGGCGCAGACCTGGGTGAGCGCTTCACACTGGGTCGGGTTGACCTTGCCCGGCATGATGGACGAGCCCGGCTCGTTTTCCGGCAGGGCCAGCTCACCCAGACCAGAACGTGGGCCCGAGCCAAGGAAACGGATGTCATTGGCGATCTTGAAGCAGCTCATTGCCACGGTGGAGATGGCCCCATGGGCAAAGACCATGGCGTCATGGGCGGCCAGCGATTCAAACTTGTTGGGCGCGGTCACGAAAGGCAGGCCGGTAATGCCTGCAATCTTCTCGGCGACCAGTTCCGCGAAGCCTTCAGGTGAGGCCAGACCCGTGCCGACGGCGGTGCCGCCCTGTGCCAGTTCCATCAGGCCGGGCAGCGTGTCCTCGATGCGGTTGATGCCGTTGCGGATCTGTGCGGCATAGCCGGAAAATTCCTGACCAAGCGTGACGGGCGTTGCATCCTGTGTGTGGGTACGACCGATCTTGATGATGTCGGCCCAGTCCTTGGCCTTCTTGTCGAGCGCGTCATGCAGCTTTTTCAGCGCGGGCAGGAGCGTCTGCACGGTTTCGCTGGCACAGGCGACATGCATGGCTGTGGGGAAGGTGTCATTGGACGATTGCGACATGTTGCAATGGTCATTGGGGTGGACCGGCTTTTTCGAGCCCATTTCCCCGCCCATGATCTCGATGGCGCGGTTGGAGATGACCTCATTGGCATTCATGTTGGACTGGGTGCCAGAGCCCGTCTGCCAGACGACCAGCGGGAAATGATCGTCCAGCTTGCCATCGATGACTTCATTGGCGGCCTGGATGATGACCTTGCCGAGTTCCGGGTCCATCTTGCCAAGATCGAGATTGGCTTCACAGGCGGCACGCTTGACCACGCCGAGACCGCGCACGATTGGGATGGGCTGCTTTTCCCAGCCGATCTTGAAATTGCTGAGCGAGCGTTGCGCCTGTGCGCCCCAATAGGCGTCGGAGGCGACCTCTACGGGGCCCATCGTGTCGGATTCGGTGCGGAAGCTCTTGTCGCTCATTTTATGTCCCTGTCATGCAGCGTCATGGCGCTGTGGTTGTTTGCGTGTCCTTGGATGAAAGTGGATTACGCTCATCAGGGAACGGGATCAACTGTGACCGGCGCTGTGGATGAATTTGACGCGATATTGGCGCGCAATATTACTTCATGAGGAGCAATGCGAAGACGAGAAAGAGGCGCTGACATGAGCCAGCGCCTCTTTCCGCCCGTCCCGGTCCGTCCCCTGACCGGACCCCACCTTGATGTTTGGCAGGCAGGGTTCCCCAACCCAGGTTCTGGATCTAGCAACTTCCCTCAGCCGAACAGGCCGCTGCGACGGTGCCGACAATGGCGACGGCCTTGATCACGGCCAGGCGTTGAAAATTGCCATTGGCGTCGTCCACGCGCACCTGCAGGGGTGCCAGATATTTGGTGGCGGACATTTTTCCATCGAGCCAGTAATAGCTGTCATCGGTTCCGTAGAGGTGAAACCGGCCTTCCACGACAAAGCCATCTGAATATTTGCTGCATGCCGTGATGCGTGCGCTTTTCGAATTTCCCAGCCAGACAATCTGTGAGGCCTGAGTGTTCATTTCAGAGAAGAATGATCGTTCAAGGCGGGTGATCTCCGAGCGTGAACAATTGGTCGTTCCGGCAAATGCCGCGCCTGTGGCGGTCAGACCGATCATCGCTGCGATGACAGCAGTCACGGAGGTTTTGAACAATCTGGAAAATGTGGATTTACGGTTTGCGAAGTCGATAATGTTGTTGGTCATGTCAGTCTCCCTGGCCCTTCCTGTCTGGCAATGTGTTCATGTGCCGTTCAGGAAAAATTCTGCGCGGGCCAAAGCGATTTTTTTGAATTCTATATTTTTCGCAGGTGCTGGACCTGGCTTTCGGTATCAGGTCTGATGGGGAAACAGCTGAAAGTCGTGTGGCTTGCCCTTGGGGAATGGGCGTTGGCCGGGGACGGGAACGATGGCGAGACCAGGGTGGAAAATTCGGCTCAAGGCCTGGCGCACGCATGCTCAGCTGCGCAAGGAGGGCGAGTTGACGGGCAGGGCGCTAGCGCGTCTGGAGGCGATGAGCCTGATCGAGCTGGCAGCTGCGGCGCAAAACCCTTCACATTCACAGGATGCACGTTCGGCTGCACGCAAATTGCTGGAACAAAAGGGCGGCACATTGGATCTGGCAGATGTCGCTGTGCCCGGTTTCGTGAAGCCGCAGCCTGTCGAGAAATTGCGGCGCAAATTCTTTGGCCTGTTCCGCGAGATCCGCAAATGGACGGGCGTGTTTTCGATTCTCTTTTTTGTGGTGCTGATCGGCCTGGCAGGTGTATCCGAAGAGCTCAAGATACCCGCTTTGGAGGAGGCGCGTGATGCCGGGATCATTTCGTCTGATGAATTCTTCAATCGCGGCGAAAAACTGAGCGAGAGCCAGATTGCCGATGCCAAGGCACAGGGGATGGGGCATGTGCTGGAGACATGGGAAAGCAATACCGAACTGGAGGCTGTTCTGATCGAGCGCGCCCGTCGCGCTGACCTGCCTGCTGCCAAACGCCAGGCACTGTGGGAAAACATCGGATTGAATATCGGTGTTGGCGTCTGGATGGCGACAATTGCCAGCTGGTTCACCTTTTCGATTCTTCGCACTCAGCCGGGCCGCATCCTCCTCTTGCGCAAGTTCAACAACAAGACACTGGGCAAGGCGATGGCCAATGTCATCACCACAGAATTGCGCCCTTTTGGCCATGTGCTGACGCTGGAAGACAAGCACATCAAGGCGCAGACCTTTTTCGGCATTCGCGGCGTCATATCCCCCAACCCGGTCTATGCCGTAGTCAGCCTTCCATGGCTGCCTTTCCGGCTGTTGCTGCGCCAGTTCAATCGCACCAAATGGGGGCCGGCCTGGGTAGGGTCTGCACGCAATTTCCGATGCCTCGCCAAAAGGTTGCGCGAACGGATGAGTCTCAATCTTGAAGTATCCTGGAAGGCAAAGCGAGAGGCCTTCATCGTTCGCACGTCGGATCAGTGGTGGCAGGAGGTTATCGCGCTGATGATGCACTCATCCGATGTGATCGTGGTGGATCTGTCCGAAGTGACCTCCGGTACGCAATGGGAGCTGGAGCGCATTGACCGGCTTCAGGAATGGCGGCGCGCTGTTTTCACGGCACATGAGGAACGCGAGGACCGTGCCCGTGACGTGTTGGCCGAATATGACTGGGGCGAACCAGATCTATACCTCTATGACAAGCTGGGCGACATGCACGACCAGAAGGCGTTTCGGATGGCCATGCTGACGGCGATGGAAAGACGGGTGAATGCCGGGTCGGGTGCATCGAAGACAGGGCTGGTTTCCTCTGAAGGCGCATGACAGTTTCATATAGGTGATATGGTGCTGGATCATTGCCTTGTGGCGTTGACGGTCTAGCTTGAGAGCAGGTGTGATTTTTGGGCTGAGCGGGGTGAACGCAATGGAAGATTTGGCCGGTACAGGCGCGCTGGATGCACTGGTGTCGGCCATTGCGGCGCGTGATCCTGGGGATCTGCCTCTGGTGCTGCTGGGTTACGTGCTGACGGCGGCCGCGCTCTGGTTTCTGGGCGGACGCAAATGGGCGCTGATCTATGTCGCGCTCATTCCATTCGTGAACTGGAGTTTTTCCTGGGCACCGACCGTACATCTGCCGGGGCTGGAGGAATTTGGATTCAATCCGGTGACGGTGGTGACCGGGCTCGTGCTGGTGGTTCGTGATTTCACGCAGCGTGAAATGCGTCACAAGGTCTTGATCGCGATGGCCATGGGGGTGGCGTGGTCGTTCTATTATGCCCCCGCCAATATTGCGCTGGCGTCTGCGACGGCGTTCGCGATTGCTGAGCTCATTGACTGGGCTTTGTTCACCTTTACACGGTTCAGATTGTCGACGCGGGTGATGCTGTCCAGCCTGATCGCAGCGCCGGTAGACACCACGGTATTTCTTATCGGGGCAGGAGCGCTGACTTTCCCAAACTGGCTGATGTCCATAATAGGCAAGCTGTTTGGGGCGGCGGTCGTGTCTGGTGTGATGCGCTCACGCGGCGAGTAGTCTGCCACACCGGACAGACAAAAAAGGCGCAGCCCGAAAGCTGCGCCTCTTCTTGTAACTTTGTAGAGCAAACGGGCCTTAGTGGCCGTCTGTGTGCTCTTCAACTGCGTCGCCAGCGTCTTCAGCGGCTTCTTCAGCTTCGTCGACGGCACCGTCTACAGCGTCGCCAGCAGCATCAACGGCTTCACCAGCTTTTTTGCCCATTGCGTCCATTGCGTCACCGGCTGCATCCATTGCATCGCCAGCAGCGTCTGAAGCTTTGTCAGCAGCAGTTTCTGCTGCATCTACAGCGTCAGAGGCCATGTCACCGGCTGCATCACCAGCAGCGTCAACAGCTTCGCCTGCGGCGGCAGCAGCATCACCAGCGGCATCAGCGGCAGCATCAGCAGCATCTGCAGCAGCATCAGCAGCTTCAGCGGCTTTTTCAGCAGCAGCTTCAGTTACACCATCGGCAGTTTCAGCAGCTTTTTCACATGCGGCCAGGCCGAGTACGGCGGTAGCAGCAGCGAGTGCGAGTTTCATCTTGATCGTCATAATAATCAGACCCCCTCCGGTCTATGGCTCGTTAAGGTAAGGCCTGATGCATGAACCGACTCATGCACCATCCCATGTGCTCTTACTTGCCTATTTACAGAAAAAATCAACCTTTATCCTCATATTGGCGAATCGCCATTAACCGATTCAACCCGCCGAACATGCTCTCAAAGCACGATTTTACGGCTGTTTTCGAAGATGTGTCGGATCGAGCGGTTCCCGCATTCCATCGGATTGAATCAATACCAGACAGGCTGTTTTGGTATCACACTGCAACCGCTGCCTTGATGTGCGGATGGGGGTCATAGCCGGTCAGGGTGAAATCTTCGTAAGCCCAACCGAACAGGTCGGTTTTTTCAGGGTTGAGCTCCATTTTCGGCAAGACGCGCGTGTCCCGCATCAGCTGAAGCCGGGTCTGTTCGAGATGATTCAGATATAGATGGGCATCCCCCAGCGTGTGGATGAAATCACCCGGCTGCAAATTGCAGGCGCGAGCCATCATCATGGTGAGCAGGGCGTAGGATGCGATATTGAATGGCACCCCGAGAAAGACATCGGCCGAACGCTGGTAAAGCTGGCAGTTGAGTCTTCCATTGCTGACATGGAACTGGAACAGGCAGTGACAGGGTGGCAATGCCATGTCGTTCACATCTGCGGGGTTCCATGCGGAGACCATCAGGCGGCGTGAATTGGGATTGGTCTGGATCTCGTTGAGTACCCAGCTGATCTGGTCGACAGTTTCACCATTCGCGCCAGCCCAGGAACGCCACTGCTTGCCATAGACGGGGCCAAGGTCGCCATTCTCGTCCGCCCATTCATCCCAGATCGAGACCTTGTTCTCTTTGAGCCAGGCGATGTTGGTGTCACCGCGCAGGAACCAGAGCAATTCGATGATGATGGAACGCAGGTGCAGCTTCTTTGTGGTCAGCAGGGGAAAGCCTGCCGACAGGTCAAACCGCATCTGGCGGCCAAATACGCCCTTGGTGCCGACGCCTGTGCGATCGGCCCGTGTCTCGCCATTTTCCAGAATGTCTTCCAGGAGATCGAGATATTGGCGCATGTGGAGCTCCGTTGCTTTGATCGTCGCGACAATAGCGATTCTCTGCCCGAAGCTCCAGACGTGCTTGTGTGGTTAAGTGGGCGACAGGGGAGACGCGCATGATTTCGCGCAGACTTTTTGATAAAAAATCTGCGGAAAGGACGTCCGTTTTTCTGCGACCAGTGTGAATTGGCCGGGTTAGTGACCGGTCTGTGCCAGAGGCTTGAAGCCTTCAGGCAGGCGGGTCTCGCCGACCATGCCGCTTTCAGCATTCATGTAAGCGTCGACTGCGTCCTGAGCTTCGCCCTGGGACAGGCCGGAACGTTCAACCAGACGTCGGTGCAGCGCCGCTGGTTCGGTTTCTTTTGTCCGGTCTAACTTGTTTTGGGTCATGTCTGTTTCCTCCTGATCCGTATGACGGGGAGGTTGTCGATTTTGCATGCAGCAATCTGATGCCACCTGCGGATCGACTTATTCTGTCTCCGCACGTCAATCCTGAGTTTAACAGAAAGTTGACGGCAAGCCAAACGTGCAATCCTCGCTTTCGCTTGTTCGGGTTGGAACCAAAGAATTCAGGCGAGACAGCTCTTTACAGGGCTCCGTGCGCGGCGAAGCACAAACAAAGCAGCGGGAAGTTCTTTTCTCGGTAATGAAGTTGCACTATATCAGACGTGTTCCTTCGGGAACTATAGCGATAAACTCGCGTGTAATAAGCGGTTCGGACCCGGGGGCGGTACCCGGCGGCTCCACCATATTTGCCCGTCATTGGCGGATGGTTCTGGGGCCGAAATAGGATCGACGGACGTGTAAAGACGATGATTTCGCTCGATTGAGCTCCGTCAGAAGCTCATTATCACATAGTTGCCAATGACAACTTTGCTGAAGGTGAACTGCTCGCAGCGTAAGCTGTGCGTGGATTACCGCATAAACTCCTAGCCTCTTAGCAGGGCTAGGCGGGGCCCGGAGGCGCCTGGCAACAGAAGCCTCCACTTTCACACAATTTGATTAGAGGTTCGGTCTCGACACAGCATTGTCGGTCCTGCGCCTCCGTCTTTGGCTTCTGGGCGGCGCCTGGCAACAGAAGCCTCCACTTCATGCTGCTGATATGTGGGTATTTGCGCGGAAATGTTCCGGAATCGGCAGACATGTATTCTTCAAGTTGAATCTGGACCTTATTTAATGTTCCCGCTAATGCCGCTTCTGAGTGAAGCAGAGGCGTATTCAGCACCAATCCCGTGAATTGCGATGCCTCATTCTGCAATCCTTCCCGCAAATCCAGATAATCATTGACGTAGCTTGGTTTCTGGGGGCACAAACCGGCTTCTTTCCTGTCACGCATATTGGTGTCATACGCGCGGTGTTTGAGGGCTGTATCCGGCCACGCGAGCACGCTGTATTCCAATCGCCCATAGTGTGAACAGGATTGACGCGCTCTTATAGGCGCTTATCTGAAATGCCTGATCCTTTTTCGGAGGTCGCACATGAATCTCGACGGTACTGGCGTCAACGGTTTTGATCAGATCGGCTATGAAGCGCTGATGAGCTCTGCTCTGCGCGCTGTGATGCGTGAAGCACTGCGCAAGGCTGAAGCTGTCCAGGAGCTTCCCGGCCAGCATCATTTCTACATCACCTACCGCACCAATGCGCCGGGTGTTTCGATGGCAGATGTCCTCAAGGACCGCTTCCCCGAAGAGATCACCATCGTGATCCAGCATCAGTTCTGGGATCTGGAAGTCAGTAATGATGCCTTCGAGATCGTTCTGAAATTCGGCGGTGTGCCACAGCATCTTCGCGTACCCTTCGCGGCTGTGACACGCTTTTCCGACCCTTCCGTGAACCTGCTGCTGCCATTTGATGGTGACACTGGCGATATGCCGGTCATCGACATTGCAGACGGCGATGCGCCTGCCAGGGAAACAGCTGAAGCCACCGCCAGCGATGATGATGATGACGACACGGGTGGCTCGGACGACACTGTTGTGTCGCTGGATGCATTCCGCCGCAAATAGCGTTCGGAGGCGCGCAGCGAAAAGGGGGCCTGAGCAACAGGCAAAAGGGGGCTCATATGCCGGTTTCGGAACTCTTCGTAACCCGCTTCATGCGTGATAGCCTGACAGCCTTGCCCGATTGGCAGGAGCTGAACACAGAGCTTGAACAGGCCTGCCTCTCCATTGCGGAAGATGATGAAGCCGGACGCGAATGGTGCGAGCAGAACGGCTATGATGGCTATACCTCCTATGCCTCGCTGGATGATCTGCACACGCGCGCGCCTGCCTTCGCCAGGCTGAAAACCCTGCTGGAGGCCCATGCAGGTGCCTATGCAGAAGAACTCTACTGGAATTTGCGCGGCGCTTCGCTGGTGATGGACAGTTTCTGGATCAATGTCCTGAACCCCTTGGCGGCACATTCAGGGCATATCCACCCGAACTCGGTCCTGTCGGGGACTTACTATGTCGCCATTCCTGAAGGCGCTGGCGCGCTCAAGCTGGAAGATCCGCGCCTGCCTTTCATGATGAACGCACCGCCCCTGCGCAAGGATGCTCCGCAGAGCATGCAACGCTTCCTCTATCAAAAGCCTGAGCCGGGCACGTTCATGATGTGGGAAAGCTGGCTGCGCCATGAAGTGACCCCCAATCTGGGCGANGATCTGCGCATTTCCCTGAGTTTCAATTTCTCGCTGGATTGATCATGGGCGGCGTTTCCGAAGAATTTCGAGAAATGCAGGCGGGCATGAGAGGCGTCTATGAACGCCAGGCCGAATTCTGGGACAAGGTGCGATCCCGTTCACTGGCAGAACGCAAATGGCTGGATCGCTTTATCCAAGCCTTGCCAGAAGGCGGTCGCGTGCTTGATCTGGGATGTGGCATGGGTGAGCCCATAGCGGCCTATTTGATCTCACATGGTTTCTCTTTGGTTGGTGTGGACTATTCGGCCCCCATGATCGAGCGCGCCAGGGCTCGATATCCTGATGCAAGCTGGCTCGTTCAGGATATGACCTGTCTGGACATTCAGGGCCGGTTTGACGGGATTATTGGCTGGGACAGCTTCTTTCATCTCTCGCGTGATGCACAGCGTGCACTCATCGGTGATCTGCCGGACATGTTGCGGACCGGTGGTGCGTTCATGGCAACTGTAGGAACGGATGATGGAGAAGTGTCAGGGGCTGTAGGTGGGGAAGCTGTCTATCACGCCAGCCTCGCGCGTACCGAATATCTGGACCTCTTGCGCGAGCAGGGTTTTGCAAGCGTCACCCACTTTTGTGATGACGCCGATGGCCTGGACAGGACCGTCCTGTTCGCGTCTGGTAGATCAACCTGAAAATCACGCACAGGTAGATTGATTTTCAGACATCCCGAATTCGCAGACATTGCTGGCGAGATCGCGGATCTGTGGCGTTCAAGCATTGGTGTTGATCATCAGTAGTCCAACAGAATGCAGTTCAGCTGAAAGTTAGGGATGACAAGACGGGTCAAATCATGGTCAAAACATTATGTTTGATGCAATGTTGTGGTTAACATTGGGTCCAGTTGGTCTGTCGTTGAGCTTTCGGCGGGCACCCCATTTTTAACAAGGGAGAGGGGGAATTCATGAGCAAGCGTGATGAACTGATCAAGAAATACGCGGCTGATCTGAAGGAAAAATGCGGCGTTGAGCCGGATATGGACTTCCTGACAAAAGTGACCATCGGTTGTGGACCTTCCATCTACAACAAGGATTCATCCACCGTTTCGGCAAGCTCCAAGGCTGAGCTGGAAACCGTCAAGAACAACTATCTGATCAAGAAGCTGGGCCTGAAAGACGGCCCTGAGCTGGACAAGGCCATTGACGCCGTGATCGAGCAATATGGCAAATCCGTCAAAGCCAAATATCGCGCGGTGGTCTATTATCTCCTCGCCAAGCACTTCAAGAAAGAAGGCGTCTACAAGTAACAGGCGTGCGGCTTTTTGCTGAATTCCTTGAGAGGGCGCTTCCGGCAAGAAGCGTCCTTTTTTCATGGACGAACAGCCCCGGAATCCTCTAGAGCAGGCTCATGACCGAAATCACGCCAGAACCATCAAACCTGCCGACCATTTCTCTCATTGTTGCTGTGGGCCGTAATTGGGTGATCGGAGCGGAAAACGACCTGCCCTGGCGGTTGAAGGCTGATATGCGCCATTTCGTGGAAACCACACGTGGCAAGCCTGTGATCATGGGTCGCAAGACGTGGGAGAGTTTTCCCAAACGCCCCTTGCCGGGGCGCGCCAATATCATTGTCAGCCGCAATACCGAGTTTGATGCGCCCGGCGCGCGGGTCCTGCCGAGCCTGGGCACGGCGTTGGCGACCGGCATGGGCGTGGCGCGTGAGCAAGGGCTCGATGAGATCCTGGTGATTGGTGGCGGGGCTGTTTATCAATCGGTGCTTGATCAGGTTGACCGGATCTACATTACCGAAGTCGATGCTTCGCCAGATGGCGACACCCGCTTTCCTGTACTGGATGAGCGCAAGTGGCGTGAGGTGGACAGCCGTGATGTGCCGGCGGATGAAAACAACCAGTATGATTGCCGCATCCGCACACTGGAACGCGTGTCACATTAGATCCTGCCTGACATCCCGCCTGTGAATTCTGGCCTTGCCCGCTTTTCGCCCGGATCAGGATATAGCCTGATTGCTGTTTTCTCAGCGGTTCATTCGAGGTCTGCTTGTTTCAAAGAATTCTGATCGCTTTTTGTGTCACCCTGTTCTGGGTGAACGCTGCCAATGCTTTTGTGGTTGAAGGTCCGCGACAGTCGACCGGGGATCCGGTGGAGGATCTGCGCCAGGCACCCCGCTGGGCGGTCACGGAAGGCTCATTGGTACAAACAGGTCAGCGTGGCCTGGGCGGCGGTCTGGAATATGTGATCGATGACAGTATCTGCCAGCTGAACCTTGTGGATGGTGGCAATTGCGAGGGCGCGAAGACGGCGATCCGTCAGGCCTTGTCGCGGTGGTCGGACGGGCATCCTGCGCTTGCGTTCAGTGATGTGACAGGCCGCATCAAGACAGGCTTTCCGCTCGCTGTGCTGGGGCAGACCCAACAGGGGGCAGAGATCGATTTTCTGGCATCGACCCCCGCTGAATTTCCCAATTTTCGTACAGCGCTGACCAATGGCTATACGATCTTCTACACGCGTGGCCGACGCGGTGTGCTGATGACAAACGGGGTTGAAAACGAGGTTGCGGAAGGAGCAATCGAGAGCGCTGATATACGCGTGAATCTTGCGCGCTGTTATTATCTGGACCCGGAATTCGATCGGCCAGACTGTGTGCATTTTCCCACGCTGATCTTCCATGAAATAGGCCATGCACTTGGCATCGGGCATCCCGATGACAGCCAGACCCGCAATCTGGATAATGACGATATTCCTTATAATGCCCTGCCGATTGATTGCATGGACCCGACCCGGGGCCTGAAGTCGTCCATGCAGGTGCAGGCCGCAGCCGTGCTGGTGGGGCGCGATGTGCAGGGGGCGGGACGCTGGCGGCGTGGGCTCACCCATGATGATGCAGCGGCGCGCAATGCGCTCTATCCGCATTGCGATATCGAAACTCCGCCGCGCTTTACCCGGCTCTGGGGTGCATTTGCGCGTGATCCTGCCGGAGTTTACGGCCGATCCAGTCAGGCATTGGTGGCGGATGATGCTGTATCAATGGCACTGGCAGATTGTGCGCAGTCAGGCGGCCATGACTGCCAGGTCATATCCGGGTTCAATGGCTGTTTTGCCTATGCGCTGGCGCGTGCGCCCGGCACGATGCAGCTGGATCGTTCAGGTGCAATCTGGGCATCAGCCACGGATGAACGTTCGATCAAGGCGCGCATTGATGCGGTCGAAGCCTGCAATGCCCAACACGGCGAGTGCCGTGTCGAGCTGGATTTTTGTGCATTTGACTGAGCGCGGTTGAAGCCGCTTACCCTTGGGCGAGCACTTCTTCACGTTGCGGATTATAGGTGTTCAGCCAGGCTGATGTAATTGGCGTCATCCATTTCAGGGTGTCGTTGATGAATGTGCGCAGGGGCACAGGATCACCCGTTGGCAGAGCGGCCATATCATAAGCGCGCTGGATCTCATTCTTGAGTTCAGGATAGTGCAGCGCAAACAGGTCGCGACGCATGTCCAGATCTTCGGAATATAGCTGTTCACCTGCCATGATGGTCGCATAGCCTGCTGAAATCACGTCATGACCGACTTGNGCAGAGATTGCGCGAACACGGCGGCGTGTATTTGCAGTCATCGTCTTGGCCTTGGCACGCAGCAGGCGTGTTTCCAGCGCAACGATGGATGTGTTGGCCACGGCTTCGGTGAGCTTGGGAGCCGGGATCATAGGTTTGAGATTGCGGCCACCGACACAGATGGAATTGACGGACAGGCGGAAGCGCGCCGGAGAGTGGCGTCCACGCTGCATGAACAGGTCACGCCAACCAAGAACGGTTACATTGGCCGACTGGTTGTGCGGCGCTTCACGGCGCAGCTCGGCTGCGGCGGCCTGTGCCCAGCTGTCAGCGCCGTTTTCATCGGCTGCAGGGCGCAGTACGATCGCGAATGATGCACCACCCGGACGATTGCGTGCGGCTGGGCCGCACAGATAGACGCTGTGGATCGTGTCTGCGAAGCGTTCAATCGCGAGGTCACAGGCGCGTTCGGCCAGACAGGACCAGGCAAGGTCCAGTTCAGCGCGCTGCACTGCTGCGTTGAGGATGCGCCCCATGCGGTCCTGTTTCCAGAACGCGCCACGAATGGGGTAAATTGTTTGCATCAAGCGGCTCCCGGTTCGAGCGAATTATTATTGTTGGCCCCCACACCATCATTGCAAACAGCGGGCCCTACCGGAAAGAAACCCTAAAAAAGGGTTAAAATAAACATCTAAATGGTTAATTTGCCAATTTATCAGTAAGTTGGCTGTGAGTGACGTGGCGTCACTCGAAAATGATGCGAGGTGGTTCCTTTCCGTGCGATACCTCCAGACGCGCGATCAGTTTTTCTGCTAATGCGCGAAAAATGACCCCTGTTGATCCATTTCGTGCCGAAGAGGGGGTCCCGGTGTCGCCGCCTTCTCTTATGTCCGTTTGCAGAGGGATTTCACCGAGCACGGGAATATCCAGGGTTTCGGCCAGCTTCTGCGCGCCGCCTTCTCCGAATATATAGCTGCGTGCACCCGAAGACGGGTCCTCGAACCAGGACATGTTCTCGACGAGTCCCAGAATGGGTGTCTGCGTCTTGCGGAACATGGCGACACCCCGGCGCACATCTGCAAGCGCGACTTCCTGTGGCGTGGAGACGATTACGGCTCCGGTCAGCGGTGCGCGCTGTACCATTGTCAGGGTGATGTCACCTGTGCCGGGGGGCGTATCGACGAGGAGCAGATCGAGCGGTCCCCAATCCACATCATTGAACATCTGCATCATCGCTCCCGTCGCGATCGGGCCACGCCAGACCATGGGTGCATTGGTGTCAGTCAGATATCCGATCGACATGGTCTTCACGCCGTGAGCCTCAATCGGGCCGATCTTCTTGTTCTTGCCCGGTTCGGGCTTGCGGTCGGCTGTGCCGAACATGGTGGGGGTGGAAGGGCCATAGACATCTGCATCGAGCAGGCCGACGCGCAGGCCGAGTTCTGCGCAGGCGACGGCCAGATTGGCGGCAATGGTCGACTTGCCCACACCACCCTTGGCGGAAGTTATCGCGACAATAGCGCCGATATCGGGCAGGGTATCCTGAGATTGCTCTTTGCCAGTCGGTTTCTGGCCAACCGGTTTCTGGCCCGCGGGTTTCTGTGCAGGGGTGGCATGTTGGCGTGTTGTGGCCGGTTTTGCAGTTTGTGACGGCGGGGCACTGTTATGTGCTGTCAGCACTGCGGTCACGCGTGAGACGCCAGAAATCGCAGATACGATGGATTCTGCTTCCTTGCGCAGTGTTTCGGACTGTTCAGATGCACCGTCAGATGTTTCAATGACGAACCCGACTGCGCCGCCGTCTCGAATCGTCAGGCCTTGCAGGCGTCCGGTTTGGGGCAGGGGTTTTCCACTTTCCGGGTCGTTCAGGGCCGAAAGTGCAGTGAGAATCGCTTCTCTGAGGGCGGAATTCGTGTCAGTCACTGTTGAGCGCTTCCCTTCAAGGAACTAATTAGGGCGTCGAGACTCAGAAAATAAGATCTGAAAGGAGGGGCGCAAATGCCCTGGAACGATAATAAAGGTGGCGGCTCCGGTGGACCCTGGGGCTCTGGCTCTAATGGTGACGGCGACAAGAGTCCATGGGGACGTCCCAGCGGAGACGGTGAAAAGAGCCCCGATATCGAGGACAGCTTGCGCAAGATGCAGGAACGCTTCGCCAATCGTCGGCGCGGTAATGGAAAGGGCGGCGGCGGAGGCGGTCGTGGGGGCAAGGGACTCGGCGGTGCCGGGATTGCCCTGATTGGCGTGTTCGCACTTGCAGGCTGGTTCCTGACAGGTGTCTATCAGGTTAGCGAACAGGAACAGGCTGTTGTGCTGAGATTTGGAGAATTCCATCGCACATCCGGCCCAGGTTTCCATGTGCGGCTGCCTGACCCACTCGAGAGCCATGAAATTGTGACTGTCAATCAGATCCGCTCTACCCAAATCGGCTCAGGTTCCAATGAAGGACTGATGCTGACGGGTGACGAAAATATTGTCGATATCGATTTTCAGGTTCAGTGGCGTGTAAACAATCCGCAGGACTATCTGTTCAATGTGCGCAATCCTGAAGAAACCTTGCGATGGGTTTCTGAAAGTGTGATGCGGGAGATTGTCGGTAAGCGTGAGCTTGACCCGATCCTGGCCGAGGGGCGTGATGAAGTTGCGCTGTCCGTACGCGAACTGATGCAGGAAACGCTGGACAGCTATGGAACCGGAATTCAGGTGACGGAAGTCAACCTGGACAAATCTGACCCGCCTGCGACTGTGATTGACGCGTTTCGCGATGTGTCTGCTGCTGAGCAGGACCGTGTGACGCTTATCAATGAAGCGACAGCCTATGCCAACAAGGTCGTGCCCGAAGCGCGTGGTGCTGCACAGCGCCTGCTTCAGGAAGCGGAAGGTTATCGTGCGCAGGTGATTGCAAACTCCAGCGGTGAAGCAGAGCGTTTTCGTCTGGTCTATGAAGAATATCGTAAGGCTCCACGCGTGACCAAGGAACGCATGTATCTGGAAACGATGGAGAAGGTGCTTGGTCGTTCCGAGCAGATCATTCTGGATAATGAAGCCGGTGCGGTGCCCTATCTGCCGCTCGACCAGTTGCGCAGAGGGGGTAACTGATCATGGGACGTATTTTACCATTCGTCATTTTCGTAGCCGCCGCTGCGATTATCGTGCTGTTCAACTCGTTCTTCATTGTGCGGGTGGATGAGCAGGCCATTCTTGTTCAGTTCGGACAGAGCCAGAAAGTCATCAACGCACCTGTTAAGGTTGTGAATGAGGAAACTGGCGAAGAGACATACGACAATCTGGTGGAAAATTCGGGCGCTGGCCTGCATTTCAAGATTCCGTTTGTTCAGAACGTGGTTCAGTTCGACAAGAAAAACCTGGGGTTCGACCTTGAAGCTCAGGAAATCATCGCTGCTGACAAGGAGCGTTTGATCGTTGATGCATTTGTGCGTTGGAAGATTGTCGACCCGCTTCAGTTCTACCGGTCCGCTTATAATGAGCAGGGCGGTATTGCCCGTCTTGACGGGATCATGCGCGCTGCGCTTCGTGAAGTTCTGGGTGACCTGCCGACTGAAGAAATCATTTCCGGTCAACGCGCTCAGGGCATGGCTGCCATACAGACCATTCTGAACCGGGGTGCCGTGCAATATGGCATCGAGATCGTGGATGTCAGAATTCGCAAGGCTGACCTCCCACAAGCGATTTCGGAAGGTGTTTACCGCCGGATGAAGACAGAACGTGTTCAGGTTGCAACCCAGACTCGGGCTGAAGGTCAGGAAGAGGCGTTGAGAATTCGCGCTGAAGCTGACCGGAATGCAACCGTCATCCTGGCTGAAGCCAATGAGAAAGGTCAGAAGATCAAGGGTGACGGCGATGCCCAGCGTAACGCCATCTATGCCCGGGCCTATAATCTGGACCCTGACTTCTTCTCCTTCTACCGGTCGATGCTCGCCTATGAAACGGGCGTCAAGGAAGGTACACCGATCATCCTCTCACCAGAGTCCGATTTCTATCGGTTCTTTGGCGACAAGGAAGGTCGCGGAAACTAGGCTGAACACGGTTCAGTCGAAGGGGGGCGAAGCACTGAAACGTGTTTCGCCCTTTTTTCGTCCAATCAGATCGCCACTCTGTCCCCATTGCACAGATGCGCGCATCGCCTTAAGTCGATAGTCAGGGCTCCTCACCGGATAGGTTCATGAACGATACTTTTCAGATGCGTGCCTGGCGCGCCTTTCTCCTCGTCCTTGGACTTTGCCTGACCGGCGCTGCACCGTCATGGACGGGGCTTGCTGTCGCGCAGGATGCAAGTCCGCCAGATCCTGATGCACCCGACAGCTTTTCCCGGCTTGCCAAGCGATTGATTCCGTCAGTCGTCAACATTTCCACGCGCCAGACCATTTCCACAAGCGGCATGGAAGGCTTCATGGAAGACAGCCCGCTGGAGGAGTTCAACGAGTTTTTTGGCCGCGAAGGCGATGGCCTCAAGCGTGTGTCTTCGCTGGGCTCGGGTTTCATCATCGATGCCGAAGGATATGTGGTGACGAATAATCACGTCATCGAATCGGCAGATGAAATCGATGTGATCCTGCATGATGGTACGATCCTTCCTGCCAAGCTGATCGGGCGTGATCCTGATACCGATCTTGCCTTGCTCAAGGTGACATCGCGCGAGAGGCTCTATGCCGTACCCTTTGGCAATAGCGATACGGCTGAAGTCGGTGACTGGGTTGTGGCGATCGGGAACCCGTTCGGTCTCGGCGGCACGGTCACCGCAGGCATTGTCTCGGCACGCGACCGCGACATCAATGCCGGTAATTATGACGATTTCATCCAGACAGACGCGGCGATCAACAAGGGTAATTCCGGCGGTCCGCTGTTCAATCTGTCGGGCGAGGTCATCGGTGTGAACACGGCGATCTATACGCCGTCAGGCTCGGGTGGATCGGTCGGTGTAGGCTTTTCTGTTCCATCGAACCTCGCCGGTCAGGTGATCGATCAGCTGCGCGAAACCGGACATGTGCGCCGCGGCAAGCTGGGTGTGCGCGTGCAGGGGGTCACACAGGACCTTGCCGAAAGCTATGGCCATTCACGCGCGACCGGCGCGATCATCACCAATATCACCGAAGATGGCCCCGCAGCGAAAGCCGGGCTCAAAGTGGGTGACCTGATCCTGAAATTCGATGGTGCCGACGTGAAAACGACGCGAGACCTATCCAAGGTTGTCGCCAGCGCAAATGTCGGTGAACCGCTCCTGATCGAGATCAATCGCGCGGGCAAGGCCACGCAATTGCAAGTGACGCTCGGGCTGATGGAAACCACAGAGGATGAACCAGAGGGCCCTGAGGCTGAAGAAGCACTGCCGCCAGAACTCTCCAATATTCTGGGGGTGACCCTCGCAGAACTGACAGATGAAGATCGTCGCCGTCACCGCGTTCCCGCATCGGTGGTCGGGGTGATCGTCGAAGAGGTTGAGGCTGGTTCTGATGCCATGGGCAAGCTTGAGTCGGGTGATGTGATCACTGAAGTGAATTTCAAACCCGTCACTGATCCGGCGGATGCCATTGCGACGGCAGAATCGGCAGCTGTTGGCGGAAAACCGGTTCTTGTGCAATTCTATCGGGACGGAGACTTGTCGTTCCGTTCCATCCGGGCTGCCAATCAGAGCTGATCACCGGGTGAGGGCAATATTCAGTAGAGTGAACTCCCTTGAGGGGTGAACGCGCTTGCCGCGAAGGTAAGCGATCGTCGAGACTGCCGATTGATTCGTCTACTGAGGAGCGTGCGCCCATGAGCCAACAGCGTTTTGACATTCCGCTCCGGCTGAAGCTCGCCCTGAGCAAGGCCGAACAACGCAGCGACGCCCAGCTGCAAAAGGATCTGGTGCGCTTGTCGGAGCTGGTATCCGATATCCAGATCGAACGCATTCCCGGACTGGAGCGCTCGATCCTGGTTGGCGACATTGTCAGCGACGATAATGGCAAAGTCGAGCTGGAAGGCGCGGTGCAGCTTTTCTTTGATACCGTCGCCGACGCCATGAAGGGGGCATCTCAGTTTGATCATTCACTGATGCTGCGTGACGATATGATGTCGGCGCTGCGCCTGACTTATCCAGGTGAGATCAAGTCTGGTTCCTTGAAGATCGGATCACCCCAACAGATCAGTGTGGACAGCTATCGAGAGCCTTCAGAACTCGCTGCGCTTGCTGATCAGGAATACTCATTCGGCGAACGTGGGCTGGAACTGAGGGATGTCTCCGGATCACACCAGTCTCTCAGCAAGGACCATGACGGCTTCAGCTGGGCTGCGGCATTGCCCTGGTTGTTGTTCGCGGCGCTGCTAGGCACAGCATGGCTCGGTTGGCTCAATATGTCAGCATTGAATCAGCTGCGCGCCGAGATCCGAGAATTTCACACCGAATATACGCGCATCGAAGGCCGCGAGGCGCTGGAAGCCCGACGTGCGTCGCGCAATGGCGCTCCTGAGACGGGCGGGGCTGAACAGGCTGCACAGTCAGATTATATTTCGCCATTTGCTTCCAGAGACGCAGCGTCTCCAGTACCCGTGCCTGACACGGAACCGTCCGTCATCGAAGAAGTACAGCCTTCCGTCGAACGGACTTCAGTAACGCCTGAACCCCAGCGCGTGATCATTGAAGTGCGCACGCAGACTGCGCCGGCACCTGCCGCTGACCTGCCGCGCGCTTCCGGGCCGGATGGGTCATACACGCCGGATGCAGGCGGGTTTGTGTCGCTCAGTGACATGCTCGATGGCGGCGAGGCAGCGCAGCGCGATATTCCCCGGATCTATCGTGGTGGCTGACGGGGTGGCAGATTCCGGTTAGTCACGTACGAATTGCGTTTCGCGATAGCCCTGGAAGAACAGGGCTGGTTCCAGGCTGGCACCCTTGATCGCAGCATCGGCCTTTTCGGAAACAACTGGCTTGGCGCGATAGGCGATGCCCAGTCCGGCCGCCTCGATCATGGCCAGATCATTGGCACCATCACCCATGGCGATGGCGTCCTGCACAGTGCAGCCAATATCAGCGCAGGCGGTATTGAGAGCATCCAGCTTGGCCTGTCGTCCAAGGATCGGCTTTTGCACCTCACCAGTCAGCTTGTCGTCAGCGATAATCAGCGTATTGGCGCTGTCGGCGTGAAATCCGGCAGCTGCGGCAACGCGCGATGTGAAGAAGGTGAAACCGCCAGACACCAGCAGGCAGCGCGCACCATTGCTGGCCATGGTGCGCACCAGCGTGCGCGCGCCGGGATTGAGGTGGATACGCTCATCAAAACAGGCTTGCAGGACATCTGTAGACAGGCCCGCCAACATCTTCACGCGAGTCGTCAGCGCACCGTCAAAATCCAGCTCGCCACGCATGGCGCGCTCGGTGATTTCGGAAACCTCCGCTTTCTTACCTGCAAAATCAGCCAGTTCGTCGATGCATTCCTGACCAATCACTGTAGAATCCATGTCTGAAATGAGTAGTTTCTTCTTTCGGCTGTCATTTGCGACCATCGACCACTCGACGGGCGTGTCCTTGAACCGCATATGTACGTCTTCAGCCAGCTCCGTTGCGGCGTCATTGTCGATCTCGCGTTCGAGAGCCGTCCAGTTCTCGCCGCCCAGATCGGTCATATCGCCGACGCCGCCAGGGGCCTGGGCAAGATAGTCGGTCAGTTCACGGTGCAGGCCGAGTTCGCGGTTGACGCAAAAGACAAGTTTCATGGACTCGTTCCTTCCAGATGGGCGGCGCGGGTTGGGGCCAGGGAGACCCGCAAGACGAATATGCCGCCAGCAATACTGATCCACGGGCCCACTGCAAGCGGCAAGACAGCACTGGCGATTTCTCTGGCCCGAAAACTGGGCGGGGAAATCATCAATGCTGATTCCATGCAAGTCTATTCCGACCTGCGCGTTCTCAATGCGCGTCCCAGTGATGAGGAGCTTGCGCAGGCACCGCATCACATGTTCGGCCATGTTGATGGCGCGATACGCTATTCCACAGGAAAATGGGTTGAGGATGCCGCCAGCCAGATCGATGAGATCCGAAGACGTGGCAAGATTCCGATCCTTGCGGGCGGCACAGGGCTTTATCTGTCATCCCTGACGCAGGGCCTGTCGCGTATTCCAGAGATCCCGACGGATATTCGCGCCAAGGCGCAGGCAGAGACCGCGGCCAGCCCGCGCGCTGCGCATGAGCATCTCAGCAGGGTCGATCCGGAAGCTGCAGCGCGGATCAAGGTAGGAGACCTTCAGCGCGTGGCAAGAGCGCTGGAAGTGTTCATGGCCACGGGGCAGCCAATCAGCCATTTTCATACCCCCGCACCGCCTTTCCTGAAAGCTGGCGAGTGGATGGGCGTGGCGCTGACCCCGCGTCGCCAGGAGCTTTATGCCCGCATTGAAAAGCGCTTTGATGCCATGCTGGAAACCGGAGCACCGGATGAGGCACGGGTGCTGTATGAGCGCGGGCTGGCGCGAGACCTGCCGGTCATGCGTGCGCATGGCATGCCGGGCTTTTGCGATTATTTCGAGGGCAAGTGTACACTGGAAGCAGCTGTGATTCGCGGCAAGCGCGATACACGCCGCTATGCCAAACGCCAATTCACCTGGATCGCCCACCAGTTTCCGACCTGGCCACGCATCCCTGCCGACGACACCAATCGGCGCGTCGGCATCATCGTCCCGCTCTACAACACCGCCATCGACGAAGCTGATCTGGGGGATGGTTAGATCTATTCAAACTCGTCTTCGATTTTTGGTTTCTGGGCGCTGGTACGGATAAGAGCACCGATGATGAAGATCAGGACGCCGACCGATGTCACGAAGATGAAGCCAATCTGGGCAAACATCTTTGAATACATGTCGTCATCAAAAAGCAGTGCGAGATTGCAGAGCCCCGTAAGCGTTGCCCACAGTGCGCCGGTGATCATCACTCCATTGCCCCAGCCCCTGCGCCGCCGGTAGCTCTTCTGTTCATTGTCAGACATCAGTCAGGGCCTTTTTGATTCGTAGATGGACGCTTTCTTATGACAAGGAGAAGACCCCAGATGAGCAGGATAATGCCAGGCAGAAAAACGAACACACCTATAAAGAGAAATACCGATTTGAGATGGTTATTCTCATCCAGATAGATCTGGATATTGCAGAAACCTGTCAGACCTGCCCATAGCACTCCAAGGATCATGCAGGTAACGCCCCTGTCGCGGGCTTCTTTCCATTCAGCCTGACTCCGAGCGGACACATCTGGTTCTTTATCTGGCATTTCCCGCACCTCCTCAACGAGATGCCTGGCGGGGGCATCTGTGCAGTAAAATGTCAGACATCAGTCAGGACCTTTTTGAGAGGTTTCTTTCAACAAAATTATACCGATGAAGAGCAATGCTGCGCCTGGCAGGAAAACGAACAACATGATGCCCACGACCAAGGGGTCAAAAAGGACTTCAAGGCTCACCATCAGCAAACCGAAATTGCACAAGCCCGTCAGCCCGGCCCAGAGCGCGCCGATTGTGGTCAGCAACATCGCTGCAATCCGTTTGGCGCTTGGTTTAATTGGCGTTGGTTCGTTATTTGGCATGTCCCCGCACCTCCTCGACGAGATGCCTGGCGGGGGCATCTGTGCGGTAGAAGGTATTGTAGGTATCGAACGGATAGATGCCGCCATCCGGTTCCACAAAATGGACGCAGGAGCGTTTGACACCCCCGAGATCAAAATTGAACCGGTCCATGAACTGGGAAATCACGACCCGGAAAGTGGACCCATAGCTCATACCTTCAGGCGCTTCGACTTCCGGCAGGCAGCACAGCAATGCGGCCAGCTTGTCGGAAGCGTCGCCGGATGTGGCGGGCAGGGAGAACAGGTCGAAGATCTTCTCGCGCAATTGCGGGAACTGCTCGAAGGTAACGGTGTTGGGCACATGTACCACCAGCATTTCACGCGGGATCATTGATGTGACAGGTGCCACGGTCTGATCGCGGCGCAGGCCATAGGCGATGGAAATCTGTTCCGGATTGCAGGGCAGGGGAATGTAGTCTTCCAGCGCAAACACACCCGCTTCGGCGGCGCGGCGGCGCACTTCCGACAGGGTGATGCGGTCTGTCTTTTCTTCAAAGCCTTCATTGCGTCCGGCATCCTGAACCGGCTGCAGCGTCACGCCGCGCACGCATTTCCATTGCAGGGCATGGCGAATGATATCAGCGATCTCGGTATCATTGACGCCCTTGCGCACGGTGACGACGAGCGTGACGGAGACATTGCGCGCTTCCAGCGCTTCGAGTGCCTGCTGGCGAATGGCGCGCAAGTCTGCACCGCGCAGTTCCATCAGGGCATCGCGCTGGAGGGAATCAAATTGCAGGTAGATCTCGAACTCGGGCATATATGTCGCCAGCCGGTCGACAAATTCCGGGTCGCGCGCAATGCGCAGGCCATTGGTATTGACCATGAGATGACGGATCGGACGAGCCTTGGCGGCGTCCAGGATCTCGAAAAATTGCGGGTGAAGCGTGGGCTCACCGCCGGAAATCTGCACGAGATCCGGTTCTCCCTCTGCCTCGACCAGTGCATCCAGCATGGCTTCGACTTCAGCAAGCGTTCTGGTCGTTTCCTTTGCGGGCGATGAATTGGCAAAGCAGACCGGGCAGGTCAGATTGCAGACCTCATTGATCTCCACAATGGCGAGACAGGAATGCTGTTCATGATCCGGGCACAAGCCGCAATCAAACGGGCAGCCATGTTCGGTGCGTGTATGCACGGTTTCGGGGCGGTCGCCGGGTTTGAGATATTCCTTGCAGAGTTTCCAATAGGCCACATCGTCGGAAATCAGGGTCTTCTGCACGCCGTGGTCATGACAGCGCTTCTGGTAGAAGACATTCTGGTCCTCGATGATGATCTTGGCCGGAACAAGCCTGTAGCAGTGCTCGCACAGGCTGGTGGTTTCACCCCAGAAGATATAGGGCGCGCTCTTACGCATGCGGAGCTTCCTTTGTTCCGTTGAATGCGATCCAGCCCAAGCCGTAAATGACAAGCGCGGCGCAAATAAGATGAAATGAATTGAGGGGGTCGATCACGGTGGGATAGGGTTTGAGGAACTCCCAGATGAAACGCTGTGTTCCGTAATAGATGACCATGACCTGAAACCCGTATCCCACAGCCCAGCGGGCCCGTTGGTGGAGTGCGATCAGAAAGACGATCAGGAAGGCCAGCATGGCCAGTGATTCATAGGCCTGAACGGGATGACGGGCGATGCCATCTTCCAGCATCACCGCCCAGGGCAGGTCTGACGGGGTGCCGAAAGTCTGGTCGGCCATGCCCGCAAACAGGCATCCCCAGCGGCCAATGACGATGCCGACAGTCAGTGGCAGAACGAAATTGCCGCCTGTCGAGCGCGTCATGCCTGTAAAATGCTTGTAGAGTTCAACGCCGATGATCCCGCCGAGCAGCGCACCGGCTATGGAATGTCCCAACCCGATCTGGCCGCGCAATATGTCAGGCAATGTGCCGGCGATATAGGCACCGAGGATCGCACCGATAGCCAAGCATAGCAGGTAGGCACCGGGCGGTGTCTGTTGTCGCCAGTCAGCGGGTGTCAGGCCCGTGCGATTGGCCAACCAGGCTGCACCGACAGCACACGCCCATGCCAGAGCCTCGAAGGGCAGATGCAGGAGCGCAGATGTGGGCAGTGCGATCGTCATCTGAACATCCCCCCGATCATTCAACAGACCCGGATATCAAGACGTTGAATGGAGAAATGATCAAGCCCTCGCCGTGGCCAGACCGGATTTATTCCTCCGGTTTGGTGTCTGACTTGTCGTTCGGAGTTTCGATGCGCACGGGGAGGGGTTCGGAGGAACGGATGTGCAGGTCGCGTTGGGGGAAGGGGATCTCGATGCCATTTGCTTCCAGCGCGCCCAGGATCTCCCAGTTATAATCCGCAATGACCTTGGACGGGCGGGCCACGGCGTCTTCGGTGATCCACACGACCAGTTCGAAATTCAGGGAGCTGTCGCCAAATCCGACAAGCCAGACCTGAGGTTCGCGGCCGGGTCTGTCCCATGTCCATTTCACATTCTTGACGGCTTCCAGAATGCAATCCCTTACCAGTTCCTTCTTCGTGCCATAGGCCACGCCGAACGGGATCTTCATGCGACGCAGGGTCTCGCGGTGAGTCCAGTTGATGACTTGTGACTTGATGAACTCCTCATTGGGCACGAGGATGTCGACATTGTCATTGGTGGTCACGAGGGTGGAGCGGATATTGATCTCGCGCACCGATCCGGTCACGCCTGATTGCAGTTCGATGAAATCGCCCACCTTGATGGACTTTTCAAAGAGGATGATGATCCCGGAGATGAAGTTCGAGAAGATCGCCTGAAGCCCGAAACCGATCCCGACACCCAATGCACCGGTGAAGACCGCCAGCGCGGTGAGCGGTATGCCCAGCGTCTGAATGGCGATCAGAATGGCGATCGTCATGAAGCCGACCTTGAGGATCTGACCCAGCAGCCCGGCGATGGAAGGGTTGAGCGTCTTGGCGGTCTTCAGGCGCGATTGGGCGGCATCACCCGCAAAGCGTCCGATCCACAAGGCAATAACAGCAATGATGATACTGGTGAGGATCTTGAGCACCGAGACTTCCTGTCCGGCAATGGGAAAGGAGGTTTCGCGCAGGGAATTCACCACAGGATCGAGCCAGCGCAGGATATAGAGCGCGGCAATCGTCCACGCGATGACCGAGATCGCGCTTGACCAGAATCCGGCCTTCACATTGGTGGCGACCAGCCGCACCACGATCCAGGCATTCATCAGACTGGCAGCGACGCGCAAACCGTTGACGGGCAATTGGTTGATCGTGAACAGCGCAATCGACATCCACAGGATCAGCACGATGATGGCAGGCCAGACAACGCTGGCGAGGGAAAGATAAAGCCGGCTCAGAATGTCATGGTTCGCATCGCGCGCCTCGGCCATCGCCCGTAGTTTTTTCACCGGATAGCGCGAAATCGCAAAGCCCAGCAGGACCGCAACAACGATCACGCTCAGCTGCCAGACGGAACTCCATGACATCAGCTCATTGGTGAAGGCTGCAAAGGCCTCGCGAAGCCTGACCATCAGATCTTCAGGTTCGATCTGCGAGGGAGGCAGAGGTGTTGGTGTTGCATCCGGCGAAGGCGTGGGCGCAGGCGCGCTGTCCTGGATTTGCAGGAAGCGGAAGGGGAGTGTCGTCAAAGCCATTTGAGTTTCCTGAAGAGCCAGAATTGAATGCTCATCAGGCCAACGAGCACGGTCACGGTGATCCAGAACGCATAATGGGAATTCACACCCGGCATGCCGCCGACATTGATGCCAAGCAGACCGGTGATGAATCCCAGCGGCAGGAACACCGCAGTGATGATGGAAAGAATATACATGGTGTGATTGGTCTTGTGGGACGCGCGGCTGTCCAGATCATCCTGCAGCACGAGCGCACTTTCCTTTGAAACATCAAGATCCTCCAGATAACGCGCCAGCCTGTCCAGTGTTTCACGAATGTCGGTGAGATTGGCCTTGGTCAGCCAGCTGGGCGGGTTGCGGCGAATCTCCAGCAGGGCTTCATGCTGGGGTGACATATAGCGTTTGAGAGCCAGACAGTTGCGCCGAATATCGGAAATCTTGTCGAGCAACATTTCCACGCTGAGATTGTCGCCATTGTCTTCCATCACGTCGATTTCGTCATTCATGTCGACAATCGCGACATTCATCTTTGCGACAAGCTGTTCGATCAGATCGGTGAGAAGATCGCCCGATGTGTTTGGTCCCTGACCTGCATCCAGGCGTGCCAGGATATCGCGCGGCGTCTGAAGCGGGCGGCGGCGAAAGGAAACGACACGCGTGTCATCGGCCCAGATTTGCAGGGCGATCATGTCCTCGCGCTCGGCATTGGGATTGAAATTGATACCGCGCAGGATTGTCACCATCGTATCTTCCTCGCGAAAGGCACGTGGGCGGGTTTCATTGGACAGGAGCACTTCCAGCGTCGCATCAGAAAGATTCAGATGTGGTTGTGCCCAGCTGGCAACGGCCTCGACGGTCCGGTCCATATGCAGCCACAACACATCGCCGGGATTTTGCGGGGTCCAGTCCTGGGCATCCTCCCAGCCAATATGACGACATCCACCCTTGCCATCCAGAATACAGCCGAACACCAGCCCGGTGACAGGATCGGCCGCAAAGCCCGAAGTTTGTGTGGCGACTTCTTTTTTCGGCATTTTATGTCTGCATACAGTCAGATTGGAACAAGACATGAGGGTTGCCATGTCGAACGTGCATGGCAAGTCATTTTTCCTGGCTTACGCATGCAATGCTTTCAACGGATCACAAATGCGTGTGCTGTTGCGATATCTCTCTGGAACCGGCAGTCATGGCGAGAGCCTTACGGGTCGCATGGCAAAAAACACCATATGAGGCAACTTGACCCCCGGTTCGGACGTTGACGCCGCTGCGATGAAAGGCTATGGCCATTCCTAACAAGGTTTTTGGAATGATCATGCCCCACGCGGTTTACAACGTACTCGTTATTAGCCCGGCATCCCTCGCTTAACGCGGAAGGGATGTCGGGTTTATGAAACAAGGGCTCCTGAAGGGGCCCTTTTTCGTTTCTCCGCGTTGCTGCATGACAAACTTCCAGTTCAACCTCTTTGACCTCTCGGAGACATTACAATGGCACCCAAGGATGGCGCCCACTCCAGAAAAGACGCGCTGACCGGCGCTGAAATCGTAATTCGCGCACTTACAGATCAAGGCGTCGACACCGTGTTCGGATATCCCGGTGGTGCGGTCTTGCCGATCTATGATGCGATCTACCGGCAAAACGCGCTTCAGCATGTGCTTGTTCGCCATGAACAGGGCGCAGGCCATGCGGCTGAGGGCTATGCCCGTTCGACCGGAAAATGCGGCGTTGTACTGGTGACGTCCGGGCCCGGCGCAACCAATATGGTCACACCCATTGCCGATGCGATGATGGATTCCATTCCGATGGTTGTCCTGACCGGGCAGGTGCCAACGCATCTGATCGGCACGGATGCCTTTCAGGAATGTGACACGGTGGGTGTGACCCGCGCCTGCGCCAAGCACAATTATCTGGTGAAGAACGTGAATGATCTGGGCCGGATCATCCATGAGGCATTCTATGTCGCCACGACGGGACGTCCGGGGCCTGTGGTTGTTGATATTCCCAAGGATGTTCAGTTCGCATCAGGCCTCTATGTCGGGCCCGAAGCCATCGAGCACCGCACCTATCAGCCGCGCTACAATCCCAAGACGCGCCGCATTGATCAGGCCATGGAACTGATCCTCAATGCCGAGCGTCCGATCTTCTATACGGGCGGCGGTGTAATCAATTCGGGGCCGGAAGCGTCACGGATATTGCGTGACCTTGTTGAGGAAACCAATTTTCCGATCACCTCGACCCTGATGGGGCTGGGTGCTTATCCGGGCGATGGCGACAACTGGCTCGGCATGCTGGGCATGCATGGAAGCTATGAAGCCAATAATGCGATGCATGATTGTGATGTCATGATCTGTATCGGCGCGCGTTTCGATGACCGCGTGACCGGGCGCCTGGATGCATTTTCGCCCAATTCCAAGAAGATCCACATCGATATCGATCCATCCTCGATCAACAAGACGGTTCGCGTTGATGTGCCGATCGTGGCCGATTGCGAACACGCGCTGAAAGCCCTGCTGGAAGCCTGGCGTGAGCGCAAACCCAAGCGCACGCCTTCGCTCAAGGAATGGTGGAAGCAGATCAATGAATGGCGCGACGTGAATTCATTCGGCTATCCGGCGTCTGATACGCTGATCAAGCCGCAATATGCCATTGAGCGGCTTTATGAGCTCACCAAGCACCGCAAGGATGTCTATGTCTCGACTGAAGTCGGCCAGCACCAGATGTGGGCGGCTCAGCACTTCAAGTTCGCCAAACCCAATCACTGGATGACATCTGGCGGGTTGGGCACAATGGGATATGGCTTCCCGGCAGCCCTGGGCGTACAGATGGCGCATCCCAAGGCGCTGGTCGTGGATATTGCAGGCGATGCCTCCATCCAGATGTGCATGCAGGAAATGGCGACCGCCGTGCAGTACAATCTGCCGGTCAAGGTGATGATCCTGAACAATGAATGGATGGGCATGGTGCGCCAGTGGCAGCAATTGCTGCATGGAGAGCGCTATTCACATTCCTATTCGGAAAGCCTGCCGGACTTTGTGAAACTGGCTGAAGCCTATGGCGGCAAGGGGTTGCGCTGTGACAATCCGGGCGATCTGGATGCAACACTGACCGAGATGATCGAATATGATGGTCCGGTCCTGTTCGACTGCATGGTCGAGAAGGCCGAGAATTGCCTGCCGATGATCCCGTCGGGCGCAGCCCACAATGAGATGATCCTCGCCAATATCACCGGCGATGAGATCAGCGAATCCGGCAAGGCGCTGGTGTAGGAGACGATGACGCCATGACCAGATCTGAAATCGAGGAAATGCAGGACGAGATGGAGCCTGCTTCCGCCTATGACATGCACCATGACGAAGAAGTTGTCGAAAAGCGCACGCTGGCCGCAATCGTCGATAACGAGCCGGGCGTTCTCGCGCGCGTTGTCGGCCTTTTTTCGGCACGTGGCTACAATATTGAAAGCCTGACGGTCGCGGAAGTGGATCGTGGACACCAGATGTCGCGCATCACCATCGTGACCTCCGGCACAAAGCACATTCTGGAACAGATACAGGCGCAATTGCTGCGTCTTGTGCCTGTGGCACGTGTGATCGACATCACCAGCTCACCTGCCGGGATCGAGCGCGAGCTGGCGCTGGTCAAGGTGGCGGGCAAGGGCGAAAAGCGCGTCGAGGCGCTGCGGATCTCGGAAATCTTTCGCGCCAATGTGATCGACACCACCAATGAGAGCTTTGTGTTCGAGATCACCGGTGCATCCACCAAGATCGACCAGTTCGCCGAACTGATGGAGCCTCTGGGCCTTGTCGAGATGTCCCGTACAGGTGTGCTGTCGCTCCAGCGCGGCGCGGAGCCGGGGGCTTGATAACGCGATCCGAATATTGCGCTCCGCTTTCTGATTGAGACACGTCACATCCATCATGACCGCACAGACCATCAAATCCCTGCTCGATCACCTGACGGTTCCGACGTCGGAAGCGCAGGTCGAGGCATGGCTGGATGATCTGCCAAATCCGCATGGCGGTCCTCATGTCGTGAGCTTCATCAATGCCCATGCGGTGAACATGGCGGATGAGAACGCTGCGTTCCATGAGGCGCTGCTGGGATCGGATGTCCTGCTGCGTGATGGTTCTGGCGTGAAGGCGATGATGAAGCTGACCGAGCGTGATCCGGGCCTGAACATGTGTGGCACCGACCTGATCCCCCGGATCATTGAACGCTATTCCAAAGGGACGACGCGGCGCCGGATCGCCGTGCTAACGTCATCCGAGCCATGGAATGAAAAGGGCGCGCAGATCATCCGCGAGGGCGGCGGCGATGTCGTGCTGGTCATGGATGGCTGGCAGGACCCACAAGCCTATGTCGACGCGTTGAAGGCCACGCCTGCTGACCTGGTGATCCTCGGCATGGGCATGCCGAAGCAGGAGCAGGTCTCCATGGCGCTGAAAAACGCGCTGACGCATGATTGTGTCATCATCAATGGCGGCGCGGTGATCGATTTCATGGCGGGCAAGGTCGCCCGTGCTCCGGAAGCCTGGCGCAAGGCGGGCCTGGAATGGGCCTATCGCCTGAAAGAAGAACCCAAGCGCATGTTCGGTCGCTATGTCATCGGTAACACAGTGTTCCTTGGCCGCGCCATCAACCTCAAGCTCAAGACGCAGGAGGGGGATGTGTGAACCCATACCCCTCGACAACACCCTTTCAATAGTATTCAAGACACTCAAAATCAGGAGCAAACCCCGTGAAAGTCTATTACGATAAAGATGCCGACCTGGCGCTCATCCAGTCCAAGAAAGTAGCTGTCATCGGCTATGGCTCGCAGGGCCACGCCCATGCGCTCAACCTGCGTGAAAGCGGTGTTGAAGTCTGCGTTGGCCTGCAGGACTCATCCAAGTCCAAGCCCAAGGCGGAAGCCGAAGGCCTGAAGGTTGTCACACCTGCTGAAGCCACCAAATGGGCTGACGTTGTGATGATCCTGATCCCGGATGAAAAACAGGCCGTGCTCTGGGCAAACGAGATCGAGCCGCATGTGCGCAAGGGCCAGCACATCATGTTCGGCCACGGCTTCAACGTGCACTACAATCTGATCACGCCGCCGGACAATGTGGACGTTTCCCTGTCCGCACCAAAAGGCCCCGGCCACACGCTGCGTGACCAGTATGTGCGCGGTTTCGGACTGCCCGGTCTGGTTGCCGTTGCGCAGAATGCTTCCGGCAAGGCGCTGGCTGAAGCCCTGTCATACTCACGCGCCATCGGTAACACTCGCGCCGGTGTGATCGAAACCAATTTCCGTGAAGAAACCGAAACCGACCTGTTCGGTGAGCAGGCTGTGCTTTGTGGTGGTCTGGTCGAGCTGATCAAGGCCGGTTACGATACGCTGGTTGAAGCCGGCTACGCACCTGAAATGGCCTATTTCGAGTGTCTGCACGAAACCAAGCTGATCATCGACCTGATCTATGAAGGCGGTATCGCCAACATGAATTACTCCATCTCCAACACGGCGGAGTATGGTGAGTATGTGTCCGGCCCGCGCGTCGTGACCAGCGAGACCAAGGCGAACATGAAAGCCATTCTGGAAGACATCCAGTCCGGCAAGTTCGCCCGTGACTGGGTTCTGGAAAACCAGGCCGGTGCGCCATCCTTCAAGGCCACACGTTACCGCAACGCTCAGCACTCCATCGAAGCTGTCGGTGAGCAATTGCGCGGCATGATGCAGTGGAACAAGTCCAACCAGCTGGTCAACAAAGACAAGAACTAGTCGTTTCGCGACAATATTAAAAAATCAGCCCCGTCGGATCTACATCTGGCGGGGCTGATTTGCATTTGAGGGCCCAGCGGTTGAGATGCTGAAATCTCCTAACCGCATGTCATCAGCGGCATCAAAATTGCTTTTGTCCCGTTAACTTGTTGTTAAGTCCGCAAGTGTTTCGGGGGGAGCAAATTGGATATCTCATTTCTGACAGACAATACGCTGACGCCAGTCCAGATCATTGGTGTTGGTGCAGCGGGAGTTGCCATCTGGATCGTCATGGCGGCGCTTCTGGGCCATAGCGCACGGGTGTTCATGGGCGTCGAAGGGGTGAACCTGGTGAATGATGCCGCGCTGGCCATCCTGGGCGGTGTGTTCACACTGATCACCCTGCGTGAGTTTGATATCAGCATCGCTGACTTCATCCTCCAGCATGCGCCGCGTTCGGACAAGGAACTGGTCTGGTTTGCCGAGATCGCGACGGCGTCCTTTTTTGGTGCATGCGGTCTCAGGCTGGTGTTCGATCTACGCTGAGCCAGGTCCCGCGCAAGTCCTGAGATTCAGGTCTTCGCGTCACCACATCAATGCACGATGTCGCTCGCGGGTGTTTTCGCTTCGCGCCGCGTGGTGAACCGGGTTTCAAAGGCCACAGCGAGGCAGGCAAGGATCACGACCACGGCACCTGCATAGAGCGTCCAGTGCGGGCGCTCATTGAACATGGTCCAGCCCAATATGGTCGCCCAGATCAGCGCTGTGTATTCAATGGGGGCGAGCTTCTGCGCCGGGGCCCGCGCATAGGCCAGCGTCATCAGCCACCAGATGCCGACGCCGAGAAGGGATGCAATGCCCAATAGTGTCAGCATGGCGCGCAGTTCCTGCATCGGCATGGCAAATGCGAATGGCAATAACAGTATGGCCGGAATGGTGTTGGAAAATGCCACAATGGTGATGCTGTCTTCCTGTCCGGTCCGCTTGCGCAACATCACCACGCCAATGGCGTAAAGCACTGATGACATCAGCCCGATGACGAGCCCCATCAATCTGTTGCCCTCTGGCGGAGCGCCCATGGTTTCCCCGGTCAGCGTGGCGATGGCGATGCCCGCAAAGCCTATCAATGTCGCGATGGCGGTGAAGGCGCTGATCTTCTCCTTGAGCAGGATGCGCGCAACAGGGGCGATCATCAGTGCAGCGGCAAAGATCAGCACGGTCGCTTCAGACAGGGCTAGTTGCGTGAGCGTGTAGAAGAAGCATATGCCAGTCGCTCCGACGATCAGGCCGCGCAGCGTGTGGAATCGAATCCCGGCCAGATTCGGCAGAGGCTTTCGGCGTATGGCCACCAGCGACAGCGTGAACGCCGCCCCCAGAATATAGCGCCACGCCACCACCTGCATGACAGGTGTTTCCACAGCAAGATGCTTGATGATGGCATCCATCACCGATCCGCAGGCGACGGCCCCGGCCGCAATCATCATGGGAGGAATACGATTGGTCATGCCTCGGGCTGTGGCGCCAGTCGCATGACCGGGTCAAGGCGTTTCTTCGGCTCGCACATCAAGGAATCTTCCCGAGCCCTTGACTTTCCTGCTGACGATATGAAAATGCAAGTCATTCGCAATAAATGTGGAAGGGACCATGACCATGCGACAGGCGATGTTTGACCGCAGCAGTGCATTTGAATCTCAGGAAAACCTGATCAACTGGCTGCGCACTCAGGATCTGGTCCTTCAGCGATGGCGTGATGATGTGCTGGCCCAGCCGGATGCCGATATGCGGTTCATCGAGCGACTGGAAGCGCACCGGTCCTGGCTGGCCTGGGAGCTCAGCCGGGTCGAAGGCGTGGTTTGACGTCTAATCCGTGCAGTCTGCATCATGTCGTGCTGAGAGGTGCAGGGCCGGCAGGGCATCGGGTGCCACGCGATAGGCCTCCAGCATGGCACCATCATGCGCGGCGAAGAGGTCTGTAAAGGGCGTCTCCCGGCTGTTTCCGGAGAAGAAATCAATGTGATTGCCCTTCACGGCACCGCCACGGTCTGCGGCGAACACATAGCCATCATGGGTGAATTCCGTCTCGCCGATATGGAACTGGCGACCGCGAAGTTCGGGAATATAAAGCGTCTCGCCATAGCCGATGAACGAGCTGTCAACGGCGATGGTGCGAAACGGAGCCAGCGGCCAGTTATTGATCCCGCAGCCATAGGCGTCACGAATCCTGCGAAACCGGGCGCGTCGCGTCGCGCGTTTGATATTGTCTGGCAGATTGCCCAGATAGTCGTCGCAATCTGTCTGCTCAGGTCCCTTGGAATCTATGAAGACATAGGCATGCTGTTCGCCATCAGGTGATGCGATGGAGGCAGATCCCTGCAGGGCGATATTGCACCATTGCTTGCGGCTGAGTGGCGGCGATATGGGCTGGTCATCCAGCCCGATCAGCGCAATGCCATCTTCCAGTGGTTCATAATGCGGGGTGTAATAGGTGGTTCCCCAGATCGTGACAGGGTCAGGCAGGAGATCATCCAGGCCGGGTTCATCCAATGCAATGAACATGGCCTCGCGCCCGGAATGATCCAGAGCGATCTGCGGCGGCGCCGGCAATTCGATGTTCGCGTGTGGGATGAGGTAGTTTGTGGTGATGGCAGGCGCTGGCACCGGAGGTGGTGGTGGCGCGATTGGCTCGCGTGGGATGGGTTTTGCGACAATTACAGGCTGCGCTTCCTGCTGCGAAGGTGCCGGGTCGAGGCTACAGGCAGCCATGCCCAGAATAGCCGACAACATGGCCGGTAAGAGGGTGTTTATCCTGATCAAATCCGGTCTCTCTACAAGTTGACAGCGCGCTGTCTAGCAGATCTTCAACTCAAAGTGTGCTGACGGATTTGTCACGTTTCGCAAACCGTGTGCAATCGCCGATCAATGGCAGCTGTCAGTTGGCGGCAGGTAGCGATAATAGAGCACTGTCGCCTTGTCTTCGGATTTCAGGAAATGCCGCCTGATCGCCCCTTGCGGGCTGGTCTCGGTGACATTGATCCCCAGCGCATCCGTCAGATAGGTGTGAAGTTTTTCCGGGATGGCGGGAGCATCGCGCCAGACCGCCATGCAGGCCCCGCGCTCAGGACCGGCGGCGGGGAAGCTGTCCACATCGAATTCGGCATCCAGCACCCGTGCGGTTTTCAGCTGGTGACGCAAATTGCCCGATAGCTGATATTCGGCACCGACAATCGTTCCCTGTTTGAAGCCTTCATCCTCAAGTGCGCGCGCCCAGCTTTCCACTGGCAAATAGGCCCTGCACTTGGCGACATTGCAGGATTTGATCTCCTGATCCCACTCGACAAATCGGCCCGCGCCGACGGCGACGACAAATATCGCCACAAGCACGCCAAAGGCCCGCATCGAGATGAAATAGGGCCCAGAACGCTGGACCTGCAGGAACAGCCAGATCGGCAGCGGCAACAAGACCTGATGCATCCAGCGCGCCTTGAAGGTCTCCGCACCCAATGCAGCCACACCCAGATAGATGACCACACCAAAGAACATGGTGCGCAGCATCAGGCGTCGCCAGATGACGTCGTTTTCATCCTCTTCCACGAAGCGCCGCGGAAAGAAGGGAATGACGAATGGCACCCACATTGGCCAGAATAATAAAAGGAAGAAGATCGGAAGCGGCAGGGTGAACTCGATCAGCGCCTGCAATAATGACAACAGCCCATCGCGCCTGCCACGCAGGGCCTCGATGATGGGATTGGCAGGATCGGCCAGCGCTGCGGCTGCATCCTGTGATGAAGTGACCGATTGGGCGAGACCGGCCAGCGACAATTCATTCATCCAGACCCAACCCAGATAGGGGCCAGCAATGATAAGCGCAGTCAGCAAAGCCAGCGTCAGGCCCGTCCAGGGCAGGCGTGAAGACTGGTAGACGCCATTGCGGTCTGGCCGTCCGCGTACCAGGACGGGGATGCTGAATGCAGCCATCAACAATGCAACCGGCAGCATGATGTGAACATATTTTGCAAGGAAACCAAGGCCGACCGTCGCGCCGAAATAGATCCAGTCATGGCGTGACTGGCTGGCGAGCGCAGCCACGAAGGCATGCAGGGTGGCAGCCAGCAAGGTGAACAGCAAAACAGTGTGCATGAGGTCTTCGTGATGGCCCCATGCCGGATAATAGACCAGCGCCCACGCGCCCAGCGCTGCTGCCGACAGATCATTGCGATCACAAAAGCGATTTGTCTGCGGGTCGTACCATCTGAATATGATGCGTGCTGCCATGTAGAACGTCACCAGGCCCAGCGCCATGATGATATATTTGATGGCAAAGAAGACGGGCCGTGACAGTCCGATGGACATGTCTGCAAGGGCATAGATCCAGGTTATCAGCGGAGGGTGGCGGAATCGGTAGCCCCAGTCGAGCGACTGGCTCATCAGGAGCTGTTCGGCCTCGTCCAGTGAAAACACGGGCGATGTGAACAGGCGGATCAGAAAATGCGCCAGACAATAGGCGATGATCAGTCCGAAAATGATGATCGGACGTGGGGCTGCGCCATAATCTGCGGATCGCACGGGTGGCAGGTTTTGATTGCCCGTGTCGAAGGACGTCATCTGGCCATGATCTGTCGTCAATCGTCTTGCCCCGCCCGCGGATCGTCCCATTCGGCAGCAATGCCATAGCCACCCCGACGAACCAGCCAGATCATGCCGAGAAGGTCAACGATTCCTGCGCCCAATCGGCCAAGAAATCCGTATTTGGACTGACCATGCCAGCGCTGGCGGTCATTTACCGGCTCTTCGCGCACATCCCAGCCTGCGCGTTTCACCAGGGCGGGGAAAAACCGGTGCATGGACGCGAAATAGGGGAGTTCGCGATAAGCCTGCGTGCGGATCAGCTTGAAGCCGCAGCCAGTGTCAGTGGCATCATCTTTCAGACAGAAACGGCGAACGCCATTGGCGACACGGGATTGGAGCCATTTGAAGCCACTGTCATTACGACTGGTGCGGCGACCCGCAATGATGCCGATGCGCGGGTTCTCATTGGGCACGATGATCGTGTCCCACAATCTGCGCGTATCTGCGGGGTCATTCTGGCCATCGCCGTCGAGCAATTGTACCCAGATGCCTCGAACCTCGCGCAGGCCGGTTGCCAGCGCGGCAGATTTCCCGGCCCGACGCACATGCGTGAAGACACGCACAGTGTCCGGCCATTTGTGCTCGGCCTGCGCCAGTTCGTCTCCGGTGGAATCGTCTGAGCAGTCATTGATGCAGATCACCTCGAACGGAATGCCGTTCAGAACGTCATGAATCTCCGATAATAGGGGATCTATATTTCCCGATTCATTGTAGAAGGGGACAAGTACTGACAGTTCAGGCGTCATTTCAGCCACGGACAACTCCCGCCAAGTGTGTTTGCGGCGCGATGATTACTTTCAACGCCTGATTTATGCGATTCCACCTCGTTGCGGAGAGTGAGCCTTGGACATCTATCATATATGGGCAGACCTGAAAGACGGTCATGATGCGAAAACTTTCGCGGATGATCTGAATGCGTATCTTGGGCACCTGCGAGACCGTGGGCTGATCGAGCGCTGGCGGCTGACACGGCGCAAGCTGGGGCTCGCCCCGGATTGGGCCTGCGAGTTTCATATCATGGTAGAAACAACCGACATGGCGCAACTGGATGCCGCATTCCAGTCCGCAGCCAGCCATGAGGGCAAGGTCGAAGAACTACACAGCAAGGTCTATTCAGCCGTCAGGAAAGTCCAGTTCGCGCTCTATCGCGATTGGCCCGATTGACCATGATCACTTGGATTCGCACGGCTTGAGCCTATCTCTAACCTCATGCTGTGGGGTGTGAACGGATAAAGGTCTTATGGGCTCCAACCATCTTCGTACATTTGCTTTGATCGCAGCCATGACGGCGCTGTTCATGGGTGTGGGTTTCCTGATCGGCGGGCAGATCGGCATGATCATCGCGCTGGCATTGGCGGGCGTGGGCAATTTCATCAGCTATTGGAATGCCGACAAGATCGTCCTCTCAATGTATCGCGCAAAAGAGGTCGACGAGACGCATTCTGATCCGCGAATCCGCGCATATGCTTCTGATGTGCTGGAAATGGCCGCCAATGCGGGGCTGCCAAGACCTCGCGTGACCATTGTTGAAAATTCCCAACCCAATGCATTCGCAACCGGGCGCAACCCCGAACATGCCGCCGTCGCCGCAACGACCGGGCTGCTATCCATGCTGGACCGGCGCGAAGTGCGCGGTGTGATGGCTCATGAACTGGCCCATGTACGCAATCGTGACACGCTGACCATGACAGTCACGGCCACGATTGCCGGTGCGATTTCTGCGCTGGCAAACTTTGCCTTCTTCTTTGGTGGCAATCGCGACCGGCCGGGCGGTCTCATCGGTACCATCGCAATCATGATTCTTGCGCCCATGGCCGCCAGCCTTGTGCAGATGGCGATCAGTCGGGGCCGCGAATATGAAGCAGATGCCGGTGGCGCGGAAATCTCCGGCGACCCTGAAGCATTGGCCCGTGCATTGCAAAAGATCGAACAGATCGCCCATGGCGGTCGTGCGGTGAATCAGCAGGCCGAACGCAATCCGGCCACCGCGCACATGTTCATCATCAATCCGCTCAACGGCAAGGGCGCGGACAATCTGTTTTCTACCCACCCGGCCACAAAGAATCGCGTCGCGGCGCTGATGAAGCTGGCAGGCATGGGGGGTGGTCATCGTTCCGCGCCTGCTCCGGTATCACCGGATGTGGAAACAGTCAGCGCCGTGCCGACATTCTCCAAATCCCGCAGCAAGAGACCGCGGGGTTAGTGCTCATTTACTCACTGAGCTGTAACATGATTTACAGCGATTTGGATATCGCAAGACTACTGAGTGAGCGACAGATGTTTATCTAAACTGAGCCCAAAGGTTGGATACCGTCTGGGGAGGCTGCAATGCACTAGATTTGCCTGAAGTCACCTCCGTACGGGCCCAGCAGTTTTCAGTATTGATTGCGTCGGAAGTTGATGTCGCGCCAAGCGAATTTTTCTTAGCCGCTGATAGGTACCCGCCTAATGAGGCATTTTTCCGCCAATGTAAGGGGCGCTTGTTTTCGAGTACATCAGCGCCGCCAATAGAAATAGCAACAATATGGTCAATTTCCCATCCGTATTGAGAAGACCTGTCACCGTAAGCGTCAAAAGAAATAAGTTTAAACCAATCATCTCGGCGCCATGCATTGGGGTCATACCCCGGCACAATCGCGCCCTTGTTCCAGACTTGCAATCGTTCAACCAAATTGTCGATGTAGTTGTCCCATTTCATTGGAATTGCCTCTGCGTATTAGAAAATAAATGTATCATTCTACGCCCCAGCACTTCTCACTATATAGCAAATTTTGGGTTTTGTAAGTTACAGGATTTTTACTATTTTCGTTCCCTTGAAGGAACAGGCTTTGGGCTAAGCCATACGCGCCCGACGCGTTAACCCTTTACCGGGTCAGTTCGCTTTCTGCGCAGCATGTTCAGCATCTCGACAAACATCGAGAATGACATGGCGGCATAGACATATCCCTTGGGCACGTGCACGCCGAAACCATCCGCGATCAGCACCACACCGATCATCATCAAAAAGGCCAGCGCCAGCATGACGATGGTCGGATTGTCATGGATGAACCGGGCAAGCGGACCCGCCATGAAAGCCATCACGCCCACTGCGATGACGACTGCGGTGATCATGACGGGCAGATGGTCTGTCATGCCAACCGCCGTCAATATGCTGTCGACCGAGAACACCATGTCTAGCAGGATCACCTGCACAATGGCCGAGCCAAAGCCCAGCCCTGCCTTCTGAGCGGTAAAAACACTGTCGGCGGGGGTCGGATCTATATTGTGGTGGATCTCGGACGTGGCCTTCCAGATCAGGAAAAGTCCTCCTGCGATCAGGATCAGATCTCGCAGGGAAAACGCTGTCTCGAAACTGGGGGCACCATGCGCGTTCAGCGGACCGGACAGGCCCAGGTCAAACAAAGGGGCTGTGATCCGCGCCAGATATACAAGGGTGGCCAGCAGCACGATGCGCAGGACAAGTGCCAGCCCGATGCCCAGCTTGCGTGCGGCGGGACGCTGATGTTCCGGCAGCTTGTTGGTGACAATGGAGATGAAGACAAGGTTATCGATACCGAGCACGATCTCCATCACGAGAAGCGCTGCGAGAGCCGCCCATGCTGTCGGGTCCGCAATCGTCGCCAATATCAGGTCCATGCTCTCATCCTTGTGGAAGGCGTTTCAATTGCGGATATGTGGGAAGGCTTAGGCGGCATCACCAGATGATCGCTCATGGTGCACCAGAAATATTTTCAGGGACAATGGGTCTTCAAAAAGGCCCGCACAGCCGCTTCTGCCGGGCTGTGTATCAGGTCATCCGGGCGCAGCTGCGTGTAAAGCTCCATGCTGGCGAGGAGGGCCCTGCGCACATCTTCACGGTCATGCGCGGCAAGCGTGGCCGCAAGCTTTTGCGTCAGGGGCGAGACATGTTGTTCCAGACGACGCAGGCCGCGCTGGGGACGTCCTTCTGCGGTATGGATCATCGGGGCGAGCACCTTTTCGCGGATCATGTCCAGAAGGGCGATGGCCTCGAACAGTTCACCACGCGCCAGCTTGGTCGCGCCATAATGGAGCCAGGTCCAGATGCGCTCCTCGAACCAGTCAGGCGGCATGTCCGGCCAGCTCACATCTGCATTGGTGACGCGCTCATTGATCTGCGGATCGCGCGACCAGATCACGACAGGGCGTTCCACCATTGCATCAAGTGCATCACCCGTGACGAATTTGAGATCAACATGGATCACATCCGGGCCAAACAGGCAGATCAGCAGGCGTGGTTCGCCCACATGCTCGCCGGTGAAAGCAGACAGGAGATCGCCACAACCGGCCGCAAACTCACGCCGGGTAGCCATGACCATGTCATAGGCGTCATCGCGCACCACGAGGACAAGGTCCAGGTCTGACCAGTCATCGAACCCGCCATGCAGAATCGATCCACCTGCCAGCAAAGCAAGAAAACGGGAATCGCCTTCCACATGCGCGCGGATTCGGAACAGATGGGATGCCTGAGGGAAGTGAGGCGGGATCAGATCGGTCATGAAACAGGCCCGGTTGTGAAGATTTGGAACGGTTGGCAGCGTTCCCGTGTTGGTCATGCGACTGATCAACACGAAAGGCTCGAAATTCCTGATGCACTATTACAGGTTCGGCGCGATGATCGCCACATCCACAATTGTCATGTTCATCCTGATGTATCTCAACACCTATGCGCTGGATCATGTGTTCTGGAGTGAAACGCGGGTCTATATGGCGCTGCTGATGGGGGCGGTGATGGCCATTGTCATGTTGAGCTTCATGCTTGGCCTGTACAAGAACCGCAAGATCAATATTGCCATCTATGCCGGTGCATGCGGGATCGCGCTTGTAAGCCTCTTTCTTGTGCGTAGTCAGGCCACCATCAAGGATGAAAGCTGGATGAGTGCGATGATCCCGCATCATTCCATCGCGATCATGACCAGTGAACGCGCCCATATCCATGATCTGCGGGTGCGAGAGCTCGCTGACGGCATAATTTCCGCCCAGCGCAAGGAGATCAAGGAAATGAAATGGCTGCTGAATGATATCGATGCCAATGGCATTGCTGACAAACAGTCAGAAGCCGACCAGCGGCCTGTGCCGGAATTTGACGGCTCGCCGACGGCGCAGCGGACCGACGCTACTGCTGATGGCACGCCTGAATGATCGCGATCTATTTCAGCCTGTGCAATTCCAAAACAGGCCAATCGCGTCTAAACCCCGTCCATGACCTTCAAAACCACCATACTCACCCTGTTTCCGGATGCCTTTCCGGGCGTGCTCGGTGCCTCCATCATTGGCCGTGGACTGGAGACCGGCGCATGGTCTCTGGAGACCGTGCATCTGCGCCAGTTCGGAGAGGGCAAGCACAAGAATGTCGACGACACGCCCGCAGGCGGTGGCGCGGGGATGGTGATGCGCCCGGATGTGATCGGTGCCGCCATTGATAGTGTGCCTCTTCAGGGGCGTCCTCTTTTATATATGTCCCCGCGTGGCAAGACACTGACACAGGCGCGTGTGCGTGAGCTGTCTGCCGGTCCGGGGGTGGTGATGCTGTGCGGGCGCTTTGAAGGGCTGGATGAGCGCGTCATCGAGGCACGCGGCATGGAGGAAGTCTCCATTGGTGATTATGTGCTGGCTGGAGGCGAGGTGGCTGCCCAGGTTTTGCTGGAAGCCTGTGTACGCCTGCTGCCCGGTGTGGCTGGTAATGCCGAGAGCCTGACCCATGAAAGTTTCGAGACCGGCTTGCTGGAACACCCCCAATATACCCGCCCCCGGACATGGGAAGGGCACGACATTCCCGACGTGCTGCTGTCCGGCGATCATAAAAAGATCGAAGAATGGCGACGATCTCAGGCTGAGGCGTTGACAAAAGCGCGCAGACCGGATTTATACGCCGCTTTCCAGAACACTGTCGCGACACGCGCGCGCCCCGAAAGTTAAGAGCTCAACGATGGCCAACATTATCCAAACCCTCGAAGCCGAGGAAGTTGTACGCGTTCTCGGCGACAAGCAAATCCCCGAATTTTCGCCTGGCGACACACTGATCGTCAATGTGAAGATCAAGGAAGGTGAGCGCGAGCGTGTGCAGGCCTTTGAAGGCGTTTGCATTGCCCGTTCCGGCGGCGGCCTGAACGAGAACTTCACAGTTCGCAAGCTGTCCTATGGTGAAGGTGTGGAGCGTGTTTTCCCGGTCGTTTCGCCAAACATCGAAAGCATTGTAGTAAAGCGCAGGGGTAAGGTTCGCCGTGCCAAGCTTTACTACCTGCGTGGACGCACCGGTAAGGCTGCACGTATTGTCGAGCGCACCTCTGGTCGCGGCATCGTCAAGCGCGAGAAAAAAGTCAAAAGCTAAGCGCTTCTGGCGGGTTCAGACTGAACCATTGCAAGTTTTAAAAAAAACGCCGCTCCGAAAGGGGCGGCGTTTTTGCTTTTATCTGTCGTGGGAAGGAGGGCTCAGACCTTCACATTCGCCGCAATGCCTGAGCCGGATGAATCCCTGGGCTTCGTGGCTGTGCCGGCTGCGCCATAGCCTGCGGGGGCTGCCCGCGCACTGGCGACTTCTTCCGATATGGTACGGACCAGGCCTTCGGTGACATCCTTCATGCTGCCAATGGCCTGTGCATGGTGATCCAGCACCTGCTGGAAGGTCTGAACGGCCCCCATCAGCTCCTGAATCAATGGTTTGGGGACGCCTTCAAGCAGGCTGCGATCCTGTTGGATCAGCGCCATTTCCAGCCGATAGGCATGGGCGAGCTTTTCTTTCTCCTGCCAGTCGCGCGATGAGGCATCCAGATGGCCTGTCTTGAGGGCATCTATCTCGGCGCGGACAAGGTCTGTCAGGCGCAGGGTGACGCCCAGCAGCTGGTCGGCGCGGTCGGTGGGGTCATGTGCGGCGAGGGCCATGTGCAGTCTCCTCTGGCGTTGAACTTGGGCGTTGATCTGGTGGGCTCTATTTCAGGCCCTGCATGCGCAGGATCTCGGTCATCACGGAATCGGCGATACCGATCCCGCCAGCTTCAGCGATATTGCGCGCATATTCCTCAAGCAACATGGGGCGAAATGCGGCTTCAGCCTGTCCGCCGCCAAATGGTCCGTCCGTCTCGATCTGGTTGAAGACAGGGGCCAGCATTTCCTGGATGAACATGGCCTCGAATTCCTCTGCGACTTCGGCGGCTTTTGCGCGTGTGTCCACACCTGAGATATTCGGCGTCTGCGCCTTGCCCAGACGTTGAACAGCGGCCGGGTCGGCCAGAGTGGAGAGCAGGGGATCAGCCATGGTCTTACATCACCTCTATATCGGCCTGGAGCGCACCAGCGGCCTTGAGCGCCTGGAGGATGGAAATCATGTCACGCGGGCTGACACCCAGCGCATTGAGACCATTGACCAGTTCGCGCAGCGGTACACCGCCCTCGATATAGGCCAGGTCTGCCATGTCCTCGGCAATATTCACATTGGTCTGCGGAACTACAACGGTCTCGCCCTCACCAAAGGCATTGGGCTGGCTGACGGCGGGTTGCTCTTGCACGGATATGGTCAGGTTACCCTGCGCAATGGCAACGGTGGAGACGCGCACATTTTCGCCCATCACGATAATGCCGGTGGTCTCGTTGATGATGATGCGGGCCGCCTGATCGGGTTCGACCTCCAGCCGTTCTATCTCGGACAGCAGGAGCGTCATGTCGCCGGGAAAGTTTGGCGGGCGGGTCAGTTCAACCGTGGCATGGTCGGTCGCACGTGCGGCACCGACACCAAGATAGGCGTTGATCACGCCACTGATACGGCGCGCCGTGGTAAAATCGGGATTGCGCAGGGAAAGCCGCAGCTGCTGCTTGTCATCGAGGCGGAAGGGCAGTTCGTTCTCGACCAGTCCGCCATTGGGAATTCGACCATTGGTGGGCACATTGCGCGTCACGCTTGATCCGCTATCGCCGGAAGCCGCAAATCCTCCGATGGCGACCGAACCTTGTGCGACGGCAAAGACATCGCCATTGGCACCCAGCAGGGGGGTCACGAGGAGTGTGCCACCTTCGAGCGATTTGGAATCACCCAGTGCCGAGATCGTCACATCAATGCGCGATCCATTGGTGGCAAATGGTGGCAGATTGGCCGTCACCATGACAGCGGCGATATTCTTGGTGTTGATCGACTGATCGCGGGAATTCACGCCCAGACGCTCCAGCATGCTTTCAAGGCTTTGCCGGGTGAAGGGGGAGTTGCGCAGGCTGTCGCCAGATCCGTTGAGGCCAACCACAAGGCCATAGCCGATGAGCTGGTTGTCGCGTACGCCTTCAATATCCACGATATCCTTGAGGCGGGCACCTGCCATGGCTGCGGGAGCGTTGAACAGGCAAAGGCTGATCACGACAAGCGCAGACAGAAATGCTGAGGTCAGTCGGCGAAGCATTGAAAACACCCAATCCACTCATAACAGGCGCGAGCTTTCCTCACGCTGGTTTTTGAGGCTTCAGAGTGGCGTTCAAGCGACAACAAAGCCTTAAGAGCGCTGCATTTTTCATCAATTGCGTTAGGGGCGGGTTAACCACGCAGGGGTGAGTCTGGGGGTCGCTTTCAGGAGTATGTCCATGCGAATTGGTCGAACAGGGTCCGGCAGCCGCATTGGTGGTGCCAAATCATCAAAATCAAAGGGTAGCGAAGGCTTCTCCCCGATTTCTTCCAGTGGTGGAGCAAATGGCGCAGAGGCGACACCGGTCATGTCGCGTGCCAGTGGTGCGGCGACGCTTGGTGCCGTGGATGCAGTGATGGCGCTTCAGGGCGTCAATTCCTTAGGCGAACGCCGCGCGCGCTCGCTGCGCAAGGGGCGACGCATTCTGGATGCGCTGGACCGCCTGTCGCTTTCCATGCTGGACGGCAATACCTCCAGCGGACATTTGACGCTTCTCAAGCGGGCGATCAACGAAACGCGTGACGAATCAGGCGATGCTGGCCTCGATGATGCATTGAGCCATATCGAAGTTCGTGCAGCAGTTGAGATCGCCAAGCTGGAAAGACAAAAAAGGGACGTATAACCCCTGTTTTTCAGCTACATCGCTGATTCTCTCCCATAATTCTGTTCGAATTTGTGAGTTGATGCCTCACGGGCTTTCCTATATGAGGGCCTCGCAACAGGGACTTGGGTGGTGCATAGGCACGATCCTAGGGAGCGGCGTATGAGCAACGAAGTACGTGACTACACCCCGTCGGAAGACGAGGAATACATGAATGAGCGTCAGCTGGAATATTTCCGGCAGAAGCTGATCGACTGGAAGCAAGACATTCTGGACGGTAGCAAGTCCACGATTGAAACCATGCAGACCGAAACCGAGCAGCAGGCCGATTTTGTCGACCGTGCTTCTTCGGAAGCTGACAGGGCGCTGGAGCTTCGCACCCGTGACCGTCAGCGCAAGCTGATCTCCAAGATCGACGCGGCACTTCGTCGGATTCAGGAAGGTGAATACGGCTATTGCGAGCACACAGGTGAGCCTATCGGTGTGCGTCGTCTGGAAGCGCGTCCGACCGCTACGCTGTGCCTGGAAGCCCAGGAAAAGCATGAGCGCAAGGAACGCACAGTCCGCGACGACTGATCAGCGTTTGAAGATAGTCCATCAAAAAAAGCGTCCTTCATTGTCGAAGGGCGCTTTTTTGTTGGACTGGCCGCGCTCTGCCAATCAGTTCGCGGCGGCGATGTCTTCCAGGACCCGCTGCATGACGGCCAGTGGGGATGCGGAAATGGTCGCGCGATCATTGATGAAGAAGGAAAAGGCGAGAGTTTCACCGCTCGCGGCCTGCATATAGCCCGACAGGCCATTGGCTCCGTAGAGTGTGCCGGTCTTTGCGTGCAGCTTGCCGGAAAGAGGTGAGCCGAGAAAGCGATTCTCCAGCGTGCCGTCCTCGCCCGCCACGGCGAAGGTCTCCTCCCAGGCATCGCCCCACTCCTGATCATTCGCCCAGACCAGAAGCGCCACCACGGCACGCGGGCTCAGTCGGTTGTAGATCGACATGCCCGAGCCATCCCTGATGTCATAGCCCGCACGCGGTGCACCTGCCGTGACCATCATGGCTTCAACCTTTTCCAGCCCGTCTTCAATCGAGCCGCTGCCATCAATCCGCCCAAGCCTGCGCAAGAGCGCTTCGGCATGCATGTTCTGGCTGTCCTTGTTGATGATTGCCAGATCCTCGATCAGGGGCGGCGGGGTCAGTTGTGCCAATGGGATTGCATCATCCAGCAGCGGAAACCGTCCGCGCCACAGGCTCATGCCATCCGTGATCTCGACATTGCGCGCTTCGAGCAGTTTCTGTAGGCGCCAGGCTGTATAGTCAGCTGGGTCGTCCAGACCGATGCGGTGGTGTCTGGCTGTGGAATCGGTCGTGATCAGCCCCGTCGCGCGAAGCCAGAGAGAGCCCGGTTCGCGGCGGATATGGATCTCGCTGTCAAACTGCGCGTCGATCGTGACCACCTCATTGCGCAGGGAATAATAGCCGTCGGCATCGCCAAGTGAGAGTTTCGCTGGCGCGCCCAGCGTGTCGCCGGGTTCGATGGTCAGGGTGATGGCGTTGTCATTGATGTTGAGGGATGAAGCCGCAGCGCCATAGGCGCGGTCCAGATCTTCCCAGCTCCAGCCTTCCGGCCAGGTATCATCAGGAAAATAGCCGTCATAGACCATCAGCTCGCGCAGCTTGCCGAGATTGGCGGCGGCGACCGCATCGGCCAGTTCAGACAGGCAGTTGACCTCACAATCGGGGCTATCCTTCAACCGCGCATCGCCGCGCCCGACGAGCACCAGGCTGGGAACAGAATTTTCCGCGCCGGGCAGCACATAGATCGCCGCACCAGCATCAGTGTCGGGCGCATCCAGTGGCCCCATCAGATGCATGGCAGTGGCTGTTGTCGCCAGCTTGATATTGGAGGCGGGCAGGAAACGCGCATCCGGGTTGATCGAGACGATTTCCTCGCCATCCAGCGTCGTCACCAGCAGACCATAACTTGCGCCTTCACCTTCCAGCGAAGCCATGGTCGCGGACACATTCCGTTCCATGGTGGCGCAGGCAGCGGTGAGGGCAAGGCAGGTCAACGCCAATATTCGTGACAACATTGCAGGCATAGGGGTGTCCTCAGGGCGACTGGATGTACCGGAATCCAGCTTGCCCCGGAGGGAGGATTAGCGCAATCCCGCCCGACAGACTGTCTGCATCAATGAGAGGGACCGATTTTCTTCAGGTGAAAATCTCCATCCTGGCCACCGCAATCGCATTCATCCGGACACCAGCATTCGACATGAAAATCACCCGCTGCTGCTGTGCAGGCTGTGTCCAGCTCTCCGACCAACACGAAGGGCTCTGCGGCTACGCGCTTGTCTTCAAACCAGATGTGAAGCTCAATCGCCGTCCCGCAACGCTGTCCCGACAGGGAAATGGGACAATCGCCAGCCCCCGCTGGAAAGTCACTGGAAACACCCGAGCCCTCTATCAGGTCCGACGTGATGGAGATGTCTGCGTTGAAGGTGAATATCGCACCGCTGGCAATGCCTTGGGTGACATCCAGTTTCCCGGTCCAATGGCCCGAAAATCTCGGATCAATGGCAGGTTCAAGTTCGGTAACGGGTCGGTTGGCAAGGCGCGTGGTCATGGCGAAGGTCCCCATCTATCTCCATGAGACAGATTGAGACAGTCAAATGAGACCGCAATTTGACAGCTTTTCGATGATCTTGATCAAACCTGAAAATCTAGAACGGCAGGACTGAATCCACGGCGCGTTGTCCATATCGGGCGCGCTGAAGGTCTGACAGATCCCCGCGTCCGCCATAGGCGATGCGAGCCTGGGCGATCTTGGTGTGGGCAATGGTGTTGTCTGCTGCGATGTCCTGCGGGCGGATCACGCCGGAGACCAGCAATTGACGCACTTCATTGTTCACCAACACTTCCTGCGAGCCGCCAATTACCAGATTGCCATTGGTCAGCTTGTCAGTGATCACGGCAGCGACAGTAAGGTTGATGGTCTCTGCGCGGTTCACACTGCCGGTTCCGGAAGATGATGAGCTGGACCCGAAATCGACACCGGGCGTGATCGACACATCACCAGGCAGATTGTTGTTCAGCATGGTATCGAGGCCCAGAAATGCATCGACATTGGCGGCCGAAGATCCGGCACGCGAACGGCTTGTGGTGTTGTTGACCTGTGCCTTGTCGGCGATCTCGATGTTCACGGTGAGGATATCACCGATCTCATCGGCGCGCTGATCATCGAAGAAAGAACGTGCACCTGTACGCCATAGCGAATTGCCGGAGTAATTTCGCATGTCCGGTGCAGGCTGTGGCATGGAAACAGCGTGCCTTCCGACAACATCGACCGGGTTCTCGATCGGTGAAAGTTCAGGCGCGGCGACCTTGTCATTGATACCGGTCACGGCACAGGCAGAGAGCATGGCAACACCTGCGAGCCCTGCACCTGTCTTGAGTGCGGCACCTGTCTTGTTCAGGACTTTCGACATGTTGGACTCTTTCTTCAAAAAGCTGCGACGCGGGCTTCACCTGAGCCGGTCGCAAGCGCATCAATGGCGCGGTTGGAATAATTGTTCATGACACGAACCGGCTCGCCCAGCGTGGCGTCGGCAAGGGCGCGTCCGCCCACGGACAGCGTCAGTCCGCCGCTGGCATAGATCAGCGTGACAGGCTCACCCTTGCGGATCACAGAAGGTGTCTTGATGTCGGCATTGCGAAATGTGCGTCCGGCGCGAAGCGTGCGCTTGGCCTCCATGCCGACAGCATCGGCCATGTCTGCCGGGGCGCTGCTGGAGACGCGCACACCATCCTCGGGGCCTGCCCATTCCATATCGGAAGCCGTCAATATCTCACCGCGTTCGATATCGCGGGTCAGGACAAGTGCGTGATTCTCCGATGGACGTTCAGGCAGGGCGCGCGATGTGGCGGCCGGAGCTTGTGCTGTTGGCCCGAAACTGGCGGGCTGGGCGTTTGCGACGGCACTGGTGCGTTGAACATGGATGGGCGCGGTGCGATCATCGGAAAAGTAGACACCATTGGCGCGCGCGATCCTGGCAACATAAGCAGGGTCGAGTGCAAGCGTCTCGCCGGGGGCCGGAGAGGGGGCAACACGCACATCCGCCAGCGGTCCTGATGCCTGCGCGACATCGCCCAGCGTGATCCACGGACCAGACACGATAGCAGGCGCGTCGGCACCTTCGGCCTGCGCTGTGGATGTCACGGCGAAGGGCAGGGTGATGCAGGCAGCAGCCAGACAGAGCGTGGCAAGTTTCATGGCGTTACGGTCCCTCAGTGATCACGACGCTATTTCAACTGGCTGGCGGTACGCAGCATCTCGTCGGTCGCGGTGATGATCTTGGAGTTCATTTCATAGGCACGCTGGGCCGTGATCAGCGCGGAGATCTCGGTCACGGCATTGACGTTGGAATTTTCCAGAAAGCCCTGTTGCAGTGTGGCAAAGCCGTCTCCGCCTGGTTGGCCGAGATTGGCAGCACCGGAGGCAGCCGTTTCCAGGAACAGATTGTCTCCAATGGCATCAAGACCCGCCGGGTTGACGAAACGGGCCAACTCAATGGCACCCACATCCTGTGGAGCCGGGTCGCCAGAAACCGTCACCTGAACAGACCCCGTGGCATTGATCGAGACGGATATCGTGTCCTGCGGAATCGCAATGCCGGGCGAGACCACAAAGCCGTCCTCGGTGACAAGCTGGCCATCGGCATTCACGGAGAAGTTCCCTGCGCGGGTATAGCCATCCGTGCCATCAGGCAGCTGGATGACGAAATAGCCATCGCCCTGGAGTGCCAGGTCATAGCTGTTGCCGGTCTGGTTGATATTGCCCTGTTCGGTGATCCGGTAGACCGATCCGGCCTTCACGCCCGAACCCACCTGAACACCGGTCGGTACGATGGTGTTGGCGTCCGATGAGGACACGCCCATCTTTTCGACGTTCTGATAGAGCAGGTCCTGAAACTCCGCACGCTGGCGCTTGAAGCCGGTGGTGTTCATGTTCGCGATATTGTTCGCGATAACCTCCACGTTCAACTGCTGGGCCTGCATGCCTGTCGAGGCGGTGCTGAGTGCGCGCATGGTGTGGTTCCTCTACGTCAAAGTCTAGCGCAGGCGGGCGAGCTTGGAGATCGCCTGTTCACGCATATTGTTCTGTTCACTGATCATCTTCGCCACGCTCTGATAGGTGCGCGATATGTCGATCATGCGGGTGAGTTCGAGCACGGCCTGAACATTTGAGCCTTCCAGCTGTCCTTGCTCAACGCGCAGGTTCACCGGCTCTCTTGGCTGTTCATCGGTTGCTGCCAGCAGATTGCCGCCGCGCTTTTCCAATGCTGCGGGAGTATCGAAAGCGACAATATCCAGACGTGCGATCTCGTTGTTACCCTGCATGATCGCGCCTGCTTGTGTGATCGTGACCGGGCCCAGTGCCTCGTCAATGATGATCTCGCCGCCTGCGCCTTCGACATAGGCACCATCGCCATTGGCGGTCTGGCCCAATACGGGCAGGCCGGTGCGTGAGACCAGTCGGCCATTCTCGTCAATATTGAAACTGCCATCGCGTGTGTAGAGCGTGTCTTCGCCGACGCCACCGATGGAGAAGAAACCTTCGCCTGCAATCGCAACATCAAGCGGATTGCCGGTGCGTTCCAGCGGACCGGTGCGCATGTCGCGCTGCAATTGCCAGCTCTCTGCGAAGGAGACGTCATTGGGCCGCTCGACCGTGGAGGCGGGGCGTTCTTCCAGCTGGCGCGCAATGACGCTCTCGACCTTGAACCCGGTCGTGTCGACATTGGCCAGATTGTTCGCGGTCACGTCCATGCGCTGTTGCAGGAGCTTTTGCGTGGCCAAACCAATCGCGAGTGAATTGTCCATCGGCGACGCTCTCTTGCGCGCTGGACAGACCCTTCCGTTTTGCCGGGGTGTGTCAGAAGATGCCGGGCAGTGCCGGGCGTCCTGTCTGGATCGCGCATTTTTCGCAATCCGGTGTCATGATCGACCTGTCAGTGCTTTTGCGACCGGTCGTTCCTACCCAGTCATGCCGTCTTGTGGTTAACGCCGTCTTGCTGAAGGGCACCTTATTTTCCTTTTTCTCACCGGCCTGCACGCCGTCTCCACCAATCATTAACGAAGTAGGTTGATTTTGCCGGGTAGTATTTGACCTGACATGTGGACGTAAAGCCGATGGCTGACGACAATATCGTAACCGGAGATGAAGAGGACGGCGCACCGGCCAAGAAGAAAATGGCCGGCAAGACGATGATCCTCTTCATTGTCATGCCTGCTGTTCTGATCCTCGGCGGTGGCGCTGCTGCTGTCATGATGCTTTCGGGCGGCAAGAAGGATGAAGCGCATGTTGAATCCGCTGATGCCGGTCATGGCGAAGCTGATGCGCATGCTGCCGCAGATGATCACGGCAAGAAGGACGACCACGGCAAGAAGGATGATGGTCATGGCGAGAAGGAAAGCAGCCATGGCGGCGGAGCCGAATATGCCAACAAGGACAAGGACGGTCCCACGCGCGAGACCGGAACGCTTCAGGTCGGCGATGCGGGCGATCCCAGCTATTACATCCTGCCGGACATATTGGTGAACCTCGCATCCCAGGAGGGCGACCGTCAGCTGTTTTTGAAGCTGAAGCTCACCCTTGAGGCCGAAGACCCTGAAATGTTCACGGATATTCCAAAATTCCTGCCCCGTATCACCGACCAGTATCAGATGTTCCTGCGTGAATTGCGTGTGGATGATCTCAATGGATCAGCCGGTGGTGGGCGGTTGCGGATGGAATTGCTGCGCCGGATCAATCTGTCTATCGCCCCCGCACGCGTCGATGCGGTTCTCATCGAGGAAATGCTCATTCAGTAGACCGGCACCCAGCAGACCGACACGGGGTATTGGTGGACGCAAGAATTTGAATTCAGGGACGTCAATGGATCATGGCTGAAGACGAAGAGTGGAAAGCCGAAGGCGACCTCAATGAGGACATGGCCGCGGCATGGGAAGCAGAGCTCGCCAATGAGGCGGACTCTGCGTCCGATCCTGCGTCTGCGGCGCAGTCCAATTCGGTCGGCTCCGAACGCATCCTGAACCAGGACGAGATCGACTCGCTCCTGGGCTTTTCCATGGAGGAAGAGCAGGACGGCAAGGGCTCGGGTATCCGGGCCATCATCAACTCTGCGCGGGTTTCCTATGAACGCCTGCCCATGCTTGAGGTGGTGTTCGACCGTCTTGTGCGGTTGATGACAACATCCTTGCGTAACTTCACCTCTGACAACGTTGAGGTGTCGCTCGATTCCATCGCCTCCATGCGGTTTGGCGATTATCTGAACTCGATCCCGCTACCGGCCATTCTGGCAGTGTTCCGGGCGCGCCAGCTGGATAATTACGGCCTGATCACGGTTGATTCCAACCTGATCTATTCGATTGTGGATGTGCTGCTGGGTGGACGCCGCGGAACAATCGCGATGCGGGTGGAGGGGCGGCCCTACACGACCATTGAGCGCATGCTGGTCACAAGGCTGGTGGAGGTGATCCTTGCTGATGCCAAGAAGGCCTTCAACCCACTGACGGAGGTGGATTTCGATCTTGACCGGATCGAGACCAACCCACGATTTGCAGCGATCGCACAACCGGCCAATGCGGCCATCCTGGTGCGCCTGCGGGTCGACATGGAGGATCGTGGCGGCCGGTGTGAACTGATGTTGCCCTATGCGACGCTGGAACCCATCCGCAAGATGTTGTTGCAGAATTTCATGGGTGAGAAATTCGGGAACGACAATATCTGGGAAGGCCATCTGGCCACCGAATTGTGGAATGCCGAATCCAAATTGCGCGTGGTGCTCGACGAGTTCACACAGCCGCTGGGACGGATGATGAGCCTGGAAGTGGGCGATACATTGTTGATGAATGCAGCCCCCAATTCCCAGGTGTCGCTGATGTGTGGCGATGCGGCGCTGACGGAAGGCCAGATCGGTCGCATCGGCAACAAGATAGCCATGCGGGTTGAACGTGGCCTGTCAGATCGCGCGAAGAAATTACTGCTCGAGGAGGGCGACCTATGACGCTGACTGCATCGCTTGTGATGGACGTCTTTCTGGCGATCCTGCTGATAATCGCGATTGCCTATTTCTGGCGTCTGGACGGCCGCCTCAAGGCCCTGCGGTCCGGCAAGGATGGCATGCTGGAAGCCGCGAAGGAACTGAACCAGACCGTGGCTCATGCCGAGAACGCGATCAGCGGTCTGCGCCGCTCCGCCGGGGAAGTCGGCGAGACATTGCAAGGCCAGATCGACCAGGCGCGTGCCCTGGCTGAAAGTGCCGAGAAACGCAATGCTAACCGGTCGGCGTCATCATCTTCATCTGCACGTTCATCCTATCTGGATGACGAGCCCGCACCCTCTGCAGGTGGCTTGCGTCGCCGCATGAATTACTAGGAGGCCGGATATGGCTGGAGACATTCGCCTCTTGCCGGCGCTGATGGTCATTTCCATGACCGCGCTGGGATTTCGGGCCGTTGATATCGTCGCGGCTGCTGCTGAGGCATCTGAACCGGCTGAATCCGATCACGGTAAGTCAGATGGCCATGGTGAAGCAGGCGACGGCGATCATGCTGGTGGCAATATGGACGAATATTTCGCTGACTATGGCGAGTTCGATAATGCCGATGCTGACAATAGCGAAGCGGTATCCGCAGCACAGAACTGTGTGGCGGAAGTTGATTTTTCCACCGAAACCGGCATGTCGCAATATGAGATCCAGGTGTTGAGGTCCTTGTCGGAACGGCGGGTGGAGCTGGATAATCGCGCAGATCAGATCGATACGCGTGAGCAATTGGCGGTCGCGGCGGAAGCCAGGCTGGATGACCAGATCGCAGAACTCAAATCTCTGGAAGCCGGTGTGCAGAACCTGCTCGCCGAGATGGAGGCCAAGCGCGATGAGCGGCTTGAAGCACTGGTGAAGGTCTATGAGACCATGAAGCCCAAGGATGCTGCCCGAATCTTCAACACGTTGGACAATGACGTGATGATGAAGGTGTCCCAGCGGATGAAATCGGCCAATCTGGCTGCCGTGATGGCGTCCATGTCGTCAGAGCGCGCCGAGGAACTGACCCGCATGCTGGCCTCGCGGGCCGAATTGCCAGCCTCTGCCGAGGAAGTCATGCAAAGGGCAAGCGCCGGTTGACGGGGCAATTCCGGCATAATCGCACGCGGCACCTCCTGCTTGGTGCCCTGGGGCTTGCGGGCGCGGCGGCGATTGTCGCGCCGGGTGACGCATGGGCCCAGCGTGCGGTGACGCTGACGGCCGAACAGTCACGCGATCACGCGCGTATCGTGTTCAAATGGGGTGATGGCGACGAAACCCGCCCCAGTGTGAAAGCCCGCATCGAGAACCGTGTACTGATCGTCGAATTTCCCGAAGCCATCACGGCCGACATGAATGTCGTGCGCGATAATCTGCCGGACTGGGTTGCCTTGGCGAGACTGGATTCAGATGGGCTGACGGCGCGGTTTGCCCTGCGTGAACAGGATGCCCAACTGCGTGAGACAGGCTCGATAGATCTGACCGCGCTGGATCTGGTGCGCGAGGAAGGCGACGCCTTTCCGGCGGCGATTGTCTCTCCGCTGGTCGCTGAGCGCCAGAAGGCCAAAGAGCGTGCCAGGATTGCAGAAATCCCGCCACCTGTAGACTTTGCCGACAGTCTGGAAGTGCGGGGTTCTGATGGTGGGGGGCGCTCACGCGTTGCGCTCTACTGGTCTGAGCCGGTCAGCTATGAGGCGACGGTCGAAGAAGGTCTCGTCACGCTCAGCTTCGACTTGCGCGCCCAGCCGGATCTTGCCCGCATCCATATCAGCCCGCCGGAATTTGTGGGCGGTGTCAAAGGCGAGAACACGGATAAGGGCTACAAGCTCTTCATCGAGACTGAAGGCAAGGTGGACGTCACCCATTTCAGTGAAGATGACACCATCATCATTGTCGATGTGGCGGGACCTCAGGCGCGCAAGATAGCCGATCAGCTTGAAGCGTCCATCGAAGAAGCCGAAGAAGCCAAAGCCCTGCTGGAGGAAGCCGAACGCAGGAAGCTTGCCGCCAAACGTCGGGAAGAGGCCAAGGCGCTGAGCGAGGCTGTAGTCGAGACATCAGATGTTGAAGATGTCGGGTCCGGTCATGCTGTCGAACACATGGTGGCGGAGCAGGCCGCCGTCGAGCCGAAAAGCCAGTCAGCAAAAGAGGAACCTGTTGTCGCGCCCACCCAGAGCGGTCCGATAGCGACCGTGGCAAAATCCTCGACACTGAAATCAAAGACACCCGTGCAAAGCGCTCCGGCACCCATCACGTCGCAAGTCGAGGAGCAGGTGAACTTCGCCCCGCGTGAGACGCAGTTGCGTGATGACTGGCCGAACCCGACACCGCCTGATGGCATGCTGGAACTCCAGATCCGGTCGAGCGGCGCGGAGATGGAGATTGTCGCCCCCTGGTCTGCGCCCGCACCCGCAGCGGTGTTCACGCGTGACCCCGCGACATGGATCGTGTTTGCCGCGACAGCCGAGATCGGTATAGATCCCGATGCCATACCGGCCGGTTACAAGATCGAGCGCATTGCTGATGAGCAGGCTGTCATATTGCGGGTCGAGGCACCGGAAGGGATTATTGTCTCTGCCCATTCGGAGGGGCCGAAATGGCGGATCGCCTTTGGCCCGGCTGGCGCACAGCCCGAGCGCTTCCTCAATCCTGTCAGGGAAGTTTCCGAAACCGGTCGCCAGAGGATTGAAACCCCCATGGTGGGCGCAGCCGGGATCGTCTGGTTCACGGATCCGATGATCGGCGATGAGATCGCTGCGGCGGTTTCATTCGGCCCCACGGCTGCGTCGACGACTGCACGCAATTTCATCGAGGCAGACATTCCGGCGACGGCTCACGGACTGGCAGTGATACCCCATGCTGATGATATCTTCGTGGCATTGCAGGAAGAACGTGTGGTGGTGTCATCGGCCAAGGGCGGGATGGCTGTCTCCTCCAACTCTGCGGGAATAACGGCCAATTACACGGCGATGACCATGAACATGCCGACGCCGGGCTTCATCGATTTTGATGCCTGGGGCGGGCTTGAGGCCGGGCGGTTCTATTATCGCAAGAACGAGCTGTCACGCGCGGTGGCGGCGCGTGATCCGTCTTCGCGCGCAGGCGCTGATGTGCTGGTGGAGCTGGCGCGGTTCTATATCGCACATGATCTGGATTCAGAAGCGCTTGGTGCCTTGCGTATGGCGCTGGATGGCCGTCCGCTGCTGGAACAGGATGCTGGCTATCTTGCACTTCGCGGTGCCGCCAATGTCATGCTGCGGCGCTATGAAGAAGCAGAGGCTGACCTTTCCAAGGGCGCGCTGCGTGGAGATGACAGTGCCCATATCTGGCGCGGTTACGTCGCGGCCGAACTGGGCCAGTGGGAACGTGCCAATGATTTCTTCAAGCTCGGCGAGGAACTGATCTTCTCCTATACGGATCGCTGGGCGGCGCGCTTCTATGCCAAGGCGGCAGAAGCGGCCTTGCAGACCAATGAGCTGGATCGTGCCCGGCAACTGGCTGACCGCACGGGCTCCTATAGCGAAAGGCGGCCCTCCGAAGATGCAGCCCTTGTGCTGGCACGACTGGCGGAAATCAAGGAAGGGCCAGAAGAAGCCTATAAGCGCTATGTTGGCCTGACCCGGGATGTGTCCGAACCGGTTGCCGTGCAGGCGGAACTCTACAAGCTCGACCTTGGTGTGAAGATCGGCAAGATCTCGCCACTGGAAGCGGCGGACCAGCTGGAGGCCCTGCGCTTTCGCTGGCGCGGTGATGATGTCGAGATGCAGACCGTGGGCATATTGGCCGACCAGTATATGCGCCTTGGCCGGTTCAGGGAGGCGTTGATGCTGGCCCAGTCGGCGGCGCTGCGGGAACCGGATGCGCGGGGCGCACGTGAACTGCGCCTTCGTCTGATGGAATATTTCCGTCAGCTCTATCTTGAGGGGGAGGCCGACCGGCTGGACCCGATACAGGCGCTGGCGCTGTTTTATGAGTTCAAGGCACTGACCCCGATCGGGCCTGATGGCGACCTGATGATCCGCAAGCTGGCCCGGCGTCTGGTGGCCTTTGATCTGCTGGACCCGGCAACAGAGCTGTTGCAACACCAGGTCGACAATCGGATGCGTGGCCAGAGCAAGGCATCCATCGCATCCGATCTTGCCTCGATCTATCTGATGGACCGCCAGCCGGACCGGGCGCTTGCCGCGATCAATGCCTCGCGTCAGCCGCGCCTGCCAAAGGAGGTTGCGCTTGAGCGACGCTTGCTGGAGGCGGCGGCGCACCGTGACATGGGACGTTTCGATCATGCCATTGAATTGCTGGAGGGCATCAATGGCAAGGAGGCCGCTTCCATCCGGGCGGATGCATTCTGGCGCGATCGCAAATGGCCGCAGGCGGCGGACGAGCTGGCGTCGATGATTCCGCCCGCTGAAGCGGCGAGCGAATCCGATGCACCACTGGTGCTCAAAGCTGCCATTGCCGGTCGCATGGCCAAGAAGCTGGGGCTGCTCTCCAGCCTGCGCGATGGATATGCTGATCTGTTCAAGAATACCGAGAACGAGACAAGTTTTGATCTGATCACATCGCAGACCGATATTTCAGGCGCTGCCTTGTCTGAAGCCGTCAGGCGGCTGGCGGATGCGCCGCGTGTGGACGCATTTGCGGCGGCGTTGAAGCAACGTTTCAATGGAGACACTGCTGGCGAAGGCGATGGCTGACATTACAAGGATTGGAGGCGGCGAGACGGCCTGAATTGGCTTGCCGCTTGAATTGCCGATAAGAACAGGCAAAGACGGAAAATGGCTTAGGCCCATAGCTTGCTTGGGGCATGGCTTGCGAAGGAGATACTCATCATGATCAGCGCCATTGGATTGATCGCCGCGCTCGCCTTGCTCATCTATCTGACGGTTCGTGGCTGGAACATCCTGATCGCCGCTCCCATCGCCGCAGCACTTGTGGCCGCGACCAGCGGGATCGCCTGGATGCCACCACTTGCCGAGGATGGCGCGCCTGATTTTGCGACGGGCTATATGTCCGGCTTTGCCAAATTCTTCGCAGACTGGTTCCCGATGTTCCTGCTGGGAGCGATCTTTGGCGAATACATGAAGGTATCGGGCGCGGCCAAATCCATTGCGCGCTGGATCATCGACACGGTGGGTGACAAGCATGCCCTGCTGGCCGTGGTGGGGGCCTGTGCGGTGCTGACCTATGGCGGCGTGAGCGTGTTCATCGTGGCCTTTGCCGTCTATCCGATGGCAGTCTCCATCTTTCGCGAAGCCGATCTGCCGCGGCGTTTCATGCCGGCGGCCATCACTTTCGGTTCGGTGACCTTCACCATGACATCTGCCGGTAGCCCGGAGATCCAGAACCTGATCCCGATGCAATATCTTGGCACCAAGGCCACGGCGGCTTGGGAGGTCTCCTTGATCACCGCCCTGTTGATGGCGGTTGCCGGTCAGTTCTGGTTGCAACGCATGGTGGCCAAGGCAAAAGCCAATGGCGAGGGCTTTATCGAGCGCGATGAGGAACTGGCGGAAGAGGATGCAACGGATGCATCCATCAGCCCGTTCATCAGCATTCTGCCACTGATCGCGGTTCTGGGTGTCTTCCTGCTGACGCAGAACCCCGGCGTCATTCCCGGACTGTCCGATGAGAGCCTTGGCAAATGGGGGCTGGTGGTTGCGCTTGGCGCTGGCGTGCTGGTCGCGGCAGCAGCGGCCTGGCGGGTTGTCAGCCTGACACCGAACATTCTGGCGGTGGGTGCGACCTCCGCCGTGGTGGCAATCGTGAACACTTGTGCCGTGGTGGGCTTTGGCGGGATTGCCAAACTGTCCCCGGCCTTCCTGTCGGCGCTGGATGTGTTGCAGAACCTGCCGGGCGCGCCGCTGATCGGCGCAGCGATTGCGGTCTCGGTGATCTGCGGGCTGACCGGCTCGGCCTCGGGCGGGCAGACCATCGCCCTGCCACTGATTGCGCCGGGTTATATCGATGCCGGTGTGGACCCGAATGAATTGCACCGCGTCGTGGCGATCAGTTCCGGTGCGCTCGATAGCCTGCCGCATAATGGCTATGTGGTAACGACGATCCGCGCGATCTGTGGGGAGACGCATGAGAGTGCGTATAAATCCGTGGCGGCGCTGACCGTGATTGTGCCGCTTGTCGGGCTGATCTTCGCGATTGCCTGTTTCCTGATGTTCTGACGCCAGCACATTTGCCCGGCGCAGCCATGGGCTGCCCGGCGGATGGGATGGATTTTGGGGTGTGGGCTCAGGATGTGTCGCAGATGGCGGGCGCGGATTGATGCGCGTGATGCGGCAATTGCGGTGTTGGCAGTTTGGGCCTGTTCGCCGGGCGCGTGGTGCGTCTGCGGCGCACGGTGAGGCCGCATCTGTGGATCTGCTGGGCCATCTTCATGATATGCGCATCGGTGTTGGTGAACACGTCCGCGAGCATGTGAATGTGGGCTTGTAGCTGGATGAAGGCGGGGGTGGTCTCGGCCGCGTCATTCCGGTCAGGCGAAGCGCCGAGACCGGACTCCATTTCGTCAGGATCACAACATGATGATGTGTGGGTTCCGGCATCTGCGGTGCTTGCGCACCTTGGCCGGAATGACGTGTTTTGGGGGTGGCCAAAGGCTTTGAGGCTGTAGCTGAAACGCGCGTGGTTCCGTCTTCCCAGCGAAAGCTGGGATCCAGTGGATGTATCCAGAGCGTTCTGGGCTCCAGCTTTCGCTGGAGATGCGGTGGGGCGGTTCTGGCAGCCGATGACCAGCATGCAGCGCAGGCCATGTTCGAGCTGGGCCAGCTGGCGTTTGAGCCAGCGTGAGGCGGTGTTTTCGCAATTGAGCAGGCCCAGATGGGCGAGCATCCAGACCTGCCAGTCCAGCCAGACAAGCTGTCGGCGGAAGCTGCGCCAAAAATCACGTCGGGGCGCGTGGATGTCTGGGGCCTGTGATCTCATGAGGCGCATTATGGGGGTATTGGCGAGGGGGTGGATAAGTTTCTCACGATATCCTCCACCCGAAGGTTCCAGTGAAGACTGGAACCCATGCAGCTGAAGGGGAAGCGTTCTCTTGGCTGGCGACGGCTGCGTGGACCCCAGTCTTCACTGGGGTCTGCGGTGGGGGTGTGTGCCACCATTGTGGGTGTTAAGATGATCAGTGATGGATCCCCAGATGCTGCGCATCGGGGATGACGAGGAAAGCGCAATTCTCTCCACCCGGCGGTTCCAGTGAAGACTGGAACCCATGCAGCTGAATGGGCAACGTTCTCGTGGCTGGCGACGGTGGCGTGGACCCCAGTCTTCACTGGGGTCTGCGGTGGAGAGGGCGTCGTCCCTTCCACCATCAGGGATGAGGCGTTGGGAGCGAACGCATTCAGCGTTCCAGGCCGACCTGGTGTAGAGTGTCCTGAAGGGCGATGGGGGACAGTGCGTCCTTTTCCAGCACGGTGGTGATTCGCGAATCAATGTCCTTCTGGCCGAAATCCGATGGCAGAAGTCCTGTGAACAGGATTATCGGCGTTTCACTGGTGGTACAGTCCAGCAATTGCAGTGAATCGCGGAAATTGTAGGTTGGCGGCACGGAATGGTCCAGCAGAATGGCTGAATAGCCGCTATGGCTGTCGATAAGCTCTACAGCGTTATCGACGTCCCGTGAAATGTCCAATATACCGTCCTCCCATCCCAGCGCAGTGAGGTAGGCTGAGATGATGGTTCCAACGGCAACATGATCATCAATCAACAAAATACGGGACAATGGCTTGTGTTTCCCCATGGTGCTAGAAATAGTAATTCTTCCACGCGCTTATTTTGAGTTGCAATTCACGGGATGTCTATGTCGACCAGCGGGCAAACTTCAAATGGCGCTCAAAAGCAGGCCCTGAAGATGATGACGGCAGAAGAACGGTCTGCCTATCTCAATCAGGAAATGCTGGATTCTACACTCTTTGGAATGTTGACCGCCAAACCTGTATACTCTGATGAAGGCGAAGTTGTCGACTTTGAATACCTGAATGCCAATCCGGCACTTTATCGCTATCATGGGGTGAATCCGGAAGATGTGATCGGCAAGCGGATGCTGGATGTCTTTCCCGATCTCAGGGATCATCCCACACTGCAATTTTACAAGGATGTCGCTGTCAGTGGCAATCCGGCTGCTTTCGAATCGGAGTTCGTCACCAGGGATCTTGATGCCTATATGCTGGTGTCGATCACGCGGACACATGCAGAATTCATCACGATTTCCTTTGTCGAGGTCTCGGAGACAAAGCGAATCATGGACGCCTTGTCCCGGCTGAATGCGTTTTCGGCCAGCGATATGAACCTGGATGACTATATCGAAAATGTACTGTCGCTGGGGCGCAAGACCTTCTATGCGACCCATGCATATCGCGTTCACTGCCAGGGTGACCTGTGTCGGACCGTCTCGGTCTCGGTGGCGGAAGAAGAGGTCGACAGCAAGGATGTATTGCTGCCGGAAACCATATCCGACCAGTTGATGCGCGAAGGGCGGATCGTATCCTTCCGGCATGTTGCGGATGACAAGACGACGAAAGACCGCGCCGAGGAAATCAGGCCGTTTCTCAATTTCATTGGCGCGCCGGTTTCCGTCAGTTCGGAAATCTCCGGTGCGCTTGCCTTCTGCTCGAACCGGCCCAGGGCGCGCGATTATACCGACAATGAGCTGGAGCTCGCCAAGACACTGGGAGAGGCGGTTGCCGCCCGTATCAGGTTGAATGGTGCCCGCTTGCTGCTGGAACAGAGAAATGACGATCTGAAGCGATTTTCCACGGTCGTATCCCACGATCTCAAGGCACCGATGCGCCATATGAAGCTGTTGTCAGAACTGTTGATGGATCGGATCAAGGATGACGAGGAAGCGCAGGCACTGGGGCAGGAAATCTGCGACAATGCCGCTGAGGCGCAGGCCATGATCAAGGCATTGCGTGACTTTTCTGAGCTCGGCGATTCAGGTGTGACATTGGAAAAGGTCGATCTGGAAGCGCTGTGCGGCCAGTGTGTGTCGCGTTATGCCGAAGAGATCCAGGCCTGCAATGCCGAGGTGGAATTTGGTCGCCTGCCGCCAGTGATCGCTGACCGGATCCTGCTTGGTCAGGTGATCAGCAATCTTCTGGCGAATGCGCTGAAATATGCCAGGTCGGAAAATCTGAAGATTACATTTGATTGTGAAACCACGATGATGGGCCAGTCTGTTTATTCAATTACGGATAATGGGCCCGGTATCGATGCGCGTTATGCTGAAAGGGTCTTCGAGCTGTTTCGTCAATTGCCGGGAAGCAAGGCGAATGGAGATGGCGAGGGTGTGGGATTGGCGGCGTGTCGCAAGATCATTGATGGCCTTGGCGGACGGATATGGCTGGACACGACCTATCAGTCTGGCGCAAGATTTTGTTTCACATTGCCCGCGTCCAATTGAAATGTCAGGTGTTCTCAATGCACACAACCAGCCTTTTGCTTTTTGAAGATGATGATCTGGATGCACGTTTGATCACGTCTGCACTGGCCAAGGCCGCGCCGCAGATTCAGGTGCGCCGGGCACATGATGGAACATCCGGGCTGAAGATCATGGAAGAAGACCGGCCCGGCATGGTGTTGCTGGATCTTTCCATGCCGGGATTGAGCGGCTTCCAGGTGCTTGAGACGATCCGCGAAGACGATATTCTGGCGCGCACGCCGGTGATCATCTGCTCGAATTCGGATGCGCAGTCAGACATAGACGAGAGCTATTCGCGGCAGGCCAATGCCTATGTGACCAAGCCCGATAGTGGCGCTGGTTATGCCAGCCTCGCCGAAGCGCTGGCCGGTTTCTGGATTGAGACTGTCCAATTGCCGAGCTGAGACCAGACAGCTGAAACAAGGAGCTGGCGTAGCCGGAGCTGACTGCGTCATCTGGTCATGATGACCTGTGTGGCGATGTGAATGAGGCCGACGGATATTGCCCCGGCGGGTGCATTGGGTTAGGCCAGCCGGAATGCCACTTTATGTGGTTTTCCAACATTCAAGTGACTTCAGCCCCATGACCGACACTGCATCCACACCGGAAGCCAATCGCCCCGAAGCCCGCAAGCCGCGCGGTTTCCAGGACAAGCGCTCAGCTCTCCTGGCGATGGAGCATAAGCTGGTGACGGATATTTCGGCGGTTTATGCGAGCTGGGGCTTTGAGGCGCTGGACACGGGCCCGTTTGAATATGTCGACGCGCTGGGCAAGTTCCTGCCGGATACCGATCGTCCGAATGAGGGTGTGTTCGCCATCCAGGATGATGACGAGCAATGGATGGCGCTGCGCTATGATCACACCGCACCGCTGGCGCGCTTTGTAGCCGAGCACTGGAACCAGATCCCGAAGCCGTTTCGCCGTTATGCGGCTGGCCCGGTCTGGCGCAATGAAAAGCCGGGTCCGTTCCGGTTCCGTGAATTCATCCAGTGTGATGCTGATGCGGTTGGCGTGGCCGGGCCTGCGGCCGATGCGGAAATGATCGCGATCTTCTCCGAGGCCATGCAGGCAACGGGTGCGGGCGTGGGTGACTATGAGATCCGCGTCAACACGCGCGAATTGCTGGATGGTGTGATGAAAGCGGCAAGTGTCGGGCAGGGGGAACAACGCCTGATCGTGATGCGTGCGCTGGACAAGATGGACAAGTTCGGTGCCGAGGGCGTCGGGTTGTTGCTGGGGCCGGGCCGCGAGGATGAAAGCGGTGATTTCACCAAGGGTGCGGGGCTGGATGATGCATCCATTGCCACGCTGCTGGCCTTTGCCGGGGCACGCCGTGACAGCCGTTCGCAGACGCTGAATGTGCTGGCCGATATTGCTGGTGGCAATGAGGCGGGCGCGCAGGGCATCGAGACGCTCAACGCCGTGCATGAGATCCTCAACGCGCTGAACGTGACCGATGAGATGGCGGTGTTTGACCCGGCGATTGTGCGCGGGCTGGAATATTATACCGGCCCGGTCTTCGAAGCCGAACTGCTGCGTGAGTTCAAGGATGAGAAGGGCCGTCTGGTGCGCTTTGGTTCTGTGGGCGGGGGCGGACGTTATGACGATCTGATAGCGCGCTTTACCGGTGAGCAAGTGCCTGCAACGGGCATGTCTGTGGGTGTCTCGCGGCTGGCGGCATTGCTGGCGGCGGAGGCCGAGGCGGAGGATGACAAGGCCGATGGGCCGGTTGTCGTGCTGGCACTTCAGCGTGAGCACATGGCTGATTATTGCGCGCTGGCGTCTCAGCTGCGCGCGGGCGGGGTGAAGGCCGAAGTCTATCTGGGATCATCCGGCATGCGTGCGCAGATGAAATATGCCGACCGACGCAAGGCACCGGCGGTTGTGATTGTCGGCAATCAGGAACGCGAGGCGGGCACGATTACGGTCAAGGATCTGGTGGCAGGCGCGAAGGCGGCCAAGGGCATTGAGGACAATGCCGAATGGCGCGAACAGCGCCCCGGCCAGTTCGAGGCCACGCGCGGGGATTTCGTGGCGCGCATCCGGTCCGTCGTGGAGGACAATGGATGACCCAGTCTCTTAATGACAGCCTGATCGCCACGCTGGCGCAGGCGGGCGGAGCGTTCATAGATGCACCCAGCGTGATGTCTGCGGCGGTGTTGCTGGAGCTTTCCGGCGAGGATATTCGCGGGCGTCTTTGCAGCTTTTCCGGACCTGATGGCGAGGAGTTCTGCCTGCGTCCGGACATGACGGCTCCGATTGCGCTGATGGCTGCGCAGAGTGGCGGCAAGGCGGCGCGTTACCGCTATTCCGGGCCGGTGTTCCGGTTTCCGGCGCATCCGGGCGAACCGCTGGAATTCATCCAGACCGGCTTTGAATGGGTCGGCGAGGACAGCACTCCTGCCAAGGATGCCGAAGCGTTGACATTGGTTGTGGATGCGTTGCGCGAGGCCGGTGTGGAGCAGGGCGCACTGCATTTTGGCGACAGCGCGCTTTACAATGCGCTGATCGATGCGCTGGGCCTGTCTGACCCGTGGCCTGAGCGGCTGAAAAAGGCGTTCAAGCGCAGGCATGGGCCGAAGGCTCTGATTGACGGAAAGCTGGGGTCATCCAGCCTGTCGCCGCTGGCGAAGGCACTGGCTGGCCTGCCTGAGGACGAAGCGCGGGCAGCTGTGGAGGAAGTGTTCACTGCGACAGGGATTTCACCTGTTGGCGGGCGCGATGCGGGTGATATTGCCGCGCGTCTGACGGCATTGTCGCAGGCGCAGAGTGCGGGCGATGTGCCAAAGGGTGCGGGCGATGTGATCCGGGCGTTCCTGGATATTTCCGGCCCGGCCCGCAAGGCAGGCGAGGCAGTGGCCAAGCTGGCGAAGAAAGCTGGGATATCGCTGGATGAAGCGCTGAATGCCTATAATGCAAGGCTGGATGCACTGGAGACCGCCGATGCGGTGGGCGCCAATGAGGCGATGTTCAGTGCCACATTCGGGCGGCGCTTTGACTATTATGACGGGCTGGTCTTCGAGATCGTGCATCCCGGGCCAGGTGGAGAGCGGGCCATGGTGTCTGGTGGGCGTTATGACCGGCTGATCCACGCCCTGTCTGATGGGCAGGCGGATGCGACGGCGTTTGGCGTGGCGATGCGGCCTGATAGGATTGGCGAAGCCGCGCGGATGGAGGGTTCAACATGAGCAAGCTGATCCTCGCAATTCCGTCCAAGGGACGATTGAAAGAACAGTGCGAGAGCTACCTGTCTGAATCCGGTCTGAAGCTGAAACAGGTGGGCGGCGATCGTGGCTATGCGGCGGAATTGCACGGCATAGAGGGCGT
>PAQI01000006.1 GCA_002709235.1 Hirschia sp.
GTTTGTCGTGTCATGTCCCGCCCTCGCCGAGACTCTTGCGATAGCCGACGAAACACCTGGCCTGATCGCAAGTTACGGATTGTCCGACTTTGAAGTCTACGCCCCGCGCACAGCCCTTGATATGGTTTTACGCGTTCCGGGTTTCACCATTCAGAATGACAGTTCGGGAGAACGCGGCTTCGGACAGGCCAGCGGAAATGTACTGATCAATGGCCAGCGCATTTCAGGAAAATCCAACTCGGTCAGCGATGTTCTGGGGCGCATACCCGCCGCCAGCGTTGAACGCATTGAGGTCCGCGAAGGTGCTACACTGGATATTCCGGGACTGACCGGGCAGGTCGTCAATGTCATCTCGGAATCAAACGCATTGTCCGGCGCGATCACCTGGCGATCAAGGTTTCGCGAAAACCTCACACCCTTCTACGACAATATCGAGACGTCACTTTCCAGCTCCATCGGAGACCTGCAATGGACGGTTGGACTGGTATCGTCCCCCAATCGCGGCGCGAACAGGGGACGCGAGGATGTCTTTGACGGTACCGGGAATCAAATTGCCTATCGCGAGGAAGATTACAACTTCACTGCCGACAATGTCAGTGGAACGCTCGGCCTGAACTGGACACCGGCCAATGGTCACATTGGAAACCTCAACGGCAAATATCGTGTCTGGCAATCGAACGAGACCGAATATTCAAACAGCTATTTTGCCAGTGGTGACGCACCGCTTTATCGCCGCTTCGGGTTCAGCGAAGACGAGATCGAAACCGAGATCGGTGCGGATTATGAATTCGACCTTGGCCCCGGACGTCTGAAACTGATCGGCCTGAATCGCTATGAAGACAGCCCTTTCAACACCACGATCTATTTTACCGATCTGGACACTGGCGAGCAGATTGATGCAACGCGCTACCGGCGCACGGTTGAAGAAGGCGAAACCATTTTTCGTGGGGAATATGGATGGTCCACCAAGGCAGGTGCAGACTGGCAGGTCTCGCTTGAAGGTGCCTTCAACTATCTGGACAATGAGGCCCTGCTCTACACTCAGAACATGGGTGAGGTCTTCCTGCCGGTCGCGGGCAGCGAATATCAGGTGCGCGTGGAAGAAAAGCGCGCGGAAGGATTTGTATCATGGTCTCGTCCGCTGACGAAAAAGCTCGGCCTTCAGGTTTCACTCGGTGCCGAACAATCGGAAATATCCCAGCCAGGCGCAGACCGCGATGCGCAGAGCTTCACCCGGCCCAAGGGTGAGATCTCGCTGGCCTATGCCCACAGCAAGACCATCGACATCACGACAACGCTGAAACGAGAGGTCGGCCAGCTGGATTTCTATGATTTCGTCTCGACGGTGAACCTCTCAGAAGGCAATGAGTCGACGGGTAATCCCGAAATCGTCCCGCAGCAAAGCTGGGAACTCGAGATCGAGACAGAAGCGGGTTTTGGGGCTTATGGTGCCGGAACGCTGACACTCTATGGTGCCGCCATCGAGGATATTGTCGATCAGGTGCCCTTTGGTCCTGACAATGAGGGCCCGGGCAATCTGGACAGTGCGATCCGCTATGGTGTTGAGCTCGACGCCACGCTGAAACTGGCACCCTATGGCTTCAAGGGCGCTGAAATCACCTTTTCTGGTGAGCTATCAGAATCAAGTGTGGACGATCCTCTGACCGGAAAATCCCGGCGTATCAGTGACAGTCTTACGCAATTCTTCGAGGTGGAATTTCGTCACGACGTTCCCGGCACTGACTGGGCCTGGGGTGTGTTTGCTGAAAGCTATCGGTACAGCCCCTATTACCGGCTGGATCAGGTCAGCATCGGCAAGGACCAACCGGCCTATGCCCATGTCTATCTGGAACACAAGAACCTCAAGGGCCTGACCGGTACACTGTTTCTTGGAAACATCCTTGATCAGGACAACACATATCGCCGCGAGGTCTATGCGCCCCGCCGCACCGGAAACCTGGTTCTGGTAGAAGATCGCACCCGCAATTATGGGCACATTCTGACACTCCGCCTGAAAGGCGCGTTCTGACGCTTTTCCTGATGGCGTGAATGTGGTCCGATAGAGCCCCATAAACACGGATCAGGAGCGCTTCACACATGTCCATTCTGGCTTATGAAAAACGAGGCCCCATCGCTGTTCTGACATTGAACCGCCCTGATGCGATGAATGCGTTGGGACAGGATGGCGACGGGCTTGCCGTGGCGAATGTCTGCGCGGAAATCCTTTCAGACAATGAGATCCATTGCGCTATCCTGACTGGTGCAGGACGCGCCTTTTCAGCGGGCGGTGACCTGAAAGCCATGCAGTCGCGTACGGGACAATTTGGCGGCGATGCAATGGCCCTTCGTGACGGATATCGCCGCAATATCCACCAGATCATCAAATCGCTCTACCATTTCGAGCTGCCGATCGTCTCTGCCATCAATGGTCCGGCGATCGGGCTTGGGTGTGATGTCGCCTGCCTGGGTGATTTGCGGATCGCATCGGACAAGGCGCGGTTCGGCTCGACATTTCTCAGTATCGGCCTGATCCCTGGTGATGGCGGGGCCTGGCTCTTGCCCCGGATCGTGGGCGATGCACGCGCGGCTGAACTGCTTTACACCGGCAAGATCATCGACGCTGAAACGGCTGCGAAATGGGGCCTCGTCTCCGAGGTCGTAACCCCTGATGCACTGATGGACACCGCCATGACGCTGGCCGAACAGGTCGCAGCCCAGCCACCGCATGCGCTGAGAATGGCCAAATCACTCCTGCGGCATGGCGCAACGGCATCCTTTGAAACGATCATGGACATGTCTGCTGCCAGTCAGGCAATCATGCACCTGACCGAAGATCACATGGAGGGCGTCAACGCCATGCTGGAAAAACGTCCAGCTGTGTTCAAGGGCAAATAGACCTAGCCTGCCAGCCCATTGACCAGTTCGAGGACAGCTTCATTGGCGGGACGATCCTTGTACCCCTCCTCCATCAGCTTGCCCTGTACCACGCCATCGGTGCCGATCACGTAGATTGCAGGATGCGGCACACCATAAGCACGCGAGTCGGGCTCATACTCTTCATTCAGCAGGCCGAACGCCTTGATGACGGAGGAATCCTCGTCCGACAGCATGGTGTAGGTGAGGCCCTGCTTGTCGATGAAACCCGCCTGAATGTCGGCGGCATCATAGGACAGTGCGACGAGCGGATAGCCCTCGGCCTTCAGCTCTTCTGCAATCTTGTTGAGCTCTATCAATTGCGCCTTGCAGAACGGGCACCAATCTGCCGATCGTACAAAGGCCAGCACTACACCCTTCTCACCCATCAAGGCATCAAGCGTCTGCATGTCTCCGGTAGAAGTGCTTTCCTCAATGATCGGAACAGCTTCGCCAATGCCGATCCCGGCATCAAATGGCGTTGCCTCGACCTGGGCAGTGGAATCCTCCATGGCCTGAGCCGACATCACACCTGCGGCTAGCGCTGTGATGACCCCAAGCGCACCCAATATCGATCTTGCTGACATATCTTTCTCCCATCCTGTTCGCTCCCCTTGATGACAGAGGACGATCACTGGCGAAAGGTGGCGTCACGTGGCTGTGATGGGAGTTGATGGTGTAGCGGCCTCTCATATTAGCGACAGGAAACCGTGCAGCCAGGCGATATAGACCAGACAGGTCATGGCAATGGCACCAGCAACACCCGCCCAAACCATTGCCCTGCTCGCCTTGGTACCCAGCTTTCTCACTTCAAAGCCAAGCATGGCGCTTTCGGACATCTTCCTTTTCAACTCGATGGAACTTTCTGCCAACTCTGCCTGCAGGCTGGCGGTCAGTTGCGTTTGCGTCGTCAACTGATGTGCTCTTTCCGACAAAAGCGTGCTGGCGCTTTCAATCTCATATTCAAGGCGAGATATTCGCGATTTCATCTCGACAGTATCGCGCGCAGAATTATTGACATCATCCATCAGAGCGTTGCGTTCGCGATTTATCTGGCTCAGACGCTCAAGATGATCGCGTTCAAGTCGCTCTGAAATGGTTGTATGTTTCTGGACCTCCTCTTCCAGAGCGATGCGATCATTCTCCAATTGATGAATTCTGCGGTTGAGATTGAGAGTTTCGTCCTGTGTCTGCGCAGAGAGCTCATCCAGATTTCGCGTCTTTTCCCGTTCGGCGAGAAGGTCCCGCTTGAGCAGTTCGGATTTTTCAAGGTTCCGGCCGAGTTCACCCTGTACACGTTCCAGTTCCAGGTTCAGCTGTCTGCTCGTTTCTTCTGCTTCTGTGGCACGGGTTTCAAAGGCAACAATACGCGCCTGTATTTGTGCGTCCGATTCCTGATTGCCTGAGAGCTGCATGCGCACACGCTCAAGACTGGTCTCGATGGCAGACTTCGACACTTCCAGCTTACTGATCTGTGACTGCAGGGTCTGCCGCTCAAGATCCCATTCAATTCTGGCAGCCTTCAATTCCTGTTCGATAGCCAGCGCATCTTTCAGCTGATCACGCGCCCGCTTGTCAGCCACTTCCCTATTGTGATCTGAGGCGCGGCGTTTCTCACGCTCCCAGTCAAGATCATATCTGATCTCCTGAAACCTGCGGCGCACAAATAGCGGCGTGGCCTTTTCTTCCACACACTGCAACAGGTCCAGAATGCCTTTGTGTGATGAATCGACACCATCCCAATCCGAAAGATCGGCGGATTGAAGCTCGGAATAAAGCATGGGAATGGCATGACTGCTGAAGCGCGCACCTGCTATCTTGGCGTGCCCGGCTTCCTCATGTTCGATTCTCAGATAATTGTGGCCATTCAAGGCAGAGGGCACGAAAACACGGTCATTCGTGACGGATTGATCGCTCCAGACTCCGACAAGGCATCGTGCGATCCTGACCTCCCTGAGAATGCGGTCATGCCAATCTTCACCTGCTTTCAGAGCATCATCCCACCAAACTGAAAAATCATGTTTCTCAAACAGTTTCGCCAAAGCCTCGACATGATCAATGTCTGCTTTCTTATAGCTGATGAATATGTCCGCCATTTGCGAGTCCCACTGCCCCAGACACTTGCCTGCATCACCGAGACTAGAGCGCTTGAAACCACAAAAAAAGGCCACCCCATCATAATAAGGGCGGCCTTTTCGAAATTGGATTGCTGTAGACTTAGGCCAGCGCGGGCTCAAGCGCCTTACAGGCTTCGATCAGCGTGTTCACGGCTGCGATGGATTTTTCCATCATGTCTTTTTCGCCTGCATCCATCGGGAACTCGATGACCTTCTCGACACCAGCAGCACCGATCAGGCAAGGCACGCCGACATACATGTCGTTCTTGCCATATTCACCCGACAGGTAAGCCGCAGCCGGAAGGATGCGCTTCTGGTCCTTGAGGTAGGATTTGGCCATGGCGATGGCGCTTTCAGCTGGCGCGTAATAGGCCGAGCCTTTTTCCAGCAGAGCAACAATCTCGCCACCCCCCTTGCGCGTGCGCATGACCATTGCGTCGAGGTCTTCCTGCGACAGCAGGCCGGTTTCGACCAGGGTCGGCAGTGGCAGGCCACCCACGGTGGAGTAACGCACCATTGGCACCATGTCGTCACCGTGACCACCCAAAGTCCAGGCCTTCACATCCTTGACGGACACACCCAGCTTTTCGGAAAGGAAGTAGGCAAAACGCGCGGAGTCCAGAACGCCTGCCATGCCCACGACCTTTTCAGTCGGCAGACCAGAGAACTTCTGAAGCGCCCAGACCATTGCGTCGAGCGGGTTGGTGATACAGATCACGAAGGCGTTCGGGGCGTAAGTCTTGATGCCGTCAGCAACCTGCTTCATGACGCCGAGGTTCTTGCCGATCAGATCGTCACGGCTCATTCCCGGCATCCGTGGGAAACCAGCGGTGACGATGCAGACGTCAGCGCCGGCAATGTCGGAATAGCTGTCAGTACCAGCCAATGCGCTGTCCATACCGAAAACCGAAGAGGCTTCAGCGATGTCCAGGCCCTTGCCTTTTGCAACACCACCAAAGATGTCGAACAGAACCACGTCGCCCAGCTCTTCGCGAGCCGAGATGTGAGCCAGCGTGCCACCGATCATACCGGCGCCAATAAGAGCGATTTTCTTGCGTGCCATGGGGAGGGTCTCCTTCGTCAAGTCCCGTGCTGCGGCCCCCGCTTTCGCGATGAGAGGTCCGCCAATGAATTTTCCAAGCATCCTGCTTTCCCTGAAGGGAAATTGTGACGATCTGGTAGCCGATACCGGGCCATGAGGCAATGCATGCCTCGACGCCGCGACAACACATGATTGGAACACTTTCACATGATCGTGTATTCTCTCATGGTTAACACTGGGATATGCCCCTGTCAGAACAGGTAGGGAAAGAGGGAACAACCATGAACCGCGCTGCAATTTCGACACTCGCACTAAGCTTTGGCCTGCTGACAGCCTGCGCCAGCAATGAGCTGACGACCCCGAGCCAGGAAAACGCCAGGGCACGCGCCCAGCTGGACGAAATGATGCAGGAAACCGGTTCGATCGGTGATGATGGCGCGATGGGCGGCGACATGACCATGCGCACCATGCCTGTCATGGAAAAAGAGCCCGGTGAAGACATCGCAGATGTTGACTACGCCGCCATCATCTCGAATGAAGCCCGCCCGGCTGACGATGTCGCCCGCGACAATGTTCGCAAACCAAGTGCCGTGCTCGAATTTGCAGGTGTGACACCGGGCATGACAGTTTATGAAATCGAGGCTGGTGGCGGTTATTTCACCGAGATCCTGTCGCTCGCCGTTGGTGACACCGGCACCATCTACATGCAGAACCCGGCGGCTTTTGACAGCTATTTTGGCGGCTCACAGCCACCGCGCCTGTCTGAAGGCCGACTGGACAATGTTGAATATGTGAAAACGCAGTTTGATGACCTGAAAGTCGAAGATGCAAGTGTGGATATGGTGACCTGGATGCAGGGCCCCCATGAACTCTGGTACACACCCGATAGTGCCCCGGACGGACTTGGCGAAGCCAAAGCTGCCTTCGCAGAGATTGCGCGGGTGCTGAAACCAGGTGGCATGTTCATCGCGCTGGATCACACTGCACCGGCCGGATCGCCCGCAACAACCGGCGGAGAGACCCACCGTATCGACCCCGCGCTTGTCATCGGCATGGCAAAATCAGCCGGACTGGAAATGGTGGCCAGTTCAGACATGTTCGCCAATCCCGATGACCCGATGACCGTCACGGTTTTCGATGAAAGCATTCGCGGAAAAACAGATCAGTTCCTGCTGAAATTCCAGAAGCCCGAATAAGCATTATGGGTAGGGCGAGAGATTGATACTCGCCCTACTCCACCTCGACTTCTTCGCGTTCAGCAGCAAGATAGTCCCGCGAACGCATTTCAAACAGCCGGCTGGCCGTGCGCTCGAACTCGAACGCGCCATCGCCTTCAGGATATAGCTGGGCCGGTTCAGCCTGCGCACTCATGACCAGCTTCACCTTGGCCTCGTAAAGCGCATCAATCAGTGTTGTGAAACGGATCGCTGCATTTCGATTGGCCGGTGACAATACAGGCGTGTGGTCGATGAAAACCGTGTGGAACTGTCGGGCTATAGCCAGAAAATCCGGTGGGCCCAAAGGCCGATCACACAATTCTGAGAAGGAAAAGCGGGCACATCCTGCCGCCGTGCGATTTGCCGTCAATGTGCGACCAAGGAAACTCAGGGTTTCGGCGTGCTCCTTGTCACCGCCCGTCAACCGCTTCCAGGCAGCATCCATTGCAGTGTCGGATTCAGCATTCAGCGGCGCGTAATAAACCGGCGCCGCTGTGAGACGATCGAGCCTGTAATCCTTTTCGGATTTCAGCTCCATGATGTCACAATGGTCCTTGATCCTGGCGATAAATGGCGTGAAGAGCTGGCGGTTGACGCCATTCCTGTAAAGATCATCCGGGTGACGGTTTGACGTGGCCATGACGACAACACCATGAGACCACAAGGCCTCGAAGAAACGTCCAAGGATCATGGCGTCGGCAATATTGGTCACGAAGAATTCGTCGAAACACAAAAGCCGCGCCTTGTCGGCGACACGCTTGGCCGCTGGCTGGATCGGATCATCACCTGCGCCTTTTACATGGGCAGGATGCTTGCGGCGCTCACGCTGGTCCAGCTTTCGCCACTCCGCGATAAAAGCGTGGGTTTCCTGCATGAACACATGAAAATGGGTGCGGATTTTCCGATCCACGGGCGCATTGACAAAGAACAGATCCATCAGCATGGACTTGCCGCGACCGACCCCACCCCAGAGATAGAGCCCCTTTGGTGGGTCAGGTTTGGAAAACCAGCCAGGTCTGGTTTCCTCCAACGCGACGGCGAGAGCATCCAGACGTTTGACCGCTTCAGCCTGCGCACCATCTGCCGCAATGTCGCCGTCAGCCAGTTTCTTCTGATATGTTGTTTCGAGTTTACCCATAGGCGCGGCATACAAGTTCAGAGGTTGCTTGGCGAGTGGGTGGCAACAGCTCAGCGATCTTTATCGGAACAATGCCGCACAACCGGGCGAAACACTCACGCCGCATTGCGCTCAGCATCACCCATCTTGCAATCTGCCAGATCGGCAAAGCCATAAACCGGAACATCTTCGCGATGTGTCAGGACAATCTCTCCGCGATGGCGGAAAGTTATCTCGAGGCGCCATTTCACATGCCCCATGTGAAACCGGGTCATCATCTGGCTGAAACGCCCATTCGGCCTGTCGCTCTTGCGACGTGAGGGCACGCCCTCCCCGTTTAGCTGACAGCGCATGATGCGCGCCATGTCAGTCAGGGTGAAGATACCCTTCACGTCCTGTGGGTCGCCCTGAGGCAATGCCATGGAACAGGAAAATCTGGCAGGCTGCGCGTGTGAAAGATCCAGCTTGCGTGAAAGTTCTCGCGATTTGGAAAACAGTGACCGCCTGCCTTCATCGCCATTGTCATCGCTGAAACTGTTCTGTTCTTCGCAGACAAGCCTTATGACGGCTTCATCTATCTTCAGGCTATGGCGCGGGCGCACATTGACCGTGGCCACCACAGGCTCGCCCATTGCGTAAGACTGTTTTTCAAATTCAATTCTGATCTGAGTACGCGTCCGGCTGCGGATGAAGTGCACAACTCCAAATCCAATCGCCAACGCTGCAATTATACCAATTGCCATAAACCCGTCGATCATGGGGTCTCACCTTGTAAGCCATCACGCATGAAATGATGACCTAGACCAAATTCTTCAATAGGGCCCTAAAATCTCGATCAAAAATCGAGTGAACAGATCAGTTCGAGATCAGGCTGCGCTTCCCAGCGCCGCATCGTCCATGACATTCACGAGAAACTGGTGAAACACTTCCGGGCGCGATACGAATTCAGCCAGCGAGAGGTCTTCTTTGGCGATAGCGGTACGCGCGCAATTGCGGCCTGCGGACCGTAGAAAATCAGCCATGGACTGACGACGATCACTCGCAGAGACAATACCCAGACGGAAGTCTCCCATGTTTGCGATACGTGTGATCGTGGCGTCCTCGTCGATGGAATCCGGCAATTGCAGGTCGAGCATGACCAGATCAAAGCGCTCCAGACGCAATCGGCGTTCTGCTTCCATGAGTGACGGCGCGATGACGAGATCAATAGGCAACCGCTTACGAGTCGCTGCGGCACCAGCTTTTTGTAAAAGCTCACAAGCCGCCGGATGATCTTCCACCCATAAAACTTTCATACCTACACCTTCTAGAAGAACCATGAGACTTTATCAGCCCCCGGTAGTTAGGAATGTATTAACGTGCACGTAAACCCGCGTTAATATTTAAAACGCAATTCGGAATGCCCATTCAGCATTCAATGCATCAGATGCGATGTTTATCGACACAACTGGTTAACAGGTCAAGTCGGCCACTTCAGCAACCCCTTACGCAGCTCATTCATTTGTCGCGCCCGCAACGCTTGGGCTATACACTGGAAGGTCCACCATTCCGTGGTTCAGGACCCAGCGATAACAAGTGCCAAGAATGACACAACAACCGCCACCACTGACAGACACAAACCTTGCTTTGGCAGGACCGTCCATTCCGCGCACGGCAGCTGACGACCCCCGCCTGCGCGACTTCATCACCAGTGAAGATCATGAAGACACACATATCGTTGACACCTTGATCAGGGAACGCTGCCCGAAACTCAGCGCACATTGGAGCTGGCCGATCCTGCGTGGTCCCCTGTTCACGATGCTGGGCTATTCCAAAGCCCGACAAATGGCAGATGAGATCTCCAGCCTGAAAACCGGACGTGACTGCTTTGACTATCTGGAACGCATGCTGGAGCTGAAAACCCGCGTGTCAGGTCTCGACTACATTCCAAAGAGCGGCCGCGTAATGATCGTATCCAATCACCCGACAGGCCTGGCGGATGGAGGCGCGATCTGGGCCGCCTTGAAGCAAAAGCGCCAGGATATCGAGATCTTTGCAAACGCTGACGCTTGCCGCGTCAATACCGCCTTTGCAGATATCATCATCCCGGTTGAATGGGTGGACTCAAAGCGAACGCCCTCAAAAACACGTGAAACATTGCGCCGGGCAGCAGAGAGCTTTCGTGCTGAACGCTGCCTCGTGATCTTTCCGTCAGGCCGCCTGGCACTCAAACAGAATGGCCGACTGCAGGATCGGGACTGGTTTCCGACAGCCGTCTCGCTTGCGCGCAAAAACAAGACGACCATAATTCCGGTCAACATGCGGGCACAGAACTCTCATCTTTTCTACGCACTAGCCAATATCAGCCAGGAATTGAAAGACATCACTCTTTTTCGGGAGCTCCTGAACAAGGGACGCGCACCTTTTGATATCACCTTTGGTGCACCCATTTATCCTGATCGGCTGGTCGGAGATCCTGTCGAAATTACGCAACGCCTGAAGCGACATGTTGAGTCCGACATTCGCGTAAACGCAGAAAAACACTTCTAATACAGCTCGCTACTGAGTCTCGCGGTAGATTTTTGATGGACTTCTGTTAACGTTATCACGTGGTGGCGTTTCGTTTGACCATCTGGTTTTGAACTCACAAAGGGGCTTTGTAGTGGAACAGGTTTTCCAGAACATCCAGTCGGCATGGGAGCAATATGGCCCCAATGTCGTCTACGCAATTATCATTCTCGTCGTGACCTATCTGGTTGCACTTCTCGTGAAATGGCTGCTTGGCGCAGGTATCGACAAGATCCCCTTCGTGACCAAGGCCAATGAAAAAGACGTCACGGGAAAGACAATTGGTTCCTCCATCGGTTCGGCCGGTTTCTGGATCGTGATCCTGATCGGCCTGGTCATGGCGCTTGAGAAACTGGGCCTGACCAGCGTATCCAACTCCATTCGGGGTACGGTCGACACCATCTTCGCCTATCTGCCACAGATCATCGGCGCGATCCTCACCTTCTTCATCTTCTTCATCGTCGCCCGGGTTGCCAAACAGGCCACGGTTGCAACACTTGCTGCGGCTCAGGCGGATGCAGCTCCGGAGAAGATCGGCCTCGCCAAGGGGCCGGTGAAGGTCACCTCCATGGCTGGCACGATTGTTTTCGCGCTGATCCTCATCCCCGGTGCCATTGCCGCGCTCAACGTGCTCGACATCGAAGCCATTACCGGCCCGACCGTCGCCATGCTGAACGAAGTCACGGGTGCCATTCCGAATATCTTCGTCGCTGTCATCGTGATCTCGCTATTTGCGCTCATCGCCAAATTCGTGACGGACCTGCTCAAGAAAGTTCTGCCAAATACAGGTCTCGACAGCGCAGTCGAGAAGACCGGACTGCTGAAAGGCGCTGACGCTGGCGTAACCCCCTCCAACATCATCGCCACGATTGCCGGACTGATCATCCTCTTGCTTGGCCTCATCCAGGGTACCTACACGCTTGGCTTTGACCCCCTGAACCACGCACTCGACATCGTGCTACAAATGGGTGCGCAGATCCTGTTCGGGTCCGTCATCATCTTCGCCGGTGTGCTGATCTCCGGGATCGTTGCCAGCGCCATCAAGGCATCAGGTGATGATACAGCTGACATGGCAGCAGGCGTGATGCGGTGGATCATCGTGATCCTGTCCGTCATTCTCGGTGTTTCCCGCATGGGCCTCGACCCAAGCGGCGAGTTCATCACCACGGCTGCTTTGATCCTGCTGATCGGTGCCTCCCTGGCTGGCGGCCTCGCCTTTGGCCTTGGCGGCAAGGAATGGGCTGCACGTCAGCTGGACAAGCTGAACAAGTAAGCGCTTAACGCGCTCTATATACAGACGATCAGGGCCGCTTCCAGACTGGACGCGGCCCTTTTCATTGAGTTGATTTTCGACCTGTGGATCAGCCAGCTTCACGCTCACTGCGGTCCGCGGAAAGGCCGTACCAATCCAGATTGCGCGTCATCCACATGGTTGCGGCAATGGCCATGAAGCTTGCCAACGCACCCACCAGCAGCGCATAATCTTCCATCCGCATCAGTACATAGATCAACGCGTAGAGCGTGGTAAAAGCTGCGAAGGCCTGCACCATGGAGCTGCGCGATCTGAACACGGCACCAGCATAAAGTGACAGCAACATAACCGTGGCCGTAGCCGCCAGCGCAAAGCCGAAAGTGAAGCCCAGATGCTCTGACACACCCAGCAGCAGGAGGTAGAATACAGTCTGCGCCAGTCCCACCAGCAGATATTGCGCAGGGTGAGCGCGCGCGCCGCTGGTTGCTTCGAACAGGAAATAGGCAAGGAACACCAGCCCGATAAACATCGGTGCGTATTTGAGCGCTCTTGTGACAGACTGATAGGGTGATGCCTGATCCAGAAACTCGATCGCCAGGTCCGCATTCATGGCGTCGTTGAAGGTCAGATCAACACCGGCCCCAGGCGCGCCGCGCGCCAGATAGGTCACACGCCAGTCCGACGAAAAGCCAGCGTCAGACCACTCACGTTCAATCGGCAGGAAGCCACCATCAAATTTGGGGGTCGGCCAATCGCCCTCCAGATGCACATCCGTATTCTTGGCGAAGGCCGCAAATGACAATCTCTCGGCACCGGAAAACACCATGTCTGCCGTGACATTGATCGTGCTTTCGACCTCTGGACCCAGCCCCTTTATCGGTGCTGCCACGAGCCCAAGAGACCGATGGGTGAGATTGCTGGAACTGTCGCCCCATGCTGTAGAATCATAATTGCTGGCAGGCTCGAACTTCAGGGCCTCCCCTGCCGCTTTTGCCGTAAGACCATCGCGCATACCGCGCAGATCCGTAATACCGATATAAATGGCTGCCTCGTCCCAGATCAGCCGCCCATTGCGCGGCACATCACGCAATGCAGTCTGCAGATCGAAGTCTGCATTCAACGACACGCTCGTCTCGAAGACCGGCACATCATGAATACCGCGTTTCAAGATTTCGGTCGAAGCCGTCGCACTGGCCTCGCCTGTTTCCGCGAAGATCACGAACCGCGAGCGACGTGTGACGCTCTTGTCCGCCATTCGGCCCGTTTCCGAAACCTGTACCTTCTCAATGAAGGTCCGCTCCAGGGGCACGATCAGCACCGGCCCCATCACCATCTGATGACCGCCACGCGTCTCGCTGACTTCATCCACAGCGCGTTCGGCATTGGCCGATCGTTCATAGACCAGCGCCCAGACAAAGCCGGCCGGGATCGCCATGGCGAGCGCCAGAATACACACAAGCAAAAGCTTGAGACCGATGGACCGGCTGGGCAGATATCGCGTCAGGTCGGAACCCGGCTGCGGATTATCGCCCCTCCGTGACCCGCCGCCAGATGGCGCAGGCGCGTCCGAAGAGGTGAGATCATTCATCTCGTTCACTCCAAATATGTTTTGACGGAGCGTTCAATATGAATGTCTGTTCAGGTCCAAATTGCGGCGCCGCCAAGGAGAGTCGCAGGCCATGTTTGACGTCTGCGCCATGATTGCTAATGACACCGCAACTGAAATGGAGCTCCTCATGGTCGATACAACCATCATCATCCCGGCCCAATTCAATGGTCCACCGACATCCGGCAATGGCGGATTTTGCGCAGGCCGTGTTGCTCGCTTCATCGATGGAGATGCCAGCGTCAGCCTGCACGCACCCCCTCCACTCGACACACCGCTGGATGTGACGGTGGCCGATGGGCGTGTGGACGTTCGTCATGGCGACAAGCTTGTGATGTCCGCTATATCAGGCGGACCAATACTGACACCTCCACCTGCTCCTGCCATGCAACTCGCCAGACAGGGCGCGGCGCATTTCATAGCCCCCGACAAACACCCCTTCCCGCGCTGTTTTGTCTGCGGGCCTGATCGCGGCATCGGAGACGGCCTGCGCATTTTCACGGGACGCCCAGACGGCAGCGATCTCGCACTGGATATCTGGACACCCCTGGCCGATTTTACAGACGAGACAGGCACCCTGCCGGACGAGATTATCTGGGCAGCGCTGGATTGTCCGTCCGCCTTTGCCATCCGCAAGGCAGGTAATACCGTGCTATTGGGCAAGTTCAGCGCGAAGATCATCACACGCCCGAATGTCGGCGAAGACTACATCACTGCGGGTTGGGAAGATCATTCCGTCGGACGCAAACATTTTTGCGGAACGGCGATCTTTGACAAGAACGGTGAACTGATGGCCCATGCAGATGCGCTTTGGATCGAATTGCGCGGGCAAAGCTGATAGACTGGCACCACCATTGGCTTTCACGACGACACTGGCGCTGTTTCCTATCGCCAATTGAGCGCCAGATGAGGAGCGCACCATGTTCACGACAACCACCGTTCTGACACTCTCCATCGCCAAGGCTTTTGGCGTCTACATGATCGCGGCAGGCATCTCCGGTCTGACCATGAAGGACCGATGGCAACGCCTCATCACCGAACTGCGCGACAGCGCGGCGCTGAGCTACATTACGGGTGTCTTTGTGTTTGCAATCGGTTGCACGATTGTGATGATCCACAATCTCTGGCTCGACCCCTTGTCGATCATCGTGACCCTGATCGGTTGGGGAGCGCTGGTCGAAGGGCTGTTGTTCATCGCGATCCCCCGTTGGTTCCTCGGAATATCGGTGTCACTCGTCAAGCCAGCCACCTTCCCCACCTTTGCTGCAATTGCCATTCTCGCAGGGCTCGCCCTGACCTTCGCTGGCTTTGTTGGCGTCGCTGCCTTGTGAGGAGGCGAATTGCATAGAAAATTTCACAAGGTGATGAAGAAGATCACACGTGAAAAGTCATGGCACTTATACTACATGCTGAGTCACAGAGATTCTCAAGGAGACCAATGATGAGCGTCACCGAAACCACTGACGACAATTTCGACACGGATGTATTGCAGTCCAGCAAACCTGTTGTCGTAGATTTCTGGGCTGAATGGTGTGGCCCATGTAAGCAGATCGCACCTCACCTCGAAGAGCTGGCATCCGAAAAGGATGATCTCAAGGTCGTGAAAGTGAATGTCGATGACAATGTCATGACTGCCAGCCGGTTTGGTGTGCGCGGCATGCCGACATTGATGATCTTCAAGGACGGCAAGGTTGCCGCCACCCATCTTGGTGCGATGTCCAAGAGCCGCATCGCGGAATGGGTTGCAGAAAACGTCTGATCCCGGCCAGCTATTCGGCACGGATCAATCCATCAAAACCGCCATGCCTGTTCCGGGTCATGGCGGTTTTTTTGTGCGGTTTCAGTTTCATGCGGAAACGCAAACAAGCCGCTGCGGCCAGATGCCGAGCGGCTTGAACGATACGGAAAAGCGGCAAAAGCCAGCTTCAGATCTTAGGAAGTGCGACCCAGAAGGCCTTCACGCTGAGCGCGCTTGCGAGCGAGCTTGCGGGCGCGGCGGACAGCTTCAGCTTTTTCGCGCGCACGTTTTTCGGAAGGTTTCTCAAAGTGGTTGCGGCGCTTCATCTCGCGGAAGAGGCCTTCGCGCTGCATTTTTTTCTTTAGCGCTTTCAATGCCTGATCGACATTGTTGTCGCGGACAACGATCTGAACGATGGTTCAATCTCCTGAACTGCCAAATGGTGCAGCCCCACAACCTTGCAGAAGTGAGGAACAGCACCGATGTAAGTAAAATTCGGTTAGACCTATTGGCCTGAAGCGGCGGCGATAGCACAATCGAATACGCCTGCCTAGCCGACTGCTTCAAGGAATATAGCGCAATATGGCTAAAAAATCACCCCCCAGCGCGATAATACGCGCCCAACTGCTGGAAAAAACGAGAGATTTCGCGGTTGAGGCAGGCTGGAATGCAAGCGCTCTGAATAGAGCAGCCACAGCATTAAATCTGTCAGCCGGCGAACTCAGGCTCGCCGCACCTGACGGGATCGACACCCTGCTTCTGGCCTGGGCCGATGAGTCAGATGAGCAAACCCGCGCAATCATGCACCAGGCCGATCTGGCCACAATGAAGATACGCGAGAAAGTCACATTCGGCGTGCGCACCCGCATTGAGGCGCTTGGCCCTCACCGCAAATCAGCAGGCCGCGCCGCTCACGCCCTCGCCGCGCCGTGGCGTGCACCTTTGGGTGCAAAGATCCTCTGGAACGCAGCAGACACGATCTGGGCCGCACTGGGCGACACATCAACAGACAGCAACTGGTACACCAAGCGCATGACATTATCGGGCGTCCTCGCGTCCACGCTCAATGTCTGGCTTTCTGAAGAAGACGAGCAACTGGCCTGGAAACGTCTGGATGACCGCATCGAAAACGTCATGCAGTTCGAAAAGCTCAAGATCGACGCTCGCAAATTCACCGACAGGCTTCCAGACCCGCTGGATCTGCTGAAGCTCGTGCCCAGACGCCCATTCTGAGAACGCTATCCCGGCTTGATCAGCCCTTGGGGGACATTCGGTTGGCGTGGCCCAGCTTGCGGCCTTCGCCACCGCCGCGCTTGGCATATATACGCACAGCTTCGCCCGCCGCAGCCCGCTGGTTCCAGCTGGCAATATCCCTGTCGCCCAGCAGATTATCCATCACCACATCGGAATGGCGCATTGTCGGGCCAAGCGGCCAGCCACAAACCGCACGGATATGCTGCTCGAACTGGCTCACATAACAGGCATCATCCGTCCAGTGACCACTATTGTGAACGCGCGGCGCAAACTCATTCGCGTAAAGCGTGCCATCTGGCATCACGAACAGTTCAAGGGCCAGAATGCCAACATAATCCAATGCCTGCGCCAGTTTCAGACCCAGCTGTTCGGCTTTAGCCAATATGGCTGATGACATTCCCGAAGGCACTGTGGATTGACGCAATATGCCGCCACCATGATCATTGCATGGCGGCTCATAAATGGCTGTTGCGCCATCCTGACCGCGCGCAACCAGTACTGAGATTTCCTTGTCAAAAGCGATGAAAGCTTCCAGAAGACATTCGCGTCCTCCCAATTGGGCAAACACAGCATCCGCATCGCATCCGGTTTCAATACGGGCCTGCCCTTTGCCGTCATAGCCTTCGCGACGCAGTTTCAGAATGCCCTTGCCACCCAACCGATCCAGCGCCTTCGCGATCTGGGATGCGTCATCAATCGCCTCAAACGAGACCGGCGGAACATTGATCGATTGCAGGAACTGTTTTTCGATCAGGCGATCCTGCGACACAGCCAATGCAGACGGACGCGGAAAGACCTGCTTGCCCGCATCAGCGATCGCTTCAAGTGACTTTGCCGGAATGTTCTCGAATTCGAAGGTAATGACATCGCAGCTATTGGCAAATTCGAGCAATGCAACTTCATCATCATAGGGAGCTGTCCAGCATTTCGCACTGACCCTGCTCGCCGGACAATCAGCCTCAGGCGCAAAGACATGCACGTCCAGACCCAGCCTGGCCGCCGACAGGGCAAGCATGCGCCCCAGCTGTCCGCCGCCCAGTATCCCGACGACACCTCCGGGGGGAACAATCGTGATGCTGGTCGTGCTGCTCACGTCTCGTCTTCCACCGTTTCGACGACTGCATCCGTCTGGCGCTCACGCCACTCGGCAAGCCGCGTCGCAACATCTTCATCCTCATTGGCGATGATGGATGCTGCCAGCAGACCAGCATTCGCCGCACCGGCATCCCCAATGGCCAGTGTCCCAACGGGAACACCCTTGGGCATCTGCACAATGGAAAGAAGACTGTCCCATCCGCTCAGCGTGCGTGATTTCACCGGCACACCCAGCACAGGCACGATCGTCATCGCGGCCAGCATGCCCGGCAGATGCGCGGCACCGCCAGCCCCGGCAATGATCACTTTCAGGCCACGCGCTTTTGCTGATTTTCCATAGTCAACCAGACGGTCAGGCGTGCGGTGCGCAGAGACGATCTTGCACTCATGCGGCACACCCATTTCGGTCAAGAGATCAGAGGCCAGTTTCATGGTTGGCCAGTCGGACCGACTCCCCATGACAACACCCACCAGAGGGGCGGCTGAACCGGAAAGGGTTTGAGCGTCCCCCATGAGAGCTCTCCTGCTTGTATGCGATGACTGAAAACGTCGCGGTGTTTAGGAAAGCGCGCGAGTATATGCATCGGCGTTCGCGCGGCAAGGGCATCATGGTGACTTATCGCGCAAGGAGGCCCTGTATTCAAAGCAAAGCACACCTTTAACGACGAAGATCAAATGATCAAAAGTGCCCAAGCAGATTATCGCAAACAATGAGCTTAACAGAATTTATGCAGTGCCCAGCGAATACAAGCGACGATAAATACTTGTTAGATCAGGGGTTTTCGTCGTTAATATGTTCGCAAGATGGGCAGGTTAATTTTGCAGGAACAGATTGAACGCGGTATGTTGATGAAGTTCCTCTCCATCTTTTCAGCGCGGCGTGATGCCAGTGGTAAAACACGCATTGCTCCCGTCACCAACAAGATCAATGTTGAAGAGGCCGTGCGCCTGTTCGGCGTGAGCAGCGATGAACTCACGCCTGCTGTCAGGGCCGCCTTCGCAGCCATGACCGGAGAGATCACGGAATTGCGCGCTCAGCGCGACGCTCTGAAACTGGCGCTTGATTCCGCTGAAAGCATGGCTGACCACGACCCGCTCGTCCCGGTCTATAATCGCCGCGCCTTCATGCGCGAACTCTCACGCCTTATGTCATTTGCGCGCCGTTATGGTCTGGAAGCCAGCCTCATCTTCTTCGATCTGGATGGATTCAAGGCCATCAATGACACCCATGGCCACGCGGCGGGCGACAAGATCCTGTGTGCCGTAGGGGACAAGCTGATGGATCACACGCGGGAATCCGACATTCTGGGGCGGCTGGGCGGAGATGAGTTTGCCGTCGTCCTCACCAGCGTTTCACCGGAAATTGCACGCCAGAAGGCGGCACAACTCGCAAGCGCAATATCCGAGACAATTGTAGAATTTGAAGGCAAATCGCTGTCAGTCGAAGCGTCCTACGGTCTTACCCCCTTCTTGAGCGAAGCATCAGCCGAACGCCTTGTCGCTCTCGCTGATGAGGCCATGTATGCCCAGAAAACCCGGCGCAAATCCAATCGCGCCTCCTGATCTAGCTCTGCCCGCACCCATTCAGCTCACGTCTTCAGGCGATGATATCCGGCGTGGTCTTCGTCATCAGCCAGGCAATCTCATCTTTCAGCTGTAATTTGCGACGCTTCATGGTCATCAGCTTCATTTCCGCATCGCCCTGAAGCTGTAGCGCCTCGATCTCTGCATCGAGTTTTCGATGTTCCTGACGCAACTGACTCAATTTCACAATGTCGGCGTCTTCCCCCACGCTCGTGGTCACGTCGTCACCGCTCATGCCTGAATCCTTAGCAGAGACCCGATTGTCAGCCGGGAATTTATTGAATCGAAACAGCGCGCAATCGGATCTGCACGCATATGTGAAGCCCCGTTCGATGGGTCAGCTATTTACCCGAAACCCGCCTCGGAGACCAGACCCTCTGGAGACATAACCAACAGTTTGATTTCGTCTGCCGTTTTGATTCGCATCAAAAATGCAAGATGAGCCAAACCCGATCCATGAAAATTTTTTGAAGTGTGCCTTTCGTGACAAACGACTTCATTTGTGGCACATTCAGGTCTTCCACAACAGAAGGAGGCTGAGCATGAGCATAGACGCCCGTATCCGTGAACTGGACCACCGCCACAAGCAGTTGGACGCGGCGATTGAAACGGAACGAAAACATCTTTCTGGCGATGATATCAGGGTCGCGGACCTGAAGCGAAAGAAGCTCCGAATTAAGGACGAGATCAATCAGCTGAAGTCGCGCTGATCTCGTCAACTGAAAATCAGAATTGAATCGGAGCGCCGCAGATCCACTGGATCGCGGCGCTTTTTATTTGCCACCAATATGCCCGCAACAGGAAACGGCACCTTGTTTGCGTAAAATAAACCCTGTTCTGCTTATTCTGCAAAACTAAGATACGAGGAAAGGACGCTGTCATGCGCAATCTCTTGGACCCGGACGAACTCATGTCGCCGGGGCTGGTCAAATCGGCAACCCGCTGGCTGAGCATTCTGCTCGCAGTGATTGCGGGCTTCATGTTGCTGATGGCGCTGTTCAGCCTGTTCAGCTGGAACCTGACATCGGCCTTCACCCAGGCTGCTTTTGGTCTGGCCATTCCATTGTCAATCTGGCTGGTCGTGCGCCTGTTGTCAGACATGGTCGCCTCTCAGCATCGCCTGAATGACCGGCTGGGCATCATAGCCGACCACCTCACCGAAAACCGCTCCCCAGTGGTCGAGGCTGCACCGCCAACAACACCGGTCAGCACTGACACCCTCACACCAAAAGCCAAGGCCGATACTGCCAGCGCCAAGGCAAAAGCAGATGACGTCGTCACGGAAGATGACGCCCCCAAGCCCAAACGTCGGCGACGCAAAGCCGAAGACACAAAGTCTGACGAAGACTGAACACAAATATGCAGCGCGCTATTAAAGCGCGACCGGAGTTGAAGTTTCATGGGTGATTCATCATCAAACCTGGTTGTGCTTGGTGCCGCAGCAGGGGTCGGCGGACAATGTGCCCGCGCGTTCACGCGTGCCGGATGGACATGCTTCATCGCCGATTCAGATGTCCGCGCGCTGGAAGACCTGCAGGACGAACTGAAAGAAAAAATCGGCCACTACGCCGGCGACCTGGACACGACGCTGGGCCTGCGAAACGTCATGGCGGGGGCGATGGCAACCTTCAACAGGATAGATGCGGTCGTTCACATCCCCAATATTCCCGAAGGCGGCGGCCTGCTCGATAGTGAAGCTGCATATTTCGAGGAAAGCGTGGTCGCACCTGCACGTAGCGTTACAGCGGCCATGCGCATGTTCGCCGCGCAGATGATCGAGCAGAGAAAGCAGGAAGAACAAGACGAACTGGAAGCAACACCGCGCGCCAATTGCTTTGTTCAGATCCTCTCTATGGCAGCTGTGGCAGCTGATCGTCGGCGCTACATACAATCAGCTTCACAATCGCTCGCCCTGGCGGCGGCTCAGTCCGCAACGCTGGAACTCTCCGATGTCAGAATACGTACCAATGCCATTATCGCCATTCGTCCCCGCGCAGAACGCGAGGAAGAAGGCTGGCTGGCCGAGCGCACGCCACTAGGACGCGCCTGCCATGCCGAAGAAATCGCACAGACAGCGTTGTTTTTATCCAGTCCGGCAGCCGCAAACATGACTGGTCAGACGGTCACGCTCGATGGTGGGCGTTCGCGGTTGAACGGCGTCATGAAGCATGAAAGCATCGATCAACCGCGATAGCGGATCAGGATTCGTCGTCAGGCGCTGACTTGCCGAAATTCGCGAACACGTCATCCACGGTCAGCTGATCATCGGCCTTGCGCTTACGCTCTTCTTCGTCGAAGGGTGAGGATGGCACATCTTCCACAGACTGAATCGGGTCAAGGCCCGGTCCGATCAGCTTCTCATCGCGATCAGCTTCCATCTTGGCACGCTTGGCAGATGCCTTGGATACAGCTTCATCCAGCTCGATCTGTGTGGTCAGCCCCAGCGTCACCGGGTCAACCGGCCGAATGTTCGGCGAGTTCCAGTGTTGGCGGCTACGCACCAGTTCGATTGTCGATTTGGTGGTGCCGATCAGCTTGGAAATCTGGGCATCTGAAATCTCCGGGTGGTGACGGATGAACCACTGGATTGCATCCGGACGGTCACCACGGCGCGAAACCGGTGTATAGCGCGCACCCTTGCGCTTTGGACGCGGAATGTCGTGCTTGGGCGCGATGACTTTCAGCGTGTACTTGTCGTTGGCTTCGCCACGTTCGATTTCTTCACGGGTCAGTTCGCCACGCGCGACCGGGTCGACGCCGCGAATATCTTTCGCCACTTCGCCATCCGCGATGCCCTTCACCTCCAATGGGTGCAGTTCACAGAAATCTGCAATCTGTTGAAAGGTCAGCGTCGTGTTGTCCACGAGCCAGACAGCCGTGGCCTTGGGCATGAGAATTTGAGCCATGTGGGCGTCTCCAAAAACAATTTCGCCCGGCTTTTGAGCCGGGCGGTTTTCCTCAGAAAGGACTGAGAGAAATTCGGGTTCTGGTCACCATATAGGCGTTTTTGGAATGAATGTGAATGTTTTCCGACAGATATTTGCAACGCCAGGAAACTGACTATCAGTCAAGCGTCAGCAATATCTTCCCGATATGTTCACTTGCTACCATGCGAGCCTGTGCTGCCTCGGCTTCCTGCATGGGAAAAGTGGAATCGATGATGGGCTTGACCTTGCCGGCGCGCACTTGCGGCCAGACACTGGAAACCACCTGGCTGGCAATGGCTGCCTTTTGCGCATCCGTGCGTCCGCGTAGCGTCGATCCGGTCACAACCAGCCGCTTGGACATGATCTTGAGGATATTGACCTCGGTCTTCAATCCGCCCTGAACCGCAATATGCACAAGCCGCCCGTCCGTCTTCAGAATATTGATGTGCCCGGACACATAATCTCCGGCCACAATATCGAGTATGACGTCCACCCCACCAAGGGCCTTGAGCTCTGCTTCAAAATCATCTGTCTTGTAGTTGAACGCCGCCTCTGCACCGAGACTGACGCAGGCTTTGCACTTTTCTTCCGATCCTGCCGTCGCAAAGACACGTGCCCCGTGAGCCCTTGCCATCTGGATGGCCGTTGTGCCGATTCCGGACGATCCACCCTGCACCAGGAAGGTCTCACCGGGTTTGAGCTGTCCCAGACCGAACACATTGGCCCAGACGGTCATCACTGTTTCCGGCAAGCCAGCCGATTGAACCAGGTCAACCCCATCAGGCGGGGGCATCACCGAACCAGCATGGGCAATGGCGTATTCGGCATACCCCCCAGATGGCAGCAACGCACAGACGGCCTGGCCTTCTCTGAGCCCTGATACACCTTCCCCGACAGCATCAACCCAACCGGACACTTCCAGCCCCATGATATCCACGGCACCTTCAGGCGGCGGATACATGCCCCGCCGTTGCAGGATGTCGGCGCGGTTGAGGCCAGCCGCTGCTACCTTTATGCGTATATGGCCCGCTGCGGGTTCGGGAAGATCGACATCCTCCCACGACAATGGCTGATCCTTTCGTGCGATGATCGCTTTCATTTTCGCCGCCATATCCATCTCCCAAAGCGTTGCAAAGATTTGATGCTGCGGGGCACTTGATCACAGCACACTTCAACAGGCATGCTCCATTCAGACAAGGTAATCAATCGGGAGGTCGTCGCATGTTTGAAGATGAACCGGTAAAGAAAGCCACCAGGCTACTGGAAGACATGTCTCTGGAAGAGCTGGCAGAACGCATTGAAATGCTGGAAGCCGAAACCGAGGCCTGCAAGCAGATGATCGCCAAAAAAGTGGCGCAAAAGCATGCTGCCGATGCAATCTTCGGTTCTGGCAGCTGAAAAAAGCCCGATGTGGTAAGCGGCTTGCTAACGAGTTTGGGTGATACATATTGCACGAGACTGGCGCAACATGCGTAGATTAAAGCGAGGGTGACATGGGTGACGGAGTAAACAGGGTGTCATTAGCTGGCCATGGGTGGAAAGCACGCGTAACCGAATTTGCAGATTCCGAAGTGTTCGATCGCCTGTTCCGTGAAGGCATGGCGCTGGTTGAAGAAGCTGCTGGCTATCTGGACGGCGAAGGCCGCCAGGAAAGCCGTGCGCTGGAACGGTCCAATGCCCTGACATACGCCGCCGAAAGCATGGAAGTGACCACACGCCTCATGCAGGCCGCATCCTGGCTTGTTGTCCAACGCGCCGTGCGCGAACGCGATATGACAGTTGAGGAAGCCGGCGAGGAAAAATTTCGCCTCTCCTCGCCATCAGCACCGCGCCATGATCATGCAGACGAATTGCCTGCATCCCTGCTCTTGCTCGTCAAACGGTCCCGCGCCCTTTATGAGCGCGTCTGGCGCCTGGATGAAACGCTTTATTCCGAAGATGAACCCACAATCGAGAATCCGGTGATGAGCCAGATGGACCGCCTGCGCGATGCTGCCGAAAGCGGAGCCTTCGACCCGCTGGCAATCTGGCGCGACAATTAGCCATACCGCCTTGGCCGCGCCGCCACTCAGAGCCGACGTTTACAGTTGCAGACAAAAAAACCCGCACCGTTTTCGGTGCGGGTTTTTTGATATTCAAACGCTGATGCGCCTTATTTCTTCTTCATGAAGCCGCCAAAGCGGTCATTGAAGCGAGATACGCGACCACCACGGTCCAGAAGGTTCTGGTTTCCACCAGTCCATGCCGGGTGCGTCTTGGGGTCGATGTCCAGTTGCAGAGTGTCGCCCTCTTTACCCAATGTCGAGCGAGTCTGGTAGGACGAACCATCCGTCATCTTGACAGTGATGAAATGATAGTCTGGATGTCCGTCTTTCTTCATGGCTCTTCGCCCTTGCGCGTTGTGGTCTGGATTATGAAATCGAAGCAGCGCGCATAGCTTATCGTGCAGCGAAAGGCAACCCTCAACCGCCATGAGCACATCAGATAATTCAGTCGATGCCGACCGGAAAGCCGCCAATACACGCCGCGGAGCCGCCGCACTGCCTGACCGCCCCAAGGGACGTTCGGTCAAGCCGCTGGCCAAATTGTGGCCCTATGTTCACCGTCGGCCACTCATCTTCTGGCCTGCCATCCTGCTCCTGCTGATCGGTGTGGGCCTCACCCTTTTCCTGCCCTTCATTGCCCGAAACATTGTGGATGGTGGTCTCGCCACGGGTGACATATCGGCGATCAATCAGGGCTTCATGGTCTTTGTCGGTGTTGTCATCGCCATGACGCTGGTGACCTCATCACGTTTCTATTTCATGTCCCTACTGGGTGAACGCGCTGCCGCCGACCTGCGCGCGGATGTCTATCAAAGCCTGATTTTCCTGTCTCCGGGATACTTCACCTCTCTGCGTACCGGCGAGGCCGTCTCGCGCCTGACATCCGATGTCACATTGATCGAGAGTTTCCTGGGATCGTCATTCTCGATCTTCCTGCGCAATGCCCTGTCAGTGATCGGGGCGCTGATCCTGATGTTCGCGCTCAACTGGCGCCTGACAGGCGTGGTCTTTGTCGCAGCGCCGCTGATTATCCTGCCGCTCATGGGCATCGGCAAACGCGTTCGCAAGCTGTCGACCGCCGTGCAGGACCGCATCGCCGATGCCGCTGGTGAGGCCTCTGAGAGCCTTGACGCAATCGAGCTGGTGCAAGCCTATGGCCAGGAACAGACACGCGCCAGTCGCTTCCGCGCAGCCTGTGAAACCGCTTTCCAGGCCGCGCGCCGCCGCATTGGCGCACAGGCATTGATGTCCGGTTCCATTGTCTTTGCCCTGTTTACCGGCGTCGCACTGATGGCATGGCTGGCAATTCAGGAAGTACTTGCTGACCGGATGACCTCCGGCGAGCTGGCGCAGTTTGCGATGTACGCCATGTCCGGCATTTCCGGATTCGGCATGCTGGCCGATGTGGCCAATGCCGCCATGCGCACATCGGGAGCGATCCAGCGCTGCGCCGAGATACTCGACGCCGAACCCGATATTCGCGCACCCGCCAACCCGACTCCCCTTCCCACGCCCGCAAGAGGCGCGCTTACCTTCAGGAACGTGCATTTTTCATATCCCGAGGCTTCCGGCTTACCGGCAATCAATGGCTTTGACCTCGATATCAAACCGGGCGAAAGCGTTGCGCTTGTGGGCCCGTCAGGATCTGGGAAATCCACCATCTTCCGCCTGCTCCTGCGGTTTTACGATCCGCGCGAAGGCGCCATATTGCTGGACGGGGTAGAAGCACGGGACGCTGACCCACGCGATTGGCGCGCCCGGTTTGGCTATGTCCCCCAGGAAGCTGCATTGTTCTCCGGCGATGCTGCCGAAAACGTCCGCGTGGGCAATAGCGATGCCAGTGATGACGAAGTGCGCCACGCCCTCCAACAGGCGGAAGCCTGGCGTTTCCTGGAAGCCCGTGATGGTTTGAAAACATCCATAGGTGGCCGCGGCAAGTCGCTGTCTGGCGGTGAACGCCAGCGCGTCGCCATCGCCCGAGCGCTCGCACGCAATGCTGCGGTCATGCTGCTGGATGAAGCCACATCAGCGCTGGATGCGGAAAATGAACGACTGGTACAACAGGCCCTCGATACAGCAGCACAGGGCCACACCACATTGATCATCGCCCACCGCCTCGCCACCATCCGAAAGGTTGATCGCATCGTTGTGCTCGAAAAAGGCAAGGTGGCCGAAGAAGGCGATCATGAAAGCCTTGTCCGTCAGGGCGGGGTCTATGCGCATCTGGCCGAACTTCAGTTTTCGTCCAGCTAGAAACACTGCGCAGGACGCAGCCGCGATTTGCCAGAATTCCACATCCAATATAGGCCATTATCTGAATTGGATGTGAGCGCAGGAGTGCGCAGATATGGGCCGGATCGCCCTCTACATTGTGCTAGCCGCATTGACCGCGGCAATATCCGGGGCGATCTATATCGTCTGGTCGGCAGGCGTATTTGTATCCGTCACACCCCGATTTGATGGCAGCTGCACATCCCTGAGCGGTCAAACGGATGACGGCCCCGGCCTGATCGGTGTGGAAGACATCGTGATCGATCATGAACGCGCGATGGCCTATGTTTCAGCCATTGATCGCAGAGACCTGTCTGCACCGCGCGGTGCAATCTATCTTGTCCCGCTCTACCCCGATGAAGGCCCGCTCCTGCTCAATGACCTGACCGAGGCCATGCCGCAGGACCTGCATCCCCATGGGATCGACCTCTACATTGATGAAGACGGAACGCGTCGTCTCTTTGTGGTCAGCCATGCTGGCGGGCGCAGATCAGAGCAAGGCTCTTACATTCTGATCTACCGTCTGGGTGAAACAGGTTATCTGGAGCTTGAAGAAACCGTCAGCAATCCGGGCATCATTCATCACCCCAATGATGTCGCAGCCATCGGTCCGCGCGAATTCTTTGTGACGCTGGACCTGGCTGCCGCCTCCAACAGCCTGCAAGAGAAGGTGGATATCGCCCTCAAGCGCCGCACCGGGGCGCTGGTACATGTCCGCAATGGGAAAGCCCGCAAGGTTGCTGGCCCCTTCGCCATGGCCAATGGAGTTGCTTTCGACCGCTCGACCGCGACGCTCTATGTGGCAGAGACACTAAAGCGTGCCGTTCATGCTTTTCGGGTGACTGACAAAGGCGGATTGCTACCACTGGACCGCGTATCGACGCCCGGTCATGTCGACAATATTGCAATGTCTGATAGCGGCGATCTGTACATTGCCGGACATATCGACGTGGTAGCCTTTGCAAGGCTTATGGCGGATGCAGACAGGATTTCACCATCAGACATTATCCGGTTTGACGCGGCAGCCAATGGCAATGCCCTGTCGGGTGGCCCCACAGAAATCATGCAGACCGATGGCGGCCCGCAATTTGGTGCCAACACTGGATTGTCAGCCATGACAGTCGCAGCGGTTCACCGCAATATCATGCTGATTGGATCGGTTTATGATCCCAATATCTGGCGCTGCGAAATGGCACCATCGGAAGATCCGGTGATCGCGTCAGCCGGTTAGGCTTTCCTTGCGCCGCCGACCTTGCCTTCCAGCCGTTCGACCAGCTTGGAACACAGGCTGGGATTACCACAGGCAATGTCACCGGATTGCATGACATCAGAGCCATCCAGCCCGACCACCTTGCCGCCAGCCTCGCGGACAAGCACGATACCCGCTGCAATGTCCCAGGGCTTCAGCCCGCGCTCCCAGAACCCGTCAAACCGGCCTGCCGCAACCCATGCCAGATCCAGTGAGGCTGCCCCATAACGACGAATGCCCGCCACTTCCGGCATGATCGCGGCCAGCTCAACCAGGAACTCACGCTGGCCGGAGCGGCCCACAAATGGAATACCTGTCGCGAATACGGAGTCATGCAGCTTGCGGCGTGCGGCCACTCTCAGGCGGCGGTTCTCGATCCAGGCACCTTCACCGCGCTCAGCCCAGAAAATCTCGTTCTTGATGACATCGAAAATGACACCGGCATGCATCTCACCATCACGCTCAAGGCCGATGGAAATCGCAAAATGCGGCATGCCGTGAAGGAAATTGGTGGTGCCATCGAGAGGGTCCACGATGAAACGGTGAGACTTGTCCGTGCCCTCGATCGTGCCGCTCTCTTCCATGAGAAAGCCATATCCCGGACGCTTCTTGGCAAGCATCTCATAGATGATCTTCTCTGCCTTCTTGTCCGCATTGGAGACAAAATCACCCGGGCCCTTCTTGGACACCTGAAGGTGTTCGACCTCTCCAAAATCCCGGACCATCTTCTTACCAGCCGCCTGGGCAGCTTCTATCATGATCGTGACGGTCGGCGACGGGCGGGACATGGGCGCGCTCTCTTGCGAAAGGTTCAGGACTGGGGAAAGGCCAGTTCAATAACGAATATTGCGCCAATTGCCAGCCCTGAACGCTGAATAGCTCTCGCAATGCCCTTAAAGCGACAGTTTTATCCCAAGCCGAAGATTGCGCCCGGCCATGGGAGCGATGTCACGAATGACCGATGTTGCAGGCCTGATCTCCTCATCGGTTGCATTGCGCAGCTCCACAAATGCCTCAGCGCCATCCAGCGCCTGAGACAGGCTACCCAAATTCCATCCGGCGCGCAGATCAAGGCGCGTATAGGCATCAACTGCCAGCTCCCCTGCCCCGATATCGTCCTGCTCGGCTGCATGGGTGACATCAAGGCCAACATCCCACCAGCGCCAATCGGCAGATACACCACCGGTCAATGTCACGGGAGGGATCAGCGGAACCGATGAACCATCGTCAAACTCCGCATCGACCAGATCCAGACTGCCATTGACCTTCCAGTCAGCACCCAATGCGCTACCCAGTCTTGCATCGCCATAGATCTCGCCACCCGTGAACACGGCATCCTGCTGCGCATAAAGATAGACTGGAAATTCATCCACCTCATCCACAACAACGCCTTCATCCAGCACCGTACCCGGAGCGGCATGGATAAAGTCGGAGAAATCAGTACGGAAAATGTTCACGCCAATGGAATGACCATCGGATGTGTGGCGCACCGCTGCTTCCAGGTTCAGGCCACGCTCCACATCGAGTGTGATATCACCGCGCTCAAAACGTTGCGCGGCTGTGTGCGCTCCATTGGCAAACAGCTCGGTCTCATTCGGTGCACGCTCGGCCCATGAGGCCTGCAAACCGAAGAAAACGCCATTGTCCCAATGCTTGTGCCCACCCAGCGAGGCACTGGTCATGGAAAAATCGGCCTTGCCGTTTATGGCGTTGTCATAGTCGACCTGCTCCTGACGCAAACCACCTTCTATGCCGAAACCATGATCCCAGTCCCGCGCTTCATAAAGGAAGACACCAATGCTTTGTGTATCGGTTGCCGAAATGAACTGCTCGTCGCCCGATGCATCAAAGGACTTGTCCAGCACCTGCAGTCCGATGGCGCCATCAAACTCACCGATTGTGTGGTCCAGCTCAATTCGCCCTTCCACACCTTCGACTTCATAAGTCGTCCCTGCACTGTCGGGATCCTCGATCTCGGCATGGGAATAGTCACCAATGGCCACGAAGGCCGAAATGCCAGTCAGCGGTCCAGCATCAAGATCCAGCCCGGCGCGCAAATCGATGCGTGTCTGCTCATAATCAATGAAGGGCGATGCTTCGTCTTCGTGGTGATCTTCTTCCTCTTCCTCACCCTCGTCATGGTCTTCTTCATGTTCATGATGATGCATATGTCCGGGCAGACCGTAATCCGATGTCTGCCGCCGAATCGCTGCACCTATAAATCCACGATCCCCGACATAGGACAGGCCAAGCGCCAGGGATTGGGACTGCATCTGCGAATTGGGCAAGACGCCATAGGCTTCCTCTTCCTCACCCTCCTCGCCTTCCTCGTGCTCTTCATGTTCTTCATGCTCTTCGTGTTCTTCTGCAGCATGAAACGCCGCGCTCTCCGCAGAACCGGGAATATCATAAACGCCCAGATCGCGTGCCGACGCAGAGCCTGCAATCACCCAGTTTCCTGCCTTCGCCTTGAGACGCAAAGCCCCCTCCAGCCCGTCATTGACGCTGTTTGACGCCCCATAGGCATCCATGCTGACAGGATCTGCAGGAACCGTTTCTGCGATCAGTCCGTCAATCACATTGACCACGCCGCCAATCGCCTGCCCGCCATAGGCAAGCGCTGCAGGCCCACGCAGAACCTCCACCTTGTCGGCATCAATACCATCCGCGGCGACCTGATGATCCGGGCTGGCGGCTGATGCATCCAGAACCCCCAGCCCATTGGTCAGAACCTGAACACGCTCAGCGCCAAGACCGCGCAGGACGGGTCGCCCGGCGGCGGCACCAAAGCTGGTGGAGGTCACACCCGGCAGATGATCCAGCGTATCACCCAGTGACCCGCCCAGCCTGTCGACCAGTTCATCCCGGTTGATTGCACTCGCGCTACCAATCAGTTCAGCGGCAGCACGTGCCTTTCCGGGTGCCGTTACAATGATCACATCCTCTATACGAGGATCCTCATCGTTCTGGGCCATCGCAAGGGGGGCGCACACGGGAAGGCATGCCAGGGAAAACAGAAGGAGCCGGGTCATGATAATCTGCCAATCTTGTTTGATATGTTATATCATAACATTTCCATAAACAGACTGAATGCATGATGCAAGCGCCAAACCGGGTTTGTCTGGAAATTTCGATTGACCCCAATCTCATCGAGGTCGGGCAAAGGGTCGAACAGAGTCAGTCGTCGAGAGGATAGCGATCCAGAATTTCGTTGAATGCTGCAACGGCCTGCCTCGGACCGCCCTCTGCGTTCCAGACCCCGCCGGATACAGCCAGGAAATCCGCGCCTGCCTCTACAAGTGGCTCGGCATTCGCGACCGTGATCCCACCAATGGCAACACATGGAATCTCGATCATCTCCTGCCACCACCGCAACAGCTCAGGATCAGCCTGCGTCGAAGCATCCTTGGTCTGTGTCGGATAAAACGCTCCAAAGGCAACATAATCGGCCCCCTGCTCTCCCGCCAGCAATCCCATGTGACGGCTGTCATGGCAGGTCACGCCGATGATCGCATCAGCTCCCATGATCCTGCGAGAATCCTTGATCGATGCATCCTGCTGGCCGACATGCACGCCATCGGCCCCCAGATCGGCTGCAAGATCTGGCCGGTCATTGATCAGCACAGCAACATCACGTTCCTGCGCCAAAGGAATGATCATCCGGCCAACAGTACGGATATGTTCATCCGATGCCGCAACACCCTCTGCCGTCTTCAACCGGATCTGAAGGCAGGCCACATCCCCACCCTCCAATGCATTCGTAAGCTGTGCAGCAAATGCATCAATGTCTTCAATGACAGGCGGAGTGATCAGATAGAGGCGGCAGCGGTTTTCCATGATTTGTCATGCCGTGAGGCAGTGACATTCGTCAAGCACTCCCGGCACCAGCACATCGCAAATACAGGGTCAGTCCTATTTGCTGCTGCGCCATGTATAGACTGATGAAACCGCATAGTTCCAAACAGCACCAACAATGATGCCGATGGATGCCGGAATGACCCAGACATTGCGCAACAACCCATCAGCGGCGCTCTCATTGTAGATGTAAGAGGAAATCCCGATATCGGCGAAGGCTCCCAGCGCGCAGACCGCTGCAAAGCTCAACAGACCCGTCACCCATTTCCACCCCTTCAGGCTCCGGTCGCGATAGGTAATCAGATTGTTCAGCGCATAGTTGAAGACAATGGCAATGGCGACTGCCCAGATCTTTGAGTGCAGAAAGCTTTGACCGATCAGATCCTTGGCGACAAACATCACGGCCAGATGGACAAGTGCGCCCAGACCGCCAATCAGGCCGAACGAGATAAATCGCACCGGCACATAACGCCCCACCGTCTTGTCGGCCAGCAGCATCAGGAAATCCCAGGCCGCCTGATTATCCAGCTTGCTGTCACCAAACCGACGCGTACGAAACTCGAACGGAACTTCGCGAAACTTCAGCGGCTTCCTCGATGTCGCAAAAAGGTCCAGCAGGATCTTGAACCCCATGGCTGAAAGGTCGGGCGCAAGACTGTTGAAGACATCGCGTCGGATCAGGAAAAATCCACTCATTGGGTCCTTCAACTTCACACCCGTTGCACGATAGGCCAGCTGTGTCGCGCGCTTTGATAGCTGAACACGCGAGGCATCCCATTCCCCAAGCCCGCCGCCTTCGGCATAACGACTGCCAACCACCACGTCCAAAGCCTCTTCACGCGCCAATTTCAACATCACAGATAGTCGCGTCTCATCGTGCTGCATGTCGGCATCGATCACGGCTATATACTGCGCTGCGCTGGACATCGCACCTTCGATCACAGCCGTGGAAAGCCCCCGACGCCCCATGCGATGAATACAGCGCACTCGCGGATCGGTCTGCGCGATATCCTTCACGATTTCAGCGGTTCCATCCGGGGAGTTGTCGTCGACAAAAACCACCTCCCATTCGGTTTGCCCGTCCAGCGCCTCATGCAGTGCGCCAATCATGACAGGCACATTTTCCGCTTCATTTAGCGTCGGCACGATCACTGTCAGCTCAATGGCCGACTGGCACCGCAATGCCGGTGGTTCCTGGATAGTCATGAGTGCCGTAAGCCCTTGAGTGCATTTGAAATCACTGTGTTGTCTGCGACAGCGATACACGACCTCATGCATATTTTAAGCCCGAAATATGCTTCCATTGACATGTAAATGCCCATCCTTGCAGCCATTTCATACCCACGACACAAAAAGCATCATAACATCTAGAGTTGCAGTGATGATATTTACTCCTGAAACAACGCAGCTATCGTGAGCGGCTCACAGGGGGCGCCTGAATTGCGGGCGGGAAGAGGGAAAACATGGTAATGAGACCAACCAGGAAACTTATGGCGACTGCAGCAATTGCCGCGTCCATGATGTTCGCACTGCCAGGCTGTGGCGGCGGCGGTGGATCTCCGTCACCAACGCCCACCCCGACCCCTACAGTAACACCAACCCCGACCCCTACACCCAGCTCTGGCGTTTCCTGGTCGCAAGGTGTCTTCGCGCCTGCATCGACCTTCGAAGCCAGATGTGAAAACCCCAGATCCGGGTTCGACATTGAAGGCAATGCCTTCCAGGATCTGGCAGGTTCACTCACCGAGGAACTGTTCTGGCTGCGATCCTGGACCGAGGAAACCTATCTGTGGAACGATGAAGTCACGGATCAGAACCCCAATAATTTTTCTGATCGTCTGGCCTATTTCGCGCAGCTGAAAACCTTCGCGACCACTGCGTCTGGTGAAGACAAGGATGATTTTCATTTCAGTCAATCGACCGAGGACTATCTGGAACAACGAAACTCAACGGCACAATCGGGATATGGCGTTGAATATGTCGCGTTTTCGACCACGCCGCCGCGTGACTTTCGCGTCCTTTACACCGAGCCCAACTCCCCTGCATCCAACATAACCAGCGGCGAAGCTCCCTTTCAGCGTGGCGCGAAGATCCTCGAGGTGGACGGCATCGATCTCGTGAATGCCGGTTCGCAAGCTGATGTGAATGGTCTCAATGCAGGCCTGTTTCCCGCCGTGGCCGGCGAGACCCACACATTCCTGGTGCAGGACCCTGGCGAAAGCCCACGCACGATCACTATCACATCCGCCGATGTCGCAACCGCGCCGGTCAATCGCACCCGTGTGATCGACACGTCTTCGGGCAAGGTTGGTTATATCCTGTTCAACACCTTCAGCCCCTTCTCCTCCGAAGAAGCGATTGCCACTGCCATTTCCGAGATGAAGACCGAAGGCGTCAGCGATCTGGTGCTGGACCTTCGCTATAATGGCGGCGGACTGCTCGCAGTGGCAGCCCAGCTGGGCTATATGGTCGCCGGTGAGAGCCAGACCAGCGGCAAGACATTCGAGCTTCTGCAATTCAACGACAATGCGGGCAATGCCAATCCGGTCACCGGGGAAGTCAACGAACCCGTGCCCTTCATCGATATCGGATTGGGCTTCAGCCTGACAAACGGCACACCGCTGGATAGTCTGGACCTCCCACGGGTCTTCATCCTGTCGACCGGCAGCACTTGCAGCGCCAGCGAGGCGGTCATCAACGGCCTGCGGGGTGTAGATGTCGAGGTTATCCTCATCGGCGACACCACTTGCGGCAAGCCTTATGGCTTCTACCCCACCGACAATTGTGGGGAGACCTATTACACCATCCAGTTCAAGGGTGTGAACGAGAAAGGGTTTGGTGATTACTCCGATGGCTTCGTGCCTGACGATTCGTCCTTCCAGTTCGGCGAAAGACTGGCAGGTTGTGTCGTCGCAGATGACTATGACACCGAGCTCGGCGAGGAGACTGAAGCCCTGCTGGCTGCCGCGCTCGACTATCGTGAGACCGGCACCTGCCCTGCAACAGCAAGTACGAGCGGTACTTCCAGCACCGCATCGGCGAGTCCGCCACAAAAGGCCTTGAAATCTGAAACGACCTATCTGGGCGGCCCGGAGGTCGCGACAACAGACATGACCCAGGCTCAGGATATCATGCACAATAACCGTGACATGCGGACACCATATTGATGCTGAACAGGCTCCACCCGTCTCTTTCGATTTCCTTGTTGGTCCGCAACGCACTGCTCTGCATCTCTGGCGTTGCAATATTGATGGCCTGCCAGACCGGGGAGGTCGATAACATGGCTGACACCCCTCTTCAGCCCGCTGTGATAGCATCGGCTGACGCAGATACACTGGCTGCCCTGAAAACAGCCCTGTCAGGCGCATTGGGGCGGGCAAATATCACATTCGGTGCAGGCGATTTGACCGCAAACCCGACCATCACCATTCTTCCGCCCCCACCCAATCCGAATGAAACCCACAGCGTCGCCATGCCGACCATGTTTGATCTTTATCTGGGTGAAGATGGTGCGTGTTATGCCATTCAGCGCGGCAAGCAGGACAAGATTACACTGGATGGCGTCGCCTGCCGCCCCGCATGATCCCCAAAGACAGAACAAAAAAAGACCCCGAAGGCACATAGCCTGCGGGGTCTTTCTGTCATCTCGTCAGCCGATCAATCGACCGCTCCAGCCTAGCCCGCGCGGGACGCTTCGAAAATGTCGTTGATCGTCTTGGCCAGCGTTGCATCAAAATCAGCATCGCTCTGCTTGGCAGACAGACCTTCGGTCAGCGCACGGGAGAAACTGGCGATCATGCCAGTGTTCTTGGACAGCATGTCGTTTGCCACTTCACGCGGGTATCCACCGGAAAGCGCAACAACGCGCATGACGCGTGGGTGATCGACCAGGGATTTGTACTGGTTGGCATTGTTTGGCAGGGACAGTTTCAGCATGACCTGAAGGTCATCGGAAAGCGCGTCCAGCTGCTTGGTGATCTCGGCCAGAAGCAGGTCTTCAGCTTCGCTCTTGTCAGCAATGGTGATCGTCACTTCCGGCTCGATGATGGGCATCAGGCCATGTGACAGGATCTGCTTGCCGACTTCAAACTGCTGAGCCACGATTGCGGCCACACCTTCAGGGTTCGCAGCATTGATGACCGAACGCATCTTCGTGCCAAAAATGCCCTTGGAAACAGCGCGCTCAAGCAAGCCGTCAAGCTCTGGCATCGGCTTCATCAGCTGAACGCCATTGGCTTCGTCAGCCAGGCCCTTGTCGACTTTCAGGAATGGCACAACCTTGCGCTCGTTCCAGAGATATGTCGCCGTTGGAATTCCATCGATCTCACCATCCATGGTGCGCTCGAACAGGATTGCACCCATCACCTTGTCACCCGTAAAGGCGGGGGACTTGATGATGCGGCTACGCATTTCGTGGATCTTGCCGAACATTTCCTCATCATTGGAATATTCAGTCTCTTCAACGCCATAAAGGCGGAGCGCTTTTGGGGTCGAGCCACCGGATTGGTCGAGCGCTGCTACAAAGCCATCCTTTTCGGCGGCCTGTTTTGTCATTTCTGCATTTGCCATGTTTACTGTCCCAGTCACATTTTCTGATCATACATAACGTTATAACCAACACGGCTCATATGCATGAACCGCGCCGGTGAAATTGTTCACTTCCTCAGGGCCTCGACGCCCGGAAGTGCCTTGCCTTCCATCCATTCGAGGAACGCGCCCCCGGCCGTGGAAATGAAGGTAAAGTCGTCTGCCGCACCTGCGTGATTGAGGGCTGCAACCGTGTCGCCTCCCCCCGCAACTGCCGTGATCTTGCCAGCCTTGGCGAGCTCACCCGCACCCTTGGCGGCGGTCACAGTTGCTGCGTCGAAAGGCTCCATTTCGAACGCACCCAGTGGCCCGTTCCAGATCACCGTTTTAGAAGCGGCCATCTTGTCCACCAATGCCTTGGCACTTTGTGGACCTGCATCGAGGATCATCTCGTCGTCAGCCACATCGCCCGGCTTGCAGACGCGGTTAGCTGCATTTGCCTTGAATTCCTTTGTGCAGACATAATCCACCGGCAGAAGGATCTCACAGCCCGATGCCTTCGCTGCTGCCTGGATTTCTTTCACTGTACCTGCCAGATCCGGCTCACACAGCGATTTTCCAACCGCAACGCCATCGGCAAAGATGAAGGTGTTGGCCATGCCGCCACCGATCGCCAACACGTCGACCTTGCCGACAAGGTTCTTCAGCAAGTCGATCTTGGAGGAGACTTTCGCACCGCCAACAACCGCCACAACCGGACGTACCGGATTGCCCAATGCTGCATCCAGCGAGGACAGCTCCTTTTCCATCGACTTGCCAGCATAGGCGGGCAGCAATTGTGCCACACCTTCAGTAGAGGCATGCGCGCGGTGAGCAGCCGAGAAGGCGTCATTCACATAGATGTCCGCAAGCTTGGCCATGTCCTTGGCCAGAGCTGGATCATTTGTTTCCTCGCCTGGCTCGAAGCGTGTGTTTTCCATCAGGATCACATCGCCTGCACTGCGGCTGTCGACAAAGGCATGCGCCTTTTCGTGAAACCCGCAATTTTCAGCAAAGAATACAGGCTCACCCAGCACCTTGGAGAAGGCTTCTGCAACGGGTTTGAGGCTCATTTCGGGAACCACTTTTCCCTTGGGACGTCCAAAATGCGCCATCAGGGCAACTTTGGCACCCTTTTCCAGCAGTGCATTTACGGTTGGCAAGGCTGCGGTCAGACGGGTGTCATCGGTCACTTCGCCCGCTTCATTCATGGGCACGTTGAAATCAACTCGCACCAGCGCCGTCTTGCCGGTCAGGTCACCAGCATCATCTATGGTTTTGAAATCAGGCACGAAAAAACTCCTATCCAGTAAAATCAATAACGCCGAGCGCGGCAAATCCCTTCAGGATCGAATCGACAGCGACAGTCGACAGAATGATCCCCATGACACGACTGATGACGCTGGCCCCCGCAACGCCGATGACCTTGAGGATCGGACTGGCCAGCAACAGCAAAAGCAGCGTGATCAACAAGACCCCCAACAACAAACCAGACGTGATGGCCTGCTCTGTGACAGAGTTCCTGTGATTGTCGGTAAGAATGATAACCGCCAGCATCGCCCCCGGTGATGCGATGGACGGTATGGCCAAGGGAAACACGGCACTTTGCGTATGGCTGGCTTCGACCTCGGCGATTTCCTGTTCGGTCTTGGACTTGCCGAAAATCATGGTCAGCGCAAACAGGAACAGAATGATCCCGCCTGCAATCTGGAATGTTCCAAGCTCCAGCCCAAGGGCTTCAAACACGATCTGCCCGCACAGCAGGAAGAAGAACAGGACCCCCGCTGCGATCAGAACGGATTGAAACGCAATCTTGCGACGGACCGATGCCGAAAACGCCGCTGTCGTCGCCATGAAAACAGGGATTGTCCCCACAGGATCGATCACCACAGTCAACGTGATGAATTCCCTGAAGAGCAATCCCCATTCCATGTCAAATACAGATCCGACGATCTTAACCTCTCAGTCTAGATCAATTTCGCCATTGCGATTGCGGTGTCGGACATGCGTGTGGAGAAGCCCCACTCATTGTCATACCAGGACAGGATGGACACCATCGTGCCGTCCATGACCTTGGTCTGGTCCATGTGGAAGACCGAAGAGTGTGGGTCGTGGTTGAAGTCCGTGGAGACGTTAGGCGCGTTGGTGTAGCCCAGAACGCCCTTCATCGGACCGTCAGCAGCAGCCTTGATGGCCGCATTCACTTCTTCAACCGTGGTTGCGCGCTTGGCGATGAATTTCAGGTCGACAACCGATACGTTCGGTGTCGGTACGCGCATGGCGAAACCGTCCAGCTTGCCGTTCAGTTCCGGAAGCACCAGGCCAACAGCCTTGGCAGCACCGGTAGATGTCGGGATCATGGAGAGTGCAGCTGCACGACCGCGGTAGAGATCCTTGTGCATGGTGTCCAGCGTTGGCTGGTCGCCCGTGTAGGAGTGGATCGTCGTCATCATGCCCTTTTCGATGCCGATGGCGTCGTTAAGCGCCTTGGCGACCGGAGACAGGCAGTTCGTGGTGCAGGATGCGTTGGAAACGACCAGGTCGTCCTTGGTCAGCACATCGTGGTTCACACCGTAAACGATGGTCTTGTCAGCACCGCCCGCAGGTGCGGACACCAGCACGCGCTTTGCACCGGCCTTGAGGTGGGCAGAAGCCTTTTCCTTGTCGGCGAAGATACCGGTACATTCCATTGCAACATCGACATTGTTCTCTGCGTGGGGCAGTTCGGCCGGGTTGCGGATTGCTGTGACCTTGAAACGCTGGCCACCGACAACGATCGTGTCACCGTCTACCGATACGTCCATCGGCAGCGTGCCGTGAATGGAGTCATATTTCAGCAGGTGAGCATTAGTTTCGACTGGCCCGAGGTCATTTACGGAAACGACTTCGATGTCGGTCCGGCCGTGTTCCAGAATGGAGCGAAGCACGTTCCGCCCGATACGACCGAAACCATTGATTGCTACACGCACTGTCATTTTTAGATCCCTTATATGTCCCGTTTGACGCAGACCAGCCTGCAGGATTCGGGCCGGTCCGCTTCAAGTTGAATGAGGATCTTCTAAACGCGCTTTAACGCAGCGTCCACCACCGCTTCAGCGGTAATGCCGAAGTGCTGGTAAAGATCCTTGTAAGGTGCCGAGGCACCAAAACCGTTCATGCCGACAAACCCACCGTCGGAACCAACATACTGATCCCATCCAAAGCGAATGCCTGCTTCCACCGCCACTTTCGGCAATGACCCGCCCAGAACCTCTTCCTTGTAAGCATCGGACTGCGCATCGAACAGTTCGAAACAAGGCATGGAGACCACGCGGGCAGCTATGCCCTGATCGGCCAGCTTTGACTGCGCTTCCAGAGCAAGCGACAATTCAGATCCGGTTCCGATGAGAACAATTTGCGCATTGTCGGCATCCTTCAGGACGTAGCCGCCTTTCGCGCAGAGATTTTCTACCACATGTGTTGATCGCACGGAAGGTACACCTTGTCGCGTCAACGCGATGACGGAGGGCGTCTTGTCGAAGGACAGCGCCATCTGCCAGCACTCTGCGGTTTCAACGCCATCAGCCGGACGGAAGACCATCAGGTTCGGCATGGCCCGCAAAGAGGCAACCTGCTCAACAGGCTGGTGAGTAGGACCATCTTCACCCAGACCGATGGAGTCATGCGTCATCACATGGATCACGCGCGTCTGCATCAACGCACCCAGGCGGATCGCCGGACGTGAATAATCGGCAAATGCCAGGAAGGTCCCGGAATAAGGGATCACCCCACCATGCAGTGACATGCCGTTCATCGCCGCTGCCATGGCGTGTTCACGCACACCATAGTGCACATAACGCCCCGCAGGTGCGTCTGGTGTCATAGGAGGTGTGTGAGAGGTCTTGGTGTTGTTGGAGCCGGTCAGGTCAGCAGATCCACCGACCATTTCCGGTACCAGCCCGGTCAGCACTTCAAGCGCAGCCCCGGACCATTGGCGTGTCGCCTTGGTCTCGCCGCCTTCAGCCACCGCCTTCTTGTGCGCAATGATCGCTTCATCAGAACCTGTCGGCAATTCACCAGCAATGGCACGTTTGAAATCTGCCGCCTGATCAGACCCAGACACTCTTGCTTCCCACTGCGCGCGGATATCGCTGGAGCGTGTGCCCGCCTTGCGCCATGCCGACAGCACGTCATCCGGCACGACAAATGGCGCGTGCGGCCAACCGATGTTCTTGCGGATGCCCTCAATCTCATCAGCCCCGTAAGGCCCGCCATGCGCCTTGCCGGTTCCGGCAATTGTCGGCGCACCAAAACCGATTGTCGTGCGACACGCGATCATTGAAGGGCGTGGGTCTGCCTTGGCTTTCTCGATTGCTGCCGCAACGGCTTCCGGATCGTGGCCATCAACTTCTTCGACCTGCCAGCCAGAGGATGCAAAACGTGCCGTCTGCTTGGTGCAATCCGTCAGGTTGATACCGCCATCAATGGTGACTTCATTGTCGTCGAACAGGACGATCAGCTTGCCCAGTTTCTGATATCCAGCCAGCGTGATCGCTTCCTGGCTGATGCCTTCCATGAGACAGCCATCTCCGGCGATCACATAGGTGTAGTGGTCAACAAGATCGTCGCCATAATTTGCATTCATGAAGCGCTCGGCCATCGCCATACCGACAGCCGTTGCAATCCCCTGCCCCAGTGGCCCGGTCGTGGTCTCGACACCGGGTGTGATGAAGTTTTCCGGGTGACCCGGCGTGTTCGACCCAAGCTGACGGAAATTGCGGATGTCATCCATCGATACGGAATCATATCCGGTCAGGTGCAGCAATGCGTAGATCAGCATTGATCCATGGCCTGCAGACAGCACGAAACGGTCTCGGTCGGCCCAGTCAGGCGCTTTGGGATCAAACTTCAAAAAGCGTGTAAACAGCACTGTTGCTGCATCAGCCATGCCGAGCGGCAAGCCGACATGTCCACTTTTGGCCTTCTCCACGGCATCCATTGAAAGTGCACGGATGGCGTTGGCCATATCGCGATTGGTAATATTTGAAGTTGTCATTGTGCTGGCCCTTTGACAGTCTGTCGGACGGGGTAACCGTAAAAACCGCCGCGTCAAGCCTGTGCAAGTAGCGTTTGTGCATGAAATCGGCTACAAACGAATTATCTTGTTTATGGCGTAATGATGGACGACGGTTCAATTCAGACTATTGATATTGAAGGCGCAGCTCAAAAGCTGGGCGGTGCACTCGATTCTCTGGAGTCGCGTCTCGACGATCTTTTTGATAGATTGAATGCCATAAAGCCTGTCGAGCGCGAGGCTGAAGCGTTGCGACGGGACAGATCTCGCCTGGCGAATGATCTGGATGCCGCAAGGGCGCGGGAACGTGAGCTGCAAGAACTCGCGGACGAGGCCTCAGACGCATTGGGTGCGGCGATTAAGGAAGTGAGAGAAGCACTGGGCAAGGTCTGAAGAAATCAGGTCGGATACAGTGCTATAAGGGGTGATAAGTGATGGCTAAAGCTGACATCTCCGTCAATGGAAAGAGATATCTCGTCGCGTGTGAGGACGGTCAGGAAAACCGCCTGCATCAACTCGCAGATCGATTTGATCAACGCGTCACCGAAATGGCGGGCGTGATGGGTGATATCGGAGCGGAACGCCTGTTTCTCGCCGCCGCCCTGTCATTGATCGATGAACTGGAAGACACTGAGCGCCAGACCGGCTTGAGCCATCTCGATCAACGCATCTCCACCATCGAGAATTCGGCCGTGCAGGCACTTCTGGAAGCCGCAGAGCGCATTGAACGTATTTCAGGCCGCGTCGAACGCGCCAGCTGATTTTCTGCCATTCGGAACACCCTTCAGGGCGAGGATGGCCGAATCAGAACTGACTGGAAGCGTTGACGCCCCAGAACACGTTCTTCCTGATCCTGATTGAAGGCGCGATATTCACCCACAGGCGTGGCCGCTATTCCATTCTCCCGCAAAATGCTCGCGACAGCTTCCGCCCTGCGATAAGCCAGCGCCTGATTGTTGAAGCGCTGCACCGCACCGGCAGTCGATGCATAACCGACAACTTCGACCGCCTCGACATTCCACCGTTCCAACGCCCATTGGCAATCATTGATGATTTTCAGGGCGCCGGCATCAAGGTCATCGGCCCCTTCCGCAAACGGTATCAACGGCATCTCGACGACTGGCGGCGTCACGGTCATTTGCCATGCCGGAAAATTCCGCCCGAGCCCTTCTTCGCTGACACGCCAGGCCGAAACAGGAAAGTCCGGGCTCTGCGCGCCGAAGAAATGCGCTGTCTGCGCTTGCGCATCGATATCAGCCGCCGCGAGTGGAAAGGCTGCCGCATTACGCACCTCGGCTTCAGTCCGCTGGCGTTCGGCGATCACCTTGAGCTCATTGACCTCTGCGCGCAGAGGAGCCGTCAATGAAGATTCAGCCAGCTTGATCATCTGGGCGCGTTCAACATCCCGGTCTTCATTGACCAGCACCTGATCCATAGCCACCTGAACATTGCCCGACAGTTTCCGCGAAAGCACATCCTGCAATTGTGCTTCGGCCCCCGGCACACGCTCTCGCGTCAGCACCGTGACCTCGACATTGATCGGCGCGTCGCGTGGAAATGATACAAACACATCACCTGCGCGTGCGCGCTTGCCCTGAAAAGGCGTCAGAACATTGGCTTTCACCACATTGTTCACCGTCGTTTCATAGGCGATATCACGCAGCGCCAGCCCCAGCGGTGCTGACAGGCCCGCAAACACAAGCAGGATCAATACGGACTGCCACACAGTCGTGCTCCGCCCATGTCCCTTGCCGAAACCGTAGAGCCGCGACATCAGCGTTACCGTCAACGCAATTGCCAGCAAGTTGGTCATGAACAGAAAAAAGGCTCCGCCCGCCACTGCCGGTTCAGCCACAGCAAGACCATAACCAGTCACGGCCAGTGGCGGCATCAGGGCTGTTGCGATCGCCACACCCACAATGGTTTCGCCCTTGCGATTGATCACGGCATAACCACCGGCAAGACCAGAGAAGACAGCAACCAGCAGGTCAAAGAAATTGGGCCGCGTCCGCGCCAGGATCTCTGGCGTCGGATCGGTCAGCGGTGAGAGTTTGACGATGAGGATCGAAATCGCCAGCGCCCCCAGGACACCACAGGCCATCGAGAACACAGACCGCCGCAAAGCGACAAGATCCAGCGTTGACAGCGAAAACCCCATCAACATGATCGGTCCCATCAGGGGTGAAATCAACATGGCCCCGATGATGACAGCCGGTGAGGACAATAACAGACCGAGCGTCGCGATCGCACAGGACATCACGATCATGAACAGGTAGCGGCCAGACAGCTGGCCTTCTTCACGCACATGCTCGACAACATCTTCATGATCGATACGGCGCGAGAGGAGTTTCACCCCTACCCAGAACCAACGCACGATCCAGGGCGGCTCCTTGCGGAGCTCCTGTGCGTCATCATTCCGTGAAGAATCTGTCTGTTGAGAGTCAGCCATCTTGGCCCCTGAAAACAATTGCCCGCAATGATTGCATTAAACGGGCCGCGATCAAAACCGCGCATTCAGCTTTTTGTACAGTGATAATTGCAATCAGTAATGATCAGCTGTCAGCCAATCAGGATCTTCCAACGCGTATACCGCGCTACGCCGGCGTGGCTTGCGGCGGCGAAAGGATTCCACCAGCATGTTGACCGACAACCAGGAAAGGACAATCGCCACGGCTGCCAGTGAGGCCAGCATGAAGCGCATGCGATTATTCCAGGGGATTTCTGCCTTGGCCGTGTGCAAAACGCCCGCTGGATCAAGGCGAGCCAGCGCGATGGCCTTGTCGCCACCTGCTTCCGCCACCAGCCTGGCACGGCGAAGATCCGCACTGCCCCGCGCGCTTTCAAGGAACGTTATTGCATTGAATACAGACGATTTTTCTGCGATATCCGTAACAATTTTCAGCTCTACTTCCAGATCCTGAAGGGCGTTGCGATTAGCCACCTTGCCAAAGATTTCCTCGATGCGACCTGTCTGTCCAACGATGGACATTGCCTCGCCGGTTTCTTCGAACAAGGCACGCTTGAGCCGGCTTGGCGGTACGACGGCATAGAACTTCTCCTCGAAATAATCGAGCAGGTCGGGGTTGAGCCGCCCTGCCCGATAGGCAGAACGCAGGATGGACACACCAGCGCGATCCCCTTCTTCGATTACCGAAAGTCCAATCCCCGACAGCGTGAACGCAAACACATCGATGTCGTCATTGCGCATCCATCTGGCTGCCTCCAGCGCCAGATCACGGCTGGAACCAAGAACATTCAGCGATATCTGGTTTGGCGATCCACTGGCTGAATAGCTGACATCTTCCGGAGCTACACCCTGAAGGGTCTCTGCATCATTCTGATAGATGCGATCATCTTCGGCCAGCGATGTCGTCAACCATTCCGCCTGGGTGACCCTGCGTGCGCGTTCATATGTTTCCCGCGTGTCTTCCGACACATAGCGAAGCGCCGCTTCCTCCAGCGCATCATCGCCAGCCTTGGTTCCCTGACGCGCAAACTCCTCCAGCGAACCGGCATCCGGCGCGTCCAGAATAACTGGACCAGCCAATAGCAGTCCCCGTGCAGACGCCAGCCTGCCTTCATCTGTTTCACGGCGCACAAGATCAGACCAGGCCTGCCTGCGGTCAGGCGCATCGGTCAAGATTTCTGAAAAGCGCTGATCGATCGCATCGCGCGTATCGGCGATAGACCAGGGCGTGACCTCATAGTCAGCCCCCAGATCACCATAGGCATCCGCGATCAGCCTCGCTCCGATAACCGGACCGAGCACCAGAAGGAACAGAAACAGAAAGGCGCTGACCGCCCCGAAAGGCACGCGTCTTTGAGGTTTTCGGATCATTTTCGGACTGCCAAAGGCGAACAGGAACTCAACATGAGACGACAATCTCTTTTCGATCAAATCGATATAGCCCCGTTAGCGATTTCCTCACGAGAAACAAGTATTTTCAAGTCTTGAACTGCGTCAAAACAGAAATATTTCCCTTTGACAGATGAGCAGGCCGAGCATGGTCACGTTTACTCCCGTCCAGATTGACTTTTCGCTGATTGCAAGCGCGATGAATGCGCGCATCAACCAGTCTCTTGTCGGCACCACCAATGTCTCCACGACGAATACTCTGTCAGCGCAGGCCAAGGCGGAAATTGCGGCCAGTCAAGAGCTGCCCTGGCGTCTGGACGAAGAACCCGATCTGAAGAAGCTCGCCCTGTCGGCGCTTAAATCCGGTGACCTGATCTCTGCCTCCACGCGGCGCGCTGCGCTGAAGGCTGATGAAGACACGCCCAAGCTTTTTGCCGCATATGATGCGCTTGCCAGCCTGCAGGCACTTGCCGCCACACTCGCAGACGGTGACCTGTCGAGCGCCTATGCGGATCGCGCAAAGAAACGCATCATCGAAGGTATCAACGAGATCACCAGCTTTCTCGGTGAGGCAGATCTCAAGGCCGTGACCATGCTGTCAGGTGAGCGCTTGTCCAAGGCGGTGTCCGAAACAGCGATCAAGCGTCAGGGCTATGAGATCACCACCGACGCGCTTCATTCCGGTGCAGAAGGTGACCCGGTGGCACAATGGGCAGGCGTGGATGGTTTCACCATCACCATCGACCGCCCGGATGGTCAGGTCACAGCTGATATCGACCTTTCAGGTCTGGCGGACGCCGACCGGACACTCGAAAACGTCACCGATCTGATCAATACCGAGCTTGAATCCGTCGGGGCGATCACACGCTTTTCCTACAACAAGGTCGGCGAGAAAGACGATAATGGCTATGTCATCGGCGATGACTGGGCCCTGAAGATCACCTCCAGCTCGACCGAAACGCTGTCCTTTTCAACCGCCACAGACGGTCCTGCGCTCTACATGGTGGGAGCATCCGGCGAGGGTGATTACCAGAGTGCCCAAATATCGAAATGGACGGGCCTGACCGATGCTGCGCCAACCCGATCCAGCGCACAGGTCTATGCGGCCAATGATATCGAGACCGAAATCGAAACCGAGGACGGCGAAACAAAGACCACCAAGACACCCGCCCCGACCCAGTTTCTGGCCTCTGCCACGGATGCAGATGGCGCAGTCTACGCCCTGATCGAAACCGAAGGCGACCTCGACCAGCAGATCATGCGTGGCGAAAAGGACATCGCCCTCGTCAAATATGACTCAACAGGTCGGGAAATCTGGACGCGCATGATTGGCGCAACAGACGAGATCAATGGAGCCGCCCTCGCGGTCTCCGCTGATGGCCGTATCGCGATCGGCGGCTCCACCAAGGGTGACCTGTCCAGCGATGCCATTGGTTCAGGCGAATCTGGCTTCGTCACGATATATGACTCCCGCGGTGTAGAAATCATGACCCGCCAGCAGGGCTCCAGCTTTGATGATGAGGTCACCTCCCTGGCCTTTGATACGGACGGGTCTCTGTTCGTTGGCGGCAAGACGAAAGGCACGCTGGATTCCAATGCTCTTGCAGGCGGTGCCGACGCCTATGTGGAGAAACTGGACACCAATGGCGACCGCCTCTGGATCAACCAGTTCGGCACCGCCAATGATGATGGCGTCACAGCGCTGACCATTGACGGTGCAGGTGGCGTAATCGCTGCGGGTATTGAAGATGGACAGGCCGTTGTGCGCTCTGTCTCTGGTGCTGATTTCACCGGAACCGATTTTTCCTACACGCTCGGCAGCGCCCGGATCACCTCCCTCGCCTATGACGCCGGCTCGGTCTATGCCGCTGGCGAAACCCGCATGGACGGCTTTAGCGCTGGCCAGGTCTCCGGAACGGAACAGACCCATATCGACGCCTTCGCCATGCGTCTGGATATCTCAGGTGCCACCGCGACAGACGCCTGGTATCAAACCATGGGCGGCGCAGATGACCAGACAGCATCATCCATCCTGGTGGATAATGGTCAGGTCTATCTGGCAGGCACTGGTGAGACGACTTTTGGTGCCACCGCATCTGAAGGCGACAGGAATGCATTCCTCTTGTCACTTGATATAAGTGACGGCTCCCAGAACTGGGCAACAAACATGGCCGGGCGCGGCGGTGTATCCAGCGCTGCGAGCATTGCCATATCCGCATCTGGCGACAATTCCCTCGCTGCGTTCGGCCTGCCAACCGGCAAGCTCCAGCTTGGCGATGTCAGCTATGTCTCGGACCGGACTTCGGCACGTATAGGCGATCATTTCTATATTTCCGTAGATGGCGGACGCGAGAAGAAGATCACGTTGGAAGAAGGCGACAGCTACCGCTCGCTCACCTTCAAGATCAATGCAGCGCTCCTGCTGAACGGACAAGCCACAGCCCGCAGTGGGTCTGATGGACAAACCCTACGCATCGAACCGAAGGAAGGTGTCCAGATCAACCTTGTGGCCGGCAAGGATGGCGCAGACCTTCTGTCTGCCATCGGACTGCCCGAAGGCGCGGTCTATAACGCCCCGAGCCTTCTGGATGACAAGGAGTCCTCCTCCGATGCGCCTCCGCTTGTTGCCCTGGGTCTTAGCACCAAGAATATCTCGCTCGGCACTGAAGACGAGGCCAAATCCGTCGCCGATATGCTGGATGCAGCCATGCGCGGCATTCGCAAGGCCTATCGTTATGCGGTCGAGGACCCGACCCTGACCTCCCTGACAGACACCAAGCAGACAACCGGCGGTGTTTCAGCCTATCAGACAGCCCAACTGGCCAATCTGCAGGCCGGTCTGGCCCGCCTGCAAGGTGGCTCCAGCAGCTACGCATGAGCGAGCACCAGCCGCTCATGGACTTTGTCCGGGTCTATTTTTCGCAATAACTGAAGATTGCCTCATTCGCGGAAAAGCCCGCAAGGTTCATCGCCTTGCGGGCTTTTCATTCGATACCTTCAGAAGAAACTACTCGGCCGCCGCCATTGTGGCTGCGTCAAGCTCCAACGGACCCGGCGCATGCGCAGGGCTGGCCTTTTCAGGCAGGCAGCACAGCACGGTCGCGCCCTTGCCTGGCTGAGACTTCATCGCCACCCAGCCGCCATGCAGCTCGACGAATGAACGCACCAGCGCAAGGCCAAGTCCAGCCCCGCGATTGTCGCTGGAGGTGAAGGTGTCGAAAGCCTCGGTCTGGCGGTCATAATCCATACCCTTGCCAGTGTCGGAGACCTGCAGGCGCACAACGCCCTCGGCCTTCTCGGCAATGACCTTGATCGTGTCACCGGGCGATGTGAAACGCATGGCATTGGTGAGCAGGTTGAACAGGATCTGGCGCAGGCGACGCTCATCCGCACGGATCATTCCGATGGACTTGTCGCAGACGACCTTCACATGAATCTTGGTGTCAGCCGCATTGGCAAAGATCAGTTCGACGCTCTCATCGATCACCGTGCGCAGATCGACATCCTTCAGGTCAAGGTCCATACGTCCGGCTTCGATCATGGCAAGGTCCAGAATGTTCTCGATCAGGCGCGACAGGTGATCAGAAGCCTGCAGGATGGATTGCACCTGCTCGACCTGTTTCGGGTTCAGTTCGCCATGCTTTCCTGATTCCAGGAATTCGGCGTAACCCAGAATGGTCGTCAGCGGCGAGCGCAGCTGATAGGACACATTCTGCACGAACTCGGTCTTCAGGCGGTCAGCAGCCTGGAAGGCTTCCGCGCGCTCCCTTAATGCTGTCTCGACACGACGCGCGGCCGTGACATCCACAAAGGCAATCAGCGTCTGACCATCCGGCAATGGTTGGGTCAGGAACGTTACCATCGACCCGTCAGCGCGCTTCATCTCTCCGCGAAACTCCTGGCGGGCATCCGAAGACGGGTTGGTCACGCGGCCTTCAATAGCGCTCCAGACCGACTTGTCATGAAACAGCGGGGCGCAAAGCTCCACCACATCCTGAAACTCCGGATTGTCAGTCAGCTTCTCGGCCTTGATGTTCCACAGCTGCTCGAAGGCTGTATTGGACAAAGACAATGAACCATCCGGACCAAACACGGCGACAGCTTCATGCAGCTTGTCCAGCGTGGCTTCCTGAATGTTGATCAGCGATGTGTATTTTGCCTTCAGTTCCAGCTCGTCAGTAATGTCCTTGAGCAGAAGCAATATGCCGCCCAGAGGGTGCTTCTGGCGCGTGACCTTGATCGAACGGCCATCATTCTTGGGCAGGATCCACAGATCCTCGGCAATCAGCGACTTCGAACCGCCCTTGTCATAGCCAAGCTCGTCCTTGCGCCATCTGGCATAGTCCTGGTTGATTGGGCTCATGCGCTTTTCGCGCAGATGGTCCAGAAGCTCGCCGTGATGCGGATTGCCCATCAGCCATGCCGGGTCGAGTTCGAACATGTCCATGAAGGCACGGTTGTAGAAGGTCAGCTTGCGGTCGCCGGAGAAGATCGCAACAGCGTCAGCTACATTGTTGAGCGTTTCATCATGCGCCTTGACGTGACGGTCCAGCGTCTCGCGGGCGCTTTCTTCTTCGGTGACATCGAACGCCATACCGCCAACACCACCCGATAGCGGGAACATCAGGACGCGGAGCGCCCGGCGATTGCCCTCGATCGGCACGTGGCGGGTTTCGACAATCTCCTTGCCCCCATCACGCACTTTCTGCGCATGCGCGACGATTTCCTTATCCAGCATGATCTGGCGGTCGAGCACCTGGTCCAGTGTCTTGGCCTCAACGGCCTGCATATAGGCATCATTCACCCATTGCAGACGACCGGACGATGACAAGCGCCATGAAATGAAGGGAGCCTTGCCGAGCATTTCCAGAAAGGCCGTCGGGTCACGCGCAATAACCTGGCGGGCTTCCTCCAGCCGTCCGCGTGCACCGGATTCTTCCAGCCCCTTGATGGTGGAATCGGAAACCCACAGCACAGCACGGGCGCCAGCCGTACGGCCATCAGCTTCAAGAAAACGGCCATTGGGTCCGATAATGGTCAGCGAGAATGGCGCGCCTTCGGTCCGCAATTGCTTGAGACGTTCGCGCAATGTCGCGTCACGCCCTGCCCCGTCACGCGCTTCCAGGTCACCAAGACCTTCCAGCAGGCGTTCGGAAGGGTTGGCCGCAACGGCGTCTTCAGTAAAATTCAGGAGGGAGGCAAGCGCGACCGGCGAACCATAGAATTTTGGATCGCCCCAGCTTTCGTCGATCATCTCATCTTCTTCCCAGACGAGGATCACGCCGGGATGGGCACCGAATACGCTGTCAGCGCGTGCAAGCTGTTCTTCAAGGTCACGCGAGCGCGACCGGTATTTTTTCGCGGCACCGCGCGCACCATCGGAAATACGCAGCGCCCACAATAGCGATGCGATCGCAACCGCGCATCCGCCGATTGCGATACCGATTAATGCACCTGACACTTCGATTGGCATCCCATTATTCTCCGCCGAATCGTCTCGCCCTCAGCCCTTTTAGAAGACTTTACCAGTTAACGGAATGCGCCTTTATGCGTTAAGGCAGTGTTAACAGAGGTGAACCCTTTCTTGACAATTCCGTATCATTTCGCCTGCGGGTCAAGATCCAGCTGTAAAAACACAAGGTCCAGCCACCTGCCAAACTTGAACCCGACAGCTGGCATCAGGGCGGTCCGAACGAAACCGAAATTCTCGTGAAACTGGATCGAGCCCTCATTCTGCGAATCCACACCTGCCACCATCATCCGCTTTCCGGCATGACGGGCAGCGTCGATCAGTTCACCCATCAACAACCGGCCAAGTCCCTGACCTCGCGCCTGTTTCTGGACATAGATCGAGTGTTCGACCGTAAATCTGTATCCGGGAAAGCTCCTGAAATCACCAAAGCTGGCATAGCCCAGCACCTCACCATTCCGGCGTGCGACCAGAACCGGATATCCAGCCCATTCACGATCAGATCGCCACTTTGCCCTGTTTTCCAGCGTCACCATCTGCTCGGAAAAAATCGCCGTCGTATTGGAAACAGCATCATTATAGATGTCCAGAATTCCCGGCAGATCGTCATCAGTGGCTTCATGAATGGTCGGCATGGTCATGTGAAACTACCCCGAATATCAACAGCAATCTTGCTAGTCGCACCGTCACGCCGTGGCAATATCTGACAACCGGACGGCCAGGCGAAACCTGTTTCGCGCAGCACATTACGATATTGTACATTGCCAATGCCCCAAGCTCGTCGCATTTCGGATGAAACCTCACGCGCAGGACTGACGAGGGGTCAAGAATGCATATGCGCCGAGCGAATTCCGCAATCGCGGCAATCCTGTTGATGCTGTCAGGCCAGCAGCCGGCCACCGCGATGGACCCCGGCACCCTCATGCTGGCCGAACCGCTTCTTCGGACCATAGATGCCGGTTTTGAAGCGATCGATTCCGGTGCCCAGGCATTGACCTCACTGATCGGCATCACCGGCGCATTGAGAGGATCACAGGGCCTCGCCACCCAGCGTGACCTGACAGCCATCAGGCAGGACCTGACGCAGGTGAACAGCAAGCTGGATGATCTCGCCGTCGCCCTGAACGCCAGTACGGACAGGATCCTCGCCGCCATAGACGACAATGAACAGCGCCTGCTCTTCAGCGACGCCTATGCGCTTCAGCGCACCTTGGAGCTTCGCGTCGCCGATCTGGCGTCAGTCAATGAGCAGGAACGCGACTATGCCCAGATCCAGCGCCTGCGATTCGAACTGGAAACGCTGACCTTTCGCGCCGAAGGACTATTGAAGACATCGCGTGGCGCAGGAGTCCATTATATCGCGGCCATACATGCGCTCTCGGTATCGGCCGGCCAGATCCAGGCGGTGCTTGGACCCTCCATCAGCGAAAGCGAACAAAGGTCCCTGCGCACCGTCAATGACACCCTGGTCCGCGCGTCACGGTCTGCAAGCTCGAAGTCATCAGCATTGCAGGAAACGGTGAAACGCGGCCAGAAATCCCTGACGGCCCACCAGATCTCACTCGTTGCCAATTCAAGCTATCACCCACTGCTGGAGGATGGTCTCCTCGCAACAGGCATGCGCTCAGCCTGTTTTGCCATACAGGACCGCTTCAAGACGGGTGAGAGCACAGAGGATTATGAAGATTGCGGCTCTGTCGGATTTCTTCCCATCAAGCGCTGCAAGGATCGCACACGCCAGGTTGCAGACTACCTCACCCATTATATCGAAACCCGGTTTGCCTATTCCATCTCGCAAGAAGATCGCGCCGGTATTGCCTTTCTCGGCGCATTGCGACCTGCGCCCGACAATTCGGCCCGAACAAGCACCACCACCCTGCCCTCGCCCGATTGCAATCTCGTGACCGGCACACCAGAAGAAGCCTGGAAAGCCATCACCCAGGATTACAATCAACAGGTTGTCGATGCCTTGCCCGACCTTCAGCGTGTCGTGATCGCAGCGAAGGCCATTGAACTGGCCCAGACCACGCAAGCCTATCTGGAGGATCTGCGCACCGTCATGCAGCCCGTGCAGGATATCAGCATGAACTGACTCCGACCTACATGAAACTGTAGGGCTCTATATCAATGGTCACACGCACCGATGCCGACAGTTTCACCCGTTTGCGCCACACCGCCATATAGCCGGACAGGTCCACGCCGCGCTCTGTCCTGACCAGTAGGCGCCTGCGATGGCGTCCCCGCAACACCGCAATTGGCGCGGGAGCCGGTCCCCATATCTCGACACCCTCGGCATTGGGTGCGCCTGCGACAAAACTGTTAGCCGCCTCATCAGCCGCCATTGAGTGCTCAGCCGCGATCACCACCGCCGCAAGTCGCCCATAGGGTGGCAGGCCCATCATTTCCCGATTGCCCATTTCCAGTTCCATGAAGGCATCGCGATCACCCGCCGCCAGCGCATGAATGGCAGGGCTGTCCGGTGCCCAGGTCTGGATGATCGCCCGCCCCGGACGATCTGCCCGTCCGGCCCGGCCAGACACCTGCGACAAGAGTTGGAAAGTCCGCTCACCCGCACGCAGATCCGACCCTTGCGCCCCTTTCAGCCCCGCATCCGCATCAACCGCACCCACAAGCGTCAATCGCGGGAAGTTATGCCCCTTGGCCGCGATCTGAGTGCCGATCAATATATCGATCTCGCCCTGCTCCATGCGCGCGACAATGTCCGCCAGAGCTTCGGGACTTCCCGCCGTATCAGACGAAAACACCTCCACCCGCGCCGTGGAAAAGCGCGCGCGCGCCTCTTCCGCCAACCGCTCCACACCCGGCCCCACGCCGGTCAGCGCATCTTTCGCACCACAATGGGGACAATGTTCCGGCTTCTTCATCATGTAACCGGTCAGGTGGCACACCAGCATGTTGGAATAGCGATGCTCGGTCAGCCAGCTTTCCGTGTCGGGCGCTTTCAGGCGTTCGCCGCAACTCTTGCAGATCACCAAAGGCGCATAGCCACGCCGGTTCAGGTAAAGCAGCGATTGTTCACCCGAAGCGATATTCTCCTCCAGCGCCTTCACAAGCGGCGGAGACAACCAGCTATCCTTGTCCGGCGGTGTCTCGCGCATGTTCGCAATGGAGATATCAGGCAATACCGCCACGCCCGGACGCGCCTTCAGCACCACCCGCCCATAGCGACCGGCATGGGCATTGGCGACGGTTTCCAGCGATGGCGTGGCAGACGCCAGCACCACAGCCGCCTTGCCCAGCTGCGCGCGCATCACAGCAAGGTCTCGGCCCTGATAACACACGCCCTCATCCTGCTTGTAGGAGCCGTCATGCTCCTCATCGACAACAATCAGGCGCAGGCGCGGAAACGGCAGGAACAATGCAGAGCGCGCACCAACAACAATCCGTGCCCGCCCAAACGCCACTTCACGCCAGGTCCGGCGACGCTCCTTGGCCGACATGTTGGAATGCCATTCGGCTGGCATCGCGCCAAAACGCCGTGCAAAGCGTTCACGCACAGCCTGCGTCAGTGCGATTTCCGGCAGCAGCACCAGAATCTGCCCCTCCGGCTGCCCCCGCAAAACC
>PAQI01000007.1 GCA_002709235.1 Hirschia sp.
ATTGTGCGAAGAGGCCAATCTCACCGAAGGCTCCAACGCATCACCCGCCCAGTTCGTGATCGAAAAAGCCTTCGCGGGCTGACGGGTTTTCGTCCTCGGTGACGCTCGGATTGTCATGACATGCCAAAAAAAGGGCGTCGAGGTCTGAAAAAGCCTTCGACGTCCTTTTGAATTCACAAGCGCTTCCAAATGGAAACTCAGCTTACGGGGTTCAGCTGGCCTTCTTGAAGTCGATCCTGCGCAGCATCATTGCAAGAGGACGGCTATCAGTCGAAACACCGAGCGATTTCGGGCTGACAGGCTCACCACCATCAAGCTCGATGCGAAGAGTGGCGGTTTCTTGCTGGAAGCCTTCAGGAAGCGGAACCAGAATGTTCTTGTCTGGTCCGAATGTCGCCTCACTGACAGTTTCAGTGCCATTGACATACACGGTGACATTTCGCGCAGGACCGTAAATACCGCCATAGATCAGAATGCCGGAAACGGGCTCTTCAGGAAGCTTCACCTCGACATCAGCAGTCGTCACGCGCATCCAGCGACCACCCTTTTCACACCCGTGCCATTGGGTAGAATCAACGAATGTCACATTCTCCATGCAGGGTGGTTTCGGTCCAACGGGCTGCGTTGTGTCTACTGCCGATGTTTCCTGAACGGCTGGCGTGGTCTCCGTCACAACATCTTCCGACGCTTTTTCGGTACAGGCCGCAGCCAGAAGTGACATGGTGGCGATCGTTGCCAGACCAATATATTTCCAAGTCTTTTTCATAGTTCAAACGCACCCTCACAACTGGTTCAGATTGTTGTTATGCAGAAATTAATGTTCCAAACAAGGCGACATTGCTGCTGAAAACAGGGACTTGCGGACTTTCCGATTCACGTCAAATGGCCGTGCCATCGGATGCAATCTCGAAACAATGAAAGCGCTCAGTTAGATGGCAGCGGTTTTTCTCCCGCCATAGCGATTTCAAGGCGCAAAAGCCGTGTCCTGTTCTCCTCAAGAATACGGCGATTGATCGCCATCAAGTCCCCGACCACTCCCAGCAGCAGTGACAGGAAGCCTGCCGTGGCCAGCACGGAAAGCAGAATCAATGATTGAATATTACCGTCGCCATGACCGTGATACGCCAACCACATATAGCGAATGCCCAGTCCAAGGGCTGGTATCAGGAACAACGCCGCCAGGACCGAGAATGCCTTGATCGGCGTATAAATGATGTAATATCGAAAAATGGTCCCGATGGAGCGCTTGATATAGGAACTCATGCTCTTGACGAGGCGGGAAGGACGCAGATCCCCGTTCACACCGACAGGAACTGATGCAACACGCAACTTCTTGCGGCCTGCCTGGATAATCGTTTCAAGCGTGTATGTGTAAGGGTTGAACACATTGATCTGCATCGCAGCCTCGCGATGAATCGCCCTGAACCCCGATGGGGCATCTGGTACCGATGTTCCGCTGGCCTTGCGCACTGCCCAACTTCCGAGGGATTGCAGCATCTTCTTGATGGGTGAGAAATGTGGGTGCTTCACAATCGGACGCTCACCAACCACATAGTCAGCTTCACCTGACAGGATCGGCATCACCAGATCAGGAATGTGAGACGCCTTGTACTGATTATCAGCATCGGTGTTGACGATCGTATGCGCGCCCAGCTTCAGGCAGGCCTCGATCCCAGCCATGAAACCCTTCGCAAGGCCCTGATTTCGGCGCAGCGACACGATATGATCCACGCCATTTTCAAGCGCGACCTTTACTGTATCGTCAGTACATCCATCGTCGATTACCAACCATTCAACGACATCATAACCCGTCACCTGACGCGGCAGATCAGCCAACGCAATCGCCAGTGTACCGGCTTCATTGTAACAGGGAATCTGGATGATAAGTTTCCGAAATCCATCTTCAGTAGACGAAACCTTACCGGCCGCTTGCGAATTTCCCGAGACGAGCTCGCTCATGACCTACCCCTTCTTCTGCACCACTGCGACAGGCTTATACCAAGCACCAAACACTATCAATTAACCATCGGCTTTTTTTGGAATGAAGGCCTAGACATTGATTTTGCGCAATAAAGCGGCAGCGCTGGCCTTCCAGGTTGTAGCTTCGAAACTTGCTTCAACATTTAAAGTTGGCCATTGCACCATCCACTCGAGAATCGCATTGGCGAGTTTCTCGCCCGTTATTGCCGAGAAGAACGATGCGGTGTCATTTGCAACTTCGCGAAAGACCGGCAGATCTCGCGCAAGCACCGGCTTGCCATGGGCGCGCGCCTCGATGATTGGCAAACCAAAGCCCTCCCCGCGGGATGCAACGAGAACCCCACCTGACGCAGCATAGACCTTCTGAAGAAATGCATCTGATGCATTGTCACACCAGATCAGGCGCGGCTCATTGCTCGCCATGGTGCGTAACCGGGCCAATAACTCATCGACATTCCAGCCCGCCTTGCCAATGATCACCAGATTGACATCCGTGCCCCGTTTCCACAATTCCGTGAAGGCTGCGAGGGCTTGATCATGCCCCTTGCGAGGTTCGATAGTGCCAACCATCAACACGCTTGGTCGCTGAGACAGCTTGGCCAGGATCTCCTCGCCTCCCTCCATGTCTTCGCTGGACGGCTTGCTGGCTTCAATATCGGCACCTAGTGGCCAGGAATCGATCTGCAAGGGTATGTCACGTGTCACCTCGACATGCGACGACCAGTCTTTCAACTCCGCAGCAACCGTGCGCGAAATACACACAGCCTGATCCGCAGACCGCAAGACAAGTCTCAGCCAACGATCAGCAGCTTCCACAACGGTGTCAGGAAAATATTGCGGTGAAAGATTGGGGAGCAGGTCATAGATGACAAAAACCACTTTCGCGCCGAGCTTGCGAATGTGGTTGAACCAGTCTTCGTGCAGATGAGCGACATCAGAGGTCAGGTCCAGACCCAGAAAGATGTCCCCCGGACAAACATCAACGGGCCTGTCTTCAACATTGATATCCACCCCCAGAAACCGAGCGGCAAATTCATTTGCATAATGATATCCACGATCGCCACGTGCGGCCACGGGCCGGATATCAAACTGATCTCCAAAATCACTCATCAGATATCCAAGAATCGCCCGGACGACTCGCTGAATACCCGATTTTGCATCAATGACAGCCAGGTGAGAGACATCGACCAGCAATTGCCGACGCGCTTTGCGGATCGGCACATTCGAAGACATGCTCGCGGCAATGTCCTGCTGCAAACGCGCATCCGGCGCTGTAAACGTCAATGTTTCCAACGCTGCAGCCTGCGCATTGAGCCCGATTTTGGGAAGACACCGCGCCTCTGTCTTGTTGATCCAGTCGACATATGAACCGTCCGCCACGAACTCCCAGCGATCCAGCTTCAGCTCTGACAATTTCGCTGCACGTTCAGCGGTCAGCCCCAATGGCAGGATCGCGGGAGATAACCCGCTCATCACCACCATAAGTGCTGTCCAGTCTTCGAGGGCATCATCTCCCGTCAACTCACCAAATGCCGTCAGACTGTTCCAGCCCAGCCCCTGAAGCCGGATATTTTTCGACAGGCAATGTGGCAACTCACAGGCGGCATACAGATCATCGACATCGCCGGAATGTGCGATCAAAACCAGAGGCTGATCAATCAGGCGCCGTGTGATCCAGGCACAAGGTTCAGTGGACGCAAGGCTGGCAGCGATCCACTGATAACGCTCACCATCCTGCTCAAAATCCTGCAAACGTACCTTGCGAACAGACGCCGGAAGCTCTCCCAGCCCAATCAGTGACAGATCCGGATCAGGCGCAACCACATCCACTGCGAAACCGGCCGCCAACTCGGATATCAGCTTGCGCATGTTGCGGGTGGCAGAAGCATCGCTCTCGAAGGCTGTCATCAAAATGGCAACGCGCCTGATTTTATGAACTTGCCCTCCCATTGCATGTTGCCGGGCAGCAGAGAACGCATCCAGGGCCAGCTTCGCGGATCGCTCCCAGGAATATCGAGCAGCCTGGGTTTCACCATTGTCACACAGCATCTTCCGAAACTCAGCGTCGGTAAGTGCCAGCTCGATTTTTTCCGACAAGGCCTCATGGTCATCAGGGTCGAACATGGCTTCAGATTCGACTACCAGTTCGCGAAGCCCCGGAGAGTCTGCTGCCAGCACCGGCGTACCGCAGGACATCGCCTCCAATGCAGGCAAACCAAATCCTTCATGGTGCGAAGGTAACACGAACAGGCCGCAGCCTCGGTACAGGGCCGCCATCTGCTCATCAGTGACATATTCGAGGAACCGCACCCGACTTGATGCCAGCCCGACAGACAGCGCAAATCTCGACAATTCATCGCGAATGTTCGGTGGGATCTTTCCGGCAAGTACCAGACACCAGTCAGAACGCACTGACTTTTTCATTCTGGCAAAGGCGCGGATTAGCGTGTGGATGTTCTTGCGCCGGTCATAACCACCGGCATACATCACATAACGCGCAGGAACGCCGAGCTGCTTGAGCACGGACCTGTCCGATTGCCCGGCAGAGGCTGATCTGGAAAAGACGCTGTCACTGGCGGCCATGATATTCACAAGGCGTTCGGGGGCGACGGAGGCGAAATCAATGGCTTCCTGTCCAGCGCTCCTTGATATCGCGAGCACGAGATCGAGCTCTTGATAAATCTTCATGCGTGATCGATAGAATTCGGCGAAAACAGCGTCGGTGAGATAGGTTTCCGGATAGATCGCTGGAATCGCATCAAAGAAAGTCGCCGACCGCAGAAACGGCCCGAACCGTGGACGCAGATGCGACACGGCGTTGTCGTGAAACCCCTCCATGAGACTGGATTGATGCACCAGATCCGGGTGGAAACCTGCAATGGCAGCATCCTGAAGGACCTGAGCAGCGGACATCCTGTCAGCACTATTGCCAAAACGGCTACGATCATGTGCCGGTGTTGACCATGTGACGATGTCCTGATGATCAAACTCTGCACTCAGCGTTTGTCGGATATCATCCATATTGCTTGAAATCGACCGGTTCAGGCCGGCGAGTATTTCATATCCAGGCGGGGCGTTTGCGCGAATGGCATTTGCGAGCGACAGGGCGTAACGCCCAATTCCCCGAAAATAATTCTCACCCTGCGCGCCCTGTAGATCGAGAATGATCCTCATGAAGCGGCAGTTTCCGATGCGCCATTCTCAACGGCATCAACACGGTTCAACCGTCTCATCACGCGACTGTAGATCGACCCACTTTCTACCAGAACCGTTCGAAAATCGCCTCTTTGAATCATCGGGCGCTCTTCACGTCCGTCTGGATTGGCATAGGCCTGCAATCTCAGATCGACAGCCGGAATTGAAGCGAATGCCTTGCGCAGATTGGAATAAAGAAATGTCCAGTTCTGGATAAGACGAACAGAATTGAACAGAAAAGCGCGCACGGGCTTGCGCCAGGAAGCGGGTTGAGACGCAATGGTTTGAGAACTGGCTTCATTGAGATTCAAACCGGACACATCAGGACGATAACCGCCTTCTGAAACCGCGATCTCGTGCTGCGGCTTGATCAAGCCCAAAATCTCGTCATGCGCTTGGACAGACTTGCGCCACGTTTCGATGGCTTCATGCCGATTGCTGATTTGACCTGTTGAGGGTGTACCGGGAGACTCATTGGAACTCATCACACATGTTCTCACTAATCAGGTCGCAAAGCCTACCTGTAATATCCCCGCTTGCCTTCCAGACAAGTAAATTCTACACCGAGCGGACATGAGGCACGACAATTTGGGTCGGCGAATTGTAATGAGTTCAACAAGTTAGCGACCCAGCCATGTCAGCGAGCAAATTTGCATTTCACGCGACCGTCCAGATCTGGCGACACTTGCTCCCGCGCTTCCTTCAGAAAAAGCTCCGCAAATCAGCAACCCAAGCGATATTGCGCCATGTTGTCAAACTGCATGGCGGACCCAAGGGGCCTCATCAGGAAGGTCCACTCATGGTCGCGGGCTTTCTGAACGAAACCTTCGGAATAGCTCGGGCCTGCGTCACCACTATCATGGGCTTTGAAGCCAATTCCACTCCCCTCATTAAACAGGATCTGCGCGAATGGCTCGGCGCACATCCGTTCGGGACACAAGCTCTGCCGCAGGGTGCCACAAGCGGCGTTCTGGTTCTGGTGTGCAATGCTCCCGAAGCCATGGTCGCGCTCAGTCGGATCAAACCGGATTCGCTTAAACGCACCTATCGCATTGGCTATTGGGTCTATGAGCTGCCGCAATTGCCAAAGGACTGGATAACCGCCGCCAGCCTCTTCGACGAATTATGGGCCCCGACTGAATTCGTCGCCGACATGTTACGGCCCCACCACCCAAATGTCCGCATCGTGCCATATTGGACACCCGCTGCGAGCCCCTTGTCAGCGCGACCTGCTGCTGACGCGCCGTTCACGGTCGCGACAGCTGGCGATCTGAGATCGAGTGAAACGCGTAAGAACCTGCGCGGAGCCGTCCAGATATTCACCACAGCATTTCCCTCTCCTTCCAAAGCTGCACGTCTGCGTATCAAGGTCGGAAATTCACAAACAGATGCGGCAAGTCTCGACGCCCTGGTCAGCACCATAGCCCAACGGGATGATATCGAGCTGATTGACCGGGACCTCGACAAGGCGGAGATGGCGGCCTTTATCGGACACAGCGATGTCTATCTGTCAGCCCATCGTGCGGAGGGATACGGGCTCGTGCTCGCCGAAGCCATGCGATATGGTGTGACGCCCCTGGCGACAGGCTATTCCGGCAATATGGATTTCATGGATGATTTTCCTGAGCTTCTGATCGACTGCAGGCTGGTCCCGGTGCGTGACCCGACAGGGATCTATCCAGAAGGGGACGGCCTTGTGTGGGCCGAACCTGACATTGCCGATGGTGCCCGAAAATTGCGGACCCTCTTCGAACAGGAAGAGCTGCGCGCCAGGCTGGGTGAGCAATGCCAGCGCAAGATCTCTCAGTTCAACCAGGCTTGGACAAAAGAGGCATTTGCCCAGACGGAATGGTTCGATCTGATCAAGCCGAACAATCGATAATCACAGCAATGGCACCAGACACCCCATAAGGTGATAGAGGGTGCTGGCAGGAGCCTGGGACGACAGTCTGTTACCCTGCCCGTCAACCTGATCAGCCCAGATCCCGCCAACTTCGCCATTCACGTCCAGATAATGGGCCTTCACCCGTTCCAGCATTTCGTAGCCCTTGCGCTGTTGCACCGGATCATCCTGCGTCAGTTTCAACCGTATATATTCGGTTTGCGGCCACAGACGACTGGTTATTCGTGTCGGATGTCTCCCGTCTGGCGCGCACTGATCCATCACTAGGCCGGTGTCGTGCGACATGCCGAAACGATCCGCAAATGCCTCCAGCGTTGCAACTGTCTCGGTATTGCGCCCCGTCAAATCGGCATATTTTCGTAACAGGAAAGCCCATTCCAGAAGATGCCCCGGTTCCACCGCAAGCAGAGCTGGATCACTGTTTCGCGACAACGGACTCAGATCGTCATTGAAATATTCGCGTAAGATCCCATTGATACAAAAGCGGCCTTCATAGAGCTCGAAGATCTCATCCGCCAACGCTGCCATTTCACCATCGTCATGCAACTCCATCCAGTGCAGCGCGCACTCAAAAAGGTGCATATGCGGATTGGCGCGCCGCGGCGAACGCGCAGGCAAGCCTTCCAGATATCCACCACCTGGATGACGCAAGTCCTGCTTGAGAACACGCAATGTTTGTCTTGCTGCCTGCAAAAGTTCCTGTTCACCCGTGACCTTGTAGGCCCATCCCAACCCAAGCAAGGCAAACGCCTGATCATAGGTATCCAGCGCGCCATCCAGAATCTCGCCGTCGGGGGTCAGCGTATGAACCCAACCACCATCTGGGTGGCGACATTTCTCAAGCATGAAATCCAGCGGCGCGCGCAACGCCTCCAGCCCGGGGTCCCACCCCAAAGTGTAGGCATGTGAAAACGAATAGACCTGTCGCGCCTGCACCCGGAAACGCTTGGGCAGGTGGGTAATCGGATTGCCGGTCATGTCCAGTGCCTCATGGACGCCGCCAAATTGTCTGTCTTCTCCATGCTCCGCCCAGAACGGCAATGCCGTCTTGAAAAGCCAGTCACGGGCCCAGCTGCGACAGCGAGATTCCAGGGTTGCCTCTTGTGATGCATGTTGAACAGCCGCCGCATGACCGCGCCCGACCAGGTTTTGATGCACCTTCTTGATGTCTTGCGCAGCGGAATTGGCACACACCAACAGGGCGTCGGGACTATCCACAACGATCACTCCCTCCAGCCCGACCATGCCGACAACGCGGCCAGCATCTGATTTCACAAAGCAGTCGCGCGTATTTATGAGCGTCACATCACCTTCCAGAACATTGCCAGCACCATCGCAGGGCGCCAGATCTCTGACCGCTGTCCAGCTGCCGACATCACTCCAATCGAAATCCGCCGGCACAACAGCGGCAACCTGCGTGTTCTCCATGACGGCGTAATCAATGCTCTTTTTCGGTATCCTTCCGAAACTCTCCGGCTTCAGGCGCAGACGGGTACTGCCATCCGCCAGAACCTGGGTTTCAGCATCATCATAAGCAGCATGTGCGCTCGCATGGATCTCTGGTTCGAACTTGGCCAGTTCTTCTAGATAAAGCGTGCCTGTCAGCGCGAAGATACCGGCGTTCCAGTGATAACCGCCATGCTCCATATATCGTCCGGCAGTTTCGAGATTCGGTTTTTCGACAAATCGTTCTACAGGAAATGCACCGCTTCCCAGGCTCTCGTCCTGCCGCAAAATATATCCAAAACCGGTTTCTGGACGGTCAGGCCGGATACCGATGGTAGAGATATATCCGCGACTTGCCGTTTGTGCCGCCATGGACAGCGCGTCGTGAAAAGCTGGCAGATTGCCGACAAAATGGTCGGCTGGAAGCAAGACCATGACAGCACCTTCACCGTGAGTGTCACGCACCCAGCGTGCAGCGATTGCAGCGGCCGCTGCTGTGTCCCGTCCCATGGGTTCTTCGATGATTGCACCGATTGTCACACCATTCTCATTCAGCTGACGCGCAACCTCATCTGCATATTTGCTCCCGCAGATGATAAGCGGCGGCTGCACTGATGGATCGGATTTCAGCCTGAGAGCTGTATGGGTCAAAAGCGAGTGTTCGCCGAACAGCACCTGTAATTGCTTGGGTTCATGCGTACGCGAAATTGGCCAAAGACGCGTCCCGCTACCGCCACAAAGAATCGCAGGGACCACTGTGTTGGTCATAAAACACTCCGGAAATCATAATGCTGTTCTTGAAATCCCTACCCCGGATTCGCTTTTTTACTACGGATCTACCCGCATTCTGTCGAGGAAAGACTCGCCTCTGCCATCCAAGGGAAAGGGTGCCGCGCACCTTCTGATTGCCCGTATATCAAATCGGTACAAAGAAGAATTTCGACGGGGTTGCAGAAGTCAACCTCAACAATTGTCTTCCACTGAAACAGCTTTCATGATGGCCGGCCACAATGACGTCAGTCGCGCTTCCCACTGTGGCAAGCCCTCTCCAAAAAGGCTCGAAAAGCGCTCAATATTCAAGCGGGAATCTGCCGGACGAGGTGCTTTCACCCCGAATTCGAGACTGGAAACCCTTTGAATTGTAGCGTATTTTTCTCCAGCCAGCTTCAGTTGATGCATGGCAAATTCCGCAACATCCGCCCAGACTGCCTCACCTTCATTAGAAACATGCAAGAGACCATCTTCGGGCATGGCCTGTCCCTGCACAAAGCGATCGGATAGCGCAAAAATCGCTTTGACAAGATCTTCGGCAAAGGTCAGCCGCCCACGTTGATCATCAACGACAGTGAGCACTTCGCGCTGTCTGGACAGCCGGATCATCGACTTGATGAAATTTCGTCCATGAGCACCACTCACCCATGAAGTGCGCAAAATCAGGCTTTGTTCGCAAGCTTCTCGGACCAGTCGTTCACCTTCCAGCTTGCTCGCGCCATAGACATTGATCGGCCCGGTAGGATCGCCTTCCCGGAAAGGTGCCCCATCGGTGCCGAAAACATAATCAGTAGACAGGTGGATCAGCGGTTTATGCAGGCGTTCACAAGCACGGGCTATCTGACCTGCCGCTTCTGCATTGAGCGCATAAGCGGCATCCTTGTCATCTTCCGCCTGATCAACAGCCGTATAGGCCGCAGTATTCACGATGACTTGTGGATCGAATGCCTTGAGCGCTTCCGTGACAGCGGCTTCAGACAGAATGTCGATATCTTTTCGCCCCAACGCCACAATGGGACGTCCGGTCATTCCACCCATCTCTTGCAACGCTGTCGCTACCTGACCGTTTCGGCCGATCACCAGCATGCAAGGTGCGGATAGGGTCATATCAGCTGGATTCCTCACGAGGCGGTGCATGGACAACCTTGCCCCTCTCGGCCAGCTTCAGAAGATACCGGTTATAGGGTGTCGCCAGCGCGCATTCAGCCAGACGTTTCAATTGCTCGACATCAATTAGCCCGAGAAAAAACGCGATCTCTTCGGGACAACATACCTTGAGATTCTGATTGCGCTCAATGGAAACAATATACTCGCTGGCATTGATGAGGCTTTCATGTGTTCCGCAATCGATCCACATGATCCCACGCCCCAGATGTTCCACATGAAGCTGCTGGTCTTTCATGTAAGATCTGAGGACATCTGTTATTTCCAGCTCACCACGATCGGAAGGCGTCACTTTCTTGGCATGTTCCACGACCTGTGAATCAAAGAAATACAGCCCGGGAAGCGCCAGATTGGACTTGGCATTTTGGGGCTTTTCCTCGATTGAAACGGGACGTCCATCCGCATCTATTTCCACGACACCAAAGCGTTCGGGGTCTCCAACGGGATAGCCAAACACGGTCGCGCCCGAGTCACGCGCTGCGGCATTTCTCAATGTCTTTGCGATGCCATGACCGTGGAAGATATTGTCGCCCAGGATCAGTGCACAGGAATCATTGCCGACAAAATCCTCGCCCAGGATAAAGGCTTGGGCCAGGCCATCGGGCGATTCCTGCTCCTTGTAGGAGAACTTCACACCCCAATCCGACCCGTCACCCAGAAGACGACGATAGGCATCCTTGTCCTGCGGGGTAGTGATGATCAGAAAATCCGTGACCCCCGCCAGCATCAATGTGCAGATCGGATAATAGATCATCGGCTTGTCATAGATCGGAAGAAGCTGCTTGGAGACTCCCTTGGTCATTGGCCACAAACGTGTCCCACGACCACCGGCAAGAACAATTCCCTTCAACTTCGCCTCCGATACTCTAAAATCAACCCGTCATTATCTGCATCAGCATAGCGAAGCAACGGGCGAGTATCAGTCAAAAGTGTAATGAACGCGGCAAGACCGGAAAAGCGGGGTGTCCACTTGAATGTTCAATGCAGGCTCGAGCGGCCCATCCCCGGCCAGGCGTCGGAATCAGCTCGCACCTTCGGCCAGTTGCACAAATGATTCGGCGGGACTGTCGATATGATCAACAGCCCCGCCGCATGAAACTGTTCGCAGGTCAGACGAGTTTGGAAAAATACTCGATCGTTGGAATCAGGCCTTCGCGAAGAGAAATCGTTGGTTCCCAACCCATTTTTTCCTTGGCGAGGTCAATGTTTGGACGACGCTGCTTGGGGTCATCAGGCGGCAATGGCATTTCGATGACTTCCGATTTCGAATTGGTCAGCTCAATGACAATCTCGGCCAGTTGCCGGATCGTGAATTCACCCGGGTTACCGATATTGACCGGGCCGAGGAAGTCATCAGGCGTATCCATCAGGTTCATGAAACCGCGGACAAGATCGTCAACATAGCAGAACGAACGCGTTTGCTGGCCTTCACCAAAAACAGTGATCGGCTCACCGCGCAGGGCCTGCATGACAAAATTGGACACCACACGACCATCATTGGGGTGCATGCGTGGACCGTAAGTGTTGAAGATACGCGCGATCTTGATGCGCACATCATGCTGACGGTGATAATCCATGAACAGCGTTTCCGCCGCGCGCTTGCCTTCATCATAGCAGGAGCGATAGCCGATCGGGTTCACATTGCCCCAATAGCTTTCAGGCTGTGGGTGGATATCAGGGTCACCATAGACTTCTGATGTCGACGCCTGGAAAATCTTGGCCTTCACACGCTTGGCCAGACCAAGAATGTTGATCGCGCCATGAACAGATGTCTTGAGCGTTTGGACAGGGTCAAACTGGTAATGAACCGGACTGGCCGGGCACGCCAGGTTGTAGATCTCGTCGACTTCCACATAAAGCGGATGGGTCACATCGTGACGCATGGCCTCGAAGCGCGGGTTGGACAAGAGGTGCATGATGTTGGCGCGACGGCCGGTGTAATAATTATCAACGCAAAGCACTTCATCGCCGCGCTCCAGAAGGCGCTCACAGAGGTGCGATCCGAGAAATCCGGCACCGCCTGTAACCATCACGCGTCTGCTGCTGATAGACATATTATATCAATCCCTGATTTGCGTGGAACAAAGCCATGATCCAAGACCCCCGCCCTGTGTCCCACTGTCTCAAATTCGAAAACTAACCTGAACGTCAGCCTGCAAGTTGAAGGCCACCTCGCCTGACGCGCGAATGTTTTCAATAGCTGAAGGGCGTGACGAGAGCCTTAAAAGAATCCCAACAATGATCACGGTCTGACAAAATCGCGTCTCGCGACGAGACCGGCCAATCAATGCCAAGGTCAGGATCATCCCATTTCAGGCCGCCCTCACTGTCAGCGGCATAATGACCGCTGACCTTGTAGGACACCCTGCATTCGGGTGTCAGTGCGCAATAACCATGCGCAAAGCCGGCAGGGACCAGCAATTGTCCGCCATCTTCAGATGTCAGCTCGGCGCAGACATGACGACCATACCAGGGTGAACCGCGCCGCAGATCGACTGCGACATCGAATATGGCACCATCCAGCACCTGGATCAATTTGACCTGTTCATGAGGTGGTGCCTGCCAGTGAAGCCCGCGAACGATCCCCTTCTGGCTGGAATAGGCCATATTGTCCTGAACAAAATCCACATGAACCCCCGCCTCCGCCAGCGCATCGGCGCGATAGGTCTCGGAAAAAAAGCCGCGATGATCACCGCGCCGTTCAGGATGGATCAGGAAGACATCGGGAATCGCTGTCGCTTCGATTTTCATGACACCTGTCCCTGCCCCGACCACCAGGCACCTTTTTCAAGATACCAGCGCACCGTTTCTTCCAGGCCGGATTCGAAACTGCGTTTGGGAGTCCAGTCGAATGTTTCGCGCATCTTTGTATCATCAATGGCATAGCGGTAATCATGGCCACGTCGGTCCTCGACGAAACTGATGAGTTCGTCATAGCCCTGCCCGTTTGATCTTGGAACGATCTTGTCCAGCAGGCTGCATATCTGCCTGACGACATCCAGATTGGCACGCTCTTCTCCGCCGCCAATACAATAGGTCTCGCCCGGCAATCCATCGCGCACCAGCATGACCAGCGCTTCGGCATGATCATCCACATGCAACCAGTCACGAACATTCGCGCCTGTTCCATAAACCGGGAGCGATTTGCCCCGCATGGCGTTCGTGATCATCAAGGGAATCAGTTTTTCGGGATATTGATAAGGCCCATAATTATTGGAGCAATTGGAGACAACGACCGGCAGCTCATAGGTCGCATACCAGGCGCGCGCCAGATGGTCTGATGCTGCCTTGCTGGCAGAATAAGGTGAGCGCGGCGCATAGGCCGATGTCTCATCAAAAGCACCCTTCTCGCCTAACGTTCCAAAGACTTCATCAGTTGAAACAGCCAGAAACCGAAACTGGGATTGGCGCCAGGCATCCATGCGCTCAAAATAATCCAGCGACGCCTGCAACATCACATGCGTACCCATGACATTGGTCTGGATGAACTCCCTGGACGCGGCGATCGAGCGATCAACATGGGTTTCCGCTGCCAGATGCATGATCGCATCCGGCCGAAAATCATTCAGTAATCGGCTGACCAGTGTGGCGTCGCAGATATCTCCGCGAACAAAGGTATATCTTGGATCTTCAGCAATAAGCTGTACTGATTTGAGATTGCCCGCATAGGTGAGTTTGTCCAGGTTCAATACCTGACAATCCGTATCGGAGATCAGGCGCCTGCAGACTGCCGACCCGATAAACCCCGCCCCGCCAGTAACCAGAATACGGCCAGACATTGACGCTCCTCAAACTCCGGGACTTCTCCCGATACCGCCCATTCTCTGACATGCGGTTTCAAGGTCATAACGTCTGGCGAGGCACAATGAAACCTTCCGCATGCACAATAGCGAGAGGTTCATTCAAGCCAGGCTGATCAAACTTCCTTGGCGTGCCAGTTCCAGGCGGACTGAACGATATTGTCGATGGATGAACGCGTCGCCACCCAGCCGAGCACTTCGCGGGCTTTGGTAGGATCAGCAATCAGGGCTGGTGGGTCGCCCGGGCGACGATCACCAACACGGCGCGGCAACGGCTTGCCGGAAACACGTTCGACCGCATCCGCGATTTCCTTGACGGTTGTTCCATTGCCGGTTCCGAGGTTGAAGTAATTGCTGGCACCGCCCTTTGCCATGTATTCGATGGCGCGCTTATGGGCATCAGCAAGGTCTTCAACGTGGATATAGTCACGCACACAGGTTCCATCGCGCGTGTCGAAATCATCGCCAAGTATCGTGAAGGTGAAATCGTCCTTCATCGCGCCACGAATGGCCAATGGAATCACATGTGGCTCTGGATCGTGACGTTCACCGATCCGGGCATCGCGATCTGCACCCGCAGCGTTGAAATAACGCAGGGCAACACATTGCATGTCATGGGCAGCTGAAAAATCCCACATCATCTTCTCGACGAACAGCTTGGACCAGCCATAAGGATTGATCGGGCTTTGCGGCAATTCCTCATGGATCGGCATTTCTGCTGGCACGCCATAAGTTGCGCAGGTCGAGGAAAAGAGCAGCTTGTCGACACCACCATCACGCATGGCCTCAAGAATGTTGAGCGTGCCTTGTGTGTTGTTGCGATAATACAGGCCAGGATCAGTGACACTTTCGCCGACATAGGCAAAGGCTGCAAAATGCGCCACGGCATCCGGTTTGACCTTGGCAATTGCATCAGCCAGGTCATCGGGGTTCATGATGTCGCCTTCATAGAACTCACCGAACTGGACAAACTCTCTCCAGCCGCGAGACAGATTGTCAAATACCGTGACATCCCACCCGGCTTCAGCAAATGCCTTGCAACAATGGCTGCCGACATATCCAGCGCCGCCCGTGACAAGCAATTTCATGATCATTCCCCTCAAGAATTTCAGCGTTTCTCTGAATGTTCATCAGAAAAACTCTACGGCGTCCCAATAGTCTCGCCAGCTAAATCATTTCCCCGGCTTCATGCGGCATCGATAGCAGACAGCAGGTTTCGAATGTCTTTTGCATTTTCGATAAATAATGCGTCTCTTTGCCGATAAACGCTGTCACGCATCTCGATATATGCATCCCAGGTCAGGTTTTCGAAAAAGGTCACAGCACAATCCGCGAGCGGTTTGGCCAGTTGCGGCCCCAGCTTGTGGCGCGCGATGAAATCACCAGTCTCCTGTCCCACCACACCGATGGGAACAACCCCAAGATAGCCGCCCTGATAGAGGCGGTTTGGCAAAAGCAGCGGCGAATTGCCGTCTGGATCGAAATAGTCGATGCACCACGCAAAATGCGCCGGTCCATAAATCTCTGCCAGATCATCTGGCAATGTGTATTCGCCGCCAAACTCCACATTCTTCAGTCCGGCAAAGCTCTGTTCGAACAATTCCGGATAGTCGACGGGTTTGCCGCGCATGTAGATCTTGATCTTCGGGCCCAATCGGCGTGCAATCTTCGACAGGATCTTCATGCTTTGAGGGCAGCGAAGCGTGCCATGCCAGCTGAGAATCCAGGGGCCTGTTTGCGGACGTTGTGCGTTTAGCTCGGCTTCGCTCGGCAATTGGCCCATCTGGTCGGCCAACAGCTTGTTTTCCCAGACAAAGCTCTTGCCCTTATAACCCTGAACAGGTTCGAAATAGCCGGATATGAAGCCCGGTGAAGATGCAACAAGCAGGTCAAGACGTGCCAGGATCCGGCGCTCCAGCCATCTGAAAACCTTCGCACGCAGGCTGTCTCCAAAGAAGAATTCCTGCACATCTGGAACTTCATAGACCAGCTTGGCTTTGGAACCAGACAACCGCTTCGCCATCAGGGCGAGCATGATGTTGTCGAAGTTTCGGGCATAGATATATTTTGCACGCATCAATGTATCGCGCCGACCCAGCATTGTCCTGAGACCGCGCACCAGCGCACTCACCCGTTTGGCGTAATTGCGATCCAGTGTGACGCCCAGATCGACATTCTTCCATTCGGGCACATAATCCTTGTTGGATTTTTCCCGGCGGAATGTGAAGCCTGTCAGATCCACACCCGCAGCTTCCATCGCGAAGATACGTTTGCNGACGGTGGCATGAGTGCAGTCCGGGCCGATATATATGCCTTCGCCATAGGCCGGAATCGGTTCGGCGGCTTCTACCTGTTCGGTTGATATGTCGACAACGTCGGTCATGAGAAATCACTGCTACTGGCGTTTGAACAAGCTGATGCAACCCGCAGGCCACCAGTTCCATCGATCCAGTCTTTCAAGACACGTCAGACACTCCTGCCCCACCTGCAATGATACCTCCAGCAATGCGTCTTCCTGTGCAGGTATTTTGCCGACAGACCGGGTTTGTGGCCAAAAATTTCCCCTCGCTGCACAAGGGCCGCGCAGCAAAGCCACGCTTATCGCCAGCCAGCCCTCAGAACCATGCTCATACACGCAAGACAATCGACATCTGCGCAAGCCGCGCTAGTGTGCCATTCGAGGCACGTCCTTAACAGGATGTAAGAAAGAGGCTGTGAGGGGCTGCAATAGGGATCCATCCATATTGCTCGCCATCGCGCGACAGAAAACAACAGAGCGAGGCTCCATGGAATTCGCCACGAATATCATCAACCAAATCAACGGGATTGTCTGGGGCCCCTTGATGTTGGCCCTGCTGCTGGGTGTCGGACTTTATCTGACGATCATCCTGAAGTTCATGCCGATCCAGAAAATCCCCTTCGCATTCAAGATGCTCAAAAAGGGTACGCATGCGAGCGAGAAGGCCGACAAGGGTGATGTAACGCCCTTCGGTGCCTTGATGACGGCACTCTCGGCAACAGTAGGAACTGGCAATATCGGTGGCGTGGCCGCGGCGATTGCCATTGGAGGGTCTGGCGCTCTGTTCTGGATGTGGGTGACCGCCCTCGTTGGAATGGCCACCAAATATGCCGAAGCCGTCCTGGCTGTGACCTATCGTGAGGTCGATCATGACGGCCGCACTGTCGGTGGGCCGATGTACTACATCAAGAATGGAATGGGTCCCAAATGGGCCTGGCTCGGCGTTCTGTTTGCGGTGTTCGGCGTCATCGCTTCCTTCGGAACCGGAAACTACATCCAGGCCACATCCGTCGCCGATGCGATGGATTCAACCTATGGCATCGAGCCCTGGATGACGGGTGTGGTCATGGTGATCCTGGCGGCCTTCGTGATCCTTGGCGGTGTAAAGCGCATTGCAAGCGTCGCAGAGAAACTGGTTCCGGGCATGGCCATTGCCTATATCAGTGCTGGCCTCATTGTGATCTTCATGAATGCCGGGCGTCTACCTGCCGCATTTCAGGACATTATCTCCAGTGCGTTCGGATATGATGCCATGGCGGGGGGATTTGTCTTCGCCCTGTTCTGGATGTCTTTCCAGCGCGGTGTGGCGCGGGGGATCTTCTCCAATGAAGCCGGACAAGGCTCTGCCCCCATCGCCCACGCTGCAGCCCAGACAGAAGGCCCGGTCCAGCAAGGTATCGTCGCCATGCTGGGAACCTTCATCGATACGCTGGTCGTGTGTTCGATTACCGGCTTTGTCATTCTAACTGCCGGCATCATCCCGACCGAATGTGAACCATCAAACGTTCTGATGGTCGGGACCGCACCAGAATTTTGTGAAACTGGTCCACCACTGACCGCGGCCGCATTTGAAGCAACCCTTGGGGGCATAGGTCCGCATATCGTCTCGATCGGCCTCGCCGTTTTCGCATTCACGACCATTCTGGGCTGGAGCTATTATGGCGAGCGCTGTGCAGAATTCCTGTTCAGCGAAAAGGCGGTTCTTCCTTTCCGTATCCTCTATCTCTGCATGATCCCGCTGGGTGCGCTGGTGCTCTACATCCAGTCATCTTCCGGAGATAATGATGGCGTGATCAATCTGGTCTGGTTGGTCGTGGATAGTCTCACGGCCCTGATGGCCGCACCGAACCTGATCGCACTTGCCGTGCTCAGTCCGGTGATCGTTGTCGCGACAAAGGCCTATTTCGACGGTAAGAAGTCCGACGAAAGCTAAGGTCGGAACATGATCGCCCGGCCGCCTGTTACTGACAGTTTCAGGCGGTCGGGCCTTGTCCTTGTGGACCGCTGCACTTGCCATCCACGATCAATGGACAGCCCTCTCTCGTCTTCCTCTCGACGCAAAAATGATTGCAGCGTCACCTTTTTTAGAAGTTGACCGTGTTTTTTTGCAGCAACCCGCAAACAATGGTTAACGCAATCAGACGTGACAATCATACAGGTTGGACCCTGTCACCTCCTCTCGGAGGAATCACGAAAAACAAGATTATTGCATTGTATAATAAGTATTATTTTCTGACTTTTCCGATTTTTCAAAACCAGCCCGGCAAAGCGCCCAGTTCATACAGAATGGCGATTTTCGGCCTGCCACAGTCATTTTGACACCTTGGCCGTTAACACTCTCGGTAGCATTTTTTTAGTCTTCACACCGGAATATTCATTCACCATTCCCTGAACCTGAACGGGTTCGCCCATAGGTGTGACAAACGTGTGAGACAAGAAACACTTCAATCTCTGCACTCTGTAAACTTCAGCTCGCCAGCAGAGCTCAGGCAATTGGCAGATCATGCACACCTGCAATTCAAACAGCGCTCTTAAGCCCGGAGACTCTCATTCATGTCGATCAAGAACTGGGCGATGTCGCGCAAATTCAATAGCGCATTCGGAGCCATACTTGGCACGACGGCCATTTCTGCGGTGTTCCTGCTATATGAGCTCCATTCGATGGAGAACATTCGCAAGAAGAGTGACGAGAATGCCCACGCGCTGAACCAGGTTCAAAACCTGATGCAGTCACTGATACGACAGAAGTCGGCATCATTCGCATATCTGTCGACCGATGATTCCACATATGTGCGGCAGGTAGAAAACGAGAAAGCCCGCATTGAGGCCACTTTGAACCGCCTGGACGCGTTGATGTCGGATGATTCAGAGGCCGCCCCCCTGATCAGATATCTCAGCACTTCGGTGGACAATTACAGCACCAAGGTTATCGACAACGGATTGTCACTGGCCAACGATCCTGCAAAGCAGGAACGGGTCTTTGATCTGATTATGTCTGCGTCTACCCGAGATCTGGAAACAGCAGTTCTGAAAAGCGCATCCGAATTCAAGACGCTCCAGGAACAAAGACTTAGTGATTCCAGAAGCCTTCAGGACCTTCACGCGAGAATTCTGCTGATTGGCCTATTGTTCTGCGGCTCTGTTGTCCTGAGTATGGCTGCAGTCTCCAGCCTTCTTCTGCGTCGCCAGATCATTCTGCCAACAAAGAACATCACTGAGGTGATGAAAAAAGTGTCGGATGGCCACACAGACATTGCCATCCCGTTTCAGGACCAGAAAGACGAACTGGGTGAAATGGCACGCGCGGTCGAGCAGTTCCGCATGGGCCTGCTTGAGCGCCGGGAGCTGGAACTGGAAACCCGAAAACTACAGGCACAAAACGAAGAGACGAGACGGCAGGCGGAAGAAACCCGCGCCCTAGAAGCTCAAAATCGAGAACGAGACCTGGCTGAAACCCAGACAGCCGTGCAGGCGCTTGAACTTGCCGTGGCAGCGCTCAGCCAGGGCAATCTGACCTATCGCATCGAAGCTGACCTTCCTCCTGTCGGCGCAAGTCTCAAACACAATTTCAACCTTGCAATCGCAACGCTCGAAGAAGCGATGGCAATTCTGGTCAGCAATACCCACGGCATGAAATCAGCGGCGGGTGAGGTCAGCCAGGCAGCGGATGATCTATCCAAACGCACTGAACATCAGGCCGCAACGCTGGAGGAAACGGCTGCAGCGCTCGATGAAATCACCGCGACGGTCCGCAAGACAGCCGAGGGTGCCAAACAAGCCAATAGTGTGGTTACAGCGGCAAGATCTGACGCCGCGAAAAGCAGTGAAATTGTATCATCAGCCGTCGGCGCGATGGGCCAGATTTCTGAATCAGCCTCTCAGATCGGGCAGATTATTGGCGTCATCGACGAAATCGCGTTCCAGACCAATCTTCTGGCGCTCAATGCGGGTGTCGAAGCAGCCCGCGCAGGCGATGCAGGCCGCGGATTTGCCGTGGTCGCATCAGAAGTGCGTGCGCTGGCACAGCGATCCGCAGGCGCGGCCAAGGAAATCAAAGGCCTGATCCAGACCTCCAACACACATGTTGATAATGGTGTCGAGCTGGTGGGACAGACAGGTGCTGCACTCCAGAGAATTTCAAGCCAGATCAGTGACATCACTGTGCTTGTGTCGGAAATCGCTGCATCTGCTCAGGAGCAGGCGACCGGATTGAGCCAGGTCAATACTGCCGTGAACCAGATGGATCAGGTGACACAGCAAAATGCAGCGATGGTCGAGCAATCCACAGCTGCCAGCCACCATTTTGCTCGCGAGGCGGCTGAACTGGCGCGCCTGATCAGCAATTTCCAGATTGGAAACGATGTCGCAAAGCACCATGAACACGCGCCGGTCAAATCGCGCTTCGCAAGCAAGCAGCGCACTGCCCCAAGGCAACGCAGCGCTCCTGACAGCAATGCGTCATTGTTTTCACGGACATCGCTCAAATCATCATCCGCAATTCAGCTGAAACCTGTCAGTCAGACCGAGACTTCCCGGCATAGTGAAGAAGATGGTTGGGAGGAATTCTAGACCATGACAGCCCAGATGACCCTGCCCTCATCCTGCGACCTGTCCGATGTGACAGGACTGCGCGACGCGCTGCTGTCTCTGCGCGGCGACGATCTGGATCTCGACGGTTCAGCCGTTGAGCGCTTCGGCGCTCTGGGGCTTCAGATCCTGGCTTCAGCGCAAAAGACCTGGCTGGAAGATGGCAACACATTTCGCATTACCGCCCCATCCAACCGACTGATTGAAATATTCAAATTGGCAAACCTTGAATTTCCGGACGCACAATCATGAGCTTGAGAATTCTTACCGTCGATGATTCCCGCACTATTCGTGACATGCTGAAACTTGCCCTCATTCAGGAGGGATTCGAGGTCGCTCAGGCCGTCGATGGAGAACATGGCCTCGAAGTCCTGGATGACTGCGCGCCAGAGGTCATCATCACCGATATCAACATGCCCAATATGGACGGCTTCAGTTTCATTGAGGGTGTGCGCGCATCCGAGAAATGGCGCGGCGTGCCCATTCTGGTCCTGACCACGGAGAGCGATCCGGAGAAGAAGAAACGCGCCAAGCAGGCGGGCGCGACCGGCTGGATCATCAAGCCCTTCAATGCTGCCAAGCTGGTGGACGCCGTCCGCCGCGTTGCAGCGTGATTGGAGGAGTCTGAATTGGACCCGATCGAGGAAATCAAGCAGACGTTCTTCCAGGAATGTGAAGAACTGTTGGCGGAACTGGAAACAGGTCTGCTGACACTGCGTGCCGGTGACGGCGATGAAGAGACCGTGAATGCGGTCTTTCGCGCTGTGCATTCGGTCAAGGGCGGTGCAGGCGCATTCGCTCTGGATAATCTGGTTTCCTTCTCACATGTCTTCGAAACCGTCATGGAAGAGATGAGGTCGGAATGCCAGTCGCAGTCGCGTGAAACGTTTGATGTCCTGCTGCGGGCCGCCGATTTGCTGGTCGACCTTGTACGCGAAGCTCGTGGTGGCGCTGTCGTCGCAACCGAACGCACGACGCTGATGACGACCGAGTTGAACAACTGCCTGGCTCAGAATGCTGCTTCACCGGCGTCCGAATGCCAGAGCGAAGACCAGTTCGAGCCACTCATGGAGGCAGACGCGTTGGGGTTTGTGCCGCAACAGATCATCTTTGATGATCTGGACGGTGACATTGAGCCCACCTCTTCTGGTCAATCGGCTCAGATCTGGTCCATTGTCTTCGCCCCCCATAACGACCTCTACGCCACTGCGAATGATGCCGTCGTCCTGCTGCGTGAGCTTTCCCGTCTTGGCGAGATCGACACCGTTCTGGCTATGGACAGCCTGCCTGCACTGGATGCCATTGAACCAGAGCACGCCTATTTTTCGTGGACCATTCAGCTGACATCAGACTGCAGCGAAGATGACATTCGCGAGGTCTTCGATTTTGTCGAAGACGAATGCGATCTGGAAATCCGCCGCCTGTCGAACGACATTCAAGCCGCGCCTGATACAGATACCATCACTCCTGCACCAAACGACATCGACAGGTTTGATGCCGCGCGCTCCGAACTGCTGGGCACAGATCCCGCCTCGGATGCGCTCATATCTGACACACGGACAGCGACCACCGAAGCGGAACCCGACGAAACCGTAGAAACGCCCGCAATAACCGAAACGCCCCAGGCACAGCAGGCGGCATCCCCACAACAAAGCACCATCCGCGTGGACCTTGATCGCGTGGACATACTCATCAATCTCGTCGGCGAACTGGTCATCAATCAATCCATGCTGGCCCAGCATGCAGGCGTAAGTGGCTTCAGCAAGGAACAGGGCGTTGGCACTGGGCTGGATGAACTTGAGCGTCTCACGCGTGAGATCCAGGACAGCGTCATGGCGATCCGCGCACAGCCGGTGAAATCCGTGTTCCAGCGCATGCCCCGACTGGTGCGTGAGATTTCCGCCCAGACCGGCAAGATCGTGAGACTGGAAACTGAGGGTGAGACCACCGAGGTCGACAAGACAGTCATCGAAAAGCTCACCGATCCGCTGACCCACATGATCCGCAACGCGATTGATCATGGCCTGGAAACGCCCGAGCAGCGCACAGCCGCTGGCAAGCCCGCCGAGGGTGTCGTGCGGATGAGTGCCAATCACCGCTCAGGACGGATCATCATCCAGATCAGCGATGACGGCGCAGGTATTAATCGGGACCGCGTTCTGGAAATTGCCCGGCACAAGGGCCTGATTTCCCATTCGGAGATTCTGTCTCACGACGAGATCGACAATCTGATCTTCAAGCCCGGCTTTTCCACCGCCGAGGAAGTCTCCAGCATTTCCGGGCGTGGCGTCGGCATGGATGTGGTCAAGCGGTCGATCGAATCCCTGGGTGGCCGGATCTCGATTTCCTCCACTCCTGGCACTGGGTCTGTTTTCACGATGAGCCTGCCTCTGACGCTTGCCGTACTCGACGGCATGGTGATCACGGTCGGTGATCAGGCGCTGATTGTCCCGCTCAACAATGTCATCGAGACGCTGAGCCCAAGAGCACACAAGATCAAGTATCTGGGGCCCCATGAACGTGTCATGGCACTGCGGGACCAGCATGTTCCGCTTGTCGATCTGGGCCATCTGATGGGATTGCGCGATCATCTGATGGAGCCTTCAGGCGGTGTCTGCATCCTGGTTGAAAACGATGCAGGCGCGCAGATCGCTCTGCTCGTCGACGATATCCTTGGCCAGAGGCAGGTCGTCATCAAGAGCCTGGAACAGAATTACCGCAAGGTCGATCTGATCGCCGCGGCAACCATTCTTGGAGATGGCCGCGTCGCGCTGATCGTGGATATCGATGCCGTGATCTGCTCGCGCCAGTCCAGCAGTGACCACACCATTCGCCCACTCGAACAAACGTCTCTAGCGAGCTAATGCCATGATCAACACATCCAATGACCGCAATGAGTTGATTGCCTTCCGGATCGAGGATCAGGAATACAGCGTGGACATCATGTCTGTTCGCGAGATTCGCGGCTGGACGGCTGCTACGCCCCTCCCCCAATCTCCTGACTATGTCCGTGGCGTGATCAATCTGCGCGGCACGGTCTTGCCGATTGTCGATCTGAGCGCGCGCCTTGGGCTGGGCACAGTCGAACCGACGCCGCGCCACGTCATCATCGTCGTGCATATCGGAAAGCGCATTGTCGGCCTGCTGGTGGATGCTGTTTCAGACATATTGGCGGTCAACGATGACGCACTTCAACCTGTGCCGGATGTCGCCTGCAATATCGTCCAGTCATTTCTGTCCGCAATCATCACGATAGAAGACCGTATGATCAGCCTGGTCAGTCTCGACAAGATCCTTCCAGAAGAGGAACTCGTCGCGGCATGACTCCCGAGCTGAATTTCAATCAATCTGATGCTCCCTCTCAGGGTGAATTCAAGATGTCGCAAAACGACTTTGAGCGTATTGCCGCCATCCTGCATTCGGATTCGGGAATTCACCTGACAACAGGAAAGGTGGCGCTGGTCTATTCACGCCTTGCCAAGCGTCTTCGTGTGTTGGGACTGGAAAGCTTCACCGACTATTGCAACCTCGTGACCGGAAAAGATGGCACGGATGAGCGGCGCGCCATGCTGAATGCGCTGACCACCAATGTGACCTCCTTTTTCCGCGAATCCCATCACTTCGAGCATCTGACCAGACATCTGGAAAACGACATCGCGCCCCGCGCTCGCAAGGGTGAACGGATCAGGCTCTGGTCGGCAGGCTGTTCCAGTGGCGAAGAGCCCTATTCCATGGCTGCGATCCTACTCAAGGTGCTGCCCGAGGCTCCACGCCTCGACGTGAAGATCCTCGCGACCGATATCGACCGTCTGGTGCTGGAGCGCGCACGCATCGGCCGCTATCCGCACCAATCGCTTGACCACATGGCTGAAGAACACAAGGCCAGGCTGTTCACCAGAGATGGTGCCGGCAACGTCAACTGTGTTGATGCCGTGCGTAACATGATTGCCTTCAATGAACTCAACCTCATGGCAGCCTCATGGCCCATGAAGTTCAGATTTGACGTGATCTTCTGCCGCAATGTGGCGATCTATTTTGAAGAGGCTGCCCAACAGCGGCTCTGGTCGCGTTTGGCGACCCAATTGAATCCTGGGGGACGACTTTATGTTGGCCACTCCGAGCGCGTCCTGGACGAGCGCTTTGTGAGCGACGGACTGACAGTCTACAAATGCAAGGACGATACGCCATGACTATACGCGTACTGATTGTTGATGATTCTCCCAGCATGCGAGGGTTGATCACCGCAATCCTGAATGAAGATCCCGAGATCGAAGTGGTCGGATCGGCGGGCGACCCGCATGAAGCCCGAAAGGCGATCAAGCAACTCAATCCAGATGTCATCACACTGGATGTCGAGATGCCGCGCATGAATGGTCTGGAATTTCTCGAGAAGATCATGCGCCTGCGGCCCATGCCTGTCGTGATGGTGTCTACGCTGACCCAGTCAGGCGCAGACACCACCTTGCGCGCCCTGGAGCTGGGTGCTGTCGATTGCGTGGGAAAACCGACCAATGCGCTGGCGTTCGATTCCTTTGGCGAATTGTCCATGCGGGTCAAGAATGCTGCGCGCGCGCGTGTGCGTCCGCTGGTGGACCGCGAGCCCCCCGCCCAACGCAGTCAATATACACCAGGCGGCAAGATCATCGCATTTGGCTCATCCACGGGAGGAGTCGAGGCACTGATCGAGATCCTCAAGAGCTTTCCGGAAAACTGTCCACCGACCGTGATCACCCAACACATGCCAGCCAAGTTCACCAAGAGCTTCGCACAGCGGTTGAACAAGATATGCGCACCCGAAGTCGCAGAAGCCCATGATGGAGCTCCGCTCAAGAATGGTCAGATCTGGCTTGCGCCGGGCGGAGATCAGCATCTGATTGTCGAGGGTGTCACGCGAAGCGTTTGCAGACTTGTCGAAGGAGGCCCGGTTTCCGGCCATTGCCCTTCTGTAGATGCCCTGTTCCGGTCAATCGCAAAGAGCTGTGGCGCGGCCAGCGTCGGCGTGATCCTGACCGGCATGGGCACGGATGGCGCAGACGGATTGATGCAGATGCGCCGCGCTGGTGCACGCACGTTCGGTCAGGATGAAAACAGCTGCGTCGTCTATGGCATGCCACGCGCCGCCAGCGAGATAGGTGCCGTGGAAAAACAGATACCGCTCATGCATATCGCAAACACCGTGCTTGACACGTGCGAGATGGAAAAAAGGAAAGCGTCCTGATGCCCGCCGCAAATCAAATAAAGGTACTTGTGGTGGATGATCAGCTTTCCATGAGAAAACTGATTGCCGGCGCACTGATGCAGATCGGTTTCCGACGCATTTTTGAAGAAAACAACGGCAAGGCCGGCCTTGCGCATGCCACATCCTCACCCGTTCATCTGGTCATCTCAGATTACAATATGCCGGATATGGATGGGTTGGAGTTTCTCAAACAATTACGTGCTCACCCGCTGGCGGGCAAAACCGGATTCATCATGCTGACCGGCCGTGCTGATGCAACGCTGGTCGGCCGTGCGCGCGAACTGGGTGTGAACAATTATGTCGTGAAGCCATTTACCGTCACCCATCTCAAGGCAAAGCTGGAACAGGTGATCGGTAAGCTGACGTGACAACATCGCAGACAGCCCCTTCTTCAAACCGTATTCGGGTCATCCAGGGTGAACATGCGGTTTCCGACCGACCGGACGTGGTGCTGACCACGATCCTTGGGTCGTGCATTGCTGCGTGTATCTATGATGAAGAAGCCAAGTTGGGTGGCATGAACCACTTCCTGCTACCCGGTGCCTGCGGACAGGCTGACTTGTCGACAAGCTTTGGTGTCAACGCAATGGAATTGCTGATCAACAATCTGCTTCAATGCGGTGCGCAGCGCCATCGTCTGAAGGCAAAGCTGTTTGGTGGCGGCGATGTCACCGCCGATATCACCGCCGATATCGGCAAGATGAACGCAGATTTTGCCGAGCGCTTCCTGATCGATGAGAATATCGAGATCATTGCCACCAGCACTGGCGGCACACGTGCTCGCAAAGTGGAGTATTGGCCTGCTACAGGCCGCGCACGCCAGGCCTTTCTCGGCGCGGACAGAGATCTGTTTGCACGTGAAACCGCAAAGCCGAAACAATCCAGTGGAGATGCCGGTGGCGATCTTGAACTCTTCTGATCAGCGCATATCCCTGTCAGATGGCGAACAGGGCATGTTGTGCGATATAGCATCCGAGATGCAGACCCTCGCCAGCGATCTTGAAGCCTTTCAGCACATGTTCTGCGATATCGTGGAATCCGGACAATCCGTCGCCCTCCACCAGGGTCAGGCGCTGGATGAACTATCCCAACGTGCCGCCGCACTTGGCAGAATACTGACAAACTACTCACGCAAACCGGACGCGGACAAATGCGACCTTCTCGAAGGCGTGACGCTGGGGCGCCTCGTCAATCGGCTCAATGGCACCGGTCATGAACATCCGGCCGCCGATGAAGGCGAACTCGACCTGTTCTGATCAACATCGGGCCTGACCCTCAGAAATCGATGAACACGACGCACAAAAAAGGCGGCCAGATAGGCCGCCTTTTTCCGTGTATCAGATTTTGCCGATACTTATTTGCCGTCCCAGTCCAGACGCTTGCGTACGGAATATTCACGCGGGCGCTGATAGGATTTTGTCTGTTGCTCGATGGCATCGCGGGCTTCTTGCGGTGCAACTTGCTGAACCTGCCCTTCCATTTCGTGTGATACGACTTCAGGCTGCATCACGACGGCTTCACCGGAAGTCATGGTCTCATACGCTGGCTGAACAGGTGCCATGCCAGCTTGTGAGTGCTCGGTTCCGCGCAGGCTTGCACCATCAGAAACGGGTGCCTTGTGCGGTGCCTGCGGCATGACCGGGTGCTTGGCAGGGCGAGGCTCGGCAAGGCCAAGCGCGCTCAACGTGTCCATGGTGATGTAACCCTGATGGGGCAGACCCACACTGGACTGGAAGTCTCCCAGAGCCGTCATTGTCATCGGTCCCATAATGCCGTCGATCGGACCTTTGTAGAACCCGCGATCGGCAAGAGCCTGCTGGATGGAGGACATGGAGGCTGTCGTCGCATTGGTGTCGCAGAGAACTTCCACCCACTCATATTTTTCAGGAGCACGCAGCACGGTGCGCTCGACAATTTCTGTCTTGGGTGCATGCGCTTGTGTCTCGGTGCGCGCGGGAACGGCCAGTTCGACAGTCGGGATGTTCTTGAATTCGGCAGGAACAGGAATTTCCTCGACACCACCGCGATCCACCAGAACTTCCTTGGAAACGCTGATATATTTTGCATCTTCGGTGACGCGCTTGACCTGTTCAGGCTCGACCAGGACGCGCTTGGTCACGGTCGTTGTCTTCGCCGGGATTTCAACCAGACAATACACCTGACCGGTTTTCTCGTCGACACGGCGCGTATTGGACAGGTTTGTGCCCAGCTTCCAGGCATAGCGCTTTTCACCAATGGTGATTTCTTCTGTGACCGTTTCATAACGGGCAGGAACGATCTGCAGGCGCTCAAAAGAGGGCTTTACCATGACCTGCTCGGTGCGGGTTTCATATGTCGGCTGACGCACGACATATTTCACGCCAGCTTCCTTTGTCATGATTTCCACGCTGGAATCACGAAATTCAGGTTCAACCG
>PAQI01000008.1 GCA_002709235.1 Hirschia sp.
GGCGGCTCGATCCGCTGTGCGACCGTCGCCTGTGGTGGCGACTGGCAGGATCTCGCCGGCGCGCTCTCGGATGACGAAGCCGCCGTCCAGCTTCAGCCGTTGCGTAACATCGACGATGTCGGCGAACGCGCCTGGGCGCAGGACTGGTTGTCCGGCCTGATCGCGCGTGAAGGCGTCACCATCGACCCCGTCGCGCGGGACCATCTCTGGTCGGCGCTGACGTCGCTCGCCTCAGCGCCCGTCGCAGAACGAACGCTCACGGGACTATCCGTCCTTTTGCAGTCAACCGAACTCAAACAGGCATTGGCGCCATTCTGTCTCGGCGGCCCCTTCGGGCGTTTGCTCGACGCCGAAACAGAAGAGCTCGGAACGGCCAACTTCCAGGCCTTCGAGACAGAAGGACTGATCGGATCGGCCGCGGCACCCGCCGTGCACGCCTATCTGTTCCATCGGATCGAGGATCGCCTCGACGGACGGCCAAGCCTCATCATCGTCGATGAAGGCTGGCTCGCGCTCGACGACGGGACGTTTGGCGGCCAGCTCCGCGAATGGCTGAAGACGCTGAGGAAGAAGAACGCCTCCGTCCTCTTCGCCACGCAATCGCTCGCCGACATCGACAACTCCGCGATCGCGCCGGCCGTCATCGAAAGCTGCCCGACGCGCATCTTCCTGCCGAACGAGCGCGCCTTCGAGCCTCAGATCGCCGACATCTACCGCCGCTTCGGCCTCAATGAACGCCAGATCGAGATCGTCGCGCGGGCCATGCCGAAGCGTGACTATTACTGCCAGTCGCGGCGCGGCAATCGGCTTTTCTCGCTCGGTCTCGGCGAGGTCGCGCTCGCCTTCACGGCCGCATCGTCGAAGACCGATCACGCCGCCATCACCGACATTCTCGCCGAACACGGGCGAGACGGTTTCGCCGCAGCCTGGCTCGCCCGTCGCGGTCTCGATTGGGCCGTCGAACTGCTCGGCCAAGCACCTGATCCGATCCCATCCCCTCAAACCAAGGAGACTACTCATGCGTAAGAAACTCGCCGCCCTCATGCTGACCGGAGCCATCGCTTTGGCGCCGATGCAACCGGCCTATGCGCTGTTCGGCGTCGGCGACGTCGTCATCGATCCGACCAACCTCGCACAGAACATTCTGACCGCCGCGCGCACCCTCGAAATGATCAACAATCAGATCACGCAGCTTCAGAACGAGGCGCAGATGTTGATCAACCAGGGACGCAACCTTGCAAACCTGCCGCACTCATCGCTGGCGCGTCTGCGATCGATCATGCAGCAGACGGAAGATCTGTTGGGCGAAGCCCAGCGCGTTGGATACGTCGTCTCCGAAATCGAACGCGTCTTCTCAGAACAATATGGAGACGCCGCAGCAACGGGCGATTTCGCCGCCATGAACGCCAATGCCGAGGCGCGCTGGCGGACCTCGGTTGCTGGCTATGAAGACGCATTGAAGGTCCAGGCCGGCGTCGTCGGCAATATTGAAGCGACGCGCACGGAACTGAGCACTCTCGTCTCGCAAAGCCAGGGTGCGGTCGGCGCCTTGCAGGCGGCCCAAGCCGGCAATCAACTTCTCGCATTGCAAAGCCAGCAAATGACGGACCTAACCGCCGCCATCGCCGCGCAGAACCGTGCGGACGCGCTGGACGCGGCTCGGCGCGCCTCCGCTGAGGCACAGGGACGCGAGAACCTCAGCCGTTTCCTCGATTACGGGACCGGCTACACGCCAACCGCCGTCAGCATGTTCCGGTAAGTTCCGTGCGCAGCTCTCCCGACCAAATCATCAGGCTCGTCGCTATCGCCCTGGGCGGGCTTGCTGCGCTCTTCGCCGCGGTTGAACTGGCGAACACGGTCACGCCCGAAACGTCATCGGCTCCGCCCGTGACCGACGATACGTTACAGGCTGAGCTCGTGCGCTGCCGGACGGTGACGCCGGAAGAGCTGGAAACCGACACGACCTGCCACGCCGCCTGGGCAGAGCAACGCCGCCGATTTCTCGGGCTTCCCGGCGACAATTCCGAGAAGGAGTAGGATATGGGCGGAGTTGGCGTCATTGACCGCTTCCTGCAGGTCTTCACCTCCTACATCGACAGTGGCTTCGGCCTGCTCGGCGGCGATGTCGCCTTCCTCGCAACGACGCTGATCGTCATCGACGTCACGCTCGCCGCGCTCTTCTGGGCCTGGGGCGCCGACGACGACATTCTCGCCCGGCTCATCAAGAAAACGCTCTTCGTCGGCGTCTTCGCCTACATCATCGGCAACTGGAACGCGCTCGCCCGCATCGTTTTCGAAAGCTTCGCCGGGCTCGGCCTCATCGCTTCGGGCGGCAGCCTTAGCGCCGGCGAGCTGCTTCAGCCCGGCCGCATCGCCGAGATCGGCCTTGATGCGGGCCGTCCGATTCTCGCGTCGATTTCCGATCTGATGGGCTTTGTCTCTTTCTTCGAGAATTTCCTCCAGATCATCATTCTGTTGTTCGCCTGGCTGGTCGTCCTCTTGTCCTTTTTCATTCTGGCGATCCAGCTCTTCGTCACGCTGATCGAGTTCAAGCTCGCCACGCTGGCCGGCTTCATCCTCGTGCCCTTCGGTCTCTTCAACAAGACGGCCTTCATGGCCGAGCGGGTGCTCGGGCTTGTGATCTCGTCCGGCGTCAAGGTCCTGGTGCTCGCCGTGATCGTCGGCATCGGCTCGACCATCTTTGGCGAGTTCACCGCCGGGTTCGCGGGCGAGCCGACCATAGAAGACGCCATGGCAATCGTTCTGGCCGCACTTTCGATGCTCGCGCTCGGCATCTTCGGTCCGGGCATCGCCAACGGCATCGTCTCGGGCGGACCGCAACTCGGCGCAGGAGCCGCCGTGGGCGCTGGCCTCGCCGCCGGCGGGCTTGCAGTCGGCGGGGTCGCCGGCGCTCGAATGGCCGTGGGAGCGGCCGGCGCAGGAGCGCGCGGCGCTGTGGCAGTCGCCGGTGGCGCCTCGACCGCATACAGCATGGGAAGCGCGGCCGCTGGCGGCGGCGCTTCCGGTGTCGCCGCTGGTCTCGCCAGCGTGGGAAAAGCCGGCGTCGGCGCGGCGACGAACCCGCTTCGCCGTTCAATGAGCGAAAGCTACCGCTCCGGCGCGCGCGCAGCCTTCGAAGCGACCGGCGGCAAGTTCAGCAATAGCCCCGAGTCCGCCGCATCGACGAACGACGGGCCACCAGCCTGGGCGCGCCGAATGAAACAACAGCAAACCCTTCACCACGGCGCCGCCGTCGCCGCTCATGCCGTTCGCTCTGGCGACCATGGCGGCGGCGGGACCGCTGTCAGCCTTTCGGAGAAATCATGATGTTCCGTCGCCCGAGCGTTCGCTATTCGAAAACCCCCGAGCCCGTCACGCCCTATCAGAAGGCCGCACAGGTCTGGGACGAGCGCATCGGGTCCGCCCGCGTGCAAGCCAGGAATTGGCGGATGATGGCGTTCGGTTCCTTGCTGCTCTCAGGCGGGCTTAGCGCCGCTCTGGTCTGGCAGTCCACACAGGGGACGATCACGCCCTATGTCGTCGAAGTGGACAGGCTTGGCGCTGCGCAAGCCGTGGCGCCCGCCACCGCCGACTTCCGACCGACCGATCCGCAGATCGCTTACCACCTCTCGCGCTTCATCGAGAATGTGCGCCAAATCCCGGCCGATCCGATCGTGCTGCGCCAGAACTGGCTGCACGCTTATGACTTCACGACCGACAAGGGCGCGCTGGCGCTCAACGACTACGCCAGAGTGAACGACCCCTTCGCCAAGGTCGGCGACACGCAGATCTCGGTCGAAGTCTCCAGCGTCATCCGCGCCTCCGAGAGCAGCTTCCGCATCGCCTGGATCGAGCGCCGTTACGTCAACGGACAGCTCGCCGCGACCGAACGCTGGACCGCCATTCTCACCATCGTTCTGCAACAGCCGCGCGACGCCGAACGCCTGCGCAAGAACCCGCTCGGCATCTTCGTCAACGCCATCAACTGGTCCCGGGAGTCCGCCCAATGACAAAAACACTTCGCCTGAACAAAGCGTCCATGACGGTGTTTCTCGCCGCGACAGCGCTCTCGGGATGCGCGACCTTCAAACCGCCGGAGATCGCTTACGACACCCCTCCGATCGAAGCGACGCTTCTTCCCGAACCGGAGCGTCCGGTGCGGATCGTCGAGCGCACCAGCCCACTGCCGCTGCCTGGCCAACTCAAGCCGATCAATGGGGGAGACCGGGCGCCGGAATCTGCCGATCCCGCCGAACGGGTGAGCGAAGCGAACGCCGCCGCTCGCATGGAGCCGGTGCGCGACGGCTTCATCAACGCCGTACAACTTTATCCTTACAGTGAGGGCGCACTCTATCAGGTCTACGCATCACCGGGGCAGATCACCGATATCGCCCTGCAGCCCGGGGAGAGCCTTGTTGGCTCCGGACCGATCGCCGCCGGCGACACGGCGCGCTGGATCATCGGCGACACTCAGAGCGGTTCAGGGGATGATCAGCGCATCCATATTCTGGTCAAACCGACGCGGCCTGATCTTCAGACCAACCTTGTCATCAATACGGATCGGCGGACTTATCATATCGAACTCAGGGCGAACCCGTCCGCCTATATGGCGTCCGTCTCCTGGACCTATGCCGAAGACGCCTTGATCGCACTCAGGCGGCGCAACGCCGAGGCGGAAGCAGCCTTGCCGATTGGACGCGACGTGGCGCTCGATTCCCTCCGTTTCCGCTACCGGATCGAAGGCGACCGCGCGCCCTGGCGGCCGCTTCGCGCCTTCGACGATGGGCGGCAGGTCTTCATCGAGTTCCCGCGTGGGATCGGTCAGGGCGAGATGCCGCCGCTCTTCGTCATCGGTCCGGAAGGTGAAGGCCAGCTCGTCAACTACCGTATCGCCCGCAACTACATGATCGTCGATCGCCTTTTCGCCGCCGCTGAGCTGCGTCTCGGCGACAGGCAGAAACGTGTGCGGATCGTCCGCACCGATGGGGTGAACCGCAACGCTCGTACCGCATCACGTCCTAGCGCCGTGGGGCCACGCAAATGAGCGAGGATAGAGAACCCCCTGAGGAAAAAGAGATCGCCGCCTCTTTGCGGCTGCGCGCCGATCCGCCAAGGGTCATGCGTCTCTCGCGCCGCACGCTGACGGTGCTTGGCGCGGTCGGAGGCCTCGGTCTCGGCGCCATACTGATCGTCGCGTTACAAGACCGCAAACCCGTTGATGGACCACCGGAGTTCTATTCGACCGAGCGCATTCAGGCGGCCGAAGGTCTGTCGCGCCTTCCGACTGACTATACACGCATACCTCAACTTGGACCGCCACTGCCCGGTGAGCTCGGGCGGCCGATCCTGTCAGCTCAACAACGCGGTCAGCCCGTGCCAGCGGTCGTCACTGCGCCTGCCGTCGATCCTGACGAACAGCGCCGGTTGCAGGAGTTGGAGGCAGCCCGGCTCAGTCGTCTTTTCGCTGAAGCCAAAACTGCCATTGGCGAACAACCGCAATCTTCGCCGGTGGTCGCTCCCGTGCTGTCCGGCACCGGATCATTCTTTCCCGCGAGTGCTACGGACACCTCTTCAGACGCGACAGACAGGCGGGAAGGATTTCTCGACGAACCCGTTGATCGCCGAACGACCGCCGCCGATCGGCTCACCGATCCGCCCAGTCCTTACGTGGTCCAGGCAGGCGCAGTCATCCCGGCAGCGTTGGTCACGGGTCTGCGCTCGGACCTTCCCGGTCAGATCACTGCGCAGGTGACGTCCAATGTCTATGACAGCCCGACCGGACGGTTCCTGCTGATCCCCCAAGGCGCGCGCCTCATCGGTGAATACGACAGCCGTGTCGCTTTCGGGCAGAGCCGCATGCTGCTGGTATGGACACGTCTGATCCTGCCGAACGGGCGCTCCATCGTTCTCGAACGCCAGCCCGGCGCAGACCAGGCCGGCTATGCAGGGCTCGAAGACGGTGTGAACAACCATTGGGGCAGACTGTTCATTGCGGCTGGGCTCGCCACCGTCCTGAACATCGGTGTGGAACTGGGCGCCGACGATGACGATGACATCGCTCGCGCCATTCGTGAGGGAACTCAGGACACCATTGGGCGCGCGGGAGATGAGATCGTCCGTCGTCAACTTTCGATCCCGCCGACCCTGACCATCCGCCCCGGTTTCCCCGTGCGCGTCATGGTTACGCGCGACCTTATCCTTGAACCCTATCGGAATTGACAAATGACCAAGCTGAAACTCGGCGCCATCCCTGACGACAAACCTGTCAAATTGAGCATTGAGCTTCCCGCCGATGTGCATCGCGATCTTGTCGCCTACGCTGATGTGCTGGCCCGTGAGACCGGGCAGAAGAACGAACCTGCCAAACTTGTAGCGCCTATGTTGGCGCGGTTTATGGCGACCGATCGTGGGTTTGCTAAGGTACGCAAAGACAGCAGCCGTCGCGTCACGCCGCGCGGTACCAGCCCATCAGGAGGCGGCATCTGACATCTGACGCGCCATGCTCAGCAAGCGGCGGAGTGCAGGATTGTCGTTTCGCGGAGACCAGACCGCGCTGAATGACAGAATCTCTCCATCAATTGGGCGATAGATGACGCCAGGAATAGTGGAGACTGTCGTGGCCTGACTTGTGAGCGTTAGCCCACGTCCGAGTCCGACGAGTGAGAGCAGATTGTGGCGATCCAGCTTACAGAGACGAACGTCTGGGCGACGGCCACGAACGGCGAGCCGCTGCACTAGACAGTCACTGACTTCCGAGCCGGGCACCATCTCGCTGGCAATAAACTGCTCCCCTTCAATATCGCACCAATCGATTTCGGCTTTTCCTTTTAAGGCGTGATTTTGCGGAAAAGCAACGAAGACTTTTTCAGACCATAGAACTTCGGCCTCGCAATCCACCCAAGCTCTTGTCCCGGCTAAAAAAGCTACATCGAGCTGTAGCCTTCGGATCGTTGCGACATGCTCCGATGGGCTGCCATCAATAAGATCAATCCAAATACCACTATGATCTCGCCCAAATTTTCTAAGCAATTCTGCTAGAAAACCAGAAGCGAGTGAAGAATGGATACCGACTCTAATGAATCCGTTCTCGCAACGTCCGACTTCAGAGACCGCTTGGGCGCCATCTCCAATCTGCTGAAAAACAATGCGAGCACGTTGCACAAATCGCTCTCCGGCGACGGTCAGTGATACACCGCCGGCTTGCCGATGGAAGAGTGATGCGCCGAGTTCGTCCTCCAGGTCGCGAATGGCGCGGCTAACAGTTGATTCCCGCACGCCTAGAGCCTTAGCTGCCCGTCGGAAACTGCCGTTTTCGACGGCGCCCTGGAAATAGCGGAGCTGGCGAAGTTTCATCACTGTAATGGATCTAGACTCTAGCCACGTTCCAGCCGGGCTCCTTCACCGGCTATGAATAGGCAAATCCGATAAATGAGGGAATGACCAGATGGAAGGCGTCCGCCGCATTCCCGCCATATGACACAGGATCGCTCTGTGAAGGGATGATATCGCAAAACTCGGTGGAAGGATCTGAACCAGCCATGTGTCAGCACCACCGGGAAAGCGGTTTCGTTGTGTGATCGAATATTAGAAAAGCGCACCGTTTGCCCATCTATTTCCTTGTAAAATTTCGGCAGCCGATTGAGGGCCGCTTTATTGTCCCACCAGTCAAGTTTATTGATCAACTTTTTTGCGAAGGATTGGGTGCGGTCGACGAGAGAGCCACAGTTCCAGCCTTCAGCAACTATTTCCAGCCAGCGAGTGCTTGAAATTCGCGGTGCCAGCTCGCCGAGCTGATGCTGGAGCGTTTCGATACGAAACGGAACAACTTCCGGTCCCATGGGCAGTTCCTTTATATGCGGTAGAGTTCCAAGCACGCTGTGACAACCAGCGAACCGAAGCGACAAAGATTCCAATCCGCCAAAGAACAGTCGCCGAACCATTTTTCTTGTCGGCACCGATATTAATGATCGGGTCCCTCGTCTCATTTCAAACTCCATTCATTTGCGCGCAGGCGCTTCTTTGATCGGAAAGACAACGCTGCGAGCAAACCCGCCTGCGCGGTGAGAAGAATGACAGACCCCAGAAACAAGGATCGGAAATCCCACTGATCAATGATCCTTTGGCTAAACAGCGGCGAAACAAACTGGCCGAGAAAAATAGCAGTCGTCGCACAGCCCGACGCTAGGCCCCGCCGCCTCATCGGGGCGATATCGAGCGTCCAGGCCACAACCGCCGGGATGATGAAAGCAAAACCGCTGCCGATCAGTGCCGCCCCTACCGCGAAACCAAACCTGCCGGTCGCACCCCACAAAACGAAAAACCCAGCTGCCATAAGGACTGAACCAAGCGCAGGGGTCGCGGCTTGACCGAGCGCAGCTCTCACCCGCCCGAAGGCCAGCGCGGCGAAGCCTCCTGCCAAAGTTAATAGTCCGAGCAGAAATCCGGCAGTCGCGGGCGAGGCCTGGCCGGTCTGGCGCAGATAGAACGGAAACTGCGTCGGCATGACATAGAAGGTCACCATGGTCATGAATGCGAGACCGCACAGGACCGCGAGTTGATAGATCCAAGAACTTGCCGCTTCAACGCCGTGGTCCTCCGGTGCTGAAGCGGCAGTTGGCTCGCTCACTGCGCGCACGATAAATGGCAGATAGAGCAGCGCTATGCCATATATCGCGAAGGGATAGCGCGCCGACGCGCTGGCTACGATGCCGGCAATGGCGAGGAATGCGAAGCCGCTAAAGTTCGTGGCCGCTGCCTGGTAACCCATGAAACGCCCGCGCGCCTCGCCGGTGAAATAGTCGCCGATTAGCGCCGATTGCGCCGTCATAACCAGAGCGACGCCGACGCCAAGCGCCAGTCGACTGATGAGCAACCATTCCAATGTGGGAAGGTAAAGCCCCGCTGTCCCAGCGAGACTGTAGAGCACGACGCCCGCCAACAGGGTGCGGCGGCGTCCCATGCGATCCACACCCAAGCCCGCGAAAGGCGCAGCGAGCGCGACCATCAGGGATGGTGCGGTGACGAGCAACCGCGTCAAGTCATCGCTGTGAGGGTTATCGGCGAATTGATCGGCAAGCATCGGCAAGGCCGGACTGATCGTGGCGTTGGCCATCACCGTCAATGTGGCCGCCAGCAGCAGTGCAAGAGAGCGAGGATCGTTCATACGGGTCATGGCGCTCTCCGGCCGGACGGGTCACAAGTGCCGCTGACGGGAACGCTGTCGAGCTTGAAGTCGGCTTGGCACTTGGCTATATGTTGGTTTCACCAACGAATAATGTTGGTTAGACCAACATAAGTCAAGGGTCGTCTGATGCCGGAACTGGAACTTTCGTCATCCTATCTGCGGGAGCTTCCGACAAGGCTTCTTGCAATAGCGGGTGTTCAGGCGAACGCCGCAAGCCGCGCGGCTTTGGCTGCGCATGACGCTACGCATTTCGACTTCGCGATTCTCGTCACGCTGGAGACATGGGATGATCTCAGCCAGGCTGAACTCGGCCGCCGGACAGGGATCAATCGCAAGGACGTCGCAGAAACGGTGGCAGGTCTGGAGCGCCGGGGAACGGTGACCCGCAGAGCTGATCCTGACAACGCGAGGCGAAAACTCGTATCGCTATCGGCTAAGGGACGCATCTGGATTGAACGCCTCAAAGTCAGTGTTGACCAAGCCCAGGCCGTATTCACAGAAAATCTCTCGCATGACGATGTGAAAGCCCTCGTGTCACTCTTACAACGTCTACTCTCCACCCCGGAATGAAGCCCAGTCATCAGCCATATGGTCGCCAGCTAGCTATTTTACGCTTGAGCGCCTCCATCTGCCCTGGACCACGCCCGCGTGAATAGAGCCGCCACAGCGGACGTCAGGCGAATGATTTCGAGCGGTTTGAGGACGAACTGAAGGCGCTGCGACAGGCTGAGGGGGTTATCGCGTCGTCGGGGAAACCCTTTGATGGATGTGTCCATCCGGACCGAGTTCGGCGCACATTGCGGCAGCCAGGGCGGAGCGCGCCGTGAAGTTGCGCAGCGGAAAGTCCCCGTCATTGGTGTAATCGGTAACACCCTCGCGGTCTTCCAGTCGCGCCGGGCGCATGATCGTCCAGTCGATGTCGTCACAGGTTTCTAGAAGAGACTCCATCCGGCGCATGTCTTCATAGAGTGTCTTGCCGAACCTGCCGCGCAACAGCGGGATGACGATCCAGTCCATCACAGGCCCATACACCTTTGGCGGCTTGAAGGTCAGCCCGGCGCTAACCACCACGAGCCGCCGCACTCCGGTCTCGCGCATCGCCGCCACGATGTGGAGGGCACCTTGGGAATAGACCGTGATTTCTTTGCGCGAATAGGGAGCGCCGAGGGTGGAGCAGACGGCGTTGGTTCCAGCGATCAGATCGGCCAGACCGGCGCTATCCGACACGTCCGCCTTCCGCGCGGTCAGCCGGTCGTGACGGATCGGAAAGTCCTGGGGCCGCCGGACCGCGGCGATGACGCAATGCCCCGCCGCCAGCGCCTGTTCGCACAGGGCCAAGCCGGTGGCGCCGCTGGCCCCGAAAACGGCTATGGTCGTGGGTGAAATAGTCATCGGTCCACCCCTTTCGCCTATTCGCTGCGATAGGGGGCGCCCAAATCGGTGAACTCGGTCATGATCGGACCACCGATCATCTTCTCGGCTGCCAGTTCGGCCCGGAAGCGATAGCTGGGCAGATGGGAAAAGGACGCCGGGCCGTGCGCCGTCTCCACAAGGTGAAAGAAATCGGCGCCACCGTTCAGCCGCCCCGCGCGATACGCCAGTTCCGGCGGGCGTACTGAGTTGAGTTCGCCGAGAAACCTGCCAATCAGTCGCTCATTTTCGTTCGCCCAGTCCGGCTGTACCGAATAGGTGATCAGATATTTCTTCATCGTCCCGTCCTCACGCCGCCCGCAGCGGTTGCAGGGCCCCGGCCCAGGCGACGAGTTGATCGAGCATCAGTGTGGCGATCGGTTCGTGAACGGGCGCGGGCCTGAACGTCTTGAAGTTCTCGAAATCGCTGTAGAGCATCAGGTTGACCTCGGTCGCCACCGTGGCGACGTGCAGCTCTCCCAGAGACTGGCGCAGTTGGGCCGAAGCGCGCGCGCCGCCCTGCGCGCCATAGGCCACGATCGCAGCGGCCTTGTTGCCCCATTCGGCAAAGAGATAGTCGAGCGCATTCTTGAGCACCGCCGGGATCGCACGGTTATATTCCGGCGTCACGAAGACGAAGCCGTCATAGCCGGCGATCACCTCGGCCCAGGCGGCGGTGTGGGACCCGCCATAGTCCAGGCCCATCAGCGCCGAGGCTTTGGCGGACATCGACTCGTCGAGAAAGGGCAGCGGGTGGTCCTGCAGGTCGAGGCGTTCGAAGACGACGTCGCCGCGCGCCGAGGCGATGTTCAATATCCACTCGGCGACGGCGGCGGCGTTCCGGCCAGGACGCGTGCTCCCGACGATCACGGCGATTTTCGGTGTATTGGTCATTGAGGAGCCTCCTGGTCCGATCTTGAGACGGAGATATAAGTGAAGACGGAAACATGGACTAGGTTGGACATTTCGGATAGATTATCCGAAAAACTGGACAATTGATGGACCTATCCGAGTTAAGAAGCTTCCTCTCCGTGGCGCGGGCAGGCTCTTTCGCGGCTGCGGCCGAACAAACCGGCGTCGCGAAGTCGACGCTGTCGAGCCGCATTCAGGCACTCGAAGCCTCACTGAACATGCGGCTGCTCGAACGCACCACCCGGCGCCTGCGGCTAACGCCGGAGGGGGAGCTGCTATTGAAGCGGGCGGCGCTGCTGATCACCGAAGCGGACGATCTGGAACGGACCATGCGCGATCGAAACGCCGAGCCTGTCGGCCGGCTTCGTGTCTCGGCGCCCGTCATGTTCGGGCAGGCGCGGATGGGGCGGATCGCGGCGACCTATGTGCGGCGCTGGCCGGAAACCACGATCGAGGTCGATCATTCGGATCGCTTCGTCGATCTTCTGGAAGAGGATTTCGACTGTGCGATCCGGATCGGCCCGCTACCGGATTCGGAACTCATCGCTCGACGGTTCGCTTGGTCCCGAACCGTGCTCATCGCCAGCCGTGATGTCGCTGCGAGCCTGGAGGACACTACGTCCCCCAAAGCGCTCGCCCATACGGCGACGATCTCCTTCGCGCCGCGTGGCGCACCCCTCGATTGGAATCTGGAGAACGGGGACGACCACGTGCGTTTCAAGCCGAAGAGCGCGATCACGCTGGGAAGCTTGCACGCCGCCTGCGCCGCCGCCATCGCCGGGGGAGGCGTGGCGCTCGTGCCGGAAATGGTTGCTGCGGAAGCGCTGGAGAATGGCCTGCTGACGCGTCTGATGCCGCAATGGCAGGGGCCGGCTTCCGCGCTCAACCTTGTCTACCCAGCGCATCGTCACACATCCCCGCGCCTGCGGGCCTTCTTCGATGTGTTGCTGGAATGCGCTTTCTGAAGGAAAGGCTCGGCATCGCTTCCGATCAGGATGGCGCGGCGCCCCCTGGATGATCCGCCCCCAAGCGTCGGTCGAATTTGAGTGTTAGTTCGGCGCATCGATTTTGGTCAGCTTCTTGTAGCGCGGCGGGACGCCGACGATCCACGGCGCGATGCCTTGAGGAGCGTCTAAGATGATGCTTTCGGGCGCCAGGCGGCCGGCCACACAGGGAAGAATATGCGGCGAGGTTTTATGAGTGCGTTTGGTGTGACGCCAAATGAATATCGCGCCGTAAATATCGAGCGGTCAGATTGATCATTTCTATTGAATTTTGAAAGTGATTATTTGGTCCTCTCAAAATGGTGCCCACATCGAGCTCGATACCTCAAAGCGGCGGTCTTTCAATTGATCCCGTCGCATGCTGCGCTGAAATAACTGGAGCATTCTTGCCGTGAGAAGAGGTCGACGATTTCGGCGACAGCGTTGTGCAGAGCCGCATTCGTGCGGGCGTCGATCCGTATGAAATAGGCCTTGAGCTTCACGAAGGTCATTTCGATAGGGGGCTGTAGGCGGGGAGGAAGAGCAGCCGGCCCCCGACAGCTTTCAGGCTTGCTGTGACCTCAAAGTTTCGACCCGCGACAATGAACCACCTGCTTACGTGAGTTTCCCACGTAAGCACCTGAGTCGAGAAATTGCGGCGCATTAAAGCATTGTTTTATATGGAAAAATGGCGCACCCGACAGGATTCGAACCTGTGGCCTTCGCCTTCGGAGGGCGACGCTCTATCCAGCTGAGCTACGGGTGCATACCGTTCGCAAGGTGCTTACGTCATGCTTACGCGAGATTTTCGTCGGCCTAAAGAGCGAACCCGACATTCACTCAAACCGTTGTTTAGTCACATCTTTCTTCCAACACCAACAACCACCGCTAGACTTGACATCCGCCTTCGGAGGGCAGCGCTCTATCCAGCTGAGCTATGGGTGCGCGCCGGAAGAGGTGATGTGACATTTTCCGCCCGGATAATCAACCGGGCAGATGATTGCGCGGATCATCCATTGCAAAAAGGCAGGAGACCCTTTGAGAACAGGGCGGCGCAGTGACAAATTGGGCAAGTCACCGCGCACAGTCCCTTTAAGATCAGAAGCGATAGGTCAGACCTGCCTGCAGGACGGGGTAAACCTTGAAATCCTCGACATCGTCTTCGAGGTTCTGGCGTTCCTTTTCCAGTTCCTGAAGAAAGATTTCCTGCTCAGCATCGGACAAGGTGCCGCCGGTGGATGTCAGGGTGACGCTCGGACTCTCGGTAAACATCGCACCCGCGATCAGTTTGAAGCCCCAATGGCCATCGCCCTGAAAGGTTGAGTCAAAGCCGAGACCTACAAAAGGCGAAGTGTCGCCAATATCGGCGGTCATGTCGAGCGTGCCGATCTGATCAGGCGTGTACACCAGATCCCCGATCTCGACGGGCTCGAGCGGCTTGGCGATGCCATCGAGGGTCTTGTCACCCAGAAATGCCCCACCGGTCAGCAGGAAACTGTTCTTGAAGGGCCGCAAATCAATGAACGCCCCGAAGGTCGACATCTCGAAATCGCCCTCATAGGCAATGTCATCATAGGTTTCATCGACATTTGCGGACAGATAGTTATAGCCGCCGCGAAAGCCCAGATAGTCATTGACCTGGACCTGACCTTCGACTGTGCCCCCGGTTGTACCCAGCGATCCGCTGACGGCGAACTGGGTTTCGGCCTGGGCTGCGGTCGCACCCGAGCTGATAGCGGCCGCAGTGAGAGCAGCAAGGCGGAGGAGGGTGGCGTTTTTCATGGTGAAGGCTCTTGTGGCTGTAATCAGAAGATTTGCTGCCAACTATTCATGTTGCGGAATATTTCTTCGTTAACGCGCCGGCGAATTTCTGATGAAGGATATTTAAAGTCCATCATGGGGTGCACGTTGTGCGTTGTTCAGCATTCGCCTGTTAGTGTGGGCGTCGTTCAATTGCCGCAATTGTCGGCGATATCTGAATGAGCGACCTTATTGGAGTTCTGCCATGTCTCGTTTTCTTGCTGCTGCTCTTGCCCTGACCGCCTGTTTCTCTGCACCCGCCTTGGCGGAGAATGCCACAGGAAGCGTTACGGTGGAGCCGGGCCTTTGGGCGTGGACGCATGAAACCATTATCGGCCAGATGCCGATCAATGAAAGCAGCACCCAATGCATTCACCCCGGCCAGAACCAGATGAGCCTGAAAGAGATGGCTGAGGAGCTGAACAATGACTGCCAGGCTCGCGACATCACTGAAACAAACGGGGCATATGCTTTCACCCTGACCTGTTCAGGGCAGATCCCCGGCCAGGCCAAGGGCAGCCTCACCAAGAAGGATGGTGTCGTGGAAATGCGTGCCACCGGCTATGCCAATGCGCTGGGCTTCATGGCCCCTTTCACCATGAAAGCCAGTGCAACACGCCAGGGCGATTGCTGATCATTCCTGCAATAGTGTGAGTGATCAGATGGTGACGTAAACGTCGTCTCCGTCCACATCCACCTGAAATGTCTTCACGCTGGTTGGCTTTTTGCCCATTGCGACCAGGCCGCGTGACCAGTTCGGGATCGGAAGAACGCCGCCAAGTGATGTCAGCCAGTCAGTGTTCTCACCGGTTTCCACATCAAATCGCGAGCCGTGAAAGGGGCAGGCAATCTGCCCATCTTCTATCTTGCCCTTGCCGAGTGGCAGACCGAAATGCGGACACTTGTTCTCAATGGCGTAGATCTGACCATTCTTGCGGGCCAGGACGATTTTCTGACCGCTGATCACGGTACAAAATCCCTTGCCGTCGCCGATTTGTGAAATGGTCGCTGCTTTTTCCTTCATGGTCACCCTCCAGGCTGAATTGTTCACCGCTTATGTCGTGAATTCAGATTAACCATAGACGACTGTTTTGACGCGGAAGTCAAAGTTCATCTTGTGCTTGCCTATTTCAATCCTTCATCGCAAGCTGATGTTCTGGAAGGAAGACAGTCAGCAAAAAACGACCTGTTTCGACCGGCGTGAAGACATGACTGCTCCTTCAGAGGAAACGTACTCTATGTAAGGGGCAGAATTCATGCTGTTACAATTATCGCTCGTCTTGGCGGCGGGTGCCTTGGCTGTGCTATACGGCATCGTCACGACCTCCGGCCTTATGAAGATGTCGGCTGGAAATGAGAGGATGCAGGAGATTGCAAGCGCCATCCAGGAAGGCGCAAATGCTTACCTGAAAAGACAATATACAACGATCGCCATGGCCGGAGGGGTTGTGGCGATTATTTTGTTGGTGACCCTCGAATGGGTCGCAATGCTCGGGTTCATCATTGGTGCCGTGCTGTCTGGTGCGGCAGGATTTATCGGGATGAAAGTCTCGGTGCAGGCCAATGTGCGCACCACACAGGCTTCCATGCAGGGACTCGACAAGGGGCTTTCCGTGGCTTTCCGCTCAGGAGCTGTGACCGGCATGCTGGTGGTTGGTCTCGCGCTTCTGGGCATCGCAGGCTATTTCATGTTCATGGTCTATGGCCTGGGCAATGCTGCTGACTCGCGTACGGTGATCTCGGCGCTGGTGGCGCTAGGCTTCGGAGCGTCCCTGATTTCCATATTTGCGCGTCTTGGGGGAGGGATCTTCACCAAGGGGGCTGATGTCGGAGGCGACATGGTCGGCAAGGTCGAGGCGGGCATTCCAGAGGATGATCCGCGCAACGCTGCTACTATCGCAGACAATGTGGGCGACAATGTCGGCGACTGTGCGGGCATGGCGGCTGACCTGTTCGAGACCTATGTGGTGACGATCGGTGCAACCATGGTGCTCACAGCGATCCTTCTAACAGGATCTGAGATGTTGGAGCCGATGATGATGCTTCCGCTGGGTATAGCGGCGGCCTGCATCATCTCCTCGATCATCGGGGCGTTCTTCGTCAGGCTGGGTTCGGGTTCAACCAATGTGATGGGTGCACTCTACAAGGGCTTCATCGCAACGGCGGTCCTGTCCGTCCCGCTTCTAGCGGGTGTGATCGAATATATCCTTCCACAGGGCTTTTCTACCGAATTGCCGACACTGGCGGGTATCACGCTGACGCCCATGAAGCTGTTCATGTGCGGCATCGCCGGACTGGTGGTGACAGGCGCGATTGTCTATGTGACCGAATATTATACTGCGGTTGATCGTCGCCCGGTGCGTTCGGTCGCGCAGGCGTCGGTGTCCGGACACGGCACCAATGTGATCCAGGGTCTGGCTGTTTCTCTGGAAGCGACAGCCATTCCGACCATTGTGATCATTGCAGGTATCCTGTTCACCTATATCACGGCGGGCCTGCTGGGGATCGCCATTGCGGTGACGACCATGTTGGCGCTGGCGGGCATGGTTGTGGCGCTGGATGCGTTTGGTCCTGTGACCGATAATGCAGGTGGTATCGCTGAAATGGCGGATCTTGATCCGTCCGTTCGTGCCACTACGGACGCGCTGGATGCAGTCGGCAACACTACAAAGGCCGTCACCAAGGGCTATGCCATCGGATCCGCCGGACTGGGTGCACTGGTGCTGTTCGCGGCCTATACCGAAGACATCAAACACTTCATTGTCACGGCGACTGAAGGCTCGTTCTTCTATGGTCTTGTCTATGGAAGTCAGGAGGTTGCAAGCAATGTCGTCAACTTCTCCCTGTCCAATCCATATGTGGTGGCCGGGCTGCTGGCAGGCGGGCTGTTGCCCTTCCTGTTTGGCGGTATGTCGATGATGGCGGTGGGCCGGGCTGCGCAGGATGTCGTGGAAGAAGTACGTCGCCAGTTCCGCGAAATTCCCGGTATCATGGAATACAAGAACAAGCCTGATTATGGACGCGCGGTGGATATTCTCACCAAGGCGGCGATCCGTGAGATGGTGGTGCCATCACTATTGCCGGTCTTGTCGCCACTGGTTGTTTTCGGGCTGATTTACTGGATCGCAGGTCCGGGTCCAGCGCTGTCGACTCTGGGGGCGATGTTGCTGGGTGTGATCGTGACGGGTCTGTTCGTGGCCATCTCGATGACGGCTGGCGGTGGTGCCTGGGACAATGCCAAGAAGAGCTTTGAAGACGGGTTCGTCGACAGGGATGGTGTGACCCACGAAAAGGGATCGGAAGCGCACAAGGCATCAGTGACGGGTGATACTGTCGGAGACCCCTACAAGGACACGTCTGGTCCTGCGGTGAACCCGATGATCAAGATCACCAATATCGTGGCGCTGATGCTGCTGGCCGTATTGGCCGGTGGTCACTGAGGCCCATATATCTAAAACGCTAGACAAAAAAATGGCCGCCCTTCCATCTGGAGGGCGGCCTCTTTTTTAGTCGTGGAAGCAGCGTTCCCGCGTGCCGTATTTCGTCGTTTCCACGGCGTAGCACCGAGGTTCATTGGATGAGGAAATCGGGCGATTTCGAAGGTTCTCCTCATGCGCCTTCTCTATGGCCTGGATCTGCGCTTCCCACGCTTTGCGCCGTGCCTCACGTTGCGCGCTTTCGCGCGCACGTTCCGCCGCGATTTCCGCCTGGCGCTGTCGCTCCGGATCTGTTCGGAACCAGTGAATCATGGTTGTCGGTACATATTTGCACGCCACCGGTTTGGCTTGCGGCGGCATCTGCTTGAGGTATTGCAGCATGATATTGTCGGCGTTGTTCGACCCCTTCTTGCCGGCGAAGGATTTCTGCCCGGCCCAGCTGAGGAATTCGCTGCATCCTCCGGTGATGTCCTGAAGGTAGAACCCGTCGCGCTGCTCGCGCATCATCAGGCGGCCATAGAAGTTGTCCCATGCTGCATAAGTGCCGCCGGGCGCGCCACGCTGGACAAAGCTATCAAACGGATCAGGCGCGGCTTCAAAGGTTTCCAGAGGCTGTCTGTCCACCCAGTCCGCCAGCACTTCTGGCATGGCAGGGCAGGTGAAACCGTCAATCGTGTCCTGTTCATATTTCAGCGCCCATGACAGGGCACCGTCCGGAATGGGGTCGTCGCTTGTCTTGTTGATACCGTTGAAGACAAGACCATAGGCAATCTCACAGCCCGTCAGACCCTGTGTGCGCTCTTCGACGCTCCGGCTGGCCAGCCTCAATCGCTTGGCTTCTTCTTCCGCCACTGACGCCTTGTAGGTGTCCAGTGCATCCTTCTGGATGAAGGTGCACATATTGTCTATCTTGGGTTTGAGACGGACATTCCTGTATATGTTCGAGCTCCAGGTCCTGTAGATCGATTGCCCAGAGGGTCGATTTTCGAAAGCGACTTCGGCGATTCTGAAGCAGTCATCATTGCTGATCTCCATGGGAATGAACCCCATTTCCTCCATCGAAGGTTGTGCCGGGTGGTCACCAAAACAACGCCCGACTGCCCGACTTGCCAATGCGATAGCGGCGTCAGGTACTGGCTGCGAAAAGTATTTGCGGATCTTCTTTGCGTCGCCCTTCTTCATGACGACGCCCTTCATCAGGGCGTTGTAGGTCTTCTTGTCGGGTTCCAGGCCGCAATCCAGGCTGCCGTTTGGATCTATGCATTGAGCCAGATTGCTTTTGCTGCCGGAATCCATCGCCACGATCGCTTCGGGCCCCTGCACATACCAGGTCAGAATGGCCGCTTCCAGCGTGTAGGAATAGGAGGTTGAGAACAGGCCGCTGCTTCGAAAGTAGTTTTCCTTCATCATGCAATCAGGGCTTGGCTCAAATCTGTGTTGGGCCTGTGTTGGCAACGCCAGGCTCAGTGCGCAGCCGATAAGTGCGAGCGCGCCCTTGAATATTCCATGCATGTCGGACTGTTTCCCCGAAGATTGATTCTCATCCTTTGAATCTCCGAAATTAATACAGCCTCATTGGGTTTTACCAGTGAACTTTGCCAAAAACCGGGACCGGGTTTGAAGCGGCCTACCAGGGAAGCTTGCGCTCCAGAAGCTCTTCGAGCCGACGGTTGTGGGGCTCGAAATATTCCTGAAGCATGTCACGGTCGGCCTGGCTGATCTTGATGTCCAGCATGTTCTGGACTGTTTGGGGCAGCCGACGATTTATCCCCTGGGCGATGCGTTCGCCAGGTTTGATCGGGCGGGTCCAGTCAAACGGTTTGGGCTTGATGCCGGGAATCTGGCGCAACCATGCGAGCGCAGGCTTCTCCTTGTCATTGGAGCGTTTGAAGATGGCTGGATGCTCTTCCTTTTCCGGCAAGCCGATGAATCGGAACACCTCATTGGCGGTATTCATCTTGGCCTCGTCCGGCTTGATTTCATCCTCATAGATGATGACTTTCAGGTCATCGCGAGAGACATGTCTGAACCAGTAGTCCATCTGAAGGTCATAGCGTGACATGGTGAGCAGGCCGAAACGGTCTGCACAATCACGGATGGGTGTGCGCGGTGCAAAGCGCGCGCGTGTGGCGAGGTGGTAATAGGCCGACGCGGTACGTGCGACCGGATCGCGCAGGCAGGCGAGCAGTTTCGCATTGGGTAGCAGGGCCTTCAGATTGGGGGCCATGTCATGCAGGCGTATGTCAGTGTCCGGCGCATTCTGTTCTGCGGGTGTGGCGTAGTTCCACATGTAATTGGGCGTGGCTTCACCCAGGATCTTTTTGTCACCGGCATCCTTGAAATAGCTGGCGTACCATTCCGGGCCATTCTTGTAGTGGTCTATGACGTTGAAGTAATGAAGTTCCTTCTGGACCGGGATATAGGCGTCTTCGTGCTTGCGGATGACATCGCTCAACCAGGTTGTGCCACCCTTCTGGGCACCCAGGATCACAAAGTGGATATTCTCCAAAGTCGCTTGTGTTTCGGGGGATTGATCTTCGAAACGATGAACGGCATTGGCCCTATGTCGAGCTTTTTCCGGTGGGATGATCTCGACGTCTAACGCTGAAATTTGCATGTCAGTTTACCTGTTCTCCTGACGCAAAAGCGCCACCAATTTGTGTCAATAGGATTCGGGTTCTGGGCTTGATGCTTGACGCGTGCCAATGGGGACGGCAAAGAGCCGCTATGCGTAGATTTTTTACCTTCCTCAATCGCATGGACGAATCCGCCTGGCGCGCCGTGCTTGTGACCACCTGCCTGTTTGTAGGCGTGGCCATTATACTGCTTGTGGGTAAATCGGTAATCCTTTCCGGAAATGAAGGTGGGCTTATCGAAACCCTTCAGGCGTTCCTGATCGATTTGCGTAATAGCCCGTTCGGCATGCCTGTTGTCGTTCTCGTGTTTTGTCTCGCTGCATTTCTGGGTGCACCGCAATTCATGCTGATCACCGCGGCCGTGACGGCGTTCGGCCCTTTGCTGGGTTTTGCCTATGCCTGGCTGGCGACGACGATCTCGATGGGCCTGACATTCTGGGTGGGCAGGATGGCAGGTGAGGGCACAGTGCGCAAATATGGCGGGGATATTGTCAATCGCTTTTCCAGTTTCGTGGGCAAGAATGACCTGCTCGCATCTGCGATTGTCCGAAATGTACCCACCGCGCCCTTCATCATTGTGAACATGGCATTTGGTGTCAGCAAGGCCCGTTTCTGGCGGTTCCTGATTGGTGGGTCACTGGGGTCATTGCCCAAGCATTTGCTGGTGGCTTTTGGTGGTCAGGCCGTGATCAAGGCCATTCAGGGCAATATGTGGATGGCCGCCGCAGCCTTTGCTGTTTCCATCTTCATCTGGATCCCTCTAATGCTGTTTGCGCGGCGCAGGGTGAAGGGTGTGGAGGATGATTCTGCATCGGAACTGACAAAAACTGAGGCTGAAAAGGTCGAATCTGCTTGACGATTTCGAGCGCATTCCCGATATGAACTCCATGTGCAAAAATCTTGCTCTTCTACTGCGACTATCGGGGCTTCTTAGAAGCCCCTGTGCGCGTTCGGCCATTTTGCCGGCATAGGATGCTGGCGCGCGTTCAGGGGATTTCAGTTGGATCCTGAAGACTAGAAGCGCCAGTAAACAGAGCAGCACCATGACTGACACGACAGACAAAATCATCATTTTCGACACGACCATGCGTGATGGAGAGCAATCTCCCGGCGCATCCATGACCTTGCGCGAAAAGCTGGAACTTGCCGAGCTTCTCGAAGAGATGGGCGTGGATGTGATCGAGGCAGGATTTCCCGCAGCATCTGCGGGTGACTTCGAGTGCGTGTCCACCGTGGCCGAACGTTCCAGGAATGCCGTGATCTGCGGTCTGGCGCGCTCTACCCCAAAGGATATCGAGCGTTGCGGTGAGGCTGTGCGCAAGGCTGCGCGTCCACGTATCCACACCTTTATCTCCACCAGCCCCGTGCACATGAAGCACAAGCTGAAAATGGGCGAGAACGCCGTATTGGAAGCCGTGGGACGGTCTGTGGCGCAGGCACGAAACCTCGTCGATGACGTGGAATGGTCACCAGAAGATGCCACACGCACGGACTGGGAATTTCTCTGCCGCACCATCGATACGGCCATCGCTTCGGGCGCAACCACAATCAATATTCCGGACACGGTGGGCTATTCCCACCCCGATGAATATGGCGCGCTGATCCGCCGCCTTATCGAGACCATTCCCAATTCCGACAAGGTGATCTGGTCAACCCATTGTCACAATGACCTGGGGTTGGCTGTGGCTAACTCACTGGCGGGTGTCGCCAACGGCGCGCGTCAGGTGGAATGCGCCATCAACGGGCTTGGCGAGCGCGCAGGTAACGCGGCACTGGAAGAAGTGGTGATGGCGCTGAAAGTACGCCGCGACACATTACCGTTCCACACCAGCATCGATTCCACGCGTCTGGCGCGGGCTTCGAAAATGGTCAGCACGATCACAGGCTTTCCTGTCCAGTACAACAAGGCGATTGTCGGCAAGAACGCCTTTGCGCATGAAAGCGGTATCCATCAGGATGGCATGCTGAAGAACAACCAGACCTATGAGATCATGAACCCGGAGGATGTCGGCGTTCTGGAAACCTCGTTGGTCATGGGCAAGCATTCGGGCCGTCATGCTTTCCGCGATAAATTGCTGACGCTGGGTTACGAGCTGGAAGATGATGTCCTGAACGACGCGTTCAAACGTTTCAAGGATCTGGCAGACCGCAAGAAGGATGTGTTTGACGAGGACATTGCCGCCCTGGTGGACGACCAGCTGTCGACTGCCGAAGAGCGCGCAAGTCTCAACAGCCTGCGTGTGGTGGCCGGCACACAAGGCCCGCAGACTGCTGATGTCGAGATCCTGATTGACGGCACGGTCAGAAGTGCATCCGCACAGGGCAATGGTCCGGTTGATGCGATCTTCAAGGCGATTACCGAGATCATGCAGCATTCCGCCAAGCTGGAACTGTTTCAGGTTCATGCCGTTACAGGTGGCGCAGATGCGCAGGCAACTGTTTCAGTACGCTTGTCCGAAGACGGGCTGGTGGCGACAGCCCGCTCGTCAGACCCTGACACGCTGACGGCAACGGCGCGTGCCTATATCCACGCATTGTGCAAGCTGGATATCCGCAGGGCCAAGCGTATCGCAGCCTGATCTGCACAGCTGACTAAATTTGACAATTAAATGCCGCGTCCTGTCTCGGAGGGGCGCGGCATTTTGTTCATGAGGACTTTGGGGCTTCCAGATCATCGGGTGATTCCAGTCGCTGGATCTGGCGCAGGCGAGGGAACAACAGGGCCCACACCCCGGCAATGCCGATGGCAGCTGCGCCGCCCAGTGCAACGGCGGGCACAGCGCCCAGCCAAGTGGCCATCATGCCGGCGCGAAACTCACCAAGCTCGTTGGATGCGGAAACGAAGATCGAATTGACCGCATTCACCCGCCCGCGCAGTTCATCCGGTGTCCAAAGCTGAAGCAGGGAGCTTCGCACATAAACTGAAATCATGTCGGCGGCACCCACACCCAGCAGAGCGACAATGGACAACCAGGGCCAGACCGACAGACCGAAGATTGCCGTGGCGAGGCCGAAAAAGCCAACGCTGGAAAACATGATCAGGCCCGCATGTCTGCGAATTGGCATGGAGGTGATCACGGCCACCATCAACAGCGCACCAATGCCCGGCGCGGCTTTGAGCATGCCCAGACCCATCGGCCCGAGATGGAGGATATCGCGAGCATAGACTGGGAGCAAAGCGATGGCACCGCCTAGCAGGACGGCGAACAGGTCGAGCGAGATTGCACCCAGCACAACCTTCTGGCGGCTGATGAAGGCAAAGCCACCGAGAATGGTTTCCAACGTCACGGGGGTGGTGGATTTGCGCTGATTGGGCTTGGGTATGGAGACCATCAGCCCGACCGCGATGGCGAACATGATGGTGGCCGTTATATAGGCTGTTGGTGCTGAGATGCCATAAAGCAGCCCACCTGCAACAGGGCCGATAATGGCAGCTGCCTGCCAGGCTGACGAGTTCCAGGCGACGGCATTGGGAAAGTCCTTTTCCGGAACCAGGTTCACTACAAGAGAGGCGGCCGCTGGTGCGAGAAAGGCGCGGCCACATCCAAAAAGAACAAGGATGGCCAAAACCAGATGAGGCTGGAACTGCCCGGTGAGGGTCATGAGCAGGATCATGGCGGCGCAGGACATTTCGACAGTGATCGACAGCGCCATCACGACCCTGCGCCCGATACGGTCTGCCGCGATGCCGGTGACGAAGACCAGCAGCAGGGCAGGTAGGAACTGGACCAGGCCGATCATGCCGAGCAGGAAGGTACTGCTCGTCTCGTCATACATCTGCCATGCGACAGACATGGATGTGATCTGTGCTGCAAACCCTGCGAGGAAACGCGCGATGAAATATCGCTGATAGGACGCATGGGTGAAAGCGGCGTAGCGTTCCGACACGGGCAGGCACTCTTTGACTGAGGGTTGGTGTGCGGCTTATGCGCGGGTTCGGCAGGCCGTGTCCAGCATGAAGGTTCGGGCTCTGCGTGATTACATGCTGAAGAAAACATGAAAATAAAGCAGTAAAATGATTCTCATCGTTTTGACCGGTCTGGAGCCGCAAGCCGTTGAAACGGCTAAAGTCCTTTGAAATCAAATAAAAAGACAGTCGAGACGATGCGTTCCTGTTTGGATGCCATTATTTGAGCCGGGCTCTTGCTTTAATCAATCGTAAACGGCAAACACGTTATTGGGTGGCTGACGGGCGTAATATAAAGGCGACGGGGCGACCCGCGTCAGGAGCAGCGTAAAGAATGTTTGGCAAGCTTCTCGGCATGATGTCTTCGGACATGGCCATCGACCTGGGAACGGCGAATACACTGGTCTATGTAAAGGGCCAGGGTATCATGCTCGATGAACCCTCTGTCGTGGCCTATGTGACCCAGAATGGCCGCAAGGTCGTGCACGCTGTTGGCAAGGAAGCCAAGGCGATGCTGGGCAAGACCCCGTTCGGCATGGAAGCTGTTCGCCCGATGCGAGACGGCGTGATCGCCGATTTCGAAGTCGCTGAAGAGATGATCAAGCGGTTCATCCAGAAGGTCCAGAACCGCCGCTTCGGAATTTCTCCTGTTATCGTGATCTGCGTGCCTACCGGTGCCACACCGGTCGAGCGCCGCGCAATCTATCAGTCCGCACAGATGGCGGGTGCACGCGAAGTGCATCTGATCGACGAACCCATGGCGGCCGCGATTGGTGCCGGGCTTCCGATCGAGGAACCATCCGGCTCGATGGTTGTCGACATTGGTGGTGGAACCACAGAGGTTGCCGTGCTGTCGCTTGGCGGTATTGTCTATTCGCGTTCCGTGCGTGTGGGTGGTGACAAGATGGATGAAGCCATCGTCAACTTCCTTCGCCGCGAACAGAACCTGCTGATCGGTGAAGCCACGGCCGAGCGCATCAAGAAGGAAATCGGCACCGCCAAGGCCCCTGAAAAGGGCCCCGGCATGGCGCTGGATATTCGCGGGCGAGACCTGATGAATGGCGTGCCGAAGGAATTGTCGATCACCGAAGCCATGGTTGCCCAATCCCTGCGCGACCCGGTTCAGAAGATTGTCGAGGCGGTGAATATCGCTCTGGAAGCCATGCCGCCTGAACTGGCCGCTGACATTGTCGACAAGGGCATTGTATTGACAGGCGGCGGTGCCTTGTTGCGCAATCTGGATACCGTCCTCAAGGATCGCACATCGCTACCGGTCACGATTGCAGATGAGCCGCTGAAATGCGTGGTCAATGGATCGGGTATCGTGCTTGAGAATTTTGAACGCATGAAGAATTTCCTCGCACCAGAAGTCTAGGAGCAGGAGTTCCGGGGCATGAACCCGGAATCAGGCTGACCGCGTCAGCTTGTGGCGCGCTCGAACGGAGTTGGCGACATGGCGCAATATAGCCGTCAACGCGCAGGCGGACCCCGCATTCTTGGTCGTGCGACCATTATCGCGCTGGGCCTTGGCGTCGTCCTCTTGCTGGCGTTGCAATCCTCACCGGAAGTACGTCGTGGGCTTCAGAGTTCACGCGCGCGCATGGATGATGTATCCGGCCGTTTCATGTCGCTTGCACCCGCCAGCACGGCGATGATCGTGATGGGTGACCGCGAGAACCGTGAGGCACTCAAGCAACTTCGTCTCGAAAAGCGCAGTCTTGAACGCTGGCGCGACAGCGCGCGGGCCATGTCAGCGCGGATGGCGGAATATGAGCGCGTTCTGGATATCATGGACGAACCGCTGGCAGATGAAGTGTCCGCGCGCGTGATCGCGGAAAAGGATGGACCTTTCGCCAAGACCATGCTGGCCAATGTCGGAGCGCCGCGGGGGGTCAATGAAGGTGACAGCGTGATCAATGCGAATGGTCTGGTCGGGCGGATCATCCGCACCGGAAAGACGTCATCGCGAATTCTGCTGCTGACAGATTATAACAGCCGTATTCCGGTCATGGGGCGGGTCTCGCTCGACCGCGCCCTGCTGGTCGGTGACCGCAAGACGGGCGCGCGGCTGGAATTTGCCGAAACCCCTGATCTGATCGTCGAAGGTGAAGAGTGGGTGACGTCCGGCGATGATGGGCTTTTGCCACGCGGTATGACGGTAGGTTGGGCACATCAGGATGATGAAGGCTGGCGGCTCGATCTGGCGATGCAGCTGGCACCGGTTGATTTTGTGCGTGTCATTCCGCCTCCCGGATTTTCCAAACCCGAAGATGACCCTGTAGAGCCTGACGAAGAGGACACGACACCGGGTGAGGCTGTGGTCGAGACACCCAGCAATGCGAGCGGGACGCAATGAGGGCGACAAACCGGATTTTCATTGGCTCCATATTGGTATTGTTCGTCAGTACGCTAGGCCCTGCATTGAGAACGGTGAACTGGCCTTATCCGCTGACGGGATTGTGGCCGGTTGCGGGATTGTGGGCGGCCATCGCATGGAGTGGGGGGTATATGTCGGTGCGTGCGGCGCTGGCGCTGGTGTTTCTAGGCCTGTATCAGGATTTTCTACATGAAGCTCCACTGGGAGCCTGGCCACTGGCGTTCCTGTCGGCCTATGCGGCAGGCATGAGCGCGCATAAATTGCTGCCGGCACGCAATGACTACATGACAGCAGTTGTGTTTGCGCTGATCATTGGATTTGTCGGTGCCTTTATCGGTCTGGTCGTGGCAAGAGGTGTGTCAGACAGCCCGGCCGTGCTCAGCCGGGACCTGATATCCGACATGGTCCTGACGGGGATGCTGTATTTTCTCGCCAGACCGCTCCTGAGTGGAGACGGCACACTGGAGGAAGCGACATGAGTGGTTTCAACCGGGATGGTTTCAATCGGCGCGCCATCCTTGCCAGCGCTACCGGCGGTGTTCTTTGGACGGGCCTGTTGGGTCGCCTGGTGCAATTGCAACTGGTTCATGGGCAGGACTATGCTGCGTTGGCCAATGAAAACCGCATCCGCCTTGACCCAGCGCCTGCACGTCGCGGCATCATCTATGACAGATTTGGCCAGAAGATCGCGACGAACAAACGCAATTTCTACGTCATGGTCGTACCTGAAGAGACCGAGAACTTTGACGCGACCCTGAACCAGCTGGCATCTCTGGTTCCGATCACCGACCGAAAACTGGACCGCCTGCGCGCCGAGGTCAGACGACAGGCGCGCTTTGTGCCAGTGACCGTGGCTGAAGACCTGTCATGGGAGGAATTCAGCCGGTTGAACGTGCATGCGCCCACCTTGCGCGGCGTTTATGCGGAAGTCGGTGAATTACGCTCCTATCCGATGGGCGCATCATTTGCGCATACCATTGGCTATGTCGCCAAGCCCAACCGTGAAGAACTTGACGACCTGATCATGCAGACAATTGCGGATCTCGGCGTTGCAGAGACCGATACCATCACGCGTCGTAAGATCCGCGACCGCCTGCAGAGCATCTACCGCCATCCGGACATGCGGATTGGACGCCAGGGCATGGAACAGTTTGCCGAAGCGCATCTGCGTGGCGATAGCGGGTTCCAGCGGGTGGCGGTCAATGCGCAGGGGCGTATCGTCGAGCGGTTGGACAGTTCAGATGTGGCACCCCGCCGGGGCGGGGACATCGTTACCAGCTTTGATGCCGAGATCCAGAAATTCGCGATCAACCGCTTTGGCGAGGAAAGTGGAAGCGCCGTGGTGATGGACATCGAGAGCGGTGATTTGATCGCGATGGCCTCGACGCCGGGCTTTGATCCGAATGATTTCGTATCCGGTATCTCTCATGCCAAATATAATGAGCTGCTGGGCAATGACCGCACGCCTCTTTATCACAAGGCCTATGATGGTGTTTATCCGCCGGGCTCTACTTTCAAGATGGTTGTTGGTGCCGCCGCCGGGGAAGCGGGTATGTCGCCGACTGAGCGCATTTATTGTGGTGGGCATACACGATTTGGCGGCCGGGATTTCCACTGCTGGAAGCGTGGTGGCCACGGATCCATGAATCTGCACCTTGGCCTCAAGCATTCATGTGATGTGTATTTCTATGAAGCGGCGCGGCGCGCTGGTGTCGAGCGGATTGCTGAGATGGCGCGGCGTATGGGGTTGGGACATGTCTATGAGCTGGGTATCACGGGCGGGTCACGTGGCGTGGTGCCGGATTCGGCCTGGAAGCTCGAAGCGCGCGGTGAGCCATGGTATGAAGGTGAGACCCTCAATTTCGGAATCGGGCAGGGCTATCTGTCGACGTCACCTTTGCAGCTGGCGGTGATGACGTCGCGAATTGCTGTAGAAGCAGCCAAACATGCGCAATCGCCCCGACTGATCATTGGCGGCATGCCAACACCGACCGATGATGCACCTCAGATGGAGCCGGTCGCCGAAGAAATTCTCGAACGTCTGCGCGCGGGCATGTATGCGGTGACATCCGAACCGGGCGGAACAGCACTTCGCTCTGGTGATATCGGCAATGGCATGCGACTGGCCGGCAAGACCGGTACGGCACAGGTGCGTCGCATCACCAAGGCTGAACGTGCAACCGGCGTGATCAAGAACAATGCGCTGGAATGGCGCTTCCGCGACCACGCCCTGTTTGTGTCTTATGCGCCAGCGGATAATCCAAGATATGTCTGTGTGACTGTTGTTGATCATGGTGGAGGCGGATCAGCCGTGGCGGCACCAATTGCACGTGACATCATGGCGGAAACCATGCGTCGCGATCCGATGAAGAAGCAGGTTTTCACTGTGGCCTCGCCAATGGCAGAGGGCCCTGCTGTTTCTGAGCAAGGAGCGATCTGATGGCACCTGTCAGCTCACTGTCGTCACGCCGCAGTCTGATGGAAAAAGCAAAGGAACTTCACTGGTTCCTGTTGCTGACGATCATCCTCATCGCTGTCATTGGCGCTGCCATGTTGGCTTCGGTCTCACGCGGGGATCCGGCATTGCAGGGCATCGCCATGCAGCACATCGTCCGGTTCTCTCTGGTCCTTGCAGTTTCAGTGGGCTTGGCGCTGACGCCCTTGCGTTTCTGGGCGATGATTGCCTATCCCGCCTATATCATCTCGCTATTGATGCTGGTGGGAGTGGAATTTATGGGATCGGAGGCGGGTGGTGCCGTTCGGTGGCTGGCGATAGGTCCGATCCGTGTTCAACCGTCGGAGTTCATGAAAATTGCACTCCTGCTCACCATGGCCCGGTTCTACCATCAGGTGATGGAGGATCATGAGCCACATCTGGGTGACCATCTCTTTGCTGTCCTGTTGATGGTGGCACCCGCCATGCTGGTCCTGCGACAGCCCGATCTGGGCACGACGCTGATGTTGTTGGCCACAGGTGGTGTCGTGATCATCTTTGCTGGATTGAACCTTCGTATCGTCATGGGGCTTATCGTCTTCGTGATTGTTGCTGCGCCGATTGCCTACAAGTTCGGCCTGAAGGATTACCAGCGCGATCGTGTGGAAACGTTTCTTGATCCGTCTCGTGATCCGCTTGGGGCGGGCTATCAGCTGCAGCAGGCAAAGATTGCAATCGGATCCGGTGAGATCTCCGGCAAGGGCTTCATGCAGGGCACTCAAAGCCAGAATGATTATATTCCTGAACAGCACACCGATTTCATCTTCACGATACTGGCGGAAGAATTCGGATTTGTAGGCACGCTGGTCCTGTTGGGTGCCTGGGCGGTGGCGCTTGGCTTTGGGTTGCGAATAGCCTGTGAAACCCGGCATGCCTTCGGTGCGCTGGCGGCGGCGGGGGTGGTAGCGACCATTGCCTTCTATGTCGTAGTCAATATTGGCATGGTCATGGGATTGATGCCTGTGGTGGGGGTTCCCTTGCCGCTCATGTCCTATGGTGGAACCGTGATGGCCACGGTGATGACAGGCTGTGCCATCATGTTGTCAGTTCATGTTCACCGCGAAACACCTCTGGTGATATCGGGCATTCTATAGCGCACTTGTGTTTCTGGTTGGATTATTGTTGTGTAACGCGCTCATAATAGAGCAATAAATTTTCGCCGATGCGAGGGGAGAAACACATGGCCGGAGCGCCCGCAGGAGATATCAGCCGCAAGACCGACAATTGGAGTTCCAGATTCGGCTTCATCATGGCTGCTGTTGGATCGTCAGTCGGTCTGGGTAATTTCTGGCGATTTCCATATACGGCAGGGGAAAATGGTGGTGGCGCCTTTATTGTCGTCTATCTGATCTGCGTATTGGTTCTCGGTCTTCCTATCCTGATGGCTGAATATGGCATGGGTCGCAAATCGGGTCATTCTGCGGTCGAGGGCATCCAGTCGCTTGCCCGGTCTGAAGGACGATCTGGATATTGGGGCATTGCCGGCTGGATTGGCACCTTCACATCTTTTTTCATCCTGACTTTCTACATGGTGATATCCGCCTGGTTGCTGTCATTCGTGATGCAGGCCATTGGCGGTCGGTTCTCTGGAATGGATGCGGCAGCCTCTGGTGCCAATTTCGAGAAGACCATCTCCAACACATTCGGTGTTCTAGGCCTTCTGGCCATATTCATCTCCGCAAATGTCTTCATTGTCGGGCGTGGCGTGAAAGCGGGGCTGGAAAAGGCGGCCAGTATCCTGATGCCTCTATTTTTCATCATGCTGGTCGGTGTCGTCCTGTTCGCCATCACCACGGGTGATTTTGGCAAGACGGCTTCCTTCCTGTTCAAGCCCGACTGGGACAAGGTGAGTTTTACCACCTTCCTTGAAGCGATTGGCCAGGCTTTCTTTTCAATAGGCGTGGGTGTCGGCCTGATGATCACCTATGGGGCCTATCTGTCGCCAGAGACCAATATTACAAGATCATCCGTGATTATCGCCGGTTCCGACACGCTGGTGGCGATGATTGCAGGGTTTGCAATCTTCCCGATCGTCTTTGCAGCCGGGTTGGACCCGGCTGGCGGACCGGGACTATTCTTCGTGACCATGCCCGTTGCTTTTGGTGGCATTCCGATGGGGAATCTGATCGCGGTTGTCTTTTTCAGCCTGTCATTGTTTGCGGCATTCACATCCTCGATCTCGCTGATGGAAGTCAGTGTGTCATGGCTGGAAGAACGTCACGGGGTCACGCGTCTGGGCGCGAGTGTCGGGATCGGCATTGGCCTGTTCATGATCGGCTCGGCCTATGTATTCTCGCTGAACTATCTGGATTGGATCGATTTCCTGACCGGCAGTATCATGCTTCCGCTGGGTGGTCTGATGATAGCCATCTTCAGCGGCTGGGTGTTGAGCCGCAATGTGATGGTGTCCGAACTGGGCGATGGGGAAGTCATGAATATCTGGCGCTTCACCATGCGCTGGGTGGTGCCGCCCTTTATCGGTTTCATTCTTGTCTTTGGTTTTCTCGACAAGATCCAGGACGCTTATCACGTTCAGCTTCCAGGAGTTCTGACAGGGCTTCTTGGGCCCAATTCAACAGGCGGCTGAGTGTATTGACCGAATGGGGCCGGGTCGGAGCGTTAAGCGCCGAACCGGTCTGCCATGGTCTGAGTCGCGCGGATCAGCTCATTGACGATACCGGGCTCGAGGCTGGAATGGCCCGCGTCACCGATGATCTTCAATGTTACATTCGGCCACGCCTTTTTCAGCGCCCATGCAGAAGAGAGCGGGGTAACGACATCATAACGGCCATGCACGATCACGCCGGGCAGATTGCCAAAAGTGGCGGCCTGATCGAGCAGCCATCCGTCTTTCTGAAAGAATCCCTTGTTCCAGAAATAATGGCATTCGATCCGCGCAAAGGCATCGACGAAATCATCTTCCTCAAAACGGGTGGGTTTTGATCCCGGACCGCGCAGAGACAGGGTTTCACCCTCCCATTGCGCCCAGGCCCTGGCGGCGGCAATGCGATCTCCGTGATCATCCCCGGTCAGGCGCTTGTGAAAGGCTGCGACTAGGTCGTGACGCTCTTCTTCGGGGATCGGTGCGACATAGCGGTCATAGGCGTCTGGAAAAAGACGGCTTGCCCCTTCCTGATAGAACCAGCGGATCTCCGCTTCGGTGAGCAGGAAGATACCGCGCAGGATCAAGCCCAGCGTGCGTTCGCGATGCATTGCGGCATAGGTGAGGGCGAGGGTTGAGCCCCATGAGCCGCCAAATACGATCCAGCGCTCAACACCCAGATGCTCACGAAGTCTCTCAATGTCATCGACAAGGTGCCAGGTCGTATTGTCGGTCAGATTCGAGAATGGTGACGACCGTCCACAACCGCGCTGGTCGAACATGATGATCCGATAGCGATCAGGATCGAAGAATCGCCGCATCTCCGGGCTGCATCCGCCACCGGGACCACCATGAAGCGCGACAACGGGCAGGCCAGCAGGGTTGCCGCTTTCTTCCCAATAAAGCTCATGAATGTCGCTTACGCGGAGTCGACCGGCGCGTTTTGCATCAATTCGCGGGAAAAGGCTAAATCTGGGTTGGAGCTTGTTCATTCCTGCTTCACTTATCGTTGATTATAATTGCTGAAAAGCCTTTCTTGAAAATGGATTGTTCGTTAGGTTCAATATGTCTGGTCGGCTCAAGTAGAATTCGGGGTAAATCGTGGCGCAACAGTTGAAGTTGGGCATCATAGCAGTAATGATTTGCGCGCTCCATGCATGCGCGACCGTTTCTGTGTATGAGACGACAAAAGTCGCAGATATTTCCCTTGCTTCTGATCAGGACAAGCTCTCACGGGCGTCCAAAAGCTTTCACAAGACGTCTGGCGATATCGGCGTGGAAGACAAGACCTCTGCGTTTGACATGGTCGCCAGCTGGTTTGGTGACGAGGAAGATGATTCCAACGCATATTGGAAGCGCATAGGTGCAGATGAAGCGATAGTCTCCAAGGTTCGCGACCGCATTGCGCTCGACGCTGAAAAACTGACGAGCAAAGCCATGGCCGTGAATGAGGCCGCTGTTGCGTTGTTGGCCGATGACGATGAAACGACGCCATCTCGCGATGATGTGGCAGAGATGGAGAATGTTCTCATCAGTGCTCGCAATGCGCGTAGCTCCTTTCAGGAAGCCTTGAACAAGATCAACAAACGCACGACATCGCCGGTCGATGGAAATCTTCTCCTGTCAGCGTTTGACGCTGAAATCCAGGTTGCTGCGCAACTGGCGGACAAGCTGGCGGCGGCACGCATGTCCGGCGCTTTGTCAATGTTGAAACGCGCCAGCACCTGAAGGTGCATCAGGCTCTCGGTTTGATCTGAAGACAGGCAATCGCCAGCAATATCCAACTTGCAATCAATGTCATTCCGCCCAGCGGGGCCATCATTGCAACCGCCAGCTCTGCCGGGCTGCGTTCAGCGTTTGCGAGCTCTGTGCGATGTGCCCCCCATAGCAGTATCTTTATCCAGATCGATGCACCAAATAGCGCTCCGCCGACCACGAAACTGCGCGCGGAGATCGCTGCTAGTTTTGTCTGCGGAGAAAGTTGTACACTGAGCATCGCCGCCAGGGCATGCAACATGCCCATGAAGACACCGGTCATCCAGGCAGTATGTGAAGCTCCAGCGGCGTGACCTCCAATAGCTCCCATCACGACACTTGTACCTCCCAGCAGGCAGGCGGCGAACAGGGTGAAGCGCATGAAGCGTCCTTTCCGTTATGACTTGCTCATTGTGATCCGTTGTGGATTGTCAGATGTCGAACATGGCGCCAAACAAGGCCACTCTTAGAAGAGCAATCGACTCGCTTTATGCGATCGGTAATGACCTGATAGCTCTCAGACCAGATCGGGACAAGCGACATGACGGACGCCTGGCGCGCCACATTTCTACTCGGCGCTGCCTATCTCGCTTTCGGAATCTGCCTGCCTTACCTGCCTTTATGGCTTGAAAGCGCAAGAGGGCTGAGCGGTGAACAGATAGGTTGGACAGTGTTTGGTGCGTCTCTGGGTCGCGTCATCACAGGACCGATATCGGGGGCCTGGGCCGAACAATTCACAGGCAGACAGGTCGCGCTCAGGCTCACCCTTGCCAGCCTGGTGGCTTGGGGATTGCTCTATATTGCGCCTGGTCCGATCACGATCGTCTTGGCAGGGTTTGTCGCACTATCCATTCTCTGGGCTCTGTTGCCTTTGGGTGATGCGATGTTGATCCTGTCGGAAGGGCCGCCCAGTTTTGGCGTGGGCAGGGCCATTGGTTCTATCACTTTTGTTGGAGGGGTATTCCTCGGGGGATGGTTGAAGGATGCAGCAGGCGCGGGCTCTATCGTGCCTGCCATTCTACTGCTTAATGTCTTGACCATGGTCAGTGCGGCAGGCGCGCCCAAGGCTCCTCTGGGAAACCTGTCCGGCGGATTGTCATTTGCGGGTAGGCTGAAAAAGGCGGCGGGCCTATATCGTCGGCCGACCTTGTTGTTCATGTTGCTGTCCACTGGGCCACTTCAGGCTACACATGCATTCTATTACGGCTTTTCGGCCACCATCTGGCAGGCGCAAGGGTTTTCGGGAAAGACCACCAGCGCCTTGTGGGCGACAGGTGTTGCCGTAGAAATCCTGATGCTGATGACGGCATCCTTCTGGGCGAGACATCTTACGCCGCAGCGCCTCATCCTGATTGGCGCGATCGGGTCGATCATTCGCTGGACCGGATTGTCCACTGCACCCGACCTCCCGGTTGCATTTGCGCTCCAGCTTCTGCATGGGCTCAGTTTCGCGGCAGTCTATCTGGGGGCGGTCCAGGTGATCGACAGGGATGTTGCACGCGATGACAAGACGGTTGCCTTCTCATTGCAGGCGGCGCTGACCTCCGGGACTTTCACGGGTGTCGCGGGGATCGCATCTGGCGCGCTTTATGACTCCTTCCATGTGCACGGCTATCTGGCAATGACGGCTCTGGCTTGTGTCGGCTTGCTGTTCACGCTGCTCCTGATGTGGCGCATAGCGGTGCGTCCGGAACGCAATTAGCCGCTGTTAATCGGGCGCTAGCGCATTTCTTGCTAGGATGAGGGGTTGAAGGAGTGGGCGCATGACCTCATCGCAGGCGCGGTATGACATGCTGACTGAAACGTCGGGACGCCGCGTGATGGTGGTGGAAGGGGATTGGACGGTCTTTACGATCGGCCCCCTGGATAAATCCTTGCGCGCCTTGTCTTCGGACGAAGCGCCAGACGCCATCGATGTTGCCGGCCTTGAGGCATTCGATACGGCGGGTGCCTATCTGATAGATCGCGTCTTGCGAATGCACTCCGAGCTTGTCGACACACCTGCGGTCCTGCTTGGAGATCACCCCAATGCTGCGCATCTTCTGGAAACGGCACGTGCAGCCGTCATCCGCAAGGCAGAAGATGAACCAGAGCATGCAAGCTGGCGCGCAGTGCTGGAGCGCACCGGTCGCGGCACGATGGATATGGTCAATGAAGCTTTGGGCATGCTGGCCTTTGTGGGCGAGGCGGTATCGACCATCTTCCGCCTGCTGCTGCGCCCCCAACGCATTCGCTGGACATCAGTCGTATCGGTTGCGGAAGATGCAGGTCTCGACGCTCTGCCGATCGTGTCCATGTTGTCCTTCTTCATAGGTCTTGTGATCGCCTTTCTGGGTGTGAACCTCCTGCAGCAGTTCGGAGCGCAGGTCTTTACCGTGGAAATGGTCGGCGTATTGATGCTGCGCGAACTGGGTGTGGTGTTGACCGCCATCTTGCTGGCCGGGCGTACAAACAGTGCATTCACCGCCCAGATCGGGTCGATGAAGATGCGAGAGGAAGTCGATGCCATGCGCGTTCTGGGGCTGGACCCCATGGAAGTGCTGGTTGCGCCGCGCTTGTTGGCGCTGATCGTGATGACGCCATTCCTGACATTTGCCGCCATGCTCTCGGGCATTCTGGGCGGCATGATCGTGATGTGGACCACGCTGGATATTTCGCCGGCACTATTCATCCAGCGTATCTATGACACCGTGCCGGGCCAGCATTTCTGGGCGGGCATCATCAAGGCACCTTTCTTTGCCATGGTGGTCGGACTGGTCGGATGTCGGCAGGGCCTTCTTGTGGAAGGTGACGTTCAGACACTGGGGCACAGGACAACCACATCCGTGGTGCAGGCGATCTTCCTGGTGATTGTGATCGACGCGCTGTTCGCGCTTCTTTACCTGGAGCTGGACATTTGAGCACCTCACCCATCCAAGATGAACAGGGGCATCCCATTGCGATCCGGGTACGCGGGCTGATCAATCAGTTTGGTGAAAAGGTGGTGCACAAGGATCTTGACCTGGATGTGCGCGAAGGTGAGATCATTGGCGTGATCGGACCTTCCGGTTGCGGCAAATCCGTATTGCTGCGTTCCATTGTCGGGCTGATTACACCGAAGAAAGCAGACATTGAAGTATTCGGCGTCAACTTGAACGAAACCGATCGGGCAGGCCGTCGTGATATCGAGCAGGGCTGGGGCGTGATGTTTCAGGATGGGGCGCTTTTCTCCACTTTGAGTGTGCGGGAAAATGTCATGGCTCCCATGCGTGAACACCTTGAAGACATGCCGGTTTCGCTGATGCGTGAGCTGGCGGATATGAAGATATCGATGGTGGGGCTGGAGCCTGATGCGGCCGGAAAGCGTCCCTCCAGCCTGTCTGGTGGCATGCGCAAGCGCGCCGCATTGGCGCGGTCCATCGCGCTCGATCCTCGATTATTGTTCCTGGATGAGCCCACAGCGGGGCTTGACCCGATCTCTGCAGGAAATTTTGATACACTTCTGAGAGGTTTGGCCGATGCGCTTAACCTGACCGTGTTCCTTGTGACGCATGATCTGGATAGTCTAGGCGCGGTTTGCGATCGGGTCGCGGTGTTGAACCGCGGCAAAGTGCTTGCAGTCGGTACACTAGCAGAGGTGCGCGCCAATCCGGATCCGTGGATACAGGACTATTTTTCGGGCAAGCGCGGACGCGCAGCCCTGGGGTGATGTGAAAGGAAGCGGCCGTCATGGAAACCCGCGCCAATTTCGTATTGATCGGAGCCTTCGTCTTTCTGGCGATGGGTGCGCTGGTATTGTTCTCGGTCTGGATCTCCAAAGCCCAGTTCAATCAGGACTATTCAGTTTATGACGTTGTTTTCGATGGTCCGGTGAATGGACTGACAGAAGGCGGCGAAGTGCGCTTTAATGGCATCAAGGTTGGAGAGCTGACGCAATTGGGTCTGGATGAGGCGGACCCATCTGATGTAATTGCCCGGATCAGGGTCGATTCAAAGACACCCGTTCGCATGGATTCCCGCGCAGTGCTCGGCTTTCAGGGCATTACCGGCGTGACCTATATACAGATCAGTGCAGGCAGCACGTCCGAGCCATTATTGCCAGCAGGAACGCCGCAGAATCCGGCGCGTATCCCGACGGAAAAAACCCAGTTGGAAGAATTGTTCGATGGCGGGCAGGACGTTCTGGCGTCCTCGACTGATACCTTGAGGCGACTGAACACGGTGTTGTCAGATGAAAACATCCGGCACTTTTCCAACATTCTTGAAAACCTCGACCAGATCTCCGAGCAGGCTGCAAAAGATGGTGCGCTGATTGCTGACATGCGCCGTGCCATAAAAAGCATGGATGATGCCGGAAACAATGTGAATACTGCCGCGATCTCAATTGACGAGGCCGCCAGGAATTTCGATGAACGCTTTGCGCTTGTTGCCAATGATGCTGTCACCTTCCTGGGTGCAGCCGACGGAGCGGTGCAAAGTGCCGATATCGCTTTTGCGGATGTCGCCGGGGCCGTGAATGACCTGGCAGGCACGCTGGGGCCGGGTGCGGAAGATGTTCTGAATGAATTTGCCAATGCCGCACGCGAGCTGCGCATTCTCGTGACCCGCCTCGACAGTGTTGTTCAGGATGTCGAACGTGATCCGCGTGAGTTTGTACTGGGCGACAACAAGCCATTTGAGTGAATGACAAGATGCTGAATACCCGAAACTTTCGATGTGCCCTGGTCTCGGCAACCATCCTTGCTGCAGCTCAGCTCGGCGGATGCGTTTCGGTCCTGCCGGAAGCGCAGCCGCCATCATTCCTCGTGCGGGCACCTGATGTCTCGCCGAATGTCGTCGGGACATTGGAGACCCGGGTCGTGATCAATACGCCGGAATCAACCGGTGCATTGTCCGGCGCTGAAATAGCGGCCACGCGTGATGGTGGCCTGATCTATATCAATGGGGTGCGCTGGGCAGATTCGCCGTCTGCAATGCTCCAATCCGGGCTTATCGATGTGTTGTCGCAGGCTGATGGTGACGGTTGGGTCGCGACTGTGAAATCGGGTGCACGCGGTGATTTCGAGCTGCGCTGGACGATCCGCGACCTGTCCTTCAACATGGATGAAAGCGTCGNTGTGTGTGATGTGCGGCTGACATTGATGAGTGCGGCGCGGCGTAATGTGATTGCTACAGAGCGTATTCGCATGACCGTGCAGAGCGACAAGAAATCTGATGAAGCGCGGGCTAATGCCGTAGCAATGGCCCTGACGCGGGCAGCCGAGCGCACGGCTGAATTCGTGCTGACCCATGCAACCCTCGACAATCGTCCTGAACGCACCAAACCACGTCCAGAAAGTGAAAGACGGGGCGATGTCGTTCCCGAGCCGATGCCGGAGGAAGATGCATTGATTGGGTCTGAAGATCAGGCCTGAGCAATATGCTGATCAGCCGATAGCGGCATCCAGCAACAGATAGGCCGCCAGCCGCGGACCGGCATCCTCACGCGCACGTTCGGCATTTGCCAACACCTTCAAGGCGTCGGGTTCCTCAATGGCCAGATAGCTGACAGCTGCAATGCGCAGATCTTCATCCTGACGCAATAGCCGTTCGATCTGTTGCAATTCGCCGGGGGCGGCTTGCTGGATGGCGCGGCGACGCTGGCGTTCACCGCGAGTGGAAGCGGTCGCGATCCGGCGTAGGTCAGCCGAGCGGATCGCGCGCTTCAGACGGATACCCGCACGACCCAACTGGTCCACAAATGCCAGTGCGGTTTCATGACGCGATTCAGGCTCATCAATGCCGGACAACAGGTCACGCCATGTCATGGAAGCGGTCGGCGCGGTGCCGATATCGGTGACTGGAGGCTCTGTGGTCTCTGTTTCGATCTGCAGCATTTCAGGCTCTGCGTGTTCGGAACCGTTGGACATACGGGGGGCCACGCTGCTGGCGACAGGCTTGCCAGGTGCATTGTTACGGACCGCTTCAATCGAGCTGCGTTCGGCTTCAAGCTCCTCTTCCATGTCATCAAGCGGATCAAACGGCATCAGGCTTTGAATGGCGATGCGGTTTGATGCCTGTTTCATGGCAGTGGGTGCGGGCTCAAGAATGTCCTCATCCAGTCCCTGAGTTCCCATGCCGGGGCCTGCCGAATGTTGTGGTCCAGACGGGGCGTAGGGCTTGTCAGGTGATCGGGCGGACGCGGCCAGCGGAGGCACCTGTGTTGAAGCGTCACCAGAAGGACCATGAGACACGGATGGCGAAACGGTTTCTGGAGCCGGGTATGAGGGGCGCTGTGGTGTGACGACGCGTGGTGGTGGTGTGACGGGCGGTGTCACAGTGGGGCCGACACTCGCAGTTGATGTGCTGGGTGCAGGGGCTTTTGCGGGGGTGCCGATTTGGGCACCCGGCAGTACAGCATCGTCATCCATGCCAGCGAGCATTGTGGTCGCGCGTTCGATGCGGCTGCGAGCGCGTTCAAGCCCGGCTTCTGCAGCGCTGGTGGCGCGGCTGGCGGATTCAAACATGTGTGCGCTGAGTTGATCCATCCGGCGTTCGGTTTCGTCCGCATGCTTGTTTGCGGCGAGCATGGCACTGTTGACGGAGGCTTCAGCAGCGCGCGATGCGTCATTCATGCGGTCGATTGCGCGTTCGGCTGCCAGTTTGGCGCTTTCTGCCTGATTGGTCAGACGTTCAACAGTATCGCGACCACCATCCAGGGCATCATCCATGGCGGCCTTGATCGCCGCGGCTGTTGTTCGGGAGGCCTCTAGGGCAAGGTCCCCGGCTTTCACCGCATTGTCGACCGTACGCGAGGAGCCCAGCAATTGTTCATTGATGGAGACAAGGGCTGATACCAGATTTTGTGCACGTTTGCGGGTATCTGCGGTCATCTGATCAAGCTGTGCGACGCGATTGGCAAGCGCTTTGCCGGTTTCCTCAATGTGATTGAGGCGACCATCAAGCTGCGCGCCGGCCTGTGACATCTCTTCGCGCGCCATCGCGGCAGAGCGTGAGATTTTTTCGGCATGCTTGGGCAGGGAATCAGAAATCGTGTCGAGCTGGCGGCGCAGATCGTCGGACAGGTTTGTCAGCCCGTCACGTTCGGCGGCCAGCTTGGAGCGCAGGGCTTCGCTATCCGCACGCACAATTTCGGCGGCCTTCATGGCAGCATTGGCGCTGTCTTCCATATCGGTCTTGAGGGTCTGGATGCGCGCTTCGGCTTCGCTAAGTCGGTCATTCACATCGCTTGTGGCTTCGCGGATGGCGTCACTCAGCGAACGAATGCCCTCAGCATGGCCGCGGGCAGGGGAAAGCAGATTGCCAACGGCCTGCATGACCAGCTGATTGGCTTCAGAGGAACGTGCAGATTCTCGCCCCATGAATCCGGCCATGATCAGCGCCATGCCGGGGGCGAAAGCTATTCCGAAGGCTCCGCCAAGTTCGGCCCAGGGCGTTTGAACGATGGTGTCGAAGCCGAATTTTCCGATAACATAGGCTGCAGCACCTGCCCACCATGCAAGAGCCAGCACGGCGCAAGCCCAGGGGATCCATCCGCCAGCGCGTCGGGCTTCCTGCAATTGCGCCTCTAGGCGCGGCTGAGTGTCTTGGCGGTCTACATCGTTCATGATGACAGCTTATATACCAATTCTGTTCCGGTGCAGACCGAACATGGGCGATAGGGTGTCATTTAGACGCCGGTTGGGGAATCCCATCACAAAACAGTTCGCGCAGTACTAGAAAAACAGAAATCCGCTGAATATCACTTGAACAAACAACACAAATTTACACCTGTCCATTCATGTGATGGTCAGATGTTGAAGCTTGCTGATTGAACTATTGGACTAGCGGCTGAAGCCTACAGCAGGCGCGCTGATCGTTGGCTGCGATCTGGTCTCATCACTGTGATCACGTGCGGCATCGCCTTCGCTGATGCCAGCCCAGCTCATCAATACTGCAAAAATGATGTCTCTAACGGCGACAAGGATCTCGAGCATGACAGTCTCCCCACTCTCGGGCGAGAACATGCATCAGATAGCACAAAAATTCAAGCTGAAAGCTATGTAAGAAAGTTCACAATTTGGTTTGGAGTACGCGCTGACCAGTGATCGCAGGCAGGCAATTGCCGAATGCGTTAACGAATATTTTCGAACATGGCCCGCAGAGTTCGTTCAGTTTCGAACAATGGTGCGGATGTATCAATCCTGCGCTGCATGCAAAGCGGAAATGATGTCATGACTCAGATCGACCTTGACCAGCTGAACCTGATGACAGGCGGAGATGTCGGCCTTGCGCTTGAGGTTCTGACGATCTTTCGTAGCCAGACAGACCTGTGGGGCCCTTTGCTGGACCCACAGGCTGATAATCAACAATGGGCAGATGCCTGCCATACCATAAAGGGCGCAGCACGCTCCATTGGTGCGCAAGAATTGGGCATGGCCTGTGAAAAGGCAGAGAAACGTGGTCGTGAAGGCGGTGTCAGTCCAGTGGAAGCATCCGTACTCCTGAGTGCGGTCAAGGACGAGCTGGGCAATGCGATGGAAGCTCTCGCAAGTGTCGAGCACCAGCTATCGGGACAGAACACGTTTCGCGCCAAGGCCTGAGCTTTGATGCCCATTTGAATGGCATCGGTTCTCCTTTTTTGAAAGCCAATGAAAAACCCGCCCATCTGTGTGATGAGCGGGTTTTTGTATGTCCTGAACTTTCAGGTGCTTTGGAGATCAGTCATCCCCGCCACTCATCAGCGCCAGAATGAACTGGAACATGTTGACGAAGTCCAGATAGAGGCTCAGCGCGCCAAAATTCGTGGCGACTGCCATTGAGCGCTGATCACCACCAAGTTGGTAATATGTGTGCTTCAAGCGCTGGGTGTCAAAGGCTGTGAGGCCAGCAAATACCAGAACACCACCGACCGAGATGATGAAGTGCATCATTGGCGACTGCATGAACATGTTCACGACCGAAGCCAGAATGATACCGATCAGACCCATGATCAGGAAGGTCCCGAAACCAGACAGGTCCTTCTTGGTGGTGTAACCCCAAAGGGCCAGTCCACCAAAGGCGGCTGATGTAATGGCAAATGCCTTGGCCACGATCAGCATACCGTCCGGACGACCGCCATAGACCATCAGAAGAGCACCCATGCCGGCCCCGATCAGGGATACGACCGACCAGTAGATGATACCGGATGCGGCGGGCGAGGGGTTCTTCATCACGAAAGACGAGATCAGAAGGATCGCAATCGGTCCGAAGGCAACAACATAGTATAGAGGTGTGCCGAAAATCAGCGCGTTGATCGGCTCTACTGTCGCTGTTACAAAAGCCAATACCGCTGACAACAGAAGTCCCAGCGCCATCTTGTTGAAGACGCCGAGCATGAAGCTGCGCAGACCTGCATCCACCGACATGTCTGTGGAGACGCCAGTCCCGCCTTGGGCATATTGGTAGTCAGACATTTCTCATCCTTGTTCAAACCAGTGTCGCAACTACAGATGTAAGCGACCAGACGTGAATATATGCACAAACCCGGCTTTTTTCCAGCTATTCACGCGGAGTTTAGGTCCTGCACCCATTCACATGAGGATTGATCTTTTCCTACCTATGGTAAATCCTTCGCCAACGGCGCATTGATTGCCCATGTAAAAACAATAAAAGGAGGAAAAAACATGCCGACCGGTGCTGATTATATCGAAAGCGTCCGTAAATATGCTCCGAACGCCTCCGAAGCCTGTGTTGGAAAGATTGTGCGGCATCTGGGAATAGCCTTGCAATCGCGTGATGCTTCACTGGTGTCGGCAACTGACAAGATCGAACTGGAGCGTGTGCGCGAAAAATGGCTGAAGCGCAAACTGGCTCTTGAAGGTGATGACGCTTCGCTGGATGTGGCCATTGACGAAATCTGCGAGACCATGAAGGGCGATCGCAACAAGTGCCGTGTGGTCTTTTATTATCTCCTGGCGGAGAAGTTCGGCAAACTGGACACGCTTTAGACGCGTTGAATCTCTGACATGCGCCCAGAAGAGGGCTATTCATGAATTATCGTCTGTTCGCAGCACTCGACATTCCTGAAGACATCATCAACAGCCTGACGGGCATGCAAAAGGGACTGGATGGTGCCGGTTGGCGGCCGCGTGAGAATTTTCATCTCACCTTACGTTTTTTTGGCGATTGCGATGGTGCCGATGCACGTGATCTTGATGCTGAATTGAGCCAGATCCTGAAAGCGCCGTTCAGCCTGAAACTATCAGGTGTCGGCAGTTTCGGCGGGGATGATCCGCATGCGATATGGGCGGGTGTGCAAGCCAGTGAGCCATTGACTGATCTGGCAAAGGCTTGCGACAGGGCAGCCAAACGGTGTGGCTTCGGCAAGGACAAACACCCGTTCCGCCCGCATGTAACTCTGGCCTATCTCAGGAATTTTTCACCTTTTGCGGTTGCGGAATGGTGTCAGCGCTTCAGCGTATTCGAGACACCCCAGTTTGAGGTCGGGCATTTCACGCTGTATTCGTCCTGGCCGGGGCGGCATGCCAGTCGCTACAAGGATGAAGCGATCTATCCACTGCTGGGCATTTAGGGCTGTGGACTTAGGAGCGGCTCAGGCGTCAGCGTCCTGTTTGTGGTCGGCCACACCCAAAACTTCGCCAAGGTCTGGTTTCTGGACGATTGCCACGCAAGAGGTTGGGCAGTGGGCCGCAAACCGAGCATTGTCTGCCAATGGCTGGGCTTCCTTGATGTCGATCACCCGATTGAAATAAACCATATCACGATTCTTGTTTGCCCCGCCCTGGGGCCGCGTGAAGGTCTCGCCGGGTATATATTCCACGACCCAGACCTGAACTTCTTCAGCTGGGGTCTGTGACAGGCGAACCGTCTCACCATCATATTCGATCGGTATGGAATAGGGCGCAGCTCTTCGAGCGACCTTGACGGCCTTGCGCTCCATGCTCTTTTCCTTGGTCGCCGAACAATGGTCTTCGCCGTGAAAGATAACCTGGGGCGTGTAGGGACCGCGACGGCCCATCGCTTTGTTATAGGCTTTCTGGCGATCACTGAATTCGGGCTTGGCGAATGTGTCGGTCCAGCCAAGATAATCCCAGTAGCCAACAGGGAAGGTCAACGCGATCACGTCATTTGATTGCGCGAAATCGGAAAACTGCTGATTGGCCTTGGGGCAGATAGAACAGGCCTGGCTGGTGTAAAGCTCAAGCAATGGCGATTGCTTGGCTTTCTGGCTGGTGCCACTTTGCGAAGGCGACTGCGCCAACGCTGCTGTACAGAGCGTTGTAAGGGCCAGACTGAGTGAAAAGAGCTTGGGTGCGTTCATGACAGGAATATGCGCCTTGGCCCGGTAAATCGCCAATCAACTGGCTGTGAGCATTCAAAACGCCCCGCAATCGACGATATGCGGGGCGTTCTGAAATCATGCGGCCTGATCAGCCCTTCGCGTCACGCGCGAGGTTGCGCAGAACATAGTGGAGAATGCCGCCATTGCGGTAATATTCCAGTTCGTTCTCGGTATCGATGCGCAAGGTGGCTGTGACTGTTTTGGTGTCGCCATTCTCGAACTCGATCTGAACGTCGACTTTCTGACGCGGCTGAAGATCGGCAACACCTGAGATGGAAACGAACTCATTGCCGGTCATGCCCAGATCCTTCCAGCCGGAGCCTTCAGGAAGTTGCAGTGGCAGCACACCCATACCGATCAGGTTGGAGCGGTGAATACGCTCGAAGCTGTCGGTCAGAACGGCGCGAACACCCAGCAACACGGTTCCCTTGGCGGCCCAGTCACGCGAGGAGCCGTTTCCGTAAAGGCTGCCGGCAAAGATCACCAGTTCGCGATCTTCTGCCTGGTATTTCATGGCTGCGTCATAGATCGACATTTCTTCGCCACCGGGGAAATATTTGGTGACGCCGCCTTCAGTACCGGGAACCATCTGGTTCTTGATGCGGATATTGGCGAATGTGCCGCGCATCATGACTTCGTGGTTACCACGACGCGACCCATAGGAGTTGAACTCCAGAACAGGCACGCCTTTTTCCTGCAGATAGCGGCCAGCAGGGCTGTCGGTCTTGATGTTACCAGCCGGAGAGATGTGGTCTGTGGTGATGGAATCGCCAAACAGGCCAAGCACGCGGGCCTTGTTGATGTCATTGACACCATCAGGGTCCATAGACATGCCGGTGAAATAGGGCGGGTTGGCGATATAGGTGGATTCCGGCCAGCCATAGGTCTCGCCGCCCTTCACCTCGATAGCCTGCCAGTGTTCGTCACCCTTGAAGACGTCGCCATAACGCGCTTCGAACATTTCCGGCGTCACGCATTTGCGCATGATTTCGGTGACTTCTTCATTGCTTGGCCAGATCTCGTTGAGGAAGACGGGTTCGTTTTCCTCGTCATAGCCGACAGGGTCTGTGGTCAGGTTGATGTTCATCGATCCTGCCAGGGCGTAGGCAACGACCAGTGGTGGGGAAGCCAGATAGTTGGCGCGCACATCAGGGTTCACACGGCCCTCGAAGTTGCGGTTACCGGAAAGCACTGACGTTGCCACCAGGTCACCTTCATTGATGGCCTTGGAAATCTTGGCAGGAAGCGGACCGGAGTTACCGATACAGGTGGTGCAGCCATAACCAACCAGGTTGAAGCCCAGCGTGTCCAGATGCTCTTGAAGGCCGGCCTTTTTCAGATAGTCCGTCACAACCTGCGATCCGGGTGCCAGTGATGTCTTCACCCATGGCTGGACGGTCAGATTGCGTTCGGCAGCCTTCTTGGCGACCAGACCGGCGGCAATCAACACGGATGGGTTGGAGGTGTTGGTACAGGAAGTAATCGCCGCAATCACGACATCGCCGTGACCGATGGAATATTCCTCACCCTCGACTTTCACGCGCTTGTGGGCAACGTCGAGTTTCTTGAACTCCTTGTCCAGCGATTGCACGAAGGCATCGGCCGCGTCGTCCAGAATGATGCGGTCCTGTGGGCGCTTGGGCCCGGCGATGGATGGGCGAACCGTGGAAATGTCCAGTTCCAGCGTGTCGGAATAGACCGGGTCGGTCATCTCTGCGCGCCACATTCCTTGTGCCTTGGCGTAGGCTTCGACCAGTGCGACCTGATCGGCGCTGCGGCCAGATGTCGTCAGATAGGTGAGGGTCTCGTCATCAACCGGGAAGAAGCCACAAGTGGCACCATATTCCGGGGCCATGTTGGAGATCGTGGCTTCATCTTCCAGCGACAGGTTCGCGAGGCCGGGGCCATAAAATTCAACGAACTTGCCGACAACGCCCTTCTGGCGAAGCATGTCCACGACGGTCAGAACGAGGTCGGTCGCGGTAATGCCTTCGCTCATCTTGCCGGTCAGCTTGAAGCCGATGACTTCGGGGATCAGCATGGAGACCGGCTGGCCGAGCATGGCGGCTTCAGCTTCGATACCACCAACACCCCAACCCAGAACCGACAGGCCGTTGACCATTGTGGTGTGAGAATCGGTTCCCACACAGGTGTCAGGGTAAGCGACGGTCACACCGTCTTCTTCCTTGGTCCATACGGTGCGGGCCAGATATTCCAGGTTCACCTGGTGACAGATACCTGTACCGGGAGGCACGGCACGGAAGTTTTCAAAAGCCGTTTGACCCCATTTGAGGAACTCGTAACGCTCCTTGTTGCGTTCATATTCGCGCTCGACATTCTGCTCGAATGCGGCAGCGGTCCCGAAATTGTCGACCATCACCGAGTGGTCGATGACGAGGTCTACAGGCACAAGCGGGTTGATGGCCTTGGGGTCGGCTCCAAGTGCCTTGGCGGCGTCACGCATGGCAGCGAGGTCAACCACAGCAGGCACACCGGTGAAATCCTGCATCAATACGCGCGCAGGGCGGTAGGCAATCTCATGCTGGGCTTCGCCCTTGTCCTTCAGCCAGTTGGCAAAAGCCTGAATGTCCGCTTTGGTGACGGTAACGCCGTCTTCATTGCGAAGCAGGTTTTCCAAAAGGACCTTGAGAGAGGCGGGGAGCGCCGAGACGTCGCCGAGGCCATTCTTTGATGCGGCCTCAAGACTGTAATAAACGTAGGATTTTCCGTTTACGGTGAGTTCGCTGCGTGATTTGAAACTGTCCAGGGACGGCATGAGCAAAAGCATCCTTCCGGTATGTGGTGAAAGGGTCGCGGGTGTCAAAAACACTCGCTTCTGTATAGTTGTGCGGCTCTGTTAGCCGGAAAGCTCGCTAAACTCAATTCCGCCCAAGGTCATACGGGACGACAAAGTGGCAAATTCTTTCACAATCGCCTTGAAACTGGACGATCTGGCTGCTGTTCGCGGTTACAGGACGCTATTTGAAGGCATGTCGCTGGCGCTTGATCCGGGCAGCCTTCTTGAACTTCGCGGGCTCAATGGTGCTGGAAAGTCGACATTTCTACGGATTCTGGCAGGTCTTACGCGTCCTGCTGCGGGTAAAATTGACTGGCTTTGTGCTAGCGAGGATCATGCATTTCGTCATTTTCTGGGTCATCTTGATGCGATCAAGCCTCAGGAGACGGTCCGTCAGCAGGCCATGTTCTGGGCATCCTTCCTGGGCGTTGCCGATTCGCGGCATTCGGCACGAGAGGCATTGAAGGTGGTGGGGCTGGCAAACCGGGCGGATGTGCCGGGTCGGGGATTATCAGCCGGCCAAAGACGTCGCTTGGCGCTGACACGGCTGGTCATGGCACCGCGTGCGGTCTGGCTTCTGGATGAACCGCTGGCGGCACTTGATGCAGATGGCCAGACCATGGTGCGCGATTTGATCAAAGATCATCGCAAGCAGGGCGGGCTGGTCATTGCGGCCATGCATGGCGAAGGTTTCGAAAATGCGCAAATACTGGATATGGGTGAATTCACGCCGCGCCAGTCTGCTGTAACGGATGAGGTCGCTTGATGGCCAATCCGGTTGTGACCTTGTTTTTCAGGGAGTTGCGGCTCGCTTGGTCAGGTGGCGGTGGCGCGGCGCTGCCGGTCGGGTTTTATGCCGGGGCAGCGACATTGACCCCCCTTGCGCTTGGCCCTGCACCAGACCTGCTGCGCGCTGCTGGCCCGGGCATCCTTTTTATTACACTTGCACTGGCGAGCCTTTTGCCGATGGAGCGGTTGTTTCAGGCCGATCTTGAGGATGGCACTCTGGATGCGCTGGGCGCGTCCGGGGCAAATTACACAGGCATGGCTTTGGCCAAGACGAGTGCGCATTGGCTGGCGTCAGGTTTGCCCCTGTCATTGATTGCACCTGTTTTGTGGGTGATGTTGCAGGGACCGGGAGCGGCGGTAGGCGTGGTGCTGGCCTGCGCATTGTCCGGATCTTTGGCCTTTTTCTTTATCGGTGCCATAGGTGCCGCATTGGCAGCGGGGGTGCGCCGTGGTGGCCTTCTGATTGCGCTGACAGCCTTGCCGCTATATGCCCCTGCAACCATATTTGGCGCGTCAGCACTTTATGCAGTTTCAGAGGGCCGTGACTTTGGCCAGGCGCTCAATCTGTGTATGGCTTGCGCAATGGCCGCAGTGGCGCTAGGGCCATTTGCAGCGGGCGCAGCGCTGAAGACCGCGTTGGATTGAAGGAAATGACAGGCCAGACAGACCGATGATTTCCACCTTCGCAAATCCACACCGCTTCATGAAGTTCACCCAATGGATGGGCCCGGCCTTGCTGGGGCTGGGTATCGTGATCCTTGTCTGGGGGCTCTATCAGGGGCTGGTTCTGGCACCGGCCGATTATCGTCAGGGCGATGCGGCGCGGATCATGTTCGTGCATGTGCCTGCCGCCATGATGTGCATGGGTGTTTATGCCTTCATGGTGCTGGCCAGCCTGTCATCCCTGATCTGGAAACATGCACTCGCGGATATCGCGGCCAAGTCTGCGGCCCCTGTCGGAGCAGTCTTTACCCTGATCTGCCTGATCACAGGCAGTTTATGGGGCAAGCCCATCTGGAATACATGGTGGGAATGGGATGCGCGGCTGACATCCGTGCTGGTGCTGTTCTTCATCTATCTGGGTTACATGGCAATCTGGTCAGCGCTGGAAACGCCGCAAAAGGCCGGACGTGCTGCGGCGATCCTGTGTCTTGTGGGCGCGGTGAATATTCCGATCATCAAATGGTCCGTGGACTGGTGGTCGACCCTGCATCAGCAGGCCTCGATCACGCTGACAAAGATTTCCCTGCCAGCTGACTATATCGTTCCATTGTTCACGATGCTGGCGGCCTATGGCGTATTGTTCGGCGCGCTGGTCATCATGAACATGCGGGCGGAGATCTTTTCGCGCCGCGCCGAGATGCTGGTTCAGCGCCAATATGCGAGCATGGACTGAGCATGGATAAATACGCACCTTACGTCTTCAGCGCCTATGGCGTCGCAATCGGCCTGCTGGCGGCAACCGCGATCGGTGTGGTGGTCCGCCTGATACTCGCGCAGCGTCTTTTGAAAGCCATCGAAAAGGATCAAAAGGCGTGAAGCGTTTTCTGGCCTTCCTGCCTGTCGTTCTGTTGCTTGCCCTGGCGGTTGTCGTGATATTTCGACTGGGGCAGGGCGGATCGGATCGTGCGGAATTGTTCCTCGGCAAGCCACGTCCGGCTCCGGATCTGGCGCTGGAGACACTCGATGGTGCGCCATTCTCCTTGTCAGATCTGCACGGTGAACCGGTCTTCGTGAATCTGTGGGCGACATGGTGCCTGCCCTGCAAGGCGGAGCATCCCCTCCTGATGGACATGGCCGAACAGGGCGTGACGATTGTGGGCGTGCTCTACAAGGACAAGGCCGAGGCTGGACAACTGGAGCTGGAAGCCAAGGGCAATCCCTATGTCGCTGTCCTGCTTGATCCCGATGGCCTGGCCGGGCTGGATCTTGGCGTGGCAGGCGTGCCCGAAACCTTTCTTGTCGATGCCCAAGGGCAGATCATCTTCGAACACCGCCGCGATATGCGCCGTGACGATTTGCCGAAGATCATGGCTGCATGGACTGAAGCAATGGCTGACTAACCGCCAACGGCATGCAGGGCGCGGCCATTATCGTTCAGCCATTTTCGGGCACCTTTGTGCTCCCCATAGCATTTTTCCACCTGTGCCCAGAAACGCGGTGAATGGTTCATCTCCACCAGATGCGCAACTTCATGCGCGGCTACATAATCCAGCACATGCGGGGGTGCGCAGATCAGTCGCCAGGAAAAATTGAGATTACCGGCCGATGAGCATGACCCCCAGCGAGACCGTGTATCCTTGATGGTGATGCCAGCAGGTTTGACGCCAAGCGTTGCAGCATGCACGGCCACCCGCGCTGTCAGTTCGCTGCGAGCTTCGGCGCGCAGGAAGCCTTTCAGCTTGGATGCAAGCAGGTCGTCGCGTCCGGGAATGAGGATGGCCGGGCTGTCCTCGCGCATCTCCACACGCACGCTCCGCCCGGAGGTCGCCTTCTCGATTCGATGTTCGATGCCGCGAAACAGTGTGTATTCTCCCGGTGCCATACCGGCAGGATCGGGTAGGGCGGCGAGACATTTGACGATCCAGTCTACGCGTTCCTCGGCAAAGGCAAGCGCGCGCTTCCGGTGGCGTTTGGATGGAACCACAGCCACGGCTTCGCGCTTCTTGGAATCAATGCGCAGCAGAATGCGCCGTGCGCGCTCATTGATCGTTACACGAAGAGGGGCAGATTGCCCGCAACTCGCCACGAGAATGACACGGTGGTCTGATGACTGGTTCATGGTAAAAGCAGATACCGCTCCGGGAATCACGGAGCAAGTGAGGATTTATGCGAGGAAGGGGATAGGTTGATGAGGTTTTTGATTGCAGGGGTCAGTGCGCTCGCGCTCATGACAGCGGCTGGTTGCAAAGAGAAGGCGGCTGAAGATACCACGTCTGTCGCTGGTGCTGCAGGAAAGTCCGAGGAAATTGTATCCTCTGACATGATGGCCAAATTCAAGGCCAAGGATTACGGCGAGACAGACACTGTGCTGGGTGCCATGTCGCTGACTGGATCAGGTAATGACCGAGTCAGCTTCGACAGCGCGGCCACCAAGGGCGGCATCACCACGCTGACCAATGTGAATTTCGAGATCGAAAGCGATGAAGGCGACGATCTGGAATTCGTCGCATCCACATTGGTGCTTGAAGGCCTGCACATGACAGAGGCAGGGTCTGCCTTTGACCGGATGACACTGAAAGATGTCAAGCCAGCTGACATTCCAGAAGGTGCCAGCTTCAATATTGGCGAGATCGTTGTGTTCGAGCCGAATGATGCAACGGCTGCCTTTATCTCGCGCCTGATTTCCGGCGAAGAGATGGAGACATATCCTTCCTTCAAGACGATGGCATTTGGCCGTATGGCGTTGAATGATCTGTCGGTCACCATGGATGCCGCGAAAATGGATGAGGCCGATGAAGGCTCCTTCACCTTCACGCTGGATGAATTGTCCATCAATGATCTGGTCGACACGATTGCAGGTGGAACCCTGTTGGAAGGCTTCAACATGGCCTTCGACATTCCCCAATCGGAAACCGACACGCCATTCCCGATGAAAGGCCATTTCAAGATCGACAAGATGGCATTCTCGAACCTGCAGGCAGCCTTTATCGATGATGTCGCTGAAACAGTGGCAAGTGGCGAAGAGCCCGACGAAGCCGCGATGCAGACTCTGATGGCTTCCATCAATTCGCGCTATTATGACCAGAGCCCGATCGAGCAGGGTTTTGACAATGCAATTGTTTCCGGATTTGACATTGATGTATCTGGTCTGACCATGAAAATGGACAAGGCCGAAACCATTGTGAAGCGCAACTCGGAAGGGGCCGCGACAAAAATCATCAGCCCGAAATCCACAATTGTCATCGGTGCGGGCACCGAGGAAAACAGTTTAGGTGCAATGGTTGGCGAACAGCTCGGCAAGCTGGGTTATGACAGCCTGACAATGACCATGGGCGGCGATGCGACCTATGATCCAAAGTCCGATGTCACGCGCTATGAAGATTTCGAACTGAGCGTCAAGGACGCGATTTCGATCAAGTTCGAAGGTGGGTTCACCAATCTCACCGATTTCATGAAAGCGATGAACCAGGCATCCGCGACCGAAAGCGAGCCGGACATGTCGACCTTGCAAAACCTTGGCATCAAGGATTTCAGCCTGACACTTGATGACAATTCGCTCCTGGATCGTGGTTTCAAGATGGCGGCTGAAATGCAGGGCATGGAGCCTGCACAGCTTCGCGCCATGGCGACCGGAATGCTCGGCATGGCAACCATGCAGGCCGGACAGACAGGTGTGGATCCCGAACTGATCTCAGACACTGTCAGCGCGCTGTCATCTTTCCTGGAATCGGGCGGTAGCCTGACCCTGTCGATGGACCCGGCGGAGACCGTTACGCTGGGACAGTTTGAAGACCCTTCCCAGATCACCAAGGGTGCGCTGGGCTGGAGTGCGAAGCACACGAAATAGGCGTCCTGCGCGTATAAAATGAAAAGGCCGGCCCTTGTTGGGTCGGCCTTTTTTATGTCTGGCAGATGTCAGTCAGACAATTGCGTAATGCATTCCGCAATCTGGGCAGGGGTGGTTGAGCCGGGAAAGAAGGTCTTCAGCTTCCAGTCCTTGTCCATCAGATAGAGAATGGATAGGTGATCCATCGTGTAGCCGGCCGCACTGTCGGGCATATCAACGCGTTTGTAATAAGTTCGAAAGCTCGTGGCGGCGGCTTCGATATCGGCGTTGGAGCCGGTCAGGCCGGTCATGTCTTCGGGAAATCCATTGCTTTCGACATAAGAGGCCAGCAATTCGGGCGTATCGCGTTCCGGGTCGACACTGATCAATATGGTCCGGGGCTTTTCAACATCATCCGGCAGCATGTCCAGCGCGGCACCCGCAACGGTGAGGGCAGTCGGGCAGACATCAGGACAATGTGTAAAGCCGAAATAGACCAGCGATTCCCGTCCCTTGAAATCCTTCTGGGTCACGCGTTCGCCATCCTGATTGATCAGGGATATCGGCCCGCCAATATTGCCATAGGCCCGTGTCGCGCAGCCAGCGATATCGCCGCCTGCAATCGCCTCGGAATCGCTTGATGAACCGCCCGAAGAATCGCATGCGGTCATCACGAGTGCGGCGAGAAGGCCGCCAAACAGGGTTCGCTTTTTCATAAGCGAGATATGCGACAAAGGGCAGATCAGGCAAGGCGCTTCAGAGTCGCAGGGGAAAATACTTGTTGCGTCACGGGGTCGCTGTAAGCTCTGCGCCATGACGCATGTTTCCGAACCAGATTTCATTGCTGCCGAAAAAGTCGCGACAAAGGAAAAGCGTGACGCTTCCTTTTTCGCGTTGGTACCCGAAGGCCTGCTGGGCGTCGGCTCGGTCTTTGGGCGCACCCGACTGAGAACATTGGTCATGCTGCGCTGGGTGGCTGTGATCGGGCAGGCAGCGGCATTGCTGTTTGTCCATTTCGGGCTGAATTTCCAGTTACCACTGGCCGCCTGTCTGGCAACCGTGGCGGTATCGGCGTGGCTCAACATCTTCCTGACGGCGGCATTGCCTGAACAAAGGCTCGCCAGCCAGTTTGAAACCACGGCACAATCGGCCTTTGACATACTGCAACTGGCAACTCTGATCGCCTTGACGGGAGGGTTGGATAACCCGTTTCTCCTGATGATCCTGGCTCCAGTGACGGTCGCGGCGTCGCGACTTCGGCCCGGCTATGCATTCTTGTTGGTTCTACTCGCATTATTGTGCATCGGCGTGATGGCGCTGATTGCGCGGCCCTTGCCCTGGTTTGATGGCAGGGCGCTGCAATTGCCGCACACATATCGGCTGGGGCAGCTGGCAGCAGTCTCCATCGGGCTGGTGTTCTTTGCGGTCTCTGCCTGGCGAACAGGACGCGATGAGGCGCGGTTGGTGCGAGCGCTTGAGGCGGCCGAAGAAGTATTGTCAAAGGAACAGCGATTGTCTGCGCTCGGCGCTTTGTCGGCAGCTACAGCGCATGAACTGGGCACGCCCCTGGCCACGATCCACCTTGTTGCCAAGGAAATGGCGCGTGCCACACCAAAGGACAGCGAGACCTATGAGGATGTTGCCCTGATCGCTGAGCAGGCAGAGCGTTGCCGCAAGATTCTCAATCAGATCTCCGTGCGTGGCGAGGCGATGGATGCCGCGCACGCAAAAATGCCTGTGCAGGCGCTGTTGGACGAAACCACTGGTCCGCATCGCGGTCTTGGCATCAAGATCAATGTGTCCTCCGAACCGGCTGAGGATGTCAGGACCGAAGACCTGCGCCCGCCGGATCTCAGACGCAAACCGGAGATGGTCCACGCCATTGGTGCATTCGTCGAAAATGCGGTGAGTTTTGCCGAACGTGAGGTGAATGTCGCGGCGCGCTGGAACGAGACCGAATTGCGACTTTACATTTCCGATGACGGGCCCGGATTTTCGCCAAGTGTCATCAGCAAGCTGGGTGAGCCTTTCCTGTCGCAACGTGGTCCCAATCAGCGCGGGGGCGGGATGGGGCTGGGATTTTTTATCGCAAAGACCCTTCTGGAACGCACCGGCGCGCGCCTGACGCCGTTCAACCGTGTGCCACCGCAGCGAGGTGCGGTGGTCAAGGTCGTTTGGCCGCTGGCCGAGATTCGCGCCCCGGACGGCTGGAATGAAGAGGGGTAGGCCCTTCTTTGCGTTGCGACGTTTTGCAACCCAAGGCGCTTTTCAGGTGGTCTTTTTCAACTATAGTTGAGGCAGAATCAAATAAGGAGCTTCGTGATGGAGCCGCAAATAGAGATGGACGCTCAGGTTCAGGCGCTTGAGGACAAGACGCTGATGGTGCTCGATGATGATGCACCCTTCCGGGGGCGACTGGCACGCGCACTGACACAGCGTGGCTTCACTGTTTCCGCCGTGGCCACAGTTGAAGAAGCCAAGCAGGTCTCAAAACTCAACCCACCAGCCTTTGCTGTTCTGGATCTACGCCTTGAAGACGGTTCGGGTCTGGAAGTGGTGGAGGAACTGCACAAGTTTCGTGATGATGCCCATTGTGTGATCCTCACCGGATATGGCTCTGTTGCAACCGCCGTTGCTGCGGTGAAGGCCGGAGCGGTGGATTATCTCTCCAAGCCGGTTGATGTGGATGATGTGGTGAAAGCCCTGCTGGCGAGCCCGGCAGATCTTCCCGAGCCACCGGAAAACCCGATGTCGGCAGACCGCGTGCGCTGGGAACACATCCAGCGCGTTTACGAGCTGTGCAATCACAATGTTTCGGAAACGGCGCGTCGCCTGAACATGCACCGGCGAACACTTCAACGCATTCTGGCCAAACGCGCGCCCCGCTGACAAGCATGTTCCACAAGAAACCCCGCCTTCGGAGCTGAATTCGAAGACGGGGTTCTGGTGAAACCTCGTGAAGGGGAATTCACAAGGATATTCTAGCCTGCGGGCAAAAGGTTTACTGTCCCTTGCGCTCTTTCACGTCGTCTTCCTGAGCGGCGGCGCGGTCCTCGTCATCAAAGATGATCTCGGCTTCCTCGCCCTTGGCATAGCTGCGGGATTTCTTGGCAAGGCGATCCATGGTGACACCAAGCGATCCGGCGGAGACCGCCATGTTCTTCTGCTGGGCGTTGCCGACGCCTTCAGCATCGGAGAAATTGGCAAATTCCGCTCCCAGAAACACAACCTCCCAGCCACGCTCACGGGCACGATCCAGTGCTGCTTTGGCACCTTCCTTAGTCAGTTCACGGCTGGAATTCTCATGGCCATCCGTCATGACAACGATCACGGCCTTTTCCGGCTTGTCGGACTCAGCAGTCGACACGATCCGGCCAATAGCATCGAAAAGCGGGGTCATGCCGCGCGGTGAGGCTTCGTCATTGGTGACCTTCTTCCAGTCCTTGGCCGATGCACGTTCACGCAGAACGTCATATTTCAGGCCATCCTGGGCATCGAACACGGCGAGAGTGACAGAAGCGTCGACATCTCCGATCTCGTCTTCTTCCTGGGTTCCCAGACTGGCAGCGTAGACATTGACGGAGTTCAAGGCTTCATCCCAGATCGAGCTCATCGATCCGGTGCGGTCAAGTAAGATATAAGCGTTCATTTCGGCGTCCCTCGAAATTGGCGCTGGTGCATTCACCAGCTCGGGTTTCATGGCGCAGGCTGGGCCTGCAAAGGCGGTCATTGCGGCAATTGCACCGACGATCTGTGTAAACATGCGTCTCATCTGGTCTGTCCCTCCACTTGATTGATGTCAGTCTTCAATTCGTTCGGTTTAACGGCGATCCATGTCAGCCTGTCATCGTCAAGCGAGATGCTTTCGCCCAGCTCATAGACATTCTCGTAGCCATAGCCGACGAGGTTGATGAAGGTGGGGATGTTCAGGGCAAGCGGGGCGCGCTTGATCATCACCGGTGCGATATTGTCTTCGAAATTATTGTTGCAATAGATCAGGATACGGCGACCTTTGTCGCCCAGCACGCTAGCCAGCTTCTCGTCGGTGAACTCCGAGAAGGGCAGGTTGACTGCACCTTCAATATGTCCTGCTGCAAAATCAGCGGCGGACCGGGTGTCGAGGATGATGGCGCTCTCTGCCTTGGCCAGATCGAGAAAATCATCCAGCGGAACAAGCCGGGTCACACGATAGCTGGAGACGTCCTGAGTGAGCTTTTCAAAGCCATCGTAATCCACTTGCGCGCTGACCGGTTCATTGGGTGCGGATTGCTGTATGGGGTTCTGGGCCAGGGCATTGACGCCCGCAAACATGACGGCGCAAAGCGCGGTAAAAGCGATGGCGGGCATGGATCGACGGATGGGTGACATGGCGTCTTCTCTTCAGTCCTGGCAGCGTTCCAGAACATGAATGACCCATGAATGCGGCGCGGATAGGCGCGCGAATGTGGTGATTTTGCCCTAAATAAGGTTGCCGATCAGGATCGCTGCCACAATGAAGATGTAGATCAGGGTCGAGATCAGTGCGGACCTCGGACCGCCCTCGATGAAGCGGGTGGAGGTCTTCTGGTCCGCGACAACGAGGCCGATACTGTCCCGTCTTGTGCCGCGCACGACCATTCCGATCACTGTCAGGATATAAAGATAAGACAGGATGTAGATCTGATCGAGAAGTGTCAGATAGGACACTTCCGGCAAGCTGCCTGCGGCGGTGAACTGTGTGGCAACGAGGGTGAGCAGGGCGGTAATGGCCAGTCCGACACGTGCTTCAACATGGCTTGGATCAAGCACCAGGGCCAGCGCGGCGCACAGAATGATCAACAAGACGGGCATAAAGCTCTTCACGATGCCGGAGGTGGCGGGCCGTGAGATGGGGATCGTGAATTCAGCTCGTGAATAAGGCGTCGTTTCCGGCTCACTCAGATCGCCGAAATTGGTGTCATACGGCTTGTCACGAATGATCAGCCGGGGGCGTCCGATATCATAACCGGGCAGGCGGATCTCCTGATTGATCACCAGTGCGTTCTTGTCAGCGACATATACCAGTTCCTGTGTCGGCAGGTCATTATCCTCGACCGATACGATCAGGTTCTGGCGATCAAAGGGATAATCAGACACATCGAACTTGTTCGAGAACGCGCCCTGATGGCGGATAATGGCATAATAGGAGCCATCGGGCTGTTCTTGGGGCCTCTCATAGACTTCGGTTTCGACATGGGCCTCCGGGTCGAAAGTGTTCATGAACTCAAAGGATTTGCTGGGATCGAAATCCGGGTCGGTCCAGCGAAACCAGAGATATAGATCGACGACATAGGAATGCGTGCGCAGATCTATGGCCTGGATGTCATTGACGAATGCACCGATCACCACACGCTTGGATGAATGGGTGTCCGGGGTGCTCTGTGTTTGGGAGTGCGCGGTACCGGGCGCAATGAACAGGCTCGCCAACAGGCCAAGGATTGCGACCAATCCAATCTGGAATTTCGACAAGACTGTTCCCCTGCAGGCTGGTATCAGGCGCGCGCGATGCTCTTGCCCCCCTGATTGACATTAAAAAGGCACGTGTTGCGACAGGTTTGTCAAGGAAGCGCTTGCGAAGGTGTGGCTTGAATGTATCTTGCGCAAAAATCCCCGTAACTGCCCGTTTGCTGAAAGACTTTTGCGCCGATGAGCCTAGCTGCCAATCCTCCGAAGAAAGTTGTCCTTGCCTATTCCGGTGGTCTGGACACCTCCATCATCCTCAAATGGCTGCAGACCGAATTTGGCTGCGAAGTCGTAACCTTCACAGCCGATCTGGGGCAGGGCGAAGAACTTGGCCCCGCGCGCGAGAAGGCGCTGAAGATGGGCGTGAAGCCGGAAAACATCTTCATCGAGGATCTGCGCGAAGATTTCGTGCGCGATTATGTCTTCCCCATGTTCCGGGCCAACACTGTCTATGAAGGTGTCTATCTTCTGGGTACGTCCATAGCGCGTCCCCTGATTGCCAAGCGCCAGATCGAGATTGCTGAAATGGTGGGCGCGGATGCGGTCTGTCATGGCGCGACGGGAAAGGGCAATGACCAGGTGCGTTTTGAACTTGGCTATTATGGCCTGAATCCGGACATTCGCGTGATTGCACCCTGGCGCGACTGGGCATTCAAATCGCGCACGGACCTTCTGAAATTTGCCGAGGAAAACGGTATCCCCGTGCCATCCGACAAGCGCGGCGAGGCTCCGTTCTCGGTCGATGCGAACCTTCTGCACACATCATCAGAAGGCAAGGCGCTGGAAGACCCTGCCGAAGAAGCGCCGGAATTTGTCTATCAACGCACGGTCAGCCCTGAAGAAGCACCTGATACGCCCGAATATATCGAGATCGGTTTTGAAAAGGGTGATGCGGTCTCCATCAACGGCAAGGCGATGAGCCCGGCGACGGTCCTGACCGAGCTGAACGAATATGGCCGCAAGCATGGCATTGGTCGTCTGGATCTTCTTGAAAACCGCTTTGTCGGCATGAAGTCCCGCGGCATCTATGAAACGCCGGGCGGGACCATCCTGCTGACGGCCCATCGCGGTATCGAGCAGGTCACGCTGGATCGCGGCGCGGCTCATCTCAAGGATGAGCTGATGCCAAAATATGCCACCATCATCTATAATGGTTTCTGGTGGAGCCCGGAGCGTGAAATGCTTCAGGCAGCGATTGATGCCTCACAGGGCTTTGTCACCGGAAATGTGCGCCTGAAACTCTACAAGGGCAGCGTCAATCTTGTCGGCCGCTCAAGCCCTTACAGCCTGTACCGCGAAGACATCGTGACCTTTGAGGATGATGCAGGTGCATATGACCAGAAAGACGCCGAAGGCTTCATCAAGCTGAACGCCCTGCGTCTTCGTGTTCAGGCAGCCCGTGACCGCAAGATGGGTCGTAACGACTGATTTCGAGAGATATTGAGGCAGTTGCTCAATGCGGCGTTAGTGCATTCATGGTGTGTATGGCCTAGCCCGCAGCCTGCTGCTATAGGGCGGCGTGTCAAACAGGTTTAGTAACAAGGAATCAGGGGACAATGGACCTTAGCAAGATTGAGATCGGCAAGAATGCACCGGGCGATTTGAACGTTGTGATTGAAGTGCCACTGGGTGGCGAACCGATCAAATACGAAATCGACAAGGCTTCCGGTGCCATGTTTGTCGACCGATACCTCTATACCTCCATGCGTTACCCGGTGAATTACGGCTTTGTACCGCACACATTGTCGCTGGATGGCGACCCGATTGATGTGATGTGCATCGGTCAGCGCGCCCTGGTGCCTGGTTCGGTCATTCGTGTGCGTCCGATCGGTGTCCTGCTGATGGAAGATGATGGTGGTCAGGATGAGAAGATCATTGCTGTTCCTCATCAGAAGCTCACCCGCTTTTATGACAAGGTGAAGGACTATAAAGACCTTCCCGACATCACCATTGAACGGATCGAGCATTTCTTTGCCCATTACAAGGATCTGGAGCCCAATAAATGGGTGAAGATCGAAGGTTGGGAAGGCCGCGAGAAGGCTGAAGAACTGATCAATGAAGCGATTGAACGCGCCAAGGCCACAAAGGCCTGAGTTCAGCATCCGCATGATGCAAATGTTTTGAAAAGGGCGCTTTCATCCTGATGGGTGGAAGCGCTTTTTCATTTGGACCTCACGGATTATCCCGACATGGAATTATCGGTCTGGCTGGCCCTGATCCTGTTGTTTCTTTCCGGCGGGCTGACGCCCGGTCCGGCGGTGATGCTTGTTGCATCGTCCTCGGTGAAATACGGGTTCGCACCGGCCATGGTGGCGGGTCTGGGTGTGTCCGTCGCCAATCTCGCCTGGGTCGGGCTGGCCGCATCAGGGGCAGCAGCTTTGGCCTCGCAATTTCCAATGGTCTTCACCGGTCTGAAACTGGCGGGCGCGTGCTTCATTCTCTATCTGGCCTTCACCATGGCACGACAGGCCGAACCCGTGACCGTGACCAGCCGAACGCCACCGCGCAGGGGAGCCCTGTTTGCGCGGGGCATCGGTCTGCAATTGTCCAATCCGAATGCGCTGGTGTTCTTCGGGGGATTGTTGCCAGCCTATTTTGACCCCGACAGACCCCTCATGATGCAGCTGACCATCGTGATCGCAACCATCACCGCAACCGAACTGTTTGGCCTGGCGATCTATGCCGGGGCAGCAGATGCCTTGTCCCGGCGCTTTGCCGACCCAAGCTTTGTGCGTGTCTTCAATATCAGTGCGGCGATCCTGATGGCCGGTTCAGCTCTGTTTGCGCTCTATGCGACGTCGCAGGGCTGATAGCGGGACCAAGCAATCAGGGATCAAACGCCGGGGTCGACCAGCCAGAAGTCATCATTGACCTTGTCCAGCCAGTGCAGCTGTCCGGGACCGATCGCAAACCAGGCTCCATCGATATCCAGATCGCCTCGCTCGACGGCTTCCTTGACGAAGGGGAAGGTCATCAGATTGGTCATGGACTGGCGCACGACACCGCGCTCAAGCGCGAGCTGACGGTCATCTGCATTTTTGAGATTTGGGTCGGCCAACACTTCATCGCGTGCCTCCGATGCCATCTCCACCCAGGGTGCGATGAACTGACCGATAGGTTTGTCATTGGCGGCTGACAGTGAGGCTTTCACACCACCACACCCGCCATGACCCATGACAAGGATCATCTTGACCTTGAGATGGGTGACGGCAAATTCCACAGCTGCCGATACACCATGATACCCGCCACTGGTTTCATAAGGGGGCACAAGAGCGGCTACATTGCGGACCACGAAAATCTCACCGGGTGCCGTGTCGAAGATCAGCGCAGGATCGGCGCGACTGTCAGCGCAGCCAATGATCATGATGTCCGGGTCCTGCTGGTCGCCCAGCTGATTGTACAGCTCCTTGGCTTCCTGATAGCGCCCTTTGCGGAAGCGCTTATATCCCTTGTACAGGCGGTGTTGTTCCGGGGTTGCGGAAGAAGATTTTGTCATGCTCACCCTCTAGTGACTACGTTCGCGCCAGAATGCCCTTTCACAATCCAGATGTGAAGTCAGCCAATGTGCTGAACTGTGAATTCGGGGGTGATTGTCTTGCGGTTAACTTGGCGTTTGCGCAAGGTATTTAAAGCTAATACTGAAATTGGGCGGCGTCACATTGACGCCAGCATGAGAAAGACTGGCGATGAGCAAATCTTCCCAGACAGGCGACGAGGATCGTCGAACGGGCCCCAAGCGGAGCGAAGCCTCGCGGATTGCCGTTCAGCAGGCTGCCATTGTGGAGCTGAACGAACATGGCTGGCGCGGATTTTCAGTTGACCGGGTCGCCAAGCGCGCAAAGGCATCCAAACAGACAATCTATAAATGGTGGCAGGGTCCGGCATTGCTGGCCGTCGAGGCCGTGCTCGACACGTTACCTGAAATAGTCGAGGAAGATGGCAATCCCGAATTCAAGGTTGCCGCCCTGATCAGTCCGCTGATCGCTGCGATGAGAAATGGCGATGGCGCACATATCTGGCGTGGCGTCCTGTTGGCGGCGGCGGATGATCCTGATGCCAGCGAAGTGTTTCGTGAATGGATGCATCGCGATATTCGCCAGCCCCTTCGGCATGTGCTCGCACGTGAAGCCAATCTTGGGCATATCCGGCGAGATTGGGAGATTGATTTCGCACTAGAATTGCTGGTGGGGCCGATCTGGCAACGCCTTTTGGGCATGCGTGGTCCAATCCCCGAGCGTTATGCCGAGCGATTGGCCGAATCGGTCATGGCCTATCACTACAAGGATGCGCCCAAAGGCTGAGTGCGCCTTCTAGTCGTCGCGTTCGAGCACACTGTCCAGTTCATCGTCGGACCAGCCAAAATGGTGGCCAAGTTCATGAACCAGTACATGAAAGACCAGATGATCCAGCGTCACATCTCCACGCTGCGCCCATTCATTCAATATGGGGCGTCGATAGAGCCAGATCACAGCTGGATAGGTTGATGGGGCGGAGACCAGGTCGAGGGTCATTGCGACGCCGGAATAAAGCCCGGTCAGCTCATAAGGGTCTTGGATGCTGAGCGCTTCAAGCGTTTCTTCATCGGCGAAATCGGACACGCGTATGGAAACGCGTTGCGCCAGTTGGCGGAACGGCTCGGGGAAAGTCGAAAGTGCTTCCTGCGCAATGCTGGAGAATTCCTCCAGCGAGGGCGCATTGCCCCATTTTGGTTCCATTGCAGTTCTCAGCGTTGATTGCTGACCTAAATCCGCCAAAGCGCTTGCGTTCATGCGCCTGCACGAACATGGTAAACAGCAAAGACGCTTGCAAGCTGTCATGAGCAGCGTCGCAGGATTTGGAGAAGAGTTATGACGATCATGATGGAAGGCTTGCGCAATCTGGCGACCAGCGTGCGGATCTATCAGCGCAACAAGCAGGGCCGCAAATTCGAGCCCGAAGCGCCTTACATGAAAGAGGTCGTCAAGCCGGGCGATATCTGCCTTCACTTTGGTGGCTCTGATGGTCGCCATTCCTATCTCATGGCGGATCATGTCGGACCGAGCGGCCATGTGCATGTCTATGAGCCTTCCAACTATTCCTATGCGATCCTGGAGCGGCTATTGCGCTGGCACAAGCTGACCAATGTCACGCCGCATAATCTGGCTGTGGGTGCTGAACGTGGCGAGATGATCTTGTCTGTTCCCAAGAAGCTGTCCGGGCATCTGGGCAGGGCCTATGGCGTGGTCACGGCCAGCGGGCAGACAGCATCCGAAGAACATCTCGCGACCAGCAATTCATCGGAATTCGTTGATCAGGAAACCAGCGTTGTCTCACTGGACAACGTGATGGAGGACGAAAAGCTTGATCGTGTGGATTTCATTCGCTGTGATGTCGAAGGCTCCGAAATCAATTTCATCAAGGGCGGCGCAAAGACCATTGAAAAATACCTGCCAAGCCTTCTGATCGAGATTCATCCTTTCTCGCTGGAGCGTAACTTCAATTCTTCAGGTGAGGTCGTGCGCGATTATTTCATCGATCTGGGCTATCGCATGTGGCAGCTTAATGATGATGACACAGAGATGTATGAGTCGACCGAGATCGACCCGAAGCGGCGCTGGAAGGATTATTTCCTGATCCATCCTTCGCGCGCTGAAAGCCTGCCGCCTGGCATGTTCCGCGAGGCCTTCGCCAAGGGCTGACACTCGGTTTCAATCACGGATTCGTCGGTCGCAACTTGTTCGGCTGGCGAATCCATGTTTCATTTGTTCACGTAACGTCCTGGCAACATCATCCGGTGGACTCATGGTTAACAAAACCTTAAATCCGGAACCTGAAGTGAACAAAGACGGGAAATATGGTGTTAATATTCCCCGATCGCGCGATACTTCACGTGCCGATTCAGTGTTCTCCGGCACGCTTCGCATGCTCGATGATCTGGGCTGGGTCTGCCTGACAGAAGTGTCGCTTTCCAATAATCGCCGAGCGGATATCCTGGCGCTGTCCCGGTCAGGAGACTTCCTGATCGTCGAGGTGAAATCAAGCCTTGCGGATTTTGCATCTGACGGGAAATGGCCGGAATATCTGGACTGGTGCGATCATTTTGCATTCGCGGTGGATGGTGACTTTCCGCAGGAGAAGATACCGGAAGATGCGGGCCTGATCATTGCCGACGGGTTTGGCGGAGCCTTCCTGCGAGAGACTGCGCCGGTCAAGCTGGCGGCCGCGCGTCGCAAGGCAATGACATTGAAATTTGCCAGACTCGCTGCATATCGTCTTTATCGGAATGCTAACGCGCCTGTGGCATAAGCCTCGCTAGTGCGATGTCTGCTTCGCCTTATGTCTCCAGCCGTGAAAGAAGATCGCCACATCCATGGGTCTGTCTTATCCAATTGCCGCCAATGCCCGCGCTGCACTCCTGTTGCAGGATGAAGAGGTCTTTGCTGCCAATATTACTGATGCAAAAGCAAAGGCCAAAGGGCCGGTTGCTCTGGTCACCGAATGGCTCAAGCCGACCCCGGATGAAACAGATATTCTGGTCAAGGCGGCTGATGGCCATATCGCGCGCGGGTTTGTGCAGACCTATGCCGATGATCAGGACGAGCCGGTATTTGCGGTGTCCTTCTGGAAGCATCAAAGTGCGGAAGATCTGAAAAAGACCGAGGAAGACGAAGCCCGGCTGCGTGCCCAGCATGCGCGTGAACACACAAATGATATCTATTTTACGAGACCGGAGTTGCGCCGCAAGCGCTTCCCCGGACGCTCTCAGCGCATGCGCGATGTGCATCCTGATCAGATAGATCTGTTTTCAGAAGAACAGGAATAAAGGCGCAGGGGCAAAGCCCGGTCAGTCGTCCTGTTCAGCCACGCGATTGTCTCGGGCGGCTTTTGCAAAGCGATTACATTCGCCATAGGCGGTTGCATAGCTTTCCTTGAAACAGTCCATAAAGCCCTCGACTACGCCAATATTGCTCGGCCAACGCGGGCGCACACCGTATTTTTCCTCAAATGTTATCGCACTTTGGTCAAACCAGTCCGGCTTGGGCAGGGCGGCAAGTGACTGATATGCCGATTGCAGGGCGTCATGGTCTTTTTCAAGAAAGGCGATGGTCGCCCCGACATAATAATTCCAGGCATCATCAGGTGGGTCGAGCTTGTAGGTGTCACCGAACAGGGCAATGGCTGCCTGGGTCTGTCCCTCGCCAGCGCGGAGCTGACCTTCATGCCAGATCAATATGTTCTGATAGGCGTCAGGATGGGCCTTGCGATAGTCGCGCAACAGGTCGGCAGCCTCCAGCTCGCATCCCTGTTTCTGGGCAATCATCCGCCAGCCGCCGTTCAGGTTCTGGTCGAATTCGTTTTCCTGTAAGGCCAACAGGGCAGCGCGATCCTCGATACAGTTGGATATCTCGGCCTGCTCGACACTGGTTTGCGCGGTGGAGGGTATTTCGTGCGTCGCACAGGCGGCCAGCATCATGAAGGGTGCAGCCAACAGGCTGCAAAGGCCGGATCTTGATCGCACGTTACGCCTCACTGTGTACATGATGACGCAAGTGGAGCGCCGATCGTCCGCCTGCCAATCAGTCAACTGGAAGACCGGCCTTGCTGTATTGGTTTTTCAGGTCCGGGTAAACGCGTGTCACAAAAACTTCACGAAACCGAGGGGCTCAGTGCCTGAAGTGGCGCATTCCGGTGAAGACCATGGCAAGACCTGCCTCATCGGCGGCATCAATCACCATCTGGTCATTCATCGACCCGCCGGGTTGAATGACGCAGCTTGCACCAGCTTCTGCAGCAGCCAACAACCCGTCAGGGAAGGGGAAGAAGGCTTCGGAGGCGACAGCACTGTTCTTCGTGCGCGTGATATCCCAGCCAGCGGCTATGCGGGCTTTTTCGGCCTTGTGCGCAGCCACGAAGGTGGATTCAACCCGGCTTGTCTGGCCCGGGCCGATAGCAGCGGTCACACCATTCTTCGCGAAGACGATGGCGTTGGATTTGACATGCTTGGCGACGGTCATGGCAAACAGCATGTCGCGGATTTCGGCGTCGCTTGGGTGGCGCTTGGTGACCACTTTGAGGTCATCTGCCGAGACCCGGCCGCAGTCGCGATCCTGTACCAATATTCCGCCCGCAATCGAACGCAGGGTCAGGCCGGGGGCCAGTGGATCTGGCAGGCCATTGGTGATCAGCAGGCGCAAATTCTTCTTGCGGGCAAAGATCTCACGCGCGGCTTCATCCGCACCGGGTGCGATGACGACTTCAGTAAAGATCTCGGTGATCGCTTCGGCGGTGTCTGCATCCAGATCGGTGTTCAGCGCGACAATGCCGCCAAAGGCTGATTCCTTGTCGCAGGCCAATGCCTCGCGATAGGCTTCCAGCGCTGTTGCACCCAGCGCGACACCACATGGATTTGCGTGTTTGATGATGGCAACGGCGGGTCCATTGGTGGGGTCGAACTCGGCGACCAGCTCATAGGCTGCATCTGTGTCATTCAGATTGTTGTAGGACAGTTCCTTGCCCTGGATCTGGGTGGCGGTCAGCACGCCTGGGCGGGCCTCCGGGCCAGCATAGACAGATGCGTTCTGGTGCGGGTTTTCACCATAGCGCAGGGATTGCTTGAGATGACCGCCAAAGGCACGCCAGTCTGGTGCGGTTGGCTTTTCATAGGCGGCAAGCTCGGCATCGAGCTGTTTGACATACCAGTTGGAAATGGCGGCGTCATAGGCAGCTGTGCGCGCATAGGTCTTGGCGGCCAGACGCCTGCGGGTCGCCAACGTTGTGGCACCCTGATGGGCCTGCATGTCCGCAATGGCCTTGTCGACATCCTCGCCATCCGTGCATACAGCCACGAAATCGGCATTCTTGGCAGCGGCGCGCAACATGGCGGGGCCACCAATATCGATGTTCTCGATACAATCCTCAAAGCCCTTGCCCGCAGCAACCGTGGCTTCAAACGGGTAGAGATTCACATATAAGAGGTCGATGCCGCCAATATTGTGCGTCTTGGCCGCTTCGACATGGCTTTCAAGGTCGCGGCGATAGAGCAGGCCACCATGAACAACCGGGTGCAGCGTCTTCACGCGGCCATCCATCATTTCCGGAAAACCCGTCAGTTCGGAGACATCCTTTACCGGCAGGCCAGCATCGGCGATGGCTTTCGATGTGCCGCCCGTGGAGACCAGCTCGACGCCCATTTCCGCCAGTTTCTTCGCACGTTCAATCAGGCCGGTCTTGTCGGAAACTGAAATCAGGGCGCGGCGAACAGGGGCGAGATCGGCGGTCATGTGCTGGAGGCTCCGGGCAAAAATGTCTGGATGGAGATTCAATGGATGATGAAACGATTGCACGCGCCGATACCACGTTGCGCGTTTCAGTCAATCGCCGCCGCCGCGACGGATGGGCTCACCTTGTTGGTTCCGTTTCAATCTCGAGCAGGATTTGACGAACGGACTCAGACGATCTGACCATCGCGTCGTCTTGCGATCACGGACCGCAAATCGGTGACATTGGCTGCCTTGTTATCGGCTGCAAGCGGTTCGGTTTCATCTGCGCGCTTGTCATGCCCCGTGCAATTGGAAAGCTCAGGTGCCAATTGCGATAACAGGCGTAGCGTGATGTCGCGCTCACTCGACTGGGCGGCGCTTACGAGCCGGTCGATATCCTTGTGCAGGACTTCAAGGTCCAGGGCGCGTGTATTGGCGCGTAAAATGCCATCGATCTCGGTCTGTTCAACATCCTCGTTCTTGTAGAACACGCGTTCATTCAGTTTTTCGCCCGGACGCAGACCGGTATAGATGATGCGAATGTCCTCATCGGGACGCAGACCATTCAGGCGGATCATGCGGCGAGCCAGTTCGAGGATCGAGACCGGGTCGCCCATGTCGAGCACGAACAGGCTGGCTTCCCGGTGGTCCTCGCGGGATGTCAGTGCTGCTGCCTGGATCACCAGAGATGCAGCTTCTTCGACACTCATGAAATAGCGGGTCATGTCCTTGTGCGTGACGGTGACAGGTCCACCGGCTGCGATCTGGCGCTCGAACAGAGGGGCAACCGAACCAGCCGAGCCGAGCACATTGCCAAACCGCACCATAGCAAACCGCGTCTTGGGATATTTCGGCGCCAGAGCCTGAAGATACAGCTCTGCCGCGCGTTTCGTGGCACCCATCACATTGGCGGGGTTTACGGCCTTGTCGGTTGATATGAACACGAATGCGTCAACACGTGCTTCAGCTGCCGCCAGTGCAACATTTCGGGCTCCATCCACATTGGTCAGGATGGCTTCATTGGGGTTCATCTCCATGAGCGGCACATGTTTCAGTGCTGCGGCATGGATCACGACATCGGGTTTGGCGATTTCCATGGCTTCATCAAGCCGGGACCGATCGCGGATATTTCCCAGGAAAGTACGCCGTCCCATATTCGGATAGGCACCGCGCAGATACATGTCGATTTCGTAGAGATTATACTCACCGGCATCGAACAGGGTGATTTCCGACGGGCCAAGAGCCGCGCATTGGCGTACGAGTTCCGAGCCGATCGTGCCGCCAGCACCCGTCACGAATATCCGTGCACCCGATACCATTTCCGAAACCAGGCGCTCATCCAGCTTGCGCTCTGTCCGCGAAAGCAGGTCATTCGGCCGGGCAGGCGCGACCCCGGCTTCCGCATTGCGTCGTAAGCGCTGGATTGTCGCCCCATGGCGAGAGGATACATCAAGCACCATGTCCATATCTGCACGCCGCGACAACCGGCCAGCAAGTGCGATCCATGGTGTGCTGCCATATCGCAGCGACATGACCGATATGAAATGGTCGAGCATGTTCAGACTGCCAAGAACCTGCACGCCGCCGATTGCACGTCCGGTAAAGGCTCCACCCGTTTCAATGATGCCGAGTGGACGAACGGGAAGCCCATCAGGTGTCTGGGAAAGCGTGGCGATTGTGTCCGCCACCTTTGCGCCTTCGCCAACAATGATCGCAAATGGCCGGTCACTGCGGGCTTTCCTGAATGCAGACAGCCATTGCCCGGTCGCACGTGACCGCGAGACCAGCCGTCCCCCCACCATGAGGGTGACCAGGACCGGGATCTCCAACAGGAAAACACCAATGGGGATGTCTTCGATATCATGGGCGAAATAGGCCATTGGCAGGATGATGAGATTGGCAAGCAAGGCAGCCTGGACAATGCGTCTCAAATCGCTGGCATTGGTGTGGCGCCAGACCTGACGATAAACGCCGGTCAGCAATAAAGCGCTGGCAAGCGCCAGCATCAGCTCAAAGGATAGAAGATTGGTAGGAGAGGATGTCTGGGTTTGTCTTGTGAGGGCATCATATCCAGCGAAGCCTATTCGCATGGAGATCATTGCGACGATAAGGTCATAGCAAATGCATAGTGTGATGGCGCGCCAGGCATCTGGCAGACCCTTTTGTGGTTCATTTAACATGCATGTCCTCGCCCCAAACTCTACACCCCCAACCAAACTAACGCCGTACTGTACAGAATTCCACGCCCTGGGGAATCCTACTCGCCTGTATGCACGAGCGACAAGGCCCAACGGATGCGATTTGGTGCAGAGCCGCCATCACCCATGGGATCCGCCTTACCTTTGATCACCAATTGCTGTGCATTGCGTCCAGGAATGGAAGCGCAATAAACGGAATTGATCACCGAAACAGGAGCTTCGGACCTCAGGCGCCAGACTCGTCCGCTCTTTTGCAATCCAAGGAACAATGTTCGCTCATCCGGGCCTGGCGCTATTTTTACATCAGGATGAAGCTGGAACCGAATGAAAAAGGGGACATGCTCGGGCGCAGTGGTCCGGTTTTCACTGAGCGGGCGTGACAGGCTGTCCTCACCCGTCATGCGTTTGCCGTCCTTGTTGATATAGAGGCGTCGCCTGTGGATCAGGCCATATTTGGCCCGCCATCCACCATGTTGGGCTTCCAGCAGGAACTGGCTGCTTTCTTCGAGGCGACGTGCAGAAACATTGTCCGGCCCGATGGGTGTCATCAGCCCGGTATCGGCAGCAGGTTTGAAAACCGCGCTGTCTTCACGGCCGATCTGAAGCGTGGATTGAGCGGCGGTCCGACGAACGGCAAATTGCCATTCCGCATCAAGTTCGGCATTTCCACCAATCTGGGTGATCAGACGGTCAGGCCCATCAAACAGGCTGACTGACAGGCAGCTGGCAGCACACAGCTGACCATGACTGGCGGCAGGTGCCTCACCTGTATCAATGTACACTGTCAGCTTGTCAGCCTGAATACGGTGATAGCCGGTGAGTTGCGCAAAGGCGAAACGGCCACCTCCCTCACCAAAGGGCGAGAGCGCGGCCTTCACCAGCCCATCAAGACCATCAGAACCACCATGACCGACCAGACAACCACCATCGGGCGTCGCCAGGAATTTCAACATGTTCTGCATGCGGCTTTGCGCGCGTGTCAGAAAGCCTGGTGCAGACTGCCCCATACGCAGCAGCAGGTCTTCGGCAACATGCATGTCGATCAGCATTTCCGCCAGTCGGGATGGGCGGCGGCTGACATGCCCGCCATCGGCAAGCAACTGACTGGCGAGCTCTGCTTCCAGCGCTTTGAGCCCATCTTCCAGATAACGCTCTCCATCCGGCAGGCAGGCACCGGCAAGTACCAGCGCAATTGCGCGCCGGAACGCGCCATGCAGCGTTGTGGGTTCATCCTGCGCCAGATGCAGGTGACGCAATTGTCGGGCGAGGCTGTCCAGAACAGCGGCGCGGGCGGATTGCTCCAGCGGGGTAATCGCAAAGGGGGCTGCGGCCATCCAGTTGATGACCCGGTCTGCTGTGACATCCAGACGCCATGCAAAGGCATCCCAGCGTCCGAAATGGTCAACCCATGATACGATCAGCGCGCGTGACAGCGCCTCACCTGATGAGCCGGCGGCGGCAAGATCCCGCATCCAGTGGAAGCGGTGAATACGATCGGCGAAATGCAGGCTTGGAAAGGGGGGACCCCATGGCGCATGCCGCTCAGGTGTTTCCAGAGTTGCGCCACCGAAATTCCATTTGCCCTTGAGGATTGTCGCGCCGCGCTGCGCATTTGCAGGGTGCCCGCTTTTGGGGCTGGACATTAGCAGGTCCGGGGCGGGACCATTCAGGCGCATGCGGTACATCTTGGAGGCGCGACTGGGTTCACCCACGCGGCCCATGAGCTCGACCCAACTATCCGTGTCGGGGTAGCCCTCCAGAAGCGCCTTGCTGTCGCCGTCACCCATCATCGCCATAATGGCGTGTTTCCCTGTCATGCAGCGCGCCGTGTTCGACGTCGCCAGATCGTCAATCGTAAGAGTACCCTATCGTCCGCGAAGTGCTGAAATCACCTCAGCATAGCCTTGTGGTCCTGCCTTGAAGATTGCGGAGCCTGAGACAAGCGCATTGGCACCTGCATCGATGACTGTCTGCGCATTGGCAGGTGTCACGCCGCCATCGACTTCGATGATCGTGTTTGTGCCCAGCTGATCCACCCGCTTGCGCAGGGCTTCGATCTTGTGCAGCTGGTTCTCGATGAAGGACTGGCCACCAAAACCGGGGTTCACACTCATCACCAGGATCAGGTCCAGTTCCTCGATCACATAATCCAGCACATCGGGGGGTGTATGCGGGTTGAGGGCGGCACCGGCTTTCTTGCCGAGCGCCTTGATCGCCTGAATGGTGCGGTGAAAATGCGGTCCGGCTTCCGGATGTGCCGTGATGATATCAGCACCGGCATCCGCAAACTGTTCCAGCCACTGATCCACGGGTGAAATCATCAGATGCACATCGAACGGCTTGTTCGAATGTGGCTTGAGTTTCGCCAGGATCGGCGGGCCCAATGTCAGATTGGGCACGAAATGGCCATCCATGACATCGACATGGATCATGTCGGCACCGGCAGCGTCGATAGCCCGGATTTCTTCGCCGAGACAGGCAAAGTCAGCCGAGAGAATGGAAGGTGAAATAAGGATTTCAGACATGAAATCAGCCATATCAGCGTGTGATCACAGGCGCAAGGCGCGCGTGTGATCACACAGCTGAAGAAGGCGGTCAGTGCCGAATTGCTGGTCTAGTAGCCCAGGCCGACATCACGTGGTACAACGCGGGCGCGCTCACCATATTGGATGTAGACAGGCGTTCCATTGGCCATGGCGACATCGCCGCCCTGAACAATCGTGATCAGCTCACCGGATTTTGCCAGTCGAATCGTGTAGCGGTAACCGGGCTTCTTGGTGGCGCTCTTTTCGACCTGACGACCGGCAATACCACCGCCAACGGCACCGATGACGCCTGCAATGGCCTTTTCATCATCACCGCCACCGATCTGAGAGCCCGCGATGCCACCGATGACAGCACCTGTGGCCGCCCCCAGATAACCTTCGCGGCCCTCGATCATGATCGGCTCGGCCGATACGATCGTGCCTTCGTCAATACGGGTCACTTGCCCGACTTCGGACGACTTGTAATCGCGTGCGCCCTGATTTGAGGCACATCCGCTGATCGCAAGGAGGGCACCCATTGCCACAGCTGTGAAAAGGGCGGGTTTCTTTCTGGTGATGACTGTCTGGGCGCTCATCATTACTGCTCCGGTCAGGTTATGGCGTCGAAATGGGAAGAAGACGCTTTTATTTCAACTTACATCCTGCCGGACTTCGTCTGAACCGAAGCTGAACCAATTCAGTTCCTTTTCAGGCGGGCAATGAAGAAGAGGTCACTGACAATATGAGGTGATTGTCGGTCTGCGGGTGGGGCGGTCAACAACCAGCCTTCCGGCGTCAGGGCATGTTCAAACCCCGGCACTTCATCCGCATTGATCGGCAATGCGCTCCAATCATCCGTTTCAAGCGCGGCTGTGATCACGTCCACACCCTCTTCGGGCAGGGGCGTACACACACAATAGACGACCACGCCGCCGGGATTGACCATATCGGCAGCCGCTTCCAGCAATTTCGTCTGAATGGCGGGATAGCGCGACAGACCTTTTGCCGTGCGTCGCCATGCACCTTCCGGGTGACGCCTCAGCGTACCAAGCGCAGAGCAGGGCGCATCCAGCAGGATCGCATCGAAAGGTGTCTCCGGTCGCCATTCTATCGCATCAGCGCTGATCAGCTTGGCTGACATCTGCGTGCGCCCCAGATTTTCCTCCACGATAGCAAGACGCCCGGGCGAGGTATCAAGCGCAGTCACATCTGCACCAATTGCGCAAAGCTGCATGGTCTTGCCACCGGGTGCGGCACACAGATCGGCAACACGTTTGCCTTTCAGGCCGCCAGAGGCCTTGTCCAGAAGGCGCGCGGGCAGGGCAGCTCCTGCATCCTGCACCCACCATTCGCCTTCGACATAACCTTCCAGATCCGTGATGGACGTACCGGTCGGCAGCCTGATGGACTCATTGGCCAATAGCTCTGCAGACATCTTCTCTGCCCAGTCAGCAGCATTGGATTTGACGGTGATGTCGGTGTTGGGATCTTCCGATTGCAGCTGGGCAAGGCTTTCGACGCCCTCCGGGCCGAGGACGGCGCTCAGACGATCTGCCAGCCAGTCCGGCCAGATCCGGGATGTGGGCAGGGCAGTAAAGGCATCGCGTTCACGGTCAGCGCGGCGCAGGATCGCATTTACCAGCCCGCCACCACGAGAGGCGGGTTTCCACTGGCGCGCTGCGTCAACGGTTGCGGAGACAACTGCATAGGCTGGGGCGTCCATCACCCAAAGCTGGCCCGCACCAATGCGCAACAAAGCCAGCACGGGTGGGTCGATCTTTGAAATGGGGCGGTCGAGAAAACCGGCCAGTGCACCATCGATCCGGCCAATTGTGCGCAGCGTGGAAGATGCAATCGCGCGAGCAAATCCGCGGTCAGCCCCTTCAAGTGCGTCAAAGGCTTCAGAATCAGCAAGGGCCTCGTCCATGTCGAGGCCCTCTTGCATGATCTTGAGGACAATCTGTGCTGCGGCGAGTCGACTGGACCAACCCGGAGAAAGCCTGTGTTTCGGCTTGCCGGAATTGCGTCTCTTCGGTCCGTTTCGACGGTTCTGTCGATTGCGGTTGTCGGATCGTCCTTCGTTCACGCGTTCTGTTCCTCGCTGCGCAGGGTTTCTGCCATGTTGCGCAGGCGTGATACACGTTTTTCAGTGGTAGGGTGAGAAGAATGACGACCACGATTGCGCGCATGCAGTGGATCGATCACGTAAAGATGCGCCGTTGCAGGGTTCTTTTCGGCCGTCGGGTTGAGCAGCGACATGGCGTGACGCTCGATTTTTTCCAGCGCATTGGCCAGATCAAGCGGGCGACCCACAATGCGTGCGGCTTCCTTGTCGGCAGCATATTCACGGGATTTCGAGGCCGACAGCTGGGCAATCGTGCGGGAGATGAACCGTGCGACAGGACGAGCCAGTCCGATTGGTCCAAAAACCACCCATGTAACGCGGTTGAGCGCGGCCGATACAGCCGCAGCAACACCCATGGCCAGGCTGTCACCACGTTTCACATGCGCCAGTTCATGGGCGATCACGGCGCGTGCTTCATGACGGCTCAGTGTCATCAGCAACCCAGTCGTCACTGCGATCGAGGCGTGCAGGGCATCACGGCCCGTGACAAAGGCGTTGGGCTGGTGTGTGTCGACAATGAAGGTGCGCGGACGTGTCAGGCCGATCTGGTCTGCCAGGGCTCGACATTCCTGCACATAGACGCGGACCATCGGATTGGTGTCCTCCATGTCCACTTCACGGGCATTGTGCAGGCGTAGAACAACCCGGTCAGCTTTCCAGAGCACCAATACATGAAACAGCAGGGCAATCAGGGTTGCGATGATCGCACCGAGCTGGCCGTAGGCGTACCAGCCGATCCCGGCGAATACAGCTTGAATGGCGAAGATCAGCAGCGCGGCGCGAAGGTAACTCACAGCCCAGACTCCTTATGTCGAACGGCTTGGTCAATCGGTCAGCACGTTCTATGTAAACGGGAAGGGTAATGTGCAGAAACTGCCGAATGTTGGTTAACGAAATACAACCGCAGGGCTAAGATTTGGCTCATTCTGTTAATTTTTTCAAAGAGGAGCATTCAGAGATGAGTGATGATCTGCCGGAATTTACAGTCTCGACTCCTGAACCCGCCGCTCAGAACCTGCCGCCAGGTGCCGCACCCGGCAAGGTCCTGTCGCAGGCCGCCAGGGACGCGCTGGAAGAAGCAGCCGAACGCCGCAAACGTGAGGACGAGGCCAAGAACAGCGACACACCAAAAGAATATAACGGTCCTTCCGGTGAAGAGCCCACGCGGTTCGGGGATTGGGAGCGCAAGGGAATAACCTATGATTTCTAGGGTCTGTGGCCATTTCCCGAGTATGTTTGGTTAAATTTCCCGTTATCGGTGATGCTCGGTTGGATCGATATCGCGCCTGCCGGGAAACTTCAGGCGGTACGCTGGTGGCGGTGTGCGATTGGCGTCATTCTTGCGTCTGGTCAGGCAAAGATCTGCCCGGATACCGTCCAATGCCCGGCACCGGGTGAAGCCAGTTGGCGAAAAGGAAGACTATAATGCGCAAGGCAATTCTCGCAGCCATGCTCCTGGTGATCCCGGCGGGTGCTGCATTCGCGGACGGCGTTAACAAACCCGCAGCGACCACGCCTCCACCGCCACCATTGCAGGTTCCCCAGCAAGGCGCTGTGCATCATGGCTCCAACATGTATGCAGGCGAAACCTATGAAGGCATGCCTGTCGCGACACAGGAATGTGGAGCTCTCAACGGTCACGGGACGGTTTCATGCAATGGCAGCTATGTCGTGACCGGCCATGTGATCCGTAGCGAGACAATGCCTGCTTATGTCGAGACCGTGCACCCTGTCATTCTGGAACACGGCACCTGGACAGGCGCAACAGCCCCCGTGGCTCCCGTCGCACCACATGCACCGCGTCCTCAGGAACACAGCTGTTCAGCTGGCTATTGCGACCATCGCCATGAGACGTCCGGCGTCACGCTGAATGGCGATTTCAATGGCGGCGTCGGTCACAATGTGCCGACATATTGGTATGGTGGTGGCCGCACAGTGATCGCCAGCTCCGGTGGCAGACGCTCGACTAGTGTCACGTCTCACCGCTCTTTCAGCGCCGGAAGTCGTTGCGGCGGCTGATCTGCTTCGCATCTAAACTGATTAAGGTTCAGCGGCCGTCCTTACCCAGGGCGGCCGATCTTTTTTTCATGATCCCAAATGCCATGTTCTCCGGCAGCAGACGTGCGGCTGACCACATCAGACGATTGTAACGCCCGGTGACATGCATGGCCTTGTTGGCTTCACTGGCTGTCCAGCTTTCAAGGGCGACAGCTTCTGCGCTTTGCCACATCCATCCCGGCAGCTTGCTGACCTTGGGACGCTGGCCGTTCACATCGTGAAATTCCGAATAGGTCATGCCGGGGCAAACCGCCGTGACATGCACGCCCGATCCATCATTTTCTGCGTTCAGCGATTGGGAAAACCGCACCAGCCCGGCTTTCACCGCTGCATAGAGCGTGTGGCCAGATGCAGGTGGTGCAAGACCGGCAATCGAGGCGATATTGACGATTCGGCCAAATCCGCGAGCGCGCATCCCGGGCAATACGCGATGGGTCATCTCGCAGGGTGTGGTGAGCATGAGTTGCAGGAAAGCGGCCTGATCGGTCCAATCGGTCTCGTGATAGCGTTTGGCAATTCCATATCCGGCATTGTTGACCAGTATATCCACCGGCCCGCAGGCATTCTCGACCATATCCATGATCTCGCCAGGCGCGTCGGGCACTGAAAGGTCACAGGCAAAGGCGTAGGCAGACATGCCAAATTGCGCCGAAAGCTCCGCAGCCAGCTTGGTGATACGATCCTCGCGTCTCGCCACAAGCGCCAGATTAAAGCCCTTTGACGCGTATAGCCGGGCGATGGAGGTACCAATGCCAGCGGACGCGCCGGTAATCAGCGCCAGACGGGGGGAGGGTGAGATGTCTGTCATATCCATCCGAATCGGTAAGACGAAGCGTGATTTGTCACAAGGCCATGATATGCGCTAGATTCCCCAATCAGTAGAATTGGAGGCGATAGATGCGCCTGTTTGTTTTTGTCGGATTGTTTGCGGTTCTTGTGGGTGGATTATGGGGTGTCTCCCTGCTGCTCGAGCCAGAAGGCACAACGCCGCCATCGGCAGACACGGGAACGCAGAGCGTCGAGCTTGGGCGCGGACCGCCGGGCAAGCACCCTTTCTGATACCCATCACCAGACGCCGCGCGTGATGCCTGTCCAGAGATAACCACCCAGCGTGGGCGCGAAATATTGTTTCGATGGCAGGTCCACCTTGTGCGGCTTGAGATCCCCGCTGAGGGCATCCTTCATCGCCTGCACCACGATCTGCCGGCTGCCTGATGCCATGCGCCAGAGATAGGTGTGGAAATTGTCCTCCGGCCGGATTTCCACACGAGACTGGTAAAGCACATCACCTGTGTCCACGCCCTGATCAACAAGATGCACGGTTGCGCCGAAATGTTCAGGCTCGCCATTCGCCAGTGCGAAATAGCCGCCATACATGCCGCGATAGGCGGGGTTGATGCCAGAGTGGTAATTGATGATCGGCGCTTGCACACTCGCCAGCGTGGCCTTGGAAATCATCCGCGTGGACACAACGAACACGGCTTTCGGCGCGAGACGTTCCAGTTCAGAGCGACAGACATCTGAATTGACCGACGGCACAGTGATGATGTCGGCAGTATTTTGGGGCTCGGCTTCCAGCCTGTCATCGGCAATCATGCGGTCGATGATCTCGTCCGTACCGCGCTTGGTCAGCTTCAGCGGAATGCGCGCCGCCTGCATGCTGGCTACCTTGAGCGGACCGAGCAGGCGCAAGCGCCGTTTCCAGAAAACCGATGAGGGCTCTGGATCTTCCTGAATGATGGGAAAGTCACCGAATTCCTGCCGCAAGGCATTGATCATGATCCAGGCATGCGGCCCGCCGGAAGTCAGTGCCACCAGACCATTGCCGGAACCATCAGCGCTGGAAGGCGAGGTTTCGATCACCATAATTTCAATCCCAAAATCTACAGACCGCACGAAATGGAGTGTTTCGGGCGACTGCATTGACTCGTCCCCAAACCAGGCAATGCACTTTATCGGAGATTACATTAAATGAATGTTTGCAAGCTTAAACACGCCATGCGCGAAGCTGATCGCTGGTTTGATGTTCGATCAGGCGAGCTAGATGCCGCCTTGAGTGATGGAAAAGCGGCGACGTGATCCCAGCATCTTCTGGCAATCGGAAATCGCCTGGGCGGCACTCTCGGCCAGTTTGAAACGGGGCTCAGTGCGTAAGGCTTCAAGCGCATCCGTCAGATGGCCGATGGATTCCTGCAACAGGATCGGATCGAAACTGCGTTCACAGCGCAGTTTCAGCGCGCGGCCGAGATTGATCTTTGCCGTGACCCAGCGATCTGGCGTCTTGGAACGATCAAGTCGCTCCAGCGATGTACGCATGATGTCGACCGAGCGTTCCTTCCATCCATCCACATCAGACAGCGCAAGCTGTAGCGCGCCGGCCGTATAGTCATCCAGCACATCAGCGGCCAGCACCGGGTCCATGTCCGGTTGCTGTGTGAGGATCTTCTCAAGCGTTTCAACAACCGGCATCAGCCGATCTGCACGAAAGTCAGACGGGCGTCCGAGGGCGGGGCGAAGCGCGCGCGCAGAGCCATAGGCAAGCGCCATGGAAAGGGTGGAGTTCCAGTCAGCCTTGCGTTTGGGCAGGGTAAAGACCTTGTGTTCTGCAATATGGCGGTCAGAGGCTTCCATGCGGCGAACAATATGCGCTTCGATTGGTTTCCCGCGTCGTCCTTCGCCCCACATGACAAGATCCGCGCCGGTCATTTTCAGCAGTGAACGCGCTTCAGTGAGATTTGAAACCTTGGCAGGAAACTCGATCACATCAAACGGGCCACCAAACATGAACCGTTTCACATGAGTACGGGCCGTCTGGCTGAGAAATTCGCTTGCCGAATTGCCACGGGATCCACGTCCGCGCGCAATCAACAGGCGCGCACCGACATCCGATCCGCGACGGACTTCCGATGCCGTGCCTGCAAGATGTGCCGCGCTCGCGATTTTCCACATTCCGATCAAAAGGAAGATCAGGCCGGTAAACAGCGCAGCCGCCGTCACGACAAGGCCAAAGCCTGCCAGTTCGGGATGGCTATGCAGCTGGGTTTCAATGAAACGCCAGACGTCTTCCATGTTCAGGGGGTCGCCGATATTCGTGTCCATGCTCGTAATCTGGAGACGCTGTTACTAGAGGAGCGTCAGACTTATCCCTGTTCTGGGTGACGATGCAACGCGGATCGGCACCTGTGGAGTGTGAAGCCTGGTTCGCCCAGTCGATTGAATCTTCACCATAGAGTATGTCGTTTCTGGCGAACTGGCGATGTTTATTTTGCGTCCGCAATGTTTTGTCGAGCCTGAATCATCAGTTAAAAACATTGCAAATATTTAAAATAGAGCAGGATTTATCCACCTGTGCTCCGCTTTGGCCTATAAATGGGCCTGACCGTCAGAATTCTTTGGGACGCATCGGCGAGTTTTCGCCATTGGGGAGGAAGGCATGTCGCGCAAGAAGATTGCGATTGCTGTGGTTCATGGCATCGGAACCTATGATTACGATCTGGAAGGCGATTCATCCGCATTGGCGTTTTCGTCAAAGCTGAGACAACGCATCGAGCGCTCTTTCCCGGTGAGGGGACGCTATCCACGACAGTCCCATTTTCGTGATGAGATCGCCTGGCGCGAAGTGCGCTATGCCCACATCTTTCAGGATGTTCAGTCTGACTTCCTGACAGCTGTTGAGCCTGCCGTGAAAAAAAGCACGGCGCGGGCTCTGGTGGTGCAGAATATCGGAGATGCAGCCGCCTATCGCCCGGACCGGGGGGATGATCCGGGAGAGCCGCGCACTTATGAACGCGTGCACAAATGCATGGCCGCAACGCTGAAATCACTCGAGGAAGAGGTTGAGCCCGGTGCGCCGTTGATCATATTGGCGCATTCACTCGGTGGACATGTCACTTCCAACTATCTGTGGGATATGCAGCGGGCAGGAGCTACGCTTGCGGGTGAGCCCGTCAGCGATTTCCAGCGTGGCAAGACATTGTGTTCGCTGATCACCTTTGGCTGCAATATTCCACTATTCCTGTTCGGCCTTCCGCGGGAAAAAGTACGGTCACTGAAATTTCCCGGTGAACATTGTCCGGCTCGCTATCTGGACAAGGCGTGGTGGCTCAATTTCTATGATCGCGATGATCCGCTGGGTTACCCACTGGGCGATTGGGGCCATGATTATGAACAGATGCGCCGGGAGGGGGCGCTGGAGGATCATCGGGTCAATGTCGGCAATCTGTTCCAGCGCTGGAACCTGCTCTCACATAATGGCTACTGGACCGGCCGCGATTTCTATCGTGCCGCCACTTCCCGCATCCGCCGCGTCATGGAGGCGGCGGACGGGGCGTGACGGGCATGATCATCGTTTGATCGAAAAATCGGTGAATTCGAACTGGCCGGTGCCCCAGGCGGCAATGCCGACGGCACCCTTGCCGGTGAAGTCATTTTCGATGCCACCCGTGCTGCTACCATTCAGTGCGATATCGATATAGCTGCCTTTTTCGGTGATGGTCAGCGTATTGAACTCACCAGAGCGAACACTGCCAGACGTTGACATCATCATGTTCATACCGGTCTCGTCACGTCGATAGAGCGAGAGGGTGTCCTGATTGATGCATAGCAGGAAATAGTTCCCGGTCGCTGCATCATAGCCATAGAGAAGCCCTGCCTCGCCACCGATCTTACCTTCGGGCACAGCCCGGATCTGTACTGAAATCTTGCGTTTGCCAGCATCGGCAGGATCATTGCTCGCGTAGAAATAACGAAGCGCGTCTGAATCGGTTCTGTTGCGCATGCCAAAGCCTTCGGGGCCATTATAGCTTTCCCAGACGCCATCCTGTCCGGTGGCGGGCAGGAATTCAGACACGGGCCCCATCGGGCCTTGTTGTGCAGCGGTCTGCGCGACCGGCATTTCCAGATTGCGCGGAGCCTGCATCTGCGCGCTGGCTGTTCCGATGGCGAGCATGGCGACTGCGCCAGCGATCATGCTGGTGCCAAGTCTTCGTAGGTTAAACGTCTTCAACATGGGATATCTCCTGTCATCCATATGCGGCCAGCTGCGGCCCTGATGACAGGAATAGCGCCAGGATGGGTGCAGGACTGTGAGGGGGCTCACAGGCTGATTTCTTTAAGGGCTAACCAGTTGCGTGAATTGTGTTGCACCAGCAATCAGCCTCGGCCACCATCACCCCTCATGCATTCGGGAGGACGGACATGACAAGACACGGTTTGCTGGCATTGGTGGTTCTGGCGTTCGCGGCCCCCATGGCGATTGCGCAGGAAAGCGGGCTGGTCTTTACCCAGCCCTACTGGACGCAAAAACCCGTCATCGAGGCGCAAGGCCGGTCGCAGGTGGAACTGGCCCCCAATCGTGCAACGTTCAGCGTAAGCTTTGTCGAGACCGACAAGCAGGCAGACGATGCCATGTCGCTGGCGGTGGAAAAGGCCCGTATCGCCTATGACGCCATCAAGGCGGTCGCCGGTGACAAGGCGCTGGTGTCGACCTCCGTCAATGTCGAGGCCTATTACGAACAATATCGCGACAAGGATGGCGACTATTACGAGAATGAGCGTCCGGACAAGGTGAAGGGCTATGAAGCCACCGCCTTGCTCAATGTGCAGGTCAAGGATGTTGCCGTGGCCGGAACAGCGCGCGCCGCCGCATTGGCGCTCGGTCCGCAAAGCAGCGACACGCTCAATGTCTATCTGGAACCCACCGCCGAGGTGATGCGCCTGGCCTTTGAATCTGCCGTCGAGGATGGCGCGGCACGGGCAAAAGCCAGCGCCAAGGCAGCCGGCATGACGCTTGGCAGCCTGCTTGTCCTGCAGGAAGGGTCCGGGCCCTGCCTTGGATCATGGTCGACATCCGCAGGCATGGATAATCGCTATTATTCCGCTGCAGCGCCTGCACCGATGGCAGAAATGATGCGTGATTCAGTCGTGGTGACGGGCAGCAAGCGCGACGGGAGCACGGTCACGATCACCCAGGCCGATATCGACGCGCTCAACCTGCCGTCAGACCTGCCGCCCCAGACCATGAGCGCATCGGTGTGCATGGTCTATGCAGTGGGGGAGTGAGGGGTCACTGACGAAGGCTGCGGCACAACAAATGTCACGGTTGCCTGGCTTGAGGGCTTGTCGGCACCCAGCGGGGTGAGCGTCACATCCGCAACGCTGGACATGCGGCCGCTTTTGAGCAACCGCCCCTCGGCGACGAGGATATCCGCCTGACAGGCGCGCAGGAAATGGATGTTGAGATTGCTGGTCACGATGTCGGGAACATAACCGATCCGGGTCCAGACAGCGAAAAGTCCACCCACATCCGCCATCGCCATCTGCACCGGGCCAGACACGCGGGCACCTTCTCCGACGCGCGTATCCCGGTCGCTGACCATCAGATGCAGCACGGCACGGTCAGTCTCCAGCTCGACGACCCGGACATCCAGGTGCCGCAGGCTATGGTCATCCCGCGCAAAATGCGCAGCACCCTCTTCAAGCGTGATCCTTGAACCCACTAATCCCCATCCATCTTCAGTGCGGCAACGAAGGCCTCCTGCGGGATTTCGACCTTGCCGAACTGGCGCATGCGTTTCTTACCGGCCTTTTGCTTGTCCAGTAGCTTGCGTTTCCGGCTGGCGTCGCCGCCATAACATTTGGCGGTCACATCCTTGCGCATGGCAGAAATCGTTTCGCGGGCGATGACCTTGCCGCCAATCGCCGCCTGGATCGGGATCTTGAACTGGTGGCGCGGGATCAGCTCCTTGAGTTTCTCACACATGGCACGGCCCCGGCCCTCGGCGCGGGCGCGGTGAACCAGCATGGACAAGGCATCGACGGGCTCGTCATTGACGAGGATCGACATCTTCACCAGATCCTCGGCACGGTGGCCGACCAGGTGATAGTCGAAACTTGCATAGCCCTTGGAGATGGATTTCAGGCGGTCATAGAAATCGAACACCACTTCGTTGAGCGGCAGATCATATTTCACCATCGCCCGGCTGCCGACATAGGACAGCTCCTTTTGCAGGCCGCGACGTTCCTGGCAGAGCTTGAGGATACCGCCCAGATATTCATCCGGGGTCAGGATCGTGGCTTCGATCCACGGCTCGCGGATTTCCATGATCTGCATCACATCCGGCATGTCGGCGGGATTGTGCAGCTCGATGGATGTGCCATCGCGCATTTCCAGCTCATAAACCACGCTTGGTGCGGTGGCGATGAGGTCCAGATCGAACTCGCGGCTCAGGCGTTCCTGGATGATCTCCAGATGCAACAGGCCCAGAAATCCGCAGCGGAAACCAAAGCCCAAAGCGGCCGAGCTTTCCATCTCCCAGGTGAAGCTGGCATCGTTCAGGCGCAGGCGACCCATCGCAGCGCGCAGATCGTCAAAATCGGCGGCATCCACAGGGAACAGGCCACAGAACACAACCGGCTGGACTTCCTTGAAACCGGGCAGGGCTTCTTCGCAGGGTTTCTTCTCATCGGTGATCGTGTCACCCACGGCGCAGTCAGCCACCTCCTTGATCGAGGCGATCATATAGCCAACCTCGCCCGGATAGAGCGCGTCCGCATCGACCAGTCTGCCGGGGCGGAAATAGCCCACACGGTCCAGTTCATAATGCGCGCCAGTCTTGAGCATCTGCACCTTCTGGCGCTTCTTCATGATGCCGTCGACAATCCGCACGATCACGACCACGCCCATATAGGGGTCGTAATAGGCATCCACGAGAGAGGCCTTGAGCGGCTTGTCAGGATCGCCGGTTGCGGGGGCGGGCAGGCGGGTGACGATGGCTTCGAGCACGTCTTCAATGCCGATGCCGGTCTTGGCGGAAATCAGCACGGCGTCATGCGCCTCGATGCCGATCACATCCTCGATCTGTTCCTTGATCCGGTCTGGCTCAGCGGCGGGTAGGTCGATCTTGTTCAGCACCGGCACGATCTCGTGATCAGCATCAATGGCCTGGTAGACATTGGCCAGCGTCTGCGCTTCCACACCTTGCGCGGCGTCAACCACAAGCAGGGATCCCTCACAGGCATTCAGGCACCGGCTGACTTCATATGTGAAGTCGACATGGCCGGGCGTGTCCATCAGGTTGAGGACATATTGCTCGCCATCCTTGGCGGTATAGTCCAGCCGCACGGTCTGGGCCTTGATGGTGATGCCGCGTTCGCGCTCGATATCCATCGAGTCGAGAACCTGTTCCTTCATCTCACGGTCGGTCAGCCCGCCGGTCACCTGGATCAGGCGGTCAGCCAGCGTCGATTTGCCGTGGTCGATATGCGCGACAATGGAAAAATTGCGGATCTTGTCACGAGGGGTCGGGGGAGTCGGTGTGTTTGCCATCGAAGCGATTTAGCACCGGTGTGACAGTGCGCCAACAAGGAATGATATGAGTCTCTGTGATATTGGCGGGTGCCGGAAGAGCTCGTGACCCGGCCTTTACTGCCATTGCCGATGTGAAATCGAATCAATTTCGGAACCTGAGAAGCCCTGTCCTGTTGGTTAAAGAGAATCACGAGGGTGCCTCGTTGATCGTCATCAACTCAAAAAAAGGGAGAATTCATATGACATTTCAATCACTCAAGGATGTCTATATCGATCAGATGCAGGACCTCTACAGTGCTGACCTTCAGGCATTGCCGGCTACTAGAAAGCTAGGCGAAAAAGCGTCCAACTCGGAATTGAAAGATGCGCTTGAACGGTCCTGCAATGGTATTGAAAAGGGCATGGAAATCCTCTCTTCGATCATCAAGGGCCACGAGGCGGATCCGCGCGGTGAGTGCTGCAAGGGCATGGAAGGCATCGTCAAGGAAGTTCACGATCACGCACTGGATGCCGATTTTGGCAATGACGACGTTCGTGATGCGGTCATCATCACACAGGTTCAGCGCATGACACATTATGCGCTTGCAGGTTATGGATGTGCAGTTTCATTTGCACGACGTCTGGAACTGAACGACGAAGCCGATCAGATTCAGAAGCAGCTGGATAACATCTATGAAGGTGATCGCGTGATGACACGCATTGCAGAAGGTGCGGTCAACGCTGCAGCTGCCTGAACAGGTTGGACAGGCGTGGAATAACGCAATGGAAATAAGCGCCGGGTCCTGTCATGGGAGCTGGCGCTTTTACCGTTCTGGGCTGACGAATCTGGTTACGCCCCCTGTGGTTTTGTGCCGAACCAGCTCTGGATCGTTGACCAGGTGTTTTTTGATCCCGTCATCACGCTTTCAGTGGCGCGTGCGGCGGCACCTGTCAGCCCGCCGCATGCCTTGACCAGCTCATTCAGAACCGAGGTGGATTCCTTCATCACGCGCGCCAGCGCTTCAGATGATATCGAGCGGGCCTGTTCCTTTTGCCAGCCGCGATAGGCCCGGCACCGGCGTTTGGTCAGATAGCCCAGCTTCAGCGCCATCATGGCGTTCACCGCACCATCCATGACCGGGCCCGCCACCAGCCCACCCATTCGCCCCAATACCGAGCCAAGCAGATCGCCGGTAACGTCGGTCACGTCCTCCAGAGCGCGGCTGGCAATGACAATTGCTGCGACATCGCGCATCACCAGCAGGCTGCCACGCAGATTGGGACGCCCGAAATAGATACGGGATATCCGCGCGATCAAATTGGCGCTGCGCCACAACACGATGAACGCGTCTATGGTGCCGTTCATCGACACAGCCGTCGCAACACCGATCCCGACAGCCTCACCATGGATCAGCCGGTCGACCTTTTCATCCAGCGGCTTGAGATGGGCCTCGATATGTTCACCTTCGAATGCGATGATCTTGCTGACAAACGACACATCGGCAATGGCGTCCGCCTTGCGGATATCGGCCAGCAATCCCTTGCCGGTTTCGATACTGTCGGCGAGCCTTGGACGCTCGGCTGTCAGGTCAGGGTGGCGCTGAAGCGATTTCAGGAAGCGCAGATTATAGTCCATGCGCTCGATCAGCGTGGCACGGGCAGGTTGTGCCGGGTCCAGCACGGTGTCGGGCGGCATGGCGGCCAGGGGTGTGTTGAACCACGCCATGAGCGGCCTGCCGACCAGCAATATCAATAATGTGGTGAGGATCGCGACAAAGGCAGCGCCCAGCCATGGGTTCACTGCAGACACCATCTGATAATACCAGAAGCCCTGGCCTATCACTGACAGGAACGCAATCGCGATCAGCGCGGTGATCGACCATTTCACATAGCGCCATGTACGCGACCACAGGCTCGCCAGCTCCCAGTCTGCCGGGGGATCACCTGGCCTGGCAGTCGCTGTCTTGTTTGGTGCCGGGGTCTTGGCTTTGTCGTTCATCTGCAAGGCTCTCCAGAATAGCGCCTCATATGTGGCGACAAACGCGGGCGGGATTGGGGCAAACTCTGAAATTTGCCGCTTTTTATTGTGGTGTGACCTGCCTCACATCCGTCGGGACATGAAGGGTCTATTGCTGTCTTCAACGCCGCAAAGCACGGCGACGCAACCAGGAAAACAGGAGTTCACAATGATCAATCTTCGCAAGGCCATCGCCTCCTTCATCGCCAGTGCAGCAGCCCTTTGCAGCCTCGGCGTCGCACAAGCCCAATATGCAGCTCCGCAATATGGCGGCGGTTATGCGCCACAGGGTGGCGGATATTACCAGCAGGCCCCCAACTATAATGGTGGTGGCTACGCATCTCGCGCTCAATACGCCCCGCAACAAGCTCCCCAGCAAGGGCCTATGCAGGGCGGACAACAGATGAGCCCGGAGCAGTATTTTGTGGGGACATGGAGATTTGAAACATCCATGGGCCTGATGATCACCCAGTTTGCGCCCAACGGCCAATATGTCTCCCAGTTCCAGTTTCCGAACGGGCAGGGCGGTCAGGGTGGCGGAAGCTGGAGAGTGATCGGCATGGACAATGGTGTGTTCACACTGGAAATCGTCAACATGCAGGCACGCAAGCCCGCAAGGATGAAGGAAAACTACATGCCGGTAGATGCCAATACAATGCGCTATGGCGATGGCATGGGTTACCGGATCGGCTGATTCAGCCTGTGATGCATATGGAAGCGGCCTGCACCGATGATCGGGGCAGGCCGCTTTTATTCTGTCAGCGCAATATCAGACTTCGGCATCTAGTTTCTTGAGCGAAGCCAGATCGGCGTTCAACTGACCCAGCAGCGAGTTCAGGATTGTGCGTGTCTGCGCACTCGGGTTCTCATCAAGCTGTTTCTTGACCTGCTTGATGATGTATTTCTCACCACGAATGGTTTCTTCAACAGCGGTTTCGGTGTCGTCATCCACCACTGTACGCGCTTCCATGAAGGCGCGGTGGGCTGTGCCGATGGCTTCGCCGCTTGTGTCAGGCTCTCCGCCCAGGGCAATAACGCGCTCCTGGAGTTGTTCGCGGTAATTCGCACGGGAAGCAGCCAGTGCCTTGAGCGATTCCGGCACGCGGGCATCTTCATCCGGGACCATTGCGGCTTCCTTGTAGAGTGCTTCTGCATCAATCAGGATAGAGACCAGCGTATTGAGATGGTTCACCTCGGACTTGGTTTCCGCACTCATCGATTTTGCGTCGGCCATTGGGGCGTTGTCTGGTGAACTGGCAGTTGCGCAACCGCCGATAAGAACTGCGGTGGCGAGTGCCGTGGATGTCAGGATTTGACGGATCATGTGTGGAGCCTCCCATAAGAATATGATGGGAGGTTAACGGGTCAGCCTGTCAGAGGTTCCCCTTTGAGGATCACGATCAGTCCCCGGAGGAGTCCTTGCCGGTCTTGTCCTTGTTCATTTCTTCGGAGACAGCAGAGGCGAAGATACCGGCCGGAAGCGCGACCACGCCGATTCCAGCCAGCGCGATGAAAGCGGCGACGAATTTGCCCAATGCCGTGACCGGGTAGCTATCGCCATAACCCACGGTCGTCAGCGTCGCGACGGCCCACCAGGTCGCGCGGGGAATGGACCCGAACGCATCGGGCTGTTTGTCACCCTCGATGAAATAAAGCGCGATTGCCGAGATATAGATCAGCGCCAAAGCGAGCCCGAGGGCCACTGCCAACTGGCTGGCGCATCGGGCGAAGGCGTTCGACAGCATGCTAAAAGCGGGCACGAACCGCGCCAGTTTCAACAGGCGCAATATCCGCAAAGCCTTGAGAGCGGCAATCGCGCCGCCATCCGCATCAGCGAATGCCACCATCACGATCAGCTCAGGCAGGAATGCCGCCAGATCGGCGAGTGCAAACGGGCTGAACATGTATTTCAGCCGGCCACGCCACCCCCGATATTCCGGGTTCTCCCCGGCGATCCAGACACGTATGACATATTCGATGGCGAAAACGGACACGATCAGGATGTTGAACCCGGACAGGGTCAGTCGCAGATCTCTGGAAATGGCGGGCTCGGTTTCCAGCGAAAATGTCAGGAAGCTGGCCAGTACAAGCAGGACAATCGCGAAATTGATCGCCGAAATGCCATGCTCCCGGGCGCTGGGTTCCAGGTTTCGGTAGAATACGGATCGCATCCCCATGGCGGTTTCCCTTGGCTGATCCGGCTAGCATAGACCCAAGCGGCAGGTTTTGGGGAGGGGGAGATTGCAGCCGGGCGCAGGCAGGCCGGGATCAGAAATCCAGCCGCATGATGATTTCATCATCAATCGCGGTGCCGACCTTGAACTTGTAGTCTCCCACCGCTTCGAAACCGCGCGAAGCATACACCGCGATCGCCTTGTGATTGCTCTCCCAGACACCGAGATAGAGTTTCGTTGCGCCGCGGGAACGCGCCTGTTCGATGGCCCATGTCAGCAGGATCCGGCCCACGCCCACTCCCTGCGTGCTCCCCCGGATGTAAAGGCGATGCAGTTCCAGGCTTGTGTCGGGGTCATGCTCGAAAGGCAGCTTCACCGGGCCGATCTTGCAGAAGCCCAGCAATTTACCGCCCGCAGACGCCAGTCGAATATCGACGGTGTCATCGAGAATTTCGGCCAGCTGCTTTTCTTCACTGAATGACTGATCCAGAAAGGATTTCAGGTCCGAGGGTTTGTAGAGCGATCCGAAGGTTTCGGTAAAGGTATCCCGACCGATCGCGCTCAGGCGTGCGGCGTCATCAGGAACGGCATCCCTGAAAGTGACAGCTCTGTCCAGCATCTTACGATACCCAAATCATTATTGGCGAGAGTCTACCTTACACTGATTTGCCGTGATTTTGAACAAATTCTCTCAAACCATCACTAACGAGCACGAGCTTGGCGAGTGTCCATGTACCGGATGCTTCGAAATTTGCAGCTGATTGCGCCACGCGGTCGACATCCCCGCCGCATGCATTCAACCAGTCATCAACGACCTCTCGCGCCGCCTCACGGTCTATGGCGTCAGGAGATACACCGTTCTGGGTTGCATGGGCCATCGCCGCCGCTGTGAGGCTGGCGAGTTGGCCGGGAATGGCATCCATTACGCGTTGCTGTGCAAGGCGCTCCCAATGGCCATCCAGACCCAGATCACGCGCTGCGGCGCGCAAGGGGTCCACACCCAGACGTTCGGCCAGCGCATGTTTCACACAGGCTGCAGGCCGTACAGGCCAGCCCTCGGCGATGGCGCAGTCTGCAGTTTCCTTCAGGGTTGCAAGAATACGCAGACGAGCGACATCACCGGCAAGCGTTTCAGGTGCGCCTGCCTCGATATAGGCCTGCGCGCGGGTTTCGATCCGTTCCAGCACGAAAGGTGAGAGGGTCGTGTCCAGCTGTCCGCTCAGCTCCTTGCCCGCGCTGGTATAGGTGTCGAAGATCTTCTGGAGATCCTTGCCCGCGCGTACGGGGCCGATAAACGCACCGGTCAATTGCCGCATGGTCCCGGCAATCTCACGCATCATCAATAACTGGCTGATCGCAGGAACCTGGTTATCCAGTGCCTCGATACGCTCCATCAGGGCATCGATCTGGAACACGGCGCGGGCGGTTTCAGATGCCTTGGCCAGCGTCGAGATGTCCACTGCAGCTGCATCGCGCATCTGATAGGGAAAGAACGGACCGGACAGGTTTACCAGACGGTTGACGATCCGCGTCGCGATGATCTCACGTTTCAGCCTGTGAGAATTGCGCACCTTGTCATATTTGCGCAATTGGCTCGGGAAATAATCTTCCAGCAGGAATTGCAGGGCGGGCTGGTCGGGCGCATCGCCTTCCACCACACCGTTGAACAGATCATTCTTGGCATAGGCGAACAAGACGGAAATCTCCGGGCGGGTCAGCCCTGCGCCTTGTTCCCTCAACGCCGTCATGGTCTCGACACTGGGCAGGTCCTCGACATCGCGTGCCAGCTTGCCTTCGCTTTCCAGCGTCGTCATCAGTTCGCCATAGGCGTCCAGATCATCCGCCGCCGACATTTCCAGCATGGAGAGCGCGCCGGTCTGTTTGTAGTTATTCCGCAGGACATGTTCGGCCACTTCATCGGTCATGTCTGCCAGAAGCGCATTTCGGTCCGCAACAGGCAGCTCACCCTGGCGGATGGCTTCTGTCAGAAGGATCTTGATGTTCACTTCATGGTCGGAGCTGTCCACGCCGGCGGAATTGTCGATGGCATCGGTATTGATGCGGCCACCCTTGCGGGCAAACTCGATCCGCCCCTTCTGGGTCACGCCCAGATTGGCCCCTTCGCCGATAATCGACACCTTCAGTTCGCCACCATTCACACGCAAGGCATTATTGGCCTTGTCGCCGACATCCGCATTGGTTTCCTCGCCTGCTTTGACATAGGTGCCAATACCGCCAAACCAGAGCAGTTCGAACTCTGACAGAAGCAGCGCTCGGATCAGTTCATCCGGTGTGACGCTATCGACTTCAAGGCCGGTGATTGCCTTGATTTCGTCTGTCAGGGTGATGGATTTGGCGCTGCGTTCAAAGATGCCGCCGCCCTTGGAGATGAGTTTCGTGTTGTAGTCGCCCCAGCCGGTTCGCGGCGTCTCGAACAGGCGTATGCGTTCGACATATGATTTTTCGGCGTCCGGGCTAGGGTCGATGAAGATGTGCATGTGGTTGAAGGCTGCAATCAGATGCGTGTGCCGGGACAACAGCATGCCATTTCCAAACACATCGCCAGACATGTCGCCCACGCCGATACAGGTGAAAGGCTCGTTCTGGATGTCCTTGCCGATCTCGCGGAAATGGCGCTTGACCGCCTCCCATGCGCCGCGTGCGGTGATGCCCATCTTCTTGTGGTCATAACCGGCTGATCCGCCAGAGGCGAATGCATCGCCCAGCCACCAGCCATGATCTTGCGACAATCCATTGGCGATGTCGGAGAAGGTTGCGGTGCCCTTGTCTGCGGCGACCACCAGATAGGGGTCATCGCCATCCCAGGCGATAACGCGATCGGGGTGTGTCGCGTCGCCGTCGATGAGGTTGTCGGAGATTTCCAGCAAGGCGGAAATGAATGTCTTGTATGCCGCAATCCCGGCATCGCGGATCTCTTCGCGAGAGCCGTTCTCCGGCAGGTTCTTGGGGTAGAAACCACCCTTGGCACCCACAGGCACGATCACCGCGTTCTTGACGTTCTGGGCCTTGACCAGTCCCAGCACTTCGGTGCGGAAGTCATCGCGCCGGTCAGACCAGCGTAGACCACCACGCGCGACCGGGCCAAAACGCAGATGCACGCCTTCCACCATGGGCGACCAGACAAAGATCTCACGAAATGGCTTGGGCGAGGGCAGGTCATTGATCTCGCCGCTGGCAATCTTGACCGAGATATAGGGATAGGGTTGTCCGGTTGACGGCGCGAGCTGATAGAAATTGGTGCGCTGGATGGCACGGATCAGATGCATCAGACGGCGCAGGACGCGGTCTTCATCCAGTGAGGCCACATCGTTCAGTGACTTGCGGATGTCGGCGATCAGCTCCTTTTGGGCATTGCGGCGCTCATCCAGCCCACCACCCTCGTCTGGATTGAGGCGTTGATCGAACAGCTTCAACAGGCTTGAAGCAAGGCCGGAATGATTGGCCAGTGCTGCAATTTGCGTGGCTTCCGATGGATCAAGCCCGGTCTGCTGTCGATAACGACACAGCGTGCGCATCAGCGCCGCCTGGCGCCAGCTCAGGCCTTGTCGGACAACCAGACTGTTGAACCCGTCGCTTTCCGTATAGCCATTCCAGACGGCTTCGAAGCATTCGGAAAACTGCGACCCCAGCGGGCTGGACCCTGCTGGTTGTTCGAGGGTGATGTCATGCACCCAGACGGTCTTGTCATCTTGCCTGAAGGTGATGGGATAGCTGGTTTCAGCTTTGACGCGCAGCCCCATACATTCCAGCACAGGCACGATATCGGATAGATAGAGCGGCTGATCATGATGATAGATCTTGCAGGCCGCATCCACGCTGTCGCCGGGCAGATCGCGTACACGCACGGATATCTCATGGCTTTTCTGCATGGCATCAATTGCCGCCAGATCCTTCAGGGCCTGATCGGGCGTGAAGGCTTCCTTGAAGGCGGCATTGAACCGGATCTGGCCAAGATCTTCACGCGGGGTACCAGCCAGTCTTGCGGCGCGGGCAAGGGCATCCTCCCAGCTTTCGGCCATTTGGCGGATCTCGATATCCAGCGCGTCAATGTCTGGTTCCGGATGTCCGGGCGTAAGCCCGACGATATAGTGCACACGCGCCAGCGGGCCATCGTTGAAGGAGGGATAGAACGCGCTTTCCCGCCCATCAAAGGCTTCAGCGAGCAGTGTGTGAACACGCTTGCGCAATTCCGGTGTGTAATTGTCACGCGGGGTGTAGAGCAACATGGACACAAACCGGTCAAACCGGTCACGTCGCACGAATATGCGCGTACGTGGACGTTGCATCAGACCCAAAACGCCGGAAGCGATCTTTTCCAGTTCGGCAGGTTCGATCTGGAACAATTCGTCGCGCGGATAGGTCTCCAGCACATTGTTGAGCGCCCGCGCGGAATAGTCCGCTCCATTGGCCTCCAGCCTGGCCTTGACGATCTCCACCTTGGACCGGATCAACGGCACATCGCGGGCCATGCGGGTATAGGCGTCTGATGTGAACAGGCCGACAAAGCGTGTTTCACCTATGACATTGCCTGAATCGTCATATCGCTTCACGCCAATATAATCGGCATAGACGCGGCGATGCACGAGCGAGCGCATGTTTGTCTTGGAAACGATGATCGGCGGCGCTTCATCCAGAAACGCCTTGATCTGCGGGGTCAACAGGGCCGGTTCCGACCCGCGCGAGAGCACATGCCTATGCGGATCACGCAATACGCCAAGCCCGGAGCCTTCAACCACGTCAGGTTCTTCAGCCAGGAAACTGCCATCGGCACCGCGCGCATAGCGATAGTCGCGTGCACCCAGAAAGATGAAGTGATCGCGCACCAGCCAGTTCAGGAATTCCTCGGCTTCTTCCACATCACTTGCCGTCCGGCCCTTGGCGACAGGCGTGGTGGAGACGCGAACAGCTGCGTCTTTCATGGCCTGACGCATGGCGAGAAAGTCTGCCGTTGCGAGAGAGACATCGGCAAAGGCAGCTTCCAGCGCTTCCTTCAGTTTCCTGCGCTGACCGGCATCAAGGTGTTCGGTGTGGATCTGGATGGTGGAAATATCGCCATCATCACGGTGAATGACCGGATGCACAACGGCGCGAATTTCCGCACCTGATGCCAATATGGCGGCAATCGCGCTGTCCACCAGGAATGGTGTGTCAGGGCCAACGGCTTCAATCAGGCAGCGCGGGAATTTCCGGTCATCTGCGCCGATACAGTCACGCACCCGAACGCGCCGTCGTGGCAGGGGTTCAAGGGCGGCTTCCATGCCGAATGCAAACAGATCCACAGCCAGCCGGGCAGAGTCAGCCGCATTGAACGCCGCAAAGTCATCCATGTTCGCATCTTCGCAGAACTGGACAAGAAACGCGTCCAGATCCCTGGATGGCTCAAGGTCTTCTCTTTGAGTGATCAGCTTTGCAGCTTCGGATTCGATTTCCGAAGTGGCGAAGGACAGGCTGGACGTCCCGCTCATGAAGGCGTTCCTCGATCTGGGGATCAAAGCGCCATGCTATGCGCGCAACTGTCCCGGGATATAATCTGTTATATTGGCGTATCCCAGAGTGAGCGGCGAGTCCAAGCCGCTTCCTGATATACGGTAATAGTTGAACAATTGGGATATATACATTGCGAGCCAAGAGGTTAAGGCATGATTGTTTCGCATATGCGCTGTTTTGCAGTTGGGGAGTTCTTCAACTGACCCAAGGGCGGTGTCTGAACAGTCCGGTTCTCGGCCAGGCATCAAGGCAGGCCTCCAATTGCGGGCCTGCTCCGATATTGTGGACGAACAATCTTCGCCCCTCACTATCGCGCGCTGTCGACGCAATACCGATATGGGGAAGGTGACCGCCAACGCGCCAGCTGGCCAGGTCTCCGGGCTCGATCTCGGCGTCTGTCAGATCCACTGCCAGCGCATCACCGCAGCGATTGAAATAGGTTTCCAGATTCAAAACGCGCCTGTGGTCAATATTCCGGTCGGGACGTGTCAGGCCCCAGAATGTCGGATAGGCCTGAAAATTAGCGCGCATGTCCTCGTGAATGGCAACCTGCAGATCTGTGTCGAGGGCGCGATAGGCGCGGATGATCACATCGGCACAGACGCCTGTATTATCGGGCACATCGCCGCCGGGATAATCCAGCGACACATAGGCCGGGTCATATCTCACCGATATCAGCGTTCGCACCTCGGCGGCACGCGCCAGGCGGATATGACCAAGCGTTTCGTCAAGCGTTGGCGTTGGTCTGGGCGAAGGAATATCCGGTGATGCGCCGGTCTCCCCCAATGCCAGGGCATAGCCTGCATCGGCATCCGATCTGCGGCAGCCTATCAGCGCGAGGCTTGCCAGACCCAGGGCTCCAGTCATGAAATCTCGTCTCTGCATATGCCATCATTAACCCGCAATCAGGTCAGGTTTGGGCGCAATCATGGCGAAAGCAATTTCACTGCGATCATAATTTCAGATTGTAGGGATGGGGGGGACAAGAGGGCTGTCGAACGGGGACGCGTTCAACAGCCCTGACAGACCAAATCCGCTAGCTGGGTGGGGGGACGCTTTGCGGTAATCTGCTTGTCCACGTGAACGAAAACGTTCGCGATTGGCCGCCTATACAGGGCAAAGCGGGGATAAATCAACAAGAAAATGACGCGCTATGTACTTTATAACTCAATCTTTCAACACCTGTTCATCGTTCTGGTGGAATTAACCCCAAAATCTCAATATATCAGTGGTTGCTGTCAGACATTTCGGTAGATGCGATATTTTTATCCGCGACGGGCGGTTCGCCCTGGTCAGGATTGCCGTCGGCAGACAGGAGCACCGCAATCCAGCGTGTGCCGGGAGTCTGGGCGAGAATTATCATGATCATCACGGTCAGCGGTGCCGACAGGAACATGCCGGGAATGCCCCAGACGGCACCCCACACCGCCAGCGACAACAAAACGACCAGAGATGAGATATTCAGCGTCTCGCCCATCAGGCGTGGTTGCACGAAATTGCCTATGGTGAATTGCCACGCACTGACCGCCAGGAACACGATGATCGCGCTCAATGTCGGATCGGTGGGCATATAGCTGGGCCAGTCCGGCTGGGCCAGAGCGAAAAAGCCGGGCAGGAAGGCGGCGATAATCGATCCGACCGTCGGGATATAATTCAGGAAGAAAACCAGAAATGCCCAGAACAGGGCATTGTCCAACCCCAGAACCAGCAGGGTGATATAGGTGAGGGCGGTGATGATCGCGGATATCGCGGTCTGCACCCAGAGATATTGTTCCATGCTCTCGCGAACGCGATGGCCGACCCTGCGCGCAGTGTCACGCCCCTCCTGATCAGGAAAGACAGAATCCAGCTTCTTGGGCCATGCGGCTTCGGCCATGAACAGGAAGGCGATATAGATCAGGACCAGCACGAAGGATGAGGCCAGCTCCTGCGTCGCACCGAGGAATGGTTCAACAAAGCGCACATTCTCGCGTGAAAACAGAAGATGGCTCAGCGTTGGCGGCTCTATCACGGACTCATTTATATCAAATCGCGTATAGGCACCGGAGATGATCTCGTTGATCCGCGCTTCATAATCCTTGGAATTCTGAGCAAACTCGTTGAGCCCGTCGGCAAAGATCACGACCACACCAATGACGCCGCCAAGTGTGCCGAGAATGGCAACACCCTGCGCAATCCAGCGCGGCAGGAATGTCACTTTCTTCTGCAGCAGGCGCGCAAACCCTTCGATCACCAGCCACAGGAATATGGCCAGCGCGAAAGGCGCGAAAATATCGCGGCCATGATAGAGCCCCAGAGTGATCACACCCGTGGCGATCACCCACACACCGGCAGTCAGATGGCGCAATTGATCGCCCTTCCATAAAAGTCGGCGGCTTCATGAGGCCGCCTGCTGGAACTCGGATTATTCAAATGTTGAGTCGTTCAGCGCCTTTTTCTGCACGGGCCAATCGGCAAACACGAAATAGAGATAGGCTCCGAGATTGACGATCGGAACAAGCAGCAGCAGCGACCAGGCACCATTGAATCCTGCCTTGGACCACACACGCCACTGGCAATAGATAAAGAAGGCGATCATCGCCACGTAGAAAATTCCCACACCAGCCATCAGGCCTGGATCAATTGAAGAGTTCATGCTGTTGGTCCCTCGAATATCCCAGCAGGCAAGCTACCAGTTTGACAGGACATCAACAAGCCGGGCGACCCTGACATGGCAACGGGCATTCCTTCGACCGGCTAAACCGACTAGGCTGCAAGACGTGATTCTAGAAGTATCTGGTGGCCGGAACAAACTTCATGACAGATTCGATTTTTCTGGGCGGCGGCGGCGCTGCGCATGATCTCAGACAGGAGCTGCTGCTCAAGCGCGCCAACCGGCATGGCCTGGTGGCCGGGGCAACAGGCACCGGCAAGACCGTCACATTGCAGATCCTCGCTGAAGGGTTTTCCAATGCGGGCGTGCCGGTTTTCTGTGCCGATGTGAAGGGCGATCTGTCGGGTCTGGCAATGTCAGGCGACCCGGCGCACAAGCTCCATGAAAAGCTGGTCTCACGCGCCGGAAAGATCGGCTTTGATGATTTTGGCTATGATGATGTGCCGACCATTTTCTGGGATCTTTACGGCAAGAAGGGCCACCCGGTTCGCGCCTCGATCAGCGAGATGGGGCCGACGCTTCTGGCGCGCCTGCTCGATCTGAACGAGACCCAGGAAGGCGTGCTGGTCATCGCCTTCTGCTGGGCCGATGACAATGACATGCTGCTGGTCGACCTCAAGGATCTGCGCAAGCTGCTGGCTCATATTTCCGAAATACGCGAGGAGATCGGACGCGAATATGGCAATGTCTCGCCCGCATCGGTCGGGGCGATCCAGCGACGTTTGCTGATGCTTGAACGCGATGGGGCAGAGCAGTTCTTTGGCGAACCTGCGTTGGAATTGTCGGATCTGATGCGCACCACGCGCGATGGGCGCGGCTATGTCTCCATCCTTGATGCCACCACCCTGATCAATTCAGCCAAGCTCTATTCCACATTCCTGCTTTGGCTGATGTCCGAACTGTTCGAACAGCTTCCGGAGGTCGGTGACCCCGACAAGCCGAAAATGGTGTTCTTCTTCGATGAGGCGCATCTTCTGTTTGATGACGCGCCCGATGCGTTGATCGACAAGATCGAGCAGGTCGTGCGCCTGATCCGGTCCAAGGGGGTGGGGATCTTCTTCGTCACCCAGAACCCGCGCGATTTGCCAGACAGCGTGCTGGCCCAGCTGGGTGCGCGTGTCCAGCATGCCCTTCGTGCCTATACGCCGTCAGAGCGCAAGGCGATCCGGGCAGCAGCACAATCTTTCCGAGAAAATCCTGACCTGGACACCGAAGAGACCATCACCCAGCTGGGTGTGGGTGAGGCGCTTGTGTCGACGCTGGACGAGAAGGGCGCGCCGTCCGTGGTGCAGCGCACATTGATCCGTCCGCCCTCATCTCGCCTCGGCCCGATCACACAGGCGGAACGGACCACCATCATGAATGACAGCCCTGTGTCTGGCATCTATGACGAAGCGGTAGATCCTGAAAGTGCTTATGAGCTCCTGCTGAAGCGCGAGGAGAAAGCGGCCAGGGAAGAAGCCGAGCTGAAGGAAAAGGAAGACCGCGAGGCGGCGAAGAAGGCCAGGACCCGCAAGACCAGCACGCGCCGCCGCCAGACAGCATCCGAAGCGGCTACCAAATCCGCCATGCGCACGGCAGCGCGAGAGCTGACAAAATACATATTGCGCGGCGTGCTGGGTGGGCGTCGTCGATAGGCGCGCAACCGGCAGGGCTCACACGCATGTCAGGTGGATACCGGGCGCGTACACGCGGAATTCAACTGATATTCACACCCGGTTCATGTAGACTTTCGCTAATCTGACACCAGATAGACTAAAGATAAACAAGGGAAAGAGGTTCATGATCCGCACACTCACCATAGCGGCAGCCGGTCTGGCGCTCACCGCTTGCGCCACCCAGGCTCCCTACCAACAGGCACAATCCAGCACAGCATCCGGCTATGCAGACCAGGCCATTGAGAAGGACCGCTTCAAGGTCTCCTTCCGTGGCAATTCCTCCACGCCCAAGGATCAGGTTGAAACCTATCTGCTATACCGCGCCGCCGAACTGACGCTGGAACAGGGGTTTGACTATTTCCTCGTGGTCGACCGTGACACTGAGAGCAATTCACGGCTGCGGGCCACAGGCGGATCGCCGGCCTATTCGCGCTTCGGCTTTCACTACAACTATTACCACCCGGCCTATGGTTGGTATGGCATGTATGATCCGTTCTGGGGGGATGCGCCCACCTATACCGAGATCACCAAATATGACGCCAGCGCGGAAATCCTGCTGCGCAGCGGCACCAAGCCAGCAGATGAAGCGCGCGCATTTGATGCGCGTGATGTCATTGAAAACCTTGGTCCCACTATCAAGCGGCCGGAATAGATTTGCAGCCCAGCGAGGGAAGTTTTTCCCTCGCTGAACCTGTGGTTTGCAAACGATACTCATTTACGTCTTTGAATTATAATGAAAATTTCCAAATCACCTCTTCTCTTTTGAGGTGAGACGCTCCATCTTGAGCAGGTTCCAATCGTCAACCATGAGGACTTGCCCAGATGGCGCATGATGCCATGCCCAGTTCCGCAGGACGGCTCGCACCGCCGGTTGCCGCACGCATCACCCAGCGTACGGTCATGCTGTCAGTGGCGACGGCCAGCCTGTTGATCCTCATCAAGGCATGGGCCTGGATGGCGTCTGGCTCGGTGTCGATCCTGGCATCACTAGCGGATTCCGGGCTGGACCTCGCCGCATCCCTGTTCACACTGGGGGCCGTATCCTATGCGGCGGCACCACCTGATCAGAAGCACCGTTTCGGACATGGCAAGGCCGAGGGCTTTGCCGCGCTGATGCAGGCCGTGCTTGTAGGAGCGTCAGCCACATTCATCGCGATTGAGGCAATCGACCGTTTCCGGAATCCCCGGCCGGTGATGGAAGGCGGACTGGGCATTGCGGTGATGATCATCTCGATATTGCTCACGCTTGGCCTGATCTACTTTCAGACCCGTGCTCTGCGCCAGACCGGATCGGTCGCAACGGCGGGCGATCGCGCCCATTATGCTGCGGATCTGGCCGCGAACATGGCGGTGATTGTCGGTGTCATCGCATCCTCCTATCTTGGCCTGCCCATAGCAGACCCCGTGATTGGTCTGGCCATCGCTCTCTGGCTGGCATGGGGAGCGTTCGGTGTCGCGCGAGAAGCCGCAGACCAGTTGATGGACAAGGAACTGAGTGAAGCTGATCGTGAACGCATCAAGCGGCTGGCGCGCGGAGATGAACGCATGATCGATGTGCACCAGCTGCGCACACGGGCATCCGGGCCGATCATTCACATCCAGTTTCATCTGGACATGCCGCGCGAGCTGTCACTCGTCGAGGCCCATCAATTGATGGTGGCTTGTGAGAACCGCATCCTGGAAGAGTTTCCCGGCGCAGATATCCTCATCCATCCCGATCCACGTGGATCACAGCCGCATGGCGGAGATTTCTTCGCGGAAAACTACAAGGCTGAGCCGGAAGCCAGTGCAGTGGGTTAATGAAACTCTGATTGCCCATTCCGGGCTTTTGACGCATGTTCTGTTTTTCCCTTTTCAGGTGAGCAGGGCAGGGTCGACAGGGTAGATGCGCAAACTCCATCATTGGGCGCTGGATCCCTTTTCCCGGTGCATCAGGTTCGCCCTGCATGAAAAGAAGCTGGCCTTCGAGACCAGTTCGGCACCGCCCTGGGCCAGTGATACCGAAGCACGAAAACTCAATCCCATAGGCGGTGCACCCGTGCTGGAAGAAGATGCCCCCGAAGGCCGTTTCATCCTAGCCGAACCGCGCGCCATCCTTGAATATCTCGACGAGGCCTATCCCGATCACAAGCTGCTGCCGACCGACCGGATCGAGCGCACCGAAACCCGCTGGGTGATGGGCTGGCTGGAGCGCGGCTTTGATCAGGATGTGAACCAGACCCTGCTGCATGAGCGCGTGATGCAGCGTTGCCTGCGGGCGGGTACGCCCAATTCCGCCGCCATGCGCAAGGGCGCAGCAGCGCTGCGCGGATATCTGCGCCACATCGATGCCATGACAGGCGTGCGTCCCTATCTGGCAGGCGAGAATTTCTCCTATGCCGATATCTGCGCAGCGGCGCATCTGTCCTGCCTGGACTATTTTGGCGATGTGCCCTGGTCACAATTCGTGATGGCGCAGGATTGGTATATCCGCATGAAATCGCGTATTGCATTCCGTCCCATGCTGCTGGACCGATTGCAGGGTGTTGCACCAGCGCGACACTATGCAGAACTGGACGCATGAGGCACGGAACCTCCAACCTTGTTCAAGGTTAACTTGCTGACCATCACAGGATGACGCACCCAGACCTGATATCAGGGAATGCCATGAGCGTGTACGAGCTGCATCACGATTATCCGGCCACATCCACCCCGTCACGCTGGCGGCAGGTGTGGTCTGTGCTGTGGCGCATTCCGGTGTTCCTGATCGCGCTGAGCCTGGCGCTGGTCCTGTTCTTCAAATTTGCTGGACCGTTCGGATCCTTCACAATGCTGGAGCGCCAGATTGATGGCGTGAAAGTGCAGCGTGATTATGTGCCGCTGTCGAAGATTTCCCCCAATCTGGTCCGCGCCGTGATTGCCGCAGAGGATTCGCGCTTTTGCAAGCATCAGGGTTTCGACCTTGAAGCGATCCAGAAAGCCATCGACGAAAAAACCCAGCGCGGCTATCTGCGCGGTGCCTCCACTTTGTCGCAGCAAGCGGCCAAGAATGTCTTTCTGTGGAATGGCGGTGGCTGGATACGCAAGGGCGCGGAAAGCTGGTTCACCCTGCTGGGCGAGACCATGTGGACCAAGCGCCGGATCATGGAGATCTATCTCAATCAGGCCGAATGGGGCGATGGCCTGTTCGGGGCTGAAGCCGCCGCACAGGCACGCTTTGGCGTGTCGGCATCCGCGCTCACTCCCTGGCAGGCAGCCATGCTGGCAGCCGTATTGCCCAGCCCGAACAAATGGCGCGTTGACCCGCCGGGGCCCTATGTCCAGCAACGTGCACGTCAGATCATGGGACGCATGAACACGGTGGGCGGTGAGGGGTTGGATCGCTGTGTGCTTGGCTGAACGCGGTTGTCCTCCAGTAGTTCCATAACTTCGGCTGATAACGAATCTTTCGATTATAAATTAGAATAATTCTAAAAAAGGGCCCATACTCTCTTTCATCGCCCAATGGACAAGAGACAGATCTGGATAGAAGGAAGAGACGTCATGGCCGACAAGTCGAAGCTGACCACCACCTCCGGTGCGCCCGTTCCCAGCAATCAGGATTCCCAGACCGCAGGTCCACGCGGTCCTGTTCTGTTGCAGGATTATCAATTGCTGGAAAAGCTCGCCCACCAGAACCGTGAGCGCATTCCAGAGCGGACCGTCCACGCCAAGGGATGGGGTGCGCATGGCGTGCTGAAGATCACCGGCGACCTGTCAAAATACACCAAGGCCAAGGCGCTGCAACCCGGTGCCGAAACGCCGATGCTGGCGCGCTTTTCAACCGTAGCCGGGGAGGCGGGTGCCGCCGACCATGAACGCGATGTGCGTGGCTTTGCACTGAAATTCTACACCGAGGAAGGCAATTGGGACCTCGTTGGCAACAACACGCCCGTCTTCTTCGTGCGTGACCCTTACAAATTCCCCGATTTCATCCACACCCAGAAACGTCACCCGCGCACAAACATGCGCAGCCCGACCGCCATGTGGGACTTCTGGTCGCTGAGCCCGGAAAGCCTGCACCAGGTCACGATCCTGATGTCCGATCGCGGCCTGCCGCAAGACCCGACCCGGATGAACGGTTACGGCTCACACACCTATTCCTTCTGGAATGATGCTGGCGAGCGTTACTGGGTCAAGTTCCACTTCAAGACCGAGCAGGGTCACGCGCATTACACCAATGCCGAATCCGAAGAGATCGTCGGCAAGACCCGCGAAGGCTATCAGGAAGCCCTTTACGGAAAGATCGAGGATGGCAATTTTCCGCGCTGGAAAATGCAGGTCCAGATCATGCCGGAAATGGATGCCGAGAAGACCAGCTACAATCCGTTCGACCTCACGAAAGTCTGGCCGCATGCGGAATACCCGCCGATTGATGTCGGCTATTTCGAGCTTAACCGGAACCCGGACAATTACTTCGCCGAAATCGAGAACGCCGCCTTCAGCCCGTCCAATATCGTGCCCGGCATCAGTTTCTCGCCGGACAAGATGTTGCAGGCGCGGATCTTCTCCTATGCCGATGCGCACCGTCACCGTCTGGGCACGCATTACGACCAGATCCCGGTCAATCGCCCACAATGCCCCGTCCACCACTACAACAAGGATGGGGCGATGAATGTGATGGGTGGCCTCCAGACAGGCAATCCGAACGCCTATTATGAGCCCAACTCCTTTGGTGGGCCGGTCGAAGACAAGTCGGCCCAGGAACCACCGCTGAAAATCTCCGGCGATGCGGATCGTTACGACCACCGCACCGGCCATGATGACTACAGTCAGGTTCGTGACCTGTTCGTGAAGGTGCTCGAAGCCGATGAGAAAGAGCGCCTGTTTGCGAATATTGCAGGCACCTGGGGATCAGTCCCTGAAGTGATCTGTGAGCGCCAGCTGGCCGAATTCAAGAAGGTGCATCCCGACTATGAAGCCGGTGTGCGCAAGGCCTGGGAGAAGGTGAAAGCGGATGGCGGATACAAGCCAAATGCCGCACCGATCACCGAGGACACACCGCAGACTGCCTGATTTCTCAGGCGATAGACCAACAGACGCCGGGCCTTGATGGGCTCGGCGTTTTTGTCTGATCAGAGCTGATCGGCGAGGATCTGCCGGGCGCGACTGACAGCAGCGCGTTGGCCCACGCGGTCGATCCAAAGGCTCACATTGGCAAGCCCTGCAAGCGCTTCTTCTGGCAGGCTCTCCAGCCATGGATAAAGCGCTATATCGACAATGGAATAGTCACCGCTCACATATGGCTGACGCGCAAGCTGCCTATCCAGCCAGGTCAGGTGTGGATCAGCATTGTCAGCCTTCCGGGCGGACTGGATCAGTTCCAGAACAGGTTCCGGCCAGCTTGTTCCGTCCAGTTTGGCCGGCCCGAAATATCCTGATCTTTGTTGAAGATAATCAAGACAATCGATCAGTCCGTTAATTCTGGTGACAATGGCAGTCTCTGGCTTTTGATCGACGATAACAGGCGTGTCGTTCGAAGGTGAATCGACTCCAGTTTGTGCTGTATCTGGTGCGCCGCTGATGCAGCGATAGTCCAGGCCTGCATCCTCCAGCATGATGGCGACGGCATAATCATCTGGTGTTCTTTGAAAATAGAATTCTATCATGCTCTAACACGCATCCCGGTTTGGGTTGATAATGGCCTCGAAAGGTTCATACCGCACAAGTCTGAACTCAGAGACTGACACTATCGCGTTTTGGGCAGCTGATAAGGGCCCTGAAAGGAACAAAAATGTCGTCATTTGAAACTGTGACTTCTGCACTGACCAGGTTGGTCGGGTTCGACACCACATCGCGATTGTCAAACCTGGAACTGATCGAATGGCTTGAAGAGACGCTCAGGCCGCATGCTGATCATATGCAGCGCATTCCAAACAGCACGGGCGACAAGTCCAATCTCTGGGTACGCATCGGCCCGGATGTGCCCGGCGGTGTTGTTCTGTCCGGTCACACGGATGTTGTGCCGGTGGACGGCCAGGACTGGCGCACGGATCCCTTCACGGTCACACCCGCTGACGACCGCTTTTATGGTCGTGGCACCAGCGACATGAAAAGCTTCATCGCCATGTGCGTGGCATTCGCGCCAGACTTTGCAGCCGCTGATCTCAAGCGCCCGATTCATTTTGCTTTCTCCTATGATGAGGAAGTCGGCTGTCTTGGATCACCCGACATGGTTGCGACCATCGCAGCGGCATCTGCGCCGCCCAGCGTGTGCTGGGTGGGAGAGCCGACATTGTGGTCTGTCATGTCCGGGCACAAATCCATATCGACCTATGAAGTTGAAGTGACGGGCCATGAAGTTCATTCCAGCCTGCCGCATCTGGGTGTGTCGGCTGTGCATGAGGCGCTGGACCTGATGAACATGCTGCGCGTGATCGCCATGCAGGCCGAAAGTGATCCACCCGAAGACAGCCCCTTTGATCCGCCTCATGCCACGCTGACCATCGGACAGGTGCAGGGCGGTACAGCGGCCAATATTCTTGCCGGTCACTGCCGCTTTGTCTTTGACCTTCGCTCGCCGCCGCAAATTGATGTCGACGACCTGCTGTCGCCTTTCTTCGAACTTGCCGGGCAGATGGATCAGCGCATCAAGGCGCAGTTCCCCGAATGCGGCGTGGAGGTTCGCCAACGCTCCGGCACGCCGGGCCTGAACCCGGATCGCGACAGCGAGGCAGAGAGCTTTGTGCGGGCGATCACCGGAGACAATGCCAGCCATTTTGCCTCCTATGCGGCGGAAGCCGGACAGTTCCAGCAAGCTGGCATCGCCACGGTGATCTGTGGGCCGGGCAATATCGAACAGGCCCACCAGCCCAATGAATGGATCGCAAGAGACCAGATCCAGCGCGGTGTGGACGTGTTCAAGCAGTTGTTATCGCAGATGATATAACCCGACTGGGGAATCACCTCGCATTGGTCGCCGGAATCTTCTAATCGTGAACCGGGTGATGATGGAGGCTGGCCGGTGAGCGTGCGGACTATTCTGCCGGCAGGAGTGAGGCGGCGACGATGAATGTGTGGGTGTTTCCTGTCGGGATCATCGCACTTGTCATTGCGCTGTTCCTGCGCGCACCGAAAGCGTGCCATCCCTATAAGGCGTTCCTGTTCTTCCTGGCTGGCGTGATCATCTCGGCAGCGGGCGTAAGGATGCTGGCCAATCGTGCCGATATTGGCCGCCCCACGGATTTTGATTATTTCATTGCCGATTCCCTGCGCCTGCTGGATGCAGAACCGCAAGCACCCTTCATCGTGTTTTCCGGGGCGAGTTTTTCGCGCAATGGCCTTGATGATGACAGGCTGACAAGCCGATTGCGGCAATTGGGCTATCCCCACCGGGTGATCAATCTTTCGCTTCAGGGGTCCTCTCTTCAGGAACGACACGCTGCACTGATGCGGTTTCTCAAACGCGCGGATCGCAAGCCCGATCTGGCCTTGCTGATGGTCGCGCCAGAGTTCGACATGAATGCGGCCTATGTCTTTCAGGTCGCGACATTCTCTGATCGTGCGATTGGCCAGTTTACGCCTGATGCGGCGGCATGGGCGGCGCTGGGCATGATGCGCGGCGATTGCCAGAACACGGTTCAGTGCGCCAAGACAACCATTCTGGGGCCGCTGCACTTGACCATGAATGTGCTCAATCTCGGCCTGCTGTCGGGCGGGCGGGATCTGGCAACGCTCGCGCCGCAAAAGGTCTATGATGCCAAGCAGGATGTGCGCGAGCCGATCAGCGATGAAGAGATCCGGCAGGGTGTTCTTGCGCAGATACATCCAACAGCGCAGGTCGGTCCGCACTGGGCCGCCAGTTTCCGCAAGCAGCAACGCGATGATCTGCAAGCGCTGGGCGTTGGCGGTGTGGCCTATTACCTGCCGCCGGTGATTTCCCCGCAGATCCGCGAATATACCGCCTCGCTCTGCCTGGGTGAGCTGGCGAACTGGCCCTGTATCGCGCCGCTTGGTCCGGCTTTGCTGGAACCGCTGGACGGGCAGATCTGGTTTGATCCCAAACATCTCAAACAGGAAGGCGCAGAGCATTACAGCGACTGGCTCGCCGATGAGATCGACCGCAGGGGATTGCTCAGGTGAAGTTCACAGAATGGATCTTTCCGGTCTTTTTCTTTGCGGTCTTTGCGGCGTACTGGCTGGTGCGTGGCAAGGAATGGCGGCTGGGCATATTGCTGGTTGCCAGCGCGATCTTCTATGGCTGGTGGGACTGGCGGCTGCTGGCGCTGATCGGCATGGTGGTGATTGTCAGCTGGAACACGGCGCTTGCCGCCGGTGATCTTTCCCGCCGGGCCGAAGAACGCGACAAATGGATGATGGGCGGTGTCGCGGCCAATCTGGCGATGCTGGCGGTTTTCAAATATTTCAACTTCTTCCAGGCCAGCCTTGTTGATGGTCTGGAGGTGTTTGGCGTTGCGCCATCCTGGCCGCTGATCCACATCATCCTGCCGGTCGGGGTGAGCTTTTACGTCTTTCAGGCGATCAGCTATATTGTCGATGTCCGCCGACAGGATCTTGTCGCCGATGAACGCCTGCGCCGTGTGGCGCTTTATATCGGATTCTTCCCGCAACTGGTGGCAGGGCCCATCGTGCGGGCGGCCAGTTTCTTTCCCCAGATGGAGCATGAGCACAGGCTTTCGGCGCGTCTCATTGCCTCCGGCTTTCGCGCCTTCCTGCTGGGTTGGGCCTACAAGGCGGGGCTGGCGGACAATATCTCGCTGGTCGTTGATCCGGTATTTGATGATGTCGATAGCTGGTCCAATGCGGCGCTGGTCTGCGCCACCTTTGCATTTGCCGCGCAGATCTATTTCGACTTTGCCGGCTATTCGTTGATGGCAATTGGCGTGGCGCGCTGGTTCGGGTTCTACATTCCAAAGAACTTCGATTTTCCCTATGCGTCGCGCTCGATCGACCTGTTCTGGCGGCGCTGGCATATCTCGCTGTCGCAATGGCTGCGGGACTATCTCTACATTCCGCTCGGCGGCAATCGGGCAGGGGAGCTGAACACCTATCGCAATCTGTTCCTCACAATGTTGCTGGGAGGGTTGTGGCACGGCGCGGCATGGACCTTTGTGGCCTGGGGCGCTTTGCATGGTGCGGCGCTGGCGATCCATCGGCTCCTGTTTCGCAAGCGGGTTCTTGTTGGCGGATTGGTCGGGGCCATGATCGGTATCAGCCTGACGCAATTGTTCGTCGTTCTGGCCTGGGCACCTTTCAGGGCGGAAAGTTTCTCGGATACGATGCAGGTTTGGCGGTCCTTTGCCGGTCAACGTGATGGCGGTGCAAGCCAGCTTCCCTGGTTTGCCTGGCTCGCTCCACTTGCGGTGGTTGTTGACAATTGGCTGGGGGCAAGCGGCATTGCTGACAGGGTCTCCAGATCGCCCCTGCTACGGCGACCTGTTGTGTATTATACCGCGCTTGGCGTGGGGGTGGGATTACTTGCGGCGCTTTATCCGCTCAATCCGGCACCCTTCATCTACTTTCAGTTCTAGCGATCATTCGGTCTCAGCTTAGAGCTTCCAGCAGGTCGGTCGGATTGATTGGCTTGTGAAGGATGCGATGGGGGGCAAGCGCGGTCAGGCGTTGTATTGTGGCCGGTTCGCTGGAACCCGTCACGAAGATGATCCGCGAATTGACCCCCTGGCTCTGGAGTTCGTAAGCGATGTCTGCACCATCCAGATCGCCGTCCAGCCTGACATCCATCAATATGTGGCTCGGCGTGGTTGATCTTATCAGTTGAAGCGCTGCCTCGCCCGTATCTGCATCGCCCAGCACAGTCGCACCAAAACTCTCGCAGACCGTGCGAAGGAAGGTGACGATCAGGGCGTGATCTTCCACGATCACGACACCTGCCTGACTTGCTGTGCTGGTTAAGCTCATGGCGCTGGTCTCAATTTATGGTCAGGAAAACTGATTCGCATCGAGTAGCCTGATTCATTTGTGGATACGAACATCTCCCCGTCAAGTTGCGAGACAAAACTCTTCAGGATGATCTGGCCAATACCCGTGTCCTTTTCCTCAGCCTCCGTCACCTCCTTTTTGGGAGCTGCGCGCGGTTGGTAACAATCGGCGACTGTGAGGGCGATGGCATCAGGCTCGGATTTAAGCGCTACCCGGATGAAGACAGTCTCTCCCTCCGCAGCGTTTTCAACACCATATTTGAAGCAGTTCGACACCAGTTCATTGATGATCAGGCCAACCGTGACGGCACCATCCAGATCAAGGTCGATATGGTCGATATCCTGCTGGATCTCGACCTGTCGTTCTTCTCCGCCATATCCCTTTGCCAGATTGCTGACCAGTTCATCGACAAAGTGCGGGGCCTTGAGAGCACCAATGGTAGGCGATTGCAGCAGGAGCCTTTGCACCACGCCCAGCGCTTCGATCCGCTTTGACATGGACGACAAGGCGCGTTGCGCACGTTCATTTGATAGTGTTGCTGTCTGAATATACAGCATGGCATTGATCTGTTGCAGATTGTTCTTCACCCGGTGATGCACCTCGCGGAGCAACAGGTCGCGATCCTTCACCGCAAGGCTGAGATCATCCACCAGCTTCTGGCGTTCTGCGGCTGCTGAATTTTCCTTGTGCGCGCTATAGAGCACGATAACGACAAGGATCAGCAGCAGGCCGAATGAGAGTAGGCTCAATCGAAACGCAGAATCGAAAATCTCCTGTCTTGAGCCCTTGACGACAAGCCAGCTGAGAAAGATCGGCGTGATGATCATCACCGGAAGCATGCGCCGGGCCGATTTGGCACCATCACCAGGCCCGACAATCAGCCAGATCCAGTTCTGCTCGCGATCCTGCAGATGGACCAGGATGAAGAGGCAGAGAAAACAGATAGAGGTCCAGATCGACATATATTTGAAGATCGTGATCTCATAGAGTGAACTGGCATTGAGAACATAGGCGATGATCATCAGCACTGTGATCAGCAAACCGATTGTGGCGACGCCATGAGCAAGCCGGATTGCCGAACCGCCCAGCCTCAGCAGGATGATCGAAACGGCTGAAAACATGAACAATAATGCGGTTGTATCCGCCATGCGTGCCTTGATATCATTGCCGAAAAGCTGTTGGTCGATATCAGCCCCGATCTGAAAATGATGGGCGGTCCAGTTGAACATGGCCATCAGCATGACAGCGCCTGTCAATCCCAGTATGGCGGTCAGCCTGTTGCTGCGCTCGCTATTGGTTCCGGTCCAGAACAAGGCAATTGCCAGCAGGCAGAACGACAGGGCACTGGACGGCGCAAGATAAGCAGAATGTTCACTTACAGGCATGATTTGTGTCCAGTCAGCAGCCCAGATGAATAGGTGATAGAAGCCGGCTCCCAGAACGATGCTGGTCAGCCAGCGATCCTTGAATGGCTGGAACCCTGCCTGAGCGATTTGATCTGGTTTTACGTCGATATTTGGACGTTCCACGTTCCCTCCTGAAGCTGCTGATGGAGTCCATCAGCAGCAGGTCTTTTCTTATTTGTATCAAAAGTAGCATTTTGCCCAAAATGCAATGATGGGTAGCCCCCCCCCGGCGCTTCTGCACCATGAGTTTCTGAAAGCCCGGTGCGCTACTTTCAGTTATTTGAAAAAGCCCCGACTGGCCTTCATTGCAAAGACTGATACACCTTTGCAGATCTTGCAAGGATTCGCTTATGCCCTGTCACCAGCAATTGGATGAAAACAGCCACCTTTATCTGGTGGATGCTTCCGGATACATCTTCCGCGCCTTTCATGCGCTGCCGCCACTGACGCGCAAATCCGACGGCCTGCCGGTCGGGGCCGTGTCCGGCTATTGCAACATGCTGTTCAAATTGCTGGAGGATTCCAGCAGCAATGGCGACAAGCCGACCCATTTTGCCTGTATCTTCGATTTTTCCTCCAAGACGTTCCGCAATGATCTGGATGCCAGATACAAAGCCCAGCGTCCGCCGCCACCTGAAGATCTTGTTCCTCAGTTTCCGCTGGTGCGCGAAGCCACGATTGCCTTTGGGGCGCCTGCCATCGAGCTTGAAGGCTATGAAGCCGATGACCTGATCGCCGCCTATGCGCGACTGGCCGAGGAAAAAGGCGCGAAGGTCACGATCATCTCGTCCGACAAGGACCTCATGCAGCTGGTGACCGACAAGGTCTCCATGCTCGACACGATGAAGGATCGGCGCATCTCCTTTGAAGACGTCGAGGCCAAGTTCGGCGTGGGGCCTGACCGGGTGGTGGATGTGCAGGCGCTGGCGGGTGACAGCGTGGACAATGTGCCCGGCGTGCCCGGTATCGGGATCAAGACGGCGGCGCAGCTGATCAATGAATATGGCGACCTGGAAACGCTTCTGGAGCGCGCGTCGGAAATCAAGCAGAACAAGCGCCGCGAGAACCTGATCGAATTTGCCGATGATGCGCGCATTTCCAAACAGCTGGTGACGCTGGACGTCAACACGCCCGTGCCTGTGCCGCTGGAAGAGCTTGGCGCGGCGCATCCTGAGCCTGAGCCATTGCTCGAGTTCCTCAACCGGATGGAATTTCGCACCATCACGCGCCGGGTCACCGAGAAGTATGGGCTGGATGAAGGTGCGGCGGTGGATGCGGGCAGCGAGCCAGTGCAGCCGGGCAATGCGCCGTTCGAGACCGACAAATACGAGACCGTCACGACGGTTGAACGCCTGCAGGACTGGGTGAACCGGGCCACACTGGCAGGTGTCGTGGCCGTGGATACGGAGACTGACAGCCTTGATTGCGTGTCCGGGCGGCTGGTCGGTGTGTCGCTGGCGGTGAAGGCCAACGAAGCCTGCTACATCCCGCTGGGTCATGGCGCGGGCGACCTGCTGGCCGCAGACACGCCAGACCAGATCGGCATGGATGAGGCTATCGCTCTGCTCAAGCCATTGCTGGAAGATCCGGCGGTGCTGAAGGTCGGCCAGAACTTCAAATATGACATGACCATGTTCCATCGCCACGGCATTGATGTCAGCCCGGTGGATGACACCATGCTGATCTCGTTCGCGCAGTCGGCGGGCCGTCATGGGCATGGCATGGATGAATTGTCCGAACGCTATTTTGACCACAAGCCGATCCCCTTCAAGGAAGTGGCCGGCACGGGCAAGAAACAGATCACATTTGATCAGGTGCCTATCCCTGAAGCGACGAAATATGCAGGCGAGGACGCCGATGTGACGCTGCGCCTGTGGGAGCTGCTCAAGCCGCGCCTGTCGGTGGAGCGCGTCTCGACGCTCTATGAAACCATTGAGCGTCCGCTGATCCCGGTGATCGCGCAGATGGAACGCGCGGGCATCAAGGTGGATCGCGAGCACCTGTCGCGTCTGTCGGGTGACTTTGCCCAGCGAATGGCGATGTATGAGGACGAAGCCAAGGAGCTTGCCGGGGAGGATTTCAACCTGGGCAGCCCCAAGCAGCTGGGCGACATTCTGTTCGGCAAGCTGGGCCTTGAAGGCGGCAAGAAGACCAAGACGGGCGCATGGTCGACCGGTGCGGATACGCTGGAGGATCTGGCGGCCGAAGGCCATGATTTGCCGCGCACCATTCTCAACTGGCGTACGCTGTCCAAGCTCAAATCCACCTATACCGATGCGCTTGGCCAGGCGATCAATGCGCAGACGGGCCGGGTCCACACCTCGTTCTCGATGACCGGCGCGCAGACCGGGCGCCTGTCTTCGTCTGATCCCAATCTGCAGAACATCCCGATCCGCACCGAAGAAGGGCGCAAGATCCGCCATGCCTTCATTGCCGAGCCCGGCAATGTGCTGATCGCGGCGGACTATTCCCAGATCGAGCTGCGCCTTCTGGCCCATATTGGCGAGATCGAAAGCCTGCAGCATGCCTTCCGTGAGGGGCTGGACATTCACGCCATGACGGCCTCTGAAATGTTCGACACGCCGATCGAGGGCATGGACCCGATGATCAGGCGCAAGGCCAAGGCGATCAATTTCGGGATCATCTATGGCATCTCCGCCTTCGGGCTGGCGCGCCAATTGTCGATCCCGCGTGAGGAAGCCTCTGCCTATATCAAGGCTTACAACGAGAAATTCCCCGGCATCCGCCGCTATATGGACCGGATGAAGGATTTTGCCCGCGAGCATGGCTATGTTCAGACCGCGTTCGGACGGCGGATCTGGGTGGAGGGTGTGCGCACCGGCAAGGGACCGGAAAAGGCCTTTGCCGAACGTCAGGCGATCAATGCGCCGCTTCAGGGCTCTGCTGCTGACATTATAAAGCGGGCGATGATCCGCATCATGCCTGCACTGGAAGCGCAAAAGCTGAATGCGAAAATGCTGCTACAGGTGCATGACGAACTGATCTTCGAAGCCCCTGAAGGCGAGGCCGACAAGGTGATCGCCGTCGTACGTGAGGTGATGGAGCAGGCCACGCGCCCTGTGATGGACCTTTCCGTGCCGCTTGTGGTGGACGCCAATGCCGCAAGAACATGGGCGGATGCGCATTAGTCAGCAGTTTTGTCCGTACACGGAATATCAGTATACGGATTATCCTTATACGGAATAATTGCACTTGTCGGGCGGTGGGCCGTAAAGGGCGTGTTCACTGATGATGTGGGTGAGTGTGAGCGTATCCTGCCAATCATCATATTTATCGGATCCATGTGCTCCGGGCGGTGATCCCGGTCGCCGGGGATCGCGCCTGCCGGATGTGGCGGCACGCCTGCGGGCAACCCAGCGGGCCATGCGCCGGATGTGATGTTCAGGCCGTTCGGCAATATCCTTCAGGGCCAGTATTCGCTGCATGACATGGCTGGGGCTGGGTTTGTCCTGGGCGGGTTCAATGCCTGCTGTCGAGACGATCCTGACGGTGAGGATGCCAAAGCGGGTTTCGCGATGGCGCGGTGTCAGGTCCCGGCGCATGCGGCTGCTTTTGGGGATCAGCCCGCCAAAATTGAGTGGCTCGCTGAGGGCCAAGGCATAGACCGGTGGTGGCGGCGGACGATAGCGCACATCGCAGGGCTCATAAATCCTGCGCGGTGTCAGCGCCTGCAAGCGGGCAGTTTGCGCAGCCGTCAGCGGCTTGATGACTGGCAGCGGTGTACGCATGGCCTCGATGATCAACAGCCGACGAACCAGCGATTCACACAAGCGCAATCGCGCATTCACTTCATTGCGCCGCACACCAACAATGACGAACAGCCCTGCGATCAGCCGGGCGATTTCCGTCAACAGGCTGGCAAACACATCCCATCCATGCGCGATGCTGGCGCGGTCAAGCCTGTCGGGGATGAAGACGTGCTGTGTCATGGGTGTGAGTATGGGGCAGGAGCGTGGGGTGTGGGATTAGTTTTGTTGGGGGTGATGCGCCGCATTGTGCGCATGGCCATCCTTCGAGACGCGGCCTTGCCGCTCCTCAGGATGAGGTGCCAGAGCCACGTCATTCCGGCTGGAGCGTAGCGCAAATGCCGGAACCCATTTTTCGGGGATTTGGGATGTAGACATGTGGGTCCCGGCATCTGCGGCGCTTTGCGCCTTGGCCGGGAT
>PAQI01000009.1 GCA_002709235.1 Hirschia sp.
TCCTATCTCCACGCCTGCGTCTCGACGCACCGACATGGCGTACGCACACCCGACCTTCCGGTCTTCCTCGACGCCGTGCTGGCAGACGATCCCTTCACAGGCGGGCTCGAACCCATGCTTGGGGATGCGCACTTGCGCACGCTCACTGTGCTGGGCTTTCCCGCATCGACCACGCCAGGGATCCTCGATGATCTCAACCGGCAGGGCTTTTCCTATCGCTGGTCGACTCGTTTCATTGCGCTCGACAAGCACGAGGCGGAAAAGCTCCTCTCGAAGAAGCGCCGCCACTGGTTCGCCAAGCGCAAATCCATGGGCGCGATCGTGCGCGAGACACTGTTCAACGAACAGGCCGCGCTTGTGGACAATGACGCGGACAACAAGGCTGCGGACGCCGACGCCGCCCTGCAGGAACTTGGCGCGGACCTTGTCTCATTCGGCTATGTCACCACCACAGTGACGGTGATGGCCGCTGACCGGCGCGAGGTGGACGCGCAGCTGCGCGCCGCCGAACGGGTCATCAATGGGCGCGGCTTTGCGACTATCCGCGAGACCCTGAACGCGGTCGAGGCCTGGCTGGGGAGCCTGCCCGGCCACACCTACGCCAATGTGCGCCAGCCCATCATCCATTCGCTCAACCTGGCCCACATGACGCCCCTCTCGGCAGTCTGGGCGGGCGATGCGGTCAACCGGCACCTGGACGCGCCCGCACTCATCCAGGCGCAGACCGAAGGCTCAACACCCTTCCGGCTCAACCTCCATGTGGGCGATGTCGGCCATACCGCCATTGTCGGCCCGACCGGGGCAGGCAAGTCGGTCTTGCTCGCGCTGCTCGCCCTGCAATGGCGGCGCTATCAAGGCTCGCAGGTCTTCATTTTCGACAAGGGCCAGTCGGCGCGCGCAGCAATCCTCGCCATGGAAGGCGCACATGTCGACCTTGGCGGTGATGGGCGTCCCGCGCTCCAGCCCCTCAAGGACATCGACCGGCCCTCTGAGGCGAGCTTCGCCGCCGACTGGATCGCCGGGCTATGCGAGGGCCAGGGCGTCACCGTCACACCAGCCTTGCGCGAGGCGATCTGGGGCGCGGTCACAGCGCTGGCGTCTGCGCCTGCTCCTCAGCGCACGCTGACCGGCCTGTCGCTGATGGCGCAGGATGAGACCCTCAAGGCGGCCATAGCGCCTTTCACCATTGAAGGCCCGCATGGGCGGCTTCTCGACGCCGATCATGACAACCTTGCTTTGTCGGATGTCGCCTGTTTTGAGATGGAGGAGCTGATGCATGCGGGCGCGGCTGTGGCACCCGTCATCGCCTGCCTCTTTCACCGGCTCGAGGCGCGTTTTGATGGTCGGCCCACCCTGCTCATTCTCGATGAGGCCTGGCTCTTTCTCGATGATCCCATGTTCGCCGCGCGTATTCGCGAATGGTTGAAGGTCCTGCGCAAGAAGAATGTGTCGGTCGTCTTCGCGACCCAGTCGCTCGCCGACATCGCCAACTCCTCCATCGCACCCGCCATCATCGAAAGCTGCCTGACCCGCATCTTCCTGCCGAACGAGCGCGCCCTCGAAGCTCAGCAGCGCGAGGTCTATGAGCGTTTCGGCCTGAACCCGCGCCAGGTCGAGATCATCGCGGGCGCTACACCCAAGCGCGACTATTACCTCCAGTCGCCGCGCGGGTCCCGCCTCTTCGACCTGGGCCTTGGTCCCGTGGCGCTCGCCTTGTGCGGATCCTCTTCGCAACAAGACCAGTACCTCATCGACCGCACAGTGGCGGAGGCCGAGCCCTTCGACTTTGCCGGATGTTTCCTTGCCGCCAAGGGCATCGATTGGCCCTCGCCCATCATCGACGCCGCAAGGGATCGGGGCGAGTTCGGAGGATGGCCTGCCCCCGTCTTGCCGGTTGATCCTGACCTTGTCGTCTCGGCAGCCGAGTAGGAGGTCGCCATGCCCGGATTGTCCCGCCGCACGCTCCTCCTGTCTGTAGTCCTGGCACCGGTCGTCCTGACGCCGCCTGCACTTGCCCAGTTTGTCGTCATCGACCCCGCCAACCTGATCCAGTCCATCCTGTCGCTGGTCGAAAGTGTGGTCCAAACCGCACAGCAGGTCGAGCAGATCGCCAACGAGATTGCGATGCTGGAAAACATGGCGCGCAACCTTGAGGCCATGCCAGACTCGATCGCCAGCGACATCGCCGCGCGGCTCGCGCGTATCGACCAGCTCATGCAACAGGCCCAAGGCGCAGCCTACAAGATCGCCGATCTCGAGCGCATGTTCTCGGACATCTACCCGGACGGCTATGGCGATGCGCCGCCCGCCTCGCAGGACATGTATGAGGCCGCGCAGCAAAGATGGACGCAGGCGCGCGCCGGCTATCTAGACGCGCTCAAACTGCAGGCGGGCGTCGTCGAGAACCTGTCGGCTGACGCCGGCCGTCTGAATAGGCTTGTCGGACAGAGCCAGTCCGCCGCCGGCAATCTCGAGGTCAGCCAGGCNGGCAACCAGATCGAGGCCCTCGCCGCCCAGCAGCTCATACAGATCGAAGGCCTGCTCGCCTCCCACTATCGCGCCGAGGCGCTGAAGCGGTCGGCGGACCTCGCCGAAGAAGCGCGCGGCAAGGCCCGGCTCCAGCGCTTCTTAGGAGACTGAACCCATGGATCAGATCTCCGTCATCGACACGTTCCTTGCNACCTTCATCGCCTATATCGATTCAGGGTTTGGCCTCCTGTCGGGCGATGTCGCCTATCTCTCCTCCATCCTGATCGGGATCGACATCACGCTGGCCGGTCTCTTCTGGGCCATGTCGCAGAACACCGACGTGATCGCCGGGCTGATCAAGAAGGTGCTCTATGTGGGCTTCTTCGCCTGGATCATCGGCAATTTCGCGTTCTTGTCCGGCATTGTGTTCGACAGTTTCGCGGACTTGGGACTTCGCGCCGGCGGATCGACGCTGACCGCCGCCGACCTGATGAGCCCGGGCTTTGTCGCCCAGGCAGGCTATGACGCAGCCCACCCCCTGCTCGCTGAGGCCGGGGACTTGTTGGGGCCCGTCTCCTTCTTCGCCAATTTCGTCACCATTGCAGTCCTGATGCTGTCTTGGGCGATCATCCTCGCCGCCTTCTTCATCCTTGCGGTCCAGCTCTTCATCACCATTCTGGAGTTCAAGCTGACCACGCTGGCGGGCTTTGTGCTCGTGCCCTTCGCGCTCTGGAACAAGACGACCTTCCTCGCCGAACGCGTGCTGGGAAACGTCATCTCGTCCGGCGTCAAGCTCATGGTGCTGGCGGTGATTGTCGGCATCGGCTCGACCCTCTTTGGCGGCATGACCACGGCCTTTGACGCAGGCGACGTCACCCTTGAACAGGCCCTCTCCGCCGTCCTCGCCTCGGTCTGCCTGTTCGGGCTCGGCATCTTCGGTCCGGGCATCGCGGCAGGCCTCATCTCCGGCGCGCCGCAGCTGGGCGCGGGCGCAGCTGTCGGAACACTGATCGGCGTCGGGGCTGGCGGCTATCTTGCCGGAGCGGGCGCAAGGTCAGCCGCAGGCGGCGCCATCTCAGCAGTCCGGGCGGGCGCAGCGCTCTCAGGCGGCGCGTCCACCGCCTATTCCCTCTCGAAAGCCGCCTCAGGCCAGACAGGCGCTGCCGGCGTCGCAGCAGGGCTCTCCGGCGTCGCCCATGCAGCTGGCGGCGGTGTCGCACGTGCGGCGCGCAATCCCATCGACAACCTCAAACCCTCCACTCAGGCGGGCGCCAACGCCGCCTTCACGGCGACGGGCGGCCAGCATGTCGCTCGACGCGCTGCAGATGACGCCGATCCTTCTCCAGCTGCGGGCAGCGACATCGCTTCCAGCATCCAGCGCTCACAACGGCTCCAGCACGCTGGAAGCATGGCGGCGCACTCTATTCGGGACGGCGATCGTGGCGGCCATGGCGCCTCGCCCTCCCTCAGCAACAAGGACGATCAGTGATGCTCTTCAAACGCAGTACAGCCAGCTACGGCGAGAGCCCCGCCCCTGAGACGCCCTACCAGAAAGCCGGACAAGTCTGGGATGACAGAATAGGTAGCGCCCGAGTCCAGGCGAAGAACTGGCGTCTCATGGCGCTTGGCTGCCTGGGGCTCTGCTTCGCGACCTCCGGCGCTCTGGTCTGGCGCTCGCTCCAGTCCACCGTCACGCCCTATGTGGTGGAGGTCAATGATAGCGGCGAGGTGCGCGCCGTCGGCCCGGCCATGGAGCGCTATGATCCCACCGATGCGCAGATCGCGCATTTCCTCGCTCGGTTTCTCGAACAGGTGCGCGAAATCTCGGTCGACCCCGTCGTTGTGCGGAAAAACTGGCTCCTGGCTTACGCCTTCACGACCGACAAGGGCGCGCAGGTCCTAAACGACTATGCCCGGACCCATGATCCCTTCGCCAATGTCGGACGCCGTTCGCGCGAGGTGGAGGTGGTGAGCGTCGTGCGCGTCTCGGACGACAGTTTCCAGGCCCGCTGGCTCGAACGCACCTATGAGAACGGCGCCCTGACGACCTCGACCCGCCACACGGCGCTGATGACGTTGGTGATCGAGACACCGCGCGATGTCGAGCAGCTGCGCGCCAATCCCCTCGGAATTTATGTCCACGGCCTCAACTGGGGCGAGGACCTCGTGACAGGAGAGAAAAAATGACCCGTCTTTTGTTAGCCGCATCCACCCTGGCCCTGCTGGCAGGATGCGCCACGACTCCGCCTGATTTCGCCGCCGAGGACTTTCTCGAGGCTGCAGCCATTATCGAAGAGGACACGCCGCGCCCTGTCGAGATTGTCACAGAGGTCGAACCTCTGGCTTTGCCAGGACAGATGAAACTGGTCAGCGCGCCTTCGAGGAAACCAAAGCCGCCAGCCAAACCGGCTGAGGTGGTTCGCACAGGCGCCAGAGCCGCGCGCATCGAGCCCTCGGTCGATGGGTATGTGAACGCCGTGCAGGTCTATCCTTTCGTCGAAGGCGCGCTCTATCGCCTTTACGCCGCGCCCGGCCAGGTCTCCGACATCGCGCTCCAGCCTGGCGAGACGCTGGTGTCGGTCTCCGCTGGCGACACGGTCCGATGGGTCGTAGGCGACACCCATTCAGGCTCAGGGGGCTCGGGCCGCGCTCATGTGCTGGTCAAGCCTATCGGCGCGGACCTCTCCACCAACCTCATGATCGCCACCGACCGGCGCACCTATCACCTCGAGCTGGAAAGCACGTCAGGCGGCTATATGGCGGCCGTCTCCTGGCGCTATCCGGCCGATGAACTGGCCGACCTTAAGGCGCGCAACGCTGCCGCCCAAGTGCGCGAAGACGCTCGCGTGGATCAGGGCCTGTCCTTGTCGAGCCTCAACTTCGCCTACCGCATCGAGGGCGATGACCCCGCCTGGAAGCCAGTGCGCGTATTCGATGATGGAACCCGTGTCTTCATCCAGATGCCTGAAGCAATGGCTGTTAGTGATGCCCCGCCCCTCTTCGTGCTGGGCGCCTCGGGTGAGGCCGAACTCGTCAACTACCGGGTCAAGGGACGCTACTACATCGTCGACCGCCTATTCGCCGCCGCTGAGCTGCGTCTGGGAACCAAGGACCAGACCATCGTCCGCATCCTGAAGGGGGAAAAACGCTGGTCCTGGTTTGGGAGCTAGATCCAATGTCAGAGCCTGTATCTTTTACTGAGGCTGCGGACCGGATAAGGCCCCGCGCGCGGCCCCGCCCTGTCTCCCGCCTCAATCGCAAGGTGCTGATTGCCGGGGTTGGCGTGGGCGCGCTGGGCCTGTTTGCCGCAGCCATGGTCGCGCTCTCTCCGCCCACTGCACGGGGCGGCGGGGAGCCGCGCGAGCTTTACAACACGCGCAACAGGGCGACCGCCGAAGGCTTGTCTGCCCTGCCATCCTCCTATGCCCGGCTTGGCGCGCCGCTTCCCGGCGACCTCGGCGGCACCGTGCTCGCCGCCGAAAGAAATCTGGGGATCGCGCCAGAGTTCGTGACGCCAGTTGGCGACATGCACGACTTCCGTCCAAGCCCCGAGGAAGAAACCGCCCGCGCGCTTCGCATGCGCAAGGCGCAGCAGGCTGAAGCCGCGCTTGCCGCCCCGGTCTTTTTCCAGCTGTCGCAAAAGGACCGCGATGTCGCTTCTGCGTCATCTGGCGCCGCGCCATCGGCGTTTGATCGTGCGGGTCTAGGAGATCTTATGACGCTGGCGAAATCGGCAGCCGGCGCGGGGCTCGCCCTGCAAACCGCACAGCCTGGCGCGGCGGACCCGAATCTCCAGTCGCGCAAGATCGCGTTCGCCTCGGAAGGCGTCGACGAGGACATCTACAATCCGCATGGCCTGCAGGATCCGGTCTCGCCTTACCAGGCGCTGGCCGGAACCATCATCCCAGCCAGTCTGATCACCGGGCTCAACTCGGACCTCCCCGGCACGCTGGTCGCGCAGGTCACCCAGAACGTGTTCGACACGGTGACCGGGCGGCATCTGCTCGTGCCCCAGGGCGCGCGGCTGCTCGGCCGCTACCAGTCCGAGGTCGCCTTCGGCCAGGACCGCGCGCTCATCGTCTGGGACCGGCTGATCTTCCCAGACGGGTCCTCCCTTCGGATCGACGCCCTGCCCGGATCCGACGCATCCGGCTATTCGGGGCTCTCCGACAAGACCGACAATCACTGGGGCCGCATTTGGGCCGCCGCAGGCCTTGCGACATTGCTGGGCGTTGGGACCGAACTCGCATCCGACTCCGACGACGAGCTAGTCCGCGCCCTGCGTGAGGCGGGTCAGGACACGGTGGCGCGGACTGGCCAGCGCATTGTCGACCGCCAGCTCAACGTCCAGCCCACCATCCGCGTCCGACCGGGAGCGCAGCTGCGCATCATCGTCACCCGCGACCTCGTCCTTCGTCCCTATGCAACCGGAGACAATCCATGAGCTTACGACTTTCAAGACTGCCCGACCGCACGCCGGTCAAGGTGACCTTGTCCCTTGAACCGGACCTGTTCGCAGCGCTTGGCGATTACGCCGCGCTTTACAAAGAAAGCTATGGCGAGGCGGCGCGGGTCGAGGAGCTCGCACCGGTCATGATCGAGGCGTTCCTCGCCTCCGATGCCGGGTTCAAGCGGGCGCGGCGCGCCCTGCAGGACAAATCGTCTTCAACTTCATCATCTGGCGCTTCCAGCAGAAAAGGAAACTGACATGGCGACCATCGGAACCTTCTCGAAGAAGGACGAGACCTGGACCGGAACCATCCGGACCATGACCATCAATGTGAAGGCGAGCCTCATCCCCGTAAAGGACAAGCGCTCTTCGGATGCGCCCGACTACCGGGTTTTTGCAGGCGGCGCCGAACTGGGCGCGGCATGGCGCGAACAATCGAAAGACGGATCGGACTATCTTGCCGTCCGGCTGGATGATCCGAGCTTCGACAAGCCGGTGCGGGCGGCCTTCTTCGCAGATGAAACCGCCGGCACGGGCGCGCTGGTCTGGAACCGGTCGCAGGCAAGCTGAGGAGGATGCTTCATGAAAACCTTGCCCCATCCCGCCAATGACGGCGCGCGCGACCTGCGCGCGCTCTTGGCGGACCGCCGGATGCCGCGACGCACCGTTCGAAGGGCTGAACTGCGCCAGCTCGTGCCCCTGTCCGACACGACCATCTACGAGCTCGAGCAGAAGGGCGAGTTTCCCCGGCGTTTCTATCTCAGCCCGCGCTGCGTTGTCTGGGACCTCGGCGAGGTGATCGACTGGCTTGATGAACGACGACGCCTGTCTGATGAGGGCGAAATTGACCGCGCTCCGGATCCAGATGTGCGCCAGCGCCGCACGCGGCCGGTCAGGTGAAAAACCAGTTCGGTGAAGCGGACCAGGTTCGCAGCCTGACGATGTTCCCAGTCATATGGCCTTGATCGCCGGAAAGGAGATTGAACACCTAACGAGCTTGTCGACGATAATATCGAGCCCACTTCATACGGAGCAGTTTACATATATGTATATTGCCAGAACATCGCTTCTTAATTGGCCGTCATAGATAATGATCACTGGGCTCAAGGGCTTTATTCAAACCGAGACTGCAGCTGATCATGAACAGACAATCCCGTATACTGGCCACGGCCTTGATCGCCACTTCGCTCGCGGCGCCGCTGGCTCTGGCCGATGCCAAAAAAGGCGACCGCCTCGACAAGAAGGAGGAGGCCTTTGTCGCCGCACAGGTTTCACTGACCCAAGCGGTCGCCACAGCCGAGGCTGAGGTCAACGGAAAGGCCATGTCCGCTGAGTTCGAACGCGAGGATGGAAAGTGGATCTACGCCATCGAAATCCTGACATCCGACCACAGCGAACGCGAGGTTCTCGTGGACGCCCGATCAGGCGACATTGTAGGTATTGAAGAGGACTGATCCCAATGATGCTGCGGCGGCGATGGTGTCGCCGCAGCCATTCGCCCCGGGGGCCGCGAACAATGAAAATCCTGCTGGTTGAAGACGATGCGCTAACCCGCAATTATGTGCTCGACGGCTTACGCGGCGCCGGACATGTCGTCGACGCCGCCGACGACGGCGTGGACGGCCTGACGCTCGCCCTGCGCAGCACGCATGACGCCGCCATTCTCGACCGCATGCTGCCGAGCATGGATGGTCTTTCGCTGCTCAAGGCCATGCGCGCTGCCGGTGTGGATACGCCAGTGATTTTCCTGACTGCTGTCAGCGGCATTGATGATCGCGTCGAAGGACTGGAAGCCGGCGCAGACGACTATCTCGTCAAACCGTTTGCTTTTTCAGAACTTGCCGCGCGGCTTGGGGCGATCGGCCGCAGACCCGCCAGGGCGTCCGAGCAGACTCGTCTCGTTGTTGCGGATCTGGAAATGGACCTTGTCCGCCATTCCGTATCGCGCGCNGGCCAGNCGATCGAGCTGCTGCCCAAGGAATTTCAGCTCCTNGAATATTTCATGCGATCNGAGGGACGCGTCCTGTCGCGCACCATGCTTCTGGAACGCGTGTGGGACTTCAATTTCGATCCCCAGACGACNGTGGTCGANACACATATCAGCCGGCTGCGCGCAAAGATCGATAAACCCTTCGCAACGCCCCTTCTGCACACCCTCAAGAATGTCGGATACGCCCTACGTGCGCCTCAATGACCTCTTCCGCAGCTCGCACATGCGACTTGCGACGCTGGTCGCGGGCGCCGTGTTCGCCTGCTATCTCCTGGCCGGCCGGATCGCTTATGGCGTGCTGGGGGCCGAGCTGGAGCAGCGGGTTCAGGATGCGGCTCGCTACGCGGCGCTGGACCTCGAAAAGGTTTTTACGGATGACGGGAGGTCAGGGCTCGTAGCTGCCGTCGATGCAAGGGCTCAGACAACCAATCCCGAAGACGCCATTTACTGGCTGGGTGATGCGGGCGGTGAGACGCTCGCCGGTCAACAGATACGCTTTTCGCCTGCAATCGCGACCGGCGACTACGCAGGCGATGTCCTCGGCCGGGATGGAGACGACGCTTATCGCATCGAGGTGGCCCGTCTGGACGGGCTCGTGCTGATAACTGGGGCCAGCTATGAGGAAAGCGACGAGATCAAGGCCAAAATCCTGTCCGCCTTCGCTATCGCCACCTTTCTATCCTTCGTTCTCGCCGGCCTCATGGCCCGGCGACTCGCAGCGGGCGGACAAAAGCGGATCGAAGCGATCGACGCAACGCTGCGGCGGGCCGCGTCCGGCGATCTTGATGCGCGAATTCCGGAACAAGTAGGCGATGATGACCTCGCGCGACTTTGCGGGCGCATCAATGGCGCCCTCGGCCAGCTCGCAGGAACAGTGGAAGGCATTCGGCAGGTCAGCGCCAATGTCGCCCATGACCTTCGCACGCCCGTCAATCGACTCGGCATTCGCCTGGAAGGCCTGAAGTCGTCCTTGGCGGACAATCCAGAATATGAAGATCAGCTCGACGCGGCCCTCGAGGAATCACGGACGATCACAAGGACCTTCGACGCCATCCTGCGCATCGCGCAGATCGAGTCGGGCGCGCGGCGCGCCCGGTTCCAGTCTGTCCCGCTCTCCGACATCGTTCGTCGCCTCCGGGACGCCTTCGAGGCCGTGGTCGAGGATAACGGCCAATCAATCCGTTTCAACAATGATGACATCAGCGCTGGCCAGTTGGTGTTCGGCGACAGCGAGCTGTTGACGCAGATGTTCGCTAATCTCATCGAAAACGCCATCCGGCATGCCGGCCCCGGCGCACAGATCCGGGTTCATTTGTCTTCCGACATATCGGGCGTCACCCTGGTCGTCAGCGACAACGGGCCCGGCATTCCGACGGATGAGCGCGACAAGGTGCTGGATCGCTTTTATCGGCTCGACAAGTCGCGGAGCACGGCTGGTTCAGGTCTCGGTCTCTCCCTTGTTCGCGCAATCGCCGATCTGCATGACGCCACCCTGACACTGGATGACGCAGGTCCCGGCCTTATGGTCGTCGTCCACTTCCCGCATTTCTACAACGCCCTCAGAACAAATGGAGGCGCCGAGTGAAACAGCCTTTGACTCTGGCGCTGTGCTTGGCCTTGTCCGCGTGTGCGACGACGCAGGCGCCCTATCAGGCGCCGATGCCGTCTGTCGAAGGCCCATCGTTGGCGGAAGTTTCGCGTCACGCGACGACGATAGACCTGGGAGCGCCGCTTCCTCCGGATGCGCTTGCCACGATCGCGGTTCTTGCCAACCCGGACCTCAAGGCGCTGCGCGCGCAGAAGGGCGTCGCAGATGCTCAGATTTTCGCAGTCGGACTTCTCCCCGATCCCAGCTTCTCGATTGGCGCCGACGCGCCATTGAACGGCTCGGGTCTGGTCACAGCCTTGTCCGGATCCATCGGTCTCGATCTGGCGTCTCTTGCGACTCGTCCCGCTCGTCTTCGCGCGGCGCACGTCAGCGCAGGCGCCGTTCAACAGGAGATCGCATGGGCGGAATGGCTCACAAGCGAGCAGGCGCGCTTGCTCGCCGAGCGACTTTCCTGGTTGTCAGCCATCCAGGACAAGACGGGCCGCATGCGTCAGCTCGCCGAAGACGACCTTGCCCGCGTGCTGGCGGCGGCCGCGCGCGGAGATGTATCCGCGATCGAGGTCGACGCGCGACGACTCGTTTCGGCTGACGCATCTGACCGGGACCGCACAGCTGAAAGCCAACTCGCGGCGGCGCGGCTAGAACTCAACCGCCTGCTCGGTATCGATCCGGCCGAAACGGTTGTCGTCGCCGCCGTCTCTGGAAAGTCGCCCGAAACGCCTGATTTACACGCGCTGTTCCAGCTCGCGGTCGAAGGACGCGCCGATCTTGTGGCGTTGAGGCAAGGTCTCTCAGCCGCCAGCTCGGGTGTCGCTGGCGCCCACGCCGCTCAGTTTCCTCTGCCGAGCGTGTCGGTCAACGCCGGACGCGACACGGGTGACATCCGCACGCTCGGGCCTTCGGTCAGCTTGAACCTGCCCGTGTGGAACCGCGGCCGAGGCGACGTGGCCGTTTCCAAGGCCGATCTTGCAAGACTGGAGGCTGAATATGCCGCGAGGCTGGAAGCGGTGCGCGCTGATATCGCAGCATCCGCGACCTCGTTGGCCATCGCCAGGTCGCAACTAGCAGACGTCACGCGCGACCTCGCGGACCTGAACGATCAGGCCGGCGCAACGGATCGCGCGGCGGAGCGCGGAGATGTTGCGGTCACTATCGCCGCCGCGACGCGCATGGCCGCGCTCGACAAGGATATTCTTGCTGATTCACTTTCGCTCGCNGCGGCTGAGGCCGCGATCGCGCTCGAAATCGCCGTNGGCGCCCGTCTGGAATTGCCTCAATGAAACCAAAACTCTTCGCCTTGATCCTCACCGCGGCGTCACTTCTGACTGCAGCCTGTTCGCCCGCCTCGGAACCTTCGGTCGCCGAGCCAGTGGCGAGTGTTGAGCTTGTTGCAGTATCCCGCAGCGACCTGGCCGTCTCGGTCTCGGGATATGGCGTCATCGCCTTCGATCCTGCCCGCCAACGCGTCATCACCACCCAGATCGAGGCGCGGGTGACTGAAATTCTCGTTCAGCCTGGGCAGATCGTCGAAAAAGGCGCCGCTTTGATGCGTCTGGGGCCTTCTTCATCGTCGGGTGTCGATCTTGCCCGCGCCCGGTCAGACGCTGAAGCCGCGCAAGCGGAGTTCGAACGACAACAGCGCTTGCGGACCGACGGATTGTCCAGCGACGCAGATGTCGAGCGCGCGCGCGCCGCGGCGNTGGACCTGGGCGCGCAGGCATCCGCGCTCGGGCGAAATGCTGGCGACCTTCGTCAGGTCGCCTCGCCGATATCCGGTGTTGTCGATGCCGTTCTGGTCGCAGTCGGCGACATCGCCCCGGCCGGCTCCCAGTTGATGAGGTTGGCCACCCCAGACGCCATACAAGCTCGCATCAATCTCGAACTTGAAGACGCCGCGCGACTGTCTGCCGGCGACGCGCTCACCCTCACTGGGCTGGATGGCGGCGAACACAAAATACAGACGACAATCGGATCGGTCGATGTCCGCATCGACCCCGTCACGCGCATGGCCGCGATTCTGGCGCCCGTTCCAGCCGGACAGGGTTTTCTGTCCGGTGAGGCCGTCCGGGCGGAACTTGTCGCCGAGGTCCGCGAGAATGCGGTTGTCGCGCCGCGGCTGGCGATAATGTCCGATGAGCAAGGAGACTATGTGTTTGTCGACAAGGCGGGCGTCGCCGAACAACGCCGCGTCACTGTTGGTGAAACAAGCGGAGACCAGACAGAGATCCTGTCCGGCCTGACCGAAGGCGAACGTGTCGTGACCACTGGGGTGGCAATCCTGTCGGATGGTATGAAACTAAAAGAGATCCCGTCTGTCGCCGCAGACAAGGCTGGCGCGCCATGAGCGTCTGGCTATCGCGGCAATCGCGCTTCATCATCGCCGCCTTCCTGCTTCTGGTCATATCTGGCGCCTTCGCCATGTCCCGCTTGCCGGTCGGCCTCTTTCCGACCATCCAGTTTCCTCGCCTGTCGGTGTCGCTGGAAGCGGGCGACAGGCCGGTCGATCAGATGGAGGCGCAGGTCACGCGCCCCGTCGAGGAAGCCCTGCGGGCCGTTCCTGGCGTGCGCAACATCCGGTCCCAGACCAGTCGGGGCAGCGCGGAAGTGTCCGTCACCTTCGACTGGGGGTCGGACATTGTAACCGCCGCTCTCCAGTCGGAATCGGAACTGGCCAGGCTCGCTCCAAACCTGCCTGCCGGCTTTGCGTTCAATGTCCGACGCATGGACCCGACAATCTTTCCGGTCATGGGCTATTCCCTGACATCCGACGCCCAGTCCGAAGTCGCCCTGAAGACCTTCGCGCAATATACGCTACGGCCGCTTCTAGCTTCCCTCGACGGCGTGGTGGAAGTCTCGGTCCTCGGCGGACGGGACGCCGAATTTGAGGTCAAGGTCGATCCGGTCAGGCTCAATGCGCTCGGGCTGTCAATTTCGGATGTCGAAACAGCCATCAGCGCATCCAACATCGTCGCCGCCGCCGGAAAGCTTGAAGACAGGTCGCGGCTCTATCTCGCCATCATTGATGACCGCCTGACAGGCGCGGACGACATTTCCAGCATCGTGCTAACAGCCGGGCCGAACGGCGCTGTCGAACTGGGAGACGTCGCGGAGGTTCGCCTCGCCGCCGCGCCGGAATGGACACGCGTCACAGCGGATGGAAAGGCTGCGGTCCTAGTCAACATCCGCCAGGCGCCGGACGCGAACTCCCTCGCGCTGACGCACGCTGTGAAGCGCGTGCTCGCCCGTGAGGCGCCCGCTTTTCCAAAGGGAATGACCGTAACCCCCTATTACGATCAGTCTGATCTCGTGGTGTCCGCCGCGACAAGCGTACGGGATTCCATCCTGATCGGAACCCTTCTGGCGGGCGTGGTGCTGCTCTTCTTCCTCCGCAGCATTCGACTTGTCCTTGTGGTCGCCATCCTCCTTCCCGCGGTGCTGGCCTCGACCGCCCTTCTCCTCATGGTCTTTGGCCTCAGCCTCAACATCATGACGCTAGGAGGCATGGCAGCAGCCGTCGGACTGATCGTCGACGATATCGTGGTCATGCTGGAGCACATTACGCGGCGCCTTTCGGAAAAGTCTGCAACGGTGCTGGAGGCGGCGACAGAGATGAGCCGACCGCTTATCGGCTCCTCACTCGCGACGATCATCGTCTTTACACCCCTGGCTTTCCTGTCCGGCGTCACGGGCGGCTTCTTCAAGGCTCTGGCCGTAACCATGGCCGCCAGCCTCGCAATTTCCATGGTCTTTGCGCTATCCGTAGCGCCGATCTTGTCGCGCGCGCTGGCGCGAGCCGAGGATGCAGAGCGGGCCGACCGGGCCAGCGGCTGGCTCAACAGGCTGGCAGATGGCTATGGCGCGCTGATGGCCCGTCTTCTTCCGCATGCGCGCATCGCCGCGCTGGCCCTGATCGCAATCGCCGCTGTGACGGGTGGTCTCTCAGCTTCAAGGATCGCCTCCGGCTTCATGCCGCAGATGGATGAGGGCGGGTTCGTTCTTGACTATGTGGCGCCGCCCGGACTCTCCCTCACCGAAACCGACCGCCTCGTGACCCAGATGGAAGATATCATCCGCAGTCTTCCAGAGGTCGCCAGCTATTCTCGCAGGACTGGACTGCAGCTGGGCGGCGGCCTCACCGAAGCCAATGAGGGCGACATGTTCATTCGCCTGAAGCCTTTCCCTCGCCGCAACATCGAGGAGGTGATGGCGGACATTCGCAAGCGCGTGGAGCAAACCGTTCCAGGCCTGCAGATTGAAACAATCCAGCTGATGGGAGACGTGATAGGCGACCTGACCGCCGTGCCCCAGCCGGTCGAGGTCAAGCTGTACGGCAATGATCCTGCGTCCCTTGCCACCGCTGCGGATCAAACGCTCGTAGCTTTGGAGGCCATCCATGGGGTCGTCGAAGTCCAGAAATCCGACCGGACGGCCGGCGACGCGATCAATATAACGCTGGATCCAGCCCATCTCGCGCTGGAAGGGCTGGATCCAGCGTCCCTCTCCTCCCAGCTGGAAGCACTGGTTGGCGGACGCGCCAGTTGGCGCNNTNCAGGCNGGCGAGCGCTCTCTCGCCATCCGGCTNTGGTCNCCCGAANCNATGCGCGACCGGGTCTCGGCGATCGAGGNTCTCATGCTGCGCTCCTCCGACGGCCACATCCTGCCGCTTGAACGGGTGGCGAAAGTGGAGGTCCTCTCCGGCCAGCCCCAGTCGAGCCGGGAAAACCTGCAACCCATGACCGCCGTCACAGGGCGATTGGAAGGCCGCGACATGGGATCGGCGATGACCGATGTCCGCCGCGCCATGCAGGGCCTCAGCCTGCCTGCAGGTGTCCGCTATGAATTTGGCGGCCTCTACGCAGAACAGCAGAAATCATTTACGGACCTGATGACTGTTTTCGCCGCCGCATTCCTCCTGTCTGGACTGTTGCTGGTGTTCCTTTTCCGCAGCCTCTCTCAGGCGCTAGCAATTCTGGGCGTTGTGGGGCTGTCCGTCGCAGGCGTCCTCTCTGGACTGATGCTGACAGGCACCGAGCTGAACATCGCCGCGATGATGGGCCTNACCATGGTGATCGGCATCATCGCGGANCTGGGCGTCTTCTACTTCGCGGANATNTCCGGCGANCAGCCCACCCATGANGANCGNATNGCNGCCGGNAAAGCNCGCCTNCGNCCCATATTCATGTCGGCGCTCATCGCCATCCTGGCGCTCGCNCCGNTGGCCCTGAAGATNGGNCANGGNTCNGCNCTTCTGGCCCCCATGGCGGTCGCGATCATTTCCGGCCTGATTGTCGGCGCNCCGCTNGTCCTTATCGCCGCGCCAATCCTGCACGCCGCCATGGCGCGGCGCGTAGCCAGCGTTCAACAAGTCGAGGCCGCCTCTTGAGCATTCCATTCATCCGCTCATTAAAAGACGCCGTCCTGTTCGTCGCCCTTGCGAACCTGGCCTATTTCGGCGTCGAGTTCGGCATTGCGGTATCGATCCATTCCGTCTCGCTATTCGCGGACAGTATCGATTTTCTCGAGGACGCATCCGTCAACCTGCTGATCCTGTTGGGGCTCGCTTGGCCGGCCAGATGGCGTGCACGGCTCGGCATGGTTCTGGCAGCGCTGCTTCTGGTTCCCAGCATGGCGACGCTGTGGACGGCATGGGGCAAGTTCGGCGCGCTGTCTGTTCCCGATCCCAACCTTCTGTCGATCGCGGGGCTGGGCGCGCTGGCGGTCAACGTCATATGCGCCTTCGCGCTGGTGCGGTTCCGCCATCGTCAGGGCAGCCTGACGAAAGCCGCCTTCCTGTCCGCACGCAATGACGCCTACGCCAATATCGCCATCATTCTCGCCGCTCTGCTGACGCTTCGGATGCATTCTTTCTGGCCGGACCTTGTCGTCGGGCTCGGCATTGCCATCATAAACGCGCATGCGGCGCTGGAAGTCTGGCAGGCCGCTCGCAAGGAACATCTGGATGCTGCGCCCTGATCCAGCCGGCGATGCTTTACGCCTCAAATGGCTATTGCAGCATGTGCGCCGCCTCGCAATCGAATTTCAGACATTGATCGCTTTCGGCGTCGTCGCACTGGGTTTTCTGGGCTTCGTCGCCGTGGCCGAAGACCTGATGGAAGGTGAAACGCACCGGTTCGACACGTCGGTCCTTTTGGCGATGCGCGTTGCGGGAGATCCCTCCGATCCGATAGGCCCGCCCTGGTTCGAACGCGCCATGGCGGATCTGACGGCGTTGGGCGGCTATGCAATCCTGACGCTTCTCCTCATCGCTTCCATCGTTTATCTGTCAGCGACGGGAAAATGGCGAACCAGTCTCCTCGTTTTCGGGGCCGTATCGTCCGGCACGCTTCTGAGCTCGCTTCTGAAACAGGGGTTTGATCGCCCGAGACCCGAGCTGGTCGACCATTTGACCCATGCAACGAGTTCGAGCTTTCCGAGCGGTCACGCCACCTTGTCAGCAGTCGCCTATCTGACGCTGGGCCTGTTAATGGCTCGCGCACATGAGCACTTGCGCGTGCGGATCCTGATTGTGGTCGGCGCGGTCGCAGTGACCGTCCTCGTTGGCGTCAGCCGGGTTTATCTGGGCGTTCACTGGCCGACGGATGTCCTGGCAGGCTGGTGCCTTGGCTCCGCGTGGGCCGCCATCTGGTGGCTCATCGCATCCCGCCTGACGCCATGATTTTCTTCGCGGATCTAAGTTTTGCTCCGAAACGGCCTGCCGCCGCCCCTCGACGATACCGACGCCCGCTTCCGTCGCCTTAAAAAATTCGCCTGGGGAAACGCTTTCGGCGTTGTCACTCAGTTTGCCAGAAGGCGGGCGCGCCGTCGCGCCGCATCAATGATAGAGTTCGTCAGATCAGTTGGAGCACCGTCTGGAAGGTCTCGCAGCGCCTGCTCCGCCGCCTTGTCGACCGATCCCGAAAGCTCCCCGCAGAGCGCGTCCACGACATCTGAGGACATTCCGGCCGCAGCCGCAATTTCACGGAAATGGTGAGGCAGGATCTTGTCCATCTGGTAGTGGCGGCTCCCGCCAACCGCCATGGCGAACCGGTATTCCCGCTTGCGCAATTGTCGCGCGTCATAGCAGGGCTGCACCGACAGCACGTCATAGATCGGGGTCATCCGGTAGCGTCCGCCCGGACTCAGGAACAAACTGAAATTCTTGGCGTGTCCATCCGTAGCGCCCATAAGCCAGAAGACGATCTGCGCCTTGAGGAAAGCCATCCGGTCCTCGCTGGGCGTGTCGCTTCCGTTCAGCAGCGAGAGACATTCCAGGAGTCCCGGTCCGCCATCGGAATTGTACTTGAGCGTCGAAGGGGCGCCCAGCGCCTGGCAAAAGTCCTCCTGAGGCATGCGCAGAAGGCGTCCATCGCGCGCGCGAACACGGTCAAATCGTTCGACAACCAGGACATGCTGGTCCTCGAAATCGACAATGCAGCTGGTGGCGACAGTGAGGCCGAATGCGCGGCATAGCGCCAGGCAGAAATGCTCGTTCTCGACACTCAGGTGCATGTCCATCCCATTGGGCAGTTTGCTCATGGCTGGCTTGAGAATGTGCGTTGTGGGCGTGGCCCCTATGGGCAGGCGCCATCCATTGTCCCATAGCAGCGCCGTCTTCTCCTGAGCGCCCGCGATCGAGATCCTGAGCTCCCGCGATCCGTCTGTCCGTACGCCAAGGGGCGCGCTTGCGAGATTCCTGAGAATGTCGGCGACCTCAGCGTCGCTCAGCGGCTCGCTTTGCGGGGGGGCAGGCGCAGGGATCTGCTCGTCTTCGGCAAGAAACTGAAGCGCCCCGACACAGTCGCGGCCAATCCTGTTCAGGAGGTTGAACGCGTCGGTCCCTTCCGCGCCCGTTTTCGCTGCGATCTTTTTCCGGATGTCGAGATTGTCGGGCAGGAGATTGTCGAAGAAGTTCGAGACTTCCGCTCCAGCATAGCGCTCTTCGCGAAGCGGCAGCGACAGGGAGACCGGCATGGCGCGACGCGTATCGCCCAGCCATGTCTCATCATATGCGAACGAGACAGCGCCATTAGGCGCACGCTCCAACACGCCGACCCGTCGCCCGTTCAGAGCGACGACGAGGGTTGATCTCTTGCGCGCGCGGGCCATCAGAAGATGTCCTCGATATCCTGGCTATTTCCCTTTGTGCGCGGCTGGACGACAAGCTCAAGATCGAGCGTCCGCAAAATGTCCATGACTGTCCTGAGTTTGACCGTCTCGAGTCCGCCCTCGACCTGAGAGACCGTTCCCTGACGGATGCCGGCGTCCTTCGCCAGATCAGCTTGTGTCATGCGCCTTGATCGACGGAATCGACGCAGGGCAGCGCCGAGCTGCTTGGGGGATCTGACAAGCTGGGACATGTTCCTGACTCCAATCGAGATCAGGAATATACGCCATAGCGTATTAATGCGCAATATACGTTGTGGCGTATATTTTTATATTATACGCTACAACGTATAAATTTCGAGAGCAATTACACCGGTCCCCGACACCCATAGATCGATCTCATGCGGATAAATTGAGAGGGAAGACCAAGACTAGTCAGCAACGGTTTCATGAAAAGCTATGTAAGTGATGACTGGAGAGGTAAGAGCTTCCTGGGGGCATTGCATCCCATGCAAAAGATCGCTCCCAAACTATGCGGACTCTATGAATCATCACCGGCCATCATACTAACCAAGGCTGGTTGATGAAGCTTTTCGAGAATAGGTAAACTGCTTTACCCCTAAGAGGTGGTACACCGGCATTGTTAGTTCGACGGTTTCCTGAAGTGCTTGGCATTAGTGGTCAAGGCTTGTTTCACTGCCCGGCATGATGACTGGGCAAATCTTGTCAGGTGCCGATCCTCTGATCGCGGTCCGTTACCAAATCGTCGTCATGGCCATGATCTTACAATCGGCCGGGTTTGCTGTTGCCTCGTTTCTTGTTCTTTCCAGACCCAGCCGCATAATTGGTATTTAGAAAAATCGGTCGATTACAAAAGAGTCTCGGCCTGACGCGCCGAACCATGCGTCAACATAGATTGAGATTTGGGATTGCAATAACCCTATAGGGGTATATGGTATCGCATATGCGCACGCTCCTTCTGTCTTTTGTGGTTCTGATGTTCGGGGTCTCTCAGGCACTCTGCGCCTGCGCGGCAAACAGCGGATCAAACATAGAAATTGCGGAATCTGTGGATCATCACGCAGGCACCAGCGCTGATCATCATTCTGATGATCAGCATGCCTGTGATGGATGTCAGCACTGCGATAGCACTGATCTCTATGCGATCCCTCAAACTGATAAAGTTGAGGCGACACCGCGGCTGGAAGCGAAAGTTGCGATTGTCAAAGCGCGCTCAGCGACGCCGCGCCTTCTTAAAGTTCACGGACCACCTGCTCCACTAATCGACTTGCGATGGCGAACGCATGCGAGTTCGCCGATATCCAGACACGACATATCTCTGACTTGAGTTCGATGCACGGCTAGCCGTTTGGCAGCGCGGTGAAACGCTTGAGGCCGTACTGCGGCCCTGCTCCCAATCCGTTTGGGCACGTTCCTAAATCTCCAGTTTTCACTCAGTTCCTCGCGGTGCATCCGCAGGGCCGTCACGCACACTTTCTCACACGGAATCCGCATAATGATCTGTTTCAGAAATACTCTTATCTCCGCTCTCTTTGCCGCAACCGCTTTGGCATCTCCCGCCATCGCCCAGCAATCGGCTCATCCGGGGCACACCACGCACCAGACTGATACGACCCGCGCTCAACACATGTATGAAGCAACCGGAACAGTCGTCAGCGTCGACACAACGAACCGTAAAGTCGGCCTAAACCATGGGCCTGTCGAAGTCCTTGGCTGGCCAGCCATGAAGATGGCCTTCTCGGTCTTGGATACAGTCGATATCTCAAGTCTGAAACCTGGAGATCAAGTTCAGTTCACGCTGCACAAGACCGACACAGGCCCCTACCCCATCGCCGAACTCTGCCTAACGAGATCGACTGAAGTCATCCCCGGCCTTTGCAGCAGCACGGCAAGTTCAGATGCTGTCGAACATGATGACATGCCGACAATGGACCATTCCAAAATGCACCCCAAAGCAGCGCAGTAGCGAGGCGAAAGGAATCCATAATGACTCAGTTTAGCAGACGACACCTATTGCAACTAGCAGCGGGAGGCGGCGCGATGGCCAGTCTTGGCGGCTTGTTGCCCGCATGGGCGCAAAGCGCCCGCAATGGTAACCTCGGCATCGCAGCGCTCGCCGGAACAGATTTCGATCTGTCCATCGGCAAGTTTCCTGTTCGCATCAATGGCCGTGCGGGAATGGCGACCGGCATCAATGGCACCCTGCCCGGACCGTTGGTGCGGTTTCGGGAAAGCGATGACATTACGATCAATGTGACCAACAACCTTGAGGAGGACTCCTCAATCCATTGGCACGGGCTACTTGTGCCATTCTACATGGACGGCGTACCGGGCATCGCGTTTCCGGGGATCAAGCCGAAAGAAACCTTCACCTACAAATGGACGCTCAACCAGACCGGCACGTATTGGTATCACTCACATTCGGGATTGCAGGAACAATCTGGTCACTACGGTCCCTTGATCATCGATCCAAAAGGCTCTGATCCGGTAAGTTATGACCGAGAATATGTCCTCGTGCTGTCAGACTGGAGTTTTGAAAGTCCGCACACCCTGTTCAAGAAATTGAAAAGCTCAAGCGACACGTTCAACTTCCAGAAACGCACAGCCGGAGACTTCATCGATGATCTCTCTGACAAAGGTCTTAGTCAGACGCTGCAGGACCGCAAGATGTGGAACCAGATGCGTATGTCCCAGACAGACTGGGAAGATATAGGCGGCTCGACATACACCTATCTGATCAATGGTCATTCAACGCTCGACAATTGGGACGCGGTTTTTGCCCCTGGCGAGCGTGTCCGCCTCAGGATCATCAATGCGTCGGCGATGACGATCTTCAACTTCCGCATTCCCGGCTTGCCAATGACGGTTGTCGCGGCCGACGGGCTCAATGTTCAACCTGTCGAGACAGACGAGTTCCAGATCGGTGTCGCCGAAACCTATGACGTGATCGTTTCACCAGAGGAAAGCCGGACCTTTGCCATCACCGCCGAATCCATCGGCCGGTCAGGTCAGGTCATTGCGACACTCGCCCCGCGTCCCGGCATGCGGGCTGAAGCCCCAAAGCTTCGCGCGCCCGTCCCCCTGACCATGAAAGATATGGGCATGGGCGGCATGGATCATGGCAGCATGGCTGGAATGTCATCAGACAATTCCCAAGGCATGACGGGCATGGATCATTCCAACATGTCTGGCATGCGAGGTATGGATCACTCTTCCATGGCAGGTATGGACCATTCATCAATGCCCGGGAAGGAGAGCATGGATCACAGCTCCATGCCGGGAATGGATGATAAGCAAGCCAGCCCCATGAGCGGCATGTCCGGCATGGATGCAGCAGCTCCCGGCGTGACACGCGGGCCGGGCGTTGTCGGAATCGCCATGGCGCCCGTGAGCCGTCTCGACGAGCCGGGTCAGGGCCTGGAAGGCTTGGACCACCGGGTCCTGCGCTATTCCCAGCTCCGCAGCCTTGAGCGCAACCCAGATCTGAGAGCCCCCGAGCGCGAAATGGAACTCCACCTGACCAGCAATATGGAGCGCTATATGTGGTCCTTCGACGGCGTTCAATTCGCGCATATCAAGGAGCCCATCAAGTTCTATAAGGGTGAGCGACTTCGCCTGACCATGATCAACGACACGATGATGCCGCATCCCATACATTTGCACGGCATGTTCTTCGACCTCGTCAATGGCGGCGATGATCACAAACCACGAAAGCACACCATTCTGGTCAAACCGGGAGAAAAACTTTCGGTCGACATCTCGGCAGAACATGTCGGCGACTGGGCCTTTCACTGCCACCTCCTCTACCACATGCATGCTGGGATGATGCAGGTCGTCTCGGTCTTGCCTTATGCCAATCCGAACGCCCCAAAAGCGATGGATATGAAGGACATGGAAATGGACGGCATGGATATGGAAGGCATGGATCACAAAACCATGGATCACTCCAAGATGCCTGGCATGGGAGAGATGAAATGAAACCGATCTCGCACACACTACTCATTGCTGCCTTTGGCATGATCTTGCCGTTCGGCGCGCTTGCTCAGCAGTCGAATGAGGAAACGCCGCAATCATCAGCCTCCGCCGATGCCCCTCTCTGGTCTCAAGCCAATCAATATTATGACCCCGAAGAGATGGCAAAATCCTATGAGAGCATATTAAAAGAAGGCGGCGCACAGAAAACATCTTATGTGTTGTTCAACCAGCTCGAAGCCCAGTCAACCAATGGCGCGGACGAATTGTATTGGAATGGGCAGGCCTGGTATGGCGGCGACATCAACAAGATCTGGTTCAAAACCGAAGGGCGGTCTTCCTTAAACAAGGGCGATGTCGAGGACGCTGAAATTCAAGCGCTCTATTCGCGCGCCGTCGCGCCCTACTGGAACCTGCAAACCGGTATTCGACATGATTTCAAACCAGACAGTCTTGATCATGCGGTGATCGGCATTCAAGGCCTCGCACCTTATTTCTTCGAAGTCGACATGTCCGCATATTTGAGTACCGAAGGCGACGTCACCGCGCGCGCTGAACTCGAATATGAGTTGCTTTTAACCCAGCGATTGATCCTGCAGCCTCGCATCGAGGCGAATGTCTCAGCGCAGGACATCCCAGATCGCCAGATTGGTGCAGGTCTCAACAATATCAATGCCGGGTTGCGTCTTCGCTATGAAATCAAACGGCAATTTGCGCCTTACATCGGTGTTGAATGGCAAGGCAATTTTGGCGGCACCAAGAACATTATCGAAGCTACCGGCGGCGAGGCGTACAGGACAGTTGTTCTCGCTGGCGTCCGCACCTGGTTTTAAGGAACGAAAACATGACCTCTCTGATAGAACCGAACCTTCACCCAATCCTCGTTCACTTCGCATACGCACTATCGATGACCGCCGTGATCTCATATTTGCTGTCCCGATTTCCGCTCACAGAAAAATGGCGAGATACTCTCTCTCCTGCGGCTGACTGGATGCTGGCCTTTAGTGCGATCGCGATCGTGCTGACAATCGCTGCGGGGTTTCAAGCGTATTACACTGTAAATCACGATGCGCCCTCTCACGCCGCCATGACTACGCACCGCAACTGGGCTGTTCCGTCAGGCACAGCAATATTGTTCTTGGCGATCTGGCGCTGGACAAGCCGCGCAAAAGCAGCCTCCACGCTATTTATTGGAGGGCTTACAGCAGCTGCTTTGGCACTCAGTGTAACGGCGTGGTGGGGCGGCAAAATCGTCTATGGCTATGGCCTTGGCGTCAAAAGCTTGCCCGTCGTCACAGGTGATGGCCACGATCACGATCATGGCGATGCGTCAAGCGAGCCAAAAGCCGCTGGCCATGACATGTCGGCGATGGCTTCGCCCGATGCAGCACCAAAAGACCATGACGATGGAGATGGTCACCATGACAGCGAGCCGGCACCTGTCGTCCCCGAGGGACATGATAACAACGATGGGCGCCACGGTGCAGCACCTGCCGGACACGACAATGCTGACGGTCACCACGACAACCCTCCTGTCAGCACAGATGACACAGCAATTCTACAAATCATCGAAGAGATAGAAGCAGGATGGGAAGACGGATCAGCCACACCGTTCAGAAAGCACTTTCTTGATTTCGACGGTGCGCGATACTTTGAGTCTGGCGGCGAGAATACCGGGCTTGAAAAGCTTGTCGTCAATCATGTCGAACCGGAAAAGACGTCGATCCCAGATCTGGAGCTGAATGTCTCCAATATCGACATTTATTACGAAGGCGATTTCGCATGAGCGGTGGGTGACACCACTATTCAGGGAACAATCGCCAGGACCGGCGACACGCTCAACCGGACGGGCAAGCAAACCTGGCTTTTCCGAAAAGTCGATGGCGTATGGAAGGTGATTCACACACACTCCTCCTCTCGCACGAAGCGTTGACAGAAGATGTCAGCGCTCAAACCTGAAGGAGCGGGAACGGAAACGGATCCGCTCTTTGGGGCAAACCACTTTACAGTGCTCAGATGGTTCCTGGCCAGCGCCGTTGTCGTTGGACACGCCTGGCTAATCCCAACCGGCTATGAGCCGTCACCCGTTTAGATATGTAATATCATTAAGGTATGTAACCTTTGAACGCTTTTAGCTATTATTAGAAGATCATGATGAGTGAGTCTTCCTAGTATTATACCAATAGCCGATAGCGATCACTCCTATGGCAATAAGCTGGGCCACAATAGACTGAACTGTAGGGAAAATTCCCAACATCGAAATTTGCGGAAACTCAGAAAGCGGAGTGACGCTTATGAAACCAGCTTCTTGCAACGCTGCAATTCCTTTGCCGGTGAGCACCACTGTCAGCACGACCATCAATGCCGAGCTGTAAGCGAAAAACTTGCCTATCGGCAATTTGCGACTGTAGCGCAGCATTGCCCAGGCAATGACCATGAGCAAAAATATCGCGGCACCCGAACCAGCCAGAATGGTGATGCCATTGTCCGCAGTCCAAAGCGCTGCAAAAAACAGGATTGTCTCAAAGACTTCACGGTACACGACAATGAATGCCAGCCCAAAGAGAAACCACGCAGATCCTCGCGACAATGCTTTGCTCATCGTTTCACGGATATAGCGTTGCCATTCATCGGCGCGCAACTTACTGTGCATCCACAAACCAACAAAAAGCAGGATGACCGCCGCAAATAGCGCACCAAAGCCCTCCGTCAGTTCACGGCCCGCACCGCTGACACCTATGAGATAGGTTGCAGCGAACCATGTGATGCCGCCTGCCAGAAGCGCCGCTATCCAACCACCATGCACATACGACATGACTTCGGGACGTTCGGCTTTGCGCAGAAACGCAATCATCGCAACCACAATCAGCAGTGCCTCCAGCCCTTCACGTAGCAATATTGTAAAGGCTCCTACGAAAGCCGAAGCTTGGCTGGCCTGTTCGGCGTCGAGCGCGGATTCTGCCTCTATAAACAGCCCATCAAGGGCGCTGCCCCGGTTCTCTACCTCTTCTACAGGAAGATCGTCACCGATAGCAGCGCGGACACTGGCCATCGCGCGATCAATGGCTTTTAGTAAAGAGGGATCGCGAAAAGCCAGCGCGGGCTCCAGAGGTTCAAAGCCGTCAAGATACGCGGATAATGCTAGAGTTTCTGCCTCGTCTTTTCTGCCTGCTTGATAAGCGGCAATGCTTTCTTTTAATTTGGTCCGCGATAGTGCCAGCGAACCGCTGGAGGTGACCTCAATGGCTTCCGGGTGGCTCCGCAGGAATGCCATCACAGCATCTGCTTTTTCTGGTCCGATCTGCTTCCCAAGATTGGCTGGAGTCGCGATCACCAAAGCGGCGAGATCAGGAAACAGAGAGCGAATAGACGCGTCATTTTTCCAAAGCTCTTGCCCCTTGGATGCCTCCGCAAATGCAAAGCCGCCCACATAGGCGGCAATGTCCCAGCGATCCTGAGTTGGCAAATCGGCAAAACTCTGCATTGCCGTCCCCTCAAGCCCCTGACCAATAACTTGGTACAATGCGAACAGGCTGCGTTCTCTTGCTCGCTCGGGATCGGTAAAAGCTACTGGAGCGGGGTCGAGTTGCCCTGCATCCGGCCCTTGGCCGTTACCAGACATGCCGTGGCAACTGGTACAATTTTGAGCATATAGCCGTTTGCCGTTTTGTACATTTGGTGAAATTTTGGGTGTAAGTGGAACAGAGTAACTGCGGAGCAACTCGGTTGCCAGCAGGCGTGACTGCCGCGCTACCCTATCCGAAGACACCTTATTATCAATGGCCGTATTGAGTTCATCACCTTGTGCAATCAGGTCGGCTCGACCCGGCTTTTGTGGCAGTTTTGCCAAACCGTCGACGACCGTTCCCGAAAACTCCTGCATTTCCGAATATTCTGCCTGGTTTAGCACTTTGCCTTTAACGACTGCACCGGGATAATCGACCGCAATATAATCCAGCAATCGCCATAGTGTTTCAACTTCAGCCTCTCTGGCTTGCGCATAAGCCGGAATAGAAATGGCGGCCAGCATCAAGAGCGATAACACAATGGATGATAGTTTAGTGAAACGGTACATTGGGCTATCTATTCTTTCAGGCATTTTGAAGCTTCATTTCGGCAACCGCGTTTTGTATGATTAGGTATGCTGAGTGAATGAAAAGCATAGCAATAACCGCAGCTACGGCGATATCGGGCCAGGCTTTCCGGTCCACGCCACGAGACCGGCCGCAGCTATGACAGCGACATTTGCGATCGCGTCATTACGACTGAACAGCCATATAGCTTGAACATTTGCATCACCATCACGAAACCGGGAGAGAACGAACGCCGACGCTATATTTATCCCAAGCGCGACAAAACCAATTACCCCCATAATACTGGCTTCTGGCATTCCCGGACTCATTGCCCGCCAAATAGCAAACCCGATTACGCCCAAACCTAGCAGTCCGAGAAAAATACCTTGGACAAGCGCCACACGCGACCGCGCAATCGCTGTCCAGCCAAGTGCAAAAAGCCCCATAAGCGTAATTGAGCCATCACCCAGGAAATCAAGCGCATCTGCCTTGAGTGCCTGACTATCAGCGATAAAGCCGCCAATAATCTCGCACAGACCAAACCCGATGTTGAGGATAATGCCCACAATTTCGGGTCAGTCCAAGCGGGCTGGTTGACACTGTCTATATCAAAACAGTCAATCTGCGAGGTGCGTAAGACGTTCAGTTTATCAGTCATACCCTTTGGCAAGTCTGGCAGAATAAGCACGCCTACATCGTCAGGATCGAGGAGACTTCTGGGTCGGGTAAATGACATAAAATGGCTCCTTTATGCGAGCGTTTCGTTACGGGTGTCTGCGAGATATGCGCGTGTGTCGCCTTTGTAGGCGAGCAATCTGAGCGCATTGAAAACGACGATCAGGGTCGAGCCTTCATGGATGAGCACAGCCGGGCCAATCCCAAGACCGAACAGTGTGGCCGGGATCAGAAAGGCGACGATGCCGAGGCTCGCCCAAAGGTTTTGCCGGATAATGCGACTGGTTGCCCGGCTCAATCCGACGGCAAATGGCAGCGTTTCAAGATCATCAGCCATGAGAGCAATGTCAGCGGTCTCAAGCGCAACGTCTGAGCCCGCCGCTCCCATGGCGATACCGACAGTCGCATTAGCCATGGCAGGCGCATCATTGACGCCGTCCCCAACCATAGCGACACCGCGGCCTTGCTTGAGCGATTTGATCT
>PAQI01000010.1 GCA_002709235.1 Hirschia sp.
TTTGGCGAAAAATATGGCGATGAAGTTCGTGTGCTTTCCATGGGCAGCGCGCTTGACGAGGCTGGCAAGGATTATTCGGTCGAATTGTGTGGTGGTACACATGTGTCTCGCACGGGCGATATTGCCGTCTTTGCAATCACTTCGGAATCAGGAGTGTCTGCTGGTGTGCGCCGGGTGGAGGCTGTGACCGGCGCGGATGCGCTGGCCTATCTCAAGGGCCGCGGTGCCATTGCGCGCCAGATTTCTGATATGCTCAAGACCACGCTTCCAGAAGCACCCCAGCGTGTTCAGGCATTGTTGGATCAACGCAAATCCCTGGAAAATGAGCTGTCAGATGCCAAGCGCAAGCTCGCCATGGGCGGTGGCGGCGGCGCGCCTGCGGGCCCCGAAGAAATCAATGGCGTCAAGCTGGTCGCACGTGTGGCCGAAGATGTGCCCGCAAAGGATCTGCGTGGCATGATTGATGACGCCAAGAAGCAGATGGGCTCGGGCGTTGCTGCCTTTGTGGCCGTCAATGATGGCAAGGCAGGGGTCGCTGTCGGCGTAACCAGCGATCTGGTCGACAAGGTCAGCGCCGTGGATCTGGTAAAGGCAGCTTCGGCGGCTGTTGGCGGCAAGGGCGGCGGTGGTCGACCTGACATGGCGCAGGCTGGTGGCCCGGATGGCGACAAGGCTGAAGATGCGCTGACAGCTATCCGAGAGATCCTTTCAGGCCTCTGATCGACTGATCAGAAAAGCCAAGGAAAAGGGCGGGACCAGATGGTCACCGCCCTTTTCATATTGTCCGATGAAGTCTTGGTTATTCAGCGCCGTCCAGCGATAGCGCGGTCGCGATGCTGCGCCAGTCCACCAGCTTGAAGTTCTGATTGGCATCCGGGTTGGTATTGGTGTTGTCCTGAACAACCAGCAGGCCTTGCGGCAGGCCGTCGCCCAGCGCTGCAGATGACACTGACAATCCGTCTGTGGTGTCGACACCATCAATGCCATTGGCGGTGTTGTCGACGATGTGAAAGACACCGCGCCATTCATATGGGGCCTTGCGGTCATAGACGACGAAGCGGTTTGCGCCCTGCGATGAGACGACCAGATAGCCGCCATTGTCTGCGCCTTTCCAGATATCTACGCCTTCCACATCGACAACCAGGCCGCGGTCATTTGCTACGGTGTCGACAATGGTGCGTTCGATCTCCATGCCATCAGCATGCTTCACGCTGTAAACGCCGTTTTCTTCCTCGCCGATGAACACCACGCCATTCTCGTCATCGGATGCACAGCCTTCCAGCTGGCCATCAAATTTCCAGGTCGAGACATATTCGCCGCGCATGTCACCGGGCTGGATGCGGTGGACGATCACTTGACCGGCCTTGGTGGTGACATAGCTCATCAGGCTGCCGGATGCGCTCAATCCCAGGCAATAGCCATAGACTTCGCCTTGCGAGATCGGCAGTGCGCCGAGTGATGTCAGCTCTCCATTGGTGGTGTTGATTTCAAACAGTGCCACCGAATTATCCGTACGATTGGTTGCGGCCGCAATGTGACGTGGGCCGCGTGAGGTTGTGACGGTACGCACATCGACATTGTTGACGTCGCCGACCGGCAGGAACTGCTTTGATTGTCCTTGAAGGTCGTAAACGTGCAGCCCGGCTTTCTTGTTCGTGCCAAGGATCAGCGATTTTGATGCATCGTCAGGGTTCACCCAGATGGCTGGGTCGTCTGCGGCATCTTCTGCAGTTGCGACTGCGGGCGTTTCGGCAAAGGCTGTAACGGATTTTGCGCCAAGCTCTTCGTTTGACGCGAATTTGGGACCGGATGCGCAGGCGCTGAGCGCAAGTAGAAGTGCAGCAGAGATGAGGGAGCGTTGCATGAGGGTCTCTCCGGAAATATCGGGGCTTTGAATATGAACGGCCCGCCGAGGCTTAGTCCCGACGGGCCGCAAAGTCCATGAAAGTGCGGGCCTAGTATGTGTAGCGCAGACCGAATTTGGCGGTGTAGCCATATTCGTCATATTGGCTCAGCGCGGTTCCTACTGGCGTGTTGAAGACAGCGTGCTCAGGCTCGTCCGTCAGGTTAGACAATTCGCCAACGACAGTGAAATTGTCGGTGATGTCATATTTGGCGGTAAAATCGACCTGATAGCGCGCACGGTAGAAACGGTCAGCACCATCAGCGCCGATCTCATCAATATAGCCGGAGCGGTAAGACGTCGCGAGGCGAAGGTCGAGGCCATATTTGTCATATCCGATAACGACATTCCCGATCTCATCGGAAGTGTTTGGCAATGAAATCGTGCGTGTTGCGCCATCTTCATTGGTGTAGGTCGTCTGGCTGTCGATCAGCGTGTAGTTGGCACCGAGGATCAAGCCGCCCAGCGCACCCGGCAGGATACCGTCAAAGGCTTGTTGGTAGTTGAATTCCAGACCGCTGACCTGAGCATCATCCAGGTTCACGAACACTTCGGCTTCGTCGAAGAACAGGCCAAAGGCGGTGTAATCCTTTTGCACAACGGTTGCGACCGGGTCGGTGATGTCCTTCATGAAGAAGCCGACAGACAGGACACCTTGGCTGGAAGGGTACCATTCGATTGTGGCGTCGACATTGTGTGCCTGTTGGCGGTCAAGATCAGGGTTGCCGATTGCGCCTTCGCGCTCGCCATCATCATTAAGTTCGATTTCAGAGGCCGGTGTAGCCTGCTTGATCGATGGACGTGCGATCGATCTATAATAGGCCAGGCGCGCCACAATGTTGTCAGTCACATCGAAACGACCATTCACACTGGGAAGGAAGTCGACATAGGAGTTGCGCGCGGATTGACGCTGGACATAGACGCCTTCTTCCGGGTCGCCTGCAATCNGATCACCTTCCGGAGCATCGGCGGGATCGCCTTCAAACTCGGTGACCAGATAGCCCTTGCCGGTGAAATTGGTGGCTTCCATGCGCACACCACCCGTGATCAGGGCTTGGCCATAATCGGCCTGCGCCATGTAGTAACCGGCATAGATGTCTTCAAATGCCTTGAAGGTCGAACCGTAAGTGGCGACGGCGGAGTCAATCTCTTGCAATTCGAACTGGTCGAGATTGGAAAACAGGAAGTTGCGCAATGCGCCTGGCGTGCCTGATGGACCAGCGTTCTGCTCCAGCCCATATTCCGGTGTGAAGGCGAACTGGGACAGTAGAAGTTTGCCATCGCCGTCCCACTCATAGACACGTTCGTCCAGGTCATAGGTCTTCTCGCGAAACCGCGCCTTGACCCCGACCTTTTGAAAGCCCGGTGCACCCAGAACATATCCCTCATGCTTCACATCGAATTTGAGTGCCAGCTCGTCTTCTTCGGTCAGGCCACTCGTGATCAGACCATCTTCATATTCATATTTGGTCGGGTCATTGAATGCGGCTGTCGTTGCGCTGTCGACATCGACAAGGCGCGGGAGGGAAGGATCGGAAAGGTCCATACCGATTGAGCCGATGTCACCGTCTTCGCCATTGATCTTGTAGTCAAACGCAGATTCGACAGCGTTGGGCTCTTCTTCTTCTGCATGTGTGTAGGCGAATTGATATTGGAAGCTTGTCGCACCAAAGCGGCTCTCACCCCCGGTCTGGATCGACCAGATCTTTTGCGTTTCAAGGCGGTCCTTGATGTCACGGTCGAATTCGATCTCGGTGTCCTGGCCGTCAATCGTGCTGAAGGTGGCGATACCATCAGCGTTTATGCTGGTAAGTGTCGTGTCATCGCCATCGGATGGCTTGATTTCAGTACGGTAGCGATATTCCTGGTCTTCAAACGAGTTGTAGAGCGTGCGCAGGTAAAGATCGGTATTGTTGGTCGGGCGGTAGTCGAGGTTCAAAGATGTCGAGATCCGCTCACGCGTGACTTCATAGCGGCGCAGTTCGAGTTCCTCGGGGAAGACGGTGACTCCGCCAGCAGTCAGATCGAGTTCGTCCGCGTCAAGAATTTCGCCGCCTTGCTGAAACAGGAAAGTGTCACCTTCCTTGTTGTCGGTCGCAAATTCACGCTTGTTCCAGGCGATGGACCCGGCCACACCAAACTTGTCACCGAATGTGTTGGAGGCCGTCAGGCCGAGCTTGTGGCCATATTCATCGGACAGTTCGGAATATATGCCGTCGGCCTTGGCCTTGATGTAAAGGCCATCCTTGTCAAAGGCAGACATGGTCTTGATGTTGATCGATCCACCAATCCCGTCACCATCAAGGTCAGGCGTCAGCGATTTGACGATTTCGATAGAGTCCAGAATGTCTGAGTCGATCACATCCAGCGCCACTGCGCGAGTGTCCGATTCAGGAGCTGTCATGCGAACGCCATTGACCGATGTGGAGTTCAGGCTCGGGTCGAGACCGCGGATGACAACGAAACGGCCTTCACCCTGATCATTGGCAACCGAAATACCTGCTACGCGGCGTGCGCTTTCAGCGACGTTCTGATCCGGGAACTGGCCGAGTGCGTCAGCGGAGATCACCGAGATCACATTGTCGGCGGCGCGCTGCTGGTTGATACCGGCAAACATCGACCCGCGCTGGCCGGTGACGATGACGGAGTCCATGATCTTCAATTCGTCATCCAGACGGAAGTTCACCATATTGGCGGCACCGTCATTGGCGGTGATCGCCTGAGACATCGACGCTGCACCGATATAGGAAACCGTCAGCGTGTAATCGCCTTCAGGCAGGGCGCCGAAGCGGTAAGTACCTGTTGCATCAGTCGATGCAGATTGACCGGTCTCCGCGACCTGCACGATTGCGCCTTCAATACCGGCACCACCGGCAGTGACCTTGCCTTCAACAACTGCAGCAATTGCTGAGGGGGCGGCAACACCAAGAACGGCCGAGATTAGGCCGGTGCGCATGAGCAGGGATTTCATGGACTGAGACATCGGGGGAGGCGCTCCAGTATAGAGAGTGAGATTATGAATTTTCTCACGCTCGTCTGGCGCCCGTGTGTGACACCGTGATTACAGCTTCATGACAGTGAAATGACAGCAATCGATTGTGGCTTTAGGGGTACAGTCCGGTTTGGGGCCGATCAGCCGGAAGCATTCCCGGAGGTCGTCAGCGCAAGCCGTACAGGCTTGAAGCTGCGCCGGTGAATGGCGCATGGGCCTAGCCGCTGAAGCGCTTCGGCATGTGCCTTGACGCCATAGCCCTTGTGTTTGGCAAAGCCATATCCGGGGTGCACGCTGTCCAGTCGTTCCATCTCCGCATCACGTGCCGTCTTGGCCAGAATGGATGCAGCAGAGATACATGGCTCTATCCCATCACCGCCGATAATCGCAATGGCGTCACAGGCCAGCTCAGGTGCGTCATTTCCATCGATCAATGCCTGATCAGGCACGAGGCCCAGCCCTTCAAATGCCCGCTGCATGGCCAGATGATTCGCTCGCCGGATGTTCAGTGCATCTATTTCTTCAGGGCTGGCCCAGCCTATGGCGAAACGGGCGGCTTTCTCGCGGATGAGAACTTCCAGCGCCTGTCGACGCTTTTCCGTCAGCTTCTTGGAGTCGTTCAGTCCTTCGATTGGCTGATCTGGGTCAAGTATGACAGCCGCAGCACATACTGGCCCGGCCCAGGGACCACGCCCGGCTTCATCTATTCCGCAAATGACGAGATGTTTCTTCATCCCGCCATCATGGCGTGAGTCGGCTGTATATGGGCAGGCGAGGTCAGATTTTTCAGTGCACCTTGAAAAGGTGCCCGGGAATCTGCCTCAGGCCTTGCCAAGTGCGCGCCAGGCGATGTCCCGCCGGCAAAAGCCCTCCGGCCAGTCAATGGCGTCAACAGCTTCATAGGCGCGTTTGACAGCGTCGGTGATGGTGTCCCCGCGCGCGGTCACACCCAGCACACGCCCGCCCGCAGATACAAGATCATCTCCGCGCATGGTCGTGCCGGCATGGAAAACCGTGATGTCGTCCCCCAGGGCTTCGGCCTTGTCCACGCCCCTGATGACGGTTCCGGTCCGTGGCTTTGCAGGATAGCCTTCTGCTGCCAGCACGACACAGACCGCAGGGTCTTCAAATCGTGCAGGCCGCTTGCAGTCCTTCAGTCCGGTCCCGGTGGCACAAGCCAGCATGAGCGGCAGGATCTCGCCTTTCAAACGCGCCATGATCACCTGGCATTCCGGGTCACCAAAGCGGCAGTTGAATTCCACCACACGCGGGTTGCCTTCCGGTGAGATCATCAGTCCGACATACAGCACACCAAGATAAGGCATGCCGCGTTCGGCCATGCCCTTGATGATCGGGTCCACCACCTCGGCCATGACGCGTTCCTGCATCGCCTGGTCCAGAATCGGTGCCGGCGAATAGGCACCCATGCCACCAGTATTCGGCCCGGTATCGCCTTCACCGACCGCCTTGTGGTCCTGCGCACCCGCCAAAGCGATCGCTGTTTCACCATCGGAAAAGGCAAAGAAGGACGCTTCTTCACCCTTCATGAATTCCTCGATCACCAGCTCCCGCGAGGCGTCTCCAAACTGACCGGCGAGCATATCGTCGACAGCCTGGTCGGCTTCCTCGCGCGTCTGGGCGATCACTACGCCCTTACCGGATGCCAGTCCGTCAGCCTTGAGCACATAGGGGGCTTCGAAACGGTCCAGAAATGCTTTTGCTGCGGCGGCTTCAGTGAAACGGCCATATTCGGCGGTCGGTACACCGCAGGCTTTCATCATGTCCTTGGAGAACCCCTTGGAGCTTTCCAGCTGCGCGGCCTTGGCGGAAGGACCGAACACCGGGATGTCGGCTTTGCGCAATTCATCGGCAAGGCCCATGGCGAGCGGAGCTTCCGGGCCGATAATGACCAGATGCGGACGCTCATCCTTGGCGAGGCGAACCTGGCCCTCGATATCCTCGGCCTTTATCGGAATGCAGCGCGCAATCCGGGTCATGCCGGGATTGCCGGGAGCACAGACAAGAGAGGTAACACGCGGGCTCTGCTTCAACCGCCAGGCCAGCGCATGTTCGCGGCCACCGCCGCCCACGATAAGTATCTTCATGGACACGGTCTTTGACCTGCAAAGCAAGCACCGTCAAGACAGGTCATTCAAAGCTGATGGAACCCTTTGATTGCAGGCGAATTCACTCAAGCGTGAGAAGCGCTCTTCGCTGAATTGTCGTAGGTAGTGATTCAGGCGAATCAAAAAGGCGGGGATGGGTGGATATGGTTTCTTCGGGCAAGATAGCCGGTGGCGGTGGCCTGGGGGCACTTGTTGTCGTGCTGGTGGCGATCATGGCGCTTGGGCCGGGCTGTACGCAATTGGGCCTGAAAACTGCCAGTCGCTCTCTTGAGGGCGCGCCACAGGATCTGCAGCCGGTCCTGGGTTCATTTGGTAATGATGGACCGATTGTCGATGTCGTCGATTGGGCGGAACGCCGTGAAACACTCCAGCAGGCATTCGCGCAAAACCTGTATGGACCTTACCCTGAGGGTGTGGAGGGTGTCCTAATCTCGCGTGAGGTGCTGGATACTGATTTTGCGAAAGGTGCCGGACAACTCGAGGAACTGACAGTGCGCCTGGGCGAGGGAGCCGAGGCTGTACGCTTTCGCATCGCACTGGCGCTACCCGATGGCGTGGGGGCGGAGACGCCTGCGCCATTGATATTGGCCGAGAATTTTTGCGGCAACAGGCTTGCGATGGATCGCGATGTTGTTTCCCCGCCTCTGGGTGATGCAGGCGGGTGCGGGGACAACCCGGTTGCGGGTATGCTTGTGAAACTGATCTTCGGCAAACATATCGCCACGCCGCCTCTGGAGAATATATTGAAGCGCGGCTATGCGATCGCGGAAGTCTTCCCCTCTGAAGTCGCGCCGGACAACAAGTCGCGCGCGCCTGCAGCGCTTGAGCGGCTTGGCCATTGGACAACACCCGGGACTGAACCAGAAGGTGTGCTCGCGGTATGGGCGGCGACCTTTGGCTGGGCAATTGATGCGCTAGAGGATGATCCACGGATCGACACCGGGAAGATAGTTGCCTGGGGCCATTCCCGACATGCCAAATCTGCCCTGCTGGCCGCCGCTCATGATGGACGCATTGCAGGTGTCATCGCACACCAGTCAGGCACGGGTGGTGCGACATTGAGCGCAAGCGAAAATGGCGAGTCGATCAAGCAGATCACAGGCGCTTATCCGCACTGGTTCTCTCCAATCTATGCAGAGTATGCGGGCCGCGAGACAGAACTTCCAGTCGAACAACATCAATTGCTCGCCCTGATCGCGCCGCGTCCTTTGTTTCTGGGCAATGGCTGGAAAGATGTATGGTCCGATCCGAACGGTTCCTTTCGTGCCGCTCGCGCGGCTGACCCGGCCTGGACATTTCTGGGCGCTGAAGGGCTGACTCAGACGGGCCTTGCAGATCCCGACTACCTGACCGGCAAGATCGCATTTCAGATCCGCTCAGGTGCCCATGGCGTAAGAGAAGCAGACTGGCGCGCATTTTTGAACTGGATGGATCGATGGTTTCCATCCACAATCGAAACGTCCAGTATGGGCGAGGGAGGACAACAACAATGATGATCTCGATCATGACACCTGTTCTGGTGCTCATCTGCTGGACACTGATCATGCTGTTCTGGATGGGCTATGTCAGGTTCACCAAGGGCTTCAAGCAGAAACCCGAAGTGCTGAAAATGAAGCGCACGCAGGATGTGCAAGCTGCCCTGCCGCCAAATGTCCAATGGGCGGGCGACAATTACAATCACCTGCATGAACAACCGACTATCTTCTACGCATTGGCAATCTACAGCCATCTTGTCGGCGTTGCAGATCCCCTCAATGTCGGTCTGGCCTGGGTTTATGTGATCTCCCGTATCGTGCACTCAGTCGTGCAGGTAACGGTCAATGCGGCCTATATCAGGTTTGGATTGTTCATGATTGGCAGCCTCTGCCTGATCGTCATGGCCATTCGCAATGTGTTGGCTCTGTTCGTGGCCTAGGCTGCGCCGCGCTTCTTGCCACGCTGGTCGAACATCCTGATCAGGTCGGGTATCTGGTCTTCTCTGATCGGACGGGAGAACAGATATCCCTGCAAATAGGCGCAGCCGCGTGCTTTCAGTGCGGCACGCTGGGTCTCGGTCTCGACCCCTTCTGCTGTCACCGAAAGGCCGAGTGCTTCACCCAGATGGATGATGGCTTGCACCACCGCACCCGCGTCTTCACGTACGCCGATAGATGAAACGAAACTCTGGTCGATCTTCAGCTTGTCCACCTGGTGGCGGCGCAGATAGGAAAGGGAGGAATATCCCGTTCCGAAATCGTCCAGCGCAATGCGGAAACCGGCAGCCTTGAGCGCCTTGATTGTACGTGTCACCCGATTGGAATTTTCCAGCAGCACGGTTTCGGTGATTTCCAGCTCGATCTGATCAGTCTGCACACCCATTTCACGGGCCAGTGCGATCACGCTTGAAGCGTAATCCTGATGGTGAAGCTCACCCGCAGAGACGTTGACCGCCATTGTGATGTCAGGCCATTTTCTGGCAGTGCTGAAACTGCTTCGCATCACGAAAGCGCCAAGTTGACGGATCAGCCCGGTTTCTTCTGCAACAGGCACAAAAACAGATGGTGGTACGACGCCGCGAGTTTCGTGGTTCCAGCGCACCAGTGCTTCCATGCCACGAATATGCAGGCCATCGGCTGAAACCTGCGGCTGGAAAGCCACCGTCAGTTCGTTGTTCTCCAGCGCGATTCGAAGGTCTTTTTCGATGGCAGACCGTTCCTGTAATGCGCTGTCCATTTCCTTCTCGAAGAAGCAGAACTGGTTGCGACCAGCTCCCTTGGCGCGATAGAGCGCGATATCGGCCTGACGCACCAGCTCCTGAATGGATGACTCATTCGTCTCAGCGATTGCAACACCGATGGAACCGGAAATGAACACGTCCGAATTGGCAATCTGATAGACATTCGCCAATTGCTCGATGGCGCGCCGTGACAGGCGTGCTGCGCTGGAAGGATTTGCGACGCCCAATTGGATGATCGCGAATTCATCACCGCCCAGCCGTGCGACGGTGTCACCATTTCGACAAACGCTGGTCAGGCGTGCCGCGGCTTCCTGAATGAGTTCGTCACCGGCCTGGTGGCCCAGCGTGTCATTGACATTCTTGAAGCGATCAAGGTCGATGATATGCAGCGCAAAGCCCTTGTCCTGGCGTCCCAGCTGGTTGAGCGCTTCTTCCAGGCGCGCATTCATCAGCGTGCGATTGGCCAGTCCGGTGAGCGGATCGTGTAGTGCACTATGCTTGGCTTCCTGCTGGCTTTGGAGAACCTGGGCGGAAATCTTCAGACCGCGACGCCAGACGAGCCAGCACATGATCAACACGCCCGTTGTCAGCAGAGACAGCCAGGGCATGATCGTGTTGAGAACGGTTGGCCCCTGATGACGTGATTTCCAGTGAAACCAGCCGATTGTTTCATTGGACAGGTTTTGTATGGGGGCAAACTCTGTCGATTTTCCGGTGGGTTCAATTGTTGAGACGCCAAATGAGCTGACCTGCCAGAAATCCTCCATCTGGGAGGCTATTGTTTCATCCAGGTGCCCGACTGAGGCAACCGAACAAGGCATTGTGAAGCCCGAGCAGGGGATTGCCCTAGTGCTGAGCAAGAAGACTTCACCGCCAATGTTCACAATGTCGGAAACGGCCGTTTCGGTATAGTTGGAGATGCTGGCCATGGACCGTATGCGGGACCGGATTTCCTGGTCGGTGACACCGGGACGCTCGGAAGGGATGGCTTCTTGCGCCAATGCGTCTCCGGACGGAGAAAACAGAAAAGCCTGACTGGCCAGATGTCTCTGGCTCAGCGCATCCAGCAAATGGGCGGGAATGTCATAGGGTTGGGATTCGTGTCGCGTGATTGCAAGTTCTGCAAATATCGGAGCCACAGCATTCAATGTGGTTGAGGCTTCGTCGAGATGGGCATCGAGAAAAGCCTCGACACGCGCGTTCTCATTTGCAGCAACGGCCTTGTCTCGACTCATGGCGGTGAAACCAAGAACTGCGAACAGTTGTATAACGTAGATCAGAATGACTACGATCAGAGGGCGTAGAACTGACGCATTCCCGTCCAGAGCGCCGGAAAGCAGGTTCGAAGTCCGATCTGTTTCTTCGAGATTTCGAATTGGCGGTTTGCTGCCTTCAGTCACGATTTCCCCATCCCACAGGATTGCTTTAGCGGATTATCCCTGTGCTGGGTTAATATTTAACAAGCGGCTATTCTGGATTTGAACATAACTTTTCAACCCTTGTGATAGGCGGAACAAGGGTGACGTGAAGGGCGATGACATGTATGTCTCGCGGTTTCGGGATCTATGGAGTTTGATCAGGCTATGGCCGGAGTGTCCGAAGAGCGTCTTACGCAGGTTATCGATCGGTTCGAGGAAACCGAGGCGCGCATGTCTGTTGCAACTGAACCGACTGAAATCGTTCAATTGTCCAAGGACCATGCCGAGCTGAAGCTCGTCGCGGACAAGGCGCGCGAGCTGCGGGATGCACGCGCTGGGCTGGCGGAGGCTGATGCGATTCTGGCGGACAAGAATAGCGATCCGGATATGAAGGAACTCGCTCAGGAAGAACGCGAGGAACTCAAGGATCGCGTGCCTGAGCTCGAGCAGGAAATGCAGCTTTTGCTATTGCCCAAGGATGAAGACGACGAAGCCAATGCCATGCTGGAAGTGCGCGCCGGAACCGGCGGAGATGAAGCCGCGCTGTTCGCCGGCGATCTGTTCCGCATGTATCAGCGCTATGCCCAGCTACAGGGATGGAGCCTGGATATTGAATCCATGGCGGAAGGCGATGCAGGGGGCTACAAGGAAATCATCGCGTCAGTGAATGGACGCGGTGTGTTCGGCAAGCTGAAATTCGAAAGCGGCGTGCATCGTGTGCAGCGCGTCCCCAAGACCGAAAGCGGCGGTCGGATCCATACCTCAGCGGCATCAGTGGCAGTTCTGCCCGCTCCAGAGGAAGTGAATATCGAGGTGCGCATGGAAGATGTGCGTATCGATACCATGCGTGCATCCGGTGCGGGCGGTCAGCACGTCAACACAACTGACTCCGCTGTGCGAATGATCCATCTGCCGACAGGAATCACGGTTGTCTCCACTGAAAAATCGCAACACCAGAACCGCGCGCGGGCCATGGAGATGCTGAAAATCCGTCTTTATGAGAAAGAGCGCGCCGAAAAGGATGCTGCAATGGCGGCAGACCGCAAGAGCCAGGTCGGCTCCGGAGACCGTTCTGAAAAGATACGCACCTATAATTTTCCGGAGAACCGCGTGTCCGATCACCGTATCAAGCTGACGCTCTACAAGCTTGAGCAGATCCTGTCCGGAGATGCCCTGAACGAAGTGATCGATTCTCTGATTACCGAGGATCAGGCTGCAAGACTGGCGGCAATGGAAGAGGCTTGATGTGCCATGCAAGGCCCAGTAATTGCGGCGCTCTATCGGCACCCCGTCAAAGGTTTCTCACCTGAGATCTTGCAAAGCGCTGAGCTCATCGCGGGTAAGGCATTTCCCTGTGATCGCCTGTTTGCTGTCGAGGATGGCCCCTCCGGTTTCGATATTTCGGCACCCAGACACATTTCCAAGATGCGTTTTGCTGTCCTCGCCAGAAGCGCAAGACTGGCGCGGCTAGGCACGCATTATGAAGCTGATACCGGCGTGTTTTGTGTGACATTACCCGATGACGCCAAACATGAATTCAACTTGCTGGAATTAAGTGGCCGCGAAGCGTTTGCGGCTTTTCTGGCAGACTATCTGACCCCCGATTTCAAGGGCAGGCTGAATGTCTTGCAGACAGTTGGAGATCATCGCTTCATGGATCATCACAGCGGGGACATCTCGATCCTGAATCTGGCGAGCCTCCGGGCTCTGTCTGATCAACTGGGACAGGACATCTCGCCGCTGCGGTTTCGGATGAACATCCACCTTGATGGACTGGAGGCGTGGTCTGAAGATGCGCTTCAGCCCGGGGCTCGGTTCCAGCTGGGGGCCGCTGAGCTGGAGGTCGTCTCGCCGACGCGCCGCTGCAAGGCGACACATGCCAACCCTGTCACAGGTGATTATGATCTGGATCTGGTGCCGGAGCTGAGACGACATTTTGACCGTGTGACTCTGGGCTTTTATGCGCGTGTCATCAAAAGCGGCACTGTGTCTGTTTGCGATGACTTCCGGGTTGGCGATGCCCAGGTGAGTGATGACTGATCTGCGTTTTTGTGACCTGCTGGATGAAGCGGCGGGGCGGTTTGGTTCCGCAGGCATTGAGGGACCGCGGCGAGATGCGCGTCGATTGCTGGAAGCGGCTGCCGGAATGTCTTCGACGGAACTGATCGCTGCTGAAACAGATCCGGTCGGGCCCGAAGTCGCACAGACATTTCAGGCAATGACAGAACGCAGACAGGCAGGTGAACCTGTGTCGCGCATTATTGGTCGTCGTGAATTTTATGGGCGCACATTTGTCATTGCTCCGGCCGTGCTCGATCCGCGACCAGAGACCGAGCTTCTCGTTTCGATCGCGCTTGAGAATGTGAAACCGGAATCAGCGCGTGTTCTGGACCTTGGTCTTGGATCTGGCTGCATTCTGGCAACCTTGTTGGCTGAACGCCCGGAATGGATGGGGACGGGGCTGGATATCTCGCCCGACGCTCTTGCCGTGGCGCAGTCCAATATGGTCGCCCTGGGCGTGGCTGATCGTGCGCGATTGCTGCAATCGGATTGGTTCAGCGCATTGGATTCAGATACAAGGTTTGACCTCATCGTGTCGAACCCACCTTATATCGCCAGCGAGGAAATCACCGGTCTGGACCTTGAAGTGCGTGGATATGATCCGCATGTCTCTTTGGATGGTGGCACTGACGGGCTTGATCCCTACAGAGTGCTGGCGCGCAATATGGCCGACCATCTAATGCCCAACGGATTTTTCGTGCTCGAAATTGGGGCAAGCCAGGCGAGAGATGTCACAAAAATCCTCGTCGAAATGGGTGTTTTTAGCAGAATAGGAATTTGTAAAGACTTGTCCGGCAAGGAAAGATGTGTATACGGGCATAGAGCATAAGACCAAAAGTGGTTTGGGCTTGGCAAAGCGGAATCAATCGCGCTAAGCTCTGGATTGTCGACCAGCGAATCCTGTTATCCGGATCAGGTTGATCAGCGCCAGCATGTAATTAGTCGAATAAAGCGCACACGGGCCGGGAAAGGCCGTTATTTAATTAGCATTAGGATGGATCAATGAAGCGTCAGCGGGGACGTGGCCGTAAAAGCAACGGCAATCCTGGCAATCGTTCGCTCGAGAGCAACGGGCCCGAGGTGAAAATCCGGGGCAATGCCGCACAGATTTACGAAAAATATGTCCAGTATGCGCGAGACGCGCAGACATCTGGCGACCGTGTGAAAGCGGAAAACCTGTTTCAGCACGCTGAGCACTATTATCGCATGATGGCGGCAAACATGCCGAACAAGCCGCGACACGAACAGGAAAACTCTTCGGAAAACTCCAACGACCGTGACGACAACAATGACAGCTCGTCGGATGTTTCCAGCAATTACAGCAATAACTCGAACAATCGGGCGGCTCCCGAAGATCGTGACGATAACAGCAGGAATGATCCGCTGAAGGTCGTTGATGAGTCCGAAAATGATTCATCTGACGATTCCGATCAGTCCGAGAGCAGCGAACCACCCAAGCCTCCGCGCAAGCGCCGCACGCGTCGCAAGCCACCGGAAGATGCAGCCGCGTCATCCGATGATGATCAGGAAGCCCGTTCTGCACTCGATGCACTGGCTGAACAGCAGGCTGCCATCAGCTCCTGATTGATCACACCCAATCCCGCTTCATACGAAAAGGCCCGGTCAAATGATCGGGCCTTTTTCTTGTAATGTCGAAGCTGGGCGTTGTGTGTCAGCCGCTCATGTTCAGGCAGGCAAAAGCGAGTTTGTTGCCATCTGGATCGCGGACATAAGCCATCACATTGGACCCGCCCGCACGTGGTCCGGGCTCTCCCTCAGATTTGGCACCCATGTTCAATGCCTTCAGGAAAAGTTCGCTGACCTGCGCGGGTGTCTTGGCCGACAGCGCCGTCATGGTGCCATTGCCCGCTGAACATGTTTCGCCGTCAAATGGCAGGCAAACGCCAAACATCGGTGCTCCGGGCGTGTTTGCCCAGATGATCATGCGCTCGTTTTGCATGAGTCGCCCCGAACCCATCTCAGAAAACAGGCCGTCATAAAACTTTCCGGCACGCTCCAGATCGGTCACGCCAACAGTCTGGTATGCAATCATCTGTTCCTCCTCATATGCTTTTTTATGGAGGCAATATGGGGCTGGGAGATCGATGCTTGCAATGGCCTTTGTCGATTCACCTGTCAGGCGAGTGGCTTTTTCTTCTTGAACACGCGCCTCCAGAAGAACCGCGCCACCCAGATCAGTCCGATAATCACGGGGATCCAGGGCAAGACAATCGCAATGGTGGTGATGATCCCACCCAGTGCTGAGGCAAAATTGCCGAAGAAGCCCTCAACCGCATTGCCAAGTGGCCGCCAGACAGAATGGGCAGTGGGTTGACGCGTGGCGCTGTAGCTCATGTGCAGATTGGACATCGACACGCGTTGCTTGAGGGCTGCCAGAATGCTGGCACTGGAATCGATGTCAGCCTGAACCCGTGCCAGTTCGCGTTCGAGTGATATGAGATCGCCCAGTTCGCTGGGCCGGTCCGTCAGCAAGGCCTGCAGCCGGTCGCGCAGGGTCAGCTTGGCCTTCAGGCGTGCATCAGTATCAATGATCTGGGTGGAGAGGTCTTCTGCATAGGTGGAGGCCGATGTGATCTTTGCCTTTGTGCCATCCAGTTCGCCTTCAAGCCCGCCGAGGAAACTGTTCGTCCAGGCAGGTGTTGCCTTGATATGCAGATTCGCGTTTCCCCAGTCTTCTCCAATTCCGGACTGACTTGCATTGACCACCATGCAGACTTGCGGGCCTGCCTCCACGCATCGTTGTTCATGTGTGGCGACAAGATCACCCAGAGCATTGGAAGGTGCTTCAATCGACCGGTTATGCACATAGGCCAGCATCGGGCCCGATTGGGGCGTGGCACCGTCCTCACCGGGAGGCATATCAGGCTGGATCATGTCTGACTCAGCCTGCATGGTCCGCTTTTCAGCCATGGCCGGCGCGGGGGCTGACATCATGTTCTGGACGTCACTATGGGCATAGCCAGCATCCATTGCGCTTTCGCTATGGTCCTGACCACATGCCACGAGGCTGAGCGCACAGCAGCCAGCCAATAGAATCTTCCTGATCATCGCACCTGTCCTTGGGTGATTTTGTTTCTGACCACACTGTAATCTGGCATGCGCGGCGGAAGTAAGGCTGTTTCTGACACGTTTTTTGCGCAATTGACCTCTCGAAAATGACCAGTCGAGGTGTTATCTGCGCGACATGACAACATTCATCCAGACCAATCCATCGGCTGGCGACGACATGGTTGCGTCGTTCCAGCTGGAAAATTCCTCCGTACGTGGACGCATTACCCGGCTGGGTGATTTCTCCGTGGACGCCATTTTGAAGCGCCATGACTATCCGCGCTGGGCAGCCCATGCGCTCGGCGAAGCCCTGTCGCTGGCCGTGCTGACATCCGCGACCCTCAAGATGGATGGCCGCATTCTCGTGCAAGCCGAAGGGGATGGCCCGATATCCCTGCTGGTTGCTGAATCGCGCACGGATGGTGGCCTGCGGGGCTATCTGCGGCTCAATCGCGACAAATGGGATGCGATGGAAGCGACGCTTGGCGATGAGCGACCGACTGTCAAACAGATGATCGGCAAGGGCATTCTTGGCCTGATGATCATCCAGAACAATGCAAACGCCCAGCCCTATCAGGGGATTGTTCCGCTCGATGGTGACACGATTGCCGATTGTGCAGCACTTTACTTTGCACAGTCCGAACAGATCCCGACTCACATCCGGCTGTCTGTCGGCGGTATCGAGGAAACAGGCGGCACACGGCGCTGGCGTGCAGGTGGGGCGATCATCCAGCAGATCGCATCAGATGATGCGCGCGGGGATACATCCGAGGAGTGGGATCACGCCTCAGCCTTGTTCGAAACACTGTCGCGCCAAGAACTGGTCGATCCACAACTGGAATCACCCCGGCTTCTGTTCCGGCTGTTCCACGAAAACGGTGTTCGCATGGAGCCGCCGTCAGCGGTCCGGGATGAATGCACGTGCTCGGCCGATCGTCTGAAGGGCACGCTGTCTTCCATGCCGAAGGTCGAATTGGAGGATATGGCGGAAGCCGATGACACGCTGGTCGCGGACTGCCAGTTCTGCGGTCGTATCTACCGTATTCCGCTGGACGAATTGGGCTAGCGTCATGCAGCCAGCATGAACTTGTTGCAATCAGCTTCAACTGGGCATCAAGGCCGACTATCTGTTCTGCTCACCCTGCTACTTCCCGGGAATGATCTTGATGCGTTTTCAGACATCGTTTGCTGTCGCAATGGTGCCCTTTGCACTTGTCCTGCCTGCTCAGGCGCAATCCGTTTCAGAGAGCCTCACGGTCGAGCGGGAGGCTGATGAAAGCGCGCAGGTCGAATTGCCTGAAGCCAAGCAGGTTCCAACAACGAATGTCGAGCCGATTTCACGCACACCGGCCGTCATCTCACTGATTACCGAAAATGACCTGTTCGGGGGCACGGACCGCAATTACACCAATGGCCTGCGTGCAGAGCGCTATTCCGGTGCCAAGCGCGCACCGGGCATATTGCGCAGTGCCTCGATCATCTTTCCGTTCATTGATGTTGATCAATACGAGATCCGGCAAGGCTATGGCCTCGCCCACGCGATTTACACGCCTGAAGATATCGAGGCGGAAATACCCGATCCGACCGACCAGCCCTATGCCGGATGGCTTTATGTATCCAGCAGTGTGGTCGCTGTCGCCAAGAACCGTCTGGATCGTCATGCGCTACAGCTCAATGTCGGAGTGATCGGTCCCTCTGCCGGTGCCGATTTCGTTCAGACCAACTGGCATGAGATGATTGACGGCAAGGAGCCGCGTGGCTGGGCCTATCAGCTGGATGACGAGCTTGGAGTGGAGCTTATTGGTGAACGTGTGCGCCGCATCAAGAAGACCAATCTCGGCCCATTCGAGATCGACTCTGCCCTTCATGGCAGCCTGACCCTGGGCAATGTGAACACGCATGGCGCAGCGGGCGGCATGGCACGCATCGGGTTTGACCTTGATGCGGATTTCGGCCCGCCGCGTATTCGTCCGTCAATTGGCGGGGCGGGGACCTATAATCCCAATGATGATTTTGGCGGATATCTCTTTTTCGGTGCTGAGGGCCGCTATGTCGTCCGCAATATCTTTCTGGACGGCAATACCTTTGATGATGACGGCCCGCATGTGACCGGCAGGCATCGCTGGGTCGGCGACGTTCAGGGTGGGATCGCGGTCAATCTCGGTGCGGTACAGGCCGCTTTCACCTATGTTCACCGCACAGAACAATACAAGGCACAGGATGGGGCCAGCCGTTTTGGCGCGTTGTCGGTCTCGCTGGCTTATTAGGATATCCGGCGCACGGGCTGTTAGCTGCGCGGACGATGCTGCGTGCCTTCACCGGCTGTAATGAAAATGGCAGTTGCAGGCGCATCAATATCAGCTGTGTGCCAGCAGCCCGGTTCATTGATGGCGTATTCGCCTTTTGAAAGTGTGATGCGCTGTTCAGCGCCATCCCTCTGTTCCTGGATCAGGGTTATCGTGCCATCCGTACATATGACAACTTCATGGCCCTTGGGGTGCATTTCCCAGCTGTCCCATGATTCATGAAATGTATGCATGGAAACGAGGCGTCCTTCTGCACCGTCCGCGACATGACGTTGGCCATAATCTTCATACCACTGCATCCCGGTGAAGGGTGGTTCTGATTCTGCAATCGCACCCAGTCCAAGATGAACGGCGTTTTCGGCTAAGGTGAATTTGGTCATGGCACTGGTTTTTCCGGCATTTGGAGCAGGGACAGTGCGCTCATATATAACGGAAATCTCGTCACGAGCAGCTGCATGTTCCGCTAAAAGTGCTTTCCTGAGTCGAATTTGTTGGTTAACAATGGGTTATCAGATTGGCGAACTTCTCCCCAAAAATGTCAAAATATGGGCTTCCCAATATGCTTCGACCACTACATATTGTGCTCATCCAATGAATCATAGATGAGAGCCGCGCCATGTCGATCGCACCTGTAAACCTGCCGGGCCTGTTGACGCCATCGCACACCTACAAGCCATTTCGCTACCCTTGGGCCTATGACTTCTGGAAAACCCAGCAGCAGGTGCATTGGCTGCCAGAGGAAGTTCCGCTCGGCGAGGACTGCAAGGACTGGGCGACCAAGCTCAATGACAAGGAGCGTAACCTGCTGACGCAGATCTTCCGCTTCTTCACCCAGTCAGATGTGGAAGTCGGCGCGAACTACATGGAAAACTACATGCCGCTCTTCAAGCCGGTTGAAGTGCGCATGATGCTGGCGGCATTTTCCAACATGGAGACCGTGCACATCGCGGCCTACGCGCTGTTGCTGGAAACCATCGGCATGCCGGATTCTGAGTTTTCCGCCTTCATGGAATACAAGGAAATGGCAGCCAAGCATGACTTTCTTGGCAAGTTCGGTGTCGGTACGGAAAAAGACATCCTGACATCCATGGCCGTGTTCGGTGGGTTCACCGAAGGCCTTCAGCTGTTCGCTTCTTTCGCCATGCTGATGAACTTCCCACGGTTCAACAAGATGAAGGGTATGGGCCAGATCGTGTCTTGGTCGGTGCGCGATGAATCGCTGCACTGCGAAGGCATGATGAAGATGTTCCACACCTTCGCGGAAGAAACCGGTGCGCTCACCCAGTCCGTCAAGGACGATATCGCCGATTGCTGCAAGACCACGGTGAATCTCGAAGACAAGTTCATCGATCTGGCTTTCGAGATGGGCGATGTGGAAGGCATGACGCCAACGGACATCAAGAACTACATTCGCTACATCGCAGACTGGCGCATGAAGCAGCTCAAGCTGCCGACCATATATGGCGTGAAAGAGCACCCCATTCCGTGGTTGTCCGAAATCCTGAACGGGGTTGAGCACGCCAACTTCTTCGAAGCCCGCGCGACCGAATATTCCAAGGGCGCGACCGGCGGAGACTGGCATGGCGGCGAGGGCGTCTGGGCCAAGTTCGACAAGTCCCTCGCAAGCCGGGCAACAGCTGCGGAATAGGGACAGGTCTCTACCGCAAGAATACACGCCTCCACCTCATGGGTGGGGGCGTTGTCGTGTCTGGGGCATCTGTATCGGCAGGAAAAAGCGCAATTGTTCTTCGGCTAGTCCGGTTGCCTCGCCATTGAGACGACTGGACTATTCCCGCCAGTATTCGCGTTCATGTACCCGCTCGCCCTTGGTGACCACGCGCGTCGTACCTTCACCAGCATCCATCACGCCGATCTGAAAGCCTTCGGCGTAATAGCAACCCACAGAGGCATGCGGCCAGCCAATGTCCTCGGCATTGATCGGATAGACCTGGAATCCATCTTCGGAAAACACCGTGATGTCATATTCGAATGCGCCAATCTCTGACGCCGATGGGAAGGGATCGCCACTCGGTGCCTCAGTGAGGAAGCCCTTTGCCTGAAGGGCGCGCAAATGATCATCCGGCCGGATGGTTCCAGAGCTGATGCAGATGAACTGCATGTCCTGCGAACGCGCGAAGGCGGCGTCTGCCGTGATCGGTCCTTCGGCATCCAGAAGGGTGGTGCGCAATTGTGGGTCTGTCGGTGTAGCAGGCGAACAGGCAGACAGGCCCGTGACACACAGGACGACTGCAAGGACTGCCACAACCTCATGGCGAAAGTCTCGGTCGGGAAATGACAATATGAGCGCTCCCTCAACTGTAACGATGACATATCTTGCCACGTGACGGGTTCAATAGCTTCTCTCAAGGCGCGAGCATCAAGGCAAACTTTCTTCCTTTCGTGGAAAAGACTGACACTTAACGTCTTTTCACAGTCCTGCGATTGTCTAAATCCACGGGCACGACTAACACCATTGAGAAGAGCACGAGAGATGGTCCACCGGGTAAGTCGATGAAAAGCGAACGTCCAGGCGCAATGTCGCCGACAGACAGGGGGATAGGCATCGTCGTCTTTGCGTTGACGGCCATCTTGTTCGTCTGGCGCCTGTCGACACCCTCGCAGCTCGTATTCGATGAAACACATTATGTGCGCCAGGGGCTGGAATTCTTTCGCCTCGAAGACTGGACCAATCATTCTCACCCGCCTTTTGGAAAATGGCTGATCGGGGCGTCACAGGCGCTGCTGGGCGAGAATGCGTTTGCCTGGCGTATTCCGGGGGCAGTGTTGGGCGCGATGGTTCCCACTTGTGTCTATGCCGTCATGCGCATGTTCGGCTTTTCCGTGCAGGAAGCCATCGCGGCGGCAGCCCTGACAACCCTCAACCAGACCCTGTTCGTGCAGGCGCGCACAGCCATGCTGGACATTTACGCGCTGGCATTCTTTGCATTATCCGTCACCTTCCTGATCTGGTCAGCCAAGCGCGTGAGATCTCGCGGAGGCGCGACGTTCGGGTTGATTCTGTCGGGTGTACTGCTCGGGCTCGGGGCGGCGACCAAATGGACAACCGGCATCAATATGGTGCTGGTATGGTCGGGCATTTTCATCTGGCGGCTGACGGAAACCAGCCCCAATGGCTGGGTCTTGCCACGCCTGTTTGGTTCCGGCTTTGCGGGCTGGCGTCATTTCTCACTGCTGGGCGCAGGATTGCGTCAGGGCGTGATCGCAATCCTTGTCTATCTGCTGACATTCCTGCCCTTCCTGTTCATGTCGCAAGGGCTGGACTTGATGGAGCTCCATCAGAACATGTTTTCGGATGTGTCCGGTCCGCTGGCCGAGCATCCTTTTTCATCCCGATGGTGGGAATGGCCCATCATGCTGGAGCCGATCTGGTATTATTTTGAGCGGCCAGAAGGCATGAGCTATGGCGATCAGGCGATTTTCCTGGTCGGAAATCCGCTTGTTTACTGGCTTGGCTTGCCTGCCATGCTGATCGTTTTCATCCTGGGCCTGTTGCGTGGCGATGGTGCAATGCTGGCAATTGCGGGCGCATTCCTCGCTTTCTGGCTGATATGGGCGGCGATTCCACGAGACCTGACCTTCTCATATTATTACGAACCAGCCGCCACTCTGCTGGGCATGGGCATTGTCGCATTCATTGCGCGCATCCTTCCCGTAACCTCCAGGCCCTATGTCATGTGGATCTGGCTCTTATTGGCTGCGGCCTGTTTTGGCTTCTTCTACCCGGTGCTTGCAGGTGTACCCTTGCAGCCCGATGAGTGGCTGCGCTATCGCTGGTTCGAGATCTGGGGCTGAGCCGCGGATTGAAATAAATCCGCAACGTCACGCAAGCGCGATTGACCGCGCGTGCAGGCCTCCTCATTCTGCGCGCAACTCAAGCATGAAAGATGACAGCATGACGCCTGAGCAGGCCGTTGATAAAGCGACAGAGATATATGAAACAGCCGTCGACAAGCTGCAGGCAGCGCTGAAGCTGTTCATCGAATCCGGTCGCAAGCCTGATCCCAGGGCGCGCAAACGCGGCGATTTTTGTTACCCGCGCATCAAGGTGATCTATGAGCCGGATGGTCCGCCGCCGCCGATCTCTCGTGCCTTTGCAAAGCTGTCCGAGGCTGGCGTCTACGCCACGACGGTCACCCAGCCGCGCTTCTTCCGTAATTACCTGATTTCCCAGCTGGCAAATATCGCCAGGGATTACCCCGTCACCATCGAGGTAGATGTCTCCACATCCGAGATCCCCTATAACTATGTGCTCGACATGTCGGTCAGCATCGATGCCGAGACCCTGCCGCCGGCAGAATTCGCCGCATGGTTCCCGACGCCTCAACTGGCTTTCATCGGTGACGAGATTGCCGATGGCGATCCGTGGCCTGATGCAGAGGACAAGCCGCTTGCATTGTTCGATGCGCCACGTGTGGACTTTTCCCTCAAGCGGCTGGCTCACTATACCGGCACGGCGTTCGAGCACTTTCAGCGCTATATCCTGTTCACCAATTACCACCGCTATGTCGATGCATTCGTGGAGTGGGGCGTCCAGTCGATTGCTGGCAATGGCCCCTATACCCAATTATCTGCGCCGGGTGGGGTGGTTGTGGATGCCGAGCATCCCTCGCCGGTCGAGGCAATTGCGGCCGGCCCCTGGCGGCGCCATCAAATGCCTGCCTATCACCTGATGGGCCCGGATGGTGCGTCGGGTATCACACTGGTCAATATCGGAGTCGGGCCTTCCAACGCCAAGACGATCACCGACCATCTTGCAGTGCTGCGTCCGGAAGTCTGGTTGATGGTCGGCCATTGCGGCGGGCTGCGCCACTCACAGCGCATTGGCGATTACGTGCTGGCGCATGCCTATCTGCGCGACGACAAGGTGCTGGACACCGTCTTGCCGCCCGATATTCCGGTCCCACCATTAGCAGAGGTGCAGGTTGCATTGCAGGAAGCGGCAGAAGCCGTAACCGGTGAGGACGCTGAAGCATTGAAGGCCCGCTTGCGCACCGGCACCGTGGTTTCTACCGATGATCGGAACTGGGAATTGCGGTTCACCGACAGTGCAAAGCGTTTCAACCAGTCACGCGCCATCGGAATTGACATGGAAAGCGCAACCATTGCGGCCAATGGATATCGCCTTCGCGTGCCCTATGGGACATTGCTTTGCGTCTCTGACAAACCCCTGCACGGAGAGCTGAAACTCCCCGGGGCAGCCAATCGATTCTATGAACGGGCGATCGGCGAGCATATCCGAATTGGCATTGAGACGCTGGAACGCCTTGCCAGTGGTGACGCCAAGCTGCATTCGCGCAAATTGCGGGCGTTTGACGAGCCCCCGTTCAGGTAGAAATCTGTAGACCTACAGTATTCCTGGTTGAGCATATGCATGCTTCAACAGGCCAGTTTCAGGGTTTGATTGTTCACGAAAGCGTGACAATTGCAGGTCTCACGCTTGTTTCTTGGGCGATGACACTCAATCACGAAAAGAATTTGCGCAAACGTCAATTGACGGGTGCGGAAACTTGATGGACACTTTTTAGAGCGCTCATTCTATCCAATGCTTGAACTCGAGTTCCTTTTTGGAACTACGGGGAATAGATAGGATCAGAACAAATGCGTAAACCTTCCAATAGACGTGTTGGCCTGCTGCGGGGTGCAGCCCTTACGGCGATCGCGACGACCATGTTGCATGTGCCTGCACTGGCGCAGCAGGACGATGAAGCCGTTGCCGTTCAGGACAAGATTGTCGTCACCGGGCGTCGGATTTCCGACACCGACCTGGCCATCGGTCAGGATGCGGCTTCAAATACGATTGCTGTCACGCGTGATGAGTTGTTGTCGGCACCGGGTGGGATATCTGGACTGAAAATGCTTGAGACCCTTCCGGGATTCAACGTGCAGACCGACGGGGCGCTCGGCCTTTACGAGTTCGGAAACTCGGTAACGGTCCGCGCTTTCAACCTGCAACAGATCGGTTTTGTGCTTGATGGCGTGCCCATGGGCCGTTCGGATGCATTCGGCGGTAGCCCGATCTTCCGCTATGTTGACAATGAAAACCTTGGTTCGGTCGTGGCATCCCCGGGAGCGGGTGACGTAACCAAACCAAGCTATGCCTCGCTTGGGCCTATTGTTTCCTACAACACTGTTGACCCCTCCGAGGAAGCTGGTGGCATGTTCGCCTACACGCTGGGTGATGACAATCTCAACCGGTCCTTCCTGAAACTGGAAACCGGCGAGATCGGTGGCTTCTCTGCCTATGTCAGCCGCTCCAAGACAGACAGTGATCTGTGGCGTGGTGCCGGTTCCATTGACCGTGAGCACATTGAAGGTAAGGCTCAGTTCGTATTTGGAACGGATAGCAAGATCTCTGCGACTTACGTCCACAATGATTTCTTTGACTATGACAGCCCGTCCAGCTCGATCGCGGGATTTGCTGCGCTCGGCAATGATTATGGTTATCTCGGCTATGTGCCGAATGATTGTATCCAGCCGGTTGACGTCGATTTCAACGCTGACGGGGTGATCGATGGTGCTGATTTCACACCGGTTTTCACAGGCGGTAGCTGTACCAGCTATTATCAGGACCGGATCAATATCCGAGACGACACACTCTATTCATTGTCATTCGAAACTTCCTTCACCGAAGGTCTGGACTTCCACGCCACGGCCTATCGTGAAGACAAGGACGGTTTTGGTGTGTCACCAGACGGCTATGGAAACTCACTCAACATCTATAATCGCCAGGTTGCACTTGGGCTCGATGTGACTCACCCGCGTGGTGTGCAATATGGCCTCTCAGGTGTGGGTGGTGACCGGACGGGTGCCCTGGCCGGATTTGAATGGCAGATCGCAAACCACACCATCGCCTTTGGTGGCTGGTATGAAGACGAGACCTATAACCGCACACAGGCGCGCCTGAACAAGACAGGTGGAACAGCTGACGGTGATGTCATCTGGGACGAGACGGTTTACTTCCGCCGTGACTACACCTCCACGCGTGAAACCATGCAGTTCTACCTCAAGGACACGATTGGCCTTCTGGATGACAAGCTGAAGGTGGATGTCGGCGTCAAGAGCCTGCTGATTGACTATGAACTGTCAGGCTATCGCGATTATGCCGACTATGAAGCCTATGGCCCGCAAACTGTCGGCGCTGATTATGAAGAGACATTCCTGCCAATGATCGGTGCGGTTTACAGCCTCAACGACACGGATCAGGTGTTCTCATCCTATTCACGCAATTTCGCATTGCCACGCGGTGCGGATGACATTTTCTCGATTGCAACCTCTGGCCCGCTGCCTGCGCCAGAAGGTGAAACCGCTGACAATTTCGAGATCGGCTACCGCACCAACCGTCCGCAATTCAACGGATCGGTTGCGGCATTCTACACCAAGTTCGACAACCGGCTGGTTGCTGACTCCGTGCTAAACCCGGCAACGGGACAGCCTGAAAGCTTCTACGTCAATGCCGGTGCGACAACAGCTTATGGACTTGAATTCTCAGGCGTCTACCAGCCTGAAATCTTCGATGACAAGCTGTATTTCAACTCGAACGTGACCTGGAATGTGGCTGAGCTCGATGACAGTTTCGGAAACAATCCAACACTGAACGCATCCGGCAACCGTCTGGCAGACAGCCCGGAATGGATTGTCATCGGTGGTGTCACCTATGAGCCGACAAGCTGGATCGTCGCGAACCTCTCCGGAAAATACACCGATGAGCGCTTCACGAACTTCGGTAACACCGAGACACTTGAAGCCTACACAGTGTTCTCCGGCTACATCGACATTGGTGGCGAGAACAGTTTCGGTGCGCCGGAAAATGTCTCCCTGCGCTTGAACGTCGACAACATTCTCGATGAAGAAACGCTGCCATTCACCTTCACCACCACGGGAACGACGGGCTTTGTTCGCCCGCTCAATCCGCGGACATTCTCGGTGACGCTGACAGCCGCATTCTGATCCTGATCAGATAAGGCAAGAATATCAGCCCCTTCATTCGATCAGAGTGGAGGGGCTGATCCTATTTATAGGCCACCACGGCTTCGCGGATCTTGCCGTCCTCATCAAAGATGAAGGTTTCCGCCACCTGCTGCGAGCGATGATTGGCATAGGTCAGCGTTAGCCCATCGGACGAGATGAAGATATCGTCGATCTCGAAGAAGATCTCACGGGCGTCATCCAGCGCCAGGCTCCAGTAATTGTTCAGCGCGCTCTTGCCGGTCAGATAGGGCGTATCGCTGTCCAGTACATCCATGATGCGCGGAGAATGAAACACCACGTCCTCCGAATAGAAGGTGAGGATCATGTCCAGATCGCGGTCGTTCCAGGCTTGTGCCCAGCGTCGTGAGAAATTCTCTGCATCATCGCGCGTCAACATGGATCAGGCCTCCCTCGTCTGCGGTAGGAAACAAGGCTATACCGAGTCGCAGGCTTTGCAGGAGGGCGGTGCAGCATGATCCAGGTACCAGATTTCAACGATGTCACAGCCGCCCGAGCGCGTATCGCCGGACACGCCGTCGTCACACCTTTGATCAATAATGCCGAACTGGACCGTCGAACCGGAGGGCGTATCCTCTGCAAGGCCGAGAACATGCAGCATGTCGGCGCATTCAAGTTTCGCGGTGCCTATAATCGATTGTGCATGATCCCTGAAGCCGATCGGGCGCGCGGTGTCGTCGCCTGTTCATCGGGCAATCACGCTCAGGGCGTCGCTGAAGCCGCGCGGCTGCTGGGGATGTCCGCCACGATCGTGATGCCAGCGGACTCGCCCAGATTGAAGCTCGAACGAACCGAGCGCTCAGGTGCGAAGATCGTGCGCTATGACCGCGCAAGCGAAGACCGTGAAGCCATCGCAAATGCGATTGCAGCCGAGACCGGCGCGACCTTCGTGCACCCTTATGATGATGCAGGCATCATTGCAGGGCAGGGCACGCTGGGTGCCGAGATGGTAGAGCAGGCGCAGGCCATGGGGCTGATGCCCGATCTCGTGCTGGTCAGCGCCGCTGGCGGCGGCATGGCCAGCGGCGTTGCATTGGCGCTGGAGGCGATGGCACCAGAATGTGAGCTTCACACGGTCGAGCCTGCAGGGTTTGATGATTATGCGCGATCATTGCTGGCAGAAGAGCGCCAGTTCAATGCGACCAGCAGCGGGTCGATCTGCGACGCATTGCTGGCCAATGGTCCGGGGAAGATCGGTTTCGAGATCATGCGACGGCGTGCCTCGGCGGGCCTGGTCATATCCGATGATGAGGCGCTGCAAGCCGTGGCTTTTGCTTTTCATGAGTTGAAACAGGTAGTCGAACCGGGAGGTGCGGCGGCGCTTGCGGCTGTCTTGTCTGGCAAGATCGATGTCGCAGGCAAGACGGTAGGCGTGGTGCTGTCTGGTGGAAATATTGATCCTGACATGCTGGTCAACGCTCTGCGACCGCGCTGAGATCGTCAATTGTCGCGATTGTCCAATTGGTCGCACTTAACCTTATAAATTTTGTGGTCATATCTTCTATCTGGTTTGGCGAGGAGAGAACGATATGAGTGAAGGACACCGCAATATCTGTATCATCAATGGTCACCCGCATGATGGCGACCATTACGTCACGGCTTTGGCGGACGCCTATGAACGCGGAGCGAAAGACCGGGGGTATGAAATCAGCCGCATAGATGTCGGCAAGTTGAAAATCACCCCGCTACAGGATCCCGCCGAATTTCAGCAGGAACCTGTCGATGCGGTCATCAGGGAGAGTCAGAAAAAAATAGCCGAGGCCCAGCATGTGGTCTTCTTCTTTCCCATGTGGTTTGGCGGATTGCCTGCCTATACGCGCGCGTTCATCGAAAGGCTGGGATGTGGAGGCTTCTTTCTGGAGGAAGGTGGCGAAACTGGATGGCCTCACAAGATGATGGGTGGAAAGTCGATCCGGATCGTCATGACAATGGGTATGCCGTCCATGGCATATCGATTGATTTTCGGTGCTTTCAGCCTGCGCGGACTGGAGAGGAGTGTATTTGGCATTTCTGGTTTCGATCCGGTGCGTCATACCCTGATCGGAATGGTGGAAGGTATGGGAGACAAGGGGCGTAGAAACTGGATCGACAAACTCGAGGATATGGGCAGAAACGGGCGTTAGATCAAATCTACAAATTGCCGGTTTTCACGCGATAGCGCTTGCCATAGGTTCTGGCTGTGACATAAACAATTCATACAACCTAGGGGTGCATTTGTGGCGGATACAGATTTCAACGCGGATATTGAATCAGATGTCACGGAGCGTGACCTGGAATTTCCGCAACATTCTGTGGCGACAGCAGACTTCATGCGCTCCATCGGCCATGTGCCGCATGGTGGCACCATCCCTCCTGCCGAGCAGCTTGACTGGTCCAGCTATGATATAAGCGATGTTGAAATTTGGCGGCGCAATGCCATCTGGGATCGCTTCGCCTGGCTGAGGAAGAACGATCCGGTTCACTACACGCCCAACTCGTTTTTCGGGCCATACTGGTCAATCACGCGCCATGAGGACATCAAGGCCGTTGACATGAACCACCAGCAATTCTCCTCAAAGGCTGAACTGGGGGGCATCACCATGCTGGACATGGATGACGAGTTCATGATGCCCATGTTCATCGCGATGGATCCTCCGCAACATACAGCGCCTCGCAAGACGATCCAGCCCATTGTCGCAGCAGAGAATCTTCGAAATTACGCCAATATCATTCGGGAGCGCACAGAGTTCGTACTCGACGGCTTACCCGTGGATGAACCGTTCGACTGGGTCGACAAGGTCTCGATCGAGCTGACCACAATGATGCTGGCCACATTGTTCGATTTCCCTTTCGAGGAACGCCGCAAGCTCACGCGCTGGTCCGATGTCACCATGGGCCGGTTCGACCCTGAAATCTGCCCGGGCGGTTTCGAGCAGTGGAAAACCGAGCTTCTGGAATGCCTGCAATATTTCATGGGTGTCTGGACCGAGCGGTCGCAATCGGAAACGCCGGGCAATGATCTGATTTCTTTGCTGGCACATGGCGAGGCAACCCGGAACATGCCGTCCATGGAGTTTCTGGGAAATCTGTTGCTGTTGATTGTTGGCGGCAATGACACGACACGCTCGACCATGTCCGGTTCCGTCTATGCGATGAACAAGTTCCCGGATGAATTTGCCAAACTGAAAGCAAAGCCGGAACTTCTGCCATCCATGGTGACGGAGGTTATCCGCTGGCATACACCGCTGGGTTATATGCGGCGCACCGCGCTGGAGGATGTCGAACTGGGCGGCAAGACGATCCGCAAGGGCGACAAGGTCATCATGTGGTATGTCTCTGGCAATCATGACGATGCCGTGTTCGAAGATCCGGAAGCATTTCGTATCGAGCGCCCGGATGCCAAAAATCATCTGTCCTTCGGCATTGGCATTCATCATTGCATCGGTAAGCGGCTGGCGGAATTGCAGCTTCAGATCCTCTGGGAAGAAATTCTCAAGCGCTATGATCACGTCGAGATGCTTGCAGAACCAGAGCGTCTGCCAAATCCGTTTGTGCGGGGCTTTCGCAAGATGATGGTGCGATTGCATCCACGGACTGCCTGAAACGGCTTGGACTGATGGGGGCATTGCACTATCAGTCGGTCTGATGTCGGATTTTGCCGATGTGACAAGCAGTTATCGTCAACACCGTGACCCTTACCCGCATACCGCTCGTCTGGCGCGACCCTGTCGCTGCATTCTCGTCGCTCAAGGATCAGCCTTTCGCGTTGTTGATGCATGGTGCGCAAAAGCGTTGGAGCTATATCTGCGCCAACCCCGTCGAAACATTGTTCACCACCCCGGCCAATGCGCAGGACGCACTTGATCACATGGGCAATGTCTCACGCGATGTCGCATTTGAGCGCGTGGGCGACGCGCCGCCCTTTTGCGGCGGCTGGGCAGGCATGTTGTCCTATGAGTTTGGAAAAACCCTGTTGCCCAGATTGGAGATGGGGCCGGAACGTGGGGCATGGCCGGATCTCGCTCTGGGCTTTTATCAGGAATTCATCGTCTTTGATCACGTCAAAGGGCGGGCTGAATACTGGAATTGGAACTGGTGCTATCCTGCGGCCGCCACTGTCTCTTTGCTTGAGGTGATGGCACGGGATGGTGGCACGACGTTTGGCGCGCCCTTGAGCAGGGCACCTCCCAAGCCGCAAACGGCACGTCCTGATTATGAAGCACGCATCGCTCGCACTGTGAAATATGTTCATGCCGGCGATTGTTTTCAGTCCAATATCTCCCAGCGGTTCGATTTCGAACTGGCAGATGGCGCGCATCCCTATGATCTGACCCGTCGGCTTGCACAGTCCAGCGTGGCTCCCTTCTCGGCTTTCCTGCGATTGCCGGGATTGGCGCTGGCGTCAAACTCACCTGAGCGCTTCCTGAAGGTGAGGCCGGATGGAGAGGGACGCTTGAAAGTGTCGACCAAACCCATCAAGGGCACACGTCCGCGCGGGAAGACGCCGCAGGAAGATGCAGCGCTGGCCGCAGAATTGGAGGCGTCCGAAAAGGACCGGGCCGAAAACCTGATGATCGTTGATCTGATGCGAAACGACCTGTCCCGAGTTTCCATTCCAGGCACCGTAAAAGTGCCCAGGCTGCATGCATTGGAAAGTTACGCCAATGTGCATCATCTGGTCTCGACAGTTGAGGCAGTCCTTCAGCCCGGCAAGGGGCCGTTGGACCTGATCGCGGCTGCCTTTCCCGGTGGGTCGGTGACTGGCGCACCAAAGATCCGGGCCATGCAGATCATTGCCGAGCTGGAAGATGATGCGCGTGGTCCCTATTGTGGATCGCTGGTCTGGATGACGCCGGATGGTTGGATGGATTCATCCATCCTGATCCGCTCGACGGCGCTAGAACAAACGCCGGACGGGCAATGGCTCGGCCACTATCGCTCAGGCGGGGGCATCGTTGCGGACTCTGTTCCGGCAGATGAATATCAGGAGACGCTGGACAAGGCGTTGGCCATGTCGCATGCGCTCACATGTCCTGCTCATGGTCAGCCGCGGGATGTCGTTTTCATCGGCGCAAACCGAAGCCATGAATCAGTGGTTAACAGCCGAGACAGATCGTTCCTTCTGGGGGATGGTTGTTTCGAGACGCTGCGTTCCGTAGGCGAAATGATAGAAGGCGTGGATGAGCATTTGCGCTTGCTGGAGGAGTCGCGCAGGGCGCTGGCAATTGCAGTTGGCCCCGAGACGTCTGCATTACGCAAGGCACTGAATGATCTGGTGTGCGGATTGGAGGGCGAGCATGCCATCCGCATCACAATGTCTCGCGGTGCAGGCGGCAGAGGAGCTGATGGAGGCGCTGCAGATCCTGTGACCGTGTTGTCGGCAACACCGCTGCATGATGGCCGCCCTTATCCTGCGCTCACCTTGGCGACATCCACCATCCGGCGAAATGAAACTTCGCCGCTCAGTCGTCTGAAATCGACCTCCTATGGCGACAATCTCGCGGCCCGCAGACAGGCCAATGCTGCCGGTGCGCACGAGGCGCTGATGCTCAACATGCATGGACGTGTGGCATGTCTGGCCATGGCGAATGTCTTCCTCCTCACCGCACAGGGCGTGTGGGTCACACCACCGGAAGAAGAGGGCGCGCGGCCAGGTTACATGCGCGGCTGTGTACTGAAAACGCTGGAAGAGCGCGGCATGACCGTCGAGATCCGTCCCATTGAAGCTGATGAACTCAATGCAACGGATATCAGCCTGTTCGGCACAAACAGCCTGTGGGGCATGCGGCCTGTCAAAACGATAGACAGCCGCCCCCTGAAGGAGCGGCTGTCATTGTTCTGAAGCGGCTAGGCGGTGTGTGTCAGTCCCGCTCGTCCCAGATCACGAAGGTGGGTGGGCCTTCCGCCTTGAGCGTGACATAGGACGTCACCGTTCCGTCATCGTGCAGTACAACGATGATATCGGCGAAGGCGTCCTCATCCTCCATGCGTTCCAGCCCTTTTTCGATTTCGCCCTGCCATTTGTCCTCCGATTTTCCCTGATCGAAAAACTTGATGGCCTTACCGAAATCATTTGCGGCCTGGTTGATCTTGTTACGCTTGGAACGGTCCAGGAAATCATATTCCAAAGTGTTCTTGAGTGCGTTCTTGATGGCGTTCTTCACGCGCGTCTGAATGTTCTTGTTGGTTTGCGTGTTGGTGTTCGAGCCCGTTGTCCAGCCTGGCGAATAGTCACCATCTGGTTCTTCAAAATAGTCGGGCAGGGATGAACTGGAACCATCACCGGCGCTGCCGCCATTCCCACCAGAGGTATCAGACCCGTTTCCGTTTCCGTTTCCGTTGCTGTTCCCGTTCCCGTTTCCGTTTCCGTTTCCGTTGCTGTTTCCGTTTCCGTTTCCGTTCCCGTTTCCGTTGCCGTTGCCGTTGCCGTTTCCGTTGCTGTTTCCGTTCCCGTTGTCGTTCCCGTTCCCGTTCCCGTTTCCGTTGCCGTTCCCGTTGCCGTTTCCATTACCGTCGCTTCCGCCGGTGTCGCCACCACTTCCGCTGCCGTTTCCACCGGAGCCGCCAGTATTACTGCCACCGCTACCATTGCTGTTGGAATCTGTGTTGCTGGTAGTGTCGTCGCTTGACGTGTCAGGTGGCGTACCAGAGCCGAAAGAGGCGGATGTCCACGAGATCGCTTCATCATCCTCCCATCCACAACCGCCCGTGGGTGGGCTCTCTGAGCCGATCCAGACAACTTCATCGGAATTGCGGGGGCGCAAGAAGAACTGGTCAGTCAGATTGCGTGTGTCTTCAATGAAATAGCCTATAGAGCTGTTGAACCGGTAATCCAGCTCGGCCAGGATCAGTGAACCATCCGATGTCATCAGGCCGTCGGGCAGATCCAGTGGTTCGCTTTTGGGGTAGGCTTCCATATTGCGGCCCTGAGACCACATGACGACTGATGCGCCTTCAGAGTCTTCAACCACTGAGGTGAGACGCATGGACAATGACCCCGTGTCATCCGGGTCCATGATCTGGTGGGTGGCGGCGAAGACTTCTTCGACCCGGCAATAGTCCATTTCTTCCAGCCTGGCCGCAAGGTCAGCCATGACGCTGGTGGAATTGGTAACGCGCCGGTCGGCCTGAATCAGGAACGAGACTTCGATCGCACCAAAGTAAAGCGCTGCCATGAAGGGCAGGAGCAGGGCAAATTCCATTGCCGCGACACCGCCTCGGTCCACGGCAAGTTTGCGCATGCGGGAAATCAGATATCCAGACATCAGAACGGCTCGTTTCTAAAGACCATGGATGACGTCATCAGATGGCGTCCATCGGGCATGTTGGTCAGCGAGGCCGACATCACTGGCGTGAAAAGGGTGTATTCATAGAATACCCGGACCATGACGATGTCATTGGCCGATCCCATCGCAAATGTTAGCGTTGTGTCGTCGAACTCGTCATCTTCATCCTGCGGTTCAGGTGCGCCATCATCGCTTTCGTGGAAACTGGCGAAGACGCGAACATCAACCGATAGCTTGTCGTCGCAATCCATGAGACCAAAGAGGTTTCCGCAGACCATTTCCTTGAAATCGCTTGCATCGATTTCACCTTGGGTCTGAAGTTCGCCTGTGCGAATGCGGCGCGCAGCCTCAGCCATGCCGTGATCCAACGTGGTCGAGAACAGAAACAGGATCGCTATTTCGATCAGGCCGAAAATCATGATGAAGAAGGGGAGGGCGATCAGCGCGAATTCCACCGCTGTTGCACCATCATTGCTTTTGGCAAAGGCGTTATAGCGCCGCCTCCAAAGGCTATGTCGCGAATTCACCCTGTTCATTGTAGCCAATCCCGTACGCATCACCGCGCCAAAAACCCATTACAGTACAGAGATATCAGACTGTTCCTGATGAACCGTTTCTCGACTGGTGAAATTTTCGCTTAATATTGCAATGTTCGAAAAAGGCTCGTGAACTGAAATCACTTTCCGCCAAGCGGAAGCATTCGCCAGCGCTGCAAACATGATTGCATGCGCTGGCAATTGGTTTGTCCTAATTGTCTTCGATACCTGAACGTACAGGACGGCACCGCGTGGTGCATGACAGGGTTTCGGTTGAATCGCCGCGCGCAATTGTCAGCGAATCCCCGGCGCGGTTTTCACCGACCTGGATCTGGGCCCTGTGAATTGTGCGACCGATATTGTCCAGCACGATCAGATTGGTGGCCCCGAACTGTTTGCCGGTAATCAGGAGTGTGCGGTCATCATGCACCGCGACATTGGCAACATTCGGGTTGCCGATGATCAGGCTGCCCGCCGGACGGGGCAGGTGAAGGACTTCCGTCTGGTCGATAAAGGCTTCGATTGTCTTGTCCTGCACGGGCGTGGTGTCAGCCTTTGCAGCGACTGCCGGCGCACTTGCGGCAAGAGATGCAGTCGCAAACAATGCGACGGCAATCAGTGTGCTGAGCTTTTCGGCCATATGAAGACTCCCCAATCGGTCCGAGTGAGCCAACAGATTAGAAAAGAAGTTTGAACGAAAGGCTAAGGATGTTGCAACTCATAGGCTCAAATTGGTGCAGCTATCGGGATTGTTGCCGGATATACCTTATTTGAGAGTGGGACTCAGTCCTGCAAAGGGGAGGGGATTATCTCTCTATATATAGGAGGGCACACAGATGCGATCCCCTATGAGTATTATGTTCAAGAATTGGTAGTTTTGGTAAATGAACTGTTCATCATATTTTGTGGTAAACAAGATCTGAACCAAATAGTGAGTAAGTTTTTACTTGAGTTCACGCGGTTTAAATTACTCTGCACTATACATGATAACACCTACCACGGGTGATGGATTTCCGGGTGGGAAACATAGCAACGCCATGCATGTAGCGGAGAAGAGAACATGAAAAACTTTATGCGTTTCCTTAAAGACGAAGACGGTGCAACTGCAATCGAGTACGGCCTGATCGCTGCTCTGATCGCTGTCGCAATCATCGGTGGTGTAACCGCCGTTGGTGAGCAAGCCAACGCAACTTTCAACGGTGTATCCAACCAGATTTCTGCTGGTAACGACACCGCTGAAACAGCTTCCTCAGACTTCGACACGTCTGCAGCTGCAACGCTCGACTAATCGTCGATCGCGTCAGCGAATACATAACGTCCTTCGAGGCGTTACAATGGAGCCGCTGGGTCATTCCCCGCGGCTCTTTTGATTCTGCGCCGTTTTTATTGGGGGCAACGCCCTGTATCCGGCACCTGAAGCGAAGGTGTTAATATTGCGGCGCATTCTGTTTTCTTTTTCAAGGTTTCGCAAAGAAATTGAACCATAGCGAGCCATGGCCCCGGCATTCCGTAACCGTTTCTTTAAGTCCTCAGTGCAGGTTCATGAAAAACGGGGGTGCATTTCATGCTCGCAACTATTCTTTGTCTTTTCTTTCCTGTGCTGCTCGTGATCGCAGCTGCGCATGATGTTCGTACAATGAAAATTCCCAATTGGATTTCCATTGCGCTGACCCTGGCATTCATTCCAACGGCCTTTGCGGCGGGATTGAGCCTTCAACAAATTGGTATCCACCTTGGCATCGGCATGATCGCGCTGATTATCGGCGCGGGACTGTTCTTCCTCGGCGTGTGGGGAGGCGGCGATGGAAAGCTGGTCGCGGCCACGGCTATCTGGGTCGGCGCTGCTGGTGGAATGAATTTCCTTTATGGTGTTGCGATGTTCGGAGGACTGCTTGCGCTGGTCCTGATCATTCTGCGCCGCATGAAGATTGAATCGAAAACGGATTGGATTGCGCGGCTCCTCTCGCCGAAAGTCGGTGCACCCTATGGTGTGGCGATTGCGGCTGGCGGCCTGTGGGCGGCTTCTGCTTCTCCGGTGTTCGCTGACGGGTTTCGCGCGCTCGGATTTTAAAAATTAACCATGCCTTAGAACCCGTGTGAAAGATTCACGGGAAGTTTTTACGCCTTATCAGGCTGACGGGAGAGTCTAATGCCGGTCATGCGTCTTGTTATATTGCTTGTCGCTGCGGGTGCTGCGATTGCGGCAGCCATGCTGGTGCGTGGGTTGCAAAATCAGCCAGTCCCGGTTCAGCCGATCCAGTCAGTTCAGCAGGAAGCGCGCGCTGCAACGCGGGAGAAGGCCAAGCCTGCTCAAAGTGTTCTGGTGACAGCCGAAGATGTGCGTGTCGGCACCTATCTGACACCCGAGCATTTCGTCTGGCAGCCCTGGCCTGAGGATTCCAACACGACAGCCTTCTTCGTCGACACCATTGATCCTGATGCAATTGACGGCCTGATCGGGGCTGTTGTTCGCATTGACATGATGGCAGGCGAGCCGTTCACCGCGAACAAGGTTGTTCATCCTGGGTCTGCGGGCTTCATGTCCGCTGTGCTGACGCCGGGAATGCGCGCCGTCTCCATGGAAATCTCCGCAGATGCTGCGGCGGGNGGCTTCATCTTTCCGAATGACCGCGTGGACGTGCTGATGCTCTATGAGGTCGAGGTGCAGACACCTGGCGGGACCGAAAAGGTCGACCAGATCGATACGCTTCTTGAAAATGTGCGCGTCCTGGCGATCGACGGATATTACCGGCCTATCGCTGGCGCAGAAGGTGGCTCACTTATCGGTAGCCGCGCGACGGTCGAGTTGACACCAGCCGACGCCATGATCCTGACCGCTGCAGATGATCAGGGCAATCTTGCGCTGACCCTGCGTTCGGTGGGTGAGGTTGAAGGCCGTACCGGTGTGACGCCACGCTGGCGCAATTTTGCCAAGGCAGGTTGGGGCGATGCAAGCGGCGTCCGGGTCTTTGCCGGCGGCTCGCCAAACATGGCGGTTGCTCCTGTCGGTAATGGCGCAGGCGCAGCAGAAGATCGCGCAAGGCAGCAAGCATCCAACGCAACTGATCCGGCGGCCCCGACACAGGTTGATCCTGAAGGCGCGCCTTCAGGAACGTTTTGAGGAGAGTGACGAACATGGCCTCCATCAAGAGTACGCTCTTCACGCTGGCCGCGATACCCGCCCTGTTGGCAGGTGGTGCGGCACTGGCTGAAACGCCTTATGCTGGCACATCCGCCGAGGCGAAGGACGTCGAAAAGACGCTCCACGTCAAGGTTACACGGCCTGGCGAAAGCCCGGTTGCCGATACGCTGGAAATCGATATCAACAAGACAGCAATCCTGGAATTCGAGCAGGACGTTGATGATATTCTGGTCGCCAATCCGAAGATTGCCGATGTGCTTGCGCGGTCCAAGCGTCGCATCGCGGTCATGGGGCGGGGCAAGGGCGAGAGCGGCATTGTCTTCCTCGATCGCGATGGAAATGAGATCCTCTCGCTGGACGTTATCGTCGCTGCGCAGGGTGTGACCGAGCTTCAGGGACTGATCGAGCGACTGGTGCCGGACTCCAACATCCATGCAGAATTCGTGAATGGCGCGATCGTGCTCACGGGGCAGGCCAAGAGCCTGGCCGATGCAGACACGGCCATCCAGCTGTCCAAGCAGTTTGTTGATACAGGAAATCCTGTCCTGAACATGGTCTCCATCGAGGGCAAGGATCAGGTGCTTCTCAAGGTGCGCATCGTCGAGATGCAGCGCTCGGTCGTGAAGCAGCTGGGTGTGAATCTCTCCGGAAATCTGAATGTCGGTGAGTTCGCCTCCGAGGCCGTCGGCCAGATATTTGATGCCAATGGACTGCCCTTGTTCGACCAGAATGGCAGCGAACTGATGGGGCTGGTGTCGTCGCCGCCCTGGGATCAGGCTGCGTCGATTGCCACATCCAATACTTTCGGCCTTTCGGGTGGTGCGCTTGGTGGACTGTCTGCCTCAACGGGCTATCAGAACTATGTCGGAAACCAGCTGCAAAGCTCCGCAGGGGTGACGCTGGATGCGCTGGAGCGCGTTGGCCTGCTGCGTACGCTCGCAGAACCGAACCTCACGGCGCTTTCCGGTGAAAATGCAAAATTCCTCGCAGGTGGTGAATTTCCGGTTCCCAACGGAACGGATGATGAAGGCAATATCACGCTGACCTTCAAACCTTTCGGTGTGGGCCTTGGCTTCACGCCGGTTGTCCTTTCGGCCGGACGCATCTCCATGCGGATCTCCACAGAAGTGTCCGAAATGACCAATGAGGGTGGTTTCCAGGCCGGTGGTCAGGTGGTTGTCGATGGCAATGGTAATGCCTACACGACGCCCGCCATTGTGGTGCCTGCGGTAACGACACGCCGGGTGGATACAACGGTCGAGCTGCCATCGGGCGGATCGCTTGTGGTTGCCGGTCTGATCAAGGAAGAAACACGTCAGGCAATGGATGGCATTCCGGGTGTGGCCAACATGCCGGTCCTGGGTGCGTTGTTTCGCTCACGCGAGTTTCAGAACGACGAGACCGAACTGGTTGTCATCGTGACGCCCTATCTGGTTGAGCCGACAGACCCCAACAAGCTGCGCGCACCGGATGATGGCTATGTCACGCCTCGCGATGCCCGCGCCATGCTGTTTGGGAAGTTGAACGAAGTCTACGGAGTTGAGGGTAATTCCGCAGGCAATGCCGGGCCGAATGGCGCTGGCTTCATTGTAGACTGACAGGAGACGCGAACATGGCATCGATCAAAACCATCGCACTGGTTGGCGCAGCCGCCGCAGCGCTTTCTGCATGCAGTCATTCTGCAAAGACAATTGCGGTCGCCAATCAGGATCACCGCGAGATCAAGGCACGTGAGACGACGCGCTATTATGAGCTGGGAGCCCGGTCCGGTTTCTTGACATCAGAGGAGCGCAGAGGGCTGGAAGCCTTCATTGCCGATTATCACACCAAGGGCTACGGCCAGCTGATCGTGACATCTCCTGATGACGTGCCGACAGCCATCACTGCGCTGGCAGAAGTGCAGGAGCTGATCAGCAATGGCGGCGTCAAGTCTGCTGATATCGCAATGGGTAATTACAGCGGTGGTCAGGACCCGACGACACCGATCGTTGTCGCCTACAAGGCCTATGAGGCCTATGTGCCGGGCTGCTCGACCGTGAACCAGCATGACTGGTCAAACATCACAACGAATACCTCGCTGCCGAGTTTCGGCTGCGCTGTTAACGAGAACATCGCAATGATGCTGGCAGACCCGGCGGATGCGCTGGGGCAACGTCGGCTGGATCCTGCCGATGCTCAGCGCCAGGGCGTGCTTCTCGAGAAGTACCGCGCTGGTGCAGACACCAGTTCGGCCAGGACGGCCGACGGTTCGAGCGGTGGCTGAAACATGACGGGTCGGAGAGCATAAGTATGAGCAGCGACAACAAGACGCCCGAAGACGAGGCTTATGACAACCTGATCCAGGAACTGGGTCTGGACCTCGACCTTGATACGCCTATCGGTAAAACAGGCGGTAGCGATGTCATGGAAGCGGATCTTGACGATCAGGCTGATGGCATTGACGACGCGTTCTACAAGATCCGGGACATCGAGGCGCGACCTGAAGAGCCCGCTTCGGATGATGATGGTGGGGTGGAGCTCTCCGCCGAACTCGTCGCCGAGCTGCGCAGTGTTCTTGGCGGTGGAACGATCACCGAGGCCGTGAATGAAGAGTCGGATAATGAAGAGGGCGATGTCTTTGTGACCAGCCGCCCGGATCCGGTCGAGCCGCTCCCACTGGCTGAGGACTCCTTCAAGATCGAAGAGGGAGTCGCAGCCTTCACGGAGCCTGACCTCAATTTGCAGGATGTGCTCGATTCAGCGGCGACCTACGCGCCAGACATCTCGGAAGACGTGGAAGTTCCCGCAGAGCCAGCCCTGGATGAACCAGAGGCTGATATCTCGGAATTTGCACTGCCTGACTTCCCGAATGAAGATGAATTGGAACAGGAATTGGTCGCAGACATTTCTGACGACATCGACTTCTCCAGCGATAGCGACGGCGAGACGGATGACGTTGATTCCGATGACGCTGATGGGTTTGATCTGGGTTTTGATGCAGGCGTTGTTCTGCGTGAGGTCCTCCAGGGCCGCAAGGGTCAGACAGACGAGACGCCGCGCTTCAGCGTGGCCGACCTGATGGAAGATGCCGATGCGCCAGTCGAGGAAGCCGAAGCAGAAGAAGATGTGCTGTCTTTTGACGAAGATTTCTCACTGGAAGATGTTCTGAACGATTCCTTTGACAGTGAAGTCGAAACTGACGCTGACGACCTGCCGAATGTGATGACAGATGACGAACCGCCATTTGACAGTGGTGCAGAGTCTCTTCTGTCCGAACAGGATGAAGCTCTGGAGCGTGAATTCGAAGCGCTGGATGCCATTGAAGACGCACCGTTCACCGAAGTATATGAAGTGACGGCTCAGGCGTCGGTCAGCAAGGCTCCCGAGCCCGAGCTGCCGCCAATGGATACCGTCGATGACGACGAGGAAGTGGAATATTCCTTCGGCTTTGGTGAGGATGGCGGCGACCGCATGGTGCCGCGCGTGTCGCTTCACGCTTTCTGTCAGACCGGGCCGGTCACTCAGCTGATGACCACCGTCCAGAATGACCGTCGCATGGCGAATGTCTCGATGGAAGTTCACCAGGGTGGATCGGTTGCGGCCTTTGACTATTATGCCGACAAGTCCACGCCACATCTGATCGTGATCGAAACGACCGGCAAGCCGGCACGTATTCTGGCTGAACTCGACCAGTTGGCCGAGCGCTGCGATGAGAACGTCAAGGTGATCGTTATCGGTCAGGCCAATGACATCCGCCTCTATCGGGAGCTGATGCATCGCGGCGTGTCCGATTACATTGTTCCGCCCATGGAGCCGGTTCAGGTCATTCGTTCGGTCTCGGCACTGTTTGTCGACCCCGAGCAGCCCTTTGTCGGCAAGTCCATCGCCGTGACGGGTGTGAAGGGTGGGGTTGGTGCCTCGACCATCGCGCACAATCTGGCATGGACGATGGCAACGCGGCTGCAAGCCAATACGACGCTGGTCGATCTGGACCTCAATTTCGGCACGACCGGGCTCGACTTCAATGAAGAGAGCCAGCAGACCATTGCGGATGCGATCCTGTCGCCTGACCGTTTTGATGAAGCCGTTCTGGAACGCCTGCTGACCCGTGCCACGGACCACCTGTCCCTGTTCACCGCACCTGCCACGCTAGACCGCACCTATGACCTTGATGTCGAAACCTTCGAACAGGTGATGGGACTGGTGCGCCAGTCTGTTCCCTTCATGGTGATGGACCTGCCGCATATCTGGTCTGACTGGTTCAAATCGGCCGTTGTGTCGGCCGATGAGATCGTCGTTGTGGCTCAGCCAGAGCTGGCATCGCTTCGCAATGGCAAGAACCTCATCGACTTCCTGAAAGCTGCGCGACCCAATGATGCCGCGCCGCGTCTGGTGGTCAATAATGTCGGCATGCCCAAACGACCGGAGATCCCCGTCAAGGACTTTGCGTCCGCGATTGGCGTGGAGCCGGAGCTGGTCATGCCATTCGATCCCCAGCTATTCGGGACTGCGGCCAATAATGGCCAGATGATTACCGATGTTGCGCCGGAATCGAAATGTTCCCAAGGCATAGATTACCTGGCGGGATTGCTGACGGGTCGCGAGATCCAGCAGGAACGCTCGGGATCGATCATCAACAAGTTGTTCAAGAGATAGGATCGCTACATGTTCGGTAAACGAACAGCCTCTTCTGGTGAACCATCCCAATCGGTGCCGACAAAGCCTGCTGCGCCTGCAGTGGCGGCGACCGAGGCCGTCGCACCACCTGTACCAAAGCCGCGTGCAGCTGCGCCATTGCCTCCAAAGCCGAAACCAAAGGCCAAGGCACCTGAACCTCCATCACCTGCCAAGGCCAAGGTGAAATCCTCAGCGCGGATTGAAGAGCGCTCCGAAGAATTCTACCGGACGAAGACCGATGTCTTCAACGCGCTGATCGACACGATCGATCTGTCCCAGCTCGCCCAGCTGGACCAGGAGAGCGCCCGCGAGGAAATCCGCGACATCGTGATCGAGATCATCTCGATCAAGAATGTGGTGATGTCCATCGCCGAGCAGGAAACACTGCTGGAGGACATCTGTAACGATGTTCTTGGCTATGGTCCGCTGGAGCCGCTTCTGGCGCGCGACGACATTGCGGATATCATGATCAATGGTGCCAACACGACCTATATCGAGGTCAACGGCAAGATCGAGCGGACCAATATCCGCTTTCGTGACAATGGCCAGCTGATGAATATCTGTCAGCGGATCGTGTCGCAAGTGGGTCGCCGTGTGGATGAAAGCTCGCCGATCTGTGACGCGCGTCTGGCGGATGGATCTCGTGTGAACGTGATCGCACCACCGCTCGCGATTGATGGGCCGACACTCACCATTCGTAAGTTCAAGAAGGACAAGCTGACCATCAAGAACCTGGTGGAGTTCAACTCGATCTCCCCGGCAGGCGCAGAGATCCTGCGCGTTATTGGAACGGCGCGCTGTAACGTGCTGATCTCTGGCGGTACGGGTTCCGGTAAGACGACTTTGCTCAACTGTCTGACAGCCTTCATCCAGCCGGGCGAACGCGTCATCACCTGTGAGGATGCGGCGGAACTTCAGCTCCAGCAGCCACATGTGGTGCGGCTCGAAACCCGTCCGCCCAACCTTGAAGGGTCGGGCAAGGTGACGATGACGGACCTTGTGAAGAACTGTCTGCGGATGCGTCCTGACCGGATCATCGTGGGTGAGGTGAGGGGCCCGGAGGCGTTCGACCTTCTGCAGGCCATGAACACCGGTCACGATGGCTCGATGGGCACGCTGCACGCCAACTCTCCGCGTGAAGCCCTGTCGCGTGTTGAATCGATGATTACCATGGGTGGCTTCTCGCTGCCACAGCGGACCATCCGCGAGATGATCGTTGGCTCGATTGATGTGGTGGTTCAGGCCTCGCGTCTGCGGGACGGCTCTCGGAAGATCGTCTCGGTCTCCGAGGTGATGGGCCTGGAAGGCGATGTCATCGTGACCCAGGACGTGTTGCGCTACGAGATCGATGGCGAAGACGAGAATGGCAAGCTGATCGGGCGTCACCGCGGCACCGGTGTCGGACGTCCGCGCTTCTGGGAACGCGCCAAATACTACAATCTGGAAGGCGACCTCGCCAAGGCCATTGACGACCTGGAGGCTGAAGGATGAGCCCGACGCTGATCACATATGTTATCGCCGGTCTGGCGTTTGTGAGCATTGTCGGCGTTGGCTTCGCGCTGACGACAAGCGGTCCGTCGCAACAACAGCAAAAGCGGTTCAAGCAGGTGTCCAGCCGCTCAGACCGTCGCGGCTCTGCAGCCATTGATGTTCGCGACAAGCGCAAGAAAGAGATTCAGGACTCCATGAAGTCCCTGCGGGCCCGCGAGGAAAAGCGCCGCAAGGATGTTCATTCCAAATCGTTGCCCGACCGTATCAAGCAGGCGGGCTTTTCATTTTCACCCACGGTGTTCTGGCTTGTGTCGGCTGGCATTGGTGTTGGCTCCGGGCTTGCGGCCTTTGTGGCGGGACTTCAATACCCGGTTGTTGCCGGGATAGCTTTTGCAACCGGGCTTGGCCTGCCGCGCTGGTTTCTGGGCATGGCCATTTCTGCACGTCAGAAGAAGTTCCTGCTGCTGTTTGCCGATGCCATTGATGTCATCGTGCGGGGTGTGAAATCCGGTCTGCCGCTGATTGAGTGTCTGCGCATCATTGCGCGCGAGTCGCCACAGCCATTGTCGGGTGAGTTCGAGCGCGTGATCGACTCCATCCAGATGGGCGGCACGGTTGCCGAATCCCTGGAGCGTATGTATCGCCGCATGCCGCTGCCGGAAGTGAACTTCTTCAACATCGTGATTTCGATCCAGCAGCAGGCGGGTGGTAATTTGTCCGAGGCGCTGGGCAACCTTTCCATCGTTCTGCGCTCACGCAAGATGCTGAAGGAAAAGGTCAAGGCGTTGTCTTCGGAGGCGAAGGCGTCTGCGATGATCATCGGCGCGCTGCCGATCTGTGTGATGCTGCTGGTCTATGTCACCACGCCGGAATACATCACCGAGCTGTTCACCCATTCTGTCGGGCACATGATCCTTCTGATCGGCGGGACGCTGATGGCGCTGGGTATCTTCATCATGCGCCAGATGATCAATTTNGACGTATAGGGGAGGCTGGACATGGAAGATTTCGCCAAGGCGTTTACCGATCCGGGCTTTCTTGCAGCCATATTGGCGGCCATTGCCAGCTTTGCCACCGTGCTGACCCTGGCTGCGCCGGCCATGCAGGGCAACAAGCTGGAAACGCGTCTGAAGAATGTATCCAACCGCCGTGAGGAGCTGCGCCGCAAGAGCCGCGAGCAGATCACCCAGGCGGGCCTGCGTCGTCAGGACAAGGGCTTCATGAAGAATGTGGTTGAAAAGCTCGACCTGCAAAAGGCGCTGGAAGATCCCGAGATCGTCAAGAAGCTGACCCAGGCCGGCATGCGCGGGCCAAAGCCGCTCAACACCTTCTACTTCTTCCGGTTCTCCTTGCCATTCCTGTTCGCGGTGCTGGCGTTCGTCTATATCTGGTTTCTGGTCAAACCCGACTGGACGATCCAGATGAAGCTGGGTGCGCTGATCGTGGCGGCGGCCATCGGTTTTTATGCACCGACAATCTACATCAAGAACGTCGCCAACAAGCGCAAGGCATCGATCCAGCGCGCCTTTCCAGACTGTCTGGACATGATGCTGATCTGTGTCGAGGCGGGTATGTCGATCGAGCTGGCCTTTGCGCGGGTGGGTGAAGAGATCGGGATTGCCTCGCCGGAGCTGGCTGAAGAGCTGGCGCTGACGACGGCGGAACTTTCCTATCTTCAGGAACGGCGCGAAGCCTATATGAACCTTGGTGAGCGAACCGACATGCCGGGCGTGAAATCCGTGGCGACAGCGCTGACCCAGGCGGAGAAATACGGAACGCCACTTGGCTCGGCCCTGCGGGTCATGGCCAAGGAAAACCGTGAGATGCGCATCAACGAAGCCGAGAAGAAGGCGGCATCGCTGCCAGCCAAGCTGACGGTGCCGATGATCGTGTTCTTCCTGCCGGTCTTGTTCCTCGTGATCCTGGGGCCTGCCTATATCAAGCTGACCCAGAAAGAAGGATCTCCGGGCCAGAAGAAGAAGGCCAAGGAAAAGCAGCAGCAGGAGAGCTTCTGGAAGGATGCACCTGTGGAGCGTCGCTGGAACGTGTAACCAGCACTTTTGCCCGGCGCAGCGAAGTGCTGGCCGGTCAAATGGCTGGATGGTTTCAAAAAAAATGCGGATCAGGATGTGTCGATCAGTGCAGGCGCGCCGATGACAGCCGGGCGCGGCATCTGATCAACCGGACTCCAGACAATCAGCGTATCAGGGCGCAATGTCGCCCGGCGGCGCAGGGTGATGCCCTGTCGGGCCAGATGACGCGCCATGCGGGCGATATGATGATCGCTGTTCTCGAATATATCCAGCATCGCATCCAGACGCGCGGCGAGCGTAAAAGATGTGTCGTCAGCGGTGGGACGTGGTGCTGGGGCCAGCGCGGGGACTGGCGCGGCTGGTGCGCGACCGGGTGTGCGCGGCGTGGCTGGGTCTGCTAGATCTGCGTGTGAGTTGAAGGCGGCGAGCGACAGGCCCAGCTGGCGGGCCTTGCCGGGCATGTCGAGCTCGCATGCGGGCAGGTCGAGGTCGGGCAGCTGTGCGTCTGCGGGGTTTGGGGGCGCGGGCTGTGTCGGGCTGGCACTGGATGGGGCTAAGGCGGCTGGTGGCGCTGTGCGCGGCAGGGCCTGGCAGCCAATGATCAACAGGCAGCGCAATCCATGCTCAAGCTGCGACATCCGCACCGACAGCCAGCGCGAGGCGCGTCCGGGCCGGTCCAGCAGCCCCAGATGCGACAGCACATAAGCCTGCCACCACAGCCATCCAAGGCTGAGGCGAAAGCTGCGCCAGAACGCACGGCGCTGGTTCGCAGAAGCTGTCACACGCGGTTTCATGGCGGGTAGTATGAGGCCAAGGGCGCGGTGTGGGATAAGTTTTTGTGTGGGGGTGGACTCAGCACACAAAATGTTCTTTCAATGTTCTTGTTGTCGAATTTAGTTTACGTATAACAATAATCGAGGCCGCAGCATCTCATTGCAGTTTTGCAATAGGTTTAACGAAAGTATATGCCAGATTTTTTCAATTGGTCACCGGGGGAATGGGGGATGGTCTTAAGAGACGCGCCATGGTGGATCTTTGGCTGTACAGCCCTACTGGGGTTGTTGTGTCTGGTTTTCTCCATATCAGGTTTCGTGGTCAAAACCCGAGATCAATCTGACTCTTCGTATCACGTGCCAGAGGCCTCCAACACTAGTAAATCTACAAGGGTTGAATCAAATATTGTAAATGAATCGAACTCTGGAACAAGTGTCGCTAATGCTGGGGAGCATGTCGGGCGCACAGCAATAGTGCAGGGGGAAAGTAAACTAAATCAGCAAAATCTGAGCGCCGATAATATCGACAAAGGAGCGACCATAGCGCTTGGGGATGGAAATATCCAAAACACAATTAACAACTATTTTTTGCCGCAGTCTTTACCTGCCAGTAGTGATCTTAATGATCAGAGTTCTTTATATCGAGGGCGTATTGAAACACCACGTGGTTCGGCTGCCAATGTGGATGTGATTGTGTTGTGGAATAATGCTTCATGGCAATTTGGCACGCTGCGATATGATGATCGTGCCTTGACTCGGTTTTTGGAGAGTCCCGCTTATTCGGACGAGCTGTCGAATGGCGATGCAATTTTATGTGTTGGACTTGCTTCACATTGGGTAGACAAAGAACAAAAATCACCTATACCCCATTTGCCAAGATCAAAGATAACCGAAATTGAAGAAAAGACTGATGAACGAGCTTTTAAGCTCTGCCAGAGATTAGCGAGGCATGCAGCAGATCGTGATGTTTCTCCAAAATTTTTTGGTGCGGGTCTCGGTTATCATATCAATTCTGATCACACTGAAATGGGTGAAAAGCGTCAGCGTGCTATTGTTATTATCAGGGTGAATGCGGTTGATGGAGTGCCGTTATTACGGACTGAATTAAGGGGGTTATTTGAAAATGTTTTGCAGCACCAAGAGATTGCTACTTTTGAGGGTTGGAATTATTCACGAGTAACTGAGAATAGGCCAATATGCCTGTTTCAAATTTCCATTGATTATTTTAAAGCTAACCGCGACAATTGTACTTAGCTTAATACCTGTGTGTGATTTTGGTGGATTTTTGAAAATTCCAAGCAACGTGGCTCCGCCGCGTAGGGTGCATTGAGCGAAAGTGAAATGCACCATCTGGCGAGCGGCGACATGGGGCTGATTTCGACGGGTCGATTTTAGCCGGAAGTGGACATTCGCATATCGCAACTGGCCTTTATTGCTGGCGACAGAAGAATCTGAGGCCCGCCAGCAGGCTTGGTCGCGGCCAGTCTTGCGAGTCGTAATGCTTTCATTGCTTTCAATGCATGCAATATGATATTCTGGACAGAGATTGGAGAAAGGAGGCTCGTTTTGGCGACACTGACCATTCGCAATATTGATGATGCAATCAAGGAGCGTTTGCGCGTGCGTGCTGCGATGCATGGGCACTCCATGGAAGAAGAAGTGCGCCTGATCCTGCGCAAGGCTGTTGGCGGCGTCACCGGCCCAAGCCTGTGGGAACGGTCTCGCGCCCTGTTTGCAGGGGAGAAAGGCGTGGAGCTTGAACGTCCTGATCGCTCATCGGATCGCACACCGCCCAGCTTTGACTGATGCTGTGCCATGATCCTGCTTGATACCAATATCCTGTCTGAACTGATGCGTCCTGCGCCGTCACCTGCCGTGGAGCAGTGGCTTGGCCGCCTGACGGACACTCCCCTGGCGACGACTGCCATCACTGTTGCAGAGATCGCCTATGGGCTGGAGCGTCTGGAAGACGGCAATCGCAAACAGGATCTGTGGGCGCGATTTGATCAGTTCATTGATCCGACAAGCGATCTGGCGATCTTTCCATTTGACGAGGACGCGGCGCTTGTCTGCGGGCAATATCGCGCCTTGCGTGAAAGCCAGGGACAGCACGCTCACGCATCCGACATGATGATCGCGGGCATTGCAGGCGCAATCGGTGCGGATCTCGCCACGCGCAATGTGAAGGATTTTACAGGCTTGCCGATCGGGATCATCAATCCCTGGGGCGGCTAGTAAGGGACAGATATTGCCCTTGCCAGCCCTATTTGCTCTCTGCTGTTGCGCCGCGTAGTTCGCCCCAGTCGCGTTTGGGGGTGAGGAGGGAGCGGTAATATTCCAGATTGGCGGCGACCATTGTGGGCGGCAGGTCTTCGGCGGTCAGCTCACGGGCCTCGTCGAACTTGCCTTGCAGGCCAAGCACCATGGCGAGGTTCTGGCGCACGCGCGGGTCTGGCTTTTCGGTGAGGGTCACCGCATAGCGCAGCAGGGTTTCCGATTGCTCGGCATCGCCCTGCATGGCGTAGGACAGCGCCTTGTTGGTGATGATCTTGGGGTCTTCCGGCGACAGGGCGAGCGCCTTGTCATATTGCTGGCGCGCCTGATCATGCTCTCCGAGATGATCCAGCGTCACGCCATAGATCGACAAGAGCGATGCGTCTGACTTGTCGGTCACGGCCAGCGCCTGGAACAATACGGTGGAGGCGACATCCGCGCGGCCCTGATCCATCGCGGCCTTGGCCAGCACGATGCACAGATTGCGGTCATTGGGATGCATGGAGAGCGCCTGTGCGGCGACCTCTGATGCGCGCTGGGAGGAGCCGATGGCGCGCAGCGTGCGGGCGTAATTATAGGCGGCGTCCTTGTCGGTCGGGTTGCGCTCATGCTCTGCGCCCCAGAAGGAGGCCTGGGTGAGCATGTCTGCCTTGGCGATCTCGGCCTTTTGCGCTTCCGTGGCGGGCATGAGCTGGTTTTCAGCCATGATCTTGTCCATCAGCAATTCCTCCTCGGTGGGAGGCTTGGTGCAGGCCGACAGACCGATGGAGACGACGCTTGCCGCGATTAGGAATTTGCTGAAAGATCCGGATGCCATGACTTGGCCCTCAACCCTGTGCTTGGAAACTGTCCGTAAAAATCACATCTTGGTGTCAAGGATTCGTTAAACTCCTGTTTTTGTCGGATCCGTGCATTTGAACCCCGACCATCTGGTCTCAACCCCGGAGAACCCATGCCTTCCTGTTTCGTCGCCACATCCCAAAAGCCCATCCGCCTGCACCTGATCGAAGCGGACAGCCTGTCCGGCTGGATGGAGGAGCAGGGGGCAGGCACGTTGGCGGGGTTTCTGACGTCGACGGGGTTCAAGGCCGGGGCGGGCGAGCTGGCGCTGGTGCCGGATGCATCGGGCGCGCTGGTGGATGTGGTGTTCGGCCTGGGCGATGGCGAGGACAGCCTGGCGCTGGCGGCGGCATCGGCAAAGCTGCCGGAGGGCGATTATGAGATCGCTACCAATCCCGATGGCTATCCAATGGCGCATGCCTGCGCGGGATGGGCGGATGGGGCCTATGTGTTCACGCGCTATGTCGAGGCGAAAAAGGGCCCGCCGCGCCTGGTGGTCAGCGATGATGCCACGCGGGAGGCGGCCGAACTGTTCGCGGCGAGTGCGGATTATGTGCGCGACCTGATCAACACGCCTGCCGGGGATATGGGGCCGGTGGAGATTGCGGCGTCTGCGGCGGATCTGGCGGAGGAATTTGGCGGTGAGTGCCGGGTGATCATCGGCGATGCATTGCTGTCGGAAAACTATCCCATGGTGCATGCGGTGGGCCGGGCTGCGGTGCAACAGCCGCGCTATGCAGAGATCAGCTGGGGCGATGAGAACGCGCCGAAACTGGCGATTGTCGGCAAGGGCGTGGCGTTTGATACGGGCGGGCTGAACATCAAGACCGGCAATTACATGCGCCTGATGAAGAAGGATATGGGCGGGGCCGCGCATGCGCTGGGTCTGGCGCGGATGGTGATGGCGTCGGGGCTGAATGTGCGATTGTCCGTGCATATCCCGACGGTGGAAAATGCCGTGGGGTCTGATGCGTTCCGGCCGGGCGATGTGTTGTCCAGCCGCAAGGGATTGTCTGTGGAGATCGACAATACCGATGCGGAAGGGCGGCTGATCCTTGCCGATGCGCTGGCGCGCGCGTGTGAGCTGTCGCCGGACCTGGTGCTGGATTTTGCCACGCTGACCGGTGCGGCGCGGGTGGCGATGGGCGCGGAGGTCGTGCCTTATTACACCCATGACGACACGCTCGCCACGCAGCTGGACGAGGCATCGGCAGAGACGGGCGACCCGATCTGGCGGCTGCCCTTATGGAAGCGCTATCAGGCCATGCTGAAAAGCTCGATCGCGGATGTCGTCAATGGCGCGAGCAGCCCGTTTGCCGGCTCGATCACGGCGGCGCTGTTTCTCGACCGCTTTGTATCGCCGGGCACCAGCTGGGCCCATTTCGACCTCTGGGGCTGGCGCAACAGCGCCTATGGCCGCCCCGAAGGCGGCGCCGCGATGACATTAAGGGCATGCTTCGAGATGTTGAAAGCGCGGTATGGGTGAGGGGGGAGAGAGTCAGCTTTTGGCCCTAACTGGACTATAATGCCTTGCAGTCCGCACGCTCGTTTTCCACTATCATAGCTAGGGAAGACTGGAGGGGGCGTGATGAAGGTAATTCAGGCAGTTGGTCATGGTCTGACTAACTTGTTCAATTTCAACGGGCGTACGAGGCAGGCAGAGTTCTGGCCTTACGTTGTTTTTGTGACCCTTCTGTCGATCGCAGGGTTTGGGGCAGCAACGCTTCCCGAAATGTTTGCGAGCATGGAGCGGTTGCAACGCTTTGTGGAGGACAACCCAGACCTTGCTACCATAGAGCGGGGACCGGGCTCTTACTCAATGACCATTCATGAGTTTCATCCCGAGCTGATGCCGGATTTCGGCCAAATGATGTGGCTGACCGGCGTGGGCTTTGTTGCGATCATTTTCTTTTTGGCTTCGGCAGTCGTTCGACGATTACATGATCGCGGGAAATCGGGCGCGTGGGGCTTGATGCCAATTCCCTTCATCGTTTTCGCTTTGGTTGCAATGCCAAAGCTATTCGATCAAGTCAGCCAAGTCGGCACGCCGGACCTAAGGCTGTTCTTCGCGATCTTCTTCAACAACATACTTTACATCGCAACACTGGTGTTCCTTATCGTGTTGCTTTGTGGCGATAGCACAAAGGGAGAGAATCGCTTTGGGCTTGAGCCCATTGAGTAAATCTCTGATAATCCAGCCGCCTTCGTCATTGCGTATTGAATCAATTCGACACCGTGGATGCTATCAATGGACCGCAGGACAGCTATTCTGAGGGTAGGGTGCATTGAGGAATGAAATGCACCATGGTTTCTAACCTTCCGGAAACCTCGTCTCTTCGTCATGGGGCGGTCTTCTTTTTGCCGTTGCGGATGTCTTTGATGGGCGGTAGGACGTTCACCCGATAGTTCATGAGGGGCGAGAACATTTCTGACATCCGGCGTTCACAGCTTTCACAGATGAACCAGACTCGTCGCAATTTCTGCCGGATTGGCGGTGCAGCGGTTTTGACCGCGGCGGTCTCGGGTTGCTCCAGTTCGGAATCGACACAGGGTGCACAAAACGCCGAGCCAGATGCCAGCGAAGCGATACTCTTACCCGATCAGCCGATAATCGACCCCCATCATCATCTGTGGAAACACTCGTCCCGCTCCGGGCCGTATCTGACCCCGGACCTGCTTGTGGATCTTGATTCAGGTCACAACATTCTGGCGACAGTTTTCGTTGAATGTGGCTCCGAATACAGAACAACGGGCCCCGACGAAATGAAGACGCTCGGGGAGGTGGAGTTTGTTATTGAAGCCAGCCAGAACACGCCGCGCATTGCACAGGCGATTGTGGCGCGCGCCGATCTGCGACTGGGCGATGATGTCATACCGGTTCTGGAGGGGTTGATCGAAACAGGACAGGGGCGTGTGCGTGGCCTGCGTCAGTCCACGGCTTATGATCCTGCTCCGATTTTCTATGGCAAAACGCTGCCAAAGGACTTCAAGGACCTTGCCCTGAACCCGGACTTTCGACGCGGCTTTGCGCATTTGTCACGCCTTGGCCTGAGCTTCGACGCATGGTGTCTGCACCCGAATATCCCCGATATAACGGACCTTGCCAGCGCCTTTGGCGATACGCCAATTGTGCTTGACCATATTGGCTCTCCGCTGGGCGTTGGGCCCTATGCAGGACGCCAGCAGGAAGTGTTTGACCACTGGCGAACCAGCATGACCGCCCTGGCCGAACGCCCCAATGTGTCACTGAAATTTGGCGGACTCGGCATGCCTTTCCTTGGTGCTCCGCTGTTTCAGGAGAATAGCGAACTGCGCAGCTCTGAAACACTCGCGGCCTTATGGAAGCCGTGGTTCGATGTCTGCATTGATCTGTTTGGCGCTGACCGGATCATGTTCGAGAGCAATTTCCCGGTCGACATGGTCAATTGTTCTTATGCCACCTTGTGGAACGCCATGAAGCGACTCGCAATGCCTGCCTCGGAAGATGAACGAAACGCTCTCTTCAAAGATGTGGCGGCACGCTTTTATCACATTGAAATTGCCTGATCGGGGCGACCATCAGCGCGAGTGTTCAGGACGTGGATGCTCGCAGCCTTTCAGCAATTTGCAACGCGGTGTATCGCGCTCGCATTTCATGCCCGCTCCGCACACCTTCTGCTAACCTTCCGGAAACCTCGTCTCTTCATCATCGGGACTGATCCTCTTTTGTGGGTATGGATGTCTTTGATGGACGGCAGGCAGGCGCTTCAGGTTTGGTTTGATGTGGTGGCGGGCAGTGTGCGGGCTGAGGGGCCGGATCTGTCGGCGCGGCAGCTGGCGGTGCTGATGAGCATATACATGAAGCCTGCGCCGCATACGGTGCGCGGGCTGGCAGCGGATCTGGATCTGGGCAAGCCTGCGGTGACGCGGGCGCTGGATGCCTTGAGCGAACTGGGGCTGCTCAAGCGGGTGCGCGACCCTGAGGATGGCCGCAATGTGCTGATCCAGCGCACGGTGCGCGGTTCGGTCTTTCTTTCCGAGATGGGTGATCATATCGTTGAGGCCACGCAACGCGTTCAGACCGGAGCGACACGTCACGCCGCCTGAACCTGACCTGACAGGATGGCCCCATGATCCCGTTTGACAAACGCCTGACACCCGCACGCGGCGATATCGCAGCTGCCCATCTTGAAGGGCAGGTGGAGGCGGCGCGGTTTGTGGAGGGGCAGGTCTGGCAGGTGCGCGCGCCTGTGGCTTCGATCCGCAGGGCAGCTGCGCCGGATGCGCCTCTGGAAACGCAGGCCATGATGGGCGAACAGATCACGCTTTACCACATGGACACGGAGGCTGGCTGGGGCTGGGGCCAGTGTGCGGCGGATGGCTATGTGGGCCACGTCGCGCTGGGTGAGCTGACGCAGGCGCTGTTTGCAGTGACGCATCGGGTGAAGGTGTTGCGCACGCTGGTGTTTGGTGCGCCGGATCTGAAATCGCAGGTGCAGGGCATGCTCAGCATGAATGCGCTGGTCGGGATCGTCGAAACGGTGGATCACTATGGACGGCTGGCGACGGGGGGCTATGTGCACCGGTCGCATCTGACGGGGCTGGATGTGTTTGCCGATGATTTCGTGGCAGTGGCGCAGATGTTTTGCGGCGCGCCCTATTGGTGGGGCGGCAAGGATTCGATGGGGCTGGATTGTTCCGGCCTGGTGCAAAGCGCGATGCGGGCGGCAGGCTTCAATCCGCCACGAGATGCCGACATGCAGGAGGGCGCGGATGTGTGTGGCGCGCCGGTTGAGATCACGCCGGGCTTTTCAGGCCTCCAGCGGGGGGATCTGGTGTTCTGGCCGGGCCATGTGGGCATCATGCTGGATGGTGCCGAGATGCTCCACGCCAATGCGCATCACATGATGTGTGCGTCCGAACCGCTGGTCGAGGCGGCAAGGCGTATCGAAGCAGGCACGGGGCACAAGGTGCGCCATGTGAAGCGGCCTGTCGGGTTGGGGGCCGCGTGATGTCATCCCGGCCGCAGCGCCGGGACCGACTGTTCCGGGGGGCTGTGTGAGTTTAGTGGATGGGTGGGTCCCGGATATTTGCGTTGCAAATTCCGGGATGACAGGGATTGTTTGTTCGTGTAATGTTCTTTTTTGTGGGGCGGTATTTTACATATATGCTGGCGTCAGCCTGCAATGGAACGCTTTATGTTGGCGTGACGAATGATCTTGAACGCAGGGTTTGGGAGCATCGCAATGGATATATCAAGGGGTTCACATCCCGCTATGGCGTGTGTCGGCTCGTCTGGTTTGAAGTTCATGACGACATCTCTGAAACCATCTTGCGGGAAAAGCGCATCAAGCGGTGGCGTCGGGACTGGAAAAAGGCGCTGATCGAGGAAGACAATCCACACTGGGCGGACCTCTATCCTGACCTTGTTCCGGGTGAGAGTGCTGCGCCGGAACGCCTTTCAGCACGGCGTCCATCTCAAGGGTAAGGGTGAACGAAGGTGTCATCCCGGCCGAAGCGCCGGGACCTACGGTTCCCGGGGCTCTGTTTGCGTTTTGTGGATCGGTCGGTCCCGGATATCAGCTGTGCTGATTCCGGGATGACAGGGTAAGGCTGGATCAGCCTGCGCCGCCGACGGTGATGGCGTCGATCTTGATGGAGGGCTGGCCGACGCCGACGGGGACGGACTGGCCGCCCTTGCCGCAGACGCCAACGCCGTCATCGAGGGCGAAGTCATTGCCGATCATGGAGATCTTCTCCAGCACGGTTGGCCCGTGGCCGATCAGGGTGGCGTTCTTGACCGGCGCACCGATCTTTCCGTCCTCGATCATGTAGGCTTCCGTGCACTGGAAGACGAACTGGCCATTGGTGATGTCGACCTGACCGCCGCCGAAGTCCACGGCGTAAACGCCATTCTTCACCGATTTGATCATCTCTTCGGGATCATGATCGCCGCCTGCCATGAAGGTGTTGGTCATGCGGGGCATGGGCTGGCAGGCATAGCTTTCGCGGCGGCCATTGCCGGTCGCTTCCACACCCATCAGGCGGGCATTCATGCGGTCCTGCATGTAGCCTTTGAGGATGCCATCCTCGATCAGCACATTGCGCTGGGTCTGGGTGCCTTCATCATCAAAGGAAAGCGAGCCGCGGCGGTTCTCGATCGTGCCGTCATCAATGACGGTGACGCCCTTGGCGGCGACCTGTTGGCCGACGCGGCCGGAATAGACCGAATTGCCCTTGCGGTTGAAATCACCTTCCAGGCCGTGGCCGACGGCTTCGTGCAGCAGGACGCCAGTCCAGCCGGGGCCGAGCACGACGGGCATTTCACCAGCAGGGGCGGGGATGGATTCAAGATTGACCTCTGCCTTGCGCATGGCGCGCTCGGCTAGCGCTTTCCAGCGCTCGGGCCTCAGCCATTCTTCATAGGGCGCACGACCACCGGCCCCTGCGCCACCAGCTTCGCGGCGACCATCCTTTTCCATGACGATGCCAACATTGATTCGGACCAGCGGGCGGCTCTCGCCGACTGTCGAGCCACCGGCGCGGATGATTTCCACATCTTCCTTGGACCCTGACAGCGAGCAGGAGACCTGCACGACACGCGGATCCTTTGCGCGGCACCATGCATCGATCTCGGCGAGCAGATTGGTCTTGGCGGAGAAGTCTGGCGATTCGGTCGGGTCGACATCGGTATAAAGCCGGCGATTGGTCGGTGTGGGCCCTTCGGCCAGAACGCCATGGCGTCCGCGCTTGGCAGCGGATGCAGCATCGGCGGCGCGCTTGACGGCGGCTTCGGTCATTTCCGAAGAGTGGGCAAATCCCGTGGTCTCGCCGGAAACAACGCGAAGGCCAAAGCCCTGTCCGGTGTCGAAGGCGGCTGATTTCAGGCGGCCATCATCGAATACAAAGCTCTCCGAGCGGGAGGTCTCGACATAGATTTCGCCATCATCCGCGCCGGAAAGGGCATCATCCAGAATGCGGCTGGCGGCCTGGCGGTCAAACATGTCGGTCATGGGGATCTCCTCGCAGATGCAGAGTCGTCGAATCACGTGCGGCGACGGGTCTTTGTAATCATGTAGGGCGTTTGATCGGCGAACGGTAGTCGCAACACCCCAACTCACGGTGATTGAGGTATTAAATGGGGCATGTGGAGGCAATCACGACTGTGGATATGGTTTTATTCTGGGCGTCTTTGGTGACTGCATCTTTTCAAACATGCGCGGCTCGTGCTAGCGAACCGGCAAACATGGGGCTGAAGGCTGAACCGCCTGCGACAATTTGCACGCAGATATCGGTGCGGGATTTTGCTCCAATCGAGGTATATCACCTGTTCAATCCGCAAAGTGCGGCCAGAACGAGGCTAAGAAGCCTGTAAAACGAGGAGACGCGCACGCCCATGCGTTTTCAAGGACGGAAAATCGGCGCCACTTTGTTGGGCGCGCTCATGTTTGGTGCTGGGCTTGCTCACGCCAATATCCCCATTGATGGCCAGTTCGGTATGCAGCCGGCGGCCTCGGAACGTGCTCAGACGATCACTGATTTCCACACATATCTGCTGGTCATCATCACGGTGATCACATTGTTTGTGACGGCGCTGCTGGTCTGGGTCATCTTCCGCTACAATTCACGTAGCAATGCAACGCCAGCACGTTTCAGTCACAACACTGTGCTGGAGGTTGCCTGGACGACCTTGCCGGTCATGATCCTTATCGCGATCGCAGTGTTCTCTTTCCCGCTGCTCTATGCATCGGATGTCGAGCCGACATCAGAGAAGGTCGCCAGTGGCGAATCCCGCGAGTTGACGGCTGATGACTGGGTCACGATCAAGACCTATGGCCACCAGTGGTACTGGCGCTACATATATGACACGGACAGCGAAGAGCCGGTCGAGTTTGAAAGCCGCCTGATCCCAGAAGACGATCTGGCCAATAATCCCGGTTCCGTGCGTCAGCTGTCGGTCTACCAGCCAATGGTTGTGCCGCAGGGCAAATATGTGCGCCTCAATATCGCAGCTTATGATGTGATCCACTCCTGGGCGATGCCGGCTTTCCGCGTGAAGGTGGATGCTGTTCCCGGTCGGTTGAATCAGCTTTGGTTCAAGGCCGAACAGGAGGGTATCTATTTCGGTCAGTGTTCAGAACTTTGTGGTCTGGACCACGCCTATATGCCGATCGAACTTCGTATCGTGCCCCAGGACGTTTATGACCAGTGGCTGACGCTGCTGCGTGAAGACGAAACCGAGGCGTTTGAATATCTGGAACAGGCGCAGCCGCGCACGTCCCTGCAGCAGCTGGCTTCGGTCCAGTAACCGGTAACAGGAGACACAAGAATCATGTCGACCGAACCGACAATCAAATACGAAGCCGTAGCTGACGACCATCACGGTGGTGGCACTGGCGGGCCGAGCATATGGAACCCTGCACGCTGGCTGTGTTCCACCAACCACAAGGACATCGGGCTGATGTACCTGGTGTTCGCGATGTTCGCGGGCATTATCGGGTTCACCCTGTCCGGCATGATGCGCTTCGAGCTCATGGAGCCCGGCCTTCAGTACTTTACCGGTGAAGCCGGTTCCTGGGGTGACCGTCACACCTATAACGTTGTGACGACCATGCACGGCCTGATCATGATCTTCTTCATGGTGATGCCCGCGCTTATCGGTGGATTCGGGAACTATTTCGTCCCGATCATGATCGGTGCGCCGGACATGGCGATGCCCCGCATGAACAATATCTCCTTCTGGCTGATGCCGTTCTCCTTCGCGCTGGCTGTCCTGTCCATGTTTGTACCGGGTCACGGTTCCGCGCATGGATTCGGCGGAGGCTGGGTGCTTTATCCGCCGCTGTCATCGCTGATCGGGCACAATGGGCCGTCCATGGACCTGTTGATCCTGTCGCTTCACATTGCGGGTATTTCCTCGATCCTGGGTGCGATCAACTTCATCGTGACGATCCTGAACATGCGCGCTCCAGGCATGACCATTCACAAGATGCCACTGTTTGCGTGGGCACTGTTGATCACGGCTTTCCTGCTTGTGCTGGCTCTGCCGGTTCTGGCCGGTGCGCTGACCATGTTGCTGACCGACCGTAACTTCGGATCGAAATTCTTCGACCCGGCCGGTGGTGGTGACCCGATCATGTTCCAGCACCTGTTCTGGTTCTTCGGTCACCCTGAAGTGTACATCATGATCCTGCCGGGTTTCGGCATCATCTCGCACATCATCTCGACCTTCTCCAAGAAGCCGGTATTTGGTTACCTTGCAATGGCCTACGCCATGGCAGCCATCGGTTTCATCGGCTTCCTCGTGTGGGCACACCACATGTACACGGTCGGTATGGGCGTTGATCTGAAAGCCTATTTCGTGGCGGCCACAATGGTCATCGCGGTGCCGACAGGTGTGAAGATCTTCTCGTGGATCGCGACCATGTGGGGCGGCTCGATCGAGTTCAAGCTGCCAATGCTCTGGGCGATGGCGTTTGTGTTCCTGTTCACCGTGGGTGGTGTGACCGGCGTGGTGCTGGCGAATGCCGGTATCGACCACGTCCTGCACGACACCTATTACGTTGTGGCGCACTTCCACTATGTGCTGTCGCTGGGTGCCGTGTTCACGCTGTTTGCGGGCTGGTACTACTGGTACGAGAAGATGTTCGGCATCAAGTACAATGCATTGTTCGGACATCTGCACTTCTGGTTCATGTTCGTTGGAACGAACTTGATCTTCTTCCCGCAACACTTCCTCGGGCTTCAGGGCATGCCACGCCGCTATGTGGACTATGCTGATGGCTTTGCGCAGTGGAACTATGTGTCCTCGATAGGCTACATGATCACCATCGTGGCAATGTTGTTCTTCTTTGTCGGGCTGATCCTTTCCATGATCGCGCGCAAGAAGGCCGAAGCCAATCCATGGGGCGAATACGCCACCACGCTGGAATGGACCCTGTCGTCTCCGCCGCCTTTCCACCAGTTCAACGAACTGCCTGTGGTGAAGAACGAGGCGGGCCACTAGGGCCGAAAATATCTCACGCGGCGCAACCGGACAGGTCTGTGCCGCGTGAGTCCGATCTTGAGGGGCGATACACCAACCCCGTTCGTGCGATTGCTGACGCAAGGCATGCACGGCGAAAACAGCCAGACCTGAACACATGAACGACACTGCCATCGCATCCATTGACGCCTCAGGCGACGCTCACGAGGCCCGCTGCGCCAGCTTCGCGGACTATGTCTCGTTGATGAAGCCGCGCGTGATGATGCTTGTGGTGTTCACCGCCTTCGCCGGACTTGTGGCGGCACCTGTCGACATGAATCTGGTCATGGCAGGGTCTGCGATATTGTCGGTTGCGCTTGCATCCGGTGCCGCTGGTGCGCTGAACATGTGGTATGACCATGATATCGACGCGATCATGCAGCGCACCGCCACGCGTCCTGTACCATCCGGCCTGATCCCACGTGAGGAAGCGCTGGGACTTGGTCTCGTTGTCAGCGCGATTTCCGTCACGCTGATGGCGCTTGCGGCCAATCCGCTGGCCGCTGGTCTGCTGGCGTTCTCGATCTTCTTTTATGCGATGGTCTATACCCAGTGGCTCAAGCGCTCCACGGCGCAGAACATCGTTATTGGCGGTGCTGCCGGTGCGTTTCCGCCGCTGATCGGCTGGGTGGCGGCGACGGGTGAGATGTCGATCAATGCCTGGTTGATGTTTGCGATCATCTTTTTCTGGACGCCACCTCATTTCTGGGCGCTGTCGCTCTGGACGTCGAAGGAATATGCCAAGGCTGGTGTTCCGATGTTGCCAGTGACGGCTGGCGCAAAGGCGACGCGCTTGCAGATCCTTCTCTATTCCATCCTGTTGGCACCTTTGGGTGTCTTGCCCGCCGTGACCGGGCTGGGCGGTGTGGGTTATGGCGTGGTCTCAGCGGCGCTGGGAGTCTGGTTCCTTTATGGCGCTGTGCGTGTGTTTGCCTCGCAGGCCGGGGATGAGAGCGCGCAGGGCGAGGCGGACATGAAGCACGCCAAGCGCCTGTTCGGTGCATCGATCATCTATCTGTTCGCGCTGTTTGCCGTGCTGGCAATCGAGCACGGGCTGGGGCTTTATCGGGCTACCGGCATCAACCTCCTGTCGGGGGGCATGTCGTGACGCAGCCTGTTGGGTCGCAACTGAGCGCGGAAGCGCTGAAAGCACGCAAGCGCCGCAGCCTGATCACTGCATTGGCGCTGGCTGGATTTGTGGTTTTGATCTTTGCAATCACTGTTGCCAAGCTGGGTGAGAATGCCAGCGAAGTCTCCAAGGCGCGCGGATTTGAAGAAGCGCTCGAAGCGCAGCGCCACAAGGATGAGGTCGTGATCATCGAGGAAATGCCTGCAGAGGCATCCGATGAGGCCCCGTCTGGTGAAACGGATGGAGCGGCGCAATGACCCAGAACGCACGCACAACCTTGTTCGTGATCATCGGCATTCTGGCCGGCATGCTGACGCTCGCCTTCTATTCTCCGGTTCTCTACAACACGTTCTGCAAGGTGACCGGATTTGGCGGCACCACGCAGATCGCCACCAAGAAGCCCTCAGCAGTGCTGGACCGGACGGTCCGCGTGCGCCTGGACACGAATGTTGGCGCGGGTGCAAAGCTGACATTCAAATCGGTCGATCCGGTGATGGATATCAGGCTGGGGGAAGTCGGCATGGCCTTTTTCGAAGTATCCAACCCCACCGAACATCCGGTTACGGCGGAGGCGGGCTATAATGTCGCTCCCCATAAGGCTGGACCTTACTTCACGAAACTTGAATGCTTCTGCTTCGAGGAGCGTGTCTTTGAACCGGGTGAAACCGCCAGCCTGCCGGTGATCTTCTTCATCGACCCGGAGATGGACAAGGACGACACATTGGACGATGTGACCGACATCACGCTGTCCTACACCTATTATGGCGTCGAGCAGGACGCAGAAAATCAAACGGCTCATCTTGAGCCTGCAACGAGACAGAATTAAACCAAGCGCTAATGATCGTCTGATCTTTTGCGCAAGACGAATGAGAAATCGAGGGCAACATCATGGCGCATGGCGCAGTTAAACATGACTATCACCTGGTCAATCCCAGCCCGTGGCCGGTTCTGACCTCGCTGGGTCTTTTCATCATGGCGCTTGGCGGCGTTGCTTACATGAAAGGCCTGTTCGGCCTTCCTCAGGGCAATCTGCTGACGCTGGTGCCGGGCTTCCTGATCATTGTCTGGACACTGTTTGGCTGGTGGGGTGAATGCATCAAGGAAAGCCGTGCGGGCGACCACACACCTGTTGTGGAGATGTCGCTGAAATACGGGATGATCCTGTTCATCGCGTCCGAGGTCATGTTCTTCGTGGCCTGGTTCTGGTCATTTTTCGAAATGGTCATCTTCCACGGTCATCGTGCAACCGGCATGGATGTCGCGCTTTACCCGCAACTGGCTGACTGGTCTTCATGGCCGCCGCCAGACATCGCGCTGGGTGGTGAAGAAGCTGGCCATGGTGGTGGTTTCCACCGGGTCGAGACATTTGACCCGTTCGGCCTGCCGCTGATCAACACGCTGATCCTGCTCCTGTCGGGTACGACGGTAACCTGGGCACACCACGCGATTGCGCAGGGTGACTACAAGGGCACCAAGCTGGGCCTTCTGTTTACTGTTCTGTTGGGCGCGCTGTTCTCTGCATTCCAGGTTCTGGAATATCAGCACGCGCACTTCACCTATGATGGATCGCTTTACGGATCTGCCTTCTTCATGGCGACGGGTTTCCACGGCGCGCATGTTGTCATTGGAACGATCTTCCTGTTCGTCTGCCTGATGCGCATGATGGTCGGCAACATGACGGTCAAGAACCATCTCGGCTTCGAGTTTGCGGCCTGGTACTGGCACTTTGTGGACGTGGTCTGGTTGTTCCTGTTCGCATTTGTCTACATCGCACCGCGCTTCACGCTCGGCGGTTAACGGCCCATCGGGCCAGACAGGTAAGTGATTATGAGTGGCGTCTCCCCGATTGCTGCCGGCTGGAAATGTCGGTGCCCTGAATGCGGGGAGGGCCAGCTCTATCGCGGCTATCTGGAAATGAATGATCAGTGCGCCGCTTGCGGGGCTGATTTCACCATCGCCGACAGTGGCGATGGTCCGGCCTTTTTCGTGATGTTCGCGGCGCTGATCGTGATCGCACCCACGGCCATGTTCTTCGAGCTGATCGTGTCTCCGCCAGCCTGGGTGCATGTCATCCTGTGGCCTCCGATCATCATGGTGTTCTGCATGTGGCTGCTGCGCCCATTCAAATCGACGCTGTTTGCCCTGCAATGGAAGCACAAGGCCGAAGAAGCGCGTTTTGAGGACCCGAAGGGCAACTGACGCTCATGCAGTTTCGCCCATTGCCGATATTGACGCTATTTACCATCGCAGCGCTTGGATTGCTGTGCTGGCTGGGCAGCTGGCAATATGAGCGGGCAGCCCAGAAGGCTGCTGACATTGATGCCTTTCATGCGCGGTCGGATATGCCTGTGCAGGATGTGGAATCGGCTTTTTGTGGCTCGGACGCGAGCGCTGACGGTTTGCCGGTGCATATTGAGGGTGTGGTCAGCACGCAGTCTGTGCAGATCTATGGTTTTTCCACAAGTGGTGATGCGGGTTGGTTCACGCTGGGTGCAGTTGCCGCGCCGTCCTGCTTGAAGGACCAGGGCGCTATCCTTGCTCCGACGCAGTTCACGGCCTTTCAGGGCGGCAAGGTTGAGGCCATCGGACGCCTGCGCGTGGAACCGTTCACCAGCGGCAAGCACATGTTTACTTCGCCCAATATGCCTGATCAGGACCAATGGTACTGGCGCGATCTGCCAGCCCTGAGGGATGCGCTGTTTCTCGACAAGAGCGCGAAACTTAGTGATCAGTGGATGCTGGTGGCTGATGATGGCCTGCCGGATCATTTGCGCCGCGTGCCGCCTTCGCGTCATATCGGATATTCCGTGACATGGTTCGGGCTGGCCATCGCACTGCTGGTGATGTACGTCGCATTCCATGTCCATGCTGGGCGGTTGCGATTTGGCGACGGCGACGGCAAGAACGACTGAAGACAACCGGATTTTATTCATGCGCTATGTGTCCACGCGCGGCGGGGCGGACCCCGTCGATTTCGTCACTGCCAGTCTCGCCGGGCTCGCCCCTGATGGCGGACTATACACGCCCGAAGCCTTCCCGCAGATCGAGCGGCCATCGGCTGATGAGCCCTATCATGTGACGGCGGCGCGCATCATCAAGGCGTTTGCAGGCGACAGTCTCAGCCTTGAGACGCTGACTGAATTGTCGCGCAAGGCCTATGCGGCGTTCTCCCATCAATCCGTCGCACCGCTGGTGCAGACCGGCCAGAACCAGTGGATGATGGAGCTGCATCATGGGCCCACGCTGGCGTTCAAGGATGTGGCGATGCGTTTCATTGCCCAGCTTTACGAGCATGCGCTGGGCGAGCGTGGCGAGCGGATGACAATCATCTGCGCGACATCGGGCGACACGGGCGGGGCAGCGGCTGCGGCCTTTGCCGGGCTGGAGCATGTGGATGTGGTGATCCTGCACCCGCATGACCGGATCTCGCCTGTGCAGCGCGTGTTCATGTCAGCCACGGGTGCGGACAATATCCACAATCTCGCGCTGGAAGGTGATTTTGATCAGTGCCAGGCGATCGTGAAGGCGCTGTTTGCCGATGAGCAGACGCGGCGTTCGCTGAACCTGTCTGGCGTGAACTCGATCAACTGGACGCGGATCGCGGCTCAGTCTGTCTATTTTGCCACTGCGCAGGCGCAGCTGGGGGCGGATCGTCCGCTACGTTTCGTGGTGCCATCGGGCAATTTTGGTGATGCGCTGGCGGGCTATGTCGCGGCGCGATGCGGGTTGCTGGCAGGCTTTGAATGTCATGTGGCGGTCAATGCAAATGATGCGATGAAGCAGCTGCTCAATGGCGGCGACATGCAGAAGGGCACGACAACGCCCACGGCCAGCCCGGCCATGGATATCCAGATCCCGTCCAATTTCGAGCGTCTCTTGTTTGAGGCCACAGGCCGCGATGGAGCTGTGGTGAAGGCGGCTTATGACCAGCTGGCGGCAAAGGGTGTTGCGCCACTGCCGGAGCGTGCGGCGGGTGTGCTGGGCTGTATGGGTTTCAAGGCCAGTAGTGTCTCGGACAAGGAGACATTCATCGAGATGCGCAAGACGCTGGATGAGACCGGCTGGCTTGTCTGTCCGCACACGGCGGTTGGCCTGCATGCGGCGCGTCATGCGCCCAGCGATATTGCCAGCGTGGTGCTGTCGACGGCTCATGCCGCCAAGTTTCCCGAGACCGTCAAGCAGGCAACCGAGCAGGATGCGCCCTTGCCGATCCGCGCACATGGGTTTGTCGAGCGTGATGAAGTTTATGAGACCGGGCCGATGGAACTGTCTCATGTGCGAGACCGCTTGCGGGCGCTATCGCGGGTATCCAGTTGAACGCGGGCCCATCGCCTGATGAGCGTGAGCTGATCATTCTGCCCAATGGTGCACGGATCGTTCTGGATGCCGTGCCCAATCTTGCCACAACAGCAATAACGGTGGGCATTGGTGCAGGTGCGCGTGATGAAACGGCCGATCAGAACGGGCTGGCGCATTTTCTCGAACACATGACCTTCAAGGGCGCGGCTGGCATGAACGCTCAGCAGATCGCCGAGCGGGTCGAGGATCGCGGGGCCAGTGCCAATGCGAGCACAGGCTATGAGCGCACCAATTATACCGTCCGTTGCCTGAGCGAAGATGCCGTCGACATGGTGGAATGCGCGCTGTCTCTGGCGCTGTCCGCGGATCTGCCCGAAGGCGAGATCGAGCGTGAAAAGCAGGTGGTCTATCAGGAGATCGGCGAAGCGCGGGACGAGATGGATGATCGCGTGTTCGATCTGTTGCAGGCGACGGCCTGGCCGGATCATTCGCTGGGGCGACCTATTCTGGGTGAAGAAGCGATATTGAAGACGCTGACGCGGGAGTCTCTGGCCGGGTTCATCGAGCGCCATTATCTGGCAGACCGCACAGTGGTGTCCATTGCCGGGGCGTTTGACCGCAATGCCGTGATCGACACGGCCACGCGGCGTCTTGAAGGCATGCGCACGGGGATGGCGGTAGAGCGGACGGCCCCCGTCATGATGGCGCGGTCTGCGTTTGAAAAGCGCAAGGCTGAACAATCCATGATGGTGTTTTCGCGTCCGGCTCCATCGCAGCGTGATCAGGCTCGGTTTGCAGCGCGGCTATTAGTGGAAATCATGGGCGGCGGCATGTCATCGCGGCTTTATCAGGAGATCCGCGAAAAGCGTGGTCTGGCCTATGCGATTGATGCCTATATCGACGCCTATGAGGATGCAGGACGCATTGATGTGTTCTGCGGCTGTGCGCCTGGCGATGCGCTGGAAGTGCAGGCGGTTCTCAAGGATGTCTGGGCAGATCTGGCTGAGAATGGCCCGACGGAAGCTGAATTGGCGCGGGCAGGAGCAGTGTCACGCGCGGCGATCGCCATGTCTTTGGAATCCATCGCTGAGCGGTCGGCCTCCAGCGTGTTCGAATTATTGGTGCATGATCAGCTGATGACGGTGGATTGGGCACTGGAACAGACTGCCAGAACGACAATTGATGATGTGCGTGCTGTTGCGCGTGCGGCGCTGGATGGCCCGGCGGCAGCGGCAGGTATCGGGCCGGGGCCGGCAGCGCGCGCCGTGACAGCTTTTGTTGATTCGTGACACATTGTTCATGACGAAGGCTTAATCTTCGCAAGTCCTACCGAAGCACGTTACAATCCTGTGACAGTTCATTTTTCGGAGCGACCCTGAATGCCAGCAAGACGCGCACAATCAGCGATTGTCGCAGCACGCGCAGCCGTATGGTCGTTCACGACGGCGGGAGCCCGCATGTCCATACATGGCGGGCAAGGCGCACATATTTCAACACTGAATGGTGACTGGGCGCTGGATGCTTTTCTCAAGCAGTTTGACGGCCTGTCGCGCAGCTCACTTGAAAACCTGCTGTTGAAGGGTGAGTCCGGTCAGGCGATTGATGAAACTGTCCTGTTTCAGGATGGTGGACAGGCCAGGTTCGTCGGATCGTTCATTGATTTTGGTGCGGCGCACGGGCTGATCTATACCGATATCAACACACCTGCGCTTGATCCGGCATCGATCGACAATCTGCGTCCGGTATTCCAGCCGATCCATCATGCCCAGACCCGCGAGATAGTCGGCTTTGAGGCCCTGGCGCGCTGGCTATTGCCCGATGGCAGCCTGTGCGGGCCGGATGAACTGGAAACCTCGGGCCTGTCGCCGGACTGGGCACTGGTCGGACCCATCATGCTGATGCAGGCAGCAGCAGCGCTGTCGCGCTTTCGCGAGATATTGGGCGATGTGTTCATGCAGGTGAATCTGTCGGCGGCGGAGATCGCGCGGGCAAAGCTGGTGGAGGAAACCGCGCATGCGATCGAGTGGCTGAGCCTGCCGCGCGGCGTGTTGCGGATCGAGCTGACCGAACAGGCAGCCCTGCGTGATGCGGATCGTGCGCTGGGAGCACTGGCGGCGCTGCGGGCGGCCGGAGCTGGTCTGGTGCTGGATGATTTTGGGGCAGGGCATTCATCACTGGTCTGGTTGATCGATATCCCGGCGGATGGCGTGAAACTGGACCCGAAGCTGACCTCGATGATCTCGCGCCCACGCGGCTTCAAGGTGATCCGCGCCATGGTGCATCTGGCGCATGAGCTGAAACTGACCGTGACCGCTGAAGGCGTGGAGACCGAAGACCAGGCCCGGGCCCTGCGCGAAGCGGAATGCGACTATATCCAGGGCTGGCTCTACGGCACCGCCAAGAGCGAGGCGGAGATGATTGCGCAGCTTGAGGCGGCTGTGGGGTAGTGGGGGATATGGATAGGACTGAAAGTCCGTTCTCGGGCGTTCCGCTGGTGATACTGGATGTGCAGCATGCCATTGATCAACCGATCTGGAATGAGAAGAACAATCCTGACTATATCAATGCCATTGTCAGGCTGTTGACGTTCTGGCGCGACCGCAAGCGGCCGGTCATCCATATCCGGCATGATGAGGCGACACCCACATCAACCTATCACACGCATGGTCCCTGGAATGGGTTCAAGACTGAAGTTACGCCGATTGCGGGTGAGACAACCATCGCCAAACAGCAAAATTGTGCCTTTATCGGGACGGAGCTGGATGCAGCATTGAAGGATCTGAATGCTGACCATTTCGTGCTGACCGGGGTGGTCATTCATAACAGCATGGATGCGACCATTCGGGCCGGCAAGGCGCTTGGTTACACGATATACGTGCCATCTGACGCCACGACTGCAGTGCCTGTTGTCAGTGAGAAAGGAACGCGCTGGGATGCTGACACGGTCTTCGAGCTGACGCTTGCCATACTCGATGGGGAATATGCGCATGTGACGACATCGGACGAAGTCATTTCCGCGGGGTGATGGGCACTCATGCGATATGGCAACCCATTGATCAGGATCAGTGGGCTTCACCACCGCCATAAGGGCGGGTGATGATTTCAAGCAAATGCTTGTCCGGGCTGTCGAAATAAACACCGCGCCCGCCATCATTGTGATTTATCTCGCCTTCGCGGTGACATCCAGGATCGGCCCAGTATTGGACGCCTTTCTCGCGAATGCGCGCGAAGATCACATCGAAGTCGTCCTCGCTGATAAGGAAAGCATAATGTTGCTGTTGAATAGGCGCGTCGTGATCTGCAAAGTCGAGGGACATGCCATTGTCGAGTTCCACCACCAGAAAATGCCCAAACCTCTCTGGAGCTGGACGACCTAGAATCTCGGCCAGGAAGTTGGCGGATTTCGTCTTGTCAGAGGACCAGACGATGGTGTGGTTGAGTTGAATGTTCATTCGGGTCTCCTCTGCGACAAGCCAGGTGAGCCCTTTATATGTAGTGAGAGCAGCACCGCTATCCAAACGGGAAGCGAGGGTGATTTGAATGCCTCAAGCCGTGCCGGAGTCCCATTGGAGGCGGTCGGGGGAGACGCCGATGGAGGCGAGGGCGCGGCCCCATTTGGTTTCGAAGGCGTGGTCGAAGACGATGCCAAGATCCGCAGGGGCAGTCAGCCAGGCATTGGCGACAATCTCCTGCTCCAGCTGTCCGCCGGTCCAGCCTGCATAGCCCAGAGCGAGGATGGCGCGTTCGGGCCGGTCCTTGCTGCTCATTTTTTCGAGGATGTCGCGGCTGGTGGTCAGGCATATGCCATCCATGACCGGAACAGTGACGCCGGGGCAGTCATAATCATCCGAATGCAGCACAAATCCACGATCCCGCGCGACGGGGCCACCTGACAGCACCGGCGCATCCTCGCCATTTGGTTCGTCAATGCCCAGCTGTTCCAATAGCTCAAACAATGTCAGCTCGGCCATCACGTCATTCACGACAACGCCCATGGCATGCTCATCATTATGCGCACAGATCAGGATCACGCTTCCCTTGAAACGTGAATCACCGATTGCCGGTGTGGCAATCAGGAATTGTCCGGCGAGACTTTCGCTCATGCGGGTCTCCTTGCGTCACGGTCTTGGCCAGTCATTGAACGCGCGAAGCGTCACGCGAAAGCGCGATAAGGGCAAGCGGTCATGTGGGAAATATCCGACCTATTTCAATTTCACGCGAAATTGCGTTGGGTCTCACGCTGAATATGCGCTTAATCGGTTCAGCGAAGAATCGCATGTCGCAAGTGACGCTGAAACTGGAGGAGAGACCCCATGACGATCAAGATTGGTGAGAAGCTGCCGGACGCAACATTCATGGCCATGTCATCAGGTGCACCGGCACCGATGAAGACCGAAGATGTGTTCGCAGGCAAGAAAGTCGCCGTATTTGCCCTGCCGGGCGCATTCACGCCGACCTGTTCTGCGCGCCACCTTCCTGGCTTTCTGGAGAAGGCTGACCAGTTCAAGGCGAAGGGTGTGGACACGATTGCCTGCCTGTCCGTGAATGATGTGTTCGTGATGGATGCCTGGGGCAAGAGCCAGGATGTAGATGACAAGATCCTGATGCTGGCCGATGGCAATGGTGACTTCACCCGCGAGCTGGGCCTGATCATGGATGGTCGCGGTTTCGGCATGGGCGAACGCTCGCAGCGCTATTCCATGCTGGTCGAGGATGGTGTTGTGACGCAGTTGAACGTGGAAGAGGGCGGCGAGTTCAAGGTCTCGGCGGCTGACTACTTGCTTCCGCAAATCTAACAGCTTCGTAATTTAGTGCGAATTGGAACAAATTTCCGCCTTGACTTTACGTCATAAAAAGGACGTTCGGCCAATATAAGGTCGGGTAGAGTATTGTTGCGTCAATACCAATAATTTCTAGAGGGAACAGGGCATATAATCATGGAATATATTCCAATTATTCTGATCGCGTTTGCGGTCATCGTTGTACTGAGTGCTGTAAAGGTTGTCCCGCAGGGATATCGCTACACGGTTGAGCGTTTTGGTCGCTACACCAAGACGCTCAATCCCGGTCTTGCGATCATCACACCGATGTTCGACAGGATCGGACGCAAGATCAACATGATGGAAACCGTGGTGGATGTGCCCCAGCAGGAGGTGATCACCAAGGATAACGCCCGCGTTTCCTGTGACGCCATCGTGTTCACGCAGGTGATCGACCCGGTTCTGGCCTCCTATGAGGTCAACGACCTGAACCGCGCCATCACCAATCTGGCGCTGACCAATATTCGTACCGTTGTCGGATCGATGGATCTGGATGAAGTCCTGTCCAATCGTGATGACATCAATGCCCGTTTGTTGTCGGTGATCGATGCGGCCACGAACCCGTGGGGTGTGAAGGTGACGCGGATCGAGATCGCTGACCTGTCACCGCCTGCTGACATCACCGAAGCCATGGCGCGCCAGATGAAGGCCGAGCGGCTGAAGCGTGCCGAGATCCTTCAGGCCGAAGGTGACAAGCAGTCTGCCATTTTGCGGGCAGAAGGTGAGAAACAGGCACAGATCCTTGAGGCGGAAGGTCGCCGTGAGGCAGCTTTCCGTGACGCTGAAGCGCGTGAGCGTGAAGCGCAGGCTGAAGCAGAAGCGACCAAGATGGTGTCTGAAGCCATCGCGGCAGGTGATGTGAATGCCATCAACTACTTCCTGGGTCAGGAATATATCACGGCGTTCAAGGCGCTGGCTTCTTCACCGCAACAGCGTACGGTCATCGTGCCGGCCGAGTTTGCGGGAATTGCTGGTGCCATTGAGGGTATCGGTGCGCTGACGGGTTTCTCCAAGCCGGGTGGCAAACCGGGCAATGCGTCGGATGACACGCCGCGTGGCACAACCGGTCCCTGGAGCAAGTCCTGAGATCGCGTGTGATCTTGTTGAGGGAGAAACGACATGACTGACTTCCTGATGACGATGACGCCCTGGCACTGGGTGGCGATCGGGCTGGTGCTCGTATCCGTCGAGATGCTGGTCGGCACGTTTGACCTCTTGTGGATCAGTGCAGCAGCGTTTGTCGCTGCACTGTTCGCAGCGCTGGCTCCGGCTGGCATGAATGGCTGGGAAGCGCAGACCGCGGTGTTCACCATTGCTGCGATCGGATTTGTGGTGTTGGGACGCACAGTGTTTTCCGGCCTTCGCAATCCGCCCTCCAGCCATCCGGATCTCAATGACCGCGTTGGCAAGATGATCGGCAAGCCTGCCGTTGTGACGAAAGGCTTTGTGGGTGGCTCGGGACGGGTGAAATTCGGCGATAGTGAATGGTCGGCCGAAGCTGAAGATGGGGGCAACCCGGCCATGGGCCAGAATGTCATCGTGACCGGCGGCAAGGGGTCGGTGGTGAGTGTGCGGCCTGCATAGACAAATCGGTCCCGGGGGCGCTTTGGCATCCGGGACGACTTTTTATCATGTTTTTGCGGCGGCTTCTGCCGAGCCCCTGCGGGCGAGTTCGTCGGCGCGTTCATTGCCTTCGTCGCCGTCATGGCCGCGTACCCAGCGCCAGTCGACATCATGGCGCTGATTGGCTTCATCCAGCGCCTGCCAGAGATCCTTGTTCTTGACCGGTTTCTTGGCGGCGGTCTTCCAGCCGTTCTTTTTCCAGCCAAACATCCATTTTGTCAGCCCGTCCTTCACATAGGTGGAGTCGGTATGCAGGATCACGCTTGAGCGTTTCTTGAGGGCGTTCAGCGCCTCGATGGCGGCGGTCAGCTCCATGCGGTTATTGGTGGAGTCAGCTTCGCCGCCCCACAGCTCCTTTTCGTGCCCATTCCACTTGAGAAGCGCACCCCAGCCGCCGGGCCCCGGATTTCCCGAGCAGGCACCATCTGTCCAGATTTCTATCCTGTCACTCATGATGTTTCAGGTCGTTCGATTTGGGCAATGGGTCAAGTCGATATCGCAATTGCTTCACAGATCTGTGAGCTGTACGCGGGCACTGAATGATCGGATCTGGTTGCGTCGCGGGTTGCGATCATGGATACAGATCAGAATGACAAGCTGGATTTTTCAAAATCCGCGCAATAAAGGGGAGCTGCCATGACAAGCGCGTCTGAAGTCGTCGTAGAATGGAATGGCGATGTGGCCATTGTGCGCATCAATTCTCCAAAGACGCTGAATGCATTGTCGTCCACCAATATGGAACAGCTGATGGATGCGCTGGATCAGGTGGAGGACAAGGCGCGGGCGATGATCCTGACAGGGGCGGGCAAGGGCTTTTGTTCCGGGGCTGACCTGTCAGGCGGCATCGAAACGGGGGCTCCGATTACCAGCCCCGACTATGATGCTGGTCTGTCGCTGGAAATGCATATCAATGTGTTGGTGGCGCGTCTGCGTGACCTGTCTGTGCCTTTCATCACTTCCATTCGCGGTGCTGCTGCAGGGGCCGGGGCGGCACTGGCGCTGATGGGTGATATGGTAGTGGCCAGCGAAACAGCCTATTTCCTCCAGGCCTTCAGCGGCATCGGGCTGGTGCCTGATGCAGGGGCAACCCATCTGCTCGTGCGCACGGTCGGTCGTGTGCGCGCCATGGAGCTGATGATGCTGGGCGAGAAACTGTATGCGGAGAAGGCGCTTGAGTGGGGCCTGATCAATCGTGTGGTGCCTGATGACCAGTTGGAAGCTGCCAGCCTGGAAATGGCGCAGCGTCTTGCATCGGGTGCATTCTCACTGCGCCAGATCCGCAAGATGGCTTGGCATGCCATGGATGATGACTGGGACAATATGCTGAACTATGAACGCGACATGCAGCGCATTGCAGGCCGAACGCAGGACCACAAGGAAGGTGTCATGGCATTCATGGAAAAGCGCAGGGCGAAATTTTCAGGCAAATGATTACCTGAAGAACCGGAGGTGGCTTGTCGGTCCCTGCTGCTGATCAGCAGTCCGGGCGCGGGTCCAGTGCGTGGGTGATGCCCATGGAGAGCATTTTCTCTGCGTCACGCCATTGCATGTTTTCAGCATAAAGCATGACACCTGCACCGAGGGCTGCATCCAGACGATCTTCATCGAACCGGACTTCATCCACCATGCGGGCATCCAGGCGCACGGCCTCGATCAGCATGCGGGCATCGGTGTCAAAGGGCGAGGCCCACGATGTGCGGGCGTCAATGCCAATGCGAAAGCCGCGATGGTAGAAGCCATAAAGATTGTCCAGCGCTGAATATTCTTCATCGACCAGCGCACAATCGGCAAACTCCAGGCGAAATTCCTGTGGGCAGAGATTGGCGCGCGCGGCACCGGCTTCTGCTGCCATGGGAGCATCCGGGTGGGCGAGAGCTGCTGATGGGGCGCACACAGCGATGGGGCGTCCTCTGAGGCCGCGCATGGTGGCCTTGCGGCCCGCGCGCTCGATCAGCTGACCGAGCCATGAGGCAGGACAGGAAAATTCCTCGCCACGTGCAAAGCCGAAAAAGGCGTGCTCTTCATATGCCAGATCGGTCTGGGCAGCTGCGCCTTCATTTTCTCCACCGGACAGGGACACGATCTGCGAGAATCGCACACGTGGATTGCGCCCGGCCTTGGGCGAATTGTCATTGGCAATGTTAGAGAGGGCAGAGGCAAGCGCCATGTCTGGGTCCGTTTTCGGAATGATCTTGTGACTTAGGCAGACTCTTGCACAATGAACTCAAGAACAGGCGAAATAGCGGTCTTCAATTTGTTCGAAGATGAGAGAAGTTCCGCAACAAGGCGTTAACAATGGCAGTCCTGGGGAAAATTCAGATTCAGTATTCTGTTTGAATCCATAGAGGGCTGCGAACAGGCACCAATATCACGGTCAGATCAGTCTGGCCGTGATGTGAAAGTGACTTGCTTGACAGAAAAGGACGTCAGTCCTGGTTGAAGCCGTGCTTTTCTTCAAATTCCCGCACGCGCTGTTCAAGTTCTGACAGCAGAGCACCGCCGATTGGGTGATCCTCGGTCTTGATCTTGCTCTTGATGGCCGCACGTACGGCGTCAATGTGAGCCTTGATCAGGACAGGTGGGGAAATGGAGCGGTCAATGTCGTCATTCGTCATGCGGCACAGGGAGGCAGCGAGACGACCGACCAGCGGGTATTCATAGGTCTTGGCGAGACCTTTCAGGTCATGCGCGACAGAGTGAATGGCAACGATTCCCTCGATCTTGTCATCGCCGGTCTCATAGACCGTGTAAGCTTCGTCCAGGCGTTGCAACTCGTCTTCAATCCATTTCTGGAATTCGCTGGAGAGCTCTGCAAGAGCAGCATTCGCCTTGGCAATGGCACTGCGGTCCAGTGGCGACATGGTGCCGCCGATCTTTGCTTTCAGCGCGTTTGGCGGCGTGAAAATTTCGATCGGTTTTTGCTTGGCCATTTGCGTTCACCCCACGGTGCAAGGACAGTTGAAAGTGGGATAAAATCATCCGCACCCGAATCTTGTCCTAGCCTTGAAAGATTAACAAGCACTTTTCCTGACTGCAAATCGATAGTCATGGTTTCTGGTGCATTGATCAAGAAATGAGATCAATAGGCAAACTGTTCCTGCAGGATACGCTCATCCAGGGCGCGGCCTTCATCGAACAAGAGGGTCAATGGCATCTGCCGATTTTCCCTGATTTCGACTGTCTTTACATCTGATACTTCCTGCGTATCGGCAGAGGCGGCGACCTTGCGACGTTCGCTGTCGAGATTCTCGAAGCGCACTACGGCATCATGTTTCAGCAGGGCACCTCGCCAGCGTCGCGGACGGAAGGGAGAGATGGGCGTGAGCGCCAAAAGGTTTGATCCAATCGGCAGGATCGGGCCGTGTGCCGACAGGTTATAAGCCGTGGAACCGGCAGGGGTGGACAGCAGCACCCCATCACAAGCGAGTTGATCGAGCCTCTCCTTGCCATCCACCACAATGCGAAGTTTTGCGGTTTGCGCAGATTGGCGGATCAGAGAAATCTCGTTGATGGCAAGCCGCTTGACCTGTTCGCCATCGGTGCGAATGGCGGTCATCTCCAGAGGGTAGATGATGGCGCGTTCGGCCTCATCGACACGCTTTGGCAGGTCGTCGGGACTATATTCATTCATCAGGAATCCGATTGTGCCGCGATGCATGCCATAGACGGGCAGACGGTCGCTGAACCGGTCGCGCAGGGTTTCGAGCATCCAGCCGTCACCACCAAGCGCAATCACGACATCGGCGTTTTCCACCTCGGTCTGACCATAGCGTCCGACAAGGTTCTGCTTGGCGCGCTGGGCATCGGGTCTCGGGCTGGCAGTGAAATGATACCGATATGCGCTCAAACTGGATATTCCTCTCAACGCGTCTGAGATTGGCGTTTTGGGCCATCGGGACGCAAGACGCGGTCCACGTCAAGCATATAGCCATGTTAAATGGCACAAGGGGTTGAGTTACCGCATTTTTTATCGCGTTATCCACAGAGGTGACGGGGGTAAGGATGTTGAGTATCGTTTGGCGCTGGGGCGTCGTGGTGGCGGCAATGGAGGGGGTGCGGCAGTTGAGTGGTCTTTCGATCGCTCATGCCGGTGCGTGGACCCATGAGCGCGATGCCGGGTATTCCTCTCTGGATATGCAAAGAGAAAGCAGTGAGTTCGGGTCTGCCTGGCGGTCGGAAAGCTATCTTGAATTTGGCGCGACGGATCGACTCACGGTTGTCACAAAGGCGGAAACCCTGCAACGCGATCAGGATGGTGGAGAAGACCGGCTGGCAGGGCTGGTGGCAGTTCGGCGTGAGTTTGTTCAAGTTGAAGGTCTGGTACTGTCAGGCCAGCTGGGCACATTGTTCGGAGAAAGCCTTGAAGGGCCTGTCTGCGAGGGTGTTGGCGTTGAAAGTCGCGTCATGGCGGGGTGGTCAGGCGCGACGGGGGGCAGGAATGTCTGGCTCAACGCTGAAACCGGATTTCGCAATCAGGGCGGGTGCGGCCGCTGGAAAACTGATCTGGCGGCAGGCCTGGATCTCAATGACGACTGGCGCACACAGGCCAAGGCCTATTGGCAATCGGGTGATGGCCCGCGCAGTCTGAAGGTAGAAGCCGGAATTGCACGCCGCATGGGCGAGCAGTTCATCGGCGTGTCCTATCGCCGTGAAATCGGTGGTGCCTTTGAAGAGGAAGGCTGGATTCTGTCGCTGAGCCGGAGTTTCTAAGGGCTGTATCTGACGACCCTATTTGGCCGTTTCGACCATGAGATAAGCGATCAGATTCTGGCGCTGTTGTTCATTGGCGATACCTGCAAAGGTCATGTTGTTACCGGGCAGGAATTCCTTGGGGTTGGCCAGCCAGTGGTCGAGCTTGTCAGGTGTCCATTGAAAGTTGGCTGTTTCTGCGGCTTCCGAATAACGAAAGCTCTCCAGCGTTCCGATCTTGCGGTCGAACACACCGTGCAGATTGGGGCCGACGCGGTTTCCGGCACCTTCCTCGATGAGATGGCATGAGCGGCATTTGGCAAACTGCCGACGTCCCTGGTCGTAGTCTGCCGCGTCATAGGGGGCGGGAAGACCTTCAAGCGGGTTGACGGCGGCTTCGGTCGGCGTGGCTGCGGGCGTAGCAGAAGGTGCAGATGGTGATGACGTTGAGGCAGGAGGTGACGGCGCGGGGTCCTTTTCGCCACAAGAAATGAGCACTGTTGCACTCACAATGGCGGCGATGAGCGAAAGTTTCCTGGAAAGTCCCAACTTCAATCCTCCGATACGTGACCTTGTTGTCAAACCTGTGTAGCAAAGGGCCGTCATATTACCAGTCGCAACAAGGCGCTAAAACTCAAGCGCTTCAATTTATCGCGGCGGTGATCAGATTTGAAGCAAGGGACGCTCTACATGACCAAGGTTTCCGAACGCTACTCACTCGAGGCGATCAAGGCACGCGCGGATGCTGCGGCCAGATCCGGTGCATTTGTGTGGACTGCGCCGCATGTCGAGGCGGACCTGTCGCGTCAGGCGCTGGATGGCGATGATGTATCCGCACTGATGGCAAAGGCGAAGGCGCAAGGGCTGCCTGAAGCGATCAAGACATTGTTTGCAGGTGAGGTCATCAACGGGTCTGAAAATCGTCCGGCATTGCATTGGGCGTTGCGTGGAAATGCTGATCACCTGGCCAAGGCGGCTGAGTTTACCAAACAGGCCGAGGATGCGGCGGCATTTGCGACCAAGGTGCGCGCCGGTGGGCTGGGTTTTGAGGTCAAGACCATCCTGCATATCGGGATCGGTGGATCGGATCTTGGGCCGCGCCTGATCTGGGATGCACTGCGTCCGCATGGCCATACAAGGCCCGACATTCGTTTTGTGGCCAATATCGACCCGGCGGACTTCATCGAGGCGACAGAGGGCCTTGATGCGTCTTCGACGCTGGTGATCGTGGTGTCCAAGAGCTTCATGACGCCTGAGACCAAGGCCAATGCGCAGCTGGCGCGTGACTGGCTGATCGCTGAACTGGGCGAAGACAAGCTCAATGCGCATATGGCGGCTGTCTCCTCTGCGCCGGATCTGGCGCAGGCATGGGGCGCACCGGCGGACCGCATCTTCCCGATGGATTCGGCGATTGGCGGGCGCTATTCGGTGTGGTCATCGGTGGGGCTGTCGCTTCAGATCGCGCTGGGCGGGGATGTCTGGGAGGCGTTTCTGGCGGGNGCAGCAGAGATGGATGTTCATTTCCGTGATGCGCCGCTGGAAGACAATCTGCCTGCGAAACTGGCCATGCTGGATTATCACCTGCACACGCTGCGAGAACTGCCGTCGCGCGTGGTGCTGGCCTATGCGCACCGCCTGCGCAAATTGCCGGACTTCCTGCAACAGCTGGAAATGGAATCCAACGGCAAATCGGCGGCTTCAGGTCGCGGTGAACTGGCGGCAATGACGGCACCGATCACATGGGGATCTGCGGGCACGCTGGGCCAGCACTCGTTTCACCAATTGCTGCATCAAGGCACGGATCGTTCTTCGCATGAATTCGTGGTGGCGCTGAATGCGGGCAAGGCACCGGGGGAAGCCTATCCGGCCAATGGCCAGGAGCTGATTGCCAATGCGCTGGCACAGGCCGAAGCCTTCATGGTGGGCCGGTCAGAAGCGCAGGCGGAAGTCGAGCTGCGCGCAAAGGGCATTGACGAAGACACGATCAAGGCACGTGCGCCGCACATGCATATGGATGGCGGCCGGGTCTCCACGATGATCATCCTGGAGGATAGCTCGCCTGCATCCATCGGCGCGCTGATTGCGCTATATGAGCACCGCACCTTTGCTGGCGGGATCATGTGGGGCGTCAACCCGTTCGACCAGTGGGGCGTGGAGCTGGGCAAGGTGATGGCCGCCGAGATTGATGACAGCCTGTCTGGCGGGGCCATCCCCGACAAGCGCGACCAGACCTCACGTCGCCTGATCGACAAGGTGAAGGACGCCAGAGGCTAGGTCACTTGCGCCTCAGGCTGGGGCCGGGATCTCGGCGAGCGGTGTGTCTGTGTGGGCTGCCGCCAGCCAGGTCTCGCTGGAACGAACCCATGTCGTCGTGACGGCTGATCTTTGTGTGTGTGTCTGGCCATTTGTGTTGAACACGCTGAGCGCGGTATAGCTGATCACGGCGACATCATCATTCGGCATGACGATATCCACGTCTTCGAGGCTGAAATCTTTCAGCTGGGCAGATTCCGGGGTGAGTTTTGCCAGATTGATGTAGTCGTCATGGGTGATCACCAATGCGCCACGGTCGCCCGACAGAACGGAGCGTTGCGTCAACATCTGCGCGGCGGCGCTGTGATGACCTGCAATCATCCTGCGCCAGAATGTGTCTTCCAATTCCATGATCTGGTTACGCGTGTCCTGTGACATGGGATGCACCTTTGCTGTTTGGTTGTCTGATTAACCCGCATGCGCAGTCATGAGTTCCCGCAGATACAGGGAACCTGTCACGATGATCCGAGTTGTTCCGGCAAATGTCAGATCAGCTCGGGAGGTTGAACATGGCAAGGAACCACGGTCCATCCATCAAGGATGACGACACATATGAAGCCCTGCGTGACAAAGGGGCCAGCAAGGAAAAAGCGGCGCGTATTGCCAATGCGCGTGCGAACCCTGATCAGCACCCTTCCAAAAAGGGTGGACAGTCCAGACCATATGAGGAATGGACGAAGGATGACCTTTACGATCGCGCAAAGGACATCGGAATTGAGGGGCGTTCGAAGATGACCAAACAGGCATTGATCGACGCTCTTCGCAATCACTGAACGATCCAAAGCCAATAACCCGCGTTTCAGGCAATAGGTCAGCGTCTGAAGCCTTGTACCCTGCCACCAGCACAATTTTTCGGATGTACCATGCGGATTCAGATCCAGAGCCAGATGTCTTATTTCCTTCCAATGCCGGTCGACACCTTATTGGTGGTCGAGGCGGGAATGACGCGTGACCAGAAACTGGAAACGGACTTGCTGACGATTTCGGGGGCAGGGCCGCTTCATCCGGTCAAGGGTGAAGATGGAGTGGGCCAGCGCACATGGTTTCAGGCCAATGGCGAGCTGGATATCTCCTATGAAGCCATTGTGGATGTGACACGCGGGCAGGAGGATATCTCATCGCTACAACCGACATCGCGACTGTTATTGCCCCAGCTGGTCATCCCCTATCTGTTTGCCAGCCGTTATTGCGATAGCGACCGGGCGCAGGATTTTGCTTTTGAAACGTTCGGCCAGTTGCAGGGAGGTCAACAGGTCCTTGCGATCTGCAAGTGGATTCAGGACAATGTGACTTATATGTCTGGCGTGTCGGATTCCACGACAACTGCCAGCGATACGCTGAATGCCCGCCAGGGTGTGTGCCGTGATTTTGCGCATCTTTTCATCACGCTCGCCCGGGCCTGTGGTGTACCTGCACGGATGGTGTCGGTCTATGCACCGGACGTGCAGCCTCAGGATTTTCATGCTGTTGCCGAAGTCTGGCTGGAAGGTGCGTGGCGGATGGTTGATGCAACCGGAATGGCAACGCCTGATACGATGGTGAAGATCGCTGTGGGACGCGACGCCACGGATATCGCCTTCATGACAACCTTCGGGCGGGCCGAGCTTAAATCACAATCGGTGAATGTGCAGCGGATTTAGGAGTATGAACTCCTTAAATTCCAAAAAGGAATCGAGCGCATAAACAAAAACGCCCGCCGGGAATGACCTGGCGGGCGTCTTTTGTTCAGGGAGGGATAGTTGTTCCTAGAACTTGTAGCCTAGCGCGATTGTACCCGCGTGGGCGTCAGTGTCCTCGAAGGAATAATAGGTGTAATCCCCGCGAAGTTCGAGGCTTTCGGTGATGTCGAAACTTGCACCACCACCAATGGCCGGACCGGATGCGCTGTCTTCAACATTGACGGTGTTCACACCGCCGAGCTGCTCGACACTGGCATCAAGGTCGATATAGGCATATCCGGCGCGACCGTGGATGTCGAAGCGGTCAGTCACCGGCACCTTGGCTGTACCATAGGCACCCATCAGATAGTTCAGGCCGATATCACCGGACTGGGCGATGATGTCATTGAGGTCGCCGTCATTATTGTCGTCGATCTCAAAATCATCCTCATCGACATTATAGTCGAAATCGCCATCATCAATGCCTGTGGTAAGGTCTGCTTCGACACCGAACATGGGGGTTATCTGCCACCCCGCACGCGCGGTGATTGCGCTTGTGTCCACGCCATCATCGACGCCTTCGGGCTCAAGATCCATATATGTGTAACCGCCCTGAAGGTATGGGCCGGTGTCTTCGACTTGTGCGTGCGCAGCGCCTGTTGCTGCAACAGCCCCGATAGCGGCGCAGGTCATCAAGTATTTCATCTTGTAACTCCTTATCAACTTAGGAACCCGACCCGGGCATCAGCACCGGACCAGATGCGCTATCTATGCGTGGCGGCGAGAAAAGTTTCATGAAAACATGATTAATTACTGAGGTTTAAGGCGCATCATTTAATATTTCGGGGGCTTGAAACCGGGCAGGTAGATTCTATGCGATCCAAAGTGATATCCTGCATGAACCAAACAGGTTGACGCGTGATGGCACGGGGATAAACACCGCTATAGAGAACCGCGAAAGGATATCTCCATGCGCATTCTGCTCACCAATGATGACGGTATTCACGCGACCGGGCTTGCCGTGCTTGAAGACATAGCGGCCCAGTTATCCGACGATGTCTGGGTGGTTGCACCGGAGCTGGAACAATCCGGTCAAGCGAGGGCCGTGACATTGTCAGCGCCAGTGAGAGTTCGTGAGGCCGGGCCAAAGCGCTTTGCGGTGTCAGGTACGCCATCAGACTGCGTCTTGCTGGGCGTGCATGACATCCTGCACGACAAGAAACCGGACCTTGTGCTCTCGGGTGTCAATCGTGGTCAGAACATTGCCGAGGACACATCGCAATCTGGTACGGTGGCCGGAGCCGTGGAGGCAATGCATCTGGGTGTGCCGGGGATTGCCCTGTCACAGACCAAGGGCATGCGTAAAGGATCCCCCGTGCCCTGGGAAACCGCACGCGAACACGGGGCTGCGATCATCCGGATGTTGCTGGACAATCCCTGGCCGAAGGATGTGATCATGAATGTGAACTTTCCCGACCGTCTGCCAGATGAAGTGGCAGGTATCGAGATCACCCGTCAGGGGTTTCGCGATGAATCGATTATCCATACGGACAAGCGTACCGATCTGCGTGGCAATGATTACTATTGGATCGGGTTTGGCGGCAAGCTGTCCAACCCGGCAGAAGGAACGGATCTGCGGGCCATTTATGACGGCAAGATATCCATAACGCCGCTGCATATCGATTTGACTCATCACGCTTTTCGTGACGCTCTGGCAGTGGGATTGGCTGGGGGGCTGAACGATAAACTGAACTCATGAGAGCCAAGGCTCGGGGCAAGCATGTGAGTGAACAGGACCCATACCGCGCAGCACGGCTGGTGTTGGCATTGAGACAACGTGGTGTCACCAATATTCGTGTGCTCAATGTCGTGGAAACCACGCCACGTGAACCCTTCGTTCCAGAGGGTTATGCGGATATGTCCTATGATGATCTCACCCTTCCCATTGAGTGCGGTCAGGAATTGTCCAAGCCTACAGAAGTCGGTCGCATGCTACAGGCTCTGGATGTGAGAGAAGGTGACACGGTTCTGGAGATCGGAACGGGGACTGGCTATACGGCTGCCATATTGTCGAAACTGGCGCGGCGTGTTTACACGATCGACCGTTTCAGGGCGCTGACCGTGTCGGCCAGGGACATGATCGAAAAAGCCGATTTGCGAAATGTGGAAGTGCGCAGGGCTGATGGATTGCTGGGATGGCCTGAGGCTGCACCATTTGATCGAATCCTGTTGTCGGGAGCTGTTACCGTGGTTCCGCAGATATTGCTCGATCAGCTCGCACCGGGTGGTGTTCTGGTGTCGCCAGTCGAACATGAAGCCGGTCAGCAGATCACTCGCTATTCATTTAACGAAAACAACGAGATAATTTCCCGCCCGTTAGGAGCTTCTAAGGTTTTGCCGCTCATACCTGGATTGGCAAAAGAGCTTTAACCATAGAAGGCGGAGCAATTTCGGCTCCATGGGGTGTATGTCTGTAACACGCGAAACAGCGGGCGCACGACGCCTTGCAGTCTGTGCAGCGGGTATTATCGCTGGCCTCGTCACTCAGGGATGCACGAGCAATACTGGCACGGCACCTATCGAGTTTCGCAGTGGCGGTGCACAGGCTGGGTCTGCCTCTGACAATGACTGGATGACCCCGTCAGCTGAGGCTGGACCCACAGTCGAAGATCAGCAGTTTCTCATGGTCAGCTCGAATCTCGGCATGCAGCCCAGTGAACGCGGCGAGCCTGTGCTGGTCGAAAAGGGCGACACCATGTATGGCATCGCCCGGCGCTATCGTGTGTCACTGCAGGCGCTGATTGCGACGAATAATTCTACACCGCCCTATACGATCAAGGTCGGTCAGACGGTCTGGTTGCCGCCAGCCAATATTCACATCGTGGAAGCTGGCGAAACGCTGGAATCGATTTCCGAGCGGTTCAATGTCGATTATCGTTCGCTGGCGGTCATGAACAAGCTGACAAAGCCCTATGAGGTTCATAGAGGTGATCAGATAGAGCTTCCCACGCTGGCGCGTGATTTTGGTCGGTTTCGTATCGCAACGCAAACAGATCCTGTTTCAGCAAAATCAGATGGTGAAGAACTTGAAACCAAGCGCGTGTTCAGTGATCAGGCCGTCTACAGTCCGGCCGCCTTGTCCACGCCTGAGCCCATATTGCAGCCCGCTGCGGCATCTCAGCCGGTCAGGGGCGCGCTGACACCCAGAATCGGGCCTGTCAGTGCGAAGGGATTCGCCTGGCCATTGGATGGGCCGATCATTCAGGGGTTTGGGGAACAGCCAACAGGTGTAAAAAATGAGGGGCTCAACATTGCCGCTCACGAGGGGGCTCCGATCTATGCAGCTGCTGAAGGGCAGGTCGTTTATGCGGGATCTGACCTCGCCGATTTCGGCAATCTGCTGCTCATCGCCCACAAGGATGACTGGGTGACGGCCTATGCCCACACCTCCCAGATCCTAGTAAAGATGGGCGATCATGTGAAACGGGGCCAGCCCGTGGCTGCTGTAGGAGAGTCCGGCGCGGTCGGTGATCCTCAATTGCATTTTGAGATTCGCAAGAAGAAGACGCCTCAGGACCCGACACAATTATTGCCTGCAAATGGCACTTCCTGATCTTCTGACACCTGCCCCTTGCAACACCAGTTGCAAACGACACATTGCAATGAGGCAAGGGCTGGATATAGTCCGCGCCTTCATTGCGTTCGGCGGTCCAGAGGGTGGAGCCGGGCGACAGGTAATCGTTTAAGAGGCTCCCATGTACCTTGCCCCGCTCATCATGCAGGCGACTGCACCAGACGCTGCTGCGCCAAACCCGATCATGCAGTTCCTGCCATTCGCGGCTATTCTGCTGGTTTTCTATTTTCTGATCATTCGTCCCCAGCAAAAGCGCCAGAAAGAGCAGCGCGCCATGCTCGAAGCGCTGAAGAAGGGCGACACGGTTGTGACCCAGGGCGGAATTATCGGCAAGATTTCCAAGCTTGAAGATCTTGAGGCCGTCATTGATGTTGGTGAAGGCATGAAGCTGCGCGTGTTGCGCGCCATGATCGTGGATGTACGCGGCAAGCCACAACCGGCAGCTGCGAATGATTCCAAGGCCAGCTAACACTTAGTTCCAACAGCCAAGGCGGGCATTCCTATGCTGCGGTTTCCAGTCTGGAAGACAGCGATTATCCTTCTCACACTGTTGTTTGGTGCGCTTTATACGTCGCCGAATCTGGTGCCGGAGAATGTCAGGCGAGCCATGCCGAACTGGCTGGCGGACAGCACGATCAATCTGGGGCTCGACCTGCGTGGCGGGTCCTATCTGCTGCTGGAGATCGAGCCGGGTGAACTTGAGCACAACAAGCTAACGGTCTTGTCGCGGGATGTGCAGCAGGCCCTTCTGAAAAAGCCTGTGGTGAAGTTCACGCAGCGCCGGGTTGCTGTTGATGGTGTGCGATTCAACGTCGTCGATGAGAGCCAGATTGATGAAGCGGTCAAGCGCCTGAAGGATCTGTCGTCGCCGGTGGGTGGCGTCGGTGGACCGCAAAGCCTCAAGGTCACGGTTGAGAACAAGTCTGTGCTTGTCGCCTTTTCCGATGCGCAAAAGGAGAATTTGCAGGTCGAGGCGATCCAGGATTCCATCGAGACTGTGCGTCGCCGGGTGGATGCGTTTGGTACCACAGACCCGTCAATCTCACGCCAGGGATCCAACCGCATCGTGCTTGAGGTTCCGGGGCTGGATGATCCGCAATCGCTGATCGAGCTTGTCCAGAAGGCCGGTGTGATGACGGTCAATCTCGTCGATGACGAGGCCGATCCCAGTCAGTACCAGCTCGACAAGCCACGCCTTAGCAAGGTCAAGCGCGCCGACGCCTATGATCCCAACCGCACATATGTGCTCAATGAGGATCCGATCGTGACGGGGGCTGATTTCGGCAGCGCCTCGCAGGGGTTTGACGAGCAGGGCCGCCCGCAGATCAATTTCACGCTGACTGGCCGTGGGCCGAAGGCGTTTGGTGATTTCACTTCGGCCAATGTCGGCCGGTCCTTTGCGATTGTGCTGGACGGCAAGGTAATCTCGGCGGCCAATGTGCGCACGCCGATCCTGAGCGGTTCCGGCCGGATTACCGGCTCCTTCACCATGGAGGAGGCCAATAATATTGCCATTGTGCTGCGTTCTGGTGAGCTTGCGGCACCGCTGAATGTGGTGGAACAACGCGTTGTCGGGCCGGGGATGGGGCAGGAATCCATCACGGCGGGTGCTGAGGCGTCATTGCTGGGCCTCGCATTGGTGGCCATTTTCATGATCTTCGTCTACCGCCTCTGGGGTGTGTTCGCGGTGATCTCGCTGGCGGCCAACATCATGTTGATCATGGGGGCGTTGTCGCTGCTTGGTGCGACGCTGACCCTGCCGGGGATTGCCGGTATCGTGCTGACCATCGGTATGGCGGTGGATGCCAATGTGCTGGTGTTTGAGCGGATCCGGGAGGAGGCGCGAAACGGGCGCTCTCCGATGACGGCGACCGAGTTTGGTTACAAGGAAGCCAGTTCCTCGATCTTTGACGCCAACATCACAACGCTGATCGCGGCGGCCGTGTTGTTCAATCTCGGCTCGGGTCCGGTCAAGGGCTTTGCGGTGACGCTGGGGATCGGTGTGGTCACATCTGTATTCACTGCCTTCGTGTTCACGCGTCTTCTGATGTCGACCTGGCTGAAAAGGGCCAAGCCGAAATCGCTTGTGCCGGATAAGGAGCACAAGGGCTTCAAGTTCGAATTCATGAAGCTGCGCATGCCAGCCTTTGCGTTGTCAGGTGCACTGATCCTGGCATCGATTGCACTAGTGCCCATGCGCGGACTGAATTTCGGGATCGACTTTGCCGGCGGTATCGTCATCGAAATCGAAACTCAGGAGCCGATCGAGATACCGGCCATTCGTAGCGCGCTGGCACCGCTTGATCTGGGTGATGTGCAGGTGGTGGAGGTCCAGGACCCGGTACTGGGGATTGGTCAGGATTCCACCGTGGCGATGATCCGTACTGAAACACCAGCAGTTGCTGATGACAGTGAAGCGGGTGCGACCCAGGCGGCGACTGAAAAGATCCTCAGCGCATTGAGGGCCGAGTTTGGTGATATCGAGGTTCGCCGGAACGAAGCCGTCGGGCCGAAAGTGTCCGGAGAGCTGCTTCAGGATGGGATAGTCGCGCTGGTCGTGGCGCTGGGCTTCATGCTGCTCTATATCTGGTTTCGCTTTGAAGGAGCCTATTCCATAGGCGCGGTTGCGGCACTGGCGCATGACCTTGTGCTGACAATTGGCATGTTCGCGCTCACGCAGTTCGAGTTCAACCTGTCGACCATTGCGGCATTGCTGACGATTGTCGGGTATTCGATGAACGACACGGTGGTGGTCTATGACCGCGTGCGTGAGGAGTTGCGAAAATACAAGAAGATGCCGCTCACCAAGGTCATCGATCTGGCGCTGAACAACACATTGTCCCGCACGACGCTGACATCCGGAACGACCATGCTGGCGCTTGTCTCGATCTTCATCTTTGGTGGTGAGACATTGCGCGGGTTCTCGTTCGCGATGATCTGGGGTGTGTTCGTGGGAACCTATTCGTCGATTTTCGTGGCATCGGCCCTGTTGCTCTACACCAATGTCCGCAGGACTGCGCCAACGACCGAGGATGGCGGCAAGCCTCCCAAGTCCGACCCGGAGACGGGTGCCGTTGTCTAGTTCTGGCGGTCTGACCTCAACACTGTGACACGCATTTTTTGCAAGGGCGGCGACCTGACGGTGGTCGCCCTTGTTATTTCGGGCAGTGCTTTCGCAAAATCATCCAGCCAACCAGAATGAAAAAAGCCGCCGGACATGTGTCCAGCGGCTCTTTTGCCGAGTTGGCTTGCCGGAGGCTTATGCCTTGGCGAGGTTCTCGTTGGCAAAGTCCCAGTTGACCAGCTTGCCGAGGAAGGTCTCGATATATTTGGGACGTGCGTTCTGGTAGTCCAGATAGTAAGCGTGCTCCCAGACATCCATGGTCAGGATCGGGGTGACGCCAGCTTCGGTGATCGGGGTTTCAGCGTTCGGTGTCTTGCGCACTTCAAGCTTGCCGCCCTTGGAAACCAACCAGGCCCAACCGGAACCAAACTGGGTTGCGCCTGCGGTGGAAAACTCTTCCTTGAACTTGTCGTAGGAACCGAAGTCCTTGTTGATTGCGTCAGCAATTGCACCGGTTGGAGCGCCGCCGCCACCTGGCTTCATCGAGTGCCAGAAGAATGTGTGGTTCCAGACCTGGGCTGCGTTGTTGAAAACACCGCCATCGGAGGATTTGATGATGTCCTCAAGCGATTTTCCGGCATAGTCTGTGCCTTCGATCATCTTGTTCAGATTGGTTACATAGGCTTGGTGGTGCTTGCCATAGTGAAAGCTGAACGTTTCAGCCGACATCTCTGGTGCCAGAGCGTCTTGTGCATATGGTAGGGCCGGAAGTTCGAAGGCCATTGTAATTTCCTCTCTTGAGTGGTGAACACATGCGTGAGCAACGCATAGCGAACATATTGGTTGTATGAAAGACAAGGCCAAGCCTGAATTGGAACTTCCTGTCGAAAATCTCGATTCAATGATCCGTCGCGTCGATGAGGACCGATGGCTGTCGAGCCGATATGCGGGCCATGAAGGGCGCGCGCGTCTGATGGTGCTATATGCTTTTCAGATAGAATGTGTACGCGCATTGCACATGTCAGAACCCATGTTAGGCCATATCCGGCTTCAATGGTGGCGTGAGGCAATCGAGGAGATTGCATCGGGCAAGACTCCAAGACGTCATGATCTCACTTTGGAAATGGCGGGCCTGATCTCACATACCCCAGAGTTGAGTGGGCTCGCGGCAGATTACCTCGATTTATTCGATGCCCAGATCGATGCTGTCGCTTGTGGCGCTCCAGGTGATGATCTGGTGCAGGCCGGTGGTGTGCTAGCGACAATGGCGGGGCTGGTGCTGGACCCTGTTGCCATTTCCCATGCAGCCGCATTGTCGGCATGTGGACGGGCATATGAAGCGGCACGTATGAAAACGCCAGATGCGGCTGAACGCGTGGAAGCGGCGCGCAAGGTGTTTGCGGATGTTCCAGCAAGTCTCAGCCCGGCGGTCGCGCATGTGACGCTCGCGCCGAACTATCTCAAGGCTTCACAGCTATCGGCAATCGGCCGCAGATGGCGCATCTTTCTAGCGGTCCTGTCTGGCCGGATCTGATCAGCTGGCTTCACTGTGGGATCAGCAATCGCCGGTCCATTTCGACGTTAATTCTCCGCTGACGCTCATGGCACCTTGACCGGGAATCGAACCGTTCATCTGGAATGTGCCGGAGCCCTTTTTCTTGTCAGCTGACAGGATGAAATCCATAGATCCGGTCATCGCCATACCGTTCTGATTGCAGGCCATGTCGAAGCTGAGCGAGGTTGCGGATGATTTTACATTGCTGGTGGTGCAGCCGGATTCGGTCAGTTTCTCAGGAGAAAAAACAGCATCTTCAGGGGCGACGCATTCAGTGCGTGTCTGGGTTTGTGCGGGCATGGCCATGTCCTGACCATTCATCTGCATGGTCATGGTAATGACGTTCTGGCTTTGCCAGTTTCCAGGTTTGATCGTCAGTTCATCGGCGAAGGCGGGGCTGGTTATGGCAATTGCAAAGATTGCCGCGGTCATGAGTTTCACTGTGCGTCTCCACTATCTATGGGGCGATATTAAGCGTTGAGCGTCCGATTGTCAGCTGACAGTCTCAATCCGGCAGAATTTCGGCAGATCGCAAAGAGTGGTCAGGAAATCACTTATCGCGTGTGATTATGCCGTGGCATGCGCGTTCATCGACGCGCAATCGAGGGGGACCACTGATAAAGTCTTCTGGGGCATACAGGATTTTTTCCCGCGCCGAATCCAGAATGGTGGGGTGAATATAGCTGGCTTTTGCAATGGCTGGTGTGTTTCCGAGCCGTGTTGATGCAGCTTCGCATAGAGCCTTGAGGCTAGGAGGAGTTTCAGTGCTGCGGCGATAGACACGCGCGGCTGCCACACTGCCTGCCCAGGTCCTGAAATGCTTGGCAGTATATCTGTCATTAAACAGGTCATGCAGGAAATCATTGACCAGAGTGGGGGTAATCGTACGGCTCGGTAGATCGAACAGATGAGGGCCTTCAAGGTCCATGACCTGTTCGAGGGCATCATGCAGGTCCTGATCCTGAAGTTCGACATGACGTGGTTTGCCGCCTTTGCCTATGAAGTCGATCTCAATGACCTCTGCCCCAAGCGTGATGTTGGAAGCGCGCAGGGTTGTGGCACCCAGTGCGCCTGAACTTTGCGCATAGCGAGGTGATCCGATCCGAAGCGCACCTTCATCAAGCAACTTGACGATAGCGGCGAGCGCAATCAGTTCGGTGTCTTCTGAACTGCGGAGTATCCGTTTGATGCGCGCGCGAACACGGGGCAGGTTTTCGCTGAAATTGACGAGACAGTCGAATTTGTGTGCGTCACGACCTTCGATCCAGTCAGGGTGGTAGATATATTGTCTGCGCCCGGCATCGTCTTCGCCAAAGGCCTGAATATGCGCGCTCGGTGAACGCGCGATCCAGACATTCTTCCAATTCGGAGGAATGGCCAGCCTGCGACAACGCCTTGCATGCGCTTCTGACACGATCTGGCCGTCGGGTTGGTGGAAGCTCCACCCCTTGCCACGCCGACAGCGCGTAATACCTGGTCCATCAGTGCGCGTTTCCGTCAGTCCCAATGCGGTAGGCGTAACCGTGCGCGAAAGTGTGAGTGGTGTGTCCATTCTCCTTCTACTCGCCAGTTTGAATGAGGTTCCCCAAGGCGAATTGAAATGAATGTCTTCTCAGCAGGTCTCGTGCGCGATAACGCTTTTATCCATGGCAGAATGGACCGACAGTGGAATCGTTATCGGGGTGCGCCGTTTTGGTGAGACCGATGTGATCCTTGACGCACTGACCCCTGAGCGGGGGCGGGTGCGCGGGCTGGTCTATGGCGGGATATCACGCAAGAAGCGTGCGGCGCTGGAGCCGGGCAATACGCTGCGGCTGGAATGGCGCGCGCGGTCGGCGGACAATCTGGGGCATTTTGCGGTGGCTGAGCCCGAAATTGAGCGGGCCAGCCGGATGATGGCTGATCCGCTGGCGCTGAGTGGGCTGGCGGCGGTCTGCGATATCTTGCGCGAGGCTTTGAGTGAGAGCGAGGCCAAGCCGGGGCTGTATGAGGCGACCGAAGTGTTGCTGTCATCCTTTGGTGATGCTGACATCTGGCCGGCGATCTTCATCCGCTGGGAGCTGGGCCTGCTATCGCTGACGGGCTATGGGCTTAATCTGGATCGCTGTGCTGTGACCGGAGGCAATGATGGGCTCACCCATGTATCGCCGCGCACAGGGCGGGCGGTGAGAGGATCGGAAGCTGAGGACTATCTGCACAAGCTCTTGGTGTTGCCCGGTTTCCTGACCGATTCATCCGCACCTGCCACGCCGGATGCCGTCGGGCATGGTTTCAGGCTGACGGGATATTTTCTCAAGCGTCGCCTGTTTGCCGAGATGAACAAGGATGCGCCCGAGGCGCGGTATATGATGCTGGAGCGACTGGAGCGCGCTGGGCGGTTGGTGGCAGCTGGCGGTTAGTTGCCTTGGTCCGAGTTGGGGCCTGCTTGTCGTTGAGAATGAGAAGGGTCGGTGCTGAGTAAACGTCATTCCGGCCAAGCGGCATAGTCGTGCGGATACCGGAACCTATTTCGCCGCATACCATGCCCGGATAAAGAAATTCTGGAAGAAACGTATCGGCAGATCGAAACCAGCAGATCTCATGAATCCTTCAGTGACTTCCGGTGTTTCAATGCTGAGTACATTGCGGAGCATATAGGGCAGTTTTTCCAGGGATTCAGGCGAGCCACCCATCAGTTTCTGGATTTGTGTCCAGTTCTTGAGGAGGAGCGGGAAATCGGGTGCGTCCGGGTCAAAGCTGATCTCACTGCTGACAAGCATCCCGCCCGGTTTGAGGCGTTCAATGATGTTTGAATAATATGGCGCGCGGTCTTCACGCGGAATGAAATGCGCCACCATCAGGCTGAGGATTGCATCAAATTCCGGTGCGGCTGTGACATCCTGCACATAACCATCTACCAAATCGCAGCGATCAGACAGGCCCGCTTCGGCGATGCGTTTGCGACATTTGTCCAACATGGGGGAAGATGGATCGGCGGCGGTAAAGTGCCACTCAGGATGCAAACCCGCCAAAGTGAGGATTTCAGCGCCAGTGCCTGCGCCAATACAAAGGATGCGTGCATTCCGCGGCAGATCTTCCAGTATGAGGTTCACCTGAAAATGCAAAGATTGCATCATGATGGCGAGATTGGCATTTCGCGCGTCATAATGTTCCGCCATGTTCCGATCAAAGAAGGTCTCGATTGGTGGCTTGCCTGTCGCAGTGGTCATGGAATGTCCTTCAGGGTCTCTCAAACAAACATAGGAAACATATAGATTGGTATGTTATAACATAACTTTTTATTGCCCAATGCGCAATCATCTCAAAGGACATATCGCCCCTGAGATCGTAGGAAGCGGCCGAAACGAGGTCGATGATGCTGGAAAGACTGAAGCCTGATCGGATACTGGGGTATCCTGGTGCTTGATCTTCCTTTCGAGCGCTCCGGCGAAAGCTTGATCGCAACTCTTGTGGGTAATGCGGGGTCTTTTGGTCCACATCGGGAGCGGCCAGATATTGTGGAAGACTGAAATTCGCGTTTGACCTCGTCCCTGTCATTAACTTTATATCCGCCGGGGCTGGCAACATCCCTACGACTCCGGCTAACCAGACTGGTCAGCGCGCAGAATGAAGACGAGTAGCCCATATGAGCGACGATCAAATCTCAGGCGACAAGGATGACGGCATCATTGAAGAGCCGATGTCCGAAGCGCTGTCCAAGCGCTATCTGGCCTATGCGTTGTCGACGATTACCAGCCGGGCGCTGCCGGATGTGCGCGACGGGCTGAAGCCGGTACACCGGCGCATTCTCTACGCAATGCGGCTGTTGAAGCTGGACCCGGAATCGGCGTTCAAGAAATCTGCGCGTGTGGTCGGGGACGTGATCGGTAAGTATCACCCGCATGGTGATGCCTCCATCTATGACGCGATGGTGCGCCTGGCGCAGGACTTCAACGTTCGTTTCCCGCTGGTCGATGGGCAGGGCAATTTCGGTAATATTGACGGCGATAGTGCAGCGGCCATGCGGTATACGGAAAGCCGTCTGACCAAGGCCGCCGAGCTGTTGCTGGATGGGCTGGATGAGGATGCGGTTGATTTTCGGCCCACATATGATGGTGGCGATGAAGAGCCGGTCGTCATGCCCGCGGGCTATCCCAATTTGCTGGCGAACGGGTCATCGGGGATTGCCGTGGGGATGGCGACGTCCATCCCGCCTCACAATGCGGCTGAATGTATCGATGCGGCAGTTTATCTGATCGACAATCCGCGTGCCGAGACGTCCGAACTGATCAAGATCATGCCTGGCCCCGATTTCCCGACGGGCGGTGAGATCGTGGAGGATGAGGCGTCGATCCTGCAATCCTATGAGACGGGGCGTGGCGGCTTTCGTCTGCGCTGTAAATGGCATGTTGAGGATATCGGACGCGGACAGTGGCGGATTGTCGTCACTGAAATTCCCTATCAGGTGCAAAAATCCAAGCTGATCGAGCGTTTGGCCGAGCTGATCGAGACTCGCAAGGCTCCCTTGCTGGCGGATGTGATGGATGAGAGCGCGGAGGATATCCGCGTGGTATTGGAGCCACGCGCTCGCACGGTGGACCCGGATGTGCTGATGGCCAGCCTTTACAAGCTGTCAGATCTGGAAAACCGGTTCTCGCTGAACATGAATGTGCTCGATCACGGTGTGCCCAAAGTGATGGGCCTGCGCGAAGTGCTCAAGGCATTTCTGGAGCACCGCCGTGAAGTGGTTGTGCGGCGTGCGCAGTTTCGTTTGGACAAGATCGAAAAGCGTCTTCACATCCTTGAAGGCTATCTGAAAGCCTACATCAATATCGATGAGGTGATCCGCATCATCCGGTTCGAGGATCATCCCAAGGAAGAATTGATGAAGACATTCGACCTGACCGAGATTCAGGCCGAAGCCATCCTCAATATGCGCCTGCGTGCCTTGCGCAAGCTGGAGGAAATGGAGATCCGCGGCGAGCATGACAAGCTTTCCGCAGAGCGCGACAAGCTGGTTCAGCTGATCGGTTCGACCGCGCGCCAATTGACCGAAGTGAAACGCCAGCTGGCTGCTGCGCGCGGCGTATTCGATCCGGCCAGCGATCTTGGCCGTCGCCGCACGCTCTTTGGTATTGCCAAGGAAGTGGACGAAGCGGCCGCTCTGGAAGCGCTGGTGCCCAAGGAGCCAATCACCGTTGTGCTCTCGCAAATGGGCTGGATCCGCGCACTTAAGGGGCACAATCAGGCGCTGGACAAGGTCAAGTTCAAGGAAGGCGACGACCTGCTGTTCTGCATTGAATGCATGACGACAGACAAGGTTGTGCTGCTGGCGTCGGGCGGCAAGGCCTTCACATTCGGGGCGGACAAACTGCCCGGTGGTCGCGGGCATGGCGAACCGATCCGGCTGTCGATCGACCTGCCGGAGGACGAGGAAATCATCGACATGATTTCGCCCAAGCCGGACCTCAAGCGCCTTGTGGCGTCTCAGGGCGGCTATGGATTTGTCGTGCTGGAAACCGAACTGATTTCGCAAAAGCGTGGTGGCCGTGTGGTGATGAACCCGGCATCTGGCGACCGTTTCATGATGGCGCGGCCGGTGTCGGGCGATCAGGTGGCGGTGATTGGCGACAATCGCAAGCTGTTGATCTTTCCGCTTGAAGAACTGCCGGAAATGTCACGCGGCAAGGGCGTCAAGCTGCAAAACTACAAGCGTGGCGGGCTGGTGAACGAAAATCTGGCAGATGTGAAGACATTCGCCGAGGAAGAAGGTCTTAGCTGGACCGATACGGGCGGGCGCAATATCTCATTGCCCGACTGGAAAGACTGGGTCGGTAAACGGGCTGCTGCGGGCAAACTGGCACCAAAGGGTTTCAACCGGTCGGGACGGTTTGTGGGATCGTAAGAGCGGCTTGTTCTGGCAAGCTGTCGATTGTCAGGCCGGGTGGCTGACGTGATTTGAAGCGATGAGGGCGGGCAATGAAGATGATGAACCCGATTGCAATGGTCCTTGTTGCCATTGCGTTGGCGGCGTGCGCGACGACCTCCGGCGAACCGGTTTCCGAGAGCGCGACCCATCAAACCGTCGCTGAGCAGGCCGAGCCCGTAACGATCCTGATCTCCATTGATGGATTTCACCCGGATTATCTCGCCACGGGCCTTACGCCGACATTGTCACGCCTGGCCAGTGAAGGGGCGAGCGGTCCGATGCGGGCGTCTTTTCCGACAAAGACATTCCCCAATCACTGGACATTGGTGACAGGGCTGGTGCCTGATCAGCATGGTATTGTCGCGAACCGAATGCAGGATGCGGAGCGCCCCGGAGAGGTGTTCACGATGAGCACGGTGGACCCCTGGTGGTGGAGTGATGCCAAGCCGATCTGGATTGAAGCCGAAGAAGCGGGCATTCGGTCTGCATCCATGTTCTGGCCCGGATCAGCCGTGGCCTGGGGCGGGACCACGCAGCGCTATGGGCCGATCATGGATGGTGAAATGGCGCAGGACTGGGTGCCGTTCAGCATGCAGTTTGGCAATACACAGCGTGTGAACACCGTACTCGACTGGTTGCGGCGGCCGAAAGATATCCGCCCGGCCTTTGTGACGCTCTATTTCGATACGGTCGACAGTGCCGGGCATGGCGGTGGTATTGAGGGCGAGCAGATCGACGCGGCGCTGCGTGATATTGATGCGCATATCGCGATGCTGACGACGGGTCTCGATGAACTCGGGATCAGCGCCAATCTGGTGATCACCTCCGATCATGGCATGGCACCGACAAGTTCAGAGCGCGTGATCGCAATAGATGAAGTGCTGGAAGATGGCACATACCGGATGGTTGAAAGCGGTGCCTATGCCACTTTCGAAGCTACTGAAGGCCAGACTGAAGCGCTCGAAACAGCCCTGTTGGCCGAGCATCCGCATATGGAATGCTGGCGCAAGGCAGAGATTCCGGCGCGGTTCGAATATGGGTCGCACCCGCGCATCCCCCCTTATTTCTGCCTGCCTGAAACCGGATGGAGTGTAGCGAAGACACGCTCGGATGCGGTGTGGACTGGCGGGGGGCACGGCTATGACCCATTTGATCCAGCCATGAAATCGTTATTTATTGCGCATGGCCCGGCATTTCAGGCGGATGGCCATGTCGAGGAATTCCAGAATACGGCGATAACGCCATTGCTGCGTTTGTTGATCGGCTTGAGCAATCCGCCTGAGGGTGAAGCAGCCTTGAGCGCCTTTACCGGCGTGATGGTCGCTGAATGAGGCAAGACGCGTGGCGCGGCAGGCAAATCTGCGCCCGGGCGCTTAAACAGCAACGGAAAGTTTGCACCCTGATCCAAACCGGGTAATCTGGGATTTGAAGAGGCTGCCGCAGGGGCGGGCAGAGCCGTGATATACGGCAAGAGGGATATTACATGAATCCGCTATTCATCATGCTGGGCGTGATCGTTGTTCTCGTGCTGGTGCTCGTGGGCATCTATAACGGTCTCGTTGCGAAACGTCAGACCTGCCGGGAAGCCTTTGCAGGGATCGATGTCCAGCTCAAGCAGCGCCAGAACCTGATCCCCAATCTGGTGGAAACAGTCAAAGGCTATGCCAGCCATGAACAGGAAACGCTGGATCAGGTGATCGCAGCACGTAACGCCGCCATAAACGCCAGCGGCCCCACAGCAACGGGCCAGGCAGAAGGCATGCTGACCGGGGCACTGGGCAAGCTGTTTGCGCTGGCAGAGAGCTATCCTGACCTCAAGGCCAATACCAATTTCCTGCAATTGCAGCAGGAATTGTCCAGTATCGAAGACAAGGTCGCGGCTGCACGTCGATTCTACAATTCTGCGGTCGCTGACTACAACACGGCGATCGAGCAGTTTCCGGCGGCCATGTTTGCTGGCGGATTCGGATTTGAACCGCGCGACTTCTTTGATGTTGGTGAGGACCGTGCGGCATTGTCGAGCGTGCCGGATGTGAAATTCTGAGCTGATTTACCGTTAATCCCGATTTTAGGCAGACCGGCTGATTTCAAACCAGGATTCAGTGTGACCTTCACGACTTTCCCATAAACTCAGAAGGCTGGAGGCTCAGATCTCCGACTGTTTGGGGAGGGGAACGCTCATGCTGAATTATGTGTTTGGACTGAACGGTCGTCTGGGGCGGCTTGGCTGGTGGCTTCTGACGTCACTGGTTGTTCCGGGGATCATGCTGCTGGGCGTGATACCATTGGTTGGTTCGGCGGAGTCGCTGAAGGGGTTGAGCGAAACCCAGCAGCAGATCCTCGTGCATGCCATCACCAATTGGAACATGGACCGTGTTGAGGCGCTGACTTCACCGGCATTCGCGAACGCCCTGCATATATTTGCCGGCTTTGTGATCGTAGCGCAGTGGATCAGCTTTTCAGCGACCTTTCGCCGGTTTCACGACCGCAACAAATCCGGCGTCTGGTATTTTATCAGCCTGATCCCCATCATCGGGCCAATCTGGCTTCTCATTGAGTGCGGGTTCATGAGCAGCGTGGATATTGGCAATGCCTATGACCGCGTGAGTGGCGACCAGATCGAGAGCAAGGTGTTCAAATCGCTGAGCGAGAGCCTGGATGCGGAAATCGCGCTGCGTCGGTCTGTGGATGGCCTGAAGGTGGATGTCAGCTCGACCAAGCCAAAGGCCAAAGCGTCGCAAAACAGGCCACAAACCCAGCTAGTGACGCATGGGGCTGGACCCAGGACATCCTTCGGACGTCGTCGCACTGTCTAGCGCATCACCAGTTGCGGGATCAGGATGACCGCAAGCAGGCCGATGGCCTGTAGCGCGATGAAGGGGATGGCACCGCGCCAGATATCCGGTGTTGTCACTGATGGCGGGGCCGAGCCCTTCAGGTAGAACAGTGCAAAGCCGAAGGGCGGCGTCAGGAATGACGTCTGCAGGTTCATTGCGATCAGAACGCCCAGCCAGATCGGATCAGCGCCAAGCGCGATCAGGGGCGGCGCGACCAGTGGCACGATGATGAACACGATCTCCAGGAAATCGAGGAAGAAGCCGAGCACGAACACGGCAATCATTGTGAAGGCCAATGCGCCCCACAGACCGCCGGGGGCCTGTTTCAATAGTTCCTCGACGAAGACATCCCCGCCCAGTTCGCGGAAGACGATGGAAAACAAGGACGCGCAGATAAGGATGAGGAACACCATTGAGGTGACTTCCGCTGCGCCCTTCAGCGAGACATCCAGGGTTTTCGCCTTGAACAGGGCCACCAGGGCACCGATCAGACCGATGGGAATGATGATCGTCACCGCTACCGCGATGAGGTGGCCGGTCATTGTTGTAGTGAAAAACTCCGAAGGAGGATCCTGCGGTGTCAGACCGCCGACAATGCCCAGCTTGATCAACCAGACCAGTGCGATCAGGAAGAGAAGTGCGCCTGCGCCAGCGAGGCTTGCGGTATAGGTCCAGCCCCGTTTGGCTTCATCCAGCCGTGTGCGGGCACCAGCCAGCAAGGTGGCACCAATCGCGCCGACGGAGGCTGCTTCTGTAGGGGAAGTGAAACCGCCGAGAATGGAACCAAGCACCGACAGGATAAGCACCAGCGGCGCGCCGAATGCGAACACAGTGCGCGATAGTGGCACGTCGTCGGCATCGGCGATTTGCTGCGCAGTGCGCGCTGGCATCAGGCCGGGTTTCAGCACCGACATGAGCGCGATGTAACTCAGATAGAGCCCGACAAGGATCAGGCCAGGTATCAGGGCACCAGAAAACAGGTCACCGGCCGAAACTGGAGAAGGTGGAAGGCCGCTGGCCTGGCGTGCTTGTGCGTTGGCATTGGAGATCGCATCGGCCAGGACGATCAGCACGATCGAGGGCGGAATGATCTGGCCCAGCGTACCGGATGCGGCGATGACGCCGGTGGAAATGCGCTTGTCATAGCCCTGAGACAACATGGAGGGCAGAGCGATCAGCGACATGGTGACAACGGTTGCGCCGACAATGCCAGTGGAGGCGGCCAGCAATGCGCCCACGAGAATGACCGAATAGCCCAACCCGCCGCGCACGCCCGACAGCATGCGTCCGGCAGCTTCCAGCAGGTCTTCAGCCACACGTGATTTTTCAAGCACGACCCCCATCAGCACAAAGAGCGGGATGGCGGCGAGGACCTGGTTGGACATATTGCCCAATATACGGCCGGGCCAGAAGATCAGGGCGCGCGGCTCGAATACATCCAGGCCGATCCCGATACCTGCAAATGCGAGCGCGATGCCGCCAAGGGTCAGCGCGACATGATAGCCGCCCAGAAGGGCGATGAACGCCGCAGCGAACATCAGTAGGTGCAGGTTATCAGCGATCATGCGTGTGGCTCGGCATTGTCGGCCAGCGCTGGTGCAGGTGTGTCTGTCAGGCCCGCAATGATGCAGGCCGAGCGCACGGCATTGGACCAGCCCTGTAGGATCATCGAGACAGCAAAAACAGGCACAAGTGTCTTGAACAGGAAGCTGAACGGCAGGCCGTCAGTCTCACGCGAGAGTTCGAGACGACCGTTTGCTGAGCCCCAGCTATAGGACAATTGCGGCGCATAGGCGTGGAGGATGAGAATCATCAAAGGAAACAGAAAGAGGAGGGTTCCTGCCAGATCGACCATCGCTTTGCGTTTGAGATCCATGCCTGCAAACAGGATATCGACGCGAACATGAGCGGAGGTCTGCAACGCACCGGCACTGGCGAGCATGAAACATCCGGCAAATGCGTATATCCACAACTCCCGAGCCCAGCCGAAACCGATGCCATAGACATAGCGCATGATGACATTGGCCAGCATGGCTGCTGCCATGAACAGTCCCAGCCATCCTGCAATCTTCAGCAGGGCGCGGCTGACGGCATCGATCCTGTCAGAGACAAACAGGGATGGTCCCGCCAGCCTGTCTCGCAGGAACAGGATAAGTAGTGGCAGGATCAGCAGAGGTGACAGGACGAGGCCCGCCATTTGCAGGAAGCCGCCGAGCGCCAGAGCGATGGGAGAGAGTGCATCCATACGAGGTGGGTCTCTTTAAAGACCGGCCTTGCGGGCGGCGTAATAGGCACCTTCAGAAAACGCACCAGCGACTTCCATGGATTTCATGGCGTTTTCAAAGCTCTCATAGATGCGTTTTTCAAGGTCTCCGGCGGAGGCAGCTTGCGCGCGGACATCGGCTGAGATCTCTCTTGCCTTAGCGAGCACATCATCAGGATAGGTGCGCAGCTGGACTCCGTGTTCTTCGGTGAGAGTCTTGAGGGCGCGCGCGTTCTGATAGGTGAATTCACCGATGGAGCGATGATTGGTTTCCGAACAGACGGATTTGATGATTTCCTGCTGAATAGGTGTGAACTCGTCCCAGACCTTGCGGTTGATACCTAGCGCGAGGGCAGCGCCGGGCTCCTGGAAGCCGGGGCCATAATAATAGGGCGCTTCCTGATAGAAGCCGAGGGCAAGATCGTTCCACGGGCCGACCCATTCAGTTGCGTCGATCGTGCCGGACTGGAGGGCCTGATAGATCTCGCCGCCGGGAATGACTTCGGAAGCCCCGCCAAGTCCGCGAATGACTTCGCCTCCAAGGCCGGGAATGCGCATCTTGAGACCCTGGAAATCGTCCAGAGAATTGATCTCGCGGCGAAACCAGCCGCCGGTCTGACAGCTAGTGTTCGTACACTGGAAGGAGATGACACCAAACTGACCTGACAATTCCTCCCAAAGGGCCTGTCCGCCGCCAAAGTCGATCCAGCCCATCATTTCTGCTGCGGTCATTCCAAATGGAACAGCGCAGTAGAAGGGGAAGGCGGGGGATTTGTTCTGCCAGTAATATTCCGCGCCGTGATACATGTCGGCGGCACCGGTGGCGACATCATCGAAAGCTTGAAGGGCGGGTGAGAACTCTCCGGCGGCATAGACCTTCACTTCAAGCTCGCCTTCGGTAAGTTCGCCAATGCGGCGGCCGATATATTCGGCAGCGGTACCAAGACCCGGCAGGCCTTTTGGCCATGTTGTCACCATGGTCAGGCGTTTGGCACGCTTGCGCTGGACGGCGGGGGCGGATGGATCGCCGCAATCGGCAGCACTGCCCTTGTCGCCACAGGCCGCTAGTGTGGCTGCCGCAGCACCAAGTCCCAGCCCCTTGATCAGTCGACGACGACTTGGTGTCTCATCCGTCGGCTTGACCGGTTCCGGATTTGTAATTGTCTTGTCCGCCATATCGCCCTCCCTGACGCCCGCCTGGCCTGAACAGGCTTGCTGGCTGTCTATATGTAATCCTGCTCGGTCATACGACGCCAGTTCTCACCGTCAAACATTTCCAGAGGGCCGAAGTCGGTCTTGTAACCCATTTTGGGTGAATTCTTGACCCAGTATCCAAGGTAGACATAGGGCAGGTGAAGTTCCTGAGCGAGCCGGATGTGGCTTAGAATCATGTGAACACCGAGGCTACGGCGATCTTCTTCAGGACGGTAGAATGAATAGACCATCGACAGGCCGTCGCGCAGGATGTCGGTCAGTGCGGCGGCGATCAGTGGACCATCTGGATAGTCCGGTTCCGGTTCACCGCGATATTCAAAGACGACCGTGCGCACGGGGCTGGCGTCAACCATGTTGACATAGTCCCGCAGCTCCATCTCATTCATGCCACCATCGGAGTGGCGGCTGTCCAGATAGCGTTTCAGCAGACGGAACTGCTCACGCGATGCGGCGGCCCGTTGAGGTGTGCGTTGCAGATCCTGATTGCGCTTCTCGATCTTGCGCCAGCGCCTCTTCCATTCGAAATCATCAACCACGATCCTCACGGACTTGCAGGCATTGCAACCGGCGCAGGCCGGGCGATAGGCGATTGTCTGGGAACGGCGAAAGCCCGACCGGGTAAGGCTGTCATTGAGCGGGACGGCACCATCAGTCGTCAGGCTCGCAAAGACCTTCCGCTCGGATTTATCCGGCAGATAGGGGCACGGTTGCGGGGACGTCACATAGAATTTGAGACGTTTCGCAAACGCGGTCGGGATAAGTGGTGAGGATTCAGATTCCTTCATGTGCGCAGTTTATGCCGGAATGATGCCAATACGCCAACTGGCATATAGCGAAAAGACAAACCATAAAAGCAGAACCAGCGGTGTACCGAACTTCAGGAAGTCGGAAAAGCGGTAGTGGCCGGGGCCCATGACGAGCAGGTTTGTCTGATATGCGATGGGCGTGGCGAAGGCGCAATTGGATGCGTAGATCACTGTCAACACGAAGAAAACCGGATCGAGCCCCATCTCATTGGCCGTCGAAATCGCAATTGGTGTGAAAATCACGGCGGTCGCGGAGTTGGACAGGACGTTGGTGACGAGGGCGATGACCAGGAACATCAATGATAATATGGCAACCGGTCCATAGGGCGATGCGACTGCAACTGTCTGCTGGGCAATGAAGTCTGCCGCACCTGTGACCTGCAAAGCCGTCCCCATCGCCAATGCGGCACCGATGAGGAGGAATATACGGATGTCCAGCGCGCGCACGGCCTGACGGATGTTCAGACAATTGGTTGCGATCATGGCCACGGCACCCAGCAAGGATGCAATCAGAATATCGGTCAGACCGAATGCTGCGGCTATGACAACGCTCAAGGCGATCGTGCGGGCAATGACAGCCTTTTGCGGGTCGGGCAGGTCTGTGCGTGACCAGTCAAGCAATAGAAGGTCACGGTCTGGCCTGAGATCGTCCAGCGCTTCTGGGGTTCCACAAAGCAATAAAGTGTCACCGGCTTCGAGGCGGATTTCACCCAGCCTTGCCCGGATCATGCGCGAGCGACGCTGGACCCCCAAGACCACAGCACCCTGGCTGTCGGCATGTCCCAGCGTATCGATCTGGCGCTGGATCAGGCGCGAACCTGGGGCCACGATGGCTTCGGTGAGAGATAGCGTCGGGGCTTTGGTATTGTCCGGATCACGGTTTTCCAGGTTTGAGTACCAGATCGAGTGCAGCAGTTTCGGCTTGCGGGAAAAGGCTTCGGTCAGCGATTTTCGTGTGGCGGCCACGATTACCAGATCACCCGGAGACAGGCTCATCTCCTCGAAGGGGGGAAGGAAGGTCTCGCCGCCGCGCTGGATCATGCGCACGGTTATGTTTGGAAGGTCAGGAAACATGCCGGCCACTGCGGTATGGCCCTGCATGGGGTGTCCGCGGGAAATCTCGATCTGGGCGATGAACTGTTTGCCGGAGCCTTCCTTGGACTTGGAGCCCTCCTGATCGCGTTGGGGCAACAGGATCGGGGCAAAGACCAGTATGTAGAGCATGCCGACCGCACCGAGCAGCAAGCCAACCGGAGCCTGCTGGAAGAAACCAAGCGAATATTGTCCATTGGTCAGTTCAGTCAGCTTGTCGGCGGCGAGCAGGTTTGTGGATGACCCGATGAGCGTGGTCATCCCGGCCAGAACGGACACAAAGCTGAGCGGGATCAGCAATCGGGAGGGGGCGGTTCCCATGCGCTGGGCGATCGCGCCCATGATCGGTAGGAACATCACCACGACGGGCGTGTTGTTGATGAAGGCTGATGTGACGAAGACCGCGAGGAAGACGCCGACCAGGGTCATGCGTGGATGGTGGTCATAGCTTCTCAGCAGCCGCCGCGATGGGCCATCCAGCGCGCCGGTCTGGAATAGTGCCTGCCCCACGACAAGCAGGGCCATGATGGTGATGAGGGCGCTATTGCCAAATCCTCTCAATAGCAGATCTGCCTGCACACGCTGTCCAGCTGCATCGACGGCGAAGGGAAGGGAGAACACCACCAGCAGGATGGTGATAAGACCGACGGATACCAGTTCCATCGAGAATCGGTCGCTCATGTAAAGCAGTATCGCGAGCAGGACGACCGAGATCGAAATCCACATCGTGAATGCGACGGCGATGGAAGTGAACATGAATGTCCCGTTGCGGCGCCCGCTGTTTTCCGCTCAAGAAAATCAAGCGGGATCAGGCTGTTCAATAATTGATGATAGGCGAATGCAGGGCCCTGCGCAAAGCCCTGATTTAATGTTGCTGTTGTCAGGCGTGCTAAAGTGAATGTTCGGCAGGCATGACAGGCGCCTCGCGAAGCAGCACGATCGAAATCCTGCGATTGCCCGGCAGATCGGGGTCATCCGCATAAAGTGGTTCTGAACCAGCCTTGCCGGATACCTGATAGATTCGGTCCGCATCCAGCCCGGATTTGGACAGGATCTTTCGCGCTGCGTTGGCGCGTTCCGATGACAGATCCCAGTTGGAATAATCTTCAATGCCGGAAGGGCGTGTGTCGGTGTGGCCGGAGATGGACACCCTGTTCGGCAGGCGCATGATGACTTCTGACACCGCTGCCAGCAGTTTTTCGGTGCGTGGGAGCGGTTGAGCGGATGCCTGAGCAAACATGGCGCGGCCTTCCTGGTCCACCAGCTGAATGCGCATGCCTTCCGGAGTCTGGTCGATGATCAGGTGCTTTGACAGCTCGGCAAGGTCTGGCATGTCCATCATGGCCTGGCGCAGCGATTGTTCAGCGCGGTCAAACTCGGCCTGCTCACGCATGGCGAGGGCCTTGTTCATGGAGCTTTGCGAGATGTCTTCCGCATCGCTTGCAGTCGCCTTGGTTTCTGACTCGCTCTTGTTGGATTCCGATGTGCGGCGCTTGGACTGGCTTTGCTGGCTTTCGGGCATGGGTCGGTTGGTGCCGCCATGACGCGAGCCGTCCTTCTGGAAACTTGTTCCGCCCAGCATACCGCCGGCACCCTGATTGGATTTGGAGACCGATGCCGGTGCGAAATAGTCAGCGATACCGCGTTTCTGGTCTGGGGAGGTCGTGTTGATCAGCCACATCAGCAGGAAGAACGCCATCATGGCTGTCACGAAGTCGGCATATGCCACCTTCCATGCGCCACCGTGATGGCCGCCCGCCACCTTCTTGACCTTCTTGATGATGATCGGACGTTTATTGTCTGTCATTGTGGCAAGTCGCTTCTGCGGCTGGGTAAAATCTCACTCAGCTGGGATCATAGACGAAACAGGGTTAAGGCCCGGTGGACGAAAACTGAAAGCGTGGTTAACCCTGTTGTTTAAATTTGCTGCAAACACAGGGAGCAAGCGTCATGGCGCGATGCACATTTCTCGGTCTGGGCGTCATGGGGGCGCCAATGGCGGGCTGGTTGCAACGCAAGGGTCATGACGTGACGGTCTGGAACCGGACAATATCCAGAGCGCAGACATGGTGCGATGATCATGGCGGCAAGACTGCTGTAACGCCTGATGCAGCGATTACAGAGGCTCAATTCATCTTCATGTGCCTGGGCGACGATCCTGATGTCCGCAAAGTGTTTGACGCGTTTGAACCGGGATTGCGCGAGGGCGTGATTGTGGTCGACCACACCACGGCATCGCCTGAGCTGGCGCGAGAATTATATGAGCGATGTGCAGCGAAAGGTGCCGCATTTATCGATGCCCCGGTCTCTGGCGGGCAGGCAGGCGCGCAGAATGGTCAGGTCACGATCATGGCAGGTGGTGATCAGCCAGCCTTTGACAAGGCCGCGCCGATCATGGACGCTTACGCCAAACAGATGACATTGATCGGTGAGGCGGGCGCTGGCCAGCTTGCCAAATGTGTCAACCAGATCTGCATTGCCGGCATTGTCGAGGGACTCGCCGAAGGTCTGCACTTTGCCAAAAGGGCGGGGCTGGACGAAGCAAAGGTGATTGAAGCGATTTCCAAGGGGGCCGCACAAAGCTGGCAGATGGAAAATCGCTGGGAAACCATGACGCGCGGTCATTATGAGCATGGCTTTGCAATTGACTGGATGCGCAAGGATCTGAGGATTGCACTCGAACATGCCCGCAAGTCCGGTGCTCGTCTGCCGGTCGCCGCACTGGTCGATCAGTTCTACGCCGATGTGCAGGGGATGGGCGGTAATCGCTGGGACACATCAAGCCTGCTCGCCCGATATGAAACGCCAGGAGCTGCTGCCAATGACGCTTGAAATCTATGACACCCGCCATGCTTTGGTTGAGGCCGCCTCGGCACGTATTGAAAGCGCCCTGAAGGCTGCGATCCGGAAGAATGATCGCGCGGGGCTGATATTGTCGGGAGGGTCCACGCCGGGACCAGTCTATGAGCATCTCTCAACCGTTGAGCTGGACTGGCGCAAGGTGACGGTGGGGCTGGCGGATGAGCGATGGGTGGCACCGGACCATCCTGCATCGAATGAAAAGCTGATTTCCGAAACACTTCTGAAGAATGAGGCGCTGAACGCGACCCTGTTACCGATGAAGACCCGGCACGCAACTGCGGAGCTTGCCGTTCATGATCTGAATGACCGGTATCAGACATTCGAAGGCAGAATGGATGTCATGGTGCTGGGCATGGGACCGGATGGACATTCCCTGTCATGGTTTCCCGAAGCGCGCGGTTTGAAGAATGCGATTGATCCGGAAAACACGAACCTTGTGGCCGATATCCAGGCGAGGCAGAGCCCGACTACAGGAGAGTTCACAGAACGCATGACGCTCACCGCACGCTGCGTGAAGCAGGCTCGCCACGTGTTTTTGCTGATTACCGGACAGGCAAAAAAGGATGTTCTGGAAAGTTCTGATCACAATTTACCGATCAGGACGGTCGAAACATTGGCCGGTGAACGGCTCACGATCATGTGGGCCGCATGATAGTTTCCCGAAGGTGGTTTGTCAGCCCCTCTTCGGTGTTAAGCATTGAATCCTTGTGCATTTTCGCCTCGCAAGCGAAAATGCCGCTGTGAATCCTGCGGCCGATATTCCGCAAGCACCGATGTGCGCAAAAAAGCACCAGTGTCGATCACATTTCAATTTAACTGCTTTTTTTGACTTGGCGAAGCGTGCGATTCGGAGCGAGCATGGACTTTGATGGTCATGCCCTTCATCCGGGCGAGCCGCAAATGCAGCAAGATAGAACGCTTCGTGCGCTTTCTTATGCCGAGTCGTTCTGTAAGCAATGATGATTTTTCATTCTTGCTGCAAAAATAGCGGTCTCTCGTCTGGTTTGAGCCGGGCATGATCCTAAATTTAGTAGAGATGCTGAACGGAAGGACAAGACGTCCGGAATGTTTCAGGCGACCTTCATCGGAGCATTCGTGCTCCCCAGGCACGCACCAATCGCCGACCGGCAGGACCGGAACGGATGGCCGTGCTCAAACCTGAAGTCACCACGTTCAGCGCTACTTTCAGGCCAACTGAAACAACATTTTTATCGTCACAAACCCAGCAACCCCGGAGCCGCCTAACATGAGCAATCTCTTCGATTCCTACGCCCGGGCATTCGAAGCCCGTCGAGAAACCATCATGAGCCTTCAGGAATATCTTGATGGCTGCAAGACTGACCCGATGATGTATGCCGGACCGCATGAGCGATTGCTGGCTGCCATTGGTGAGCCGGAAATGGTCGATTCCTCCAAGGATTCGCGCATGAGCCGGATCCACGGTAACCGCACCATCCGTGTCTATCCGGCCTTCAGGGAATTTTACGGAATGGAGGAAACGATCGAACGGATCGTGGCCTTCTTCCGTCAGGGGGCGCAGGGACTGGAGGAGCGCAAGCAGATCCTTTACCTGCTTGGTCCGGTTGGAGGCGGTAAGTCGTCGCTGGCGGAGCGCATCAAGGCCCTGATGGAAAAGGAGCCGATCTATGTGCTCAAGGCAGGCGACCAGTTGTCGCCCGTGTTTGAAAGCCCGCTAGTCCTGTTCGATCCTGACGTGCAGGGCGACCAGATCACCAAGGAATATAATGTTCCACGCCGTCGCCTGACAGGGTTGATGAGCCCATGGGCGTTGAAGCGTCTGGATGAATATGGCGGTGACATCTCTAAATTCACCGTTGCAAAGATGAATCCCTCGCGCTTGCGTCAGGTGGGTATCGCCAAGACTGAACCAGGCGATGACAACAACCAGGATGTCTCGTCACTGGTTGGTAAGGTGGACATTCGCCAATTGGAATTCCACGCTCAGGATGACCCCGACGCCTACAGCTATTCCGGTGGCCTGAACCGCGCGAACCAGGGTGTTCTTGAATTTGTCGAGATGTTCAAGGCACCGATCAAGATGCTCCACCCGCTGCTGACCGCCACGCAGGAGGGCAATTATGTCGGCTCGGAGAATATTGGTGCCATCCCCTATACCGGCATCATCCTCGCCCACTCCAACGAAAGCGAATGGAAGAGCTTCAAGAACAACAAGACCAATGAGGCATTCATCGACCGGATCTATGTGATCAAGGTGCCTTATTGTCTGCGCATGACGGAAGAAGTGCAGATCTATGAGAAGCTGCTGGAAAATTCCGAACTGGCCAATGCCCCTTGCGCACCGGCCACGCTGGACATGCTGGCGCGGTTCTCGGTGCTGTCACGCCTGAAGCCGCATGAGAACTCCAATCTCTACGCCAAGATGCGGGTCTATGATGGTGACAGTCTCAAAGAGGTCGACCCAAAGGCGCGCACGCTGCAGGAATACAAGGATGCGGCGGGTGTGGATGAAGGCATGGACGGGATTTCCACCCGGTTTGCCTTCAAGGCATTGTCGGCGACCTTCAACCACGACACCGAGGAGATCTCGGCTGATCCAGTGCACCTGATGTATGTGCTGGAACAGGCGATCAAGCGTGAGCAGTTCCCGGACGACACCGAGGCGGACTATCTGGAATTCATCAAGGGCGAACTGGCCCCGCGCTATGCGGAGTTCATCGGCCATGAGATCCAGAAAGCCTATCTGGAAAGCTATCACGATTACGGCCAGAACCTGTTTGATCGCTATGTCGATTATGCCGATGCATGGATCGAGGACCAGGACTTCAAGGATCCCGACACTGGCCAGCTTCTGAACCGGGAACTTCTCAATCAGGAGCTATCAAAGATCGAGAAGCCCGCGGGGATCGCAAACCCGAAGGACTTCCGCAATGAAGTGGTGAAATTCACGCTGCGCTCACGTGCGCAGAATGGTGGGAAAAACCCCTCATGGACCTCCTATGAGAAGATCCGTGAAGTCATTGAACGGCGCATGTTCTCGCAGGTCGAGGAATTGTTGCCGGTGATTTCATTCGGATCCAAGAAGGATTCAGACAGCGAACAGAAGCATGAGGAATTCGTCGATCGGATGACGGACCGCGGCTATACGCGCCGCCAGGTTCGTCGATTGGTCGAATGGTACATGCGCGTCAGGCAGGCCGGCTGATCTCAGCTGATTGGCCGTAGCCTGGAAGGAGTTGAATGCACATTATTGATCGCAGACGGGACCCAGGAGGCAAGAGCCTCTCAAACCGTCAACGTTTCATTCGACGGGCGAGATCTCTCGTCCGTCAGGCGGTGCGTGAAGCATCTGCCGGACGATCCATCAAGGACGCAGACAAGGGCGGGGAGGTGACTGTTCCTGCCGATGGCGTGCATGAACCGTCATTTCGTCGGTCCAATGAGGGCGGCTATCGCGAACGCGTGCTGCCCGGCAACAAGGAGTTCGTGGAAGGAGACCGCGTTCCGCGCCCTGATGGCGGCGGCGGGAAAGGCTCGAAGGCGTCTGACTCTGGTGATGGTGAGGACGAATACAGCTTTGCCTTGTCACGCCAGGAATTCCTGGAGCTGTTCCTTGAAGACCTGGAACTGCCGGACCTCGCCAAGCGTCAGGTGATGGGGGTTGAAGAATCCGTGCCACAGAGGGCAGGATTCCAATCATCCGGGTCTCCATCGCAGCTCTCTATCGAGCGGACCATGCGCAATGCCATGTCTCGCCGGATCGCGCTGAAACGGCCACGGCCAGACGAGTTGAAGGCAGCGCGCGAAGCTCTGGATGCCCTGAAAGCCGAAGAAGCCGATGAAGAGGTGATCGCCAAGGCCAAGGCGGAACTGGACACCATGCGCCGCAAGATGAAGCTCGTGCCTTATCTGGATCCTCTGGATGTCAGGTTTCGCCGCTTCGAGCAGGTGCCCCAGCCGATTGCGCGGGCTGTGATGTTCTGTCTGATGGATGTGTCTGGTTCGATGGACCAGCACATGAAAGATCTGGCCAAGCGCTTTTACAGCCTGCTCTACCTGTTCCTGCAAACACGATATGAGCGCGTGGAAGTGGTCTTCATTCGTCACACGCATGAAGCGCGTGAAGTGGATGAAGAGACATTCTTCTACAGCCGTGAAACGGGCGGGACGGTGGTGTCCACGGCGCTTGACGAGATGCATGGCATCATCAAGGAGCGCTTCCCGGCTGACCAGTGGAATGTCTATGCCGCGCAGGCATCCGACGGTGACAACCTGCCATCGGATAATGTGCGCACGCTTGGTCTTCTGGATAATGTCATCCTGCCGCTTTGCCAGTTCTACGCCTATCTGGAAGTGGGACATGGTGAGGATGGTGGACGGTTCAGGCTGTCGGGTGACGAACCGACCGGGCTGTGGCGCGCTTATCAGACAATCGTGAAACCTGACGGACATATGGCGATGCGCAAGGTCAATGACCGTCGGGATATCTTCCCGGTCTTCCGGGATCTGTTCAAGAAACGCGACTCCGCTGTCGCGAAAGGAGGCGCCTGATCATGGCGACTGCTCGCAAGACCACCAAGAAATCGACAGGCCAGACAAGCACCAGCTCGCCGCCCGCGGACAATCTGTTGTTCACGGGGCGGGACTGGGACTTTGAACTGATCGATCGCGTCAATGGCGCGATCGAGAAGATCGCAATCGGTGAGATGGGGCTGGACCCTTATCGCTCACAGATCGAGGTGATCACATCCGAGCAGATGCTGGATGCCTATGCCTCGACCGGCATGCCGCTATTCTATCACCATTGGTCCTTCGGCAAACACTACGCCTATAATGAAAGCATGTATCGCAAGGGCTTTCAGGGGCTGGCCTATGAGATCGTGATCAATTCCGACCCGTGTGTCTGTTACATCATGGAGGAAAACTCCGCGACCATGCAGACGCTGGTGATTGCGCATGCAGCGTTTGGGCACTCGCATTTCTTCAAGAACAATTATGTCTTCCAGCAATGGACGGATGCTGAAGGCATCACGGATTATCTGTCATTTGCAAAGAAATATATCGCGCAGTGTGAAGACAAATATGGAGCGCAGGCTGTCGAGCGATTGATCGATTCAGCGCATGCGCTGCAATCTGTTGGTATTCATCGTTATCCGCGTAGCCGCCACCTCGATCTGCGCACTGAACGCGAGCGTGAGCAGCAGCGCCGTGAGCATGGCGAAGCCCTTTTCAATGATCTCTGGCGGACGGTGCCGGATGCCAAGCTGAAACGTCAGCCCAAGCCGGATGTCAGTCGCAGGCGGGAGCTTCTGGGGCTGCCGGAGGAGAATGTTCTGTATTTCCTCGAAAAGACTGCGCCCAAGCTGGCCCCATGGCAGCGCGAAATCCTGCGGATCGTGCGGATCATCGCGCAATATTTCTATCCCCAGCGCCAGACCAAGATGATGAATGAGGGGTGTGCGACGTTCAGCCATTATCGCATCATGACTCGCCTGCACGAGACCGGGCAGATTGATGATGGATCGTTCATGGAGTTCCTGCACTCGCATTCATCCGTGGTGATGCAGCCCGATTACAACGATCCGCGCTTTTCGGGCATCAATCCCTATGCGCTGGGTTTTGCCATGTGTCAGGACATTGAGCGCATCTGCATCGAGCCTACAGAGGAGGATCACGCATGGTTCCCCGATATTGCGGGCTGCAATGATGGCTATGGTGTGCTGCGGGATGTCTGGGCGAATTATCGCGATGAGAGCGTTGTGTTGCAATTCCTCTCGCCAGCCCTGATCCGCAAGATGGGGCTGTTCCAGATCGTCGATGACGAAGAAGAAGAGGATATCGAGATCGCGGCCATTCACAATGAACGCGGCTATACCGATATTCGCCGGGCATTGGCGCGCCAGTATGATGTCTCGCGGATCGACCCTGATATCCAGGTGGTGGATGTGGATCTGGCGGGCGATCGTCGCCTGCAATTGCGCCATGACATCGTCAATGGCGTGTCGCTGGAGGAGGAGGACGCCTGGCGTGTGCTGCGCCATCTGGCCAATCTCTGGGGCTATCCGGTGGTGCTCGAAGAACGCGAGAACGACGAAGTGCGCAAGACCTATGAGACCCAGCCCTCGGCATCGTTTGAGTAATGGGGGGTAGTTATCTGGCTATCAAGATCAATCGATCGTATCTTGTGTCAGGAACACGATATCCTCCGCGAGTCGTCTAGCGGATTCGCCTTTCTCGTCGAATTTGTAGGCGTATACTCCTTGCAGGAATTCAGGCAATTTCTCAAATGGGGTGTCGTCCAGAATGTAAGGGTAAATCAAGTCTGAATTCGACGTCATCCGCTTCTGAAGACTTCTGTTGAGTTCGAGTTGAACAGCGCCTGATTGGAGACTGCTTTCTGAGACCATCAGGATGAAATGGTCTGATTTCTCTATGCCGTTGGCCATTTGCTCCAGAACAGTCTTTCCACTGCGCATTTTTTCTCTGTCGATCCAGATATCGCAGAAAATGCCCTGTTCACAGAAGTAATCTTCAAGAATGTTAAGTGTCTTTTCGACCCTTTCATCCCAATCCTTGTGTGAGTAGGAAATGAAAAGGTTTGTTCTGGATCGGGAAATTATTTCTTCGTTTTTTTCAGTCCACAAAATCTTGTTCCCAATCTTGAGCTTGGAATACTTGAAGCTGTGACTGTTGATTGCTGCCAAGTGATGCAAACAAGGGTGTAGGAGAAAGTACTCTTTTGAATTGTTCGGAAGAATATTCTGATAGTCCCAATCGAATTCATAGGGCCGCTTGAACTTTTGAACTTCCTTGACGCCAGAGGAAGATGATGAAACGTGACCGAGTAGGCCAATATTCATCAAAAGGCAGAATGGATGTGGAATCGCATCAGGCGATTCCTTTTGATATCGCTCATTGAGTCTGGCTAGGTTGGCAATTGTCAGGACAGTTGTTTGAACATGGCGTAACAGAAAGTTGAGTTCGCGAATGGGATTTGCGCCATGGAAGAATGGCTGTAATTCTGCTTCGAGATAGGTTTTTGCCAAGTCGCTGGCTTCGTCGTTTATCGTTTCCAAGACAAGCTTAGCATGCTTCTTTTTGTTTTCCTTGTTATCAATAACACCAAGTTCGTTTCGCAGGTTCGCAATTTTTTCGCCCAAGATCATGAGCCATCGGGGTATACCCATCGTGTGGCGCTCGAGGTACTCGAATGCGTCCTCCTGAATTTTCAGGAAGCTGTTGTACATTTTCTGAAATCCAAACAACTCCTCGATTGAATCAATCTTTTCATGTGCTTTCAGCGCATTGAGGAAGATTTGTTTGAGTTCGTCTTGTGAGTATTTCAACAACAGTACGGAACCGCGCATATTCAGTTTTTCTGGATCGCGGGAACTGGCAAATGCTTCCTGTCGAATGGTTACAAATATTTTTGCGTGGCGATTGTGACGCGTCAGCTCCCAAGCAGCTTTCATGAGCCCGAGTTGGCCGGAACACCATATTTTTAGATTGTTGGGAAAACCTCTGTTCAGTCCCTGATCGAGACTGTCGATGAACACCGCGCATGCACTGTTAACGACGTTCAGATACAGATCGAATATCTTTTTTAAGCCGGAGGCCCTGAATTTCTCGAACTGGTGCTTTCCGTTTGAGAGGATGTTGCTGAGTATTGTGGAAGGTCGTCTTTTGATCGCGCGTTTGTTAGAAATGTTGTCTCTCAGGTCCTGAAGAATTTCTTCGTTGAGGTTCATCCCCTCAAGGTCGCGCAGATAAGTCGTTTTTTCAAAATCGTCAAATGTATGGGACCGGTTGACGATCATTGATACCATGATGGATGTTCGCCAAAGGTCTTCCCAAAACGTTTCATCCTCGAGAGAGAATAGCATGGATTTATCCACACTATAAGAAAAATCCACATAGTCAGCCTGCTCGCCGCTAGGAATCATGATCGTGTTTTGAGAGTCTTTCCTGATCGAAGCTGCTTTGTGACGCATCAACAGGGTCTTACCCATCCCTTTAGATGAGACGATTATGAATTTTCGAGAATCGCTATAGTCTAAAAAGTCGGAGATTTCGGGACTTTTATATAAGCTGATTTCTGATAATTCTCTTGCAAGTTGTGCATCGGAATTCCAGGTCCCCATTCCCCACCCCCGTAATATTAGCAAAAAATGCTTCTGCTAACGTGCAGCATCCACATGCCAGAACCCAATTCAAGCATGTTAACCCTCATTCTCAAAATAACTACGATTATCAAACTTTTTAGCTCTCGCCATTTGCTGACGGTTTCCGGTCTGTTGGATTATCCCAGTGCCATGGCCATGCGTTCGGCGAAATAGGTGACAAGGCCGGCGGCACCGGCGCGTTTGAAGCACATCAGGGTTTCAAGGATGGCGCGGTCTTCGTCGATCCAGCCATTCATGCCCGCCGCGCGGATCATGGCGTATTCACCGGAGACCTGGAAGGCGAGGGTGGGCACGTTGAATTCAGATGAGACGCGGTGGACAATATCCAGATAGGCAAGGCCTGGCTTGACCATCACCATGTCAGCGCCTTCCTCGATGTCCAGCCGCACTTCGCGCAGAGCCTCGAAGCCATTGCCGGGGTCCATCTGGTAGGTCTTCTTGTCACCCTTGAGGGCACCGGACGATCCGATGGCATCGCGATAGGGCCCATAAAAGGCGGAAGCGTATTTGGCGGCATATGAGCAGATCAGCACATTATGCATGTCGGCCACTTCCAGCGTGTCGCGTATGGCACCGACGCGGCCATCCATCATGTCGGACGGGGCGAGCACATCCGCGCCTGCCTCGGCCTGCATCAGGGCCTGGCGCACCAGCACCTTGGTGGTGGCATCATTGAGCACATAGCCCGCCTCGTCGATCAGCCCGTCATGGCCGTGTGTGGTGAACGGGTCCAGCGCGACATCGCAGATCACGCCCACATCCGGCGCGGCATCCTTCATGGCCTTGATGCATTGGGGGATCAGGCCGCTGGGATTGAGGGCCTCAGAGCCCTGTTCGTCCTTTTTCGCAGGGTTGATATGCGGGAAAATGGCAATGGCGGGAATGCCGAGCTTTTGTGCGCGCTTGGCGGCCTTTGCGGCTTCCCTGACATTCAGCCGCTCCACACCGGGCATGGAAGAGACAGGCTCTCTTGCATCATCACCATCATGCACGATCATCGCCCAGACCAGATCGTCCGTGGTCGGCATGGTTTCGCGCACCATGCGGCGCACCCAGTCTGTCTGGCGGTTTCGGCGCGGACGGGAGAGGGGAAACGGCATGAGAACTACCCTTTGAGTCTGGTCTTCGTGGTCCACCAGCCGCGTCGCACGGCGCGCTGCATGAAACAGCGCTTTGTCACATCCATGGTCAGCTTCTGGCTTTCATGCAGCTGTAACTGCCAGGGCTTCAATTTGCCATGCGGCACTTCGCGAAATCCCTTCTTTTTATAGAAAGGGCCATTCCATGGGACGTCGCGGAAGGTCGACAGGGAGATGGATTTGTAGCCGCCCTCATATGCGGCATCAAACACCCGGTCGAGGAGGCGTCCGCCGAGTCCCTGCTGACCGTGTTCGGGCAGGACAGAGACCTGATCCAGATAAAGCTCGGTATCGCGCGCGGTGCACAAGGCAAAGCCGATGGCCCGGTCGCGCTCATCTGAAGCGACCCAGACAAGCTGGTCTGCAAAGGCCTGGCGAATGATGTTTTCCGGTATGGGCGTGATCTGCCGGTCGTCGGGACCAAAATCGATCAGTCCAAGACCACGAAACATGCTGGAGGATGCAATGTCGATCATCTGCATGGCCTCGACTTCGTCTCCGCGGGCAGAGCGGATACGAAATGAGTCAGCAGATGTTTCCCCGATCATCGTCATGAACACAAGAATTGACGCAAATTGCGCTATCTGCCAAGCGCCCGATGCGCTGATATATGTGCTTTTCAGAGGTTTTGGCGGTGGTCATGCCAGGTGTGAGGGTTGTTTTGTTTCGATTTTAACGCGTCATCAGGTGTTCGCTGCGCTGATTGCAGATGCCATTCTGGATGCAAAAGATGACACATTGGTCGCGCACTGCAAATCGGGATGCTGGCGCTTTGTTGCGGGCATATCTTCCCGGAAATTTTACCGAAAACTCCCGAAAACTCACAGAGCGATGTCGATTCGTGGTTAGCCTTAGCGATTTGTTAGATTCATTGGGGTAGTTTCATCAACACGACCAAAAAAAACAAAACGTGGTGATGGTAATGAGTATGTATGCTGAGGCGTCCAAAACGGACGGCGAAGAAGTCGTTGAGCAGTCCTTCCTGAAGGCGCTTTCCCTCCTTGAACAAGCCCACCGACGTCTGCATGACGTCGTGAAGGACAATCTGGAGCGTTCTGGTGAGCGCTACCTGACAGGTGTCCAGGCTCTTCTGATCTATGAGATCGGTGACAGTGAAACGCCTGCTTCGACATTGCGTGCTCGCGGTGCATTTGCAGGTACCTCCATGTCCTACAATGTCAAAAAACTCCAGGAAGCTGGTTATCTGGTGCAGTCGCGTTCCGACGATGACCGCCGGACCGTGCTTCTCAAGCTGACCGAAAGCGGCAAGGCTGTCCGTGGCAAGGTCGCTGACCTGTTCGAGCGTCAATCTGTAGCTCTTGAGCCGACTGCTTCGGTTCGCCACGATGATTTGCAGACGCTGAACAAGACACTTTCCCGTCTTGAACGCTTCTGGTCCGACCAGATTCGTTACCGCCTCTAATCGGCGAACCAGGACGACGAGAACGATAATTCAAGAAGCGCCGGAAGGGGTGTTCCGGCGTGGAACGATCACCAAATACCTGTTGGGACAGGCTGGGTGGGGGGATCGCGATGACCCGTTTCGGGTCGTTGCGGTCCCATTTTTTATTGTCAAATCCGCTGCATAACGGTTATTTGACCTCGCTTTGGCGGTAAATTCGCCTACTGCGACACTTATACCTTTTACCTTTGCAATGTTTTGAATGTAGAACATTGCACAGCAAAGCGTTGGTTCAGGGCCTCAGAACCCTACATAAGAAACCGATACAGCGCTTGAGTTGCGAGGAGCCCCGGGCCGAATGAGACATTTGGAATCCTTTGAGCAGGCCGTTGAATCCATCCGGTCAGAAGGCCGATACCGTGTTTTCATCGACCTCAAGCGTCATTGCGGTGAGTTTCCCCGTGCGACTGCGCGTTATGAAGATGGCCGCGAACAGGATGTGACCGTCTGGTGCTCGAATGATTATCTCGGCATGGGCCAGCATGAATCCGTGCTCAACGCCATGCATGAAGCAGTCGACACATTCGGTGCAGGTTCTGGCGGGACGCGCAATATTTCCGGTACGACACGTTACCATGTTGATCTTGAGCGCGAGCTGGCCGATCTGCACGGCAAAGAAGGCGCGCTCCTGTTCACGTCGGGTTATGTCTCCAACGAAGCAACGCTGTCGACGATCGCCAAGATCCTTCCGAATGTCATCATCTATTCCGATGCCTTGAATCACGCCTCAATGATCGAGGGTATTCGTCGGTCCAATTGTGCGCGCCGTGTATTCAAGCACAATGATGTCGCCCATCTGCGCGCGCTGATCGAGAATGACCCGGCTGATGCGCCAAAACTGATCGCGTTTGAAAGCGTGTATTCGATGGATGGCGATGTCGCGCCAATCGAGGAGCTCTGCGATCTCGCCGATGAGTTTGGCTGCATGACCTATATTGATGAAGTTCACGCTGTTGGACTTTACGGGCAAGAAGGCGGCGGCGTGACACAGCGCGAAGGTCTTGCGCATCGCGTTGATATCATCGAAGGCACGCTGGCCAAGGGATTTGGCGTGATGGGCGGTTACATCACAGGCAAGTCTGCCGTGATCGACGCAATCCGCTCCATGGCACCCGGGTTCATCTTCACGACTTCCACATGTCCGGTTCTTGCGGCAGGTGCATTGTCATCCATTCGCACGCTGCGTTCCGAAGAAGGCCAGCAATTGCGCGAACGCCACCAGGCAGCAGCGGCCATGCTGAAGCAGAAATTCAGCGATGCAAAACTGCCATTGATGGAATCTGAAACCCACATCGTTCCGCTGCTTGTGGGTGATCCCGAGCGCTGTAAGGCTTTGTCTGACACGCTGCTGCATGATTTCGGCATCTATGTGCAGCCGATCAATTATCCAACTGTTCCCAAAGGGACAGAGCGCCTGCGGTTTACACCGTCGCCGCTGCATGATGAGGCCATGATGGATGAACTGGTTGCGGCATTGCTGGCGATCTGGGCACAGCTCGGGCTGGAACGCGTTGCCTGATTGCAGCTGGCCGAAGGCGGCTGGCCAATAGCGGCTGGACAGTAATCAGACCGGATTAGCCGCCATAATCTGCAAAACCTTTGGCGTTCCGGTGAAAGCCCAGTCGCTGGGCGTAGTCCATTGGATTTTTGGGTCGGACCAGCGCATCTGCGGGTGTATCGGTCCAGTCGATCAGGCGGGTCAGGAAAAATCGCATCGCACCGCCACGGCAGAGAATGGGCAGAGCATCTTTCTCTGCGACTTCAAGCTTGCGGACAGATTGATATCCGGCGATCAGCGCGCGCCCCTTGGTGACATTGTATTCGCCACGACCATCTTCAAAACACCAGGCATTCAGGCAGATCGCGATATCGTATGCCAGCGCGTCATTACAGGCGAAATAAAAATCAATCACACCGGTGAGCTCATCACCGAGGAAGAACGCATTGTCTGCAAACAGGTCGGCATGGATCACGCCGGTCGGCAGATTTTCCGGCCATTGGGCCGCGAGTGTTTCAAGGTCGCTGTTAATCTGATCGGTGAGGCCGGAGGACAATTCATTCGCAGCTGTCTCGCGGCCTTTGAACATGTCAGACCAGGCTGGCTGGGACAGATTGTTGGGGCGGTTACCCGCATAGTCTGACAGGGCATCGTGAAAGCGCGCCAGTCCTGCGCCTAGCGCCCGGCACTGTGCGACATTGGGCTTGCTGGGCGACATGCCTGTCAGGAAGGTGATGATGACAGCCGGGCGGCCATTGAGCGTACGAAGAGCTACACCATCCGTGCCCTTGACCGGCAAAGGAGCGGGAAAACCCTTGGCGGCCAGATGGTCCATCACGCCCATGAAATAGGGCAGGTCAGCAGCGTTCACACGCTTTTCAAACAGGGTAAGAATGAAGCGGCCCTTGGGCGTTTCCAGCAGATAGTTTGAATTTTCCACGCCCTCTGCAATCCCCTTGAAGGCGATCGCGGGACCGATATCGTAATCGGCAAGGAACGCGGCCAGCGCGTCGTCAGCAACCTGAGTATAAACAGCCATATATTCCGATTAGCTCCATTAGTGCGCCAAGGGAATGCGGCATAGCTTCATCGCGGGCAATCGTGCGATTTTTTTAGCGTCCATCGCTCCATTTGATGCGGTAGAGGTCGAAACGACGGTCACGCAGGTTCTGCACCGTACCTTCGGCGCGGGCCCAGTCCAGATCGGTGAGGTCAAGATCTGCAATCTCGACAGTTTCCACATTTTCCGTGCATTCCCCGGCGATCCCGTCGCGTGCGAAAGGAAAGTCGCAGGGCGTCAGAATGGCAGACTGGGCATATTGGATATCCATGTTTTCCACACCTGGAAGGTTTCCGACGTTACCCGACATGATGACATAGCACTGGTTCTCGATGGCGCGGGCCTGAGAACAATAACGCACGCGCATATATCCCTGGCGGCTATCAGTACAGAAGGGCACGAAGAGAAGCCGCGCACCTTCATCGACCAGCCTTCTGGCCAGTTCGGGAAACTCTGAGTCATAACAGATCAGCACACCTATCGGGCCGCAATCTGTCTGGATAACCCCGATCTCGTCACCGCCCTGAATGTTCCACCAATGGCGCTCATTCGGCGTTGGATGAATCTTTTCCTGCTCATGCACAGAGCCATCGCGAAGGAAGACATAGGCGATATTCTGGATCTCGCCATCATCCGTGCGTGTGGGGTGTGAGCCACCGATGATGTTGATATTGTAGGAGATTGCCAGCTTGCGCATGGCTTCGATGAAGCGCGGTGTATATTCCGTCAGCTTCTCGATGGACGCCATGGGAGAGAGCGGTTCATTCTCGATCGAGAGAAGCTGAAGGGTGAACAATTCCGGGAAAACCGCAAAGTCACATCGATAATCCGAAGTGGTGTCGACAAAATATTCGACGTTGGAGATGAACTCCTCAAAGCTGGCGACCTTGCGCTGCTGGAACTGAACCGTGGCAACGCGAACCCAGTCCTTGGGGCGGCGGGTTGTTGGCGCGGAGCCTGTCTTGTCTTCTACAGGTGCGTATGGATTGTGCCAGACCATGCGCACCGCATTGCCGCCAGATGCTTCATCACTTTTCAGATAATCGGGCATCAGCCCTTCAGGTTTGAAGCCCATGCGGATCTGAAATCGAATGACGGGGTCGGTGATCTTCTGATTGACCACCGCGTCCAGATAGTCGACGGGGTCGGGAAATGCCTTTTTGCGGCGACGCCAATTGGGCATGCGTCCGTAGAATACAACGCCTTTCAGGCTCTTTTCCTCAGCAAGCGCCTTTCGAGCATCATAGAGACGTTGACCGATACGCAGACGGCGACGGTCCGGATCGACGCAGACCTCCATGCCATAAAGCCAGTCGCCCTTGGGGTTATGGCGTGATGCGTGACCATTTCCGGTGATGACCGTCCAGGTGTGAGGTGCCATGGCGGTGGCTTCATCAATGATGAAGCTGGCGGCATATCCAACGATGACGCCTTCATACTCGACGACGAATTGTCCCTCGGGGAAATTCGAGATCTGCCCCTGCAACATGCCGCGCGTATAGCCGCCCAGCATAGGGTAGGCCTTTTTCACCAGCTTGTTGATATTGGTGATGTCTGCGGGGACCGCATTGCGAATATTGAGGGTCGCGCGGGAGGATGGCTTGGTCATGGAATCCAAATGTTTCAGGAGGACGGCTGGGGCGGTGTGAATATCATGGAGTCTCCCTGCTGAGGAGAAGAATTATCATCCTGTGATCAGTCCGCATGCGCGATTGTCAAAGTGGCTACTCCACCGTGATGGTCGTTGCCCATTGAGGCGGGTCGAAGCGGCAGATCACGCTGATGGCACAAGCGGTTGAAACATGAGTGCGAACCGCTCTGCTTACGCTCTCAGACAGCTTTTGCATGAAGATGTCATCCCTGTGGGGCTTGTCCAGCATCTCTATTTCAAGCCGAATATGTGAACTGACATAGTCCTTCAATGGATATGCGCGACCGCGGCAATTGCCGACAGAATCGTCGGCCGACTTAATGGTCTTGATGGCGGTTTCGAGCATGCCGGTGACATCAAACTCAATGTCAGACGTGTATTTTAGTTCGATTTGAGGCACGCGATGCTCCTTTTGATTCACGATCACCAAAGATTCAAAGTGTGATCTGTCCTTTGCGTAACGAGATGGTGCCGGCACCCATTTCGGTTATCCATCCGTTCGGCTGAGCCATTTGGGAGCATGGAAGACAACGCTTTCCTTGGCGGTCTCTATTTCTTCAAGCGTCATGTCATAGCGGGCGCGGCAGGCGGCGATGACCGCGTTGACCAGCGATTCCGGTGCAGATGCACCCGCTGTCAGTCCGACTGTTGAAGCTTTTTCGAACCAGCGCCAGTCAATGTCGTCCACGCATGCAATCAGATAGGCCTGTTCGGCTCCGCCGCGAAGGGCGACCTCTACCAGTCGTTTTGAATTGGACGAATTGGTCGCACCAATCACGAGCACGAGGTCGGCGCGTGGGGCGAGTGCCTTGACGGCTTCCTGTCGATTGGTGGTGGCGTAGCAGATATCGTCCTTGGCAGGCACGGCAATGGTTGGAAAGCGCTTGCGCAGAGTATCAACGATCTCGGCAGTGTCATCCACAGACAGTGTGGTCTGCGTGACGTAAGCCAGTTTGTCCGGGGCGTCTGTTTCGAATGCGAGCGCATCCTCCAGAGTTTCTATCAATGTCATGGACCCGGGTTCACACTGGCCCATTGTGCCGATCACTTCAGGATGGCCAGCATGACCGATCAGCAGGGTGTGCAATTCATTACGGGCGTGGCGCTGGGCCTCCATATGAACCTTGGACACCAGCGGGCAGGTAGCGTCGACATAGGTCATCTCACGGCGGGCAGCTTCCGCGGGCACTGCCTTGGGCACGCCATGGGCGGAAAATACCACTGGCCTGTCGTCCGGGCAGTCATCCAGTTCTTCGACAAATACAGCCCCCATGCGTTCAAGGCGCTCCACGACGTGCCGGTTATGCACGATCTCATGGCGCACATAGACGGGTGCATTCCATTTTTCGATGGCCTGCTCGACGATATGGATGGCGCGGTCCACGCCAGCGCAGAAGCCACGTGGGCTGGCGAGCAAGAGCGTCAGCGGCCGACGTTCAGCCTGCGGCGTGGAAAATTCGGGCGCTATTCCCTTGAAGACATCCATGTTGCGACCCTTATCCGGATTGAAATATCGATGAAACCCAGCCACGACATTGCACCTTTGTCCGACGGGGGCTATCAACCAAACTCAGTCGACTAACCGGTTCGGGCGAATTCATGTCCCAACCTACCGGCTGCCTGCGATTAGACCTAGTCGCATGCGGTCGATTTTGCGAGGGTCTATCGCGTGAAATCACGAGTAAAGCGTTTCCTGGCAGCAGGTGTTGCGTCTCTTGGCTTGTCCGTTGCCGGATGTGGGTCCATTGGAGACTCCCTGAATTCTGTCCCGAATGCGGGGCCATGCCCTGTTGCGGCAGTGATGTATGATGCATCGCGCCTGGTCGAGATCAATGGTGAGGAACGCTATAGCAGCGTTGGTTTCACCGGTGAGATCACACGGGTAGAGGGCTTTTGCCGCTATACCGGCGACAACCCGATCACGATGGAAATCGAGATCGATTTCGCATTGGGGCGCGGGCCGACGGCTCAGGGCAATGAGAAGCAGTATGAGTATTTTGTTGCAGTGACACGGCGTAATCGCGCGGTCATTGAAAAGCAGATCTATTCATTCGATGCGGATTTTTCGAAGAACTCTGATCGCACGACACATTCAGAGCGCTTTGAAGGCATTGTCATTCCTCGGGCAAACGAAACCATTTCCGGTTCGAATTTCGAGGTTCTGGTTGGTTTTGTGCTCACCGATGAGCAGCTTGCCTATAACCGCGCAGGAAAGCGTTTCCGCGTGAATGCTGGCGACAGCGTGGATTAAGTCCGCGAACGGGGCGAACACATGGCAGATATCGCAAGCGAACTTTCCACTGCGGTTGGAAAGGCGTTCGAGCAATTCGGTCTTGATCCGAAACTGGGGCAGGTGCGACGGGCCGACCGTCCTGACCTGGCTGATTTCCAGTGCAATGGGGCTATGGCGGCTGCCAAGGCCGTCAAACGCAATCCGCGTGAGTTGGCGGGTGAAATCGCGCCACTGATAGAGGCGATTGACGGCGTGGATGAGGTCTCGATTGCCGGGCCGGGTTTCCTGAACATCAAGATGACGGGCGATGCGCTGGCGAAACAGGCTATTGCTGTCATGGCTGATGCAAAAGCTGGTGGCGGTTCTGTGGACACCCCGCGACGTGTGATGATGGACTTTGGTGGCTGGAATGTCGCCAAGCCCATGCATATCGGGCATTTGCGTTCAACGATCATCGGCGACAGCCTGCAACGCCTTTTCCGGTTTCTCGGCGACGAGGTGACGTCTGATGTCCATCTTGGTGACTGGGGCCTGCAAATGGGGCTGTTGATCACTGAAGTGCAGTTCGAGCAGCCGGAACTGCCATATTTCGATGAATCGTTCACAGGCCCTTATCCGACTGAGTCACCGGTATCCATGGCGGATCTGGAGCGACTATATCCGCAAGCTTCTGCCAAATCGAAAGAAGATGAAGCCCGGCGGGAAGCAGCACGCACAGCGACGGCCCAATTGCAGGCCGGTCGGCCAGGCTATATGGCGCTGTGGAAGCATTTTTGCGCGGTGACGCAGGTCGGGCTGGAGCGCGAATGTGGTGATCTGGGCGTGCGGTTTGACCTGTGGAAAGGTGAAAGCGATGCGGAAAAGCTGATCCCGGAAATGGTCGAAGACCTCAAGGGGCGGGACATCGCCATTCTGGATGACGGTGCCTGGATCATTCCGGTTGTGCGTGAAGACGACAAGAAAGAGATGCCGCCCTTCATGTTGGTCAACAGCCAGGGCGCATCGGGCTATCACGCGACTGATCTGGGCACGATCCTTGACCGCAAGCGCGAAAATGACCCAGAGCTGACCCTTTATATCGTGGACCAGCGCCAGGCGCTGCATTTCGAGCAGGTATTTCGTGCCGCCGACAAGGCTGGTTACATGCCTGAAGACACGCTTGAGCACATTGGCTTCGGCACGATGAATGGCAAGGATGGCAAACCATTCAAGACGCGGGAGGGCGGTGTCCTCAAGCTGCATGATTTCATCCAGCAGGCCAAGGACAAGGCGCGTGAGCGTCTGGAAGAGGCCGGGATTGGCGAAGACTGGTCGGATGAGGAACGCGCGGACATCATCGACAAGGTCGCACTGGCTGCGATCAAATTTGCCGACCTTTCCAATGTGCGTACCAAGAATTACGTCTTCGATATTGACCAGTTCATGCGCTTTGAAGGCAAGACGGGTCCCTATCTGCTCTATGCGGTTGTACGTGTGAAATCACTGATGCGCCGTGCGGCAGAGCAGGGTGTTGAACCTGGCACGATCAAGATCGAAGCTGCCGAAGAACGCGCGCTTGCCTTGCAGCTGGACGCTTTTGAGAGCGCGCTCAAGCTGGCTTATGACAATCGCACGCCCCACGGTATCTGTGAGCATGCGCATGCGCTTGCGACCGCTTTTTCAGCATTCTGGTCGAACTGTCCCATCCTCAAGGATGGGGTTGAGCCGGAACAGCGCGCTAGCCGTCTGGCGCTTGCGCAGGCGACGCTCAAACAGCTTGAAGTGGCGTTGAATCTGATCGGGATCGATACGCCTGAACGCATGTAGAAAAGAGCGTTCCCAACCGGGTTCATCTTGCATCACAAACGGACTGCTTCAGGCGGCTTTCCTGGTGGCAGCTTGTGCGGCCGCGACTGTGTTGACAGGTGAAGTCTTCAAGGCTCGCTGCGCCTGTTGAGAGACAAATTGCAGGAAGAGTTCAAGCTTGCGGGTATGCCAGGTCCCGAAGCTCATCACCCGCGGCTCAGCGCCAGCAACGCCAAAATAGATCAGTGCGCCATGTTCGCTCTTTGTCGGAAGGGCGTAGCCATGTTTTGCAAATATGGCGCGCAAGGAATTCCAGCGAATGACCGTGGCGGCTTCGACATCATTGGCGTTGACTTCATCACGTGCGCCCGGCTCGACAATCACGGTCCGCCGGATAAAGCCGGATTTCAGCAATTCTTCGAGATCATTTTTCGATGACTCATCAATGCCGGGCACAAAAAAGATCAGCCTTGCCTTGTCAGTGAGTTCTCCAGCACCTGCGGCCCAGTCTCTTGCCGAGATGGGAGTCCGACCTGCGCCATCACCATAAGTTGGAGCGCCAAAGGTAATCAACGGGCCTGTGGTTTTTTCAAAAGCGCGTCTTAGCTGAGGTTCCATGGATAAAGGGCGCGGTGGACCGAAATAGACGGGGCCATTTGACAGCATCTTGCCGAACGGGGTTGCAGGCAAAGCGTTGGACGATAGCAGGTCGCGTGCAGAAAAGGGGCGGACAAGGACGCCGTACGGGCTGGTGCGACTACCTTTCATGACACGGACAAAAACACGATGGGCTTCAAGGTCGCGCCCATGCTGATCAGCAAATTCCGCTGCCTGAAAGCACCATGACGCGAGAAGCGCACCCAAAATTGCAATGCCAATCAGAGTCGCTGTCAGTGTTAATCCAAATTCCCCACGGGTGATCGACAGATAGATGATCGCAAAAATACTTGCTGCCACCACAAGCAGAGCAGAATGGATCAGAAGAAATTCGCTTAGCTTGGCACCGTTTGGCGTGTTGGCGCGCGAAGCGAGTCCCTTCAGGAAGTGAAGTACTCCATCAGGCATCAGCCGTCCCCGAATGTCTGGAGCTTCCGCACCCCGCGGAAACCAAAGTCATGACCGTTAAGCTTAAAATCAACAAGTGGCGGGTGTACTTCATCGGTTCACCCTTATCAAGAATGACGCATATTATACCCAATAGCGCCAACAGGAACACTTCGTTCCACATCACATGTGTGAGCCTGTGGCCGCTCGTCTTCTCTGCCGCGTGATGTGCAAGGATCAGAAAACAGACAAGGCGACTGAAAAAGCAGCACTGATCTTTTGATTGCCGCAATGCGATTTCTTCGGATTGACGAAAGTCCACTTGGCGTTATCGTCAGACCGGTCGATCCCATGGCGGGAATCGATGTCTCTCGCGGGAGAGAATGGCTCTATGCCATCGCCGAAGGCGCAACCGCCCCGGAAACGCTCAGGCAAACGGACCGCGAGACGACGATCAACACGCTGGAAAGAGGCGACGGGACATTTCCGTGCAGCCTCGCCGAAGGAGCAAGCTGGCCGCAGGGCGAGTGGAATCTCTCAGGCGCAAGGGACAGCGGGGGCGCGTAGATGTCGCCAGCGAATAGCTGGTATCCGCGCCATTGAAAGATCGGAGCCGCCATGACGAATACCGCTTCCCACGCAACGCTCAAGACCACCCCCCTTACCGGGTTGCACCAATCGCTTGGTGCGACAATGGTGGATTTCGCCGGTTATTCCATGCCGCTGCAATATCCTGGAGGTATTGTTGGCGAACATATGCAGGTGCGCGAAAAAGCGGGACTGTTTGATGTCTCGCATATGGGGCCTTGTCTGTTGGGGTTGCCCAAGGCGATGCGTGACAGTCTTGAGGGTGATGAGGCACATCAGGCCATCTGCGCATTGTTTGAACCGCTGGTGTGCGGTGATCTGGCGGGGCTGAAGCCTGGTGAGATGCGCTACACGCTATTGCTGGCCGATGATGGCGGAATTCTCGATGACCTGATGGTGGCGCGGCCTCTGGATGACGACGCACAGGGCTGGCTTTATATCGTGGTGAATGCAGCAACGAAGGATGCGGACTTTCAGCGCATTCTCGACAAGTGCCCAGACGCGGAGCTGCGCCGATTGGACGATCAGGCCGCCTTGCTGGCATTACAAGGACCTGCAGCGCGCCGTGTTCTGTCTCAGATCCTGCCGGAAACCGCTGACATGACCTTCATGACCGTTCAGCGCCTGTTCCTGGATGGAACCCCATGCATAGTGACCTGTAGCGGTTACACCGGAGAAGACGGATACGAGATCCTGATCGGCAGCGAACACGCAGAACCTTTCGCAAAACGACTTCTGGAACATGATGGTGTCGCCGCCATCGGGCTTGGGGCGCGTGACAGCCTACGGCTTGAGGCGGGGCTTTGCCTCTACGGCCATGACATGGACGAGACAAAAACGCCGGTTGAAGCTTCGCTGACCTGGGCAGTTTCCAAGCAGCGTCGTGAAAAGGCTGATTTTCCCGGTGCCGGAAAGATCCTCCAGCAGATTGCAGATGGTGCATCCATGCGCAGGGTCGGCTTCAGATTGCTCGATAAGGCTCCAGCGCGTGAAGGTGCGCAGATTGCTACGCGGACTGGCGAGGTGATAGGGATCATAACATCAGGCGGGCATGGCCATTTTGCGGGCTTTCCAGTCGCAATGGGCTATGTGCCCCGCACCTATGCAGCTGTCGGAACCGAGCTGGATATTCTTGTACGCAACAAACCTCGGGCAGCGGTGGTGACCCGCATGCCCTTCGTTCAACAAAATTACTATCGGGGCAAAGAGGGCTGAACCCATGGCAAAAGTCTATACAGAAGAACATGAATGGATCGACGTGGACGGCGATGTCGCCGTGATCGGTGTTTCGGCATTTGCGGCCGAGCAGCTTGGCGACGACATCGTCGCCGCTGAAGACCTGCTGGAAGTTGGCGACAGCGTAGATCAGAACGATATCCTGTTTGTCTTCGAGAAGGCCAAGGCGGCTGTCGAGGTATATGCGCCTGTATCCGGTGAAGTGGTCGAGGTGAACCCGTTTCTCAGCGGGGATGCCACGGAGTTTCATGACAAGCTGGTGGGGCTGGAATGGCTCTACAAGATCAGGATGTCCGATCCGTCCCAGCTGGAATCCATGATGGATGAAACCGCTTATGCTGACTTTGCCAAAGAGTGATGGTCGCTCTGGAAGCTTTCCGGGAAACTGACAACAACAACTCCTAGCCAGGACGAATAAATGCGTTACCTGCCTTTGTCTGCCGCTGATCGTGCGGCCATGCTGGATGTTATCGGCGCGCAATCGGTAGATGAATTCTACCATGATGTGCCCGAGGCTGCTCGCCTTGGCGGCAAGATTGACGGCTTGCCTGATCATCAGGGAGAACTCGCGGTTGAACGGCACATGGCCGCGCTCGCGGGAAAGAACCGCACGGCCAGCGAGGGGCCATTCTTTGTCGGCTGCGGTGCCTACAAGCACCATGTTCCCGCGAGTGTGGATCACATTATCCAGCGTTCAGAATTCCTGACGACATACACGCCTTACCAGCCGGAAATCGCGCAGGGCACGTTGCAAACCGTATTCGAGTTCCAGTCGCAGGTGGCGGAACTGACCGGCATGGAAGTGGCCAATGCCTCCATGTATGACGGCTCCACCGCCGCCGCAGAGGCCGCGCTGATGGCGTGTCGTGTGACCAAGCGCAAGAAGGTTATCGTCTCTGGTGGTGTGCATCCCCATTATGCGGAGACGATCAGCACGGCCTGCGAGACGCAGGGCATTGAAGTGATCGTATTACCCGCTGCATTTGACGATGAAGCTGCCTTGAGCACCTATGCTGCCGATGATGTGGCGTGTCTGATGGGGCAATCGCCCAATGTGTTCGGCACGGTCACCGACATGACGGCCATCGCCGATGCAGCACATGCGCACAAGGCGCTGTTCGTGTCCGTGTTCACCGAAGTTGTGTCGCTCGGCCTGGTCAAGACGCCGGGTGAGATGGGTGCGGATATCGCGGTGGGCGAGGGACAGTCCATCGGCAATCCGCTAGGTTTTGGCGGGCCCTATGTCGGCTTGTTTGCCTGTTCGCAAAAGCTCATCCGTCAGATGCCGGGCCGGGTCTGCGGGCAAACTGTGGACGCCGATGGAAAGCGCGGCTTTGTGCTGACGCTGTCGACCCGCGAACAGCATATCCGCCGCGACAAGGCGACCTCGAATATCTGCACCAATGCGGGGCTGTGTTCGCTCGCCTTCACCGCACATATGACGCTGCTCGGTGGGACAGGGCTGGAACAGCTCGCTATGCTCAACCATGAAGCCGCTTGCGATCTTGCCGATGCACTGGAAGCTGTGCCGGGTGTGACGCTGAAGACGGACCGCTTCTTCAATGAGTTTGCGTTTGAAACGCCGATGGAAGCAGGGGCCTTGCTCGAAGCGCTGGACACAAAAGGCGTGGTCGGCGGCGTGCGCGCTTCTCGGGTATATCCGGGCGTGGCGGAGCTAGAGAATGTGGTGATCTGCGCGGCGACGGAATGCAACACTGCTGAGGGGATTGCGGCTTATGCGAAGGCCTTGGGGGAGGTGCTGTCATGATCGCATTTCTGACCCTCACCCCCGACCCCTCTCCCTTTCAGGGCGAGGGGAGCCTGCGCTTCCATACCCCTCTTCCCCGAGGGAGAGGGGCAAGGGGTGAGGGCGCTTTTGCCGTTACCGATAATGCTGGAGCTTTCCAATGACCCAACAAACAACCTCCGGCTCGCGCGGCCTGCTTCAGCATGAGGGCCTGATCTTCGAATTCGGCTCAAACGACTCCACCGGCGTCGATCTGCCGGAACCCAAGGGCCGCAAATCCCGTCTTGGCGGCGTGACGCGAGCGGCCAAGCCTGCGCTGCCGGGCCTTTCTGAACCTGAAGCCATGCGCCATTATGTGCGGCTGAGCCAGAAGAACTACGCCATTGATCTGGGCCTGTTCCCGCTCGGCTCGTGCACGATGAAGCACAATCCGCGGCTGAATGAGAAAGTCGCGCGCATGCCCGGCTTTTCTGATATTCACCCACTGCAACCCATGTACACCGTGCAGGGCGCGCTGGAGATGATCGAGCAGCTCGCCACATGGCTCAAGACGCTGACCAACATGCCAGCCGTCGCGATGAGCCCCAAGGCGGGCGCGCATGGCGAATGGTGCGGCATGGCGGCGATCCGCGCGGCTCTCTATGCGCGCGGCGAAGGCGAAACACGCAAGCGTGTTCTCGTGCCTGCATCTGCTCATGGCACCAACCCGGCGACGGCTGTGCAATGCGGATTCAAGGTCCAGGAAATCCGCGCGGCGGAAGATGGCCGCGTCTGCATTGATGATCTGATGTCCAAGCTGGAAGGCGACACATCTGATGTCGCCGGGATCATGCTCACCAATCCGAACACATGTGGCCTGTTTGAGCGCGACATCAGGAAAATCGCCGATGCAATCCATGAGGCGGGCGGCTATTTTTACTGCGATGGTGCGAATTTCAATGCGATTGTCGGCCGGGTGCGTCCGGGCGATCTTGGCGTCGATGCCATGCATATCAATCTGCACAAGACATTTTCCACACCACATGGCGGCGGTGGCCCGGGGGCCGGACCGACCGTGCTTTCAGACGCGCTCGCGCCTTTCGCGCCAGTACCGTTCATTCGCCACGATGAGGATGGCTTTCACCTGGTCGAGGATGCAGGAACGGGTGACGCCAAGGATAGCTTTGGCCGCATGTGCGCCTTTCATGGGCAGATGGGCATGTTCACCCGTGCGCTGACTTATATGCTGTCGCATGGCGCGGATGGATTAAAACAGGTGGCTGAAGACGCTGTGCTCAATGCCAACTACGTGCAGGCCAAGCTGAAATCAGTGATGAGCCCGGCCTTTGAAGGTTATTGCATGCACGAAGCGCTGTTCTCTGATGCCTTCCTCAAGGAGAGCGGTCTGGAGACCATCGATATCGCCAAGGGCCTGATCGACGAGGGTTACCACCCGATGACGGTCTATTTCCCGCTGGTGGTGCATGGTGCCATGCTGATAGAGCCGACAGAAACCGAGAGCAAGGCAGAGCTCGACCGGTTCTGCGATGCGCTGGAAGCGGTGGCAAAGGCTGCAAAGGCAGGCGATGAAGCGCTGAAGTCTGCGCCTTATCTTGCCCCCCTGCGGAGGCTTGATGAGACGCAGGCCGCACGCAAGCCGATATTGCGCTGGACACCGCCAGAACCGGCTGAAGCAGCGGAGTGATCTAGCTGTTGAAGGACTGATGCTCAGCGCGGCGGAGTTAGTTGGGGGGTGAATCGACAAGACAAATCCCCTTTTCCCGAGCGGATCAAGTTCATTGGGAAAAGGGGATTATTCGTTATTCTTCGTCCTGGGCTGTCTCAGTCGGCTTTTCATAGACGTGAACGCCCGTCAGATAGACGCTTTCGACATTCCTGATGGATTTGATGTCAACGAGCGGGTCACCATCCACTATGATCAGGTCAGCAAGATAGCCTGGTGCGATCTTCCCAATTTGATCTCCAACACCAATCGCTGTTGCCGCGTCGATAGTCGCAGTATTGATGACTGCAGCGGGTGGCAGGCCTGCATCAGTGTAGATTTTCAGTTCTGCTTGCAGAGCGACGCCATGCGGGACGAAGGGTGAGTCGGTTCCCGCGACGATGTGGGCACCAGCGGCATAAAGCGCCTTGAGCGTATTCACCGGCCCGGGAATGTCGACCGTGCCGTTCTGACTCATCAACGCCAGCGTCGGTGTCACGACCATGCCAGATTCCGAGATCAGCGATATGACATCCTGATAGCTGTATCCTGTGTTGGAGCGGAGCAGCGAATAACCCCGGCGACTGGTGGCGCCGAAATGCTCCAGCTGGTCGATATTGTTGGCAACGGCGGGGTAAAGCTCGTGAGAGGTCACGGGAACGCCTGCATCATGCGCCAGTTCAATGATGCGTTTCTGGACGGTATAGTCCTGACGCACATAGCTCTTGAAGAAATCGAGACCGAGTTCCTCATGTCTGCGCATGGCATCTTCGGCTTCTTCAATTGTGCCGACAGTTTCGGAGACGCCATAGGATACTCGCGCGCCTTCATTGAGCGGGCCTGCCGCGAATACGCGCGGTGAGGCTCGCCGGCCAGATGCGCTGGCCTCCTTGCGCTCGGTCATGCGGTAGGGGTCGTCACCGGTCTCGCGCACAGATGTAATGCCGAAGGAGAACCAGTTGGAGCCGAGTGTCACGCCTTGTGAGGTGGATTGGTGGGTGTGGCTTTCGATCAGGCCGGGCAGGACAGTCTTGTCGCTGGCGTCCATGAACTCACCATCAGGCAGAATGTCACTAGCTGGCGTGATTGATGAGATGACACCGTTCTCGACCAGAATATCGACATTCTCCAGATAGGTGTCTGTCCCGTCAAAGACCTTGCCGGCGCGGATCGTCAGGGCTGTATCAGGTGTGATGGCCGACCAGCTTGGTTTCAGGTCAATCTCGCTGAAGCCACCCGTGGCCTTGTCCCAGACAACGAGGTCTTCGCCATCGATATAGACCAGGGCGGAGCCATCGGCTGACCATGCCGGGTTTTCACCGGCTTTGGTCAACAGGGTCATGTCGCCCATCTCGCCAGAAGGCGTGAGAGGTGCGGACCAGAGTGCACCGTCCATACGGAAAACCATATCGCCATCGGCGGACCATGCGGGGCGGTTGAACTGACGACGGCCAAGAGATTTGTTCTCGATGGGAGATACCCAGATCTTCTCACCTTCGCCACTGGCAGGCATCAGGTAAAGCGCATTGTAGCCTTCACGAAAACGGCTCGATTGAGGCATGCGGTGATAGATCGCCACCATTGTTCCATCGGGCGACCATGCAGGCGGGCTTGGTCCGAAGACCGGATCGGAAATCACGGTTTCCTCACCGGTTGCCACATCCAGCACATTCACGGTTCCGGCAAGGAAAATGCTGATGATGGAATCTGACAGAAACGCGATCTTTGTCCCATCTGGCGACCAGACGGGATTATTGGGTATGCTGGAACATTCACAAAGCTCAACAGCTTCACCCGTTGCAACTTCCATCGACCAGAGGCTGGTCTCGCCGCTCCGATCGGAGACCCAGACGATTTTTGATCCATCAGGCGACCAGGATGGCGATAGGTCAATGGAAGCATCATCGGTCAGCTGGGTGAGTGTCCCAGCGGTCAGATCAGCCAGCCAGAGATCGTTGAGCGCGGCGTAGGCCAGTTTCGACCCATCTGGGGAGAGTGATGGATCCACGATTCCGAGCGCTGTCCTGGAGGTGTCATCCGCAAGATCGTAAGTGCGCCGATCATAGGGGGTGCGATCCAGCGTGACCGTTGCGGAAAAGGGGATTTCTTCACCAGCTGTGCGATCCAGGCTGATCGTCTTGATCTTGCCGTCGGCGGTATAGATGATTGAGCCATCTGCTAGGACATTGGGACGAAACGGGAAGACATCCGGGCCCTTGATCAATATGCGTGTTGGCGATGAATCGACAAAGGCTTCGGCGAGATGGCCTGCACCAGCGTCGACGCCTGCTATGACGAGGGATGTATCATCCACCCAGGATGGCGCGCCCAGCGTATCGGCAAGGTGCAGCATCTTGTAGGAGCCATGCGCGGTTGTCTCTCTTACAACCAGCGCATCCTTAGGCCCATCCACAACGAAGGCCAGAAGCGATCCATCTGGAGAGATCGCGGGATAGACGGCATTGCCGATGCCACTGAAATAGGGGGCCAGTGGTACTTTATATCCGGTCTCATCTGCGCTGGTGAGCATTTCGGTCGCGCCGGTTTCCAGGTCGAGCTCCCAGACCTGATAGCCTTCGTCGATATCTGTAGCGTAGAGAAGTGACCCGCCATCAGGTGTGAAATTGGGATAGCGGGCATCAGCGGCACCATCGGTCAGCTGTTCTGGATCGGAGCCATCGGGGTTCATTTTCCAGAGTGTGAAGCCGTCATGAGCGAATGCATAAAAGGCGATGGTTGAGCCATCCGGCGACCAGACCGGCTCGTGTGCATCCATCTCAGGCGGGGTGAGGGCAGTTGCCTTACCGCCTGTGGAGGGCAGAGACCACAGCACGCCTTGCAGAGCGATGATAATTGTCGATCCATCTGGTGACAGTGCAGCCGCCAGGTTTGTGCCTTCGGTAAGCTCGACGTCTATCAGGACCTTTTCGGTATCTGCGAATTCGGAGATCGGTGTTGCCGCGGTTTCAGGTTCTGGAACGGGTGCCTCATGGGCGCAGGCGACAAGGGCGAGTGCTGAGAGCGCGCTCGTCAGCTGACATTTCCAGGATGTGATGGGTTGCATTGTCGGTTTGTCCTGTTGGTCGAGGCACGAAGAATTCAATGTTCAAGTGGTAAAGCCCTGCAGGTGTTTTGGCCTGCAGGGCTTTGGAAGGTATCAGGTCATCAGAAGCGACTGGTCAGACGCATATAGTAGAACCCGCCATTATATCCGTAGGGAGATGTGGAGGTGTAGATGATGCCGTAGTTCCTGTAGAAAGGTGGTGTTTCACCGGGATATTTGTCCGCGACATTTGTTGCACCGACAGTCAGGGAGTAATGGTCGAGGAACTCGTAAGTGCCTTCAACATCGATCAGGACGTCTGGCCCGAACGTGCTGTCACCAAAAAAGTCACTGGCATCTACCCATTCGCCGTAATAGCTGAAGCGCACCATCGAACTGAATGGCCCCTTCGAGTGGTTGACAGTGAAATTGGCAGTATCCTTTGGAATGGATTTCTCGATTCCCACCTTCCGCTCGCGGTTGATAATGGTCGGGTCGTCAATCTTGGTGACTTCCGTCTCATTGTGGTTGTAAGCCAGCGAAAGCTTGAGGTCGCCATAGGCTCCCAGGCTGGTGTCGTAGGTCGCCACCAAATCAACACCCTTGGTCTCGGTATCGAATGTATTGGTGAAGAACTTGACGGCATCCGTCGTCAAGGCGCTGGGAACACCAAGGTCGTCAAGCGCCTGCTTGTCCGCATCGGTCAGATACTGGTTTCCCGATATGGCAATGCGGTCTGTCACCTCGATCTGGTAGAGGTCTAGTGTCAGAGACAGGTTGGAGGTTGGGCTAGCGGTAAAGCCGAGGGTGAAGTTGGTTGATTCCTCAGGCGTCAGATCCTCTGCACCAAAATACTGGGCAGCGGGGCTGGAGGCAGGCTGCGTCTTGATGATGATCGGGTCGATCCCCAAAAAGCCGGTCTGCGTGTTGATGGTATTACTTTGACCCGGTGTTGGGGCGCGGAAACCCGTGCTTGCCGAGGCGCGCACAGCATAGCCATCCACAAATTCAAAGCGGGTGGCGATCTTGCCGTTCACCGTGTCACCGAAATCACTGAAATTGTCGTATCTTCCAGCGATGTTCACCAGCCATTTGTTGGTGATATCTGTTTCCATGTCGACATAAAGGGATGCACTGTCGCGGCTCCAGCTTCCGGCGTCATCGATGGAATGACCAGGAACACCACTGGTCCCGACGGTGAGGTCGGTCAGTGGACCCTGCATCCAGCCGGCTGGCTCACCTGGGGTGATCTCATAGTTCTCATGGCGATATTCCGCCCCTACGGCGACGCTGAGTGGCGAGGCAAATCCAGGCATTGGGAAAGGATAGCTCAATTCACCATTCAGAGCTGTTTCGGACTGAATGAGATCGCCGATCCTCACCGACGTTGCCGAGTCAGCTCCATAGGAAGGGTTGATGGTGTGACCGATATTGTATTCGAGGCTGTTGCGACCTCCCGTGGCACTCAGATCATATCCGCCCTCACCAAAGATTGCCCCTGTAACACCAAAGGCTGCACTGTAATCGTGTACGTTTGCCGACAGTCTGGGAACGAAGCCGTAAGGATAGATGTCCCGTAGGTCGAAACTTGGATCGATTTCGCTCTGGCCATAAATGCCCGATCCGACAGCCCGGTAGACGAAGCGGTTGTCCGCAAAGGAATCGGTATAGTTTCCAAAGAAATACAGCTCGTCATCATCGGTCAGGTCCAGGCCACCATTGACGAACACTCCAAACCTCTGGCGACGCGGAGAGCCCCAAACAGTTTGTTCTTCACGCAATTCCTCCAGTGGCGCGCCAGCATCCGCATATGCGGCGAGTGCTGGGAGCGGATCGACCCCGCGCTGTGTGCGTTCATCGGACGAGAACTCACCACTGACATTTATGAATCCGTTCTCCGTAAGCGGCAGACCGATATTGGCCTGAAGTCGGGCACTATCGCCATCGCCTTCATAGTAGCTACCCCATTGGGCTGAGCCAGACATGCCATCCGGATCGTCTTTCAGGATGAAGTTGATAACGCCTGCAATGGCATCCGATCCATATTGAGCCGAAGCGCCATCGCGCAGAACCTCGACCTGGCCGATGGCGATGGATGGAATGCTGGCGATGTCGACGGCATGGGCCCCCGCAGCCAATGCGCCACCACCACCAAGGTCAACCAGTGCTGAGCGATGCCGACGCTTGCCATTGACCAGAACCAGGATCTGATCGGGTGGCAGTCCGCGCAATGTAGGTGGTCTGATGAACGGAGATCCGCCCCCGACAGATATCTGTTGCACATTGTAGGATGGTATCAGCGTTTTCAGGATATCATTTGTATCCGTGGCACCACCGATCAGTTCTTCGGAAGTCAGAACATCGATTGGAACAGCTGAGTCTTCAACAGTTCGCCCTGCACGGCGCGTTCCGGTAATAACAATGGTTTCCTGACGGGCAGTTTCTGCGCCAGGTTCAGTGTCTGATGTATTATTTGCTTGAGCATGAGCGATATTGCTCATGCATATAAATGCTGATCCGAGCAATATGCTTCGGATATATTTCGTTTTCATGGACCCCTCCAGTAAACTTACTTGAGCGACCCTTTTCTGTGCGCTGTTCCCGTAATCAACTTGCAGGAATAAAACTCCTGCTCCTTTTTTTATTGTCAATATTGCGTGCCAACGCTTCTGCCGGGAGGTGATTATGTCAACTGGTGAACAAACGGATCTGGTGCTGGTATTTGTATCGATCAAATTGCGAGCGATTCTCTAAAAAAGTGACCAAACGGAAGCAGTATGACGTTCGGCCCGAGAGCAAATACAATTGCGGGTAGCATAACTGATGAGCTGAGTTGCGTTTGGCAACTTTGTCACCGGCAAGACTTAGGCAGCTTCGTGCCTGTCAACGCGTAAAAATCGAACAAGTCGTTGAATATATTGACACGACTGATGAGAATTCAGTCTGTACAATCTCATGAGAAATCAGTGCGACCCGAGTCACGGTCGAGCTATTTCAAGGAATAATTGATCGGTACCGTGAATGTAAGGTCCGTCTCATGCAGCTCAGGTGGCGGTGGTGGAAGGGGCGAGGCGATCTTGAGTAGCTTGAGCGTCGCCTTGTCCAGAACCGTGTAGCCGGAGCTGTTTTCGATACGCTGCTCCAGAATGTTTCCCTCTGTATCCAGACGAAACCAGACCTTTACCACGCCCTGTTGGCGTCGGCTGCGTGCCTGTTGGGGGTATCGTTTGTATTTGAGGAACCAGACCTGGAGCAGGCCAGCATAGGCAGCCTGTTCCTTGTCGACACCATTCGGCACACCAAAGGCGGTTGTCTTCGCGCCCTTTGGGGTAGAGTTGCCGGGCGCTGATCTTGATGTTTTCGATGCCGATTTCTGAGGCTGTGACTGCGCTTGCGTGGTGGCCGGCTTCGGAGTTGTTAGGGGCGTGTGCTCGGTTGTTGGCACAAGGTCCGCAACGGTTGGCTGTGGTTTCGGTGGGGAAACGACTGGCTTCGGCTCTGGTGGTGAAGATTGAGGTTCGGGTGGAGGTGGTTCAGGCTGGGGGGGTGTCGGTGCCGGTGGTTCCTCAACGGGTTCAGGTTCGCCTGATGCTTCCAGCGCACCTTCAAGTGAACCCAGAGGCATAAGCAGGATCTCATGCTCGACTACCGGCGATTGGGTTGTTTCATCAATGCCTGAGGACGAAAACCCTGCCAGTGCGGCGGCATGGGCCGCAACTGCACCAACAAAGGCGATCAGCCAGATCATTGCTTTCTGGCTCATGGCGCTTCCTGTATGCGGGTCGTGAGTTTGACGCGTGATGAGCCTGCTGTCCGCAAGGTTTCCAGCACCTCGATCACTTTTGTGGAATCAATCTCCTTGTCAGCCACGATCCGAACCGATTGATCGGGCTGAGCAGATATTGCGGCGTTGAGTTGGGCGGTAAAGTCATCTTCGTCCAGCAATTGATTGCCCAGAGCGAGTTGACCATTCTGCGCGATAAAGATCGTCAGATCGGCTTCATCACTTTCAGCTTCGGCGACAGAAGCGGGAGGGTCGACATCGACTGGCTCTACATCCTTGATGACGCCTGCGACCAGAAAGAAGATAAGCAGCAGGAAGACAATATTGATCAGTGGCATGATACGATCATCAATGCTCGTGGTCTTCTGGGCGTTATGTATGGCGGCCAATTTCATTGAGTCGCCTCTGCCGATTGCAGAGCGATGGCACGGCCGCCGGAGGCTTTCAGTGCGTCCATGACCTCCACAGTGGTTTCTAGTGGGATGCCCTGCGACACAACCAGGCTGACCGGGTCGCCGGATGCAAGGCGCACATTGAGCACATCATGGATATCGTCCAGCGCCAGCAAGCGACCGTCAAAAGTTAGCCCATCTGCGCTCAGCTCAAGATTGATGACCTTGTCCATCATGTCTTGAGTCGATGTTGTGGATGGCGTTGCCATATCCATGTTGCGGCGAACCACGAATGTGGATGTCAGCATGAAAAACAGAAGCAGGATGAAGACGACATCGATCAACGGTGTCATCGAGATCCTTGTGCCTGCGGGCTTGTCACTGAGCTGCGCGAATTTCATTGGGCGTGCTCTCGGTGCGGTGTGTGAGATCTGGGGTGAAGATCCGGGTGACGGCGTCTTCGGTACGGTGGGCGCATCGCTGAATGGCGCGCTCGAACCAGCTTGAAACCGCTACAACAGGGATTGCGACGATCAATCCAGCAGCGGTCGTCAGAAGTGCCGCCCAGATACCACCCGACAGAATGGCTGGGTCGACATTGCGGCCAGCCGCTTCCATGGCGCGGAATGCCTCGATCATGCCGAGCACCGTGCCCAGCAGGCCAAGCAGCGGCGATAGCGAACCGATCAGGTCGAGAATGCTGAGTTGCGATTTGAGGCCATTGATGCCCACACTCGCCACGCGCTCGACTTCCTCGCGAACCAGAGCATCGCTGGCGTCAGGGCGCATGGTGCCGCGGATAGCGGTTGCCACGGCCATGGATGTCGGATCCTTGGCGCCCTGTACGGCTGCAAGCGCTTCGGTTCTGCGCCCTTCTCGAAACAGCTGTACGGCCCGCTCCACATGCGCCGTTTTGCCCATGCCCGTCATCATGAATTGAACCAGCTTGTAGATGATGATGGTGAGAGCGATGATCGACAAGACCATTAACAGCCAGACGACCGGGCCACCCGTCATTACCAGATCGAATGCGCCGCCTTTTGTGTCGGTGGTGGCTTCAATTGCTGCTGTCGGTTCCATTTTCATGGCCTTTTCGAAACGTAGGTCAAACGCGGATCAGACGGTTGCCCATCTGCGCACAAGATTATGGTAGACGCCCGTAAGCTGGACGATTGAAGGATGGTCTGGATTGCTGGCCGCCATGGCCTGTATGGCGCTGTCCATATCGAACAGGAGGGTGCGCTGGCCGTCATCGCGCACCATGCTCTGTATCCAGAAGAAAGATGCCACACGTACCCCGCGCGTGACGGGCGTTACACGATGCAGGCTCGTCGAGGGATAGAGGATCATGTCGCCTGCATCCAGCTTGATGGAATGCGAACCATAGGTGTCGTCGATGACCAGTTCGCCGCCCTCATAGCTGTCGGGCTCCGACAGGAACAATGTGGCAGACAGATCCGTGCGAATACGAAAATCGCTGCCAGGCAGAGGGCGAATGGAATTGTCGACATGGTTGGCGAAGTTCTGGCCGCCAGCATAGCGGTTGAACAGCGGTGGGTAGACCTTGTGTGGCAAGGCAGCAGAGATGAAGAGCGGATTGGTCTGGAGTGAATCCAGTATGATATTTCCTGCTTGTTGGGCTTCGCTGCTATCACCAGCCAATTGCTCGTTCTTCTTTGCCTGCGCGGCCTGGGCACCGGATGTCACATTCCCATCAACCCAGTTTGCGCCATCTATCAGATGGCGCATTTCGGCAACTTTCGTCTTCGAAAGAACTTCAGGTATTCGGACCAGCATTGGCTTCGTTTTGTTATTTATGGGCTGACAGATTGGTCCGGGGCCACAGCAATTATCCGTGGCCCCGATCCGGTTTTTAGTATTTGAACTGGAGACTGCCGATAACAGTCCGACCTGCTGCGACAGTTGCCATGTGAGTGGCGTAGACACGCTCGAAATATCGCTCGTCGAACACGTTATTCACATTGAGCTGAAAGGCAATGTTGTCGGTAAAGTCATAGGATGCCATGGCATCGAAACGCCAGTAATCATCAACGCTCTTGGTGTTGGCCGTGTTACCGAAGCGCTCTGACATATAGCTCGCGCCACCGCCAATCTGGGCATTTTCCAGGACATCATAGGTCGTCCAGAGGGTGAAGCTGTGCTCTGGTGTGTTGGGCATCTTGTTGCCGACCTGATCAGTATTGATCGGACCAGCGTCGACGATTTCCGAGTCCAGAAAGCTGTAGCCTGCGAACACGCCCCAATCAGGCGTGATATTCCCAGCCGCGCTCAGCTCGATACCATCCACGCGCTGCTCACCAATGGCTTGTTGCGGAGCGCCGCGTCCTGCCTCGATGGGCACGTGGCCGTCAATGATTTCATTGCGGAAAATGGCCGCTGTCAGGGCGATATCGCCTGCACCCGGTTCCCACTTGACGCCGATTTCGTAATTGCGGTTCTTCTCCGGGCTCAGATCCTCAGTGGTTGCAGAGATATTGTCGCCGCCATCTCCGATCGTGGACCCGGAAGGCGTTGCCGCAGTCGCGAAGGATGCATAGACGCTGGTGTTGTAGACGGGTTTGTAGACCACACCGGCCTGATAGCTGACGATGGTTTCTGAATTTGAAAGGCCCGTAGAGGTCTCTGTCTCGAAGTCATCGGCACGCAGGCCAAGATTCACGATCCATTTGTCTGAGACAGTGATTGAATCGAAGACATACACACCGATTGTGTCGGCAGTTGTGTTGGTGGGATCGTTCAGCGTGTAGCTACCGGCCCATGGGTCGTTCGGGTTGGGGTTGTAGAGATCTGTACAATTGTAGCCGCTCGCAGCGCCTGCACCGAACTGGTCACAACCACCGCGTGGAATGTCGACACCACCGGGCGCTGTCGTGTCGACTGAGTAGGTGGCGCGGTCTGTTTCCTCGCTGGTGAATTCCAGACCGGTGGATAGGCTATGCGCGAGCGTTCCGGTGTTGAACCAGGCTTGCAGATCAGTCTGGTTGGTGAAGGTGTCGGTTTCTGAATTGGTCGTCTTGGGATTACGATAGACCAGCCCATTCGCCACATTGCCCTGAGAGTCGTCGGGGTTACTGGCGATATAGGCGAGACTGGATGTCATGATCCGCGTGATATTGCGCAGGCGGAGGTTGTCATTGAAGTCGTGGCTGACTTCCACTTGCCCCGAATCCAGCTGGGATTCATTGAAATCACGGTTCAGCAGGCCGTAGAAATTGTCCAGATCAATGCCTTCAACAGGCTTACCTGTGACCAGATCCAGCGGCACACCATAGTCGACAATGCCGTCTGACTCATAATGGATGTAGCTCGCCGTGACTTTGGTTGGTCCGTTCAGGCCCCAGGCGATGGAGGGAGCGATGCCCCAGCGATCATCGTATACGCCGTCACGACCTGCGATTTCGGAATCGTGACCAAGTACGTTCAGGCGTACAGCCAGATTTTCGTTGATAGCTTCGTTCACATCCAGAGTACCGCGCAGATAGTCTGCATTGCCGACACCGATAGCGCCAGAGATGAAGTCTTCCGCCTTTGGTGTCTTGGTGACGAGGTTCAGGCTTCCACCTGCTGCGCCACGACCGGCGAGGGGCCCACTTGCACCGCGTACGACTTCGATCTGTTCAAGGTTGAATGTGTCGCGTGTCTGGGAGCTGGAATCGCGCAAGCCATCAACAAGGATACCGGCAGTTGATTCAGCGCCCCGGATGAAGGGACGGTCAGCTAGAGGTGCGCCACCTTCACCCATTGCCATGGTGATGCCTGGAACCGTGCGCAGGGCGTCCGCCAGAGAGGTTGCGCCGGTTTCCTGAAGCACTTCTTCTGTAACCACGGTCACGGAACGCGGTGTATCGATGAGCGGTGCGACATATTTCGGGGCGTTCGGTTCAGCCTTGTAGTCCGGTTCAAGGGCATCGATTGCTACTTCGCCAACTTCAACAGGCTCGGACTGGCTTGTTTCTGCCTGTGTCTGGGCCTGGGCAGTCAACGGGATCATCACGAGACCGAGCGTTGTCGTCGCCAATAGCGTATTGAAGTGTCGAATGCCGTTACTGGCCGTCTTGATTTCCATCTTTCCCGTCCTCTGGATATTTCCCTGTGTGAATGCGAACTAGTTGCAAAAAGACGATCTAGCAAGTGCTTTTGCGTATTATTCGCAATAATATTCCAATTGTGGGAACCAGGACTCGCTGCGCTCGTCTGGCTGTAGAATCTGCATGGTCGGTCTGTAGTTGATACAAGGCGGACCGACAGACCACGGAGCGCATCCCGAGCGGGGATCGAAAAAAATTTTATATGGCTTGGGAATAAAACCTGAGCTGCCGCGTCAACTGGGCATCAACACAGCAAAAAGGAATTGTGTGATGTCTTTCAAAACGACTATTTCTGTATTGGCATTGGCCGCAGCGACAACAATGGCTGCGCATGCTCAGGTTAGTGCCAACGTCTCAGTGGACGCGTCTGCTACCGGCAACGCTCAAAGCGAAACCAATGCAAATGCTGGAACCAGCGTGAACGGCAATGCTCAGATCAGCTCGGAAGGTGCCAGCGCTGATGGGGCAGCAAGCACGAACGGATCCGTAGACAATTCAACAACGGGATCAGCATCGGGTGCATCCGTAGGAGCTGCTTCCGGTGGTGTGAACATTTCTAGCGTGACCAACACTGCACAGACGACGACTACCGAAGCAACTGATGAGGCTGCAGGTAAAGCCGCTGAGATTGAGGCAGGCGTGGAATCCGGGGTCACTCAGGCCGTTGAAACGTCTCAAGGCGTTGCCGCGAAAGCAGAAGCGGCGGCAAATGGTGCTGTTTCAGGCGCTCTTGCCTCAGGTGAGGCGGGTGCCGAAGAGGCCGAAGGTGAAGCCAATGAACTGGCATCAACGACAGAAGGCCTCGGCGAAATCGGTGTTGCAGGTTCAGTGGCTGGCGATTTCGGAGCAGATCTTTCCCAGACTGTCGGCGACGTTGTGTCCACAGATGTTGCAGGTGACGTGACCGGGGATATTGCAGGTCAGCTTCAGGCTGACATTGTGGATGATATCACGACCTCGATCACTGAAGACATCACGACGGATGTCGTCGGTGACCTTACAGGCGATCTGGGACTTTAATCCGTTCCTGACAGCGGCCGACGTGCGCAGACAATCGCGCGTCGGCCGACTTTTGTCTCATCACATTCAGAAGAGAATTCAATATGCCTAATCAGATGATCCGGCGCATGAGCGCCATTTGCGCGATTTCCGCGCTTGCATGCCCAGCAGCCCTGGCCGATGAGACCTTCAATTGGTCATTCGAGGCCAGTGCAGGCTCTGGTTTCGACAGCAATGTCGGCATTGCCGAGCTTGATCAGGCAACGGGAGAGGGCGATGCCGCCCTGTTGTTGGGAGCAAAGGCGGGATTGGAGTTCAAGCCCGTCAAACGTCTCAAGCTGAATGCAGGCTATGATTATTCTGGAACGTTTTACGATGAATATGACCAGTTCAATCTTGAAACCCACCTGGGGTCACTGGGTGCGGAATATGATTTCGAAATTCTCAGTGCGGGTGTCCTCTATAATCATGTCGATGCACGTCTCGATGGTGACAGCTATCTGACTTATGAGATGGCTTCGCCCTATGTCTCGAAGCTCTTTGCTGACAAGGTCTTTGTACGGGCGGCCTATGAGGCTGCCGAAAAGAGCTATGATACCAACCAGTTTCGGGATGCAGATGCAGAAGCTGTGCGCGTAGACGGCTATTACTTCCTGCAGGGCCGGGACAAAGTCGTCTCCGTTACCGGGAAGGTCACCGAGGAAGATGCCGTGTCTGATGCCTTCGATTATGATGGCTTTCAGACCAAGGCACGCTACACGCAGCGTTTCAACATGTTCGGGAAAGCCAGCAAGGCACGTATTGGCGCTGAGTATGAGCAGCGTGACTATGCTGGCGTTACCCCGCAGATCGGCACGTCGCGCGATGATACGGTGTTTGCAGCGGTCAGCCAGCTTGAGGTTGATTTGTTTGGTCCGGTCGCGATGCAGGTCGATTACAGCTATCGCAACCGGGATTCCAATCTACCAGCCGCAGACTATGACGAACATATCGGTGAACTTCGTTTCAAGGCGGCATTCTGATCCGGTTTTTGTGTTCAAAAATCCCGTTGCAAGCTAGCGGGATCGAGGATGCCCATACCTATTATTTCGTCCCGGCCGGCGACTACATCTCCCTTGATAATCGGCGCAAGCCAGTCTTCGGGAGAGAGTGACGCCTGTCGGGACGTTCCATATCCGCCACATGCCAGGAAGGCAGACACGATAGGGGCCGCAAAAGATGTGCCCGAGTTCCTGCCATGCGCGCCACCAGGCGTGGCAACTTCCACATTGACACCCAAAGCAGCAATATCGACATACGGTCCACGATTGGCCCAGCGATAGATTGATCCGGATGAATTGACCGCGGTTACTCCGATCACACCGTCATAAGCTGCGGGATAGAGTGGACCTGAAGCGGGGCCTTCATTTCCGACTGCTGCGACAAAGACAATGCCGCGCGCCTGCATGTTGGCGATATAGGCTTCAACGGCTTCGTTCGGCGGGCCTGTGAGGCTGATATTCAGAACATTCACATCATTTGCGGCCAGCCAGTCTATGGCGCTGATAATACTTGACGATGAAGCGCCGGTCGTACCGTCCTCGGATACAAAGAAGACCGAGGCTGCCAGGATTGCGGGCTGTTCATTCAGAGCGAGGCCCTGGATCTGTCTTGTGATGATGGATGCCACGGCGGTGCCGTGTTTCAACGGTCGCAGATCGCCATAGGGTACAAAATCGCGTTCTGACAGGCTGATTCCCGCAAAATCCGGATGAGTTTCGTCGATATCGGTGTCGATCAGGCCCAGCTTGACGGCTGTGCCGGGAGCTTGGGTGTAGGAAGAAGGCTGCAGCTGTGGATCACCCGCCTGTGCGTCCGTGTTGTCGGAGGCTTTCCTGTAGACGTGATTGCGGTCAAACACCTGTCCACCCAATGCCTTCAGCGTTTTCTCGAGTGCCTGTGTTTCTTCTTTGTCTCCCACAAATTTGACCACGAACATGGTGTCTTCGCTGGCCAACAGATCTGAGCGTTCGAGCACTGTAAGCGAAAGACCTTCGATCTGCGCCGCTTTCTCAGTCGGGGCGATCAGGACCCATTCATTGCGCATGACAGGCAAGCCATTCTCCAATGTCACGTCGATCTCTCGTGTCGTCGAGAGTGAGGGCTCCAGCCTGCGAATGGCGGCGATAGCGTCATCGGTCAGATCCAATGTGCCATCGAGCGCCGCACCAATATCTGCCGATGTTACAAGTGGATCGAGTGCATCAGAGACAAGCGCATCGATCGCGCCATCAGTGACGTCATCAACAACATCGGACAGGGTTTCATCGACGGTTTCGTCAATTGATCGCTCAATGGTATCTGTTATCGGTCCGTCCAGCGTGTCACCGATATCAGGCAGGAGTTGAGCATGGGCGGCAAAGGTCCAACTACTGACGAAAACCAGGCAAGTCAGGCTCGCTGAAATGATCCGATCCTTCATGGCTTGTAAGCTCCTTCCGGGATGCTGCGACTAGAATACTAACGATTGAGGCGAAATAAAATTTCATCCTGTTGGAATAAAAATCGTCCCGGGCCGTCATCCAGGTATCATGAGCAAAAACACGCCATCAAACAAAGAGATCATGGACGCGGTGCCGCATATCCGTCGGTTCGCTTATTCACTGACTCGAAACGCAGCTGATGCGGATGATCTCGTCCAGTCAGTTGTAGAACGAATTCTGCAAAACGGTACGCCGGAGGATGTGGATCTGAAGAAATGGATGTTCCGCGTTTGCCGGAACCGATGGATCGACACGCTGCGTGCAAGCAAGGTTCGCCAGACGGCGGAGCCAGAAATCGAAGAGGCTTCAGCGCCTTCCCCTTCATCGGAGGACGTGGCTGGCTCACGGATGATGATGAACCGTGTCCAGTCTGCAATTGCAGCCTTGCCGGACAATTATCGCGAGGTGCTGACAGTCGTTGCAGTTGGCGGTGCGAGTTACAAGGAGGCGGCGTCAATGTTGAAGGTTCCAATTGGTACAATCATGAGCCGTCTGGGTCGTGCCCGGGCCATGGTAGCAGAGGAGGTGGGGTATCATGACTGATCCACAAAACGCGCTGGACCATCTTCTGAATGGATATCTTGACGATGAGCTGAACGAGGCTGAACGCACTGAGCTGGAAGCCATGATGCTGAAGGATGAGCGCATAGGGCTGAGACTGGAAGAGCTGGCGCAAGCCAATTCCGAATTCATCGAGTCAGCCAATGAAGTGGATTCTGTGCCCATGACAGAGAGCTTGTCTGCATTGATGGACAGGCTGTCGGCTGAAGAATCCCAAGCAGCCTTCAAGGATGAAACCGACAATGTCATCACCTTTCCGATATGGCGCAAGACAACCAGATTCATCGAACATCATCGCGCGATCGCAGCTGCGTTGATCATGGGTGTCGGGGCTGTTGTGTTGCAGCCGGCTTTTACTGATCGTCAGTCACAATCAATCATGCCAGGCACCAGTGGAATCATCATGGCGCAGAGCCAGTTGGGCGATGCCCTCGAAACGCTCGCCAGCGGTTCCGTGGTGGAAGGTGATGGGGTGCGCATCGAGCCGCGCTTTTCCTTCGTAGCCAGCAATGAAGCGCCATGTCGTGTTGTGGATGTTGCATCGGGAACGGAAGCGGGGCGGTTGATTGCCTGCAGGAGTGACGACGCGCAATGGCGCATCCAGGTCGCAAGTTACCATCAGGCTCCGGCAGATGGGGCGAGCGAGAATTACCAGACGGCATCGGGTCCGTACCACGATGTGATCGAGACATATCTCGATCAGGTCATGACGAGTGAACCGGTCGCATCTTCCGAAGAAAAGTCATTGATCGCGACAGGGTGGAAACAGCCTGGTGCAGAGAAGGGAAATTGACATGAGACCATCAATCATTACCGCTTTTATCGTTGTCAGTGCATTGGGAGCCTGCGCATCCTCTCCACAATATCGCGAAGCACCTCATTCGGGTGCGCCGGGCTATTCGGAAACAAGGATCGAGTCGCAGCGCTATAATGTGAGCTACCAGTCCAGATCCGCTGACACAGAGAACACCCGGACACTGGCCTTACGGCGGGCTGCTGAACTCACATTGGAAAACGGCTTTGACACATTCGAGCTTGTGGATCAGTCCATTGACCGCGAACGAATTCGCCGCGACAGCGATTCCTGGGTGACGAATGAGCGCGTGGTCACGCGGGATTGCGGCCTGCTGGGGTGCACCACGAATGTCAGAAACCAGCCGACATTCGATTCATCTGTGGATCACTAACGGAACATGACCACGGTAAGTTTCGAGATATTGATGTCGGACAAGGATGCCAGCGTCAGCCCGGCACTTTACGATGCGGCGGAAGTCTTCAATGCAATTTCGGGTATCGAGCCGGACTGATTCAACATTTCACATCGCTGCAGGTTTCTGCCGGAAGCGGGCACCTGCAGCGATGTTCTGCCTAACGTCCTTGAAATTGGGGAGACCTCTTCTCGAAGAAGGCCTTGAGGCCTTCATGTGCATCTTCAGAGGGCATGGCGAAACGCCCATAGAGTTCGCCCTCCAGCATGCCTTGTTCCGGCAATGAATTATGCCATGATTCATGATAGAGACGCTTGATGAGACCCATTGCGAGCGTCGGACCAGTCACAAGTCTTTCGACCAGTTTGGATGTCTCCGCTTCCAGTTGATCATCAGCGACAACCCAGTTAACAAGCCCGATATCCTTGGCTTCCTGACCGGATATCTTGTCTCCCAACAGTGCCAGTTCCAGCGCTTTTCTGTGTCCGACCAGACGGGGCAGGAAATAGGAAACCAGCCCGTCATTGCTGCCTGCGTGCAGGATGTGAGCGACCCAGTAAAAAGAGCTTTCCGAGGCGATCACCAGATCGCAGGCCCCCAGAAATCCGACACCGGCACCGGCAACCGCGCCTTGAACGCTTGCAACAATGGGTACGCGCAGGCGCGTCATGATGCGTGCGATATGCATGTATGCGACAGGCGGCCCCTCGCCATTCTGCATACGCTGGGCTGGTGTCATTTCGTCATAGCTCAGAACAGATGACATATCCCCACCTGCCATGAAATGCTTGCCATTGCCCTTGAAGAGCAGGCAGCGCACATCCGGGTTCTGTTCCACTTCGACAAGCTGATCGCGCAGGATGGGGACCTGCTCCAGATGGAAGGCGTTGAACTTGTGCGGCCTGTTGAATGTAATGGTCGCCAGGGGACCATCAAATTCCAGGATCGGATATTCGTCGACTGGCAGGTGGTTGGACATTTTTAGCTCTCCCTATCTTTTGTGTTTTTGTATCGTGCATTGAAATGGAAGGCCGGTTTGCTGATCCACATTGGTCTAGCGATGATGGCCTGATGTTTCGAACGATGTCCCTTCCTCAGGCACTTTGGGCCAGTTTCAGTTTTATCTGGTCCTCACTGCGCACCTGCAGATATGGCGCGTAATTGTCTCTGAGGTGCTGATAGGTCTGGCGTCTTGCGCGGCCTTCATCTCCGGCAGCAATGGCATCAATCACAAGACGGTAGCTGTTGATGACCCTTGTGATCTCCTGTGAGGACTTGAACCGGAAAACACTGACCACATTGGCGAGTGCCAGGCCTGTGAAGAATGTCTGCACTGTATTTCCGGCGACCCTTGCAATCTCGACTGGTATGCGCGCTGTCGTCGCGGTGGCGGCCTCTGTATGCGGAGAGGATATGTGGGATTGCGCGGCCTCGATCCGTTCGTAAAGCCCTGCGACATCGGTTTCGTTTCGGCCAACCCGTTTTGCAGCCTGTTCAGCGGCCTGAACCTCGAGTGCAATGCGAAAGTCCAAATGGTAATGCATTCGAGTCGGCAGGGTGTTGAGATATTTCAACACCCAGTCAAATGTGTGAGATGGGTCAGGTTGACCAACAGACAGGCCGCCACCGCGACCACTCTTCATCTTGACGATTGAATAGGCTTCGAGTGTACGGAGTGCTTCTCTGAGGACGGGGCGGCTAACCCCGAACCGCTTCAGGAGCTCTTCCTCAGAGCCAATGCGGTGGCCCTTTTCCAGTTCATTTTCTGTTATGTCTCGTGCCAGTTTCAAAGCGGTCAGATGGGACAGCTTCAGTCTGGAGATGTCTGGATTGGTGTGTTGTTCCGGAGCCAGGAGGCGTGTCCGTTTCAGCGCTTCCAGGCGTTGCTGGACGTCATGATCTATCAGTGAGCTTGTAAGAGGCCAATTCCAGGACAACATGGCGTCAATGATCTTGAGCTTGTGAGCACGAGAACGATCCGCATGCTCCATGGCCGATGCGACATCACGCGGCTCAAAATAGATGATTGATCGCAATGTTTTCTGACATGCTGAAATGAGTAATGAGAAATAGGTGTTGCCTGTCAGCTGGGCCAGCTCGATCCAGAATTGGTCAAAGGACTCAATGCTCTCGGCCAGGTCCGAAGCAGGGAGGGCGAACATGGCCCTGAGCGCCTCAAGCCTGGAGGCTGTTTCATCCGAGCATTCCCTGAGTGCAACTTCGGCAACCTTGGCATGCATGGCTCCGGTCATCAGAACCAGATCGTCGCGCTGGCAATCGGCAAGTTCCATATATGCGGACAGCTCGTTCACTGCTGCCTCTTTGCGGGTATAGGCGACATGTAGTCCGCCGCCTCTGCCGGTCTTCACATTTGCAATTCCGCGATGCTCAACCAGGCTGAGTGCTTCCCTGACAACAGCGCGACTTGTCTCGTACTCTGCCATGAGCTCGGATTCCGTGCGGACGGTCTGTCCGAGTGGCCACCCCATCTCGATAAGGGCTTCGCCAATCTGGTCTGCTATCTGGGCACTTTTCTTGATCATGATAATCCAAACAGGGGCGTTAGATGGTGCGATAGAAATTAAACTAGTGACATGGATAATGGGCTTTTATCCAGAATGATCGCCAAAACGTTCGAAAATCAACGGAAAATCGCCTAAAATGATCACATCGAAAATGGGTTGCATGATTATAGTAACATAGTTTACCGTTCTCTCAACAAGATTCCACGGGAGGGAACTCATGAGCCGGAACACGGTCAGCATTTTCGCATTGTCAGTTTTGTCAGTTGTATGGGGAGGCTTTTCAGCCACAGCCCAGGAAGCACCCGACACGCCGCCTGAAGAAGCGCAAGCGCGGCAGGATACAATCATTGTTACAGCAAACCGACGCGAGGAACGTCTTCAGGATGTCCCCGTGGCCATCTCAGCTGTATCAGCAGAAATGGTCGCCGAGCGCGGGTTGACCGATCTCAAATCACTGAACGAGGCGGTTCCAAGCCTTGTGCTGGTCAGAAGTGCAACGTCGAATACGCCCTTTATTCGAGGTGTGGGTGCGGCGGCGGCTTCACCGTCGAACGAGCCATCCGTGACGACTTATGTCGACAACATCTACATTCCCAGCAATGTCGCGACGGTATTCGATTTCAACAATATCGAACGGATCGAAGTGCTTCGTGGGCCGCAAGGCACACTGTTCGGTCGCAACGCCGTGGGCGGCGTTCTGCACGTCATTACCAAGGACCCAAGCCATGATCCGGTGTTTGACGGTGAGGTGACGGTTGCCAATTATGACTCCACAGTTGCAAACGCATATCTCAGCGGCGGATTGAGTGACACGATTGCAGCGAACCTGGCCATTCACATCGCGGAGCGCGGTGAGGGCTGGGGTGAAAACGTCGTCACCGGAAACGAGGTGTTCCAATATTCGGATGCGTCTGCCCGCTTGAAGCTTCTCTGGGAGCCGAGCGATTCTACCCGCGTGCTCTTCGCTGCCGACGTTGACGATTATGAGGGCGTTCAGGGTGTGCTGCGAACAGCAATTCCCGGCACGGTCACGGGTGGCGGTGCACCCAATGCCGGCTTCTACAATGTGAACAACAATGATGACGCGAGCAATGAAGTCGATGTCTGGGGAACCAGCCTGAAGATTGATCAGGACTTCAACGGCTTTTCCGGGACCAGCATCACCTCGTTTCGTCAGGTCAGGCAGAGCGTTGTCTATGACCTGGATACATCACCGGTTCCGGCAACGAAAACCACGCTTGAAACCGAAGTCGATACCTTCACACAGGAATTGCAGGTCAAGGCGCTACCGAATGCTGATTTACAGTGGATCCTTGGCGGTTTCTATTTTGATGATGACACAGGATACAATCCTCTCGGTGTGCTGATTGGTGGAGCAAACCAACTCGCCATCGCATCGGCCCAGAAAACCAAATCTCTCTCGGCTTATGGGCAATTTACCTATCCGGTAACGGATCGCACCAATGTCACGGCAGGTCTTCGCTACACCTCCGATGAGCGTGAGATAGAGGGCGTTTCATCATTCAATGGCGCGGTGACAGGAACTGGCCAGGATGATGTCGAATTCGACAAGCTGACATGGCGGCTTTCAGTCGATCATCATTTCACCGATAGTTTCATGGGCTATGCCTCCTATAACCGTGGCTTCAAGAGTGGCTCTTATGACATAACGAGCTTTGCCAATCCGGCTGTGGCTCCCGAGGTTCTGGATGCCTATGAGGTCGGTTCCAAGTTTCAGTTGTTCAACAATCGCCTGGATCTGAATCTGGCCGCTTTCTACTATGAGTACACGGATATTCAGGTCACGCAGGTGCTTGGAACGACTGCTCGCGTGGTCAATGCAGCATCCGCGACGAACAAGGGATTGGAAGCCGAATTCATTGCGCGACTGTTTGATGGGTTCCGGCTCAATGGCGGCATCTCTATCCAGGACGGGGAATATGACGAGTTTCCCAATGGGCCGCATTTCTCACCGAATGGCGCTCCTCCGACATGTGACATCATTCCATATCCTGACGACGCACCCGGTGGGCAGACCCAGCCAGCAGGTGGGTGTGATCTGTCCGGCAATGAGATGATCTTTGCGCCGCCGGTCTCTGGAAATATCGGTGCCAGCTATGAACTGGATACCGGAAATGCCGGGCGCTGGATCTTTGCGGGTAGCTATTACTACACGGACGAGTTCGCTTTCGAAGCGGATCAGAGCATCAGGCAGGATGCCTATGGTTTGTTGAATGCGTCAGTGCAGTGGCGATCTGAAAGTGACCGCTATGGTGTCAGGCTCTGGGGCAAGAACCTGACTGACGAAGAATATTACGTGGCTGCAAACAGCACGGCGTCTGGACGGATCTATTCACCTGCCGACCCACTGACCTTTGGTATCACGCTCAATGTGAGCACGAACTGATGTCGGACTCCCTGCTGATAGAGCGTGATGGTGGTATTGCCACCATCACGTTCAACCGCCCCGACAAGGCCAATTATATCGACAATGACTGGCTTGACCGGATGGCTGGATCATTCCGGGCATGGCGACGGGACAAAACAATCAGAGCTGTCATCATCAAATCCACAGGCCGCTATTTCATGGCGGGTGGAGACATGAATTTCCATGACGCTGTGCTCAATATGCCGCCGGATGAGCGTTTCGAGGCAAATTACGACATCGTCCAGCGCTGGAATGAGATGATGGAGGAACTGCTCAGCCTCCCACAACCAGTGATCGCCAGTGTCCAGGGAGGCACGATCGGCGCTTCTGTGGGGCTTGTGGCTGCATGCGACATGGTCGTTGCTGGGCGCAGTGCCTTTTTCAGCATCGCGCATGTCAGGCATGGCGGGTGTGTCGACGGCTATATCTCTCACTTTTTGCCAAGGCAGATCGGTGCGCGACGCAGCCTCCAGATGGCGCTCACGGGTGAACGAGTAGGCGCTGAGGAAGCGGAACGTATCGGACTGATCGGGCAGATGGTCGAGGATGATCAGTTGAACGCTGTCGTGGATAAGCTCGCCCACGAGATGGCTTGCGGCCCCACCTTCGCCTATGGGCTGATCAAGGACCAGTTTCTCGATTCATTCGAACGCTCCCGGCAGGACCAGGTCCATCTGGAAGCGCTCTACACAGCGCGTGGTTCGAATACGCAGGATTGGCGCGAGGGCAGTATTTCCATTGTTGAAAAGCGCGCACCCAATTTCACAGGTCAATAAAGAGGATTGCTTGAAGATGGCTGAAAACAATGAAGGTCAAAACCTTTTGTCAGGCCTTGTTGCGCTTGATTGCGGACAGGGTATGGCACCTGCGATCATCTCAAAATTTCTGATTGAGTCCGGTGTAAAACTGCTTCGCGTTGTGCCTGAAGGTGATGAGGCGTTCAGCAAGATCTATCCTGCCTATGACTATTGGAGACAACCAGGCGAATGCGTTGATACGCCACAAACTGATGAAGAGTGGCGAACTCTGCTTCGGTCGGTTGATATTCTGATTAGTGGTGGTGAAGATCATCCAGACGTCACACCTGTTCGACCTGCCGTTGACAGTCTCGGCCATGACGCATTGATCTCGCTTCACATTGGTCGCGGTCCGTTCGAGGACGAGGACCAGAACCTGTTTCCAATGACGGAAATGCTGGCGCAAGCGGGTTCTGGCATCGCATTCGAGCAATATCCTCACAAGCCAGTTGCGATGAGCTTTGCGCCTGCAAGCTATGGTGCTGCCTTCCAGGGAATGATCGGATTGATCGCCGCCCTTATTGCCAGGGAAAGTTCTGGACTTGGCCAGTCGGTCAGAACCTCCTTGCTTGAAGGGGCATGGTCATGGCTGCCCATGTTCTGGTGCGATTTTGAGAAGCCGGATCCAGCTGCCTCTTTTGTGACGCCAAAAGATGCGGTTCCTCTGATTTTCCAGTGTGCGGATGGGAAATTCCTGCATTTTGTGCTGGGATCTGCAGGGTCGAAATACCGGCTCTATCAGGTGCTTGGGATCGATGATCCGGATATCAAACCGAATGACAATGGCATGCCCAAACCGGGAGCAGGCCCGCGTCATTTCTATGGCGATATCGACCTGCTGGCAGCATATTGTAAAAAATGGGAGCGGGACGCGCTTCTTGAAGCGCTCTGGAAGGCAGGTTTGCCTGCTGAGCCAGTCTTGCCGCCGGGGGCTTTGTGGGACGATCCCCAGATCCAGCGCAACGGCGTCATAAAGACCTTTTCCGATGGAGCACGCGGTGTTGGACTACCCTATCTTGCGCATATAAGAAACGCCGAGAAAGCCAGAAAGGTTGGCGGAGGTGACAAGCCGCTTGATGGTATAAGGGTTCTGGATTTTGGCGCGTATGTCGCCGGTCCACTGGCGTCGCAACTGCTGACGGGGCTCGGGGCCGAGGTCATCAAGGTGGAGCCGATGGCCGGTGATCCAAGTCGTGGATTGCTACGCGGATTTCTTTCCGGAAATCGCGGAAAGAAAGGTGTCACGCTTGATCTGAAGTCACCTGAAGGCATTGAAAAAGCAAGAAACCTGATCGCCAGTTCGCACATCGTATCAAGCAATTTCCGGTCTGGCGTATCTGCCAAGCTGGGGATTGATCCTGACAATCTGTTCGAGCTCCAACCCGATCTGCTGGTTCTGGAAAGCCCGGCCTATGGATCCGAGGGGCCCAAGGCTCAACAGGCTGGCTTCGATATGGTGATGCAGGCAGCGACAGGTCTCGAATATCGCGCAGGAATTTCACAGGACATGCCGGTTTGGAACCGGTTGTCGATGGTTGATTTTGCAGCCGGAAATCTGGGTGGAATCGCAATCCTTTCCTCCCTTTATCACCGGATAAAACATGGAAATGGAGTGCTGATAGAAGCGCCGCTGGTCAATGCTGGGCTTTTCCTTTTGTCAGAGCTGGTTCAGACGCCGGAAAAGGATTTCATTGGTGCTCCCCCGGCCATTGGAGAAGAGACGGGATTGCTGGAGACAGAACGTCTCTTCCAGACACTAGATGGATGGATTGCTGTCTCGATCCGTGGGCGGGAAGCCTGTTCGCGTTATTCGGATGAGCAAACAGGTGCGCTGGTCGAGGCCATGAACACTGAAGAAGCGCTCTCCTACCTGTGGAAACAGGGCTTCTGGGCAGCAAAATGCCTATCGGATGTTGAAGGCGCGGTTCTGAATGATCCGCGTCAGGTTGAACGAGGGCTTGTCCGGCTGACACAGCACAAGCGGTTTGGGCGTGCGCGAGACCTGGGACATTTCTTCACCATGTCTCGCTCAGCAACGGGCAGTGATCAGCCGATGTTTGAGCTCGGCGAGCACAATGATGAATTTTTCAATTGATATCAGATAAATAGAGGGTTTTTCATTATGGAAGCCAAGCAGCCACGCGACGTTTATAGCCTGGAACATGAGCTGTTCCGCGAAACCGTGCGAAAATTTTTCCGTGAGGAAGTCGACCCATATTACCGCGAATGGGAAAAGGACGGATATCCAAGAGAGCTGTTCAAGACCGCCGGGAAATACGGAATTTTGCAAGCGGGAATTCCAGAGGAATATGGCGGCATGGGGGGGGATTTCATTCACCATGCAATCTTGCACGAGGAGCAGGGCTATTCAGTCGGCGGGGCGGCCCTTGGGTCTGGCTTTGGAATTGACGGCTCGAGTTACCTGATTTTCGAAGGCGGCACAGAAGAGCAAAAACGCGAATATCTTCCGCGATATGCGACGGGCGAGCTCGTCGCCGAAGTCTGCTTCACGGAACCACATTCAGGAAGTGACCTTGGGGCCATCAAGACCATGTCTCGCCGCGATGGTGATGACTATCTTCTCAATGGCAGCAAGACATGGGTGAGTGGAGGCATTCACTGCGATATGTTTCCGGTGTTCACCAAGATCGAGCTGGATGACGGCAAGGTAGGCATGGCGTTGGTGCTCATCGAACCGGATATGCCTGGCGTCACCGTATCAAAGCGCATCGAGACCTCGCACAAATCCGCCGCAATAGAAGCGGAAGTGTTTTTCGATGACGTGCGCTTTCCGAAGTCGAAAATCCTCGGCGGTGATCCGTCCGGAGCCTTCAAGCGCGTGATGAGTTGCCTAGTCAATCAGCGTGTCGCGGAAGCTGCTCGGTTCCTGGCGTCATCTGAATACGCATTTGATCTGACGGTGGAATTCACCCAGTCGCGTCAGGCATTCGGGCAGACGGTGTTCGACTTTCAGAACACACAGTTCGCTCTTGCCGACATGCTCACTCAGATCCGCACGCTTCGGCCATTTGTCGATAATTGCCTGATCAAGGCGCGAGACGGGACATTGACCAATCTGGATTCATCCATGGCGAAACTCTCGGCATCAGAAGTCGAATGGAAGGTGATGGATCAGGCATTGCAGCTTCATGGCGGAATGGGGTTTGCCCATGACATGCCGATCTCGATGTTGTGGTCGATGGCGCGGGTGCACCGCGTCTATCTTGGCACCTCTGAAATTCAGCGTGTAACCATTGCCAAGTCCATTACCAAATAGACGCCATGCGCGTCTGTGATGAATCGAAGGGTCAGCTGCACCTACCATTTGGGGGTCGCAACTGACCGGTCTGAGCTTAAGAGATTCTGAAAACAGATGAGGGAGCCAATCAATGTTCAAGCCTTTTGATTTGTCCGGCAAGGTTGCACTCGTAACAGGCGGAAATGGCGGGATTGGCTTGGCGATGGCCGATGCAATGGCGCAGGCCGGTGCTGATGTCGTTATCTGGGGACGAAATGCTCAGAAGAATGACGTGGCGGAAAAGCAACTCAAAGTTCATGGTACGCGCGTGCTTGTCCAGGCGGTGAATGTGGCTGAGGAAGATGATGTCATCTCGGGAATGGATCAGCTCGTCGCGCAGATGGGCCGCCTCGACATGGCCGTTGCCAATGCCGGGATTGTCGGCACCATGTCGCCTGTCACCAAAATGACCAAGGCCCAGTACAGGGAGGTCATCGAGATCAACCAGGATGGCGTATTCTTCACTCTGCGTGAAGCAGCGCGTCACATGGTCGATCGAGTAAAGGGTGGTGATCCTGGCGGATCATTGGTCGGTGTGGCCAGTGTCGGCGGTATTCACGGATCTGGCCGCACTATTCCTTATGGCACTTCCAAGGGCGCGGTTTTGTCCATGGTCAGAGGGTTTGCAACCGAGCTGGGGCGTTACGGGATCAGGGCCAATACGGTTGTGCCCGGTTGGACCGCAACCGACATTTCGGCAATGGTTCAGGATGATCCAAAATACAATGACAATGTTATCTCCAGGGTCCCACTCAAGGGGTGGGGCAAACCTGAAGATTTTGGCGGAATTGCTGTCTATCTGGCGAGCGACGCATCACGCTTTCACACCGGTGATACCATAGCGATTGATGGTGGCTATCTCGTCTTCTGAACATCAGAATTGATCCTGATATCTGGAAATGTAGTCGGAAAAATAATCGCGGATGATATTGGCTGACAAACCGAAGCGCTCAAGGCTGTAGTCATTCTTGCCGTGCTTGTGCTGCGAATTCTGCTCTTCCCAGACCCGCATTGAGCGTTCGGCTTCCGGTGTCATGTCTATACCCGCCTGATCGTAGATCTTTTTGATAGCGCCTATCCCGTCAGATCGGATCAGGCTGTAAGGCACATCGACAAAACATCTGCTCTCTTCCAATCGCGGACGATCCGCCAGATAGGTGTTCATCAGGCCCGACCAGACATCCAGTACCAGCTTTCCGATCTCGTTTCGGTCAACTTCATCTGACGCCATGCATCGCGATGCTTCGAACAGGCGGCACATGGAGGGGATCACCTCAACTGGGTCTCTGTGGCAGTGGGCTATGATGGCATTGGGCATCTTGTCGAACAGCAATGGCAGATGGCCCAGATGGAAGGGGGCTTTAAGCAACCAGCGCTGACCGGCTGATCCATCTTCATGCTGGAAAAGTTGCAGCATGGTTTTCAGATAGTCATACCAGCCTTCAAAGGATTGCTTCTTCAACCAGCGGCCATAGGACGGTATGCCGGAGCTGTGCATGAGTGTGTTGTTCTGGAGTGTCTGTTCCATCATGAACACTTCTTCGTCGGGCTCAGTCTCCTGCATGGGATGGGCTGCGACGAAGTCAGGAAAACTCTGCTTCATGTGCTGAACCATCGCACCGGCAACCGCACAGCGATCGGAAACGCTGGTGGGTGTGCCATCATCAATCGGATCCAGAAGCCGCCACAATGGCAAAGACTGCAGGCGCTTGTCAGCCGCCGCCATGCGCTGCACCTTTGTCGTTCCAGACCGGGCGAGGCCAAGCACGACAATAGGATCCGAGACGACTTCATCGCGGATTTCCGGGTGGCGTTTCAATTTGTCTGCAATCTTGAGACGGGTCGCCAGAATGCGCTGGATCGAAGAGGTTCGCATCGCGATGCCGGTGGCGTTCAGGCGCGCTTCGCTGTTGAGTGCATTCACAAAGACAGTGAGCGCTTCTTCTATGGGTGGATAGCCAAAATCGTTCAGCCCGGTGCTCTCGCGTGCTTCTTCGATCAATTCGGAAGCCGAAGGGATGCTCAATTGATTTGTCATTTCGGCCATATCCCGATGTTGGTATTTTTTTCTTGAAGATCAGTCGAAGGACACATCCCTGGCAAATCCCATTTGGGACCTCGACAGACGGCAGTTCTATTCGCGGAAACGTCGGGCGGTTGCTCTTGTGCGCGCCCGCAGAACGTCGCTGCGTTGTGCAGCGGTCAGGAACTTTGTTGATGAGGGCAACTCGTTTCGAAGATCGGATAGCTTGACCTTGCGCATCCTCACTTGAGGCTGAGTATCCGGGCGCAGGACGCGGGCACAGATGAGGCCGGTTGAATTGCCGACAGGGTCCAGCCAGTTTTCCACGCCCGGGTCCTCAATAGAAATAACGGCTCGGAAAACACCATCATTGTCGAGCTTGGCCTGATGTCCGTTGAGGGAGGTTTGCCGCATGTCAAAATCCATCGTTTCCCAGAAATCATTCATCACCTGGAATGACCAGTATGGGCATTGGGGCGGATCAAACTCGACGATTGCGGCTTCATCCGGGGCGATGGAAAATGTTCCCTTTCCATATTGCATGTCGTCCATGCCTGAGGGCGAAGGAGAGAACTGGCAGGTATTGACCGGCGCATCGAGATAGGTGTTCACGCGTTTGCGCAAGAAATCGTACCAGGTCGGAATCCAGCCAATGATCCGCTCCATACGAGCATGCAGCTCATCTTCCGTGATAATGGGAGGTGGAAACTGTGCGCCGTCGCGCTCGATAATCAGATCGGCAGGCAATTCGGTTTCCCAGTCATAATAGTATTGACGCAGGTAAAACCAGGATGCGCCTGGCTTCAGGGGAAGCCAATTGCCTTCATGGGGTTCAGCGCTGAGCACGATTTCGATTGAACCGTCAGCGTCACCCTTCAGGTCGGTCAGAGTGCCCAGGCTTTTGTGGTTCGGGCCTGCGGGAAACTGGCCATTCATGATCTGCACTTCAAGAATTCGGGCTGTGCCGGCATTTCCGGTGATGCGATAGGTCTCGCCTTCGGTCACGCGGCCGAACATGTAGACACAGTCCGGATTGCTGTTGGGATAGGGCAGATAGGTATCGAACATGCGTCCCAGCCGGGGGAAATAAGGGTCATCCAGTTCCAGAGCCGTGAACTCCATCCCTCTGAATATCCGCAGCAGGTAACGCACTGATTGCGCCTGCATGAAGGATGGGGATGCCAGATCATCTTCCTGCACGATCTGACCGGCTTCCTGGAGCGTGTCCATCAATCGACGCCACTGGTCCTGGAACCGTTTGTCAGCAACAGCGTGTGTGCTCTGTGTCGGAATAGTCATTGGGCGCTCCCTAAAGCTGGTTTTGATCAGATATATTCGGCGAAACGGTCACGATATTCGGCAAAGGCAGCCAGCATCTCATCTTCATCCATGGCATATTCAGATGCCGAATAGCTGTGCTTGCCATGCTTGTGTTGGGCAAATTCTGTTTCCCAGCGCTGAATGGCAGCGCGTGTCTGTGAGGTGAACGGAATATCGGCGGACTGGTATACTCGCTGGACCACCTTGATAACGTCGTCCTTTACCTCGCGATATGAGATATCGAGGAACTGGTTTTCCCGACCGAGTTGGTCTCGATCCTTGAGATATGTGTCGAGCCGTGACTTGCAGTAATCGAGACAATACCTGCCGACTTCTGCGTTATCGACGCTATTGCTCGTGGAGCGCCGGGCGGCCGCAGCAAGCGCTGCAAATGATGGCACGGCGACCAGCGGGTCCCGGTGGCAGTTGACGACGATTGCATCAGGAAAATATTTGAACAGGAGCGGCAGAAAACCCAGATGGTGTGGCGCTTTGAGTATCCATTGCTGGCCCGATTTGCCGTCGGTATATTGAATATATTTCAGCAGGCGCCGGAACCAGACATACCAGCTTTCAAAATCCTGTTTGTTCAGCCAGTCATTATATGAAGGGGCTCTGAACGCTGTCGCATTGATATTTGCGAGGAATGCCAGTTCCATGACGAACACTTCCTCATCGGGCTGGTCGGCATACATGGGATGGGCGGCATATGCCTCTGGAGATGCTGACTGCATGCCCTTTACAAAGCTTCTCGCATTCTCAAGCCGGTTGTCTTCCTCACCAGCTGCGAGCTGCTTCACAGGCTCGAGCAGGCGCCATAAAGGCAGTTTTTGAACAGCATCGTCAGCGGCAAGGACCCGGTGCAATTTCGTTGTGCCGGAGCGTTGCAGTCCAATGACAAAAACCGGCCTGGTGATGATCTCGTTTTCAAACTGCGGGGCATAATGCACTGCATTTGCCAGCTTGAGGCGATTGCACAATGCGCGGAGCAGGCTGCCCCGTTTGGCGAGTATCGCTTCTGGAGTGAGTGCGGCTTCTTCATTGAGTGACATGACCAATGTGGTCAGCGACTCGCGAATATCGGGTGCATCAAAATCGTTCAGCCCGGTCATTGCCTGAGCGGTCGCGATCAATTCATCCGCGTTCAGTTTTTCGGTGTTATCAGACATGCTTTGTAACTCAAATAAGATTCAAAATGGTCATACCGGCAGGCTGGCGCGTGATTTCACGGTCGCGCCACCGTCCACGGTTATGTGGGTTCCAGTAAGGAACCCTGATTCATCTGATGCCAGATAAATAGCTGTATTGGCGATATCGTCGGGGTGCCCCAGACGCGTCAGGTGCCTGTCTTTGGCTGCGGCCATGAGTTCGGGCGTGCTGACTGCGACTTGCGAGTTTTCATGGACAATAAAGCCAGTGATGATCCCGTTGGCGCGAATGCCACATTGGCCGTAATCGATGGCTATCGATCTCGTCAGCGCAGATAGCCCCCCCTTAGAGGCGCTATAGGCTGCAAGATGAGGAAGTCCCTGGATCGCAGCGATGGATGAGACATTCACGATCGAACCGCCACCACTTTCCAGCATGGCTGTGATCGCATGCTTGCAGCACCAGAATGGGCCGTGCAGCGTTGCTGAAATGATCTTGTCCCAGCCCTCGGTGGAGATCTTGTGAACAGGACCATCCTGTCCAGTCGTCAGCAAATCTACCGGGCCCGCATTATTGACCAGTGTGGTGATCCTGCCAAAGGTGGAAAGGCATGTCTCGACGGCTCCGACGACCTGGCTCTCGTCGGTCTGATCCATCCTTGCAGCACAGGCTTTGCCGCCATTGGCCCTGATCTCGTCGACAACTGATTGCAGACGCTCCAGGTTTCGGGATGCCAGAACAACGCTAGCGCCTTCTGCAGCGAAACGTCGGGCGATCTGCGCACCGATTCCCGTACTTGCTCCTGTGATCAGCGCGACCTTGTCTTCAAGACGCATGGGCACTCCTCCTGGTCCACCTTCGCCGCCGCGCGTGGTGTTTCTTTTGACCTAGAGTGTCTGCTGGCATGTCGATCAACCACTCCCAAATGGGTGGCGGATCACCTGTTTAAGCAAGCGCCACCACGCTGGAGAGAATGATCCTCACCAGCTCGGCTTGCCGCCTTGTTCCCGTTTTGCTGAAGAGGCGTTTGGAGTAGTTTCGAGCTGTTTCGACGGTTATCCCGATATCATCTGCGGCTTCAGCGATCGTCTTGCCGTGGCTGAGAGCCAACGCCAGTCGGGCTTCACTGCGGGAAAGCTTGAAAAGCTCCATCAACTGGTCGCATCGATCACTTGGAGAGCTCTCATCGCCATGAACATAGGCCGTGCAAATTGGCGTGACCTCGCCGGAAACACTCTTGTCGCGCATGGGAACGATCAACATGTCCAGATAGGGATCATCGCTGATATGGATAGCATGCGGCTGGCCGTTTGGATTGGCGGCAAACTCCAGCAATGTTTTCTTCAACACATTTGCTGAATGCGGAAGTCTCAGGATCATTCGATTGTTGATATCCCGCTTTATCGCTGAACACCGCCCGAGAAGTCGTTCCGCCTGTTCGTCGAGATGTATGACATTTCCTGACACGTTGAGTGTCAGGCATCCGAAATTCAATTTGTGGATGACGTCCTCATACAGTCCCTGCCGAATGCGTGCTTTTTCATGGGCAGCGAAATTGCGCATGGCAAGGGAGAGATGTGGTGTGAGCGATTCGATGTAGTGGATGCAATCATCATCAAAATCCGAGAAGCGCTTACACATGGTCAGCCATGCATTGTGTCCGCTGGGTTCGGTAATGCGTGTCACAAGGATGAACTTGGCTTCAACTGGTGCAAGAAATTCATCCACATATTTGGCGTGGACCGGGTTTGACAGGTCGATCAGATCGAATAGCCGATTCACCTTGCCTGGCTCAAGGTCGTAATAAGGGACCGGGTCGCGGCGATAGATTTCTTCCAGATATTTCTTGTACAATGTTGATGGCGCTGTCTTGCCCGCATGAAGCTCTATTATCTCATTGATTGGGCAATCAATTTTTCGAAATATCATGCTGACATAGTCGGCCCGGGTTTCTGCCTTCAACTTGTCGAGAAAGCTTGACCACAAGGGGTCCTGAAACACTCCAGAATGGATGTCTTCAATGATGTCCAATGTTGAGTCTGCCGTGGGCTCTAATAACGGCACAATCTCCGTCAGATGTGACGCCATAATCATTCCTCCCCTTTTATCTCCCATTTGGGACGCTTTTTGACTTGAGTAATGCATAGAATGGCATTGGTACGCTAGTGAATAGATTGCGTTATGAAAACGCCTCGTTGATTTTTTGCAAGGAGATGGACTTGGAAAGCATGTACGGCGAAGAACTCGAAATGGTTCGCGAAACAGCGCGCGCTTTCCTGCGTCGCCGGGTTGAGCCACGTCTGTCAGAACTCGAAAATGGCACCGATGAGCGTTTTTGGCATGATGCCGCCGAAGCCGGTTTGCTTGGTGTGGCAATTCCCGAAGATGAGGGGGGAGCTGGAGCGGATCCTCTGGCACTTTGCGTGATTTCCGAAGAGCTTGGTCGCTCACCAGCAGGCGCGACACTTGGTTCATGCCTGAATGCCGACATGTGCACAATGTTTCTGATTGCAAATGGGGCAGACGCACAAAAGCAGGCATGGTTTCCCGGGATTGTGTCAGGTGATGTGATCCAGTGCATGGCGCTGACAGAAGCGGAGTCCGGAAGTGATGCGGCCTCGATCCGGACGACGGCAAAACGTGATGGCGATCACTATGTGATCAATGGTGCCAAGACGTTCATTTCAAACGGCTTCAAATCTCATTTGATGTATGTGCTGGCCAAAACGGACACATCAAAACGTGGCCGCGGAATGAGCATGTTTCTTGTTCCGGCAGACTCGCCACAGATCACCCGACGTCTGATCCCGACAATGGGATTTCCTGCTGGCGACACCTCAGAGATTTTCTTTGATGACGTGCGGGTACCGGTAGAAAACCGCCTTGGTGAGGAAGGTGAGGGCATGAAGATGTTCCTGCCGGTCATTGCTCTGGACAGATTGCAGATATGCGCGCGCTCACTTGGTGCAGCAGAAGCTGCCTTCAGGATGACGCTGGAACACACAAGGAATCGCAAGATCTTCGATCAGCGGCTCGTCGATTTCCAGAATACGCAGTTCGTGCTTGCAGACATGGAAACCGATATCTCACTGGGCCGCGCCCTGATGCGCGATGCGATCAGCAAGTTTCGTGCGGGCACGCTTTCGGATGCCGATAGTTCCATCCTCAAGATCTTCATGCCCGAAATGGAATTTCGCGTTCTCGACAAATGCGTTCAGCTCTGGGGCGGCGCAGGGTGGATGGATGAAATGACCATTTCAAGAATGTTCACGGCAGCGCGTGTCCAGCGCATATATGCGGGTGCGACAGAGCTTCAAAAGGCGCTTTTGGCGCGTCGCTACATGAATGCCGATCTGGAGATAATCTGAGCGAACATCCCATAACAGACTCAACAAAGTTGAGCGGAGGAACATATGAAAGCCATTGTCTGCCATCAGCCGGGACCGCTGGATAATCTGGTCTATGAAGATGTGCCGACCCCGCATGTCGGACCGCATAATGTGCTGGTTGAAATGCACGCCATGGGTCTGAATTTTACGGATCTTCTGGCTGTTACCGGGCGCTCGCAACTGGGGCGTGCCTTGCCGATGATCGCGGGCGTTGAAGGAGCTGGTGTCGTCAAATCAGTTGGCGATTCAGTGATCACGGTGAAGCCGGGCGATCGGGTCATGGCTGTCTCGGTCCGGGGTGTGTTTTCCGAAGAAGCCCTGTTCGATGAATCCGAAGTCTGTGTGATTCCTGATGAGATGCCGATGGACGTCGCGGCCACATTCTTCACTGCCTCATTCACAGCAGATTACGCACTTCATGACCGGGCAAAGCTCAAAGCTGGTGAATTGTTGCTGGTTCTGGGGGCTGGGAGTGGTGCGGGCATTTCCGCCATACAGATCGGCAAATCACTCGGAGCAACCGTGATTGCGGCAGCCTCTTCGGAAGACAAGCTGGACCTTGCAAGAGAAGCGGGGGCGGATGGCTGTGTCCTTTATCCTGCAGGTGATCTGGATCGGGATGCATCCAGAGCATTGGTGAAGGAGTTGCTCGCCCTGGCACCGAGACCGGCTGAGACCCTGCCGGGCGAGTGTCAGATACCGCAAGTGAAGGGCACTGCCGGTTATCATGCGATCTATGATGTTATTGGCGGAAGCTATTCAGAACCAGCCATTCGCGCCATTGGATGGGAAGGGCGGTATCTGTCAGTCGGATTTTCAGGTGGAGTGCCGAAGGTGTCTCTAGGGCCTTTGCTCTTCAAGAATGCAGATATTCTTGCGATCCAGCCTGCTGATGACAATGTCAGATTGCCGGGGAAATCACGTGCCATGCCTCGCCTGATAGAGTGGTGGCGCAATGGCTCCCTTCGCCCCCTGATTACGGCCAGATTTCACTTGTCAGAAGCTGCTGATGCTCTGCGAATGATGGAAGAACGCCGGGCACGTGGTCGCATTGTTCTCAAGACGGATCAGTACCGGAGCTGACATCCTGCCTGTACATGACAATATCGGATAGCGGCGTTTATGGCCGTTTGAGCAGGGAAATGCCCTACGCAAACAAGTCACATATAAAAAGTACCACGAAATAATAATACAATAATTGCACTGTTTGCAAAATGCGATATTCAAAACCCTATCTCGATAGTTGTTTTGGAGCGCAGGAGTGGTTTCAGATCGACTATTTCTGTCTGGAATATCGTCCGGGTCAGCGAAACTATATCTCGAATTTCATATTGGGTTTTCCGGTGCGTTATCGCGATTGCGCCAGGTATATTTGTGACCAAAATTCTTTTTCATCACAACGTTTTCTCCCCCTTCCCATTTGGGAAATGCGCTGACGGCCTATTCGGGGTCACATCTCTTCACAATCGGAAGTGGGACTCATCGTGGATCTAGTGAGACCACTTCTGAAATAATTCTGTGCGGAAACGGCGCAGGGGAACGAGCTGCGGGCATTGTCCCGGGCCAGGGAGGAATTGGATATGAGACCGATTTTCACATTACGCACGAGTCTATTGGCGGTTGCAGCGGCTTTAAGCACGCATGCGGTTTCTGCACAGGAAACCACCGCCGAGGTACAGGAAGCTCCCGCGAAAGAGGATTCGCAGGTCAAGCTGAACACGATCATCGTGACTGCCAACAAGCGTTCGGAAAGCCAGCAGGATGTGCCGATTGCGATAACGGCACAAACATCGGCAGCGCTGGATCTGAAGGGGATCGAGGGGACGACGGATCTGGCATTCACTGTTCCGAACCTGACCATGACAATGGAAGCCATTTCCATGACCACATTCATTCGTGGTGTCGGTCAGCCGGGGGCAACTTCGGGCCAGGAACAATCAGTCGCATTCTATGTGGATGGCGTTTACAACCCCAGCCCGACCACAAACATTCAAGGCTTCAACAATGTCGAGCGTGTTGAAGTGCTGAAGGGGCCGCAGGGGACCCTCTTTGGCCGCAACGCAACTGGCGGTGTTGTTCATGTCATCACGCGTGATCCCTCATATGAGCCCAAATTTGAGGCGGATGTGGGGTACGGAAATTACAATGCAATTAGCGGGCGTGCGTATGGATCTGTCGGCCTTACCGACAATATCGCTGCGGATGTCGCGCTGCTTTATCTCGACCGGGATGGGTTTGGTGACAATGTGACTCTGGGCGTGGAACGCCAGGGCGACAAGGATTTTTCAATTCGTTCAAAGGTTCTTTTCGAGCCAACCGATCAGACCACTATCAAGCTCTCTGGCTTTTATACGGATCGAGAGAGCTCCCAGGGTATCGACCGTGACGCTGCTCCGGGCACATTCGGAACAACCGATGAAGCATTCGGTCCGAATGTCGATGCTGGCGGACACCAGGATGTATCATCCAACTATTTTGACGCAGGATATATCGAGACCTATGGCGGCTCCGTGACCGTTGAACATGAGTTCGGCTTTGCGGATCTGCTGAGTATATCTGCCTATCGAAACGATGACGTGTTCTTTTCGTTCGACCAGGATAGTGGTCCCGCACCTTTCGTGAATGCGGATCTGTCACAATTTGGAGAAACCGTTTCCCAGGAGATACAACTCCAGTCGAATGAAAACTCACCGTTTGAGTGGGTCACCGGGCTATACTACTACAACTACAATGCTGGCTATGAGCCTCTGTTGCTGAACCTCACATCACCGATCACTGGTGTCGTGACCATGAATACCGAGCAGACATCGGAATCCATAGCTGCGTTTGCGCAAGGCAAATGGGACTTCACCGATAGCACCTCGCTGACGGTTGGCTATCGGTTCACCAAGGACACGACCAAGATTGATGGGAAGGTCGATGTCTATGTCGCCGCGATTGACCTGACGCTTGAAGGTCAACAGTTCGACAGTTTCGACTCTACCACAATCCCGGGGTTCGAACCGGAAACAACTGTTGAAGAACCAAGCTACAAAATTGTACTGGATCACAAATTCACACCCGGCATTCTGGGTTACGCATCATTCAGTCACGGTTTCAAATCGGGTGGATACAATCAGGTGCAATTTGACCAGATGCCAGACCCTGCCGTGGAGCCGGAAGTCATAGACGCTTATGAAGTGGGTCTGAAGACCGAGTTCCTGAACAATCGTGCTCGCGTCAACATGGCTGCATTCTACTATGACTTCACCGATTTGCAGCTCGCCACTCAGGTTGCAGGCGGAAGTCGAACGCTGAACGCTGCGGGTGCGACGATCAGTGGTGGAGAGGTGGAATTTGAATTGGCAGTGACAGACAATCTTTCCTTGTCTGGAGGGCTTTCAGTTCTCGACACCGAATATACCGACTTCGTCAACGGTCCGGTTTATACCAAATTGCCGGGTCCATTCCCGGGCGGAGCCGCCACAACGACGGGCGATCTTTCGGGCAATCAGCTGGTGCGTGCTCCCGAGTTCACATTCACCGCAAACATGGTCTATGTGCTTCCCACTTCAGTTGGAGATTTCACCAGCTCGATCAACTACTATTATGATGACGGCTATTTCTGGGATGCGGCCAATATTCTGGCAGAACCAGCCTATGAGATCGTGAATGCCAATGTTCGCTGGACCAGCCCGGATGGCGGACACTGGATCAAGCTCTGGGCCAACAACCTGCTCGATGAAGAGTACACCAGTTACGGCAACTCTTCTGGACTTGGTGATTACCTTTCTCCTGCGCCACCTCGCACATATGGCATCAAGGCGGGTGTCGATTGGTAGGGTGAACTGTTCAGCGGTCTGAACCTGATGCGTTCAGACCGCCAGCTCTGGCGGACCTGCATTCTTGTGAGGGTCTGGTTCGCCAATTTTACCGACGAATAGTCGCGTAGCTGAATGGAGGCTGTAAGTGTCCGTAAGACTGAATATGACACCCGACGATCTGTTGGATATGGCGCGACAGTCGACGGGCCTCAATTCCTTCGGTGATGAGCGTTTTCTGGCGTCTTTTCGGAAGATTGTTGAAAGCGTCAACGCCAATACCTCCTTCACAGAGGATGGGCGCGAGCTGGCCATCGCCCGATTTCAACGTGTTCTGATCAACAGGTTGCGGTTTCAGGCAGACTGGGACGCCCATCCGGAGATTCACGAGCAGGAGATTGTTGCGCCGGTGTTCATTCTGGGAATGCCGCGCACTGGATCAACCAAGCTTCACCGTCTGCTATATCAGGGCGGGGATTTTACCGGCATGATGATGTGGCAGGGGTATAATTTTGCACCGTTTCCCGATGCTGATCGGGAAGCTGAAGACCCACGGATCGATGAGGCAGCGCGTTTCCTTCATTGGCGTGCTTCACGGCATTCAGGAATATCCAAGGCCCATCATGCGGAGGCCTGCCAGCCGGAAGAGGAGATCTACCTTCTTGAGCCGGCATTCTCGTCATGGGCCCCGAACGGCTATTTCGAGATGCCTGACTATATAGAATGGATCAGAGAGCAGGACCGTGATCACGTCTATGCCTTGCTCCGGCGGTTGTTGAAATACCTGCAATGGCAGCATCATCGCGGTGAAGCACCAAAGCGCTGGATCCTGAAGGCCCCACCGCATCTTGGGCGTGAAACCGACATTCTCAAGAATTTCCCGGATGCCCAATTCATCATGCTGCATCGTGACATCATGAGCGTCGTCCCGTCACTGATCAGCCTGACCTTCGCGATGCGGCATCAATATACGGCCAATGAATCGAACAAGCGGGACATTGCTGACTGGGTGATGGATGAGTTCACAGATGCTTATCGCCGCCACATGTCATGGCGAAAGAATACCCATGCCGATGTTCTTGATCTGGCTTATTCAAAAATCGTGAGTGACGACATGGGCTGTGTGGAGGACATCTACCGCTTTCTTGGCATGGAAGTCTCGAACGCGGCGAAAGAGGCCATGCGGGCCTGGTCTGATGCCAATCAGGTACATCAACAGGGCGTGCACGCATATGACCTTGAAGGAACCGGGCTGTCTGAATCCGCGATCCGGCAGCGTTTTGCGTTTTATGTGGATGCGTTTTCGAATTTTCTTCCGAACAATAAACAAGACGCCAGATCATGACCGAAGGCTTCAATAACCGAAAATGCCTGATCATCGGCGCAAGTCGCGGAATCGGTGCGGCCGCCGTCAGGGCATTGTCGAAGGCTGGTGCGCGTCTGGTTATCGCTTCGCGGGATCGGGAGACCTTGGACCGTCTTCGGCAGAGTTGTGAAAACCCGTCTCAGATCGACATCGTGAGCGCTGATCTGGCAGACCCCGCCTCTATCGAGGCGGCTGTTGAGTTTGCGGTGAACCAGATGGGCGGGCTCGATATTGCCTTCAACAATGGAGGGGTGAACCCGCCGGTTCGTTCTGTGCTCGCCGATCTTGATCTGGAAGATTTCGACAAGGTTATAGGTATCAATCTTCGCGGCTATTTTGTTGCAATCAAAGCGCAGATCAATGCCATGAAGTCTGATGGTGGAGGCGCGATCGTCAACACCTCATCGGCGGGCGGAACTGTCGGATTTCCAATGATGGCGGCCTATGTGGCCTCCAAGCATGGCGTGAATGGATTGACGCGCGCTGCCGCGCTTGATCACGCGCGCGACAATATCCGCATCAACGCGATCGCGCCGGGTGCTGTGATGACAGACATGCTGGGGGCGGGCAGCGCGGCGGCCCCGGAGGCGCTTGCCAGAATTGAGGCTGCCATTCCCGCCGGGCGTGTGGGAACAGCCGAAGAGATCGCTGATTGCGTACTGTGGTTGGCATCGGATGCAGCGGCCTATGTGAATGGTGCCATCATACCCGTCGACGGAGGATATACTGTCCCATGACGCCTCCAGTCCCACCCGGCAATGCATTTGAAGAGGGGGGCAGCCTCTCCGGAATTCTTCATGCTCTCATCGAGAAGGCAGATCTTTGCGCTCGGGAGGCAGGCTATCCGCCACTGGCGCTGCGTGATGAGTATCACCGCCACATGACCATGCTCATCGCGCAGGGATATGCTCAGACATTCGGTGCAAATGTGGCGTATCCACAATTCGTCTTGCACACCGGCACGCTGTTTCCGTGGGGGGCTCCCAATCACGATACTGTCTATAAATTTGCCCCTGTGGAAGATCATTGTCATTACCTCATTTCAGGACGCAAGGGCACTGAGAGCCTGTCGACGGTGATGGTGCGCAAGGGCGGAGCCAATGTCGGCCGCATGCATGGCGCGCCGCTGCTGGATGTGGATATTGCGGATCTTCCGGGCGGACCCTCGGACGAATTCGAATTCATGCTCTCACCAAGCAAGCCGTCGGATTACGCGGGGGCCTGGTTTGAGATGCCGTCTGGTGCAACAGGGCTGGTTTCACGCCATGTCACTGAACTTCCCGAACAATCGGATGGAACGATCTGTGTTCAGCGACTGGATGCTGGCCAGGCCTCTTGTTTCATGAAGGGTGATGCTGCACGCGCCCATATGGATAATCTTTGTGGATTTGTATCGGAGCTGAATTCATTCCTGATCGCCCACATGCAGAAATTGCGTGCGAACTGCCTCAACCAACTTGTAAGCGAGCGGTTCAGAGAGCAGGGCGGAATCGCCAAACAGCTCTATTTTCAGGGGGCCTGGGAGATAGAGCCGGATGAAGCGCTGATCATCGAGTCAGCCATGCCGTCAAAGGTAGGATATTGGAGCGTGCAGCTTCTGGATGCCTTTTTCGCAGGTATCGACCCGGTCTGTCATTTCACGGCTTACAACGGACGCCAGGTTGAACCCGACAGTGATGGACATGTGCGGTTTGTTGTTTCTCTCGAAGACCCGGGCATTGCGAACTGGCTGGAGCCTGCCGGATGGAAGCAGGGAGGGATGATGTGGCGCTGGCACGATGCCGATCACTATCCACAGCCAATCGTCAGAAAAGTACCGGTCGCAAAACTGAAAGATGAATTACCCCGCGATGTGAGCATGCTTGAGCCCGGTCAGCGCGAAGTGCTTCGTGCGGCGCGCATTCGTCAATATCAGAGCCGCCGCCGCCTCTAGATCGATATCTGAAGTTGAATTGGAGTTTTCTGACATGTCGGCACCTTTTGAATGTCCTATCGATCTGCCGGAAACCGATATTGATCCATTCTCTCGCGAAAACATCCTTACCCCCAATGGGTATCAGGAAGCTCTGCGCCCGCTAGGAGACATTGTCTGGTTGCGCAAATATGGCGTCTTGTGCGTTGCGAGGCATGATAGCGTCACCCGGGTGCTGCAGGATCCTATGCATTTCATCAGTAGCGGTGGCGTGGGATTGTCTGATGTGCGCAAACCGGGGGCATGGCGACCGACCAGTCCAATCGCAGAGGTTGATCCTCCCGGTCACACATCCGTCCGCAAGGCCATGAACCGCATTGTCAGTCCTGTAACTGTCAGAAACTGGCGCGCTGGGTTCAGCGAGCTGGCGGAAGAGATCTGTAGCGGGATTGCAAAAGGGCGCTCGTTTGATGCAGTACGCGACGTGATCGAGCCTTATGTCTTGCGGGCTTTTTCTGGCGCGCTTGGTATCGAGGCGCATGGCGAGAACCTGATCATTGTCGGAAATCACAGTTTCAACGCCTCTGGTCCGCAAAATGAGTTCTTTTATGAAACTGAGGCAAAGCTTGCGGAAATTGCAGATTGGTATGAGCGCACTCAACAATCCGAAGCAATGATACCGGGTGGCTTTGGCGAGCGTGTCTTTGAAGCAGAAGCGGCTGGAGAATTGCCTCCGGAGACGGCATCGCCGATGTTGCGGACGCTCATTCGAGGCGGCATGGATACAACCATCAGTGCGCTTGGCACATTGCTTCGACACTTGGCGGAACAGCCCCAATGGTTGCCACGGATCCAGGAGGACCGCAGATTGGTTCTGGCGTGCCTGGAGGAATCCATAAGGCTGGAAAGTCCGGTTCAATGTGTATTCAGAACCACTTCGGATGGGGCGTCATTCGCCGGGGTGGATCTGCCGGATGACCTGAAAGTACAGGTGCTGATAGGTGCCGCCAATCGCGATCCCGACAGATGGCTGTCACCTGACGTTTTCAATCCTGAGCGTGACTTCAAGAGCGGGATGCATACCGGATTTGGCCACGGCGTTCACAACTGCCTCGGACAGATGATCGCCCGCGCAGAAGTGCAGTGCTTCATGAATGTTTTTCTGGATCACTTCAAAGACCTGCGTCTGGCCTCGCCGGTCAGCTATAGGGCCATGAATGTATTGCGGACCCTGGATGAGCTACCGATAACTGTGCACTAGGTCAGGGCTAGCTGCGTAACATGCTGCTATAATCTCCACACGCAATTGATGCGGAAAATGTCGCTTTGCCTGATATTCGCCAGCGGCTGCTCTTATTCGGGGCCAGATCCCTGATCAATGATTTCGGCTGTGTCTTCATCAAGATCATCAAGCTGAGCGGCATTCAGATCAGCGGTGGTCGGTGCCTCGATATCACCGAATGCGATACGAGCGCGAAGCGTGGGTTTGGAATCGGCCGCTTCAGCGTCAAGCGTCTCGAATGCCGCTTCAAGCAGGTTTTCGACATGCTCATTGCGCGAACGAGACGACGATCCGCCCATCATGACGGCAATCACTCTGTGGCCGTCGCGTTCCGCTGAGGCCAGAAGGTTGAAGCCTGATGCGCGCGTATAGCCGGTCTTGATGCCGTCAACGCCGCGAACCTCGCCAAGCAGCTTGTTGTGGTTCTTGTAGCTTCGGTCCGCCCAATCGAACTGACGCGTTGAGAAATAATCGTAATATTCTGCGTGGTTGACCATGATGGCTTCGCCCAGAAGGGCAAGGTCATGCGCAGTGCTGGACTGGCGGGGGTCGTGCAATCCTGACGCATTCTTAAAGCGTGTGTTCTTGAGGCCCAATTGGCGTGCCTTGGCTGTCATCAGGGCCGCGAACCGGGATTCTGAACCGCCTAGACGCTCAGCGATGACCACCGCGACGTCATTGGCAGATTTCGTGACCAGCGCATTGATGGCATCTTCCACGGAAATGGTCGAACCTGGTTTCAATGCGAGTTTGGAGGGGGGCTGAGAGGCAGCATAAGAGGTGACGGTCAGTTTGTCTGACAGCATCAGCTCACCGGCCTTCAGGGCATCGAACACCATGTAAAGCGTCATGACCTTGGTCAGGGAGGCCGGGTAGCGGGCGTCATCGGCGTTTCGGGAGTGAAGAACGCGATCAGAATCCAGATCGATCACATAAGAAGCAAATTTGTCCGCCCAGGCAGGGGCAGCTGTGCAGGCAAGCAAACCTGCGGCCAGGGATATGCGACGAACTGACTTCAAGAATTGCTGGTTCAGCATGGTTTGACGTCTCTTCAGTGCAAGGGTGAGCGAGAACTATTCCCAAGAATTGAACGAATCCAGTTTACCTCAAGTTAATTCCGGTAGAGCTTTTGTTTCCTTCTGGGATGAGGAATAGTTGATCATGCAAATTGGGCGGCTTCTTGGCCAGCCCGATCACTAACGCGTGTTCTGTTCGTGATTCTGTGTTTAGCCTGTGCATAAGCTTGATGCAGGGGCGCTCACAGAGGCGGCAATTGAAAAAAACCGCCATTAATGCAGTTGATTGGCGTTTTGCTGGTCGATTGCCTCTTCCATCATGGTACGACTTTCATATGTACTAGTAGCGACGAACGTCGTCGCACACTACGCGAGGCGTAAAGATACCTCTTGAAACCAGATAGAGCGAATGTCGGAAAAGAATCCAAACAACGGTATCGACGACGAAACCGGTGTCGTGACGCGAACCCAGGTGAAGACCAAGAAACCTTCACTTTACCGCGTGATCATATTGAACGACGATTATACGCCGATGGAATTCGTGGTTCTTGTGTTGGAGCACTTCTTCAACAAGACTCGCGAAGAAGCCACAAGAGTCATGCTTCATGTTCACAATCATGGAGTCGGGATCTGCGGCGTGTTCACCTATGAGGTGGCCGAAACGAAAGTTGCGCAGGTGCTGGACCTGGCGCGACGGAATGAACACCCGCTCCAGTGTACGATGGAACGAGATGAATAGAGGTGCAGCATGCCTTCACTAACGCCAAGCCTTGAACGTGCACTTGAACGCGCTCTACAGATCGCAGCCGATCGCAAGCACGAATATGCCACACTTGAGCACCTCCTGTTTGCGCTGACTGATGATGAAGATGCCGCAGAAGTCATGGACGCGTGCAAGCTCGATATCGACAAGCTACGCAGTGATATCGAAGAATATCTGGATGAGGAATTGTCCTCGATCACGGTTGAGGATGAAGACGCAGGACATGTGCACCCGACGGCTGCATTCCAGCGTGTTGTCCAACGTGCCGTGTTGCATGTTGAAAGCTCTGGTCGTGATGAAGTGACCGGCGCGAATGTGTTGGTATCGATCTTTGCAGAGCGCGAAAGCCATGCAGCCTATTTCCTGCAGGAGCAGGACATGACCCGCTACGATGCGGTCAACTACATTTCCCATGGTGTCGCCAAGAAGCCAGGAATGTCCCGGTCCAAGCCTGTTGAAGGTGCGGGAGAAAAATCCGACGAGGCAGTCAAATCAGGTGGCGAGGCGCTGAATGCCTATTGCGTTGACCTGAATGAGAAAGCACGCACCGGCAAGACCGATCCTCTGATTGGCCGCCAGCCGGAAGTGGACCGCTGTATCCAGATCCTGTGTCGTCGCCGGAAAAACAACCCGCTTCTGGTGGGTGACCCTGGTGTGGGCAAGACGGCAATTGCTGAAGGTCTCGCCAAGAAGATTGTCGACGGTGAAGCTCCGTCCATTCTGGAAGACACGGTCATCTACTCGCTCGACATGGGTGCCCTGCTAGCCGGCACGCGTTACCGCGGTGATTTTGAAGAACGCCTGAAGCAGGTGGTCAAGGAACTCGAAGAGCGGCCTAAATCAGTGCTGTTCATCGATGAGATCCACACCGTGATTGGTGCTGGCGCGACGTCTGGCGGAGCTATGGATGCCTCTAATCTGCTCAAGCCCGCGCTGCAATCGGGTGAACTGCGTTGCATGGGGTCGACGACCTACAAGGAATATCGTCAGCATTTCGAAAAGGACCGCGCGCTCGCGCGTCGGTTCCAGAAAATCGATGTGGTTGAGCCTACGGTCGACGACACGATCAAGATCCTTCAGGGCCTCAAATCCCGATTTGAAGACTATCACGGCCTCAAATACACCAATGAGGCGATCAAGACGGCTGTAGAGCTGTCTTCTCGCTACATTACGGATCGGAAATTGCCGGACAAGGCCATTGATGTGATTGATGAGGCGGGTGCTAGCCAATGGCTGATTGCCGAGAGCAAGCGTCGCAAGCAGATCGGACCGAAAGAGATCGAGAATGTGGTCGCCAAGATTGCGCGCATTCCATCCAAGCAGGTTTCCAAGTCTGATGAAGCATCGCTCAAGAGCCTGAAGGCCGATCTGCAACGCACAGTTTATGGCCAGGATGGTGCCATCGTCGCGCTTGCTGATGCGATCAAACTGGCGCGTGCCGGGCTGCGTGAAGCCAACAAGCCAATCGGTTCCTACCTGTTCTCAGGTCCGACCGGTGTTGGTAAGACCGAAGTGGCGCGTCAATTGGCCAGCACATTGGGTGTCGAGCTCCTGCGCTTTGACATGTCCGAATATATGGAGCGTCACACGGTCTCGCGTTTGATTGGTGCACCTCCGGGATATGTCGGCTATGATCAGGGTGGATTGCTCACAGATGGGGTCGATCAGCATCCACATTGTGTGTTGCTGCTGGATGAAATCGAGAAAGCACATCCTGAGCTGTTCAACATTCTCCTGCAGGTGATGGACAATGGTGCGCTGACAGATGCCAATGGCAAGAAGGTCGATTTCAGGAATGTCATCCTGATCATGACGACAAATGCCGGTGCATCCGATGCGGCCAAGGAATCCATTGGTTTCGGACGCGGCAAGCGTGAAGGCGAGGATGAAGAGGCGATCAAGAAGCTGTTCACCCCTGAATTCCGCAACAGGCTGGACGCAATCATTCCGTTCTCGGCATTGTCGCCAGAAACCATCGGCATGGTTGTCGACAAGTTCATCCTGCAGCTGGAAGGCCAGCTGGCGGACCGCAATGTGGAAATCAGCCTGACACGCGCTGCACGCGAATGGCTGGCTGAACGTGGTTATGATGAAGCGTTCGGGGCGCGGCCGCTGGGCAGGGTCATTCAGGAGCACGTCAAGAAGCCGATGGCGGAGGAACTCTTGTTCGGCAAGCTCAAAAAGGGTGGTTCGGTCACGGTCGATGTGGATCCGAAAGACAAGGAAAAGCTTATCTTCCTCTATGAGGTCGAGAGCGATAATCCGCCATCCAAACGTATTCCGAAGGAATCGGAACTGTCCTGAACACGGGTTTCATCCCGGTGAGACATCGCGCGCAAGCTGGAAGGCTTGCGCGCGTTTTTGATCACGCTATCTTCGCGCCATGACCCAGATAATCGTCGCAGCTTTATATCATTTCGCACCATTGCCGGACTTTCGTGACCGCAGGGAGCCGTTGCAGGCGCTTTGCGATGCGCAGGATATCAAGGGCACGCTGCTTCTGGCTGAGGAAGGTGTGAACGGAACGATTGCTGGTCGTCGCGAAGCAATAGATCTCGTATTGGGCCATTTGCGCGCCTTTCCGGGATGCGCGGGGATGGAGCACAAGGAAAGCTTCGCTGAGACTATGCCTTTTTACCGCATGAAGGTGCGGTTGAAAAAGGAGATCGTTACAATGGGCGTGCCGGGTGTGGACCCAAATGCCCTGGTCGGAACATATGTAGAGCCAGAAGACTGGAATGACCTGATCAGCCGCGAGGATGTCGTCGTCATTGATACGCGAAACGATTATGAAGTGCGTATTGGCAGTTTTCGTGGCGCGGTTGATCCGCAGACCAAATCATTTCGGGAATTTCCCGAATGGTTCGAGAATTTTCAAAGAACGCACAACAAGCCGAAGGTCGCGATGTTCTGCACCGGGGGTATCCGGTGTGAGAAATCCACTGCGTTTGCCAAGTCGACAGGATTGGAAGACGTCTATCACCTCAAGGGTGGCATACTGAAATATCTCGAGCGCATTCCCGAAGACCAGAGCCTCTGGCAAGGCGAGTGTTTCGTGTTCGATCAGCGTGTGTCGGTGAAACATGGCCTGGAGGAGGGCGGCTATGATCTTTGTTTTGCCTGCCGCCAGCCGATTTCCGATGAAGACAAGGCATCAGCCCAATTCGTGGAAGGCATTTGCTGTCCGCATTGCGTGGATGTGTTTTCAGACAAGGACAGGAAACGGTTTGAAGAGCGCCAACGCCAGATTGCGCTGGCGAAAGGTCGGGGAAATGACCATATCGGCCAGGATCTGGATCGCGCACGCGAAACCGCTGACCTGCAGGCCGAAGAACATAGGCGCAGATCAATCGCGGGCGGTGACACAGCCAAGTCTGACAGCCAATGAGTGTCAGCCTGCCGATCCTCTATTCATTCAGACGTTGCCCCTATGCCATGCGTGCGAGGCTGGCGCTGGTCGCGAGTGGTATGCCGTTCATCTGGCGCGAGATCTTGCTGCGCGATAAACCCGCAGAAATGCTGGAAAAGAGCCCGAAGGGGACAGTGCCCGTTCTCGTCCTGCCAGATGGTGCGGTGATTGACGAGAGCCTGGACGTCATGTTGTGGGCATTGTCGCAGGGTGATCCATTGGGGTGGTTGCCTGACAATGACCTTCTCCGCCGCGACAGTTATGCCTTGATCGAACGCAATGACGGTCCATTCAAGCACCATCTGGATCGCTATAAATATGCGAGCCGGTATGAGGATGTGGATGGCGAGACCCATCGAACAGAAGGCATGGTGGTTCTCAAGGATCTTGACAGCCGTTTGGCTGTCTCGCCCTTTTTGGCCGGTGACGAGATAGGCTTGGCAGATATGGCGATATTTCCGTTTGTCAGGCAGTTTCGAGTTGCGGATATCGCCTGGTTCGACGCTCAAGCGCTGCCACACCTTCATCGCTGGCTGAGTGATCGGCTAGAGAGTGATCTGTTTGCCCAGATCATGGTCAAACGCCCGGTGTGGGCACCTGAGGATGAAGACTGGATTTTCGAAGCTGGTTGATCACAATGCGGCGTTGATCTGCTCGGCCAGCGCTTTTAGCTCGGTCATGTCTGCCATTTCACCAGCTGCGTGAAAGCCAAGGCTCTCGCCGGATTGGCGTGGAATGATGTGAAAATGCAGGTGAAAGACGGTCTGACCAGCTGCAGAACCATTGAATTGGGTGATGATCACACCGTCTGGTGACAGCGCCTTGGTGACGCCCTTGGCGATCATTTGGACGCGCTGCATATAGGGGCCGATCATGTCGGTTGGCAATTCCAGAAAATTACGTGCTGTCACTGCCTTTGGAATAACAAGCGTATGACCATTGGATTGGGGAAACGCATCCATGAAAGACAGGCAGATATCGTCTTCATAAACCTTTGCACACGGGATCTCGCCCCGCAGGATCTTGGCGAAGATGTTGTCTGGATCATAGTCACCGTGAAGGCTCATTCTGGGCTCCATATTGGTCTGGGTCACTAGGTCCCAGCGGCATTAAACTCAGGCGGAAAGACATGATGTGCTTATCAATCCCCCCGTCGGAATGGTGTTCTTTGTCCCAGATAATCGATATGCGCGTCAACTTCGCGACGTTCCATCTCAAGATAGTTTTCGACAGCCTTTGAAAAGGCGGGGTTGGCTATCCAGTGGGCGGAATAGGTGGGAGTGGGCATGTAACCGCGTGCGAGCTTGTGCCCGCCCTGTGCCCCTGCCTCGACGCGTTTCAGTCCGTTGGCAATGGCAAAATCGATAGCCTGATAATAGCAGGTCTCAAAATGCAGGAAGGGGCGTTCTTCGCTGCGGCCCCAATAGCGACCATAGAGGGTTTCAGAGCCAATCAGGTTCAAGGCACCGGCAATGGGTTCACCCGTGTCTGTATCGCGGGCGAGAATCAACAAGACCTTGTCCGCCATGCGCTCACCCAGCAAGGTAAAAAATGCCCGGTTCAGATAGGGAGAGCCCCATTTGCGGTCACCGGTATCAAGATAGAATTCGTAGAAGATGTCCCAGTGTTCTTCGGTCAGCGCATCGCCGGTAAGGTGTTCGAAGGTGACATCGGATTGCGCCTTTGCGCGCTCTTTTCGAAGGTTCTTTCGCTTCGAAGAGGAAAGCGCTGACAGGAAACCGTCGAAATCCTGATACCCCTCATTGACCCAGTGAAATTGCTGATCCTGACGTTGCAGCATTCCCAGGGCACCAAGGTTTTCCCATTCCATTTCGTCAATGAAGTTCACATGTAGCGATGAAAGGTCATTGGCTTTGGTGATGTTGATAGCGGCGCTCACAAGCGCATCTTTCACGTCTGCCTTGTAGGGCGTATCCGCAACGAGTATCCGACGCCCTGTAACCGGCGTGAAGGGAACAGCGCAGATGAGTTTGGGGTAATATCGCCCGCCCGCGCGCTCAAACGCGTCCGCCCAACTGTGATCAAAGACGAATTCGCCATAGGAATGCGTTTTCAGATAGAGCGGCATGGCACCGACCAGTGCATCATCCGCACTGACGATAATGTGGTGCGGTGCCCAGCCAGTCTCGCCACTGACGCTTCCGGATTCTTCGAGCGCCTGAAGGAAGTCCCAATCCAGAAATGGATCATATGCCTCGCCAATAGGGTTGGCGACAGCGTTCCAGGCATCACGGTCTATCTCGGACAGACCATTGTGAATGGCGATTGTCAGGTCGGGTTGATCATTCATCAGCAGGCACCTTGAAGGTGGGGCGGTGTATGTGCAACCGGCGGCGACGCAACTTAATCGAAATAGGTCACGACTGCATCAATTTCGACAGCCACGCCGAGCGGCAGAACCGGGCAGGCTACAGCTGACCTGGCGTGACGCCCCGCGTCACCGAATACCTCAACCATCAGATCCGAACACCCATTGATGACTTGTGGGATTTCGACAAAATCCGGTGCTGCATTCACGAACCCACCGAGCTTAACAATGCGCTCTACCCGCGCCAGTGATCCAATCGCCGCCTTCATCTGTGCGATAAGATTGATGGCGCAGAGTTTGGCGGCCTCTTGGCCTTCTGCCAGATCCATTGTTTCGCCAAGACGACCTTTGACCAGGCCGTCGGGGCCATTTGAAATCTGTCCCGATATGAAGATCTGTCGGCCCGATATCACGAATGGTACGTAATTGGCGACGGCAGCATTGGGCGGGGGCAGGCTGATACCCATTGCCTCGAGGCGGGATTCCGGTGTCGACATGAAAAATCTCCAATAATGTGGTCAATGGGGCGAAGGTTTTCGAACTCAGTCCTTTTTAGAATAGCGAACACCTCGTCCAGTATCGACTGCATTTTTACCAAATTTCGCGCGGGCCTTGTCCATTGCGCGCTCGGCAGCTGCTCTCTTGAGCGCCTTTGGGTCGGCCAGGTCGGCAAAATCTCGCGGTTGATCGACAGGTGCGGCCTGTGACAGGTCTGAAATTCCAACGCCTAACAGCCTGAAACGTCTTCCATCGACAACATTTTCCAGCAGTGGCCGGGCATTGCGGAAGATCGATTGCGCCAGCTGTGTGGGGGTGTTCAGGCTGATTTGCCGGGTGATTGACTGGAACTTGTCCGTCTTCACTTTGATGGTGACCGTGCGGCCTTCTCTTTCCAGTCGTTTCGCGGAATCGCCGACGCGAATGCACTGACGCCAGAGGATATCGGTCAATTGGTTGATGTCGGTGATATCCTGATTGAATGTGGTCTCTGAAGAAATGCTCTTGCGATCATGGGTCGGACTGACGGGACGGTCATCCAGTCCGAATGCACGTTTGTGCAACCAGATGCCGGTTTCACCATATAGCCGCATCAACTGCACGCGATCCTCAGCCTGCAGATCGGCGATCATCCCGTGGTCATTGGTTTCCAGTTTTGCCATCAGCTTGGGGCCGACACCGTGGATCGCGCGTGCAGATAGCGGCGCAAGACGTTGCGGGGCATCTGTTGGCGAAATCACCGAAAACCCATTGGGCTTGTCGAGTTCAGAGGCGATCTTCGCAAGGTATTTGTTGCTCGAAAGCCCAACTGAAACAGATAGGTGGAGGGTGTCACGAATCTCTTTTTGAAGGTGCACCAGAACTTCCACCGGGGCCGCCTTGTGCAACAGGCCGGATCCATTCAGATCCAGATAGGCTTCATCGATCGAAACCGGCTCGACCAATGGCGTCAGGCGCTGCATCATCTCTCGAATGGCGCGGCCTTCCTGCGCATAGATGTCCATGCGGGGCTTTATCACCACAGCATCAGGGCAAAGCTTCAGCGCCTTGAACATAGGCATTGCCGAACGCACGCCATAAGCGCGGGCAATATAACAGCAGGTCGCAACGACACCGCGCTTGCTGCCGCCGACCAAGACCGGCAAGCCAGCCAGATCGGGATTGTCGCGTTTTTCGATCGACGCATAAAACGCATCGCAATCAATGTGCGCGATCGACAGGGTGCTCAAGTCAGGGCTGGCGAGTATTCTGTTCGATCCGCAATCGGAGCACACTGAAACTGCATTTTTGGAACTACAGTCCATGCAAAGGCTGACAAATCGCCTTAATTCACGCAGATTGGTATGGTCAGGCACATTGAAACCGGTTCGCTGGTCGTTTGATCGTGGGATCGTAAACAGTATTTAACACCTTTGAACGACGGTCCAATTGGATATCGCAATGATTCTGTAGGGACGTGATAGCATTGAGGTCGGGATGGCGGTGCGAGCGGCAAAAACAGTCCTTGTTGTTGAGGACAATGAGCTGAACATGAAGCTCTTTTGCGATTTGCTTGAAGCTCATGGCTTCGAAACACTTGAGAGTCGCGATGGTCTGCGTGCCATCGAGATCGCACGCGAGCAGCAACCCGCATTGATCATCATGGATATTCAGCTTCCAGATGTGTCTGGACTCGATCTGACGCGCTGGATCAAAGATGATGAGAAGATCAAGCAGATTCCGGTAATGGCGGTCACGGCATTCGCCATGCGCCAGGATGAGCAGCATGTCAGAGAAGCTGGATGCGAATCCTATCTTTCCAAGCCGATTCAGATGGCTTCGTTTATTCGTGAAGTCGAAAGACTGATCTCATTGAAAGGGAAAGCGAATTGAGCGCACGCGTTCTCGTTGTTGATGATGTCGAAGTGAATCGAAAGCTGCTTCATGCCAAGCTTGCGCATGAATATTTCGAAGTCACCGAAGCTGTTGACGGCTTTGATGCGCTTGAGAAGGCGCGCGCCACTGAGCCTGATATTATCCTGCTGGACGCCATGATGCCGCGCATGGATGGGTTCGAAGCCTGCCGGGAACTGAAATTCGATCCGCGAACTGAACACATACCCATTGTGATGGTCACGGCACTGCATGAGCGCGAAGATCGCTTGCGTGGCTTGAAGGCGGGGGCGGACGACTTCCTCACCAAGCCGATACATGACCTGCAATTGTTGTCACGCGTCCGGGCGCTGACCAAGTTCAAATTCGTGGCTGATGAGCTGCGCAAACGTGAAGCTTCCGGGCGCCGGATCGGAATCATCGATGTAAACCCCACCGGTCGTCCGCAAACGCCTGCACGTGTGCTGGTGTTGCACGAAGATGATCGTCAGGCCAAACGCATCTGCAAATATCTTGAGGGCGTGCACAATCCCATGACACTGGCAGAAGCCGGCGGGTTGGGAACGGGTGCAGCGACCGTTGATATCATGGTGATCTCGGTTGGCGGCAAGCATTTCGATGGCCTGAAATTATGCGCACGGTTGCGGTCGCTGGAAACGACCAGGGATCTGCCGATTCTGGCGATCATCGATTCTGACGATGATTCCCGCGCGATCAAGGCGCTGGAACTTGGTGCATCGGATATTCTGATCAAGCCTCTTGATCCCGAGGAATTGCTTGCACGCGTCAGAACCCAGGTTCGAAAGAAGCGCTATCTTGATGCGCTGCGGTCCAGACTGGACCAGTCAATGGAACTTGCGGTCACGGACCAGCTGACCGGCTTGCACAATCGCAGATATCTTCAAACTCAACTGGATCAGTTTGTCAGTCGTGCAAATATGGGAGGCGGGAGCGTCTCCATCCTTCTGGGAGATCTGGATCGCTTCAAGCGTGTCAACGACTTCTACGGACATGACGTCGGCGATGAGGTGTTGCGTGAATTCTCTCGTCGTTTGAGAGATAATGTGCGCCCTGCAGATATTGCTTGCCGCTATGGTGGTGAAGAGTTTCTGGTGATCATGCCCAATACGAGTCATGAGACGGCCAAGGTCGTGGCTGAACGGATTCGCGCACGTGTCGAAGGCGAACCCTTCATTGTGAACAAGGGCTATGATTCGCTGGATATCACGATGTCAGGTGGTGTCTCGACGACCTTTCCGCCTGATGATGATCCCGATCAGTTGATCAAGCGTGCGGATGAAGCGCTGTATCGCGCCAAGGAAGCAGGCCGCAATCAGATCCTGTCGGGTGAATCGAAGCTGGAAAACTACTGATCAGTGAGGTCCCACAGCTACTGTGCTGTATTGGGAACAAAAGAAAAGCCGCATCATTGATGCGGCTTTCTGATTTGGGTCAGGAAAAAATCAATTACTTGATTTTTCCTTCCTTGAACTCAACGTGCTTGCGAATAACCGGGTCATATTTCTTGAGAACCAGTTTTTCCGTCAGGTTGCGCGGGTTTTTCTTCGTAACGTAGAAGAAACCTGTGTCCGCAGTCGAGTTCAGGCGGATTTTGATGGTTGTCGGCTTTGCCATGAGTCTTGCTCTGCTCTCGCGCGAGTGTTGCGCTGATGTAAATTCGAAACGCGCATAAATCAGAGAAGGGCTTGGGTCGTCAAGGCTTCTTTTGAATTCTTTGCGTCAGAGGAGGCTTACAGCACTGGATTCTTCTAAGCCGAGGACGAGCTGGAAACAGGAAATGCGGCAAAATAATCCAATATGTGACAGAAGGCTGGCCTCAATGGCGAATTTCTTGCTATTACGCTTATTAGATATGCGGGTGTGTACAGGTTCAGCTCAATAAGAGTCTGCATACCCTCTGGAATTTAACAGAAATAACTAGTCGAAAGAGTTACGGGACATGAGCAACACCGATGTATTGGCCGATCTTAAGGTCAAGCCAGCGACGATTCATTTGAACCTGAAAGAGGCAGCCCTCTACGAGGAATCCTTGCGCCGCGGCGAAGGTGAAGTCGCTATCGGTGGCCCCCTTGTTGTAAAAACCGGTGAGCACACAGGTCGTTCGGCAAAGGACAAATTCACGGTTCGCGATGAAACCACCGAGAATACTGTCTGGTGGGACAACAATGCATCCATCACCTCGGAGCAGTTTGATACATTGTGGGAGGATTTTCAGGCCCACATGAATGGCGGCGAGTATTTCGTTCAACAGCTTTATGGTGGTGCAGACCTCGACTACCGTATCGGTGTCCGCATTGTGAACGAGTTCGCCTGGCACAATCTATTCATTCGTCACCTGCTGCGTCGCCCCACAGATGCTGAACTCGAAACGTTCAACACCGAATTCACGATCGTCAACCTGCCATCCTTCAAGGCAGACCCGGCACGCCATGGATGTCGTTCCGAGACAGTGATCGCGGTGAACTTTGCGAAGAAGATGATTCTGATCGGCGGCACCTCCTATGCCGGTGAGACCAAGAAATCTGTCTTCACGATCCTGAACTACCTGCTTCCAGCCCAAGATGTCATGCCGATGCATTGCTCGGTGAACACATCTGAAGACGACGATGCCGCAATCTTCTTCGGCCTGTCCGGTACGGGTAAGACAACACTATCCGCAGACAAGGACCGCATTCTTGTTGGTGACGATGAGCATGGTTGGTCTGAGAACGGTCTCTTCAACTTCGAAGGCGGCTGTTACGCCAAGATGATCAAGCTCTCCGCCGAGGCTGAGCCGGAAATCTTCGCCACGACCCAGATGTGGGGAACGGTTCTCGAGAACGTCGTCATGGACCCGGTCACACGCGTGCTCGACCTTGATGATGGCTCACTGGCAGAAAACTCCCGCGGCGCATATCCGATTGAAGCCATTCCGAACTCCTCGGAAACCGGTCGTTGTGGTCAGCCAAAGAACCTGATCATGCTGACGGCAGATGCGTTTGGTGTGCTGCCTCCGATTGCCAAGCTGACACCTGCTCAGGCGATGTATCACTTCCTGTCGGGTTACACCGCAAAGGTTGCTGGTACAGAAAAAGGCGTCACTGAGCCAACAGCAACGTTCTCGACCTGCTTTGGTGCGCCATTCATGCCGCGTCACCCTTCAGAATATGGTGACCTGCTCGGTAAGCTGATTGACCGTTATGATGTAGACTGCTGGCTGGTCTCCACCGGTTGGACAGGTGGTCCATATGGCACAGGTAACCGCATGCCTATCAAGGCGACCCGTGCACTTCTCAACGCTGCACTGGACGGTTCATTGGCCAAGGGTGAGTTCCGTAAGGATGAAACCTTCGGCTTCATGGTTCCAACGCATCTGGACGGCGTGGATGACAAGATCCTCAACCCGCGTGACACTTGGTCAGACAAATCGGCTTATGATGCGCAGGCTGCCAAGCTGGCGAACATGTTCGTTGCAAACTTCAAGGTCTTTGAAGCGCACGTGACAGAGGCAGTTGTTGCAGCGGCACCCGTTGCAGCCAATGCAGTTCCTGCTGAGTAGGTGAGAGCCACTCGACTGCGAATTTAGCGCTTTCAATAAAGGCCGCCTCCCGATCCGGAGGCGGCTTTTTTGATTCAGCACTTATGTTTCGAGCAAGTGAAACGACTATAGCGCCTGGATATTGAAAACAGCATCTCGGGCGTCATCATATATTATATTGTAAGCGATTAAATCGCGCACTATATATGATGCATCTTAAACGGGCATGTCGCCCACTTTTGAAAGATCAGGATCATGAAAACGCTATACTCGACACAAGCTCGCGCAGTTGGTGGACGAACCGGCCACGTCAAGACGAATGATGGCTTGCTGGATGTAACGCTCGCCTTGCCAAAGGAAATGGGTGGTGCCGGAGGTGCTACAAACCCTGAGCAATTGTTTGCGGCTGGCTATGCCGCGTGTTTTGAAAATGCCATGCGCCACATTGCATCCACCCAGAAGATCTCACTCACCGGCGCGGCGGTTACAGCGCATGTATCCATTGGTATGAAGCCTGAAGGTCCAGGATTCGTACTCGGTGTATCACTCGATGCAGAGACCGAAGGCCTGAGCCAGTCCGAAGCAGAGGAACTGGTGGCCAAAGCCCATGAGGTATGTCCATATTCCAACGCAACGCGCGGAAATATCGATGTGGGACTAAAAGTGATAGCCAAGTGACAACAAGCAACCATTTCAAGGACAACGCCGCGTCAGCTGACACCAGCGAGCTGACGCGGCTCGATAATCAGCTTTGCTTTGCATTCTATTCGGTCAGCAATGCGTTGACGCGAATGTATGGGCCTGTGCTGGCCCCCCTGGAGCTGACCTATCCTCAATATCTGGTGATGTTGGTCCTGTGGGAACGTGCGCCGCGCGGGATGGGAGAGTTGTCCAGCCAGCTGGGAATGGATTTTGGAACCCTTTCTCCATTGGTCAAGCGTCTGGAGAAATCAGGTCGTGTGACACGAACTCGCGATCCAGAGGATGAGCGGCGGGTTATTGTCGGTCTTACAAAAGCAGGAGAGGCTCTGCGTGAACAAGCTGCCGGAATACCGCTTGAAATGAGTTGTCAGATCGGCTTGCCCCAGGATGAAATCGTGGCGGTACGCGATGCTGTCAAACGTTTTCTAGGAGCTATTTCACAAGAGCAGCGCTGACACCCTTCTTGAACATGAAAGGTGAGTATGTGTCCGGGTCACTTTGGAGGTAGGTCTGGATACGTGACAGGACAAACCGGGTGATCAGGGGGATTTCGGTATCCAGGGCATCCTGAATGGGCAGCCAGTTCAGATCTGTCAGTTCGGCGCTGTCTGAAGGCGTGGGATCTCCTACCAGAACGTCACTGGCATCAGCGATAAAGAACCGGGCATCAAACCGTTTGGGCCGCGAAGGTGGCGTGATTGCCCTGCCAAAATAACGGATTCCAGACAAGCAGGGTGACACACCCAAATCGAAATAAGCTTTCCAGTTCAGGGGTGGGGAGCATTCCATGCGTTGAGGCTTGCCGATCAACAGGCCGGTTTCCTCAAAGGTCTCACGGATGGCGGCGAGCGGAAAGGCACGTAGGGATCGACGCGTCCTGACCGACATCTGAGAATAGCAGCCCTCTGACATGTCGCTGAGTACGGGCGGTCGTGAGTCTTCAGGATCTACCCGGCCGCCTGGAAAGACGTAAAGATCAGGCATGAAGGTGTGCGCGCTTGAGCGCTTTCCCATCAGGACACTCAAGCCGTCAGAACTTTGACGCGTCAAAATCATGGTTGCGGCATCACGCGGTCTTACAGTACGCGCAGCCACCTTTTCACGACGCGGCATATCCGGTTCTGGCGCTTGTTTCTGTGAAATATCCATGGTGCCAGTCTAACTATCGCTTTTTCTTACTCAAGCGAACATTTTTGGGACGGCCCTGCTTTCCGGATTTGAACCTGTTCGAATTTCCACGGCGATGTGTGCGCGCTGGACGGCTGACCTGGCCAAGATCCTTGCGGGCTGGCACGGGGTCAGTCAGCATTTCAAAGAGCAGGCCGCCTGTCAGCGGCGTTGCTTCCTTGAGCCTTACCTGAACGGGCGCGCTCATCTCGTATCGCTTCTGGGAGCGTTCGCCGACAAGGGCAGAGTGGTCCTCGTCATGGATCCAGAAATCACCTTCCAGATGCGCTGCTGGAATGAAACCATCTGCACCGGTTTCATCCAGACGCACAAACAGTCCGGCAGATGTGACACCCGAGATCCGTCCTTCGAATTCGGCTCCGACCTTGTCTGCCATGAAGGCGGCCAGGTAACGGTCAGCAGCATCGCGCTCGGCAGCCATCGACCGGCGTTCGGTCAATGTGAGGTGCTCACTGATTTCCTCAAGCCGCACCAGTTCCTCGTCTGTGAGCCCGTCCGGTCCAAGATTCAGGGCGCGGATCAGCGCGCGGTGGACGATCAGATCGGAATAGCGGCGGATGGGAGAGGTGAAGTGCGCATAGCGGGTCAGGTTGAGGCCGAAATGCCCCAGATTCTGATGGGCGTAGCGTGCCTGAGATTGTGACCGCAGAACGATGACGGAAACAGGGTATTCCATATCATTGTTGCGGGCCTGTTCGAGCAGGGCATTGAAGCGGCCTGCAGTCTTGGTCTGTCCCTTGGTCCATTTCAGGCCGACTGTTGGCAGGAAATTACCCAAAGCGGCAATCTTTTCATCAGACGGCTCTTCATGGATCCTGTAGATCAATGGAGAGCGCTTTTCCTCAAGCGTTTCCGCCGCGCAGACATTTGCCTGGATCATGAATTCTTCGATCAGCTTGTGCGCATCGAAGCGTTCCTTGAGCGCGACACCTGTGATGGCTCCAACAGCCGACATGGTGATGCGTCGTTCGGGCAGGTCCAGATCGAGTGGTTCGCGTTTGCTACGGGCCTTGTTCACGCAATGCCAGGCATCCCATAGCGGTTTGATGGCGGTCTCGAGCAGGGGCGCGGCTTTTTCATCAGGGTTACCGTCAATGGCGTCCTGGGCCTGGCGATAGGAGAGTTTGGCGTGGGATTTCATACGGCCGCGAATGAAGCGGTGCCCAATCTTGTCGCCCGATGCTGAAAATCGCATTTCCACAGCAAGGGTCTCGCGCAATTCGTTTTCACGCAGTGAGCATTGGTCTGCTGATAATGTCTCCGGGAGCATGGGGGCGACCCGATCCGGGAAATAGGTCGAGTTGCCACGACGATAGGCTTCATTGTCCAGCGGTGTGTTATTGCGCACGAATGCAGCCACATCTGCAATCGCGACGATAACAACCCAGCCATTCTTGTTGGTCGGGTCTTCATCTGGCCATGCACATACAGCGTCATCATGGTCGCGTGCGTCTTCTGGGTCGATAGTCAGCAGGGGGAGATGGGTAAGGTCTTCGCGCGTGGTTTGAATTGCTTTTGCATTTTCAGCGTCCCGCAAGACAGAATCAGAAAATTCATCTGGCACATCATGAGAATGCAGGGCCAGAATGGAAGCGGCGCGCGGCTCGTCCATTCTTCCGAGGATCTCGACGATGCGGGCCCTTTGGGGGCCATCGCGTTTTGAATTCTTCGGCACGATCCGAACGATATCGCCATCGTCTGCATCTTTCACATCTGAAGATTCGATCAGATATTCATGCTTGTTCTTGCGACTGGCAGGGGTGACGCGGCCACCATATTTGTTCGCCTCGAACAGCCCGACAACCGAAAGCTTGGGTGCCGCATCAAACACCTTGATGACGCGTGCGTGCCAGACGTCGTTCTTGTCCTTTTCGACACGGCATAATGCACGGTCCAGGCGTGCAGGGGCCGAGCCACTGCGTTTGCCGGTAAAACCAGCATAGACGATGTTGGGCCCATACAGACCTTCCTGGCCCTGAGCACGACCGATCAGTTCGCCATGCTCATCAATGCTCTCAAACTGCACAACGGTTGTTGTCGGCGGCGTTTCGGTCGATGTGAATGCGCGTTTTCCTGTGCGAGCGACGGCACCGTCTGCTTCCAGCTGTTTCAGGATCTGACGCAAGGCCACGCGACCGGAGCCCTTGACCCCGAGCGCGCGTGCGATCTCACGCTTGTTTGTCTGGTCGGGATGTTGCTCCAGATATTCCAGAACGCGTTGTTTGTTCAGGCCGTGCCTGCTTGATTGATGTTCGCCATCATTGGAGTCGGACAATAGAATTACCTTTCAGGGAACGGGTATGCGTTCCGTTTGTATATCGCAGAGGTAGACAATCCGACGGCGTCAAACAAGAAATGATTCTCTTTAGTCGAGTGTCTGCCTGTATCGGACCATGGCAACCGCACCCATGAACAGTGTGAACAGCAACATGGCGTTGATGTCGGGTTGCAGCTGATGCAGGTCAGCACCCTTCAACATGGTGCCTCGAACAATTCGCAGGAAATGCGTGAGCGGCAGGATTTCACCGATCATCTGAGCCCAGTTCGGCATGCCCCTGAAAGGGAACATGAAGCCGGAAAGCAGTAGCGATGGAAGAAAAAAGAAGAAGGTCATCTGCATGGCCTGCATCTGGGATCGCGCAAATGTGGAAAAGCTGAACCCAACCGCCAAATTGGCGATCACGAATATCACAACACCAAGTGACAACACCCAGAATGACCCCAGAAACGGAACCTTGAAGACCCATATTGCTGCCGCAAGAACAACGAGGGTCTGTACAGCGCCCACGATCACATAGGGCGAAATCTTGCCGAGCATGACTTCAATGGGGCGCGCGGGCATGGCCAGAAGGTTTTCCATCGTGCCTTGCTCTGTTTCACGGGTCATGGCGAGGCTGGTCATCATCACCATGGTCATCGTTAGGATGACTCCCAGCAATCCGGGAACGATATTGTACTGCGTAACAGCGGCCGGATTGTATTTTGGGTGGATCACGAGTTCGAACAGAGGAGGGGCCGTCTGTGGATCTCCGTTCAGCTTGTAGAGCTCATGAGCAAGCGCACGCTGGACGATCACCTGGGCGCGGGAAATCGCATTTGATGACGCTGACGGATCGGATGCATCAGCCTCGATTAGCAGCTGAGGCGTTTCTCCACGCAAAAGCCTTTTGGTAAAACCTTTGGGGATGGTCACGACAAAGCTGACATCGCCTCGCGCCAGCATGGAATCGCTTTCCATATCGCTTTGTGTGCGTTCAACGATTGCGTAATAGCCCGAAACCTCCAGGCCACTGATGATTGATCGTGTGATGGGAGTGTCTTCCTCCATCTGTATCGCGGTCGGCAGGCTGTGCGGATCTGTGTTGATCGCATAGCCAAACAGGATCAACTGCATGACAGGCAAGACCAGCATCATTCCGAATGTCATCCGGTCGCGGCGCATCTGCACGGCTTCCTTCATGATGATTGCGAGTATGCGGGCCAGTGTCGTCATGCGTGCTGCCGCGTGTCATCACCTGCGCGAGCCTTGAGCTCGATGAAGGTGTCTTCGAGACTGGGGCGCACTTCCTTCCAATCGGCACCGTCATCGTTGAGCTGATCGAGTGCATGCCTGATGGCAGATCGATCCGATCCGCTGACATGAAGGGCGGATGCAAAATAGGCGACATGGTCAATGCCCGGCGCGTGCTCCAGTTGAGGGGCAAGGTGGCGGACATTCTCACCTTCACCACGAAAGGTAATGAGACCGGACATATCAATGATCTGCGCGACCGTGCCTTCAGCGACCTTCTTGCCATTTGCAAGATAGACGATCCGATCACAGCGTTCCGCTTCGTCCATATAATGTGTGGAGACAAGAACCGTGATGCCATTGCTGGAAAGACGATGAATCTCGTCCCAGAAATCTCGGCGCGCCTGCGGGTCAACGCCTGCTGTGGGTTCATCGAGAAGCAATAGTTTGGGGTGGTGCATGGAAACCGCGGCGAGGGCCAGTCTCTGCTTCCATCCACCGGAAAGTGCACCCGCGAGCTGATGCTGGCGTTTTGACAAGCTTAGTCCGTCCAGCGTCTCGTCCACCACGCGCGATGCGTTTTTCAGCCTGTACAGCCGGGCGACAAATTCCAGGTTTTCGCGGATTGTCAGGTCGGTCCAGAATGAAAATTTCTGGGTCATGTATCCTGTCTGCGCCTTGATGAGCGACGCATCCTTGCGGATATCAAAGCCGAGGCATTCTCCCTCACCATCGGTGAGTTTGAGGAGGCCGCAGATCATTCTGATCGTTGTGGTCTTGCCAGAACCATTGGGGCCCAGAAATCCCCAGACCTGCCCACGTGGCATCTGGATATCGACGCCATTGACCGCTGTCTTTGAGCCAAACCGCTTGACCAGTCCTCGCACATCGATGGCGAGCTCCTGCGTCATGGCAGCTTGACCTCAACAGGAAGGCCGGGCCTCAGTTTCGCATCGGCTGGCAATCGAGCGTCGACCGCGAAGACAAGCTTGTCGCGCAGGGTTTCACTGTAAATGACGGGCGGCGTAAACTCGGCTTCGGCAGCAATATAGACCACCTTGGCGATGATCGGCGCGATAGTGCCGTCGGCGACAACGCTCAGTTCATCGCCGATACTGATCCTGGACAGCTTTGCTTCCGGTACGAAAAAGCGCACTTCCTGTAGGTCATTCGGGATCAGTGCGAGCGCTGGTGCTGAGGGGCCCGCTATCTCGCCTTCACGACGCAGGATCAGTTCCACACGTGCATTCGAGGAAGCATAAGTCCTTGTCTGCTCAAAATTCCATTCAGCGCTTTGTAAACGCGCCTGTGCTGACTCTACAGCTGCAAGTGCTGCTTTTTGTTCGTTTGAGCGTGCTGGAAGTCTTGCAACCTTTATGGCTTGTCGGGCCGCATCGACCTGAGCCTGCGCGCTGTCCCTTGCAGCCCGCAGACTGTCACCGCGCGCCCTGGAAACGGCTCCTGTGGTGATCAGCTCCATTTCGCGCTGGTAGTTTTCGTCGGCCAGTTCGTATTGAGCCGTGGCATTGTCCAGATCCGCACGCAGGGCGGCCAGTTCCTCTGGGCGAGCGCCTACACCAAGATTGGCGGCTACGGCTTCAGCCTGCGCAAGCTGCGCTCTTGCATCCACCAGAACCGAATTTTGTGGTGTGGACTCAATCGAAAATAGCAGGTCGCCCTTTGTGATATCCTGGCCTTCAGTGACGTTGAGGTGATCTATCCGTCCGGTCGAGAGGGGAGCTGCATAGACATATTCGGCGGTGACATAGCCAGTCAGGTTTTCAGAAGAGCTTGTGTCGGAGCACGCGCCGACCAGTACAGTCGTGAACAGGAGGGCCGTTATGGAATGCAATCTGGACATTGCGGATCAATTCAGTTTGTTGCGCTTCAATCAGGTGCGTTCAAGCAGTGTCGATAGTCTGATCCAGCTCTTACGCTGCAATATCTCAGCGAGGACAGGGTGTGACGATCAGTCCAAACGTCACACCACAATCACTTGTGCGCACAGCTGGTCATTCGACCGTGCATGAGACGGGCCATGCGATATTGAAGTTCAACGCTCGCTAGTCCGGTAGTCGGGCCGTGAATGTCTTCACCGTGTTCCTGATCAGATCGTCAAGCGATTGATCGAGGTCTGCCAGCTTGTTTGTCAGGACGCCTTCCAGCGCGAGCGTGGCAAGCCCATGCGCCATGGACCAACAGCCAATCACGGTCGCGAAACGTGTGGCCTCATCGACATTGGAATTGCTGCCCATGACCCGTATGGGAACATCGAAGGCCTTGTTGGCCGCGGCCTTGGCGTCTGGGTGCTTGTCCAGATCGACCATGTCGCATCTGAACATCAGGCGAAATAGCGAAGGGTTTTCCAGAGCGAACTGCACATAGGATTCACCCAGCGCGGCAATCTTGTCCTTCTGATCGTCATGGGCGTCGACGGCACTGGTTTCATCCTGGTGCAGGCGTTCAAACCCATCGCGCACCAGTTCTGCCAGAATGGCTTCGCGATCGGCAAAATAATGATAGGGGGCCTGATGGCTCACGCCGGCCCGGCGCGCGACTTCCCGCATGCTGAGAGCCGAAACATCGCCTTCTTCCAGCAGGTCGAGGCTGGCTTTCAGGATCTTGTATTTGAGATCTTCCTTCACGAACGCTTCCTATCTGTTCTTGACACTGTCAAGATAATAAACTAGACAGTGTCAAGCAAAGCATTCTTTCAGGAATGAACTGACATGCAACCGTCTCTTGGGTCCTTTTTTCAGCTCCTGCTGCTTGTAGGAGCTGCCGTTATCGGCCTGTCAGCCTGTGGCGAGACAGAGGCATCCAGCGTAACGACCCTGGAAGATGCGCCTCCTGTTGTTGTCGATTTCATCCAGATCACCTCTGTAGAGGATGCGCCCGGCATCCGGGTATCAGGTCGTACAGCCTATAAGCGAGAGGCATCCCTGGGCTTTGGTTCGCCCGGTGAAATCCTGTCGATCCAGGTTGATGAGGGGGATCAGGTCAGACAGGGCCAATTGCTCGCGACCTTGCGTCGGCTGAATGTTGGCGCAGATGTCGCCGAATCCGAACTGACCCGCAAAACGGCCCAAAGCAATTATGATCGCCTGAAGCAATTGCATGAAAGCGGTGCCGTCTCGGATTCCACGCTTGAAGAAGCGCAATTGAGACTCGAACGAACACGCCAAACCTTGCAACTCACTGCGCCTCGAAATGGTGTCGTGCTCAAACGCGCGGTTGAACGTGGCCAGATCGTGAGTTCCGGGTCTCCCGTCGTGATTGTGGGGGAAGCGCAAGGGGGCTTGATCGCGCGGGCATCATTGAATGCCAATCAGGTCGCACGCATAGCGGTCGGCGATGATGTCGGCATTCTGGTAAGGGAGCGCGGTGAATATATCGGGCACGTATCCAGAATATCACCCACAAGCAGTGCCATCGGCTTGTTTCCGGTTGAATTCAGTTTTTCCGATGATGTGAAACTACGCTCAGGCGAGGTCGCTGAAATAACCATTCGTGGTCAGGGGACCGACGAAAAGCCGATTGCGCGCTATGTGATACCAGCCATCGCGCTTGTAGATGCGCGTGCCGATCAGGGGGTGATTTATATCGCAACCGATGACGGTCATGCCGAACGCGTGCCGGTTCGCACGGGTGGGCTTGGTTCGGATGGTGTGGTCATTTTGAGCGGAATCGAGCCGGGTGATCGGGTCATAACGCGCGGGGCATCCCTTCTGCGTGACGGGCAGGCGATCCGATTGAACAGCGACGATGGTCAGGACTGAACACCGTGGAAGGTTTAAGCCGATTTTTCATTCGTCGCTGGCAATTCACGCTTGTCCTGTTTGGGATGTTCTTCGCGCTTGGTGTCGGTGCACTCTTGTCGATTCCGAAATCGGAAGATCCAATTGCGACCATGCCAGGCGCAGGTGTCGTGATCATCCTTCCGGGAGCCGACGCAGAGCAGATAGAGCGCGTTATCACCATACCATTGGAAAAAGCGCTGAACTCTCTGGAAGATGTGAAGGAAATCCAGTCCCGCAGTGAGGCCAATGTCAGCCGTGTCTCGGTGGAGTTCCTGTGGGGAGCGGATCCCGACAAGAAATATGATGAAGTTGTCCGCGAGGTAAACAAGCTCAGGCCGGATCTTCCCGATGGCATTACATTGGTTCGGGTTGACAAGCGTAACCCATCACAGGTCAGCGTTGTCCAGATGGCATTGGTCAGCGAGACAGCTGAATATCGCCAGATCGAAGCCTATGCCCGAGAGTTGAGGGACGAGATCGAACGCGCCCCTGGCGTCCAGCAAGCTGATTTATGGGGAATTCCGCCATCTGAAGTGCTGGTTGAGGCGGATATGCAGAAACTGGCTGCTTTTGACCTGCCAATTGCAAGTGTCATGACCGCGCTTCAGCGTGCAGGGGCCGATATTCCTCTGGGTGTGCTCAAGGCAGGTGGTCGCCGTTTGAACATCGAGGGGACGGGGCCTTTTGATACACTGGATGAAATCCGGCAGGTGCCGGTTGTGAACGGCGATGGCGTGGCTTTGACGGTCGGAGATATCGCTGACGTCCGATGGAGCAATGACGAGCAGGTCCACTATGCACGCTTCAATGGTGAGCGCGCGGTTTTCCTGACTGCCCGCGCCAAGCTGGGCGAGGATGTGTTCAAGGTCATCAATGCTGTCCAGGACAAGGTGACGGCGTTTGAACCACGCCTGCCAACGGGAATTTCACTGAAGCAGGGGTTCAATCAGGCAGATACAGTCAAACACCGGCTGAACGGACTTGGACGCGATTTCCTGATCGCCATTGCACTGGTTCTGATAACACTCCTTCCTCTGGGGTTCAGGGCGTCGCTGGTCGTGATGATCGCCATACCGCTTTCGATTTCCATCGGTTTGTTGGCGATCTATCAGATGGGGTTCACGCTGAACCAGTTGTCGATTGCCGGCTTTGTCTTGTCGCTCGGCCTGCTGGTCGATGATTCAATCGTTGTCGTCGAGAATATCACCAGGCATTTGCGAGAGGGGATGTCACGCGGCAAGGCGGCGATTGAAGGCGTCAGGGAGATCAATCTGGCGGTTGTTGGTTGTACAGCCGTTCTGGTGCTGGCGTTTCTGCCCTTGATGGCGCTACCGGAAGCAACGGGAGAATTCATCCGGTCCCTGCCTACGGCGGTGGTCGCAACAGTCCTGGCATCCTTGTGCGTTTCACTGACCATCATCCCGTTTCTGGCGAGCCGCATCCTGTCCAGGACCAGCAAGGACAATATCGTCATGACGGTCTTCATGGGGGCCATTCATGGGATCTACCGTCCGATTCTGAAAGTGGCACTTTCCAGACCGGTTGCGACCGTGGTTCTGGGCATGTCGATATTTGCAGCATCGCTGACATTGGTGCCCCGGCTTGGGTTCTCGGTATTTCCTGAGAATGACAGCCCATATTTCGTGGTTGATATAGAGCTCGCCAAAGGATCGGCGATAGAAGATACCCTCAAGGCGGTTGAGTATGCGGATGATCTTCTGGCCAGGGAAGAAAATGTCGAATGGCGCTATTTCAACGCCGGACGTGACAATCCGCAGGTCTACTACAATGATTTTCCGAAAGACCAGCGCTCCAATATTGGCCAGATCTATGTGCGGCTGACCGATTGGGAGCCCGAGCGCGATCACAAATTGCTCGAAAACCTGCGGCGTGAGCTACAGGCATATCCCGGTGCGCGATTCAATATTCGGCGCTACCAGACGGGGCCGCCCGTCGAGGCACCCATCGCGGTCCGTGTCAGCGGCGCTGACCTTGAGGTTCTCGCAGAGATATCGGCATCCATTGCCGAGACTGTCAGGAAGACAGATGGCACGCGCAATGTGATCGACCCGCTGGCTGAACGGTTGCTGACGCTGGATCTCAACATTGATGCTCAGGCCGCTGCCCTGGCGGGTGTACCGGCGGGCGCAATAGATGAGACAATCCGCATTGCTGTGGCGGGCACGGAAGTGGCCAAGTTTCGCGATCCTGTCGGGGATGCCTATCCGGTCAGGCTGCGCGGGCCGCGCGGTGATGTGCTGGAAGTCGATGATCTGGCCGACCTTTATATCTGGAATGTGGAAGGTCAGGCCTTGCCGCTTGCGACGTTTTCCCAGCCTGCAATTGCGTCCGGGCCTGCGCAAATTGACAGGTATAAGCGCCAGAGGATCGTAACCGTCACCGCCTATACCGATCCCGGATTCCTGACCTCACGTGTGACAGCTGATGTGGCTGCGGCGTTGGAAGATATCAGGCTTCCGCCAGGCTATACGCTTTCCTATGGCGGGCAGGCAGAGTCTCAATCGGAGAGCTTTTCCGGCCTGTTGCCAGCCATCATCATTGCCAGCTTTGGTATCATGGCGGTGCTGCTGCTGGAATTTGGATCATTCGCGACCGTTGCGATCGTGGCTTTCGTTATTCCGATGGGAATCATGGGCGGTCTCACAGCGCTTTATATCGGCGGGGAGTCGCTGTCTTTTGTCGCGATTATCGGGTTCATCGCGCTGACGGGTATCGAGATCAAGAATTCGATCCTGCTGGTGGATTTTGCCAATCAGGAACGCGCACGCGGAACACCGTTGAAACAGGCGATAGAGCGGGCAGGTGAGTTGCGCTTCCTGCCGGTATTGTTGACCGCGCTGACTGCCATCGGTGGCCTGATACCGCTTGTGCTGGATCAGTCGCCACTTTATTCGCCACTAGCCATGGTGATTATCGGAGGATTGATCAGTTCAACGCTGATCGGGCGTATCGTCACGCCACCACTCTATCTGTTGCTGGCCCCGAAAGATGTTGCTGATGAAAGCGCCGCCGAGGAGGCTTAAACCAGTTCGGCGGATATAGCGCCTTCATGGACAAGGAGCCATTTCTTGCGCTCGAGCCCTCCGCCATAGCCGGTCAGCTTTCCATTCTGCCCGATCACACGATGGCAAGGCACGACAATTCCGATCGCATTGGCACCATTGGCCAGGCCAACGGCCCGAACAGCCTTTGGGCGATTGATGCGCGACGCCAGCTCGCCATAGCTGATTGTCTTGCCAAGCGTGATCTGACGCAGCGCCGTCCAGACCTCTTGTTGAAATACCGTCCCACCAAACGCGACAACAATGCCATCGACCGCTTTCAAATCACCTGCGAAATAATCAGTGAGGCGAGCATGAGCATCCGAAAAAGGTGCCCTTTCATCCAGTTGTAATTGTGCTCCAGCGTATTGGCGTTTCAAAAGGCGCGCACGCCGTGCCTTCAGGTCGACCCATTCGAGCGCTCTCAGGCGGCCTGCATCGTCAGTTGCCAGCTGCATCGGCCCCGTGGGCGTGTCGATATTTTCAATGATGAGTCTCATTTGATTTTTCCGCCTTGTCCGATCGATAGTGAGTCACATTGCGGTGCAAGTGTCTTCCCAAAATGAAATTGGTGCTAGCGGTTATCGGACATTGCATGATGAGCATTTGAGTCCGATAACCGCGAGAATTTTAGTGTTAGCTAGATTAAGCTGGGCAAATGATACTTGATCAGGATGCCTGTTTTCGGGCGCTTCAGACACGCGATGGACGATTTGACGGACGCATTTTCGTGGCAGTCCGAACGACGGGCATCTATTGCCGTCCGGTATGTCCGGCGCGTACGCCCTTGCGGCGCAATGTTACCTTTTATGAAAGTGCGGCGGCAGCGCAGGAAAATGGCTATCGCCCCTGTTTGAGATGTCGGCCGGAAACAGCACCTGACCTTGGTGCCTGGAATGGGACCAGCAATACCGTCAATCGCGCCATGCGGCTCATTGATCAGGGTGTCCTTGATCAGGGTGATGTGGAGAATCTTGCCGAACGCCTTGGTGTGGGTGAACGCCATTTGCGCCGCCTGTTCAAGCAACATCTTGGTGCGTCGCCGGTCGCGGTCGCGCAAACAAGGCGCGTATTGCTGGCCAAACAGCTTATCCACGAGACATTGCTGCCGATGTCTGAAATTGCACTGGCCTCCGGTTTCGGCAGCATCCGGCGGTTCAACGAGACCTTTCAACAGCTTTACGGAAAGCCTCCGAGCGCGTTGCGGCGATTGAACGGTCCCGAACACTCTGTTGGTTCTGGCGAAATCGTTCTGAAGCTGCGCTACAAGCCGCCTCTGGATTGGCCTGCAATGCTGGCATTCTTTCGACAGCGCCTGATCGTGCCGATAGAGAAGGTGGAGGGCGATAGTTATATGCGCACGATCTCACTTCAGGGAAAAACGGGCACGATCAAACTGTCTCTTGGCTCATCATCAGAAATAAACGCCGCGATTGATTTTCCAGACCTGTCACTACTTCCCGACATCATATTTCGCATTCGCAGAGTTCTGGATCTGGGGCTGGCCCCGAATGCAATCAATAAGGATCTGGGATCGGATCCGATCCTGAAACCGCTGGTCGATGCGCGTCCAGGATTGCGATCGCCGGGTGCGTGGGACGTCTTTGAAATGGCGATACGTGCTGTGCTGGGCCAGCAGATCAGTGTGGCCGGCGCGGCCACGATTGGTGCGCGCCTGTGTGTGCGTCTTGGCGATGTTCAGGAGCGATTTGAAGAGCAGGGGCTGACACATACATTTCCATCAGCTGAGGCAATTGCAGGCGCTGACCTGACCGGCATCGGGATGCCGGGTGCGCGTGTACGAACACTTCAGGGGCTGGCCAGGGCGTCTCTTGCCGACCCTGCATTGCTGTCTCCCAGTCAATCACTGGAAGAAGCGGTTGAAACGCTTTGTGCCTTGCCCGGCATCGGACCTTGGAGTGCGCATTACATCGCACTGAGAGCCTTGCGCGAACCGGATGCCTTTCCTTCATCGGATATCGGGCTGATCAATGCATGGGCCAGGCTTACAGGAAACAGGCCGACGGCAAGTGAACTGGAAGCTCAGGCCGAGAGGTGGCGACCCTGGCGCGGTTATGCGGCCCAACATTTATGGGCATCTCTGGGATAGTTTGCGCGGCTCCGGTCTCGTGGCAGCATGAGTTTCGATGAATTGCCAGAAATTGGGATGAAAACCTCCTATATTCCTGTATCGTTGGAATAAATGAGAGTTCAGTGAAGTTTGGGAGTTGGCCGATATGTCAGCAGTTTATGTGTCGCCAGATGACATCAGGGATCGTTTCGCGGCGGCCATGTCTGACATGTATCGCAGGGAAGTGCCTGCCTATGACAAACTGGTGGATCTGGTTGAAACGGTGAATGCTGAATATCGCAGCAACATGACAGCAGAGATCGCCGCTGCCAGCGATGAACAAAGCGAGCGTTTCGAAAAGGAAAGACATGGTGCGATCCGCCTTGGAACGGCTGACGAGCTATCCATGATGAGGCGTGTGTTTGCACTGATGGGAATGTTACCCGTGGGATATTATGATCTTTCCCAGGCAGGGCTACCTGTGCATTCGACCGCGTTTCGCCCGGTCACAGCAGAAGCATTGTCCGCCAATCCATTTCGCATTTTCACATCGCTGTTGCGCCTCGACATGATCGAGGATGAAGACCTCAAAAAGCGTGCAGGCGATGCGCTCGCCCAGCGAAAAATCTTCTCGGAAAGAGCGGTGGAACTGGTCAAAATCGGTGAAGCACAAACAGGCCTGACAACAAGCCAGGCTGAAGCGTTCATCAGCGAAGTGATCAAGACGTTTGAGTGGCATGCGCAGGCGCAGGTCTCACAGCAAGATTATTCCAGCTTCCTTGAGCTCAATGGGCTTATTGCCGATATCGTCTGTTTCAAGGGGCCGCATATCAACCACCTGACACCGCGCACGCTGGATATTGATGACGTTCAACGTCGCATGCCGCAATGGGGGCTTGATCCCAAGGCCGTCATAGAGGGCCCACCTGCAAGGCAGTGCCCGATATTGTTACGGCAGACATCTTTTCGTGCATTAAAAGAGCAAGTGTCGTTTCGCACAGGTGATGGCAAACAGATTGTCGGAGCTCACACTGCCCGCTTTGGTGAAGTTGAACAACGCGGTGCGGCGCTGACACCAAAGGGGCGGGCGCTCTATGATGAGCTGCTGGGTGCTGTGTTGGCTGAAACCCGGTCAGCTAGTGCTTCGGTTGATTACACCGGTCTTCTCAGTGCTGTCTTTGCGGCGTTTCCTGATGATTGGCGACAGATGATGTCAGAGGGCCTTGCCTATTTTACCTTCGAGCTGACCGATGCAGGCAAGCGTGCCACATCTGGCATCGATGATGATGTGGAAACCTGGATTGAGAACGGGTGGGTGATCGCAGTTGCGCAGACCTATGAGGATTTCCTGCCGGTCAGTGCTGCTGGCATATTCAGATCCAATCTGGAGCGTGATGAAGCACCGCAATTTACAGCGAATTCCAATCAATCAGCATTTGAAACCGCGCTGGGGGCATCGACGATGGATCCATTTGCACTCTACCAGGAAACGCAGGATCGTTCGCTGGCCAGATGCCGCGCGGCTTTGCTGGCAGCCCGTTAGAGCGATCATTTTGAATTCTTGTTGTTTGGCCTGCGATATGTCACAGGGCCAGAATGGAATTTTCGATTGCTGATATTTTGCCATTGATTCTGGCATTGATTGTTGCGGGCGCATTTGCCGGGCTGATCGCTGGCTTGTTTGGCGTAGGCGGCGGCGTTGTGATCGTGCCTGCATTGTTCTTCACCTTGTCCAGTCTTGGTTATCCGGAAACAGCGATGCATGTGTCGGTCGGTACATCACTGGCGACCATTGTGGTGACATCCGTGCGCTCGGTAATGGCCCACAACAAAAAGGACGCGGTTGACTGGGGTCTGCTGCGTGGGTGGGTGCCCTGGATCATGTGTGGGGCGCTGCTTGGATCATTTGTGGCAAACCTGATCTCAGGGCCCGGTCTCACCATGGTCTTTGGCGGTGTCTCCATGATTATTGCGCTTCAATTCATCTTTGGGCGGCCAGGATGGCGCCTCGCACCTGACGTTCCCAAGGGGGCACCCATGATCGCAATGGCTGGCGGAATTGGCGGCCTTTCTTCAATTCTTGGCATTGGCGGCGGCGTATTCGGCGTGACATTGCTCACCCTGTTTGGCAGGCCGATCCATCAGGCCATAGGGACATCGGCCGGGTTCGGAGCCGCAATCGGCCTTCCTGCGGCAATAGGCTTTGCTTGGAATGGTCGTGATGCCTCTTTGCTTCCGCCATTGTCACTTGGATATCTGTCCCTTCCGGGATTTATCCTGATTGCGGTGATGACGACTATTTTCGCACCGATAGGTGCCACGCTCGCCCACAAGCTGGATGCGGCCATGCTGAAACGGGCATTTGGCGTGCTCATGGTCCTCACGGCACTCAACATGTTGCGCAAGGTCTACGGATTGTAAGGCGAATTCACGGTGTTTTGCAGATCACATGGCCGTGAGAAATGGTCACGGATCGGCGATCTGAGGCGTTCCAAGCCACGGTTTCTGTTCATATTCGGCATAGATTCATCTGTAGCGGGTCAGGCCTGAAAAGCATGTACGGCTTGTTCATCTGCGGTTGTGGCGACCTGCGTCAGCATTCCTGCCATGATGAAGAAGAACCCATATAAATCTCTCGCAACGGTCGTGGCTCTGGCATCGACCGTGCTGATCGCAACGCCTTCCGCTGTCGCTCAAGACACCTCACACAAGGCACTGACGGGACAGAACCTCAAAGCACAATTTCATCCGGCGGAAGCCAGAGGTCGAAATGATGGTAGAGGGCATAGTGGCTCCAACGGTCCAACCGCTCTGATTGAATGCGGGTCTGGCAGCTACAATTCCAACACATGTTACATTCGGGGCGGATTCCGGATTGCTGATGCCCGCGTGTACAAGCGCAAGTCAAAATCAGATTGTGATCGCGGCCAGGATTGGGGCCTGCGTGGAAATCAGATCTGGGTGAAAAATGGGTGTCGGGCTGTCTTCGAGGTGTCCAGTCAGAAATATCGTGATCAGTACTCGGACCGTCGGTATTCCTACAATGACGACGATCGGTACCAACGTCGCAGCAACAATGGAGATCGTGGTCGCTCGCCATATGACAATGGCAATCTGGTGAGGATTGTCAGCCGCGACGTCAATCAGGCGATCAGGACGTGCGAAAGCGAGGGCCGACAGATTGCCCGCAATAGGGGACGTGAAGGTGCTGCCTATATTGGTCGACCGAATGTGGATGTTGACCGCAATGGTGTCATACGCATTGACGGGGGCATGAGAAGCTGGGGCCGTCAGGGAGAACGACGCGTATCGACATCATGCGCTGTCAGAAATGGGCGGATCCTGGATTTCGACATCTATAGATGACACACAGGACGCTAACCAAGAAACGGTGCCAATTGAGGCACCGTTTCGTGTTTTGACAGAATATTTTTCTGTATTAATCAAGTGATTGCCTGCTTTTGGCTTGCCAAGCGCAACGCCCGACAGCTATCTGGTTCCAAAGAACCGGAACAAATAGCTGATCTATAAGGGGCACCGATGAGCAAGGAAATCCTCGCACTGCTGGAGGAGAAGCGTGAACGCACCAGAATGGGCGGCGGCAAGGCACGCATCGAAAAGCAACACGCAAAAGGGAAGCTCTCTGCTCGCGAACGTATCGAACTTCTTCTCGATGAAGGGTCGTTCGAGGAATGGGACATGTTCGTTGAACATCGCTGTTCCGATTTCGGCATGGAAGAACAGCGTGTACCCGGCGATGGTGTCGTCACCGGTTGGGGCACGATCGAGGGACGTGCGGTTTATGTTTTCTCCAAGGACTTCACGGTTTTTGGTGGATCTCTGTCGAAAGCGCATGCTGAGAAGATCGTGAAGGTTCAACAGGCCGCTGCACGCAATGGCGCGCCGGTGATCGGTCTGTTTGATGCAGGTGGTGCACGTATCCAGGAGGGCGTGGATTCGCTGGCCGGTTATGCTGACATCTTCATGGAAAATGTTCTGGCATCCGGCGTGGTGCCCCAGATCTCTGTGATCATGGGCCCTTGTGCGGGTGGTGATGTCTATTCGCCTGCCATGACAGACTTCATCTTCATGGTCCGTGATACCTCTTACATGTATGTGACCGGACCGGACGTGGTGAAGACCGTCACCAATGAAGAAGTAACGCATGAAGAACTGGGTGGCGCACGTGTGCACGCCGTCAAGTCCGGTGTGGTGGAAGGTGCCTTCGACAATGATATTGAAGCGCTGACACAGATCCGCAGGCTGATTACGTTCCTGCCGCAATCCTATGCCGAGAAGCCGCCGGTCATTCCGTCTTTCGACAGCATCGACCGGACAGACAGGAGCCTGGACACGCTCGTGCCCGCCAATCCGAACATGCCATATGACATGAAGGAACTGGTCGAGAAGGTCTGCGACGAAGGCGATTACTTTGAAATCTCGCCAGACTTTGGTGGAAATATCATCTGTGCATTCGGGCGCATTGATGGCTCGACCGTTGGGTTTGTGGCCAACCAGCCGATGACGCTCGCTGGTGTTCTGGACATTGATGCATCCCGCAAGGCTGCGCGATTTGTGCGCTTCTGTGACTGCTTCAACATTCCGATCGTGACCTTCGTGGATGTTCCGGGCTTCATGCCAGGCACGAAGCAGGAATATGGCGGTCTGATCAAACACGGTGCAAAATTGCTGTTTGCTTATGCCGAAGCGACTGTGCCGAAAGTCACGGTGATAACGCGCAAGGCCTATGGTGGCGCGTATGACGTGATGAGTTCCAAACACCTTCGCGGTGATGTGAACTATGCCTGGCCCAATGCCGAAATCGCCGTGATGGGTGCCAAGGGCGCGGCCGAGATCATCTACCGTGCTGACCGTGACAAGCCGGAAAAAATGGCTGAACACACCAAATATTACGAAGAGCGTTTCGCAAATCCGTTCGTCGCGGCCTCCAAGGGCTATATCGATGACATCATCAAGCCGCACAATACGCGGTTCAGGATTGCGCGTTCCCTGCGTCAGTTGAAAAACAAGGACGTGAAGAACCCACCGAAGAAACACGACAACATTCCGCTATAGGGCAGCGTCAGTCGGCCCGATATGACAGACAAGGCCATTCACAATGGGTTTGACCTATCGGAACATTGATCTTGCAACTGCACCAGATGCCATTGAAGCACTGGCGCAGTTGCGGATCACGGTGTTTCGCGAGTGGCCTTATCTATATGATGGCGATCTGGAATATGAGCGCAGCTATTTGCGTCCTTATGCGAAAAGCAGGGCGTGTATTATAGTCGGTGCTTATGACGGTGATCGTCTTGTAGGGGCAGCGACCGGCACGCCTCTGGAAGATCATGCCGACGATCTGGTGGAGGCCGCTGCCAAATTGTCGATCCCTGCATCAGATATATTCTATTGCGCTGAATCAGTGCTGCTGGCGGACTATCGCGGCCAGGGGGCCGGGCACAAGTTCTTTGACGAGCGTGAAGATCATGCCCGAAGGATCGGACGTGATTGGTCCCTGTTCTGCGCTGTTGAACGTGACAGCAATCATCCCTTGAAGCCAGATAATCACCGCGATCTTGGGTCGTTTTGGACGCGTCGGGGATATCAGCCTGTCAAAGATGTCTTCACCACGTTGAACTGGAAGGATGTAGACGAGGCAGCAAAGTCCGATAAGCGTCTGCAGGTCTGGCTAAAGCGTCTTTGAGCGGTTCAGTCTTCGATTTCGGGCGTATCGAAACTGCCTTCGATCACTGACGGAGAGGAAATCGTCGCTGCCGGCGCGGCAGACTCTCCCTGCGTGGCGACAAAATGCTTCATGAATCGCCGGATCTCGCGCGAAGCGCTGGTGTCCAGTTCATCGCAAAGCGAAATGAATGCGTCACGATCCTCGACACTGACCCGGATAACCATCTGGCTATCCTTCTTGGACTTTTTTCGGGTCTTAGATTTCTTGCCGTCGCCCATGTCAGCCAGGTCCATTCATTACATTTGTGCAAAGCATATACGTTTACAGCGCAAAATGCACAAAAAGCCAAGGGTTTGCAGCATGAGATAAATCAGCGCGCCTTGCGCCAATAGGCTCTTCTGGCCCATCTGGCTGCCAGGCTCAGATTGCGGGGGGCGTCATTCGGGTTACTCGGGGTCAATTGGCGGTTCAAAGGCGGACGAAGTTTCCTCACCAGATCTTCTTCGGTGCGTCGACGGGCTTCTTCATGCTTGATGATACGGACATGCTTTTCCGTTGCACCCCTTGTCCAGAATGCTTCACCCCATCTTTCATGCTTTCGCAGCCGGGATTTCAGGCTGGCGGCCTTGCCGACATAGATGGGCTCCAGCCAGAAGATGTAGCGCCGCCGAACAAAGATGTAGACGCCCCCATCATCGGGAATATTGCGATCTGTCAGCAGGATGTTGAACCAGTATTTGCGCCGGGTTTCGCCGCGCCAACGATGAAATCCATAGAGCAGCATATGGTCTCCGGTCACATTCATCCTGACGGGACCGTCAGACAGCTCAGACAATGAATGTCGCCCGAATTGTCCAGTGTCCCATCATGAACTTGTCGCGCCGCATGCTTTTATACAATGTCAACGGCGCGACCCGGATGATCCTATTCAGCGTTTTTGTTCAATTTGTGGGAATTGCGGGGCGGATCATGATGTGTCGTCACGGATGAATATTCAGCCACCACGCACCTGATGTTCCTGAAGGCGACAATCACGACATTCGGGTGTGATGATCTCACACTCAGCGAAACAGGGCAGAGCCTCGGCGCGCTTGAGGTGGCGGCAGGAATTTTGCTGATTGGAGGGGCGATGCATTTCCTGTTTCTATCGCCGCATGTATTTATCGGCCGGAATCAAAACCTGTGTATCGGACGTCGTATCGGACAAAACCGAAAATGCGAGCATGAAATCATATGTTTGATTTGGCTGATGAATTGCTTTGTCTGTGTAGCCGTTCTATCAGCTAGACACATACAAATAGAGACGAATTAAAACAGCCGGGGCACCTAACTAAATGTTCTCAAAAATCCTGATCGCAAACCGTGGTGAGATTGCGTGTCGAGTTATCAAGACCTGTAAGCGCCTCGGCGTCAAAACTGTTGTTGTCTATTCTGAGGCAGATGCAGGGTCGATGGCAGTTGAACTGGCAGATGAGGCCGTATTCATTGGCCCGTCACCAGCGTCCGAAAGCTATCTGGTCATGGACAAGATCATTGATGCTGTAAAGGCGACAGGTGCGGAAGCTGTTCACCCTGGATTTGGTTTTCTGTCCGAAAATCCGGAATTTGCACGACGTTTGAAAAAGGAAAAGATCACCTTTATCGGCCCGAATCCTGAAGCCATCGAAGCCATGGGCGACAAGATCACGTCGAAGAAGTTTGCCGCCAAGGCAGGTGTATCGACTGTTCCTGGCTTCATGGGGTTGATCGAAGACGCAGAACACGCCGTGAAGATTTCTAATGAAGTCGGCTATCCGGTGATGATCAAGGCGTCTGCCGGTGGTGGCGGCAAGGGCATGCGGATCGCCTGGAATGACACTGAAGCACGCGAAGGCTTCAGAGATTCCAAAGCCGAGGCGAAGAGCTCCTTTGGTGACGACCGGATCTTTATCGAGAAATTCGTCACACAGCCTCGCCACATCGAAATTCAGGTTCTGGGCGACAAGCACGGGAACTGCATTTACCTGAATGAGCGTGAATGTTCGATCCAGCGCCGTAACCAGAAGGTCATCGAAGAAGCGCCTTCGCCTTTCATTGATGAGAAAACCCGCAAGGCGATGGGTGAACAGTCCGTGGCGCTTGCTAAGGCTGTGAACTACGATTCAGCCGGTACGGTTGAGTTCATTGTTGATGGCGACAAGAACTTCTACTTCCTCGAAATGAACACGCGTCTGCAGGTCGAACATCCTGTGACCGAGCTGATCACGGAATGTGATCTGGTCGAGCAGATGCTGTTGGTGGCTTCGGGCGAAAAGCTAGCCATCAAGCAGAAGGATGTCGGCATCAAGGGCTGGGCGGTCGAAACCCGCATCTATGCTGAAGACCCATACCGCAATTTCCTGCCATCCATCGGTCGCTTGAAGCGTTGCCGTTTTCCGACTGAGGGCAAGCTGGGCGGGGGTGTCGTGCGTATTGATACCGGCGTTCGCGAGGGCGACGAGATCTCGATGTTCTACGACCCTATGATCGCAAAGATGGTCACGCATGCTGACACCCGCGAAAAAGCGATAGATGTGCACGAACTGGCGCTGGATAATCTTGAGATTGAAGGCATTCAGGACAACACACCTTTCCTTCAGACTGTCCTTCAGCAAAAGCGCTTCCGCGATGGAACGCTTACAACCGGCTATATCGCTGAAGAGTTTCCGGAAGGGTTTTCAGGCGCAGAGCCCACCAAGGCGCAATCAAGGCTTGCTGCTGCCGCTGCCGCCTATGCCCATGGTGTAGACAAGATCCGTATCGCCAAGATCTCCGGCCGTATGGACCCACCGAGCAAGCTGCGTGAAGACTGGGTTGTTCTCATCGAAGGTGAATCCTGGCCGATCAAACTCAAAATGGGTGAGGGCGAGGCCGAAATTGACTTCGGCACCAAGAAGAAAGATACGGTCTCGATCTCCACAATGTGGAAGCCGGGTCAGAAGCTCATGGAAGGCCTGCTCGATGATGAGCCGTTCGCGCTTCGCCTTGAGCAAAGCACAGAAGGCCTTGTGATCCGCTACAGGGGCTTTAAGGGCACCGCATTGGTTGTGACGCCCAAGACGGCGGAATTCCATTCCAAATTGCCGGAAAAAGAACCGCTGGATACCTCTAAAATGGTTCTCAGCCCGATGCCGGGTCTGGTCGTTTCGATGGATGTGGAACTCGGACAGGAAGTCAAAGCTGGAGAGCCTGTCTGTGTGGTCGAAGCCATGAAAATGCAGAATATCATCCGTGCTGAAGCTGACGGTGTGGTGAAATCCGTGAACGCAAAGGCGGGTGATCCCGTCGCTGCAGATGAAATCCTGGTCGAATTCGGCTGACCTGATTTCACAAGAAACGTTAAAAACACCGTTGCCGGTTCATCCCGGCGACGGTGTTTTAAATTGGGGGGGTGCTCGTATAGGTGCGAACGCCGAAAACGGTTTCAAAGGCGGTGCGCAACGCCATATCCGCTTCGACCATTGTGATGGGGGCGCCAAGATCTGCCAGGCTGGTCACGCCAAGGCCGTCTTCGCTGATCCCGCAAGGGACAATCCCACCAAAATGGCTGAGATCCGGTTCCACATTCAAACTGATACCGTGAAACGACACCCATTTGCGCAAGCGCACACCAATTGCCGCGATCTTGTCTTCTCTCATGGGCGCATTCGGGCGTGTTCTGTCGATCCAGACCCCCACGCGGCCCTCTCTGGTCTCGGCCCTGATATTGAAGCTCGCCAGAGTCGTGATGATCCACTGTTCGAGATTCTGGATAAAACCCCGCACGTCTTTGCCGCGTTCGCCGACATTCAACATCACATAGGCCACGCGCTGACCGGGGCCATGATAGGTGAATTGTCCGCCCCTGCCAGCATTGAAAACCGGTAGTCCCAAAGGGTTGGAAACGTCGTCGGGATTGGCGCTGGTGCCGGATGTGTAGAGCGGGGGATGCTCAAGCAACCAGATCAGTTCGCTTGCCGTACCGGCAATGATCTGCGCGGCCCGTTCCTCCATGGCTTTCAGTGCGACCGGATAGTCGACTAAATCATCAGAGATTGCCCATGCAATGTCGGCTGACATGATCGTCTTAACTCCTGAGTTACCGCATTGCCCGCATTATGCACCCAACTGCGCAAGAGAGTGCAGGCCATAGTCTGTCTATTTGGGGTGTTGCAGTGTCTTCACAACTCGACTCAGTTGAGGTCAATATCACGGTCCTGTTGGGACGGTCCAAGATTCCCATGAAGCATTTGCTGCGCATGGGTCGGGGGGCAGTGATCCCACTGGATGCCAGCGAATATGATGAAGTCTGGATTCTTGCGAATAATCACCCGATTGCACGCGGTGAACTTGTGATTGATGGCGATCGCGTCTCGGTCAGCATCACAGGGGCTGCACAGGTAGCAGATTACTACGCAACCGAAAGCTGATTCATTCGGCGGTTTGGTTTCTGAAGAAATATCAGTCTCAAAACTGAAATACAGGGTTCACAACACGGTTTGGTGATGTATATGTCCGCCTTCGTTTCGGCGTGCGGCCGTGGCGGAATTGGTAGACGCGCAGCGTTGAGGTCGCTGTGGGGCAACCCGTGGAAGTTCGAGTCTTCTCGGCCGCACCAAATCATCGCAAAATGGCATTCCTTGCAGGAATCTGAATTCCCTTGATCTGCTCGTGGGAGGTGCGTCATGAGCGAAGCGAACCCTGAACATGTCGAGCCGCCGGAAAATGAAGATGACAACACTGTTGTCACCGAAGCGCGCATCGATGAATTCAGCGAAGCCGTAGAACATGACGCCCGTGACTATCTTGTCAGCGAAATGGCAGATATGCACCCGGCCGATATTGCCGACGTCATGGAGCAGATGCCTCGCCATCTTGCCCTGGACATGGTGGAGCTGCTGGGTCAGTCGCTGTCCTATGAGGCGCTCACCGAGCTTGATGTGGATCTTCGCACTGAAGCGCTTGAACGCCTTCCGGACAATGTGCTGGCTGAAGCCATTGAAGAGCTGGATTCTGACGACGCCGCAATCCTGGTCGATGACCTTGAAGAAGACCGCCAACAGCGCATTCTGCGACAGGTCAATCCAAGTGACCGATCCGCAATCGAGACATCACTTCAGTTTGACGAAGAGACCGCCGGTCGTCTCATGCAGCGCGACTTCGTGGCTGCGCCTGAATTCTGGACTGTAGGTCAGGCGATAGATCACATGCGCGCGCAGGTTGGTAATCTGCCCGAGCCATTCTTTGAAGTGTATCTGATCGATCCGGCATTTCATCTCATGGGTGTGGTCGTCCTGTCAGAGCTCATCTGCGCCAGTCGCGATACGCCTCTGATTGAGTTGAAGGAAGACCTGACGGCGATCGTGAAGCCTGACATGGATCAGGAGGAAGTCGCCTATATCTTCCAGCAATACAATCTGACCTCAGCGCCTGTGGTGGATGAAGATAACAGGCTGACGGGCATGATCACCATCGATGACATGGTCGATGTGATTCAGAACGAAAACAAGGAAGACCTGCTGGCTCTGTCACAGGTGAATGACGGGTCCGCCAGCCAATCTGTGTGGGATGCCTTCAAGTCTCGGGCACCATGGTTGGGCGTGAACCTCTTCACGGCTTTCCTGGCGTCGGGTGTGATTTCCCTGTTTGAAACGGCTTTGGACCAGATTGTAGCACTCGCCATGCTGATGCCGGTTGTGGCAGCATTGGGGGGTAACGCCGGGTCGCAGGCTTTGGCGGTGACTGTGAGGGCAATTGCCGAACGTGATATGATGGGCGCAATGGTGGCGCGTGCTGTCAGGCGGGAATTGTTCACGGCTGTCCTGAATGGTGCACTGTTTTCAGCTGGCGTGTCGATTATCGCATTCATCTGGTTTCGCGATCCGCGACTTGCCGGTGTCATTGGCGCGGCAATGTTCCTGACATTCATCTGGGCAGGCTTGTCAGGTGTACTGGTTCCCCTGACGCTGAGGCGACTGGGAGCTGACCCGGCTGTGGCGTCATCTGTGTTTGTGCTGACGACCGTGGATATCGTCGGATTCTGCGCATTTCTCGGGTTTGCCAGCATGGTGCTGCTCTAACCACACACCCGGCCTCGAACTTGCAACCATCAGGCGAGAAACGCCTCATCCAGTACCGTAATATGATAGTGGATGGGCGAGTGTATCGTTTGGTGTCAAAAAGGGTCGGGTCGGGTATGTTCTCCAATAAAGCAATGTTTTCTGTCGCTATGACGTTTGTAGCGGCTGGTGGTGCCGTCGCTCAAACGGCTGCACCCACAGCCGAACAAACCGCTCAATCGCTGGACACGCTGCCGTCGGCAATTGAATCGGTGCTGCTCAAGAACCCACGCATCATCGCGGAACGTGATCGACGTGACATCGCCAAGGAAACGCTGACACAATCGCATTCGGCATTACGTCCTCAGATAAGCCTGACATCCAGCGGTGGATTTTCACGATCCGGGTCTACGCGTGGTTCCAGCTTTGCGGGTTCCACGCAGGAAATCGATTACTATGACAGCAAGTCCAAGCTGGCATCCATCGGCATTGAGGCGACCCAGACGATCTATTCCGGCGGCACCCTTCAGTCAGGTGTCAGACAGGCACAATATGGTGTGGACTCGGCAAATGCCGAGTTGATGGCGGTCGTGCAGGGGCTCATTCTGGAAACTTCCACCGCTTATATTGATGTACGCACCGCCGAAGGCGAACTTTCGATCCGAAAGCAGAATGTGGATGCTCTCAAGAAGCAGTTCAAAGCGGCCAAAGACCGTTTTGAAGTGGGGGAGGTCACACGAACAGATGTCGCGCAGGCAGAAGCACGCCTATCCGGATCACAAGCTGATGTCGCGAGTGCCTATTCCGCACTCGAATCTGCCAAGGCGGTCTATTATGAACTGGTCGGACGCCCGCCAGTGGCGCTCGCACCGCAGGATGATGTAGTCATCGCGGCAGCTGAGCTTGAAGAGGCAATCGAGATCACGCTTGCGCATAATCCCACGATCGTTTCGGCCCGTGCGGTTCTCGAAGTGGCACGCCAGAACGTGAAGATTGTAAAAGGCCAAAGACGCCCGACAATCGATTTGGTCGGTACTGCCGGTTATCGTCAGGAATGGTCAGATGGCCGCCTGGACGATGACAATGTCGAGCTTGTCGCCCGCGCACGTTTGCCGCTTTATCAAGGTGGTTTGCTCGCCTCCCGCGTTCGCACGGCCAAGCTGGAAGAAAACCGCGCATTGATGCAATTGCGTGCGACCGAACGCTCATTGATCGCTGGCGTATCCAGAGCGTGGTACACCGTGATTGCAGCCGATCAGGCCATTGAGGCTTCACAGCGTCAGGTCGAGGCTGCGCAGATTGCCTTTGATGGTGCTGAACAGGAGCTGGCGGCCGGGTTGAGAACAACGCTGGATGTGCTCGATCAGGAACGAGAACTGCTCAATGCGAGACTTGGTCTGATCAATGCCGAGCGTGCTGCCTATCTGGCGCGTCAGCAGCTCAATGCAGCGATGGGAGAACTTACACCTGAAAAGTTCGGTGTTAACATTACATTATCCAGTACTTATGACTATTCAGGACGAATCCATAATGGTGGCTAAGAGTCGGCTTAGAGGCTAAACTGACTGGCGCTACCTCCGGAATGCAGGACCAAGGGCCAAAACCATGTCAGCCGACAACGCTCAAGCTGAACCAACGATGGAAGAAATCCTCGCATCGATCCGTCGGATTATCTCCGAGGATGATGAAGGCGAGGAATCAGAAGTTCTGGAACTGGATGAGGAAGGTGCCGCCGAAGGCGATGCCGAGGAAATGGACATGGCCGCCGCAATGGAAGCGGAAGAAGATGGCCTGGACATGGAAGATCTCATGGCGGTTGACGCCGAGGACATTGTCGAAGCTCCCGCCGAAGAAGAACTGATTGATGAGGACAGTTGGGCAGAAGCTTTTGCTGAAGAAGAAAGCGATGTCGTTGAAATACCTCCTGAAGCTGCCGCGCCCGACATTGACGACTCAGAGATTGATTTCGGGATAGAGGAAGCTGAACCAGCACCTCAGCCTCCACCAAAAGCGCCAACCGCTGCGCCCGAACCCAGCAGTGCCTATGATGGTCTGGTCGCTGACAGCACAGCGACAGCAACCGCCGGTGCGCTTGGCAAGCTGATGGGGTCCATGATGACCTCACAGGGCATGACGCTCGAAGATCTTGTGCGTGAAATGCTCAAACCGATGCTGAAAGAGTGGCTGGACGCCAATTTGCCAAATCTGGTGGAGCAGGAAGTCCAGAAGGAACTGCGCCGTATTTCCAAGATGGCCAAATAGCCGCCACGGATTGCAGCTGGCAGACCGACTCTTCAGGATGTGGAATCCATCGGGTCCGGATTGGCCTGATGATACATGGCGGCACTTTCAATCCCTGCCAGGCTGACGCCTAGAGCGGCTGCGCCTTCTTCCAGCATGTCCGAAAGCAATGGATGTCTGGCCAGATATTGCCCTGTCGGTGTGTCGGCACGATCCATCGCGGTTTGTTGGGCCTGGTTCCACTGGCTCGCATCGAAATCGCCACGACCAATCCAGAATATCGTCACAAGCGAAGCCTGTTCCTCAGCAGACAGACCGTCTATTGCCGCCACCAGCTCCTGAAGCGCCGCATTATCGGCATGGGAATCGAGAACGCTGACAAATCTGTCATCGGCTGAATCAGATGCATCTTCGGCGTCCGTTTCATTCGAGAGAACATCAAAACTACGCGCTTTCAGGACGATATGCGCCAATGTTTCTTCCGAGATGTTGAGAGTTTCCCATTCTCTGCCTTCGTCATGTAATGTCATGTGGCGGTTCCTTATTGTCGAAATTAGCGTGCGTTGAGGCCAACAGGCTCCTGCCATATGGCGGCGCACGATGTGAAATGGCATCAATTGGTGCCAAACTCTCTTGGCACAACACTCGCCCCGGGGGACAAGCCTTGTTATAGAGCCCACTTCGCAAACAGACGCGCCAGTTCGTGGCGCAGTTCCCGGCTAAAAAGAAAAAAGATGCTCGACTCACATTTTGATCACCAGGCAGAAGAACAGCGGATCTACGAGGAATGGGAAAAGGCCGGGGCGTTCAAGCCCAAGGATGACCCGCAAGCTGAAACCTTTTCCATTGTGATCCCACCGCCAAATGTGACCGGTGTCCTGCATATGGGCCACGCCCTGAACAATTCGCTACAGGATGCCTTGTGCCGGTTCGAGCGTATGCGTGGCAAGCGAGTCTTGTGGCAGCCGGGCACAGACCATGCGGGCATCGCAACGCAGATGGTGGTCGAGCGCCAACTGGCAGCTGAAGGCAAGAATGAAAGCCGTGTCGGCATGGGCCGCGAGAAGTTTGTCGAGCGCGTGTGGGAGTGGAAAGAAGAAAGCGGCGGCGCGATCTTCAACCAGCTGAAACGACTGGGCGCGAGCTGCGACTGGTCGCGTGAGAAATTCACGCTGGGCAAGAATGGCGCACCGGATGACCAGATGGTCCAGGCCGTCATGAAGGTCTTTGTGGACCTCTACAATGAGGGCCTGATCTATCGTGACAAGCGGCTGGTCAACTGGGACCCCAAATTCCAGACCGCGATCTCGGACCTTGAGGTCGAGAACACCGAAGTCAAAGGTGGTTTCTGGCACTTTGCCTATCCACTGGCCGATGGCGTGACGTTTGATTTCCCGGTTCCCGTTCTGGATGAGGATGGCAAGCCGACCGAGGAAATGACTACCGAAAACCGGGATTATATCGTTGTCGCCACCACGCGTCCGGAAACCATGCTGGGTGATACGGCGGTTGCCGTGAACAAGGATGACGAGCGTTATGCGTCATTGATCGGTAAGTTTATCGACCATCCGATCACGGGTCGCCGCATTCCCATCGTGGCGGATGAACACGCCGACCCGGAGCAGGGGTCAGGTGCGGTCAAGATCACCCCGGCGCATGACTTCAATGACTATGAAGTCGGCAAGCGCGCCAAGCTGCCGATGTTGAATGTCCTCGACAATGAAGCGCGTATTCTTGAGACATTCGACGCCTATAATGGCGACGGCGCGATCTTCACTGTCGAAGCCGAAACAGCACCCGCAGGCTATGGTGGGCTGGATCGTTTTGCGGCGCGTGACAAGATCGTGGCCGACATGGACGCACTCGGTCTGCTCAAGGAGGTTGAAAAGAAGAAGATCGTTCAGCCCTTTGGCGACCGCTCTGGCGTGGTCATTGAGCCGATGCTGACTGACCAGTGGTATGTGGACGCCAAGACACTGGCCAAGCCCGCCATCGAAGCCGTGGAGCAGGGCAAGACACGCTTCGTCCCGGAGAACTGGTCCAAGACCTATTACAACTGGATGCGCGACATCGAGCCCTGGTGTATCTCCCGCCAGCTCTGGTGGGGCCACAGGATTCCGGTTTGGTTCGGCGAAAAACTTGCAAATGACGGAAAGATCGACCCGACAGGCAAGTATGTCGAGTTTGTTGCTACGACAGAAAGCGAAGCACTGGAAAAAGCGAAAGCTTATTACGGAAAAAATGTGAGCGTAAGAATTCGTGATCATGTTTCGCACGAATTGGATGGTGAAGCCTTGGAGGCTGTGGACATTCGACAAGACACCGACGTCCTCGACACATGGTTCTCCTCCGCACTGTGGCCATTCTCCACATTCGGCTGGCCTGAAGAGACAGACACGTTGAAGGCTTTCTACCCAACCTCCGTTCTGGTCACCGGGTTTGACATCATCTTCTTCTGGGTCGCCCGCATGATGATGCAGGGCCTGCACTTCATGAAGGACGAGGATGGCAACCCACAGGTTCCCTTCAAGGATGTCTACATCCACGCACTGGTGCGCGACGAGAAGGGACAGAAAATGTCCAAATCTAAGGGGAATGTGATTGATCCCCTGGAACTCGTGGATGAGTTCGGTGCCGATGCCGTGCGCCTGACGCTGACGGCAATGGCTGCGCAGGGCCGCGACATCAAGCTCTCCAAACAACGTGTCGCTGGTTATCGTAATTTCGGCACCAAGCTCTGGAACGCCGCACGCTTTTGCCAGATGAACGAATGTGCGTTGTTCGAAGGCGATGACTATGATCCGCTGAAGCTTGAGTTCACGCTCAACAAATGGATCGTCGGCGAAGTCGCGAAAACGGCTGAGACGGTCGAGCGCGAGATGGAGGCATACCGCTTCGATCAGGCCGCAGGTGCGATCTACAAATTCGTGTGGAATGTCTTCTGTGACTGGTATCTGGAGCTGATGAAGCCGGTCCTCAATGGAGATGATGAGGAAGCCAAGTCTGAAACGCGTAAGACGGCGGCCTGGACGCTGACCCAGATCATTCACATCCTGCACCCTTTCATGCCATTCGTGACCGAGGCGCTGTGGAAGGACATGGCGGAATATGGGTCCTGGAAGGAAGCTGGCCTGCTGTGCGAGCGCAGCTGGCCGCGTTTCGGACCAGACGCCCAATCTGCTGATGCCAATGAAGAGATAGACTGGGTCATTCGCCTGGTCACGAGCATTCGCTCGACCCGCGCTGACCTGAACGTTCCGGCCGGGGCAAAGGCTCCGGCCATCATCGTGAATGCGTCACCCCAGAACAAGGATCGCACGCGGCGCTATTCAGACATCATCGAACGTCTCGCACGCCTTGAGCTGTTCTCGATATCGTCAGAAATTCCCGATGGTGCGGTCAGAATGGTTCATGATGAAGCCACCGTCGCATTGTCCATCGCCGAGTTCATCGACCTGAATGCCGAACGCGCAAGGCTGTCCAAGGAGATCGATAAACTCAACAAGGACATTGACGGCATCGACCGGAAACTAGCCAATGAACAATTTCTGGCAAAAGCACCGCCGGAAGTTGTCGATGAACAAAGAGAGCGCCGCGCCGAATCGGAAAACGTGATTGCTCGTCTTCAGGATGCACTCTCCACCCTGAGCGAGATTGGTTGAGTAAAAAGGAGCCGCGAATGTATTCGCGCTTTCTTGTATTGGTCAGTTGCGTCGCCGCAATTGGTTTCTGGTCCTGTTCGCGGTCCACGGCGGAGGAGGGATCTGCGCCCAAGCCCATGCAGACGGGCTATCTGGCAAAGGTCGAACCAGTGGCGTCCGATGAATGGGTCCTGCTCATTCACGGCGGTGCAGGCGTCATCTCACGCAATAACATGACGGCTGCCAGGGAAGCCGCTTATCGTGAGGGGCTGGAGCGCGCTCTCGAAGCGGGCGGGTCGGTGCTTTCCGAAGGCGGCACGGCGCTGGATGCTGTTGAGGCTGCAGTGGTGCTGCTTGAGGACAATTCCTTGTTCAATGCCGGCAAGGGCGCAGTTCTGACAGCCGACAGGACGCATGAACTGGATGCATCCATCATGTCGGGCATTGATCTGAATGCAGGCGCTGTGGCGGGCATCAGGACCACGAAAAACCCCATCAGGGCAGCGCGCGCGGTAATGGACCGGTCAGAGCATGTGATGTTCGCAGCGCAAGGCGCGGACAGATTTGCCCAGGACCAGGGTCTCGAGCAGGTGACCAATGACTATTTCACGGTGTCATCTCGTGTGAAGGCGCTTGATCGGGTGCTGAAGACGAGGGCCGAAAAATCTGACAAGCGCGGCACTGTCGGTGCTGTGGCCATTGATGTCCGGGGTAATCTGGCAGCAGCTACATCGACGGGCGGCATGACCGCCAAGATACCGGGCCGCGTCGGGGATTCTCCCATTATCGGGGCGGGCAATTATGCAGACAATGGCGCATGTGCCGTATCTGCGACCGGACATGGTGAGTATTTCATACGTGTCGGTGTTGCCCAGCGTATCTGCATGGAGATGGAGCAGGGAAAAGCGACCCCCGGTCAGGCGGGGGCTGATGTCTTGCGCCGCGTTGCGGATCTGGGCGGGGATGGCGGATTGATCATTCTGTCGCCTGCGGGTGACGGTGCATTTGTTTTCGATACGCCGGGCATGTTCCGTGGCGTTATCCGCGCGAATGGCGCACTCTCGACATCAATCTATCAGGACGAGTAACGTCTGCGGACGATCTGAGTCTATGAAGCTGGGGAATGCATGGCGGAAGAAGACGACAATGAGCGCCTGAATGCCGCTTTCTCTGGTCTACCCGATGAATTCGAATTCTTCCGGGATATCTACAACAACCAGATCAGGCCCGATCTGTCCTCGCGCGAAATCGAACGTCTGGCGGCAGCGCGCAAGGCCAGGAATTTCTCGACTTATGCAGTGGTGGGAGGCGTTACGCTCGCTGCGATTGTCTTCATTCTGTTTCGCAATCCCATCGGTCTGTTCCTGGGCGGCATCGCAGGGTTCGGCCTGCATGCATACGGGCGTCAGGAACTGGGAAGTCTGTCTGTACGCGCCAAGACAACCATCATGAATGAAGTGTCCAGCGCCTTTGATCTGGATTATACGCTGCAACCCATGCAGCCACCGGTGCTGAGCCGGTTTCGGAATCTGCAACTTCTACCGAACTGGGATCGCTCCAGCTTTGAAGACATGCTGACGGGGCAAAGAGGCGGGTCAGCCTTTGAGTTCTTCGAAGCTACATTGAAACAACGCAGAACAACGACGGACTCCAAGGGGCGTAGCCGCACAAGATATGTCACCGTGTTTGATGGTCAGTGCCTCGTCGTGCATTTCCCCAAACCCTTTCTGGGCGTGACCAAGGTCTTTCGCGATGCGGGGATATTCAATGTCTTCAAGGGAATGGGAAACAAGGAAGACCGTGTGCGTCTGGAAGATCCCAAATTCGAGAAAGCCTTCGAAGTTGTCTCGACCGATCAGATCGAGGCCCGGTTTCTGCTGACACCAGACTTCATGGAAAAGCTGCTGGAGCTGGAGCAGACCTTTCAGGGTGGAAAATTGAGATGCGCGTTCTCTGGCGGTGAATTGTTTGTATGTGTCGAGGGCGGTGATCTGTTCGAGCCGGGCTCGATGTTCACACCGCTAGACAATCCCGATCGCGTGCGAGAGCTGCTTTTCGATTTTGCTGCTGTTTTCCAGTTGATCGACACAGTGATCGAACAAAGACGATTGTCGGATTGATCTGATAATTCCAGACAAATGGGCGAAAAACCCTGTTTTCGCCCGAAAAAAGCCCCGTGTGGTTTCGATATTCAGTTCAGGTTCAAAGGCTGTTTGATAGTTTCGAATGGCTTAGAAAGATAAAGACCAAGGAAAGCCCTCATGCACAGTCGCTCAATCGTCGCCGCCGCAATTCTGACTTTCACCATGTGTGGTGTCGCGAATGCTTCACCGGCCAAATGTTCGAGCATGTACAAGGAACTGGTCTCGCTTCAGGAGCGTGCTGTGGCCATCCAGACATCGCAGGCCGAGCAGGAAGAGATCTTCAGGATACATGATGATGCACGTGCCAATGCTCGAGGTGAGCTCCAGAATCTGAGCATGAATATCAGTTCGGATTTCAGCCGTGAAGAACTCGAAGGCATGATCGCTGAACACCACGAGAAAGCCGAGGCTGCGAAATCGACCTTGAACGCGCTTAATGCAGAAGCGCTTGAAGTGTCTCCCGCCTACAAGCAGAAAGCGGAATCCTTCAATACGGAATGCACGAGCTAGTTAGTTTTCGCGGAGCTCTCTTTGTGTCGCTATCTCAGCAGGCGTGATCTCGGCAGCTCTGGATTTCCACAGGATGCCGATAAACATGGCCTTGGCATAAGGCAGTATCGTCAAGCACATCGCCATGCCCAGCGACATCAGGCAGATCGCCAACAGCCAGAGCGGCAGGGGGCTCTTGCCGGTTGCAAGCACCAGTACCGGCGCGAGTATGTGTCCGGTGATCAGGATGGTCAGCCAGGCAGGGCCGTCATCTGCTCGGATAGCCCCCAGATTTTCTGAGCAATTCTCGCAGCTATCGACCTGTTTGAGGTAGCCTTTGAAGAGCTTTCCGGTCCCGCAGGCCGGGCATTTGCGGGCGAGGGTTCGCTTGATGGCGGACCACATGGTCAGCGGAGCGTCAGGGATGGCACTGGTCATCAGTTTCTCGGTCACAGTGAGAACTCACCAATAATAGGCACGTGGTCAGATGGCTTCTCCATCGCGCGCGCAACCTTGTGAATTGCAACAGATTCCAGCCGGTCAGCAGCCTGAGGGCTCAACAATAAATGGTCGATCCGGATGCCGTGGTCCTTTTGCCATGCACCGCGCTGATAATCCCAGAAAGTATATTGATGCCCACGTGCATCACGCACTTCAAATGCATCGACCAACCCCAACCACAACAGCTCTCTGAAAGCAGCGCGCGTATCTGGAAAGATAAGGGCATCATCAGCCCAGACAGCCGGGTCCCAGCAATCCTCATCGCGCGGAATGCAATTATAGTCTCCTGCCAGAATGAGGGGTTCTTCGGCCTTCAGAAGTTCAGCAGCGCGCGCTTTCAGTCGCTTCATCCAGTCCAGCTTGTAGTCATATTTCGGGCCGGGACGTGGATTTCCATTCGGCAGATATATGGTCGCGACACGGCAGGGTGTCTCGCTCAGTATGGTTGCCTCAATATAGCGCGCCTGGTCATCATCTTCATCGCCAGGCAGACCGGTCTGAACATCTTCAATCTGATATTTGGACAGAATGGCGACGCCATTATAGCTCTTCTGGCCGTGCGCGATGACATTGTAGCCAAGGTCCTCGATTTCCAGATAGGGAAACTTCTGTGTCTCGCACTTGATCTCCTGCAGGCAGACCACGTCAGGAGATACGTCCTTCAACACATTGAGGACCGTTGGCAGTCGGGCACCGACCGAATTCACATTCCAGGAAGCGATTTTCATAAGGACCGATTATCAGGCTTCACCAATGAGCGCCAGCTCCCGGCGAAGCCCTTGTCGTCGCATCACTTGAACAATTTGTTCAGTTCTTCCTTCAGCTTCTGCTTTGCGCGTTCTTCATCACTCATCTCAGTCTCGGTGGGAGTGGGGGAAGGAGTCGCTTCTGGTGCCGGTTCTACCTCAGGCGCAGCATCCTGATCTGTTGTGGAATTGTCGTTTGCAGGCGTTGGAGTTGGCGTAGGCGTTGGTTTGGGTGTCTTGATACCCAGAGCATCGCGTAACGCATCACCCGCAGCATTCTTGGCAGCATCTTCCATCGAACCACTTTCTCCATTGACGATCTTGCCAAGATCGGAACCGCCCAATTGCTTGCCCAGCTCATTCTTGATGGCATCTCCGGCTGCTGCCTTGAGCTTGGTCTGAACCCAGCTCTGATCAATGCCCAGCTTCAGACCACCGCCCCAGGGACCGGTGAGTGTGAGAGGCGGGAATTCTCCATTCAGTCCCTTCTTTCCAGAAGGGTCTGTCGGCGTCAGGGAGAGCCCGAGATTCCGACCGCCAATATCCAGTTTGATTGCGCCAGGAATACGCAGGTCATCGGTCTTGAACACGAACCCCTTTGAGGTGGCAACGCCGTTCTGGATGCCGAAACTGGATGAGAAATTCTTGACCTCGGTAGACGCGTCCTGCGACAGAAAGCTCTTCCAGTTCCCAGACACAAAGCTGTCGAGAGACAATGTCTGAAACTTGTTCAGGTCGATGCCCTGAATGGCACCGTCATCGATTACGACATTGGCCGAACCTGATAGCGTTTTCATCAAGTCGGCCATTGTCGCACCCTGTCCGGTAAAGGACAGCTTGAGCTGTCCATCGCCCTGGATAAGGTTCAACTGTGCAAGCGCGCCGAGAAATGGCTGGAAGCTGACATTGTCGATGTCGAGATTCACATCAAATGTCGGAACCCCGTTTTGCGTGCGAGCCGTTACCTTTGCCCCGCCGATACCGCCATAAAAGTTTGTTTCCTCCAGATTGCCGACCAGCACGCCATTTTCGACCGTGAGGCGCGCTCTCGTCTTGCCAAAGTCCAGCACTTGAAACTTCAACGCCTCGATAGCCAGTCCGACATCGACCTGCACGTCATTGAGGAAAGCGAGTTCCAGCGGTGTGTTTTCCCACCCGGTGGACTTCTTGGCTTGCGATTCTTCCTTCACCGCGCCTGACGCGACGGCATAGGGGGTCGCATCGATCTTGCCGGTCGTCAGATTGCCGGTCACTGACAATGGCTGATCAGGCGTCAGATCAAGTGCCATCGTGCCTTTACCTGTGATGTCATCGAAATTGACTACGGCATCACTCACCTTGATCTGGGTTAGGGAACCGCTGGCTGCACCAGACATTGAGAACGAGCGATAAATGGTGTCTCCGGCAGGCAATTCCACCGCTGCGCTCGTGGCGAGCGCGCGAAGCCTGGGGGCCGCGATATTGAACGGTCCGGAAAATGTCAGTTGGGGATCGCCACCTTCTGGCAGTTTCAGGCCTGCACGCCCATCAAATCCGATAGTCAGCAGGTCACTCTTGTGACTGAACTTCATGTTTGAAAATTGAAGATTGTCCATCACGCCGGTCACTGCGGTGGAAAAAGAAGCGCGACCCAAAGCGGATTTGGCCGGAAGCTCTATTTCGGCGACATCAGCGAGTTTCTGAAGGTCTTCCGCCACGATATCGAGAGTCAAATCTGTATTGATGACATCCGTGAGCTTGACGGTGCCAGCACCCTTGGCGCTGAACATGCCCTCGGAGTGTGAAAAATTGTCGAGCTTGATTGTCAGATTGTCCATTGCGCCAGATGCGTGGCCGGACGCTTTCAATGCACCTAGCGCTTGTGCGAATGGAAGGTCCTCAACACCTGCAAAGCCTGCCAGTTTCGTGATGTTGGGGGCGTTGGTGTCAAAATCCAGATCAAGCGCAACAACCTCTCCAAGTGTCATCTTGCCATTTATTGAAGCGCTCAGAAGATCAGTGGTGAACGACCCATCAATGGAGGTTGGCTGATTCTCGATGATGTCCTGAAGAGCGCCAACCTTGATGTCCAGACTGAATGGCAGGTCATCCGCCACACCGTCTCCCTTGAAGGACAAGGGTGAGGTGAGGTCATCCATCCCGATGACAATATTCAGGTCTTTCAGATCATGAGTCTGCCCGGCTGCGCGATCCTCATAGGAGACCGACCCGTTGATGAGGCGAACGTCTCCCAGAGTGGCGGCAAAATCCTTGCTCGCCTGGTCATCAGCTGGTTTTTCATCGGGCGTGGCAGCCTCATCCGTCACGAAGGTCCAGTTGTTGGTGCCGTCTTCGAGTTGCACCAGTCGAATGGTTGGGTCAGCCAGGACAAATTCATCGATTTCGACACGCCGCGACAGCAATGGCCACAATTTGACGACGGCTCGTAGCTCACTCATTTCTGCGAAGGGTTGATCTCCGAAACCTTCCGGATTGGCAATCTGAGCAGATCCGACGGTGGCCTGAATGCGGGGGAAGATCCCAAGCTTGACGTCACCAGCAAGAGTGACATCCCGTTGAAGCGCATTTTCGGCGGCTTCCTCGATCTTCTGTTTGTAGACCTCGCCAGGTATCAGGAATGTCGCAGCAATAACTGCGCCGACCAGAACGATAGCAATGGCAAGAATGACCAGGAATATTCGACGCATGAAAGGCCTCAATTGGGAGCGTTTGATACAACTCTACACGCTGAATATGGTGTTGTGATGTCAGCCAGTGGGCAACACATATGTGGGTGAATTCGCCTTTCATTGAAAGGAGTTTCAACATGTCGGGCATGATCGAGCATTTCAAGACACGCAAGAGTGTCCTGAATTGTATCGTAAATAGCCAATTGGATGAATGTCAAAACGCATTCTACGCCAACGAGTAGAACTTTCATCGGTTCCAATTGTCGATATGGTTCAATTGTTGCTAGGAATTCATCCGTAGACGCCATTCAGCGTCGGGGATCGTGCGTTTCGAATATCTGGTTTCCTGAAATCAGTGTGAAATAGAGCCACAATTTCCGCAAAGTGAATTGTTGCTGTCTTCTTGTTTAGTGACCACAGGTGCCAAAACCTCTGAATGTTCGGAAGTTTTTGCGGTGGTAAGGAATATTGGGCGCGCCGGTATGGGCTTTGGCTTTGGCAGCATCATAGACGCATGGTACGACGCACGCCGTGTCGTATTGGAGCGCTATTTTGACACGCGCGATGAGGTTGCCCTCAGATATCACGCCCTGCGGGACATGATCCGCACACACAAACCGACGTCCAGGATAGAATATATCGAGCCTCCGATTACCAGAGTGCCCGAAGGGGTAACGGTATATGCGATAGGTGATGTACACGGTCGTGCTGACCTTCTCAGGAAGCTCACCGATATGATCCTTGAAGATGCGTCCCGTCAGGAAGATCCCAATCACCGGCATGCAGTCGTGTTTCTCGGTGATTATATTGATCGCGGCTTCCAATCCCGTGAGGTGATCGATCTTCTGGTGAGCGATGTCTTCAACGGGTTTGAAACTCGGTTCCTGAAGGGAAATCACGAAGAAGCCCTGCAGACCTTTCTGATCGATTCCTCCATGGGGCCGAAATGGGCCAATTTTGGTGGCATTGAAACATTGGTGTCTTACAATGTTCAGCCGCCGCGGTCCCGGGAAAGCCTGGAAGAATGGGAACGGGCCCGTCAGTCTCTCGTGCAGCAAATGCCCGACCTGCACCGCGATTTTCTCGACAATCTCGAACTGTGTCTTGTTCTGGGAGATTATGCGTTTGTGCATGCAGGCCTGCGTCCCGGCCGACCGTTGGAAGAGCAATCTGAAAGCGATCTTCTCTGGATTCGTGATGAGTTCCTGAATGACAGCCGCCCCTTCGAGAATATTGTTGTTCACGGCCACACTCCAATCGACACACCGCATCGTGATTACAGGCGTATCGGCGTGGACACCGGGGCGTATATGAGTGGTCAGCTCAGCGCCGTTCGGTTGTGCGGAGAGGACGTCTCCTTCCTGTCGACCTGAGTCTCATTCGTGGAATATAGCTTGTCAGACGAATGGGCGGGCTGCACTGTTGCGATATGAATCGGCGCTTTGACCTCAATCTTCTGACAACGTTCGACGCCCTTTGGCGTGAACGAAACGTGACGCGGGCTGCCAAACGCCTGAATGTCACCCAGCCAGCTGTGTCCAATGCCCTGTCCCGGTTGCGCGAAGCCTTCAATGATGAATTGTTCATTCGCACGCCAAGCGGCGTTGAGCCTACTGAGCGCTGCGTTGAAATTTCAGCAGAACTCAAACTTGCGCTCCAGCATGTCGAAAAGGCGCTGGCCCCGACGGACAGTTTTGACCCGCTGACCTCCGAACGTGTCTTTCGCATTGGGGCGATGGATTATTTCGATCATGTCGTCCTGCCGCCTCTGATGCAGGCGCTTGCGACGCTGGCACCGAAGGTCGATTTGCGTGTTGTGCCATTGTCCTATCTGAACAGCTATAGCGAACTGGATACCGGAGAACTCGACTTCAAATTCGTGGATGGAGAAGACCCGCCCAAACGGATCAGCTTTGAACGCATGTTCGAGGAAAAATTCGTGATGCTGATGTCGGACAAGCATTCCTTTGCTGACAAGAACATCACCCTGGAAGACTATTCAAATTTCAAGCACATCGTATTTTCAACGCGTGGTGATGGCACGACGTCAATTGATGACATTCTGGCGCATGAAGGCCTGTCACGCAGAGTTGCCCTGACGTCTGCGCACCACACATCGATCGTGGTAACAGTGCGCTCTACAGACATGGTCGCAATGTCGCCCAGTCGTCTGGCGCGACGCTTTGTTGAACGTGGTGGCCTGATCGCACGCCGGGCTCCGCTACATCTTGATGGCTTTGAGCTGAAACTGTTCTGGAGCCGCAGGTTGAATACCGATCCTGGCGCTATGTGGTTGCGCTCAGTGATACGCGATGTCTGCACGGCGACACCTTTATATGATCCCGAGATCGTTTGATCATGTCCTGAGTGCGCTGGTAAATGCCTGTGCAAGATCCTGCTTCAGGTCTTCGGGATCTTCCAGCCCGATGGCGAGCCGGATGATCGGTTTGTTGCTTGGCGGTGTCGTCGCGCTGCGCTTCAACTGAGGCCCGCAATTGATGGCAAGGCTCTCAAATCCGCCATAAGAAAAGCCTAGCCCGAAGAGCTCCAATGCGTTCAGGAAAGCCAGGTCTGTTCCATCATCTGCTGCGTTTATCGAAAAGGCGAACAATCCCGACGCGCCTGTGAAGTCGCGCTTCCAGAGCTGATGGTAAGCATCGGTTTCCAGGGCAGGGTGAAAGACCTGCTCCACTTCTGGAAGCTCATTCAACCATCTGGCAATATCCAGAGCGCTTTGCTGATGGCGCTGCATTCTGACCGTCAATGTGCGCAATCCTCGCAATAGCAGATAAGCGTCATCGGCAGAGGTGAACAGGCCCAGATCGGCAGAGGCTTCAGTGAGTTTGCTGAAGATCCGTTTGTCCTTGACCAGAATAGCCCCGGAAAAGCTGTCTGCATGGCCCACGGCGTATTTTGTGGTGGCCAGAATGGACATGTCCACGCCCAGATCCAGAGGGTTCAGATAGACGCCCGCTGACCAGGAATTGTCGAGCGCTGTCAGGACTTCGCGTTTTCGGGCGACCTCCACGATCGCGCGTATGTCCGGCATTTCAAATGTCAGAGAACCGGGTGATTCAAGGATGATCAGCTTTGTGTTGTCCTGGATAAGCCCTTCAATGTCGGCGCCGATATCGGCGTTGTAATAGCTGACCTGCCCCCCCAGGCGCTTCAGGGATCGCTCACAATAGCGCCGGGTTGGTCCATAGACATTGCCGGGCAGGAGCACATGATCGCCCGCGCCAACAAAAGTGAAGATTGGCAGCGTGCAGGCAAGAAGCCCCGATTCGACGAGAATACAGTGATCGGCTTTTTCGAGCGTGCACAGAGCGGCCTTTGCTGCGTCATGCACGTCCATGCCTTGCAGGCCATAGGTCTTTATGCCGGGTGCATAAAGGTCTTCTGCCTTGTTGACCAACAGGGTGGATGCGCGCTGCGGTGCCAGATTGATCGCATGAGAGGGCGCACCATCCGGTCTGCCGGTATGGGTCAGGCGGGTCTCGAGCGCTTTGGATTTCAAGCGTTGGTCTTTGGGCTGAGTACTCAAGGTGTCATCCAGTCAATCGGTCACAAATGGGCAATCTGCCGCCTGGCCCCATTCGGACCACGACCCATCATAGAGGGCCACATCATCCTGTCCGAGCGATGCAAGGGCGAGCGAGATGATCGCAGCCGTCACGCCCGAACCACAGGTGGTGATGAACTGGCCATTCTCGACATCGACGCCGATAGTATCAAACAGGGCCTTGAGTTCAGCATTGGATTTGAACAAGCCATCCTCATTGATGAATTCGCCTGACGGGACATTCAATGCATTCGGCATATGGCCAGAACTGAGCCCAGCGCGAGGCTCAGGGGCACTTCCTGAAAAACGCGCCTGTGATCGCGCATCAAGAATGATCCGGGAGTTCTGGCGAACATCGTTTTGGACCTGGTCGAGACGCGCCAGCAGTTCAGGGCGGAAACTGGCAGAATAGTCTGAAGGAATGGCGTTCCCGGTAGACTGGGCACCGGTCGAGGTTTTTCCTCCCGCCGCCAACCAGGCCTTCAGGCCTCCATTGAGTACAGCGACACGCTCATGTCCCATGACGCGCATCATCCACCATGCACGCGCCGAGGCTACATAGTTGTTCTGGTCATAACACACCACAAACTGGTCATTGCGCACGCCCAGCTCACTCAGCGCCTGCCCGAATTCAATAGGCGTTGGCAGCATGTGAGGCAAATCGCTGGATTGATCGGCAATCGCGTCGATATCAAAGAACTGCGCATGGGCGATGTGCTGTTTGTCAAACAGCTCTCGTCCCTTGGTGTCCGGGTCCAGAAACGGCGCAATCCAGGTCGCATCCAGAAAGCAGACTTGCGGATCGTCGACCCGTTCAACCAGACTGTCGGCCTGGATCAGAGGGCCATTGAGTGTGTTTGCAGAAGCCATGGATCAATTATCCAGCCAGGAAGGGATGGGCAGTCCTTTTTCCCTCAGGAATTCAGGATTGTAGAGCTTTGACTGATAGCGGTTTCCATAATCGCACAGCATGGTGACGATGGTTTTTCCGGGGCCCATCTCCTTTGCCAGCGCCATTGCGCCTGCGATATTGATCCCGGCTGACCCACCCAGGCACATGCCTTCATTGATCGTCAGGTCGAACAGGGCTTCAAGAGCATCCGAGTCATGGATTCTGAAGGCTGAATCAAGTTCAAGGCCTTCCAGATTGGCGGTTATACGCCCCTGACCAATGCCTTCGGTTATGGACGTGCCTTCTGATTTCAGCTCACCGTCCTTGTAATAGCCATAGAGCGCCGCGCCGCCGGGGTCGCTCAGCGCGCAGACAACACTCTTGTTGCGCTCCTTGAGGGCCATTGTAACGCCGGCCAGAGTGCCGCCAGATCCAACAGCGCAGGTGAAACCATCCACTTTGCCATCGGTTTGAGACCAGATTTCCGGACCCGTCGTGTCGAAATGGATTTGCCGGTTTGCGGTGTTGTCGAACTGGTTGGCCCACAACACGCCATTTGGTTCGGTAGCAGCACGTTCCTCTGCTACGCGCCGGGAGAAGTGCACATAATTATTGGGGTTCTTGTAGGGAACAGCATCGACTTCGATCAGTTCGGCACCGAGAATGCGAATGGCATCCTTCTTTTCCTGGCTCTGAGTTCGCGGCATGATGATGCAGGTGCGATAGCCCAATGCGTTGCCCACGACAGTCAGACCGATACCTGTGTTTCCCGCAGTCCCTTCAACGATCAGGCCGCCGGGCTTTAACAACCCCCTGGCCTCGGCATCGCGGATGATACCCAATGCAGCGCGGTCCTTGACGGATTGACCGGGGTTCAAGAACTCGGCCTTGCCCAGAATTGTGCACCCCGTGATTTCGGAAGCTTTCCTCAGCTTGATCAGAGGCGTGTTGCCAATGGCGTCAATAACGGAGTTTGCAATTGTCATGATCACGACCTTCTGAATTTTTGATCTGCCTATGAGAGTAGGGGGCGATGGCTCGCGGTTCAATTCTCATTCTGGTGATCTGGGCGTTTATCCTGCGCGTAAGCATGTCACACAGCCGCTTTCTGCGCGCGCATCCATATGGGGTCTTTGACGACATGCCACGTATTCCGGCACATCCAGATAATGGCGCAGCCTGGATCACAGGTGCCAGCTCCGGCATTGGGGCAGCGCTCGCGGGTGAACTGCATTCGCGAGGCTGGTCTGTCGTTTTGAGTGCCCGCTCTGAATCCAGCTTGAATGAATTGGCCGCCAGGCTGGGTGACAGAGCCATGGCTGTGCCATGTGATGTCACGGACAAGGCTTCCATAGCTACCGCCGCAGCTCAGATACGCAGCAGGTTTCATAGAATTGGATTGGTGGTCTCAAACGCTGGCGTCTATGAGCCCTTTGAGGGCCAGAATTTCGACGCCGACCTGTTCAGGAAGACCATTGATGTCAATCTTGGAGGAGCTGCCCTGTTGGCTGAAGCCGTCCTGCCGGAAATGGCCCGCAATAAAGAGGGCCATTTTCACATCGTGTCATCTGCAACCGGATTTGGAGGCATGCCGACCTGTTCTGCTTACGGAGCTTCCAAGGCAGGACTGATCAATATGGCCGAGTGTCTAAAACTGGAAATGAACCGCTTCAATGTCGGCATCTCCATCTCGACGCCAGGCTTCGTGGATACGCCTGCCCAGGCAGACACACCTTTTCCCAAGCCCTTCATGATTCAACCGTCCGAGGCTGCGATCAATATTGCCAATGCGGTTGAGCGTGGCGGTTTCGAAACGACATTTCCGAGGCGTTTCACATGGATATTGAAAGCAATCTACGCACTCCCCAGGCCGCTATATCTGCCGATTGTCAGGCGCTTCACCGGATGGAACAAGCCTGTAAAACCTAAAGACCTTGCCTGATATCGAGCCTGCCTAGCGCTTCTTCTTGTCCATGTGACGTTGCAGCAGTCTGACATTCATGAGGTTTGACTTGAAGGCCACGTCAAAGATGTCACCCAGTATAGGAATGGATCCGAATATCATGTCCAGAAGCCAGTTCCAGAGCATGCGGATAATCAGGAAAAAGCCCGCACCTTCTCTCCATGCGCGGTAGATCAGATAGGCACCAATCCCACCCGATGCAGCATCACCCACACCCGGCACGAGCCCAATCAGACTGTCGAAACCAAACCTGATACCAAACAGCGAGAAACGCGTGTCCAGAAAGCGCGCTAGCGCCTCCAGACCCGCATCCTTGTTCGAAGATTCACGGGAATACTCATCCCCTTTATCCCGTGGCATATATCAGTCCCGTAAGTGCTAGACCGTGCTCGGTGTCGAGCGGCGCGCGATGATCCAGATCGCGTGAACGATGCCGGGAATATACCCCAGAATGGTCAGCAATACATTGATCCAGAACTGTACACCAAGACCGACTTGCAGGAATACACCAAGTGGCGGCAAGAGGATGGCTAAAACGACCTTGAGAATATTCATGTATTCGCTCCCGTTTGAATGATTGTGTCTATCAATCAACGTGGATCGGGCACGTCTGGTTCCTTTTCTTGTTGTCCGCTACCGTTTTGATATCGCGCACAAGTGCTGGTAGCCGTATGAGCAAGGTGACACCGCGCAACAGATAACTTGTGGTGATGGCGGTCCATGCTCCTGTCGCACCGAAGGGCCGCAAGGCAATGTCGAGCGCGATATAAATTATCGTCACCACGATTGCGGCATTGCGCATATCTGCCGTGCGGGTGGCCCCGATGAAAATACCGTCCAGCATCCATGGAAACGCGCCCAGCGCGCTGATCAAAGCGCAATAGGGAAGATAGGTGCTGGCCGCCTGCTGCACAGCTTCAACCTGCGTCAGACTGGCGATGAACAAATCCCCAGCTGCAAACACTATCAGCGCCAATACCAGACCGGAGGCTACGCAAAATTCGCCAGTCAACCGGACTGCCCGCCAGAACTTTTCGACCGATCCGGCCCCAATCGCCGAACCGACGCGTGCTTCCGCAGTATAGGCAAATGCATCCAGAACGAATGCCACCACCATCATGATCTGCATGAGCACATGATTGGCCGCCAGCTGCGTCTCACCCAGCATGGCCCCGGACCGTGTGAACCAGCTGAACAGGATGAGCAGGGCCAGTGTACGGATCAGAATATCGGTATTGACGGAAAACAGGCGTTTCAGCCGGTCTACATCCAGTAGCCGCGATCTGCCAAATACGCCGTCACGCCATCCGCCAGCATTTGCAATCAGTCTCATGCAGAGCGCGATTCCGAAGACAAAGGCTATGGCCTGCGCGATAGCCGTACCCGCACCGACGCCTGCAGGCCCCATGTCCAGCCCAAGCACCAGCCACAGGCTGAAGATGATGTTCGCAGCACTCATCACGATCTGAACAGCCAGCGCAGAAGCTGAGCGGTTCTGTCCGAGCAGCCATCCGTTTAGCGCATAGACGGCCAGTTCAAACGGTGCACCCCAGAACCTCGCCCGTGCATAATCAAGCGCCATTTCACGCAGCGCGTTCTCGACCGAGAGAAACCGCATCACGCCCGCAAGCAGAAGAGACTGGACCAGAAACAGTACGACACCGATACCAAGACCGAGACCTGTCGCCCTTATTACAGTCGCCTGAACTTCCTCTTGATCTTTGCTTCCTTCAGCCTGAGAGGTCAGCCCGGTCGTGCCCATGCGCAGGAACCCGAAGGTCCACAAGATCAGGTTCATTGCTGTTACGCCAATGGCCACTGCACCCAGTGACAGGGTGTCGCCGGTGCGCCCGATCACGGCTGTATCAACCAGGCCTGCCAGCGGCGTTGAAGCCTGGGAAAGGATGATCGGCCAGGCCTGCATCCAGATGGCGCGCCGGGTCAGCGTTGATGGCGGGGATGAAGCGGATGACATGTGTGGTGGGCAACTCCAGCGTGATCGATGAGATTGATCACACAGCATTTCATGGGCGTAGCGTGCGATTACAGGAAGCGAGCTGATTGCGAAAGTGCGTACACCGGCCTTGCCCCAGACCGCAGCCGACCGACAGTCATGTCCAGTTTCGTGAATTTAATCATTAAAATTGGTTAACTCGCCTGAGAGATGCAAGCGGTGGCTTATTGGTCATCAGATGCTTAAAACGACTCATCAGTAGATTCCACGACGGGCCGGGCTGGCCCTGATCGAAATTCAAACCGTTAGGCTGGAACGGCATGTGGACATCAACTGTGGTATCCGATCACGAGAGGGGATTCCTTGTTCGACAGGGAAGGTTTGCCGGTATTCTGGCAGCCGGCCGACACAGCTGGTTTGATCCTTTCGGAAAACTGCGCGTGATCAAATGCGACATTTCCCAACCGGAAACAGACTCGCCCTGGGTCGATATTATCAGGCGCACGAATTACGCCCTGTTCGACCGCCATTTTGAACATGTGTCGACCGCTGACAACAAGATCGCCATTGTGCGTGTGGAAGACCATATCCACACCGTGGTGCCCCCCGGAACGTCACAGACCTTCTGGAAGGATCTGGTCCGCATAAAGGTTGAATATGTAGATATCTCAAACGCCCCAGCGATCGATCCTGCAATGCTGACAGGGCTTCAGGTCAGGGCACCGGAGGGATTGATCCAAACGCGGTTGATCAAGGCCCATGAGACCGGTTTGATGTTCGTCAATGGACGGTACAAGCGCCTCTTATCACCGGGGCGTCATGGCTTCTGGTCTGACAAGGGCGCGGTGGAGATTCATGTTGTCGACATGCGAGAGCGTGAGGTGGCTGTCACCACGCAGAGCATGTTGACGCATGACCACATCACATTGAGCATGACACTCAGTGCGACATGGAAGGTCGTGGATCCGCAAAAGGCGTCCTTCAACATCAACGATCTGGATGGCAGGATCACCAGGAGCATGCTGTCTGCCATTCAGGGGGCCGTGGCGGCACGTTCTCTGGAAGATGTGCTGGGTGGCCGCGAAGCCATGGACGCAGAGCTGAATGCCGTCGTGCGGGCGATGGCCCGGGAAAGCGAGCTGGGTATCCAGATCGACAGCGTTCAGATCAACGAAATCCTGCTTCCCGATAACATGAGAGAGATCCTCTACCGTGTGGTCGAAGCTGAAAAACATGAGCAGGCCGACATCATTCGTCGGCGCGAGGAAGCTGCAGCCCTGGAGGCACTCGCCAGCACAGCGCGCCAGATGGAGAATAATCCCACCCTGATGCGCCTCAGAGAGCTGGAGGCACTGGAAAAGCTGTTGGCAAAGATCGGGCAGGTGGATTTGCCGTCGACCGAGTCAGCGGGCATCAACAACATGCTGTCCAAAATCCTGTTGCAACGAACCCATGGCAAGGATGGGGACGGGTAGAGCAGAGAAAGCTGTTCAGCATTTTCCCTATGGCTAAATGCAGATTGTCCCTTAGATTTCCCGGCAATGCTGCCAATTGTCCATCATCCGCTTTATGACGCCCAAACTGTGCCGGACAAGCACCGGTTTCCCATGCGCAAATATACCCTTGTGGCGACTTTGGCTGCCGAGATGGGACTGGTTGGTTCACAAGGATTGATACGCCCGGTCATGGCAAGGGAAAGCTGGTTGTCGCTGGCCCATGACCCCGGATATGTCGATGCGGTGCTACATGGAAAGCTGACCACCGACCAACAAAGGCGCATCGGGTTTGAATGGACACCCGCCGTGGCAGACCGGGCAAGGGCATCAGCTTCGGGTACCTTGCTGGCCGCGCGTCTGGCGCTTGAGCATGGGGCCGCAGTGAATGCTGCGGGCGGATCGCACCACGCCTCCCATGAGGGCGGAGCAGGGTTTTGTGTTTTCAACGATGTCGCCATAGCTGCCCGCGTGCTGCTGCATGAAGGCACGGTCCGGCAGGTATTGGTCATAGATTGCGATGTACATCAGGGCGATGGCACAGCCCGCATCTTCGCGGATGAGTCTGCCGTGTTCACATTCTCCATTCATTGCGAAGACAACTGGCCGCGCGACAAGCCACCTTCCGACCTTGATGTCGGATTGAATCGGGGGACGCAGGACCTTGAATATAATGAGATTCTTCAACATTCACTCGACCGGGTCTTCAGCCGGGTTTCACCGGAAATCGTGTTCTACAATGGCGGCGTGGACCCGCATATCGATGACCGACTTGGACTATTGGAGCTGACCGATGCTGGCCTGGCAGCTCGCGATGCGATGGTGGCTGAAGCTTGTGCGAGCCGGCATGTTCCGGTGGTCGGTGTGTTGGGCGGTGGCTATGGTGATGATGCCGAACAGGTCGCGCGTCGTCACTTGCTCATGTTCCGCGCCTTGTCGGAAATAGCTGGCTGAACAGCAAACGGACCGAATGCGGGGGTCTGCATTCGGTCCGTTCTAAAGAGGTGCGCTCATTGTTACCTGGAGCTCGAAACCAGGGGCCTTGGTAGGGCTAGCGTCCTCTTGTTCTGTTGCGGTGTTAGCCGTTTGAATTGCGCTCCTGCATGGCCACATCCAGTTGTGGGGAAGCGATCTGGTTCACCGCATTGGCAACAGTGGCCTGTGTACACGCTTTCATCTGACGAAATTCAGTAGCTGTCAGACGAACATGGCCATTGGAGCAGACCCGGCGAGCTTCAGCTTCGATGTCTTTCAACACCTGCTCTGCGCCATCGGAAGTGGAGAGTTGCTCACGGCTGAATTTGAATTCGTTCGATTTTACATCCTGAGCAAATGCAGGTGCTCCAAGAAGAGCGGTTGCACCAAGAGCTGCAGCGATGATGCGGGCGGTGTTGGCTTTGAAAGTTGTCATGATTTTATGTTCCTTTTTCTTTTCCAGTTTTATGTTCCACCCGCTCGATATGCGCTTTGAGGGAAAGCGCCCTTTCGAGTAGGGGTGACCTCGAAAGACAATGAATAATTGTTGTTTTTCGATAAAATAGTCAAGACTATCGATAAACGATAAATGCGTGCTTTGTGAAAAATCACGGAAAATCACAGGGTTAGCAGCGAAAAAAATTTTCCGTTTATCGATAAATTTGAGGCTCGAAGCCTGTTTGGCGTGAAATTCCTGTGCAGGAAAGTCGCAAACCGGGTCGCTAGGCGGGCCCCGATTGCGTTAACCTTGGCCAATGACAGCTGAGTCGATCTCTCCCACATCCGCTTCTCTACCTGCTCCTGACATGGAGGCAGCGCGCAAATTGCTGCGCGAAGTGTATGGCTATGATGCTTTTCGAGGGCTCCAGGCCGACGTGATCGAAGCCGCATTGGCCGAACGCGACGTGCTGGCCGTCTTGCCGACGGGCGGTGGTAAATCGCTGTGTTACCAGATTCCGGCCATTCTCAGAGAGGGTGTGGGGTTGGTCATCTCACCATTGATCGCGCTGATGGCCGATCAGGTTGATGCCTTGAAACAGGCCGGTGTACGCGCAGAGCGCCTCGACAGCTCCATGCCTTATGAAGACAAGCTGGCTGCGCTGGATGCCGCGGCGAATGGTGAGATGGACCTTATCTATGTCTCGCCCGAAGGCCTGATGGGAAACGGCCTGCGCGCGCGGCTCTCGCAAATGAGGCTGTCGCTGATTGCCGTCGATGAAGCACACTGTGTGAGCCAGTGGGGCCATGACTTCAGGCCAGACTATCGCGCGCTGGGTCGGCTCAGGGATGCATTTCCCGGTGTTCCGCGTATGGCGGTGACTGCGACAGCAGACCCGCGAACGCGCGCGGATATCCGCGAGCAGCTTCAGCTACCGGATGCAGTTGAACTGGTCGCCAGTTTTGATCGCCCCAATCTGGTTCTGAACGCAGAACGCAAGGATGGCCGCGGTACGGACCGGGTGATTCAGCTGGTCAAATCCATGAAGGGACAACCGGGCGTCATATATGCGGGCACGCGCGATGGCGTGGAAAAGCTGGCCGAGGGACTGGAGAAAGCCGGCATTCCTGCGCTCGCCTATCACGCCGGGCTCGAGGCTTCCTTGAGAGAAGAGCGCCAGCGTCGCTTTTTGCTGGAGGATGGACTGGTGATGGTCGCGACCGTGGCGTTTGGCATGGGCGTCGACAAACCGGATGTGCGGTTTGTGATCCACGCCGATCCACCCAAGAGCATGGAGGCTTACTGGCAGGAGGTCGGCCGGGGTGGTCGTGATGGTGAACCAGCAGAGGGCTGGTGCCTCTATGGTCCATCAGACATGCGCCGACTGGTACGCTGGGCCGAACAGTCAGATGCGGTTGAAGAGGTGCGCCAGGTCCAGATCCGCAAGACGCGGCAACTCTTTTCTTTTCTCGACGGCATGGCGTGTCGTCGTGCAGCGGTTCGCCGCTATTTCGGTGAGGCAGAGGCCAGCGATTGCGGAGAGTGTGACAATTGCCGCCGCCCGCGCGATGACGGCTATGACGCGACCCGCTTTGCGCAGATGGCGGTATCTGCCGTCCTGCGAACGGGCCAGCGCTTCGGGCGTGGTCGGATCGTCAACCATCTGCGCGGCGAGGCCAAGGATCAGATGGACAAGGATCTTTCCAATCTGTCCACATATGGTGTCGGCGAAGCGCTGGGACCTGCGGGCTGGCGCGCAGTGATCGATCAATTGCTGTTTGATGGCCTGCTGGGTGAAGATGATCGCGACAATCGTCCAGTCCTTTACGCGCCGGAAAAGGACACCACGCGCAGCCTGTTTCAGGGTGATATCACCGTGTCACTGCGCGAAGACCCGTCAAAGGTCCGCAAGCGTGAACGCGCAAAGACCGCCAGCGCTGATCTGGCTGCGGAATTGTCTGAAAACGACAGGGCGCTGTTCGAGGCATTGCGTGAATGGCGGCGCGAATCTGCTCGCGAAACCGGCGTTCCACCCTATGTGATCTTCCACGACAAGACATTGCTCGCCATTGCATCCGCACGTCCACATGGCGAAGAGGCACTCACAGCAATTCCCGGCGTTGGTGCCAAGAAAGCAGCGCGTTACGCTGAAGCGGTCGCCGAGGTCATTGCGGCTTCTGCCTGAGCTGTCAGCCCTGCCATGGCACCGGACGGATCAATTTCCTGAAACAAAACAGCATGCGGGGCGTTGGTCTGTCATAGCTGAATAACAAGGGAAAATATCATGTCATCCAATGTCTACGCCATCTCCAAAATCGTCGGTACATCAGAGAAATCCGTGGAGGATGCAATCAACAACGCCCTGGTGACAGCTGGCAAGACGCTTCGCAACATGGAGTGGTTCGATGTCAGTTCCACGCGCGGCCACATCGTCGATGGTCGGGTTGGCCATTATCAGGTGACGCTGGAAATCGGCTTTCGCTATGACAAGCCCAGCTAGTCGCGTCGCATCACAATCTGACTGCAAATGAAAACAGGCGCTCACATATGTGAGCGCCTGTATTTTTGCTGTCTACTCAGAAGAGCCGATTAGCTCGTCAGGAAGTAGTCATCTGTGTGAGCGAACATGCCGCCGGCGTCACCGCCATACAGTGCATCCAGAACCTGAAGGTCACTTTCAAAGACTGGCATAACAGTGCCCGTCGCGAAGGATTGACCAAGGTCGGTGATCATCTGCACGGAGGAGACATCCGCACGCTGACCGAAGGCTGCATCCAGCAGGAAGTCAGATGGTCCACCAGTTTGCTGACCTGCGTCACTGGAAGAGCTGCTGTCTGCGGAGCTGGACCTGGCCATTGGCCCGATTGATGACATCGCCGACGAGGCCGGGGAGCTTGGTGCCTCGTAGAAGAACACGGCGGTCCCTTCAGCTGTATCACCTTCATCATCCTGAATGACATATTGGAAGGTGATCGGGTTTGCAGAGAAGTCATAGTTCGGTGCGGTGAAGGTGAAGTCACCATTCGATGACAGTGTCAGCGTTCCTTCGCTTACCCATTGGCTTGGGTAGAGGAAGGTGACCGTACCACCATCAGGGTCGAAGTCAGCTCCATTGCCATTGTCGGCCAGTACATTTCCACTGACTGAACCACCAGCGCTGAGGTAGAACTCGTCATCCACAGCTATCGGCAACACATCAACCGGTTCGACAGTGAAGGTCGCAACAGCCGTGCTGGTCTCCGCACCATCGGTCAGCGTGTAAGTGAATGTGTCTTCACCGTAATAGCCGACAGCCGAGGTGTAGGAAATTGCACCCGTTTCGTCGATTGTCACACTACCACCATTTGCAGTGGTCCCGGAGGCTGCGACGACCGAGATGGCATCGCCATCAATGTCGAAATCAACACCATTGCCATTGTCAGCCAGGACGTTGAACGCATTGGTCGTTCCATCGCCAGGTACTGTGAAGGCATCGTCCACGGCAGTTGGTGCATCATTGACGGGCGTAACCGCAATGGTGACCACTTGAGTGACCTGAGAATTGGCTTCACCGGCACCATCATCGAAGACCAGCGTGGCAGCGACAGGGCCTGTAAAGTCTGCTGGTGGCGTCCAACTCAATGGCTGGCCGCGATCCACTACAATGGTCTCGTCAGCAATACCCGAGATTTCCGGATAGGTCAGCGTTATGGTGAGGTTGACCTCGTCTCCATCAACATCAGACGTATAGGCATCCAGATAGGCATTGATTTCAGCAACCGTTGCGTCGACAGGCGTATCTTCTTCCGTTGGCAGGATAAGGCCAGTCAGATCAGCAACCACAGGTGCATCATTGACAGGAAGAACCGTGAGCGTGGCCTGCTTCGTGGTCGACAATTCACCGTCATCAGCCAGGACCGTCAGGGTGATGTCACCATTATAGTCCTGAGGCGGTGTCCAGCTGAAGTCTTCAGCCGGGTTCACGACAATGACTTCTTCTGCCAGTCCGCTCTCGACCGGATATGTGAAGGTCAGGGAAACGGTAACGACGTCCCCATCAACATCAGCAACCAGTGCACCAAGATAAGCCTGGATTTCCGCCGGAGTGGCTTCAACCGTTTCGTCTTCGTCGAGTGTCAGGTCGAGACCTGAGAGATCGGCGATGACCGGTGCATCATTGACATTGGTGATGTTCAGCGTCTGCGTCACATTTTCCAACAGTCCTGATTTTCCATCCGAAACAGTGTAGGTCAGCGTCAGTGCACCTGTGAAGTTCTGGGTGGTGACAACTGTGTAGCTTCCATTGCGATTATCAACGACACCGCCATTGGAAGAGGAAATCGACGTGATCTGCATCGCGTCACCTTCCGGGTCAGTCAGTCCCTCAAGCAATTGTGCTTCGGAAACAACCGTTGGTGTGTCTTCGATACCATTGGTCAACACTGCGGTTGGTGTGCCCGTTGGTCCCTGGTTGGTGTCAGGGATGGAGAGCGTGAAGGTGACAGGTGTACTGTCGACTTCACCGTCATTGGCAGTGATCGTGATGTCGAACTCACCCCAGAGGTCAGGGTCAGTCGGGTTGATGGTCAGCGTGGAACCGTCCAGCGTTGTGAACAGTGCAGCCTGACCAGCTGTCAGGGTGAAGCTCAGGTCATCGCCATCGATGTCGAAGAAGGCTGAGTCAAGATTGATGGCAATCTCGGAGTTCAGATCCAGCGCGAAATCGAACAGGTAGCCCTGTGGTGCCGAGTTTGGCGGCAGGGTTGTGACCGTGATGTCAGCATCGACAGAGTCTTCGCCATCTGTTGCCGTAATGGTCAGTTCGAAATCGCCAGCATTGGCCGGGTCAATCGTCAGTGTCGCACCATCAAGAGTTGCGACAGCTGCATCTGCTCCACCCAGTGAGAAGGTGAGAGCATCTGAATCAGCGTCAGAGAAGAAGTTGTTCAGATCGATGACAAGTGGCTCACCCAGATCCATGGTCAGGTCACCAAGCGTGGTTTCCGGAGCATTGTTGGGGAAGTTGGCCGTGACGTTGAAGATGACAGGCTCGCTGTCCACAGCACCATCATTGGCAGTGACGGACAGTCCGTAAGTGCCGACTGCCTGCGGGTCGATGGTCAGCGTGGAGCCGTCCAGTGACGCAATTGCAGCACCTCCACCAGAGAGGCTGAAGGTCATTTCGTCGCCATCAGCATCCGTGAACAGGGTCAGCAGGTCGAGAACAACCGGCGTGCCGATTGTGGCGTTGACATCGTCAATGTCACCGGTCGGAGCTGAATTGTCTGGAGCAGCCGTGACCGTGAAGCTCACCGGATCACTGTCGTCTTCACCGTCATTCGCTGTGACAGTGAGTTCAAAGTCACCAGCTGTTTGTGGGTCGAGTGTCAGTGTAGAGCCGTCCAGGGATGCAATAGCAGCACCTGCACCCGATACCGAGAACGTCAATGCATCACCATTGGCATCGGTGAACAATGTCGACAGGTCCAGCACAACCGGCGTGCCGATTGTGGCGTTGACGTCGTCAATGTCACCTGTCGGAGCAATGTTTGCTTCTTCAGCCGTGACGGTGAAGGAGACAGGAGCACTGTCTGCCGTGCCATCATTGGCAGTCACGATCAGCTCGAAATTGCCTTCGACAAACGGATCGATTGTGAGGGTTGATCCGTCGATTGAAGCAATCGCTGCACCTGCTCCAGACAGGCTGAAGGTCAGGGCGTCACCGTCGACATCCGTGAATACGGTTGTCAGGTCAATGATGACCGGTGTGCCCAGTTCAGCAGTCACGTCGTCAATGGATCCGGTTGGGGCCGTATTGGGTGGCGTGGTTTCGCCAACTGGGGTGAATGTCAGCTTGTCGACACGTGCCCATTCAGCATTGTCACGCGCCCCTGTGATCTCGATGACGTCGCCGTTCTCGATCTCAAGACCTTCCACCGTGTAGGTCATCAGGCTGCCAGCATTTGCAGCATTGGAACCTGTGTCTGTGTTCATGACGATCGTGGCCACGAGCACACCATCGACGCGGATCTCCAGAGGAGACTGGCCGTCGGCTTCGTCGAAGACTGCAAGATCGAGGTCGAACGTGCCGTTGTCACCAGCCCATGTGTACATCATGGTTCCGGTCGTTGGCGAACCTTCAACTGTTCCAGTGAACAGGCCAGCATATTCGCCGCCAGAAGCTGCTGCGCTCGTTTCGACGACATAGCCGTCGAGAACCAGGTCTTCAGCTTCGATTACGACAGGCTCACCAGTCGGAGTTGGTGTCGGCGTGGTCAATTCGCCGGTCTGGGCGAAAGCCAGCTTGTCGATACGAACTTCTTCATTGTTGTTCTTTGTACCAACCAGTTCGATTACATCACCCGTACGCAGTTCCAGACCTGGGATCGGAAACTCCTTGAGCGTGCCGCTGGTCATGTAACCGGCGGATGTGGCTCCATCCATGTCGATGGTGGCAACCAGTTCGTCATTCACAAAAATGTCGATGGAGGCTGCGCCATCATTTTCGTCAAAGGCCGAGAGGGTCAGCGTGTAGACGGCATCGCCACCAGCAAATGTGTAAGCCAGCGTGCCTTCTGTTGCGCCGCTGTTGAACAGCGATGCAACTGCACCTTCAGATGCCAGGCCGGTGTTCTCGACGATGAAGCCTTCAGCGATGATGCTTTCGGCCTCGACTTCGAAGGTTTCACCAACGGGTGTTGGCAGGGTAGCGGAGACAGTGAAGGTAACAGGCGCGCTGTCCACTGTGCCGTCATTGGCTGTCACGGTCAGGGCGAAATCGCCTGCTGCGGCTGGGTCGATGGTCAGTGTGGAACCATCAATGGAACCAGCGGCTGCACCTGCACCAGAAAGCGTGTAGGTGAGGGCGTCACCGTCAATGTCGCTGAATGCTGCATCCAGATCGATGGTGATGGGTGTGCCGACGACCGCGTCAACATCTGCAATGTCACCGGTTGGTGCCGTGTTGGTTGGTCCTGGCGTGCCGTCAATCGGCGTGAAGGTCAGCGTGTCGATACGTACCCACTCATCGGCATTTTGCGTCGCCGCGATCTGGATCGTGTCGCCAGCTTCAAGGCTGAGACCAGCGATGGTGAAGTCCAGCAGATTGCTGGCTTTCATGCCGCCAGAGTTTGTCGAATTGTTCATCGTGATGGTCTGGACCAGCGAGCCATTGACCAGGACATCGAACGAGCTTGCACCGTCATTCTCATCAAAGGCTGCGATCGTCAGGTCATATGTGCCCTCACCACCAGCGAATGTGTAGGCGAGCGTGCCGGATGTGTTGCCACTGTTCAGCAGCGACGCGACCTGGCCATCGGAGGCCGGCGAAGAGTTCTCGACAATGAAGCCATTGGCGATGATGTCTTCGGCTTCAACAACAATCGTGCTGCCACCTGCAACTGGAGCCGTTGCAGACACTGTGAAGGTCACAGGCGCACTGTCGACCGTGCCGTCATTTGCCGTGACAGTGATGTCATAGCTGCCTGCCGCAAAGGCGTCGACCGTAAGCGTTGATCCATCAAGGCTAGCAATCGAGGCCCCTGGACCAGAGATCGAGAATGTCAGCGCATCGTCGTCCGCGTCAGTGAAGAGCGTGGAGAGGTCAAGTGTGACAGGTGTACCGACAACAGCGTTTACGTCAGCAATGTCGCCTTCTGGTGCGGTGTTGGTCGGGGTTGGAGCCGGGGTGGTGTCACCTTCAGGTGTGAAAGTGAGCTTATCGACACGTGCCCATTCTGCGTTGTCGCGGTTACCCGTGATTTCGACAATGTCACCTGATTCCAGCGAGAGACCGGCAACCGAGTAGGTGATCAGGCTGGCTGCATTGGCAACGCCCGAACCCGTGTCAGTATTCATAGAGACAGTTTCGATCAGGACGCCATTCACGCGGACCTCGAGGGTCGAGTTACCGTCTGATTCGTCAAACACATCCAGGTAGAGCGTGTAGTCGCCTGCACCGCCTGTGAATGTGTAGGTCATGGTGCCTGTCGTTGGCGAACCTTCAACCGTACCGGTGAACAGTCCGGCATATTCGCCACCGGAAGCAGCACCGCTGGTTTCTACCACATAGCCATTCAGGACCAGGTCTTCAGCTTCCACAACAATGGATTCGCCCGTAGGGGTTGGAGCCGTTGCAGACACTGTAAAGGTCACAGGTGCGCTGTCGACCGTGCCGTCATTTGCCGTGACGGTGATGTCGAAGCTGCCTGCTGCCGAAGCATCGAGAGTCAGTGTCGAACCATCAAGGCTAGCAATCGAGGCGCCTGGACCAGAGATCGAGAATGTCAGCGCATCGTCATCCGCGTCAGTGAAGAGCGTGGAGAGGTCAAGCGTGACGGGCGTGCCGACAACAGCGTTTACGTCAGCAATGTCGCCTTCTGGTGCGGTGTTGGTCGGTGTCGGAGCCGGTGTGGTGTCACCTTCAGGTGTGAATGTCAGCGTGTCGATACGAACCCATTCATTGGCGTTCTGTGTCGCCATGATCTGAACGAGGTCGCCAGCTTCCAGGCTTAGGCCGGTAACTGTGAAGTCGAGCAGGTTGCTGGCTTTCAGTGCGCCAGAGCCCGTTGCGTTGTCCATTGTAAGCGTTTGAACGAGCGTGCCATTGACCAGGACGTTCAGCGTGCTTGCGCCATCGTTTTCGTCAAAGGCTGCAATGGTCAGTGTGTAGTCACCTGTTCCACCGCCAAATGTGTAGTTGAGCGTGCCGGAAGTGCCGCCACTGTTCAGCAGGGACGCAACCTCACCGCCTGATGCCAGGCCAGTTGCCTCGACGACAAAACCGTTGGCAATGATGCTTTCCGCTTCAATGACGAGGGGCTCGGCTGAAGGTGTGGGGGTAGGCGTAGGAGCTGGTGTTGGGGTGACTTCACCCAGCGGTGAAAAGGTCAGCTTGTCGACGCGCGCCCATTCAGCAAGGTCTCTGGAACCGGTGATCGTGATCACGTCACCGAATTCAAGGTCCAGGTCGTTGAGTGTGTAGGAAATCAGGGACGTTGCGGACACACCACCATCACCGGTGTTGGTGTTCATCACAACCGTGTCGATCAGTGTGCCATTGATACGCACTTCAAGAGGCGAGGCACCGTCGTTCTCGTCATAGACAAAAAGCTCCAGATCATAAGCACCGTCGCCACCTTCAAATGTGTAGGTGAGTGTTCCGGATGTCGGAGAGCCGTCGACTGAGCCATTGAACAGGGAGGCATAGGAGCCACCTGAGGCTGAGCCGTGGTCCGCGACCACATATCCATTTGTGATAATGTCTTCGGCTTCAATAGTAAGAACGCCGGTTGCTTCGTCAATTGAGCTTATTGTGCCGTCGGCCATGGTAGATCCCCACCCTAGGTAAGATACTGAACAATTGACGCCAAAATCTCATGTTAGGGAATTGTTTACTACCTGATTCAACTCGATGGTGTGCAAATAATATGTATTTCCGGTAATATACCTTTTGACGCGAATATTAGGCATATTGCTTAACCCTAACAGGGAAAATGAATGCCTGTTGGTTTATGAAAATATAATATAATTCAGTAATTTAGATGAAAATTTACTGCTAATTATTTGGAATGGGGGTGGTTATTGTTAATTCTCCATAAATGCGTTTAACGTCGATCAAATACTCCCGTCAGGTTGAGTTTATAACGTATAAATCTCCTGCTGAGTGAAGAGGCTTGTGCTCTTTACATTAAAGGTCTGGAGACAGTTTTCCATATGCGGGTTTGAGGGCGGAACTGGTCTGATCATTGCTAGATAGGACCGACAGGATGCAACCGTTTCGCCCCGTTGGGGAATAAACACTCGCGTCCTCCGATTATTGAGCCATTGCGGTACGTGGAGGTACATTGGCATGAGTGAGATCGCTGATATCGGCACCGGGCTGACCGAGGTTGAGACGCTTACGCTCTCGGGAAGCTATGAAGTCGAGACAGTAACCGGGGCATCTGGTGGTGCCGTGGTGCAAACTCTCAGCGATGTGAGTGCAGGCCAGGCTATAGGTATCTTTAATGGTGCCGCAGGTACTTATGAGTTCACAATAAACTATATAGACGGCGCAAACGGTGCCTCTGATATTGTTGTGCTGGTCAATGGCGGCGCAGTTCACTCCTGGGCAGCCAATGGTACCGCAGGCGCAGCCAGCGAAGTTTTCCAGCTCGAATTGTCACCCGGCGACGAGATCTCGATCTCCGGTGTCAAGGATGGCGATGACCTGGCGCGTCTGGACTCGATCAACCTGTCTCCGGTTGGTACGATGACCGAGCCAGCGAGTTTCACAATCGAAGCCGAGGATATTATCGGTGCCGGATATGTCGTGGAAACCTCCACCAAGGCATCAGGCGGAAAACTGGCATCGCTCTTTGACGGCTCGACAGCAAATTCTGCCACCTCCGGCACGCTTAGCTACACATTCGACCAGACCGCAGGCATCTACGATCTTGATCTGACCGTTTTCGACGAGTCCGATGGCGCATCGACAATTGATGTGCGGGTCAATGGCGAACTTATCACGACATTTACACTCGATGCACCGACCAGCTCGGCTGGTGTGTCGAACAACAGCAGACTTGTCTACTCCGCCGAAGGGTTGGAGCTGCAGGCAGGCGATTTGATCGAATTAACAGGCAATCAGGACAGTGGCGAATGGGCACGTATCGACAAGCTCGACTTCGTCGCCATTGAGGGAATCATGACCAGCGAACCGACAACAACAGAACTACCATCCAGCGAAACAGCATCAAGCGGTCCGACGCCGACCAGTAGCGCGCTGGCAGCAGGTGATCTGATCATCGGCCTGAATGAAGCCGAGGACATGCTCTTGTCCGGCGGTTACACGGTGGAAAACAGTGCGATCTATGCCAATGGGCAAGGCGTTCAAAATGCAGATGTCGGCCAGACCGTCGGCACCATTGAGGGCACTTTCACGGGCGCTGCCGGTGACTATGAACTGACGGTCGCATATTATGACGAAAGCGATGGAGAAGCTGACTACATCCTGCTGATCAATGGCTCTGCCGTTGACAGCTGGAGCGGTACTGGCGGCACGTCCATTGAAGGCGACAGGGTAGAACGCACGATTTCTGTCACGCTGACGGGCAATGACACCATTGAAATCGCAACCCACCGCAATGACAATGGCGAACTGGCACGCATCGACTCCATCGCAATCGAGTCTGCATCCACAACACCAACACCAACGCCGACTCCCACGCCTACGCCTACACCGACCCCAGCGCCTACACCGACAGGCGAACCGGTTGTTGTGCAGGCTGAAGACATCATCAGCGGCGCTGGTTATGTGGTTGAAACACACAATGCGGCTGCGGGTGGTGAATTTGCCTCGCTCTTCAACGGCACGGTCGCCAACTCGGCCAGTTCCGGCAAGTTGAGCCACACCTGGACAGGTGACACCGGCACTTACGAACTCGTCCTGGATGTCTTTGATGAAGCCGACGGCAATTCCACATTGGAAGTCCGCGTGAATGGCGTCCTGATCGACACGGTCACGATGGACACCAACACGAATGTGAACGGCTATAACGCCAACAACCTGATCTCCTACACGGTCGAGGGACTTTCGCTCACATCCGGTGATGTTGTTGAAATCACAGGTAACCGCGAGAACGCCGAATGGGCGCGCGTGGACCAGTTGACATTCAACCCTGTCGACACCGGCACACCGACTCCCACGCCAACCCCTACACCGACGCCAACGCCGACAAACACGCCGCCAGAAGGCGACATCAATGACGTCAACGCTGTTGTCGGTACACCGGTCACCATTGATCTGGACAGCCAGTTCAGCGATCTGGACGATGATGCACTGACATATGTCCTGTCCGGCTCCGGCGCATCTGTCGCAACCTTGAACGGCTCGACACTGACCATTGATCCTTCGGCAGCAGGCAATTACACGCTGACCATCACTGCCAATGACGGCACCGACGACAGCGCGCCTGTGACCTTTACAGTATCTGCGACGTCGCCCACGCCGACCAGCGGCCCGATCATCCTCGAAGCAGAGGACATGATCTCCAATGGCTTCGTGATCGAGAACACATCAGTGGCCTCCGAAGGCCAGGTTGCATCCCTGCTGAATTCCGGTGGAACAACCGGAACGCTGTCTCACACCTTTGCAGGTAGCGCAGGCACCTATGACCTGACAGTGGCCGCATTTGATGAAAATGACGGCGCTGCAACAATCGATGTTCGTGTGAATGGCGTGCTGATCGACACCATTTCGATGGACAACAACACTTCCTCCGGTGGTCTGAAATCCTCCAACCTGCTCGACTTCACCGTTTCCGGCCTCGAACTTGAAGCAGGGGATGTTGTCGAGCTGATCGGACATCAAAACTCAGGCGAATGGGTGCGCATCGATACGGTCACGTTCGAAGGTGTCGCCGGTTCACCAACTCCGACACCGACACCCACGCCGACGCCAACGCCGACCCCCACACCGACGCCTCTTCCTGAGCCTTTCGAGGTTGAAGCAGAATCCATCATCTCCAGCGGTTTCATCGTGGAGAACACCGGTCTGGCATCAGATGGCAAGGTTGCGTCCCTGTACAATAGTGGCGCAACACAAGGCACGCTGGCTTACACATTTGCTGGTGGCGATGCCGTCTACACACTGACCCTTTCCGCCTTTGACGAGAATGATGGTGCAGCCACTATCGACATTCTGGTCAATGACGAACTGGTCGCAACCGTCGACATGGATGGGGCAACGTCAGCTGGCTATATGACCAGCGGCACGCTCAAACAGTTCGAGATCCCAGGTCTGGAACTGCGCGCAGGTGACGTGGTTGAGCTCGTCGGTACCAAGGACAATTTCGAGGAGGTCCGCATCGACAAGCTGGCCTTCGCTCCTACCGGCGAACTGTCGACACCAACTCCAACCCCCACGCCAACACCTACGCCGACTCCAACGCCAACCGGCGAGGCAATCTCGATCGAAGCTGAAGACATGGTGCTCAATGGCTATGTCATCGAAACCCATGCAGCAGCCTCGGGCGGCGAATATGCCGGCCTGTTCAATGGCTCGGTTGAAGGTTCGCCAACAACCGGAACCATGTCTTACACCTGGACGGGCGGAAATGGCACGTTCGACCTTGACCTTGCAGTCTTCGACGAAGCGGATGGTCAGTCTCCTCTGGAAATCCGCGTCGATGGTGTGCTTGTGGCAACGATCGTCATGAACGCCGACACGGGTTCCAACGCGGCCAGCGCAGCCAGCCTGATCACCTACACGGTGGAAGGCCTGGAGATCCAGAACGGCGACGTCATCGAGATCACGGGTTCCCGTAACAACGCTGAATGGGCCCGCGTCGACAAGCTGACCTTCACACCGGTTGGCGAAACCACGCCGACACCAACCCCAACTCCCACCAATACACCTCCAGAAGGTGACATTGATGATGTGGATGCGGTTGTGGGCTCGCCGGTCGTGATCGATCTGGATGCTCAGTTCAGTGATCTGGACAATGATGACCTGACCTATTCGCTCTCCGGTTCAGGCGCATCCATTGCCACGCTGAACGGCTCCAATCTGACGCTTGATCCTTCGTCCGCGGGTACCTACACGATTACCATCACGGCCAATGACGGTTCGGACAACAGTTCGCCCGTCACCTTCACGGTGAGCGCAACGGATCCTGTCGTGACGACCGGCCCGATCGTGCTGGAAGCCGAAGACATTATTGCTTCTGGTTTCATCGTGGAAAACTCGAACCCTGCATCGGGCAATCAAGTGGCCTCGCTGCTGAATTCCGGCGCAACCACAGGCACGCTCAGCTACACCTTCGCAGGTGCAGATGGCGATTATGACCTGACATTGGCGGCGTTCGATGAGAGCGATGGCAATTCTACAGTGTTGATCCGTGTGAACGGTTCTACCGCCGCGACCATCAACTTGGATGGAAACACCAGTTCCGGCGGCATGAGCTCTGGAAACCTGCTCGACTTCACGGTCTCCGGACTGGCGCTGTCGACGGGAGATCTCGTTGAAATCGTGGGTAGCCAGAACGCTGATGAGTGGGTGCGTCTCGACACCGTGACCTTCACACCTCTGGATACCACCCCAACACCAACTCCAACCCCGACGCCAACTCCCACACCGACGCCAACGCCGACCTCTTCAGTCGATATCGGGGTGGGAACAACGCAAGCGGAAGTGCTGGAATTGTCCGGTGGTTACCAGACAGAAAACAAGACCAATTACACAAATGGTGCAGGTATCCTGAACCTGGCCAATATTGGTGAAACGGCCACGGCTTCGGGTGCTTTTACGGGTAATTCAGGTGCCTATGACATCACCGTCACCTATCTGGATGAAAGCGACGGTGAGGCCAGCTGGTCATTGCTCGTCAACGGTGTTGCGGTGGATAGCTGGAATGGTACAGGCGGCTCCAACGCCACCGGTACACCAACAGAACGCTCCATCCTTGTCGATCTGGACCCAGGCGATGTCGTGACCGTCAGCGGTACACGCAACGACAATGGCGAAATGGCGCGCATCGACAAGATCAACATCCAGGCACAGCAAGTCCCTGGTCTGATCTCTACCGATGTCGACTACTTCGTCTTTGCCGGTCAATCGAATGCAGAACGCCACTTCTACCGTGCGAGCGGCGACAACAGCACGGGTGATCTGGGGGCTGATGTCTTCGAGCAGACCATCACAAACCTGACAGGCTACAACACAACTGCAATCGAAGCGGCCAAGGGTGGTTCCGGGTCGAACGAAAATGCAGACCCTGACAGCTATTGGTGGAACCTGGCCACGGACCAGCCAGGTCCTGAGCTGATCGCAGCGATCAACACGATCAATGCGACGCTCGGAGCCGGTAAGGATATCGATGGTATCATCTGGTCTCAGGGTGAAGATGATGCCCGCGCCATGACCAGCGCCAGCGGTAATGCCGAGCAGGTGATTGCGGACCTCAAGACAGCCACGACCAAGGTGTTTGAATATTTCTGGTCGATCTATGGCGAGGATGTTCCGATCTTCATCCAGGAAATCGGTGATTTCCCGGAAGGTTCAGGCTTCTATTCCGATGGTCCCGTCGGTGCCCTTGAACTGGTTCGGCAGGCCCAGCAGGAACTGATTGCAGAACTGGACAATGTCTATTTCGGTGCAAGCACTGACGGTGTTGAGCAGTTTGGTGACATTCACTTCTCCGTCGCCGGATATGGCGATATCGCAGAAGATCTCGCTGACTCTGTTGTCGACTACCTCACGCCGGGTTCCTCCACCTCGTCCATGCAGTCATTTGCAAGAGTGGCAGAACCCACGTCAGAGAGCGCCGAGCAATCAGAATCGACGTCATCTTCTGATGGTGGACATGGTGAGTTTGCCTATATGGGAGGGGCCGGAACCGATGGGTTCCTGCTGACCAACACCAATGCGTTCGACACGCTTCCGGTATTCGTGCCGAAGACTCAGGTCGCTGAATCGCCCGATCTGGGCGGTGGGGGCGCAATGACGTTCACGCCGATGGCTGACATTTTCAGCGCAGAAGGCATGGATTTCGATCTGGGTGGAAGCCAGAACGACGACTGGTACATCATCTGATTGCAACAGCACTGAACAATCGTTCAGGCAAAATGACCATGAAGGCGGCGGGTATTATGCTCGCCGCCTTCTTTTTGCGTTTTGGGGCTGACAGTTAACCACATTGAGATTAAACGAGCGGGCCCGGACAAAGCTTGTCCATGGGGGGCTGACCTTCATGGACTGTGCGGCGCTCTCCCTGGGGGGCAGAGCGTCGCACCCTGGTCCGCCGTTGAATTTTAAGTGGCATTGCATGACTCATTACGACATCGCCGCGCTTGCATGGTTTCTCATCACATGGCGGCTATATGCCTGGAGCACTGATGACAGTCGCTGGTCCAAGCTGACCTTGTCATACGCAATGCATGAGGAGCGTCGTCGCTGGATGCTGGCAATGGCGCGGCGTCCTGTCAGGATACTTGATGGCAACATCATTTCCGGCCTTCAGAATTCAACCAGCTTTTTCGCATCCACCGCATTGCTGGGAATTGGTGCGGGCTTTGGTCTGATCTCGGCCTCGGACGAACTGATCCGGGCGATGGAAACATCTGCCGTTCATCTGACGGTGAATACTGAAAGTTTCTATCTCAAAGTGCTCGTGCTCATGGGGCTGTTCGCCTATGCGTTCTTCAAGTTCGGCTGGTCCTACCGATTGTTCAATTATGCGGCGATCATGATGGCCGCGTCGCCAGAGGCCGGAGAGCCGGAAGCTGAAGAAAAGGCGCTCGTCGCGGCCGAGATGAACATCTCTGCATCCAAACAGTTCAATTATGGCTTGCGCTCGTTCTTCATGACCATTCCGGTACTCGCCTGGTTTGTCGGTGCGTTGGCGTTTGCATTTGTCACGACAATGGTGATCGGCGCATTGGCGCATCGCCAGTTCTGGTCAAAACCGCGATCCATTGCCCGCGACGCCATTTTCGACACGCCGCAGCAAGCCTCAGCACGCAAAGATGACAAAACCGCCTAGATCACAGTTTCAGAAGCGAAAAGGGCTCTTGCCCGGTCCGGTCTCAAAACCTGCCAGGTTCATCAGATGGGCCACGATCAGCAGGCTGAAGACGACCGGAATGAACGACAATAATCGCCACGGCACCATTCGCGGTTCGGGTGTGTCATTGGGCTTTCCGGCCTTCCAGCTACAGAACTGGAACCCGGCAACACCAAGAGCGATGCCGATAATACTCAGCACGATTTCGACGATCATTCTGCGTGCAGACCTTCAAGATTTACCGGCGGTCGGCTGAGCCCGTGCCGCGTCTTCGCCCATTCATGTGGTCTTGATCGCATCTCCCACAAGGCCCTCATTGCAGCAATTGATTGAAGCGGCCAATAAAACGGCATGGTCAACAGGGTAGACAGGCTCAGGTCACGACACAATTGACCGCGCAATCCGACGACAGCAGCCATCGCGGCCGACAGATAGCCAGCCGACAACAATCCCAGATAGATAAGCGTTTTCACCCCCTCGGGATGGAAGCAATGCCAGATCGTCCAGAGCAGCAAAGGCCCATGAAGGAATGACGCCACTAGCGACAGCGTGAAGGTCAGTTGCAAACCAATGAATCGGCTCACACCAATGGCGCGCATCTGGGTGAGGGGATCACGCATTATCACCAGCCAGGTCTGCAAATGTCCCTTGATCCAGCGTGAGCGCTGTTTCAGCCATTGGCCCAGTTCAACTGGCGCTTCTTCCAGAGTGACCGAGGGGATCATCGCTGATGAATATCCACCCGCCGCAAGTCGGAAGCCAAGGTCTGCGTCCTCGGTGACATTATAGGGATCCCATCCGCCAGCCGCGCGCAGTTTGGCGGCATCGAAATGATTGGAAGTTCCCCCCAGGCTCAGCGGCCAGCCCAGATCCGCGATGAAAGGCAACCAGACCTTGAACTGGATATTGTATTCCAGCGTGAACTGGCCAGCGATCCAGCTGGCATCCCGGTTATAGGGGGCCAGCTCGGCCTGCACCACTGCCAGCGTGTCATCACCATATGCAAACGCTTCCGCTGCATGTCGCAATTGTTGCGGATCAGGCAGGTCCTCGGCGTCGTAGACCGAGATGATGTCGCCAGTCGCGAGGCTCAGTCCGTAATTGAGCGCACGCGGTTTGGTGCGGGGCAGTGCATGAGGCAGGGCTATGATATCGAAATCGAGCAGGTGTCGGCATCGGCACAATTCGCGGATCGTCTCGGTATCATCAGCTTCGACAAGATAGAGCACCTGCAATTTCTCCGCAGGGTAATCCAGCCTTGACAGCGCGCGGACAGATTGGCGCGCAACTTCCGCTTCCTTGTATAGAGGCGCGAGCAGGGTGAAGTGCGGCAGGTCATGATCTGCCAGACTTGGCTCAGGCGGTGTATCGTCACGTAGCAGCGAGGCCAGGGCTGCAATCAGGCGCAAGCTGATATTGACGGCAAACAGAGCGGAGGTCGTGGCCACCATGGCCAGTGCGACGGCTTGCGGGCAGATCATGAGAAACAGGCATAGCGCACCCAGAACCGCGTGAACGCCTGACCTTTGTGAGGATGTCAGCCCATGCGCTGCACTGGCATCTTCATTGGTTTCAGCCAGCAATCGGCTCGCATTGAAAAGTCTGTGTGCACGCGCGACATCAGCCTGCACAGTGTCAACGTCTTGTCTTACTGGATCGACGCTGAACGCGCGTCCTCCATCGGCCATATGTCATTGCCCCATCAGTCCTGTGGAAAACTTAACCAGCGTAATCATGAGCAAACAAGTCGATATATCGCTTCTGGCGAATCATCATTGCCAATTCGCGAGTGACACGTAATTGAAGGCGGATGAACTTTCTCTCTGATACCGCTGCGCCAGCCCATCCGTCCGTGCTTGAAGCCTTGATGGAGGCAAATACGGGGTCTGCATCCAGCTATGGTTCAGATCCCTGGACCTTGGCGGCACGCAACGCCCTGTGTGAATTGTTCGAGACTGATCTTGAAGTCTGGTTCGTGTCTTCAGGAACGGCTGCGAACGCCCTGGCACTCAGCGTCATGTGCAAGCCGGATGAAGCCATTCTCTGCCATCGGGAAGCCCACATTCATTGCGATGAGCGCGGGGCACCTGAATTTTTCACCGCTGGTGCCAAATTGAGACTGCTCGATGGCACCAATGGCCAGATCACGCCAGACAAGCTGCTGAACCAGCTGGATAGGGAAAATCCGAGCCATGTACATGAAACCCCGTCAACTGTTCTGTCCCTGACCAATCTGACGGAATGCGGCACATCCTATCAGGCACAGCAGATAGCGGATCTTGGCCGGGTCGCATCCGATCGGCGATTGCGCGTTCATCTGGATGGTGCACGTCTGGTCAACGCGCTTGCGCACACAGGTGACAGTCCCGCAGATGCAAGCTGGCGTGCAGGGGTCGATGTTCTGACATTCGGCATGACCAAGACGGGTGCGATGGGATGTGAGGCCATTATTCTATTTGGTGACATGAAAGATCGTTTTTCGAGCCTGCTGGTTAATGCCAAACGGGGTGGGCACATGCCTCCCAAACAGCGCTATTTGGCAGCACAGATGTCAGCCATGCTTGATGGCGGTTTGTGGAGGCGATTGGCGCAGATCGCCAATGAGCATGCCGCGCAACTGGCCCAGATACTCATAAACAAGGGAGAAGGGTGCTTGCGCCACCCGGTCGAGGGCAATGAGATTTTCATCGAACTGCCAGATAAGACAGCGAATATTTTGCATAATGCCGGGGTGGGGTTTTGTTCCTGGCCCTTTGGTGGATATCGCTTTGTCTGCAGCTGGAACACGACGCAGACGGACCTTGATGCCATAAGCAAGCTGTTCGAGACGGCACCTTGAAGCGGCGGGTTCCAGCCCGGCATAGTTAACAAGAACGCGCAAATTCAAGATCAGACTTCACGCTATCTGCAGACATCTGTGACAGGTTTCGCTGGTGTGGCCGGTAGGACGCTGGCGAGGGCTGGGTGAGTGGATGTTGGACTTCGACATCAGGAAATTTTTTCTGGGTGGCGTCACGGTGCCGCATGACCGTGAAGATCTGGTCCGGTTGGAGCAGGTTCACGCGTATATTGCGATGATTCCGGCGGTGACGCTGGCAATGGTGATCATATCGCTGACATTGACGGTCCTGAACTGGGGCGGTGTGTTCTGGCCGGTATATTTTGCTTTCTGTTACGCTCTGTTCGTCAAGGCTTTCCTGCTTGTCCGTCTCTGGATGGGCCATCAGCAAAAGCCCATCGCGTTGAAATATTCCGAAGCATCGGGAATCCTGAAACGCATATCGTTTCACGCTGGAATTTCGGGGGTGATCTGGGGCCTGTTGATCGCTTTTCTGGTGTTCGACCAGAACTCCTTGAACATGGCGATTGTCGGTGGCTTGCTCATCGGATTGATGTGTTTCGGCGCGTTTGCGCTCTCCATCGCCCCGCATGCGTCGATGATTTATCTCATCGGTATCAGCTCGGGTTATTTTCTGGCGCTATTGGCTGTCAGCGATCCTGTTTTCTACTGGACGGCACCGGTCCTGGCAGCGTTCACACTGATCCTTCAGCGGGCAGTGGCCTGGAATTTCGGTCGCTTTGTCGAGCAGGTGCTGAACTACAAGAATCTGGAAGAATCCGGAGAAGTCATCAGCCTCCTGTTGCATGACTTCGAAACCCATTCCGCAGACTGGCTCTGGGAGGTAAATGCGCAAGGTCAGTTGAGCCGCGTCTCCATGCGGTTTGCGGAAGCTGTCTGCCGCCCACGCGAAGTCGTGGAAGGTGCCAGCTTTCTGGATTTTTTCGAAGGTGAGTCTGCCGAACGCCTTGAAGAACTGATGTCCAATGAACGCAGCTTCCGTGATGCCATAGTCCCCGTGCGCATCGCAGGCGAAACACATTGGTGGTCGATCAGCGCGCGTCCACGTGAAGAGCATGGAGAGTTTGCCGGCTATCGCGGTGTCTGCAGCGATGTCACCCAGGAACGCGATGCAGAAGCGCGCGTCGCCTATATGGCACATTTCGATGCGCTCACAGGCGTTGCAAACCGCGCACACTTTGCCAGTGAGCTGGAGAAAGCCGTCGATCAACTCAAATCGAATGGTGAGGAATTTGCCCTTCACTGTATCGACCTTGATGACTTCAAGGGGGTCAATGATGTGCACGGCCACCCAGCAGGTGATGAACTCCTGAAAACCGTTGCACGCCGGGTGAATGCCTGCATCACCGCGAACGATCTGATCGGTCGGCAGGGTGGAGACGAGTTTGTGGTCCTGCAACGCAAGCTTGAATCGCATGAGGACGCATACCTCATGGCTGACTTCATCTGTGATGCCTTGCTGGAACCGATCCAGTTGAAGGCCAATCGCCTTCTCGCCACGGGCAGTATTGGTTCGGCAATCGCACCCTTGGATGGCGATGACGCGGCCACCTTGCTCAAACATGCCGATCTGGCGCTTTATTCTGCCAAGAAATCCGGTCGCGGCTGTTCGCGTTTCTTCGAACCGACAATGGATGAGGAAGCCCGGCGCCGGTCGCAGATCGAACAGGAACTGCGTGCCGCACTCCGCAGCAACGAGCTGGAATTGCACTTCCAGCCACTCATCGATGTCAAGACGATGGAAACCAAGGGCTATGAAAGCCTGTTGCGCTGGCGGCGTCCAAATGGCGAAGTCATCATGCCCAGCGAGTTCATCGAAATCGCTGAGACCACAGGACTGATCATACCATTGGGCGAATGGGTCATCCGTACGGCGATCGCAGAAGCTGCAACCTGGCCAGACCATGTCACTGTGGCCATCAATTTGTCGCCCATTCAGATGACCAATCCATCCCTCATTTCGACCGTTGTTTCGGCTCTGGGGGCGTCGAGCCTGAACCCGGCGCGGGTAGAATTCGAGATCACCGAAAGCGTCCTGCTTGAAGAAACCGAAGTGAACCTGAAAACGCTGCACACATTGCGTGACCTCGGGGCCAAGATCGCCTTGGACGACTTCGGCACAGGGTTCTCGTCATTGAACTATCTGCGCGCATTCCCGTTCGACAAGATCAAGATCGACAAGTGTTTTGTTGGCGAAATGGAAGAGCGTCAGGATTGCCGCGCCATCATCAAGGCCGTTATGAGCCTTGCACGCGAACTGAACATGCGCACCACGGCAGAAGGCGTCGAAAATGATGTCCAGATGAACATGCTGCGCGAAGAGGGCTGCTCCGAATTTCAGGGCTTCCTGTTCTCACGCGCCATTCCTGCCAGCGAGCTGCCCAGGAAGAACGCGCGGACAGCTGTCGGTGAAACACTTGCACATTGTGTTGTTCCGCTGAAGAAACGCATCGGAAATGGCTGATCAGTTCACGGATGAAAAGTCAGCATTCGCCGTTGAGAAATAGCTCGACCAGAATGCCTTCACATCACTCATGGGCAGGTCATAGCTCTGGCGCGGCACGATGCGGGCGACGACTTGCGCACCTCCAGTGTCGCGTACATCCTGAGCCAGCCGGGATGTCGAGAATGTCTCGAAATCGGCTCCCATGCGGTAGAAATTGAAGTTCTCCGAATTCTGGATCAGATCCGAGATGATCACCACGCGGCGCTTGTCACCCGGAGGGCTGAAATCAGCCCGGTCGAAGATCGAGTGAATGGCCTCGGCCAGTGGGGAGGAGGGCGCAACCTGATCTTCCAGCACCGTGCGCACAGCTGCGTTCAGCGGATCACGAAACTGCATACGCCAATTGTCCTCCACCATGCGTGGGTTCTCGAAGAACGGATTGGCAGCGTCGGCTGATCCTGTTGAACACTGCGAAAAGACCTGCTGGGGATCATAAGGGTTCTTCACATTTGGCGTCATCACCGTCAGACGCCCATATTTGGGCAATTGACGCGCTTCCTGGTCGATAAACGCTTCAACCCACCCAAAATCATTGGTGCTGAACGGATCTGACTGGTCGATCAACAGGACCGTATGCGCTGGGTCGCGGTGATCGGTACGGCACGCCGTTTGCGGATCTGTGGCGGGTGGCATGTTCAGCGCGACGACGGCAAACAATCCGAAAACTGCGCCGAGCATCGCGACAATCGACCAGCGCCAGAATGCCTTGGATTTTTCGCGTTTGCGGGCCATGTGTGGCTACCTCAAGCTTGCGCTGTCTTGCGCGGTGGAGGCGTGTTGAGCGCCTTTGTGGGACGGGCGTTTGTACTGTCACCCAGCTTTTGTCCCCCCTTTTGCCCCCCACGGGATTCATCCAGAATCTGCTCGACTTTTTTTTCCACGCTGGCCAGGCCCTTCTGGACAGTCTGGATGTGGGTATCGAGCCATTGGCGTGTGATCGTCAGCGCCTTCATGTTGAGATCAAGCGTCTGGATCGCCTTGTCAGCCTGTTCGCGTTCACGCGTATAGTCGAACTGGGGCAGGTTGGCGGTGACAATCTCGTCGAAATAGGCGGGCACTTCAGCGTTTTCGCCCAGTTCCTCACGAAACATGTTGCGCTCGCGGCGATGTGCCTGGCGGTAGGAAACCTTCAGCACGCGTTCCTGATCACCGACCTTGGCAGCCGTGGATTGGGCTTCTTCGCGGCGCACATCCAGCCAGTTGATGGCTTTCTCGATTTCGCGCTTGGCCTCTGCGTGGCGGTTCACCTGACTGTCGAACCATGAGCGGCTGGAGGTATAGTATTCCGCCAGTTCCTCACGGATGGACAGGCGCACTTCCTGGCGTTTCTCATAGGCCTGACGCTCCTTGCGCCATACGCGGCCATAGCCGGGATAGCGGTCGGAAATCTTGTCATAGCCTTCAAACACGGCCACCGCGAAGATCGCCAGCCCCATGAAAAGCAGGCCGAAAGCGACCATGGAATCCAACCCGACCAGATTGGGGAACATGCCGCCGATCACACTGCCCGGAGCGATGTCAAACATCGAGAATCCAGCCAGGGAGCCATTCTCCATGCGCGCGTGCAGCTCTCGTTCAACCGTGTCACGAAAATGAGCGACAAACAGGTTCAGGAACAGGCCGAAACTGATGAACAGCCCCGCCGTGATCCCACCCAGAACCTTGAACGGTATCTGTGGGTGGTTGAGATAGCGCAGGCCAAAGAAGCCAGCGATCACGCCACAGCCTACATTCACCGCAGACACACCGAATGCGACAAGCAAGCCGCCCAGCAGGCCGTTTGATTGGGCATCCTTGAACAGCAGGGCGTTGAAACATCCTTCGATGATCATCACGAATAGCAGGATCGCAATGGCCTGCTCGATGCTCTTCTTGATATCGGGCGTACGCTTGCCGATCTGGTCGCCATGCGTGTCCTTGAACGCTGCCAGCTCGACGACAGTGGCCTCATGTTCGGCCCGGGCATCCTGCACGTCGTCGATCTCATAGGAGCGGATCTCGTTTTCTTCCGCCTTGATGCTTTCGCGCAGGATATCAGGGTCGATTTCCGCAGGTGTGCAGTCCTGAATGAAATTGCGCACGGAAGCAGAGGACGCGGCGAACCATGATGTCAGGCCGCGGCGCATGTCTTCGGCTTCTGCGGCGATCTGTTGTTCGCGCTCAGACCATTGATCAAAGGTTGAGGCCGTGGAGACGGGGATGCCGTCCCGCGCGTCTTCCTTGGCGACCTTCTTGGTCTTTTCTCGGTTGAATGACAGTTTTCCTTCAGCCTTGGCACCGGACAGGCCGTGCGCGCCGAGGGGAATGTTCGGATTGTGCGTCTTGATCTTGGATTGATAGCCGATCTCACGGCCCCAACTCGGGGTCTTTCCAGCCATAGTCATCATCCTCCGGTTCAAGGCATTCGTCTGGATGATGAAATTTGAAGCAGTTAACAGTAAACACTTCGAAAATTACAAATTGGATGGTTTTGCTGCAGACCTTGTTAACCAAAATCAATCTTGAGACACAGTCAGTTAGGTGGCTTGCAATAATCGTCTATGAATCAAGGCGAGCCGAGGAATGCATGGCCATATATGCTCGAGCATACCACCAGAAAATGCCATTTAGTGAGCTATATTAATTATTGGTAGTGTTGCTGTTCCCGCGCCATTCTCGCTCTGATCATCGGGATTGATCGGCTTGTAACGCGCCTGAATGTTCTGGAATGGCACGCTTGGTTCCTCAATGCGTCCCGTTTTTCCTGAATACGGCAATAGCGAAATCGCCTTAGCCGCTAGTCTCTCGAAAAATTCTCGCCTTCTGCAAGTAAAAGCGCCGGTTCTATTTGACTTCAATAAAAATTTCTCGATGGGCATCGGAATTGCTGGATCCTGAAAGGACAGATGTCTTCAGGTCAGCCCTTTGGGAGCTTCTGCAGGACTAGGACGAATAATGTGTGACGGGATCGCGCAATTGGACCTGAGGGATTGAGACATGAAATATCGGCCCGATATCGACGGGTTGCGGACAGTCGCGGTTGTCCCGGTCGTACTTTTTCACGTCGGTCTGGGGATGACTGGGGGCTTTGTCGGGGTCGACATCTTCTTCGTGATTTCCGGTTTCCTGATCACTGCCATCACATGGGGTGAGATCAATGAAGACCGCTATTCCATCATAAATTTCTACGAGCGCCGCGTGCGCCGGATCTTTCCGGCCCTGTTTGCCATGATGGCCGTCACGGCGATCGTCGCCACCGCCATGTTGCTCCCGCATCATCTGGAAAGTTTCGGCAAGAGCGCGTTCGCGGCCACAGCCTTCTTCTCGAATTTGTGGTTCTATTCAACAACCGGATATTTCGCCGTCGAAGCCGAGATGCAACCCCTGCTGCACACCTGGTCACTGGCAGTGGAAGAGCAGTATTACATTGTTTTCCCGATCCTGCTCTGGGTGCTCTACAAGCTGATGCGCCCCGCAGCATTGTTCGCCGTGCTGGCAATCCTGTATGGCGTTTCCTTCTACTTTGCCCAGCGGGCCTTGATTCTGGACCCTGAAGCCGCATTCTACCTTCCGCATTTTCGCGCCTGGGAACTATTGGCGGGCTCGATGCTGGCGATCGCCATGCGTCAGGGTTGGCTCGATGCAATCTTGAAGAATTCGCTCGTCGCACATCTTCTTGGCCTGGGCGGAATGGCGGCAATCATCTGGTCGATCTTCTGGTTCGGCGTTGAGACACCCTTTCCGGGCACGGCTGCGCTTGCACCCGTTCTGGGGACCGTAGCCATCATTGCAGCGGGAACCTATCGCAAGAACCCGGTCAGAACGGCACTCAGCCTTCCGCCAATGGTGTTCGTCGGCAAGCTGTCCTATTCCTTCTATCTCTGGCACTGGCCGGTAATCGTGTTTGCACATTACGCACATGTCGAACCGCTGACCCTGCCGCTCAAGCTGGCCTGTGTAGGGACAGCCTTCCTATTGGCCTATATATCACTGATCTTTGTCGAGCAGCCTTTCCGCGACAAGCGCCGTATCGGCCGCACACCCATCTTCGCATCAGGCGCAGCCGCAATGGCAGTCATTTGTGGTGTTGGCGTGGGACTGGGCAAGACCGATGGCATGCCCGAGCGCGTACCGGGAGAATTTCTGGCCCTGATCGACAAGGAAAGCAAATATTACGCATTGCGCAATGCGTGCCATTTCATAACACCCGAACGCGCCATCCGTAAGGATCTGTGTATTCGCGGCGCAGAAGGCGTCGACCCCAGCTTCATCCTGGTCGGAGACAGTCACGCAGATGCGCTGAGCCCTGCCATCTTCACGGCGGCAGAAGAACTCAACCTCTCAGGCTATCAATACACCAATTCCGGTTTCCGGCCCTTGCTCGGCGTGGAAAAACAGGGCGACCCGGACTGGGGCGCACAGGCGAGGGCGCTGGTCATCTTCCTTGAGGCGCATCCATCCGTGGAGACTGTCTACCTCACGGGGTTCTGGGAATATCAGGCGACCGGCTATTCATTCCGCGGCGGCGGCCACACTTTCCGCGATGAACATTATGACGGCACGCGGACCCGCTATAATGCTACAGCCATGAAGAACGGACTGTCGCGATTGGCCCAGACCTTCCCGGATCGTCGCTTCATCATTCTTGACGATGTGCCATCAGGTCATGAGATGGACCCGGAAAGGCATGTCAGGAACGCCATGTTCTCCAGCGACAAGCACTATCTGGACGCCGGAATCCACCGCGATGATGCAGAGCGCCAGCGCGCCAAATACGAGCCGATCCTCGTGGATCTGGCGCACAGGCATGACAATCTGGAATACAGACCCGTCCTGGCCGCGCATTGCATAGAGGACCATTGCCCGCTCTTCGACAATGGCAAGGCCCTCTACCGCGACGGCGACCACCTCAGCGAAGACGGCGCCCTGCGCCTCACCCCCATCATCCGCGAACACGTCCTGATCAATTAAGGGCGGGGGTGGGGCCGTCCCGCCTTTCAAACTTATCCGCCTCCCAAGCGAAAGCTGGGGTCCAGATAAAACGCCAAATGCCAGTCACGGTGGTTTTCGCTTTTCGTGCAAAAAGAGGTGCAGTAGGGCGGGTTGAGCGTTAGCGATACCCGCCATAATCTTTCCGCGTGGTGAGTGGGGGGATACAATGCCTAAATATCGACGCCTATATATTCCCCGCGGAACGTTTTTCTTCACTCTGAACTTGCAGAACCGCAGGAGCCGTTTGCTCGTCGATCGCATCGCGGATCTGCGGGCTTCATGGAATCACGTTCAACATTCCAGACCTTTTCAGACCATCGCGGCAGTGGTCCTGCCCAACCATCTGCATGTTGTCCTCACATTGCCCGACGGCGATGGCGACTATTCCACGCGCGTTCGTCTCCTCAAGACGGGTTTTACGCGCCGATTGCCGACTGCTTTCAAGTCAAACGACCGTAAGGGCCAGCGGGGAATCTGGCAAAAGCGCTATTGGGAGCACGCCGTTCGCGACGATACTGATATGGGCGCATATGTCGATTATATCCACTTCAACCCGGTGAAGCATGGACTCGTCGCCAGCCCGGATGACTGGCCCTATTCAACATGGCACCGCTGGAAGCAGGAGGTTGCAAAGCCATACGTTGTTCCGGCAGATTGGAAGCCACCGCCAGAGATCGAAGATGAGTAGGCCGGTTCAATGTAGGGCGGGTCGAGGCAAAGCCGACCCCCGCCATGGCGCAGGCGGCAAGACGGCGGGTATCGCTAGCGCTCAACCCGCCCTACGGTGCTACCAAATCTAAAGGGGCGGATTATGCAAGCGACGGTGAAACAAATAAAATGTCTGGCAATGATGATGGTGGCTTCTTGTGCCGCAAATCAAGTTGCAGTGGAAGATAGCCCATATATAGTATCCGTTTCACACTCACGCTATAGAGATTTTGGATTTGTGGAGGCTTGCTCGTTGGGGGCAAATAAAAGCAATTCGGCATGTTTTAGAATTGAATCAAATATTATTGACAAGGGTAACGGTGATTACCTTAGTTATTTGAGTAGGGTTGAATTATATTTCCAGAATTCAGATATCAGGAAGATCTGGAAATTCAGTTCGGATGCTTTCAACTATCCGATATTGAGTGAGGCCAGCATCAAAACAAGTTGGGAATATGATCGTACCCCCGCTGTAGGTGATCATATCGAGGTTCGGGTTCCCTATGATTTTGTGAATATGAGAACTGCTTGCAATATCGAAGGTTATGATGATGTCATGCACTATTCAAATATCGTAAGTTTTGTACTGCGTTATAGCTCGACCTCTGAATTTGATATCGAGGCTGCGGAATGTTTGAAGTAGTTGTGTGAGTCCCGTAGGGCGGGTTGAGCGAACGCGATACCCGCCATTTCGCCACCCGCACCACGACGGGTATCAGCCTTCGGCTTCAACCCGCCCTACATTCGCTTGCGCTGGCAATGCGCGAAACTAACCGCCAGATAACCCTTCCAACCGTTCCCGTTTCACCCCATATTCACCGCCATGAGCAAATCAACCAAATCTCGTGGTGTCTCAGAGGCACCTGGCGCGGCCTTCATTCCGGCAGGCGAGGCCCAGCATCCT